>NZ_CP141606.1:1224460-2448920 GCF_035593345.1 Lelliottia sp. JS-SCA-14 | reverse complement strand
TCTGGGATGAGCAGGGGGTTATTGCGGCGGAAAATGCACCGTCTGATGGCTGTCTTGCGCCTGAACTTCGCGTTAGCGGCGGAAAGTGGACGTTCGATCAGGGCTTGCTGCGCCTCAATCTGAGCGTGCCCCAGGCCTCGCTTAAGCGCACCCCGCAGGATTATGTTCCACCCTCGCAATGGCAGAGCGGTGAGAGTGTGCTGTTTAGCAACTATAACCTGCACGTCTATCACAACAAAAACGGCGGCCAGCAGAGCGATTACGGCTGGCTCGGCCTCAGCAGCGGATTTAACCTCGGCAGCTGGCAGTTCCGCCAGCAGTCTTCTGCGAACTGGCGGCGCGATGACTACCGCGAAACGCAGCGCTGGGATGCACTGCAAACATGGCTTCAGCATCCGATCGTCAGACTGGAAAGCGTGCTGACCGTCGGGGAAAGTTACACGCCGGGCAATCTGCTCGGCAGTATGGCTTTTACCGGCGTCAAGCTGGAAACCGATCAGCGGATGTGGCCCCAGTCGCGGCGCGGCTACGCCCCCGAAGTGCGCGGTACGGCATCAACGCCGTCGCGGGTGGTGGTCAAGCAAAATGGCCGTACGCTGTATGAAACCAGCGTGCCTCAAGGGCCGTTTGTGCTCGATGATTTGCCAAATACCGCCTGGGACGGCGATCTACAGGTTGAAATCACCGGGGCAGACGGCAAAAAGAGCGGCTACACGGTGCCCTACGCCAGCGTGCCGTTGTCGTTGCGCCCCGGCGTCTGGCGCTATGGTCTGGTCGCGGGCAAAACCCGGGACTACAGCGCCGCCGACGGTCTGTTCGCCGACTTCACGCTGGAGCGCGGGATGAGCAATCTGCTCACCGCGAACAGCGCGGTGCGGATCGGCGACGATTACCAGGCGCTGCTGATCGGCGGCGTGCTGGCGACCACACTCGGCGCTTTTGGCGTTGATCTTACCGGGTCACGGGCGCGGATTGCGTCTCAGTCCCTGAGTGGATGGCGTCTGCAAACCAACTGGAGCAAGACCTTCAGTCCGACCGGCACCCACGTGGCGCTGGCGGGATATCGCTATTCAACCGAGGGCTACCGTGACTACGGCGATGTGCTGGGCGAGCGAAGCGTCATCGGGGGGGATAAGGAGTGGCGCTCGGACACCCTGCGCCAGCGCAACCAGTTTACCGCTACCCTGAACCAGACGCTGGGCGGCTACGGCAATCTGTGGGTCTCTGGCTCGATGATGGATTATTACGGTGGCCGTGGAAATAGTAACCAGCTGCAGGCCGGGTACAACACCACCATTGGCCGCGTGACGCTTGGCATCTCTTTCAGTCGGCAGGACACCTGGTGGCGCAGCGGGGAGAATACCCAGGCGCAAAAAGAGAATGTGGCGACGCTGACGCTCTCGGTACCGCTCAGCTTTGGCGAACGCGAGCACACGCTGGCACTGTCTGCAAGCCAGGCCCGGCAGGCCGGGCGCAATGCGCAGGTGGCGATCTCCGGCGCACTCGACCGCGATGAAACCCTCAACTATGCGCTCTCCACGGGCTGGCAGCAGGGGCAGGGTGAGGCCAGCGATGTGACCGACTGGAGCGGATCGTTACAGAAAAACACCGCCTTCGGCACGCTGAACGGTAGCGTGTCGCAGGCGCAAAACTATCAGCAGTGGACCGCAGGCGTGCGCGGAGCGGTCGTCGTGCATCGTCACGGCGTTGTCGCGGGTCCGTGGGTGGGCGACACCTTCGCCCTGGTGGAAGCGCCCGGCGCGCAAGGGGCCAGAGTCGGCGGCGGGCAGGGCGCGACGGTCAACAGCGGGGGTTACGCACTGGTCCCGTCTTTAACGCCTTATCGCTATAACAACGTCACCCTCGATGGCAGCGCAATGAACACCAGCGCGGAGCTCCAGGAGAGCCAGCGCCGTATCGCGCCGATGGCCGGAGCCGCCGTCAAACTGCGTTTTGCGACACTCTCGGGGTACCCGTTACTCATTACGGTAAGTGACAATGTCACGTTTCCGGTAGGGGCATCGGTGATCGATGAACGTGGTCGCATCGTGGGGATGGTTGCGCAGGGAAATCAGGTCTATGCCCGCGTAGAAGACGAGCAGGGGCGACTGACGATCGACGGGAGCGACTGCTCGCTGCCGTGGAAACTTAACGAACAACAACGCGCAGAGCCTCTGATTGCATTAACGCTGGCCTGCGAAGTGAAAGGACGATCATGAGACGATTTCTCCTGCTGTTGGCCCTGCTTTCCCCGGGCGTGCAGGCCGCCTGCGAATACATTATCTATCCCTACAAAACAGGAAGCAGCGGCGCGCAGGGAACGCACCGGCTGAGCGATGCATCGGACGGCGTCGCCAATGACTGGCGATCCGGCGGCGGAAATGATGCCTGGAACGGGCTGCTGCCGGGGCTGAGTAAGTCTGTCGACGTGACCAGCAATAACAGTTTTCAGCCTGCGGGGACGATCCTCACTTCCGGCGGCGGAATTCCGTTTACCACCTACGCCCACAAAGGCGGCGGGTATGATCCGGAACAGGTCTTTTTCCGCTGTACGCCAGATACCGCAGGGCAACTGTATGAAGCCTGGTCCACCAACGGCGATGATGCCTATGCGGGCTGGTATGAAGCCACGGATGTGCCGGGCGCCAGGCTGACGGTCATGAAAAATGTGGCGCTGCGTCTGACCCATGACGCAACGGGAAGCGTGTTCACCGACAGCTGGCAGCAGCGTCCGATGGAAAACCTGGATCGCGACACCAACGGCAATTTCCTGATTAAGGCCAAGAATTTCTCAACGATCAGCGCGGAGCTGATCAAAACCCTGGATACGCGCTATTACGCCAACCAGGCACAGTCCGCCAGCTACAACAGCTATGTGAACCCCAATGCCTACGTGGTATTTCGCGGGCCGGGGACGTTATCCTGGGATATTAAGATCGGGCAGCCGCATCGCGGCGGTAACTGGGCGGGGTGGGCCAACGACTGGCCGTCGGTGATTAGCCTTTACGGGAACGGGATCACCGTTAAACGTGCGGCGATGTGCCAGGTGACAGACTTCACCCCGGTGGTGCATCTGCCGGTTATCTCGGTGGCGCAGCTGAAACGCGGAGAGTACTCCTCCGCGCCGTTCCAGATTGGCTTCGCCTGCGAATCGACGGTGGTGTCGGGCGTGGCGACGGGAAAAAGCAACGTGGCGATGGGGTTACTCGCCCCGGAAAGCAGCGTCAACAGCGCCTGGGGTTTTAACCTGATCACCGGTAAAACCGTGACCTGGCTACTCGATGCGCAATACGGCGCGCCCGGACATGCCCGCGGCGTGGGCGTGCAGGTGTATCGGGCCGGAAATCCGGTGAATTTTATGGCGGTGACTACGCCCGGCAGCGGCTCGGAAGGCGGCTGGATGCCCGTTATTGGCAGCAATACGCAGAAAAACGGTAGCCAGGACGGCGTGAACTATTACAGCGAAACCTTCGAAGCGCGTCTGGCGAGCTTTGGGGCGGATACCTTAACGGCGGGGAGTTATCAGTCACATGTCCAGGTTTTACTGCGTATTCAGTAGCGTCTTGCTGCTGGCGTTCAGCGTGCAGGCCGCGGTCAATATCAGCACCACCCGCGTCGTCTTCAACCACGGCGAGACACAGCGCACGGTGATGCTGGTGAATGACGGTGATTATCCGGTGGTGGTGCAGAGCTGGGTGGATGACGGAGCGCCAGAGAAGGGGCCATCCCAGGCCAGTGCGCCTTTTGTGGTGCTGCCCCCGGTCCTCAAAATTCAGCCGGGCGAACAGCGTGAACTGCGGATCATGACCACGGGTAAGGGACTGGCTCAGGATCGTGAGTCCCTGTTTTGGCTCAACGTTTATCAAATTCCACCGGAGATGAAGAACGCGCCAACTGGTGAAAAAGTGCGCCTTACGCTAAGAAATCAGCTTAAAGTCCTATGGCGACCGAAAAATACAGGCGTGTTGACTGAAAAATCCATCAATCTTCTGAGTTTTCGCTATGAAGGCGGCATGATTCATGCTGTAAATGATAGTTCCTGGAACATAACTCTGGCTGAGGTTTCATTCGGAGACTATTCCACAGGTGGAATAGTGGTTTTACCGCATTCACGGAGCATGATTTTTAATTCTGCACCTCCTGAAAGACGGAATAATACGATAAACTTTGTGGTGATTAACGATGAAGGAAATCGTTGGGGATTTTCAGCTGTCGTAAATTAACCAGGAATGAACTTACTACAGCTAAATTGACAAAAATCCACATTCAGGGATCAAGATGGCAAAAGTTTTTTTGCTCAACGGCGCTGTCATATTCAGTCCGGAGCGAAACGTCTTACACGCAAAATCCGATGAAACGAAACGCATTGCGTTAAGTAATCCGGCAGCGCGTTGTTTATACCTGTTAATTCAGCAACAGGGCCAGGTCATTGAGCGCGATTATTTTTTTGAACACGTCTGGTTTATTAATGGGGCGCAGGTCACAAATAATACCTTCTATCAAAACATCTCCTTGCTGCGGCGCGCGTTTAAAGAGCTTGGTCTCAATGAAGAGCTGATCGTCACCGTGCCGAAAGTCGGCATCCGCCTGGAACGGCAGCTGAACGTGGTGGAGCAGGAGGCCGAAGAGCCTCGCAGCGAAAAGCCGTTGACTGAGCCTGTTTCAGCGATGGAAGCCGCGCCGATTGCGCCGCGCAGGCGTTTGCTCTGGTGGGTATTGGCCGCAGCGGTAAGCTGCATTGTGGCCGGTATCGTCACCTGGCAGGCACAGTTCGATTCGAGGCTGAGCCGCTATGAGCCCCTGAGCGTGGTGAAGGGGTGTCACTGGTATGGGAATCAGGACGTGCTGAATTTTGATAAGCATCAGCAGTTTATAAAGGCAAGCCAGCTCGACTGTCACAGTTACCCCTGGATTTATCTCACGATGTATCCCAATTTTCCGCGCATCTCGGCATTAACCTGTCGCCAGCAATATAGTCGCTGGCGTGATAATGACTGCGTAACACATTATTATTTCACGGAGTCCAGAAATGTGGGTGCGTAATATTAAATGGGTGATTTTCATCATTGTCGCCGTAATCTTGACAATTGTTGGGATGTTAATGTTCGAGAACTGGCAGCGATCGCATTTCAATTGTTCCGGGGAAATGGTCATGGAGTATCCGGATATTCGCGGCGATATTTCCGTCAGATACGTTTTCAACGGTACCCGCGGAGTCGCTATTTTGCGCGGACAAATTACCGATAGTCATGCCGAGACGATGCCAATTAATCAGAACGTCTGGTTTACCTTCACCCGCAAAGATGACGATTACTTCCTCGAATCAGAAAATGTCGCGTCCAGTGAGGGTGGGGCGACGATAAACCCTTTACTCCTCAGGACGCTGCCCGATTTTTACCTGAAGGCAAAAGAACCGTTCTATTTCAGCATACTGCGGCTCAACAGCAGCACATGGCAGTTCTATACCAGCCGATCGCCGTCGGTGTTTTGTCGGCAGTAGGTCAACTACTGCCGTCTGGCCTGCATACTCGTTTACCGCCAGTGCAGAACGATGGCTATTTTATTGATGATAATAAAGCCATCAGGCAGCTAGCCAAGAGGAAAGCGCAGATGCTGAATGTTAAAATTTCTAATCTTTTCATTGGGGCTCATCCAGGGTTTCGCCCTGGCGGCTGGATGAAACTAAGAGTCTGGGGTTAGTGTATGTGAAGTTACTGGCTGATTTTTAATGCATTTTACCATCAGGCGTAATGGTGACCTTTTATCGCCTATTGTGTCTATTCTTTATGTTTCTGTCTCTTTGACATTTATTAATTAAAGTTATAACTATGAAGTGTTACTAATGCCTTGAGCTCATTCCCGCTGGCGTGGGGAATTTTGCCTTGAATACGCATTACAGTGCGTTTAATATGCCGAACTTTCATATGAAACTACACTGTCAATTATAATGTTGCTTTATAAAAAAAACGCTTTAGGCAAATTACTCAACCTTGTTTTATTCATCATGTTCATACCGTTTTTGATGCTCTGCGGGTGGTTTTACTATGAGAGTAAAATAAAAATGACTTCGGTAGTTCATGAGTCACTCAGGTACACCGCTCATAATACAACACAACAATCAATCAAGACCTATCTGCGCAGCATTGATGAGTCATTTCAACGAATACAATCACTTGCGTTAAGAAAAGACAGCCAGTTTAATATTAACGATCGCGGTGGTCCGATCGTCAATGTGGTCCATGAGTTTTTGAATGCCCACGACCTTTTCCTGAATGCCATGCTTTACAATTCCGACGGAGAATTTCGGGTTATTCCTGAACATTTGTCAAAGATAAAAACACCGACAGATCGTCCATGGTTTCCGCATAATACCCGGGAGGGGGAAATATTCCATACTCTTGCCTATAACGTGCTGGATGCAGAAGGAAATGAATCCGGAGAGAAACGAGTCGCGGCGGCAATGAATTTGTTTGATATCAACAGGAATAAAATTGGCAGCGTCGCCTTTGATCTAGATATGGCCAGTATCTCCCTGGGGCTGAAGAATATCCAGTCCCCCTATAATAGTTCACCCTTTGTCGTGGACAGGAATGGTACTTATATACTTCATGAAAACCCACGCAAGCTATTGAGAGAAAGTGTGCCCACACACTGGATGCCGAAGTTTCATGATGTGAGCGGTTTTTTCTATGACGACGTGACAGAAATGCATGTCCACTACAGTATTAATCCCAATCCTGAATGGATAACTATTATTACACTTCATAATGACGAATTTAAACGAATAGTCAATTCATCATTAAATGCACTCATCTTTATCGCTATTTCCTGCCTCATTTACTACGTCGGGCTTGCTTTGATTTGTAAGCTTTATGTCGCCAACGTGATGATGCGAATCAGTTACGGTCTTGATGGGGCAGATGTGAATACGCAGGCACACGATATTAGCTCTATCTTTACTAAGATCCAAAACAAGACTGCCGAGTTCAATGATATTGAAACCCAGAGCAGAACAGATCCCTTAACGGGTCTCTATAACCGAAGAAAGCTGGAAGAAGACTTCACGCATTACATTAAAAAGAATCAGCGGATACATCTGGCCATTATCGATATTGATAATTTTAAATCCGTTAACGACACCTACGGTCATCCCGTTGGGGATAAAATCCTCACTTATATTGGAAGCTCTGCAACAGAATGGATTCGTGAGGGAATCAGCGCCTATCGCTACGGCGGTGAAGAGTTCGTCATACTTTTTCTCGATATGGATGAGACCCAAGCTCTGGAATATCTAAACCAATGGCGACAAAAGGTCTCTGAGCGTGAGTGGAGAGAGGCAGATCTGGTACTGACGTTCAGCTGCGGCCTGGCCTGTCGCAATGACGAGGATCTGCACGCTCTGGTAGAGAAAGCTGACGTTGCGTTGTATGAAGCCAAACAGGCCGGGAAGAATAGGGTGATTGTTCATCGTGAATCCCCCCGCTGAATATTGAGTTAGGATACTGAAAGCAAGGGGCAGAGGGGAGGCATAACCTTCCTCTCTGCCTGTTTATGAAAGTCGGCAGAAAATAGTTTACTGTGGTGTTTATATTATTATACAGAACGTTAACACTCAAATATAAAGCATGCAAAGTAAATGAAAACAATACAACATTACCTATAACAATCTTCTATAAACAGCCTTATGTTTATTTAAGTAAAAAAGCGCAGGATTTACAATGCCTTTTTTATTTTTAGTCTATATCATTAACGCTGTTTAGCTCCTGTTTAAAAAACGATGCTATATTGCCTGCGCTTTAAATCATATTTTGATTTTCACCTTTCAATAGCTCAGCGTTCAATATGCGTAGTCTTAAAAAGCAGATTTTACTGATTATATTATTTTTGGCTTCTTTGTTTATCATTGAGTGTTTATTGTCTGAATGTATTGATATGGATTATTTCCGAACACTTCATCGCCGACAACAACATGTTTTTGTCCTTTAATTCATATCCCATGCATTCCTTTCTGAAACATCGACAGGCTGATGAAATATAATATTGTTAATGGCTGGCTGATCAACCTCGACACTGGAACTCTTTATCATCTTGCGACAGGCAAAGAAGTGAAGGTGGGCGAGTTCCAGTTTAAGTTACTCTGCGTGCTCATTCAAAACGCGGGTACCTTATGTCAAAAAGATTATCTGCTCGAGACCGTCTGGGATGACAGGATTGTAGGGCTAAACAGCCTGACCAACGCGATACATGCTTTACGCACATTTCTTGGGGATGACGGCAAAAACCAGTCAGTTATCAAAACAGTGCCAGGGAAAGGATATGTGCTAAATCTCCAATGCTGCGGAGTTCAACCATCAGACGACGTAAGCCACGAGTCGGAAGTTCTGGCGCCGCCCAGTAGTCCATTGGGGAATCCTGGTGCTAACAAAGAGGAAGATGGTAAGCGTTCGCCCGATGCCAGAAGAACGGGGAAAGTGCATTACGCCATAGTTAAAAATCTCATCGTGCACTCGCTGTTAGTCACGACGGGTTTTCAACTGCTGAATGCGATTGGGTTCATGGTGTGGTTTATGTTTAACATCAGTCTTGATTGCTAAAGCCTGGGTGGCTTAACAGGTGCAGGGAAGGTGGGACTGTTGGCGCTCAGGGCTCAGAGGGACCGGGGAGCCACGGTGAGGTATGACGTTGTTTATCTTACATATTGAATTTAACATAATATACATTATGCGCACCAACCATAACCCAGACAGAATCCACCGGTTTGTGGTCATCCTTATCCTGATTGCTAACAGCCTTAAAACTATCATCGGTACCGCTCCATATCGGCTCCAGGTCTACACTATTGTCATCAAAGACGCGTCCTGGCTCGCCAGTAACAGAAACGCCTTTACCGCACCCTTCGTTTCGCCATCACGGCTGATCATCAGCAGATTAGCCGTCATCTCCGAATCATTCAGACTGCGGTAAACCAGCCCAGGAATATTGACCTGCTGCAACGGCTCGGGAACCAGCGCCAGGCCGAGTCCGGCGGCGGCATGCGCCAGAACGCTGAGCGAACTGTCAGAACGATGCGCAATTCGAAGGTCATGTTTCAGTTTCTGGCTTAACATCAGGTACAGTTTTTCGTGAGTATCGTGCGCGTCGTAGAGGAGATAGTGTTGACGAAAAAGCCTTAAATCACGCATCAGTTTGCCGCTAAAAATGGCGTTGCCTGCGAAGCCAATCCGCACCGTGCCGGTTTCGCCGCGCAGAGATCTTTCGACGGAACGACGAGCAAACTCAGCCTGTTCCAGCGTGCGCCGCGCCTCAGTCTCGAGCAGTTTTCCGGCCTCGGTCAGCTCGACGCTGCGGCTGGTTCGCAGGAATAATGCGCCCCCGAGCTCTTCCTCGAGCGCACGAATTTGCATACTGAGCGCAGGCTGCACGATATTTAAGGTCTGCGCTGCGCGGCCAAAGTGTTTCTCTTCCGCCACGGCCAGAAAATAGCGTAACTGGCGTAAATCCATCACTCTTCTCCAGTCATCATTAAAAATGATTAATCGGTCAATTTAATCTATTGGATGTTATCGAAGGCAGAGTGAATACTCCATACATCTTTCACGTACCGGAGCACGAAAATGGACAACAGAGTTGAAGACCGTCTGCAGATTACCGACCTGATTAACGGCTGGATCCACCGGGATTTAAACGAATGGGATCAGCTGCGTTCGCTGTTTCACCCTGACGGCACCATCGAAGTCACCTGGTTTGAAGGGCTTTTTAGCGATTTTGTCAGCGGTTCGGAGCGTATGGGCGCGTCCGATATCCGCACTAAGCATCTGATGGGCAATCCGATTATCACCTTCAACGGCGACAAAGCGATTGTCGAAACCAACGCCATCATTATCGGTGAAAACGTCAAACTGAACGTGGGCTGTAACGGCCACAACCGTTTCTACGATCTGGTCGAGAAGCGAAATGGCGTCTGGAAGCTCTTCCATCGTCAGAGCATTTACGACATGGGCACTTTTACATTCCCGCTGGGACTGGTGGAAATCGACACGGCGACGGCCGAGAAATACCCGCGCGAGTATGCCGCTCTGGCTTACGTGCTGGAAAAAAGCGGCTTCCCCGTGAAGCGTGTTTTTGCCACGCGCGGGAGTGAATTAGAGCGAAAAATGAAAGCCGATGGTCAGGCCTGGCTAAACGCCTGAACATAAATCATCTACACTTGCTGAAACCCGCAAACTGGAGATGCGCTGATGGCCGACTGGAACACTTCTTTATATCTGCAATATGGCGCGGAACGCACCCGTCCCGCCGCCGAGTTGCTGGCAAGAGTAGCGCTGAACGAGGTGACGGATGTTCTGGATCTGGGCTGCGGCCCGGCGAACAGCACCGCGCTTTTGCATCAGCGCTGGCCGTCGGCACGCATTGTTGGCGTGGATAACTCCCCCGCGATGCTGGAACAGGCGCGGGTCGCCTTGCCTGAGTGTCAGTTTATCGAAGCCAACATCCAAACTTATCGCCCGCCGCATTCGGTCGACCTGGTCTATGCCAATGCGTCGCTCCAGTGGATCCCCGATCACTATGAGCTGCTGCCACACCTGGTTTCCCTGCTCAAAATGAACGGCGTTTTAGCGATTCAAATGCCTGACAATCGCGACGAACCCTCACACGTATTAATGCGGGAAGTGGCCTACGAGCAAGGTTTTCCGGACCGCAGCCGCGATCCGCTGCCCGGTGTTCACGCCTATTTTGATATTTTGACCGACGCGGGCTGCGACGTGGATATCTGGCGCACCACCTACTATCACAAAATGAGTTCTCATCAGGCGATCGTTGACTGGGTGAGCGCGACAGGATTGCGCCCGTGGTTGCAGGAGCTGAGCGAACACGAGCAGCAGAACTATCTGGAACGCTATCATGAACTTCTGGAACAGCAGTATCCGTTACAGGAAAACGGACAGATACTGCTGGCCTTCCCGCGGCTGTTTATCGTTGCACGTCGCGAGCCGTAAGCGTCACTTAAAGCGAAACGCGGTAGCGGACGAAATCGTCCGCTGTAACAAACTTGTCGTAGAGTTTTCGCGCAGGGTTGTTTTGCCGCGTCACCCAGTAGAGCATTGACCACCCTTCGCGTTTACCCTCCGCCTGCAGCGCCTCTATCAGCGCCTTTCCGGCACCGCTCCCACGAACGGTTTCATCGACAAACAGATCTTCCAGGTAGCAGATCGGCGCGCTCGAAAATGTCCCTTCGTGAAGCACGCACATGGCAAACCCCACCACTTTTCCGTCGATTTCTGCCACCCGGCAAAGCAGCGCCGAATCTGAGTTCAGCGCCCTTTCCCACGTCGAGGCCGTCACGGACTCTTCGAGTTTACATTCATAAAACGCCGTGTAGCCATCCCACAGCGGCCGCCAGTCGGCATAATCTTCTTTATCTAACGCCCTGACCGAAACTGTCATTTTGTCTCCTCGCCGGTTAAATCCATGACCATGTTAAAACAGCGTAACTCCGCCTCGGCCATTCTGGAATAATGAATGCTCTCGCCAAGCGTCATAAAGCCTTGTTTCTCATAAAATGTCTGCGCATTGGGCGTCGAAGAGAGCGTTAATCGCGAAATGCCACGCTCGCGGGCATCGACTTTAATCGCCGCGATGATCCGCCCCGCCAACCCTTTTCCGGCCGCTTCGGGGACGGTGAAAATGGCCTCCACGCTGTTGGCTTCAAGGTCGAGATAGCCGCTGGCCACGATCGCGCCCTTCTCATCTTCGATAACGTAAAAAGGATTGTCGACGATCACCTGACGATAGCTTTCAGGCATCGCGTCCGGCGTCCAGCGGGCAATCACGTCCGTAGCGTAGCTGCTCTGACAGCCTGCGCGGATCGCCAGGTTACGAACATGCCAGAGCCTTTCGGCCTCTTCCGGTGCGGCCAGTCTTAAGGTCATATTTTCCTCGGCTATTCAGACACGACAGAATGTGATAATCATGAAAATAGCAGAAGGCAAACAAAAACATAACGACAAATAATGGAGATGCGAACCGTGAAGACGCCAACGTTAACCACCGAACGCCTGCTACTGAAACCGCTGGAGGTGGAGGATGCGTCGCAAATTCAGCTGCTATATCCGCGCTGGGAGATTGTTCGCTACCTGGTGGCGAGCGTGCCATGGCCCTATCCGCCCGATGGCGCGGCGAATTACGTCAATAACGTCGCCCTGCCGGATGTGGAAAATGGCGTGGCCTGGTTCTGGACGATACGTCGCAAAGACGACCCCGACCAACTGATGGGCCTGATCTGCCTGTACGACGTGGAAGATAACAACCGGGGATTCTGGCTGGCGCCGGAGTGGCAGGGTCAGGGATATATGCGTGAAGCCAGCATTGCCGCGACGGACTTCTGGTTTAATACCCTGAACAAGCCGCTGCTGCGTGCGCCAAAAGCGGCCGTCAACGAACGTTCGCAGCGGATTTCAGCGAGCAGCGGGATGCGACTGGTCAGAACCGAAAAGAAAGCTTACGTCTGCGGCGAGCTGGATTCGGAGCTGTGGGAAATCACTCGTGAGGAGTGGAACGCCCTGCAGCGTTCCTGAATGTTCGTTACGTGAGCTGGTAATGTCTGTCCGGTAACACGCGGGCTGGGATTTCCGGCTCGTCGTTCATCTGCAGCAGATCGATCTCCATGGCATTACAGATGGCGTCCAGCGGCAAGTCGTTATTTTCCGTACCGAAAGGTTCTTCCAGCTCTTCTGCCAGCGCATCGAGAGAAATAAAGGTGTAGGAGATCAGCACCGAGACAAACGGCGTCATGTAGTGCAGATCGACCACCAGGGCAAAGGGCAGCATGATGCAGAAAAGATAAACGGTGCGGTGCAAAATCAGGGTGTAAGCAAACGGCACCGGCGTATTCGCGATGCGCTCGCAACCGGCCAGCACCACCGACATATCGTTAAGACGGTTATTGAGGCTGTGGAACAGAATATCCGACAAATGCCCTTCCCGGCGGCGAACGGCCAGCCACTCACCCATGATCAGTAAAATGCAATTCGACGGCGAGTTTGAACTCATCACCGCTTTCAGATGCGCCGGGGAGAGATAGCGTGCAAGCTGGTCCGCCTGCGGCTGTTTTCTGAGGGTCATTCGCAGGCAATGGGCGAACGCAATTTGCAGGCGCACAAACTCATTCAGGTGCGGATCGTCCGGAAGCGTGTTTTTCACCTCGCGAAATAGCGAGCGTGACGCTATCATCAGTTGCCCCCAAAGCTGGCGAGCCTCGACGTAGCGCGAATAACAAGCGTTATTGCGAAAGCCGAGGAAGATCGCGATGGCCACACCGAGAATGCTGAACGGTGCAACGGTCAGTTTGATACCGAGCGATGAGTACCACGGCAACATCACGATAACAGCGATGGATAACAGGAAGTTAAGGAACAACCGGGTAAAGATTTTAGACAGAACGGAACCGTGCCAGACAAAAATCAGGCGCAGCCAGTGCTGTTGAGGACGAACAATCATAGTCAGCTTCAGGTCAATAAAGAGCGCGACTATTAAACGTGATCGCCGTCACGGTTGCAAGCTTGTTACGGAATTGCTGCCCCTTTTCTCACTGCCAGACAAAAAGCGCACGATGCCGAAGTGTAATTTAAAAAAACGGGATTCATAGTATGTTGTAACTATTATGTGTTTAAACAAAACCCGGCCGGAGCCGGGAGTCGTTATTAGCACAGCGGTTTAACGGCCGCGCGCATCCCCTGCAGCAGAATCGCATCCAGATCCAGAGTAACTTGTTCTACCAATCCGCTCACTTTTGTCAGATCCTGCTCCCAGTGTTCAGTGACGCTGAGAACCGCTTTGACCAACTCGCTGGTGCTGATCTGTTTATCGTGGTGTTGAGTCCACAGCTGCTGGAAACGTTCCAGCCAGTGAGCATCATCCTGAACCGGATAGCTTTCACCGTTACGCTCCCCGCGATAAAACGCCATCAGCGCCGCCAGTGCAAAGGTCAGTCGCGCAGGCAGTTTACCGGTGGCCTTCTGCCCTGCCAGCAGCTGCGGCAGGATACGGGTGCGGTACTTCGTCATGCCGTTCAGCGCGATCGACAGCAGCTGATGTTTGATGTACGGATTACGGAAGCGCCCCGTCACCGCACTGGCGAAGGATTCCAGCTCGTCTTTCGGCAGATCCAGTACCGGGATGATTTCCTGGTAGATGGCCTTCTCGACGAATGCGCAGACTTCCGCATCGTTCATCGCTTCACCGACCGTATCCAGCCCCGCCTGGAAAGCAACCGGCACCAGCGCCGTGTGCGCGCCGTTGAGGATCGCCACTTTGCGCTCTTTGTACGGCTTAATATCGTCAACAATCAGCACGTTAAGCGGGAATTTATCCAGGCGCAGCTCGGCTGCCAGAGATTTTGGCCCCTGAATCACAAACAGATAGAAGTGTTCGGCGGTATCGAGGAAGCCATCGTGATAGCCCAGTTCGGTTTCGAGGGCTGCCACTTCATCACGCGGATAGCCCGTCACAATGCGGTCGACGAGAGTGGAACAGAAGCTGTTGGCGTCGTTCAGCCATTGGGTAAAGGCCGCCGGGAGCGCCCACTCCTGCGCATAGCGCAGCACCAGTTCACGCAGCGTATCACCATTATAATCAATGAGTTCGCACGGAATAATCACCCAGCCTTTATCGGCTGCGCCGTTGAAATGGCTGAAACGCTCGAACAGCAGACGAGTCAGTTTTGCCGGATAACTCACCGCTGGCGCGTCGTCGAATTTGTCATCGGCGTGATAGCTGATACCCGCTTCGGTGGTGTTGGAGAAGACAAAGCGCATCTCCGGATTATGCGCGAGCTTGAGGAATTCGTCGTACTGGCTGTAGACGCTGATCTCGCGGTTCACAGAGCGGATAAGGCGCGCGTCGCTGACCGCTTCGCCTTTCTCATTCAGGCCACGAATAATTGTGGTGTACAGACCGTCCTGCGTGCTAAGTGATGGCGGGAAATCGCTCTGGATGGGGCGGACGATCACCACCCCGGAATTCAGGTCGGTGTGCTCATTCAACAGGTCAATTTGCCAGTCGATAAACGCACGTAAAAAGTTACCTTCACCGAACTGGATGATACGTTCAGGATAGAGAGCACCGGGAAAATCACGACGATTGAGTGTGTTCACAAGGGGTTCCTTTTTTAATTAGTCATACAGCCCGATAAGATTGGTCCAATAACTTATCAAACTTTCCGACCATGAAACCCTGTTTTGATCAACTCATGACGAAATGGTGAAAAATATTATAAAAACTTATAGAACACCGAGGTGGCGGTCATTTCGCCGTCCGGCATCAGGGCATAGCGCGGGATCTCGCCCACTTTTTGCCAGCCCGCACGCTGATAAAAGGTCTCCGCCCCGCTGCCCGTTGCGGTGTCGAGGACCAGCACCTTTTTCCCCTGCTCCACAGCGACCGCTTCCAGGGCTTCCATCAGCGCCATCGCCACCCCGCGACGACGGGCTTTTTCATGCACCAACAGTTTGGCGACATCGGCCCGGTGCGGCTGGTTTTCCGGCTGATCGGTAATGAGTTGCACGGTACCCAAAAACTCCCCGCTCTCATCGCGACAGGCCAGCACGGTGCGCTCCACTCGACCGACGCTTTCCGCGACGCCTTGCCAGAACTGGCGGGATTTCTCGCGCGTTAAAGGCAGCATAAAACTCACCGACGCCCCGCCGTTAACGCAGTTTTCGAGGATCTCAGCCAGCAAATCGAGATGAAGAAGAATGTCGTCCCGAGAAAGGGAGTAAATGCGCAGGGAGGCGGTCATGGGATTTCCTTGTAAAGTGACCGCCTCAGATTGCCCTTAACAATTATTTAACGCAAGAGCGGCTCTCATAGGCTTTTATGATGTTAGCCCCCGACACCGTACTGCTGTTTCATGGCGAGGATTTTGTCGTGGGCGATCTGCAGCCAGCGCTTCAAATCATTTTGCTGATGATCGAATTCGCAAACGCCCCAGGAAAACGTCAGGCTCCAGGGATGCAGCCCGCGCTGATTGTACTCTGCCACCTGCTCGTTGAGGTATTGCATCGCAATCCACGCGCCCTGCTCGTCCGTATCCGCAAACAGGACCGCGAATTCATCGCCGCCGTAGCGCACCAGCAGGTCCGCTTCGCGAAATGAGGCGCGCATCAGTTCGGTCATCGCTTTGAGCGCCACGTCGCCCTCCGCGTGGCCATAGCGGTCGTTGATTTGTCTGAACCGGTCGAGATCCATCCACGCCAGCGTTAAGGGCTCTGCCCGTCGGCGGGCACCGGATAAAGCAAAGGCCGCAAACTGATTGAACCCGCGCCGGTTAAACAGCCCGGTCAACTCGTCGGTGGTGGCCGCACAGGCAGCGGCGAATTCGTCTTCCGCCAGCGCAGCCAGATCGCTCAGGGCGGTCATATCCCCCGGGCTGAACTCTCGCGGAGACTCATCAAGCAGGCAAAGGGTTCCGGCAATGGAACCGTCGGGTAAACGCAGAGGATATCCGGCGTAGAAGCGCACTTTTGACTGGCCCGCGACCAGCGGGTTATCGGCAAAACGGGTATCATTGCGGGTATCTGGCACCACCAGCGGCGCGTTATTGAGCAGCGTGTGGCCGCATAACGAGTGGCTACGCGGCACGACGGACGCGGCTGCCCCCTCTACCGAAAGCGCCACCAGCGAGCGTTCGTCGATGAGGTTAATCCTCGCCAGCGAAACGTTAAAGATCCGCTTCGCCAGGCGGGTGATGCGGTCATAAGGCTGATGGTTGTTCGACTCCAGAAGCCCGGAATCATGCAGAGACAGCAGACGGTCTGATTCATTAGCCGGGATCGCGGGCGCTTTCATAATGTCTCCTGACACTGAGCTTTTTTAATAGCTTAGCCTAAACAGGAAACTTTTCAGTGGCCGAAAATTCGATTTTTACCGCCGCGCTTGGCCTGATATAACGCGTTGTCCGCCGCCTGCAGCCAGTCGGTCACGTTTAACATCTCGCGGGTGGCCCCGGCGATGCCGATACTCAGCGTACAATTGACGGTTTCTTGCGCCACATCTTCCATCACCGCGGCGGCTTCCATAATGCGCGACGCGACCACGTGGGCCTCTTCGATGGTGGTATCCGGAAGCAGGATCACAAACTCATCGCCCCCGAGGCGCGCCGGGGTATCCGTCTGACGCGTGGCGATATGAAGAATCTCGGAGACGGAGGCGAGCATCGCGTCCCCGACTTTATGCCCGAAACGATCGTTCACTTCTTTAAAATTATCGATATCAATAAACATCAGCGCCGATTCCCGACAGGCCTGCTGAAGTTTATGTAATTCGTGCTCGATGCGTTTTTCCAGCAGGCGACGGTTAGCAATATCCAGCAGCGGATCCATCATCGCGATCCGCTCCAGCTCGCGGGTTTTGATCCGCAGACGAATGGCAATACTGTCCGTCAGTACGCTCAGGGCAATAATGTAGACAGCAATCAGCGGCAACGTTGCCAGCATGGTCTGCTGAGAAACGGTGGTCACCATCGCCATGCCCTGCAGCAGCCAGGCGGCGAGAAACACCGCCAGCATCGCGATCGCCGCGCGCTTCATCAGCGCAAAACCGCCAGCAGAAAGCCGGTCGGCCAGCAGAATGGTGGCAATCACCACCGACGGCAGCGGATTCACGGCCATCATGGCGATCCAGAAACCGCCCGCGCCCGCATCGATAATCAGATTTTGATGTTCTGCCGCCAGCGGCGTAGAGGAACGACGGGCGCGCTGAAAAGCGAGCGTTGGCCAGACAAAGGCATTCACGGCCAGCAAAAGCATTAGCCATACTGAACGTTGATGCTCAATCAGGACGGAGAGAATGGGAATAAAACAGAGAAATGTGCCAAGGATACGCATCAGATACATACGTTTGACAAAACGACTCCCTGGTAAGCGATGGTTTTTACTCAGTTTATCAATTCCGTTCATCACGCGATTTTTCCGATGTGTTATCCCCGGTATCTTATTGAGCTTAAAAATACGTAGCAAGCAATTTATCAGCAATTTGATAACATCCAGACCGCATTGCGCCTGGGGTGGATGCGTTTACACCTGCTCCGGACTTTTTTGCACTTCTGCGACCAGCGGATCGTCGGGTTGACGCGCACTGGTACGATTTCGCCCCGCTTTTTTCGAACGATAGAGATACTCATCGGCTTCGGCCATCAGCTTATTAAAGACCTCCGTCAGCTGCCAGGATTCCGCTTTCGCACTGCCGAGACCAATACTCACGGTCAGAAACAGGGTTTGCTGACGCCAGCTGAACGGATGCGAAGCAACAGCTTCTCTGATGCGTTCCGCCAGCTCAAATCCCTGACGGGCATCGACAGAATTCACCACGACCGCAAACTCCTCCCCACCCATGCGCGCCACCAGCCCATCTTCGCCGACCTCCTGCTGCACTTTACCGGCGAATTCGGCCAGCACCCGGTCGCCGCACTCATGACCGTAGTTATCGTTAATACTTTTGAAATAATCGATATCGAGCAGCATCACCGTCAGAAAACGCGGATGACGATGGGACTCTTCATTTTTCAGCGCTTCATAAAGGCCGGAACGGGAGTAGACGCGGGTCAGAAAATCGTAATCCGCGCGCAGAGAGACCTGATGAATAAGCGAGTTGATCGCCGCCACGCTCACGGAAACCATCACCGGGCAAATCGCCATGGTGGCAATCCCCAGGCGCGCAGAGAACATCATCGGCGTCGAGAGCGGCGCGGCGACGGCGATATTAATAATCGAATTCGCCACCAGGATGATCTCCACCCCGCCCGTCACAAACGTCAGCAGACAGGTCGCGGGCAGTGAATAGCGCACCGCACACCAGATCAGCGCCGGCAGCGGAAAGGCCAGGCTGCCCGCCCCGCCGATCACCACCGAGGCCGCCACCGACACGATCAGCGCCAGCACCGGCATAAAATGATCTACCCGAACAGGATGTTTAATCTCCGGGATTTTGACCGTTAACAGACACGGCAGAATCAGCACGCCCGTCGAGAACTGCTCGCTGAACCAGTCGGCAAACAGCGGCCAGAAGGTTTGACTGTCAATGCCGACCGAGCCCATCGCCCCCACCAGCGCACACAGCAATGCGGCGAGCAGGCAGAAGTTAAACAGGCGCAACGCATTGATTGGGTCAGGCGTCGCGCGCCCACGGCGTCGGTCCCGCGTGACCAGCAGGGCCACGGTGACAATAAACATCATATTGGAGAGGTTGATCACCACCGAGGCGATGCCCCAGTTGGTCGTCACCGCGTCGTACAACAGCATCGCGACATACGACACCGCGTAATAATGGAGGCGATTCAGATAAGCATAGCGGGCAAAAACGCCCGCCATCACGCCATTCAGTGGCCAGAACAGTGAGAGCGCTTCCACCAGACGCAATTCCGCGCCGATAAAATAGAACAGCGTGGTAAGAATGAAAATCCCGACCGCGTTACGCAGTGGATTGTCGGGAAGAAAAGGCTTAAAGGAGGTCAGGGAAGATCGCATCAAATATCAATCCATATAATCGCTTAGCGCAATTATTTCGCGGTCATCAGCAGGAATAGTAAAAGATTAGCACGTATCTATAACATACATGCCCGGCATGCATAACCCATCAACCTTTGGAGTTCATCTCCAGCACCAGCCAGTGGTGGATCACCGTCACAATGTAGTGCTGCTGCTCTGCACTGAGCGCCTGCCCCTGAGGGATTTGATGCCACTTCGCGAGGCAGCCGCGACAGCAGGTTGCCGTCGCATGCTGGGCGATAAAGACCGGATGTCCGCGCATCGGCGTCTGTTTGCCGTCATTCACCGGAGTCGCCGCCGCGAGACGACGGGCCACAAAATCGGCGGCATGTTGATCAATCGTCTCCGCCCCTTTGTCCCAACAATACTGCCGCTCTTTCGGACCGAGCTTAAAGCGCGAACGAAACGTGGAACGCGCCAGGCGGGCAAACAGATCGTCGAGCGTGTTCATCAGTAAACTGAACGCCCCAGTCGCTGGGTCAGTTGTTCCAGCACCGCCACGCCTGCCAGCGAATTACCGGCGTCGTCCAGCTCCGGACTCCAGACGGCAATCGCCATCTCGTGCGGCACAATCGCCACCACGCCGCCGCCCACGCCTGATTTCGCAGGCAGCCCCACGCGCCAGGCAAACTCCCCGGCGTTCTGATACATCCCGCTGGTCGCCATCAGGGCATTCACCTGCCGCGCCTGCATCGGCGTCACAACCGCCTGATTATGCAGGGTGGAAAAGCCCTGATCGGCCAGAAACATAAAGGTACGCGCCAGCTCCACGCAGCTCATTTTCAGCGCGCAGTAGTGGAAATAGTTTTGCAGGACCGTCGCGACATCATTGTGGAAATTGCCGAAGGATTTCATCAGCCAGGCGATGGCGGCGTTTCGCGCCGAATGTTCAAACTCAGAACGCGCGACGGTCGCGTCATAGCTCAGATCCGACACCCCGCTCAGCTCGCGCACAATCTCCAGCATCCGCTGGCGCGGGGCACTAAGGCGGCTCTGCAGCATGTCGCACACCACCAGCGCACCGGCGTTGATAAACGGGTTACGCGGTTTGCCCTGCTCGATTTCCAGCTGCAACAGCGAGTTAAACGGCTGACCAGAGGGATCTTTTCCGACCCGCTGCCAGATCTCGTCTTCGTCGTACTGACGCATCGCCGCCACCAGGCTCAGCACTTTGGAGATCGACTGAATCGAAAAGCGCTCGGCGGCATCACCGGCCTGATACAGCTCGCCCTTCACGGTACAAATCGCGATGCCCAGCTTATTGCCGCTGACGCACGCCAGCGCCGGAATGTAATCGGCAACTTTTCCCTGCCCAATTAACGGGCGAACCTGGGCCAGAATCTCTTCCAGCATCTGATTATCAATGACCGCAGCCACATGTTGCTCCTTGCCTGGAGGCCAAAAACGGGCTGCGAGTATAACAGAGGCGAATGTGTCGCGTCAGGCAGGAAGACGAAAACGCGAAACCGCCTGCATCAGCAGATAGGACTCATCATGCAGCCGACGCGAGGCTTGCGACGCGGTCGAGACCAGCACGTCGGTCTGCTGCGACACCTGATTCAACGCCTGCAACTGGCGCGTCATCTGATGAATGCTGTCCCCCTGGCTCAGGGTCGCCGCGGAGATGTCATCCAGCAGGCTGCTCAGATTCGCCACCAGCCCGGTCACCTGCTGGAGATTGTTCTCCAGTTTCACCACCGCTTTTGAACCGTCCTCAATGCCCTGCAGCGAGTGATTGATCAGCTCCTGAATGGTTTGCGTCGAGTGGCTGCTCTTTCTCGCCAGCAGCCCGACTTCACGCGCCACCACCGCAAACCCGCGCCCCTGATTGCCCGCGTGAGCGGCTTCAATGGCAGCATTCAGCGCCAGAATGTTGGTCTGGAACGCCACGCTGTCGATCATCGAGACGATCCCGCGCATCTCCGAGGATCGCTCGACGATCGCCTGCATCGACGCATTTACCATGGACATCATAATATCGCCGCCCGCCGCCGTCTGGCGCGCCTCGTCCGCGCGGGAACTGGCGAGCTTCGCATAGCCGGTATTGCCCTCTACGTGCGTTTCCAGGGTGGCGATATGCGCCGTGACGTCGCTCAGCTCCTGGGCCTGACGCGCGGACTGCTGATACAGTTTCTGATTCCCTTCCGCCAGCTCGCCAATATTCTCCACCATCGAAGTGGTAGCATCGCTCACCTGCGTGACCAGCTGCTGCAGGCCGCGCTGCATAGTCGTAATACTGGTGCTTAGCTGGCCGATCTCACGGTTAAAGCCGTTCACCTGCGGCGCACTACCGGAGAGGTCGCCCGCCGCGAGCTGATTGATATGGGCGATCAATTTGCGCAGCGGGGTGATCACCCAGCGTGACATCCCAAACCAGACGGCCACCGCAATCAGGAGCAACACCACCGGCGCCAGCAGGAACAGCGACTGCAGATCCGACAGGCGGTTCATCAGGGACTGACGTCCGTCGCCCGCCCGCTGCTCGCTTGCAAGCTGATAGCGCGCGTAGTTGTCGTTGAAATCGGTCTGAAACGCCTGGGCGGGCACCGCAAAAAAGGCGTCGATGGAATTCGTCTTCACCAGCCCTTCCGCCTGCTCGTTGATCGCCCCGTAGAACAGCTGATAGCTGTTGATCAGCGCGTCGTCTTTCGGCGGATTGAGCGCCAGCCACGCATTCCACGCCTGCTGCGAGGCACTTAGCGCCTTTTTCGCTTCGTCCATCAGGCTGTTCCAGCTCCCCTCCGAGCCGGTCTCTTTATCCTGCATAAAATAGACGCCCGAACGGTTGAGCAGATCGCTTGCCGCCAGCAGCGAGACGCGCGCCAGATCCAGTTTGCTCTGCTGCTGTTGCGCCAGCTGATTTTGTTGTTCGTTGCGTTGAGCGTCGCGAAGCGAGGCGGTCAGGAGAATCGACGAGGAGAGTTGTAATGCGGAAAAGAGCCCGATAATACAAAAGATGCCGGCCAGGAGACCAAACTGGCGCTTCGCAATACGGCTAAAAATTTGCGTTAGGTTCATAATATTCTTCTGTAACAGTACGTTAGACGCGTGCGAGTCTACGAAACCTAAATGACAGAACCATGACACAAAAATGACAAAGGCCTTCACAGAGAAGGCCTTCAATTGACTACACGCGGTCTTTCCAGACGGTCTGGATATTGCAGAATTCATGCAGACCGAAGTGGGACAGCTCGCGACCAAAGCCGCTTTTCTTCACCCCGCCAAAGGCCACGCGCGCATCGCTGGCGCTGAAGCCATTGATGAACACTCCGCCGCACTCGAGCTGGCGAGCAAAGGCATCGGCACGCTGTTGATCCGCCGTGAAGATCGTCGCCGAGAGGCCAAAGTCACTGTCGTTCGCAAGTGTGAGGGCATGGTCTGCGTCTTTCGCGATAGTGATAGCCGCCACCGGGCCAAACAGCTCCTGACGGAACGCGGTCATCTCTGAGGTGACATTCCCGAGCACGGTCGCCGGATAGTAATTCCCCGCCCCCGCGACTTTTTCACCACCGAGCAACAGCGTAGCGCCTTCAGCAAGCGTCGCCTGCACCTGCTGATGCAGCTCATCGCGCAGATCGAAACGTGCCATCGGCCCGAGATAGTGCTCTTCGTTCTCGGGGGCTCCCATCCTGAGCGCTGCCGCTGCGGCGACGAAGCGTTCGGTAAACTGCTCCGCAATGCCCTCTTCGACGATAAAGCGTTTGGCCGCGGCGCAAACCTGTCCGGTATTCTGATAGCGTCCGGTCACCGCCGCTTTCACCGCCAGATCCAGATCCGCATCGTTGAGCACGATAAAGGGATCGGACCCGCCGAGCTCCAGCACGCATTTTTTCAGCGCCGCAGCCGCCTGTGCACCAATCGCCGCCCCGGCGCGCACGCTCCCGGTCACGGTAATGGCAGCGATGCGACGATCGTTAATCGCCTGACTTACGCCGTCGTTGGTGGCGTTCACCCAGCCAAACACCCCTTGCGGGAAACCGGCGTCATCGAAGATCTCACCGATAAGCGTCGCGGAGCCGAGGACGTTGGGCGCATGTTTAAGCAGATAGCTGTTTCCGGCGAGCAGAATCGGCACCGCGCCGCGCAGCACCTGCCACAGAGGGAAGTTCCACGGCATTACCGCCAGAATCGGCCCCAGCGGGCGATACTCAATCACGGCTTTCTGGTTTTCAACCAGCGTCGGTTCAGTCGCCAGCATCGCCTGGCCGTGTTCGGCATACCAGTCGCACAGACCAGCGGATTTAGTGACTTCGGCGCGCGCCTGCAAAATGGGTTTACCCATCTCGCGGGACATCATCTGCGCCATCTCTTCCGCCCGCGCTCGCAGCGCCGAACCGAGGTCACGAAGTTTCTGCGCGCGATGAGCCACCGTTGCATTTCTCCACTCACGGAAACCGCGATCCGCCAGCGCTATCGCCTGATCGACCTCCGCCGTCTTGGCCCACGGATAAGCGGCAAGCGTTTCGCCAGTCGCCGGATTGATCGACAGCGCATGGGTCTCTGATGAATAAGTCATAATCTTCTCCACGTCATAGGGGTTGATTGATTGTGGCTTACTCTGCTATTTCTTAAAAATGAATAATACTGACTCACTTATTCACGAAAAGAGAATGCTATGGATTTAACTCAGCTTGAAATGTTTAACGCCGTGGCGCAGACCGGGAGCATCACTCAGGCGGCGCAGAAGGTGCATCGCGTGCCATCGAACCTCACGACGCGTATCCGTCAGCTGGAGGCGGATCTGGGCGTCGAGTTGTTTATCCGTGAAAACCAGCGTTTGCGCCTCTCTCCCGCCGGGCATAACTTCCTGCGCTACAGCAAGCAGATCCTCGCCCTGGTCGATGAAGCGCGGATGGTGGTCGCCGGTGACGAACCGCAGGGACTGTTTGCCCTCGGCGCGCTGGAGAGTACCGCGGCGGTGCGGATCCCTGAATCCCTGGCGCAGTTTAACCAGCGTTATCCGCGCATTCAGTTTGCGCTTTCCACTGGCCCTTCCGGGACGATGATCGACGGCGTACTCGAGGGGACGCTCAGCGCGGCCTTTGTCGACGGACCGCTGTCGCACCCGGAGCTGGACGGGATGCCGGTGTATCAGGAAGAGATGATGCTGGTGGCCGCCGCCGGACATGAAAAGGTGACCCGCGCCACCCAGGTGAGCGGTCGCGACGTCTACGCGTTTCGCGCCAACTGTTCCTATCGTCGGCATCTGGAGAGCTGGTTTCATGCAGACCGGGCGATGCCGGGGCGAATTCATGAGATGGAGTCGTACCACGGCATGCTCGCCTGCGTGATTGCGGGTGCCGGAATTGCGCTGATGCCCCGATCGATGCTGGAGAGCATGCCGGGGCATCTTCAGGTCGAGGCCTGGCCGCTGGCGGAAAACTGGCGCTGGCTCACGACCTGGCTGGTGTGGCGACGCGGCGCGATGACGCGTCAGCTTGAGGCGTTTATAGCACTGCTAAACGAACGTCAGCCACCAGCGCCTTCTCCATAAACAGGCTGAGCGGATCTTCTGCGTAAGGCGGGAACGCCGTGCGAACGTGATATCCGCAGCGTTCATACAGCTGAATCGCCGCCTGCTGCTTAATGCCCGTTTCGAGGCGCAGGGTGTGGCAGTGGCGGCTCAGTGCTTCGTCCTCCAGCGCCGCCAGCAGTTTCTCCCCCAGCTTTTGCCCGCGATGAGTGGGATCGATATACACCCGCTTCATCTCCCCGCTGCCGTCACCGTTGAGCACAATCGCCCCGCAGCCCACGGCATTGAGCTGGTTATCACGGATCACCATCATCAGCAGCGACCCCGTCGCCAGTTGGGTGAGATCGATCAGATGATTACTTTCCGCCGGGTAAAGTTCGGTTTGATAACGGTCCAGAGCGGCGATCAGCGCCAGAATATCCGGATGAGAGGCAGATTCAGAGGTAATGGAATACATGGCAGGCTCCTTTTGTTGTTTGTTATCAACATAGCCGCCTCGCGATGCCATTGGTCATACTGTTAACTTATCTTTCTTGAGGATAATCCAACAAAGAGTGCCAAAAATGCGAGTAACTGTAATTATATACAGTATTTATTTTTAACCCGCGCTATTATGCCCTTCGTTCGCCAACAACGGCCCTCAGAAGGAGACTGAAATGAAAAAACTGGACTGGTTTAACAACGTTGAAAATCGCACTCACCCGTGGGAAGGCATGGGGCTCACCTGGCTGACGACCGCCCTCAACGTAGCGGATGTCCGCGCGGCCGTGGATTTCTACACGGGCGCGATGGGTATGGTGGCGATCGCCGAGCTGGAAGGTGAAAACGGCGAACTGCTGTTTGCCCGTATTCGCTATCGCGGCACCAACTTCACGCTTAACCAGGAGGGCTGGGATTCGGAGTTGAGTAGCCCACAAACCTCCGGCACTCCGACGCCGTTTATCTTCTATCTCTATGTAGATGATGCCGTCGCGCTGGTCGGTGAGATGGTACAGGCCGGTGCGACGGTGCTGAAAGAACCCGCGGAGATGTTCTGGGGGGATTTGAAAGCCCGCGTCCAGGACCCCTTCGGCTTTATCTGGGATGTGGCGCAGAAGATCTAAAAGACTTTGCCATCTGGGTTCTACTCTGACTTTCTCAATATTGCAGAGCGTGTAATACGGCGGTATATTGTTACACGCCGTGTAACACGGATTTGACGATGATTAAATCATTCAAACACAAAGGATTGAAGCAGCTCTTTGAGAAAGGTGTGACTTCTGGGTTACCCGCTCAGGACGCTGACAGGATAAATGACCGGTTACAGGCCATTGACACTGCCACTAGCATTGACGAATTAAATCGCCCCATTTACAAGTTACATCCGCTAAAAGGCGACCGGGAAGGCTGCTGGTCTATCACTGTCAGAGCGAACTGGCGTATCACGTTCCAGTTCATAAACGGTGACGCATACATATTGAATTACGAGGATTATCACTAATGAGACAGTTTAAAATTTCCCATCCTGGCGAAATCATTGCGCGTGATTTGGCTGACATGGGCGTTAGTGGTCGCCGTTTTGCGCTCAATATCGGTGTGACTCCCGCTACCGTTTCCCGCCTCCTTGCCGGAAAAACAGCTTTAACGCCTGCACTCGCCATTCGTGTTGCTGCCGCGCTGGGCAGCACGCCAGAATTCTGGCTTCGGCTTCAGGGAGATTATGACCTGCGACAGCTCGAAGACCAGATTGACACCTCAGGCATCATCTCATACGGCAAACAGGATGATTCCCCTCAGAGTAAGCCAACGCACTAAACAATGAAAAATGCCCGCATCGCGGGCATCTTAAGCGGATATACCCCCTACTGGCGCAGGAAGATTTTGCCCTTCAGGTACAACGTGGCTTGCCCACCAATCAGCACGCGGTCGCCCTGTAGCTCGCAGCGCAAATCGCCGCCGCGGGCCGACACCTGGCGAGCCTGCAGCTGGGTTTTACCGAGTTTTTCGCTCCAGTAAGGGATCAGCATACTGTGGGTGGAGCCGGTCACCGGATCTTCCGGAACGCCCTCGCCAGGGCAGAAGAAGCGGCTGACAAAATCCACTTCGTCACCCGGTGCGGTGATGCACACCATCTTATCCAGCGGGATCATCGCCGAGATATCCGGGTCAATCGCTTCGACCTGCTGCTGGTTCTCCAGCACCACCATATAGTCGCGCGCCACGCGGACTTCTTTTGCGGCGGTGATGCCCAGCGAATAAAACAGCAAGGCAGGCGCGTTATCAACAGCTTCACTTGCCCAGGCCGGGAAGTTGAGGGTCAGCCAGTCGCCGTTGCGCTTGACGGTCAGTTTGCCGACAAAGCGCGTCGAAAACTCGATCTCCGTGTGCGGGTAATCGAGGTATTCAAAAATCACATGCGACGCCGCGAGCGTGGCGTGGCCGCACAGATCGATCTCATACTGCGTGGTGAACCAGCGCAGTTCAAAACCGTCGTCGGTGCGCACGAAAAATGCTGTCTCCGACTGGTTGTGTTGTTTCGCCATGCTGAGCAGCGTCTCGTCCGGAAGCCACTCTTCCAGCGGGCAAACCGCGGCCGCATTCCCACCAAAGGCTTTGTCGGTGAAGGCATCCACCAGATAAAAATCAATTTCGTGCATTGTCGTACCGCCTGTTTTTATTGTGCTGTTGCTTATCTTCAAGGAAAACAACGCCCTTCGCTACGGGCTGGATAAGGTAAATTATGAGATCTGCATCACATAATGGTTGTCTTTTCGCCAGCGAAGGCTTTAAGATCGCCTTCTCATCTTTTCAGCAACGAATCCCTCTATATCTATGACAATGAACACGGTTTCCCGCAAGGTCGCGTGGCTACGTGTGGTCACGCTTGCCATCGCTGCATTTATCTTTAATACCACGGAGTTCGTCCCCGTCGGTTTGCTATCTGATATTGCTAAAAGTTTCCAGATGGAAACGGCGCAGGTCGGGATCATGCTGACCATCTACGCCTGGGTAGTGGCGTTGATGTCCCTGCCCTTTATGCTGCTCACCAGCCAGATGGAGCGGCGCAAACTGCTGATCGGTCTCTTCGTGCTGTTCATCGCCAGCCACGTACTGTCGTTCCTCGCCTGGAACTTTACGGTGCTGGTGATGAGCCGCATCGGTATCGCCTTTGCCCACGCTATTTTCTGGTCGATAACGGCGTCGCTGGCGATTCGTCTTGCTCCGGCGGGAAAACGCGCTCAGGCCCTGAGCCTGCTGGCGACCGGCACCGCGCTGGCGATGGTGCTCGGTCTGCCGATCGGGCGTATCGTCGGGCAGTATTTCGGCTGGCGCACCACCTTCTTTGCCATCGGCATGGGGGCGCTGATCACTCTGCTGTGCCTGATCAAGCTTCTGCCGAAATTACCGAGCGAACACTCTGGCTCGCTGAAGAGTCTGCCGCTGCTGTTCCGCCGCCCGGCGCTGATGAGCATTTATCTGCTGACCGTGGTGGTAGTCACCGCCCACTACACGGCCTACAGCTATATTGAACCTTTTGTGCAGGTTGTCGCGGGCTTTAGCGCCAGTTTCGCCACGGTTCTGCTGTTACTCCTCGGCGGGGCCGGCATCATCGGCAGCCTCCTGTTTGGCAAACTGGGCAATAAACACGCTTCGCTGCTGGTGAGCGGCGCTATCGGGGTGTTGATGCTGTGCCTGGTGTTGCTGATGCCTGCGGCGGGCAGCGAAACCCATCTGGCGATACTGAGTATTTGTTGGGGCGTGGCGATGATGATCATCGGCCTTGGCATGCAGGTGAAAGTCCTGGCCCTGGCACCGGATGCCACGGATGTGGCGATGTCGCTCTTCTCGGGGATTTTCAATCTAGGGATTGGCGCGGGCGCGCTGGTGGGAAATCAAATCAGCCTGCATTTTTCGATGTCGGCGATTGGCTATCTCGGGGCGATTCCGGCGCTGGCGGCGTTGATCTGGTCGATTCTGATCTTCCGCAAATGGCCGGTGGCGCTGGAAGAGCAGACGGATCGAGGGTAGTTTTTTTGCCGGGCGGCGCTGCGCTTACCCGGCCTACAAAACACGTAGGCCCGTGCAAGCGTAGCGCCGCCGGGCAATCAAGGGTAAGTCTTAATAATTTCCAGCACGCCGTTAATAATAAACTGCACGCCCATACAGACCAGCAGGAAGCCCATCAGGCGGGAAATCGCCTCGATTCCACCCTTGCCGACCCAGCGCATGATCGCGCCGGAACTGCGCAAACATCCCCACAAAATCACGCCGATAATCGCGAAGATCAGCGGCGGCGCCACCATGACCACCCACGCCGAAAACGTCGTGCCGTCACGCACCGTTGACGCGGAGCTGATGATCATCGCAATCGTCCCTGGCCCCGCCGTGCTTGGCATGGCGAGCGGAACAAAGGCGATATTGGCGGAAGGTTCAGACTCCATCTCTTCCGATTTGCTTTTCGCTTCCGGCGATTCATGCGCTTTATGCGCCGGGAACAGCATGCGGAAACCGATAAAGGCGACGATCAAGCCCCCCGCAATACGTAACCCGGGAATCGAAATTCCGAAGGTGTTCATCACCACCTGCCCGGCGTAATAGGCCACCATCATGATGATGAAAACGTACACCGAGGCCATTAACGACTGGTGGTTACGTTCGGCGCTGTTCATGTTCCCTGCCAGCCCCAGGAACAACGCCACGGTTGTTAACGGGTTCGCCAGCGGCAACAGCACCACCAGCCCAAGTCCTATTGCCTGAAATAATTCCACCATAGTGCGTTGTCGTCCTTATCCATAATCAACCCTCACAGTATACGGTGAAATGGCCGGACACAGCCATGATGAGAACGTAAGCAGTATTTTCCGCTGCAGACAGATAACCAGACGTTATGTTTATGATTTTAAAAGGCTCAAAAAAAGTTCATGAAACGTTTTAGCAAATCGTGGCATCGGACATTACATTCGGTTGACTTATACTTGCCTGAGCAATAATATCTGCCGTGACTAAACTACTTGCCAGGGCAACCATTGTGAAAAGCACCAGTGATCTCTTCAATGAAATTATTCCACTGGGCCGTCTTATTCATATGGTGAACCAGAAAAAAGATCGCCTGCTCAACGACTATCTGTCTCCGATGGACATCACCGCGACCCAGTTCAAAGTGCTGTGCTCCATTCGCTGCGAAGTGTGCATCACCCCGGTTGAGCTGAAAAAGGTGCTCTCTGTCGACCTTGGCGCGCTCACGCGCATGCTCGATCGTCTTGTCTGCAAAGGATGGATTGAAAGGCGACCTAACCCCAATGACAAACGCGGCGTACTGGTCCAGCTCACCAGCGATGGTGCGGCCATGTGCGAACGTTGTCATGAGTTAGTAGGACAAACCCTGCACCAGGAACTAACAAAAAACTTAACGGCGGATGAAGTGGTCACGCTTGAGCATTTGCTGAAGAAAATCCTGCCGTAAACAGAAAGAGGTATGACGATGTCCAGACGCAATAATGACGCGATCACTATTCATAGCATTTTGGACTGGATCGAAGAGAACCTGGAATCGCCGCTCTCACTTGAGAAAGTGTCCGAGCGTTCAGGTTACTCAAAATGGCACCTGCAACGGATGTTCAAAAAAGAGACCGGTCATTCTTTAGGGCAATATATTCGCAGCCGCAAGCTGACGGAAATTGCGCAGAAGCTGAAAGAGAGCAACGAGCCGATTCTGTATCTGGCCGAGCGTTACGGGTTTGAATCGCAACAGACCCTGACCCGCACGTTCAAGAACTATTTCGACGTGCCGCCGCACAAATACCGAATCACCAGTATGCCCGGTGAATCCCGTTATCTGCATCCGCTAACACACTGTAACTGCTAATCGCCTGTTTTAAGACGTAACCGAGGAAATCATGAAATTTATCGCCTCCGCCGCCCTCACCTTACTGGTGCTGGTCTCCGGCCAGACTTTTGCGGAGCAAACCACTCACGCTAACCAGCAGAACACGCGTACCGCGATGATTCTGCCGACCGCACACGAACAATCACCGTATGATTTCAATCATATGGGTGCGGGCAGCGACAAATCCGACGAATTAGGCGTGCCGTATTACAATCAGCACGACCTCTGATTCGTTTTTGCCCCGCGTATTGCGGGGCTTTTTTCATCCCCTGACTCGCGTCGTCCGACGCAAACGCAATCCAAACACGTTGATGTACAGCCCGGCCATGATTAGCACTGCGCCAATCAGCTGTAACGTCGTCAGTTTTTCGCCCAGCAAAATCGCCGCACTCGCCAGCCCCACCACCGGCACCAGGAGCGACAGCGGCGCCACGCGCCAGGTTTCGTAGCGCCCGAGCAGCGTACCCCAGATGCCATACCCGACAATCGTCGCGACAAACGCCAGATAGACCAGTGATAAAATGGTGGTCAGGTCGATCTCAATCAGGCTTTTCACCATCAACGCCGGGCCGTCAAACATCAGGGACGCAAGCATAAATGGCACCACGGGGATCAGCGCACTCCAGACCACCAGCGACATCACCGCCGGACGCGCCTCGTGCTGCATGATCAGCTTGTTAAAGATATTCCCGCACGCCCAGCTCAAACCTGCCGCCAGGGTCAGCATAAAGCCCAGCATCGCCACGTGCTGACCGTTCAGACTGGCTTCGGCCAGAACCAGTACGCCAAATACCGCCAGCGTAATCCCCGCCAGCTGCTTGCCCTGCAGACGCTCACCAAACACAAACGCGCCCAGAATGATGGTAAAGAACGCCTGCGCCTGCAGCACCAGCGAGGCCAGCCCCGCAGGCATGCCGAATTTGATCGCGCAAAACAGGAAGGCGAACTGCCCGAAGCTGATGGTCAGGCCGTAGCCGAGCAGCAGACGAAACGGGATCTTTGGGCGAGCGACGAAAAATAGCGCCGGGAAGGCCACCAGTAGAAAGCGCAAACCGGCCAGCATCAGCGGCGGCATGTTGTGCAGCCCCACTTTGATGACCACAAAATTCAGTCCCCATACCACGACCACCAGCAACGCCAGCAGTCCGTCTTTGCGCGTCATACCTTGCCCCTGATTATTAAATTTTTGTAAACAGATTCAAGGTAACGAAAAAAACGAAGGAGGAAAAGATCATTCATTCTGCCAATCAGACAAAGCACTGATGGAAAAATTGGGTGGTATACAACCCCCCTGATGGCGTGATAATCATTGAGACATAAAAAAAGCATAAGCATATGTCGGACAGGAAAATGAAATCATCACTCAGGCGCTCAACCGCAGCGTTGCTGGCTTCGTCGTTGTTATTAACCATCGGCCGTGGCGCGACGCTGCCCTTTATGACCATCTATCTCACGCGCGTTTATCAGATGAGCGTCGCGAACATCGGCTATGCCCTGACCATCGCCCTGACGATTGGCGTGGTGTTCAGCATGGGCTTTGGCATCCTGGCGGACAAGTTCGACAAAAAGCGCTACATGATGTTGTCGATACTGGCGTTTATCGCCGGTTTCGTGGCGATCCCGCTGGTGAATAATGTCACGCTGGTGGTGCTGTTCTTTGCCCTGATTAACTGCGCGTATTCCGTATTCTCGACGGTGCTCAAAGCCTGGTTCGCGGACGTGCTGACGCCGGGCGAGAAAGCGCGCGTATTTTCCCTTAACTACAGTTTTCTGAACATCGGCTGGACGATCGGCCCGCCGATTGGCACGCTGCTGGTGATGTACAGCCTGCAGCTGCCGTTCTGGCTGGCGGCCTTCTGCGCCGCGCTGCCGCTGGTGTTTATTCAGATGTATGTGCAGAAAAGCATTGCGGCGGATAGTGACAACGTCACCGTTCCGTGGCAGCCATCGGTTTTGCTGCGGGATAAAGCGCTGTTCTGGTATACGCTCTCCGGCCTGCTGGCTTCCTACGTGGGCGGCTCGTTTGCGAGCTGTATTTCTCAGTATGTGCTGGCGGCGGATTACACCAGTGAGTTCGCCGAAAAAGTGGTGGCCGTGGTGCTACCCGCTAACGCCGCGATGGTGGTGTCGCTGCAGTATTTCATTGGCCGTAAAATCAAGGCCAGCAATATTCGCCCGCTCATGGCTATCGGCACGCTCTTTTTCCTGCTCGGGCTGGGCGGGTTTATGCTTTCCGGCACCAATTTGATCTACTGGGGTATTGCTTCGGCGGTGTTTACCATCGGGGAGATTATTTATGCACCGGGTGAATACCTGCTGATTGATAACATCGCCCCGCCGGGGATGAAAGCGAGCTATTTCTCCGCACAGGCGCTCGGCTGGCTGGGGGCGGCGGCGAACCCGATGATTACCGGGTTGATCCTGACCCACCTGCCGCACTGGTCGCTGTTTGTGATTATGATGGTCGCGATTGTGGTCGCGTGGCTGATGATTTTGCGCGGGATGAGCGTGGAACCCTATGCCGAACGGGTGGAAACGGCGTAATGGCTGGTGCGGTCTGAAATGCCCGGTAGCGCTGCGCTTACCAGGCCTACAAAAGATGTCGGAATCGTAGGCCGGGTAAGGCGAAGCCGCCACCCGGCAACAGGCGGCGGTGCGGCCTAAATGCCCGGTGGCGCTGCGCTTACCGGGCCTACAAAAGACGTCGGAATCGTAGGCCGGGTAAGGCGAAGCCGCCACCCGGCAACAAGCGACGGTGCGGGCTAAATGCCCGGTGGCGCTACGCTTACCGGGCCTACAAAAGATGTCGAAATCGTAGGCCGGGTAAGGCGAAGCCGCCACCCGGCAAAAAACACGGCTTAATGGTGCAACATCTCCTCCACCACCTGCTTCTTAAACATCTCGTTCGGGTAATAGGTCGGCCAGTTGTCCATCTCTTTCAGAAGTGCCTCGTGCGAGGTGTTGCCCATAAAGATATGGAAATGCGCCGAGGCGCGCGGGCCGATGGTGTGGTCGCTGAACTGCACAAATTTCGGCGCTTTCGAGCTGGCGTCTTTACATTCAAACAGGTAACGCACGCCTTTCTTGCCTGATGCGTAGGTCAGGATCTTATAGCCGCTGTAATCGTACTGACAGCTCGCCACCGATTTGCCGGTGTGGAACTCCATCACGTTGTTTTCGATGCCGATGGTTTCCACGTCCGTGGCGTAGCCCTTACGGTAATAAGCTTTCACCTCGTCGAAGGATTTGCTCGGGTCTTTTTCAGCTTTCTTTTTAAAAACCGGATCCAGCGAACCGTCCAGCAGGAAAGGATAAACCGACTGCCAGGTGCCGTCCCAGTCGGAAAGCTTACGGTCCTTAACGTCTTTATCTTCAAATACCCCGTTCGCCGCTTTTTGTTCCGCTTCGGTCATCTGATGGCCGTGCGAGTGGGCAAACAGTTGGCCGCTGACCAGCAGCGCCCCCAGAGTCATTGCAAATTTTCCAATGTGTAAAGCCAAAGTGCGATCCTCACTCCATGTTATGAGGATGCAAATGTTATAGTATAACATTTCAAAACACAATAACCCTAGATCGCCACCAGGCCGCGAACGCCCTCCTGCTCCATGTTCTCCCCGCGACCGCGCTGGATGATGCTCCCGCGCGACATCAGCAGGTAGTTATCCGCCAGCTCCGCCGCGAAATCATAGAACTGCTCCACCAGCAAAATCGCCATATCGCCCCGGCTGGCGAGCTGGCGGATCACGAGGCCAATCTCCTTAATCACCGACGGCTGAATCCCCTCCGTTGGCTCATCAAGGATCAACAGCTGCGGGCGGCTCGCCAGCGCGCGACCAATCGCCAGCTGCTGCTGTTGTCCGCCGGAGAGATCGCCCCCGCGGCGGTGCTTCATCTCTTTCAGCACCGGAAAAAGCTGCCAGATATCCTCCGGAACGCTTTTTGCCTCTCGCGCCGCAAAGCGCGACAGCCCCAGCAGCAGATTTTCTTCTACCGTCAGACGCGGAAAAATCTCGCGCCCCTGCGGAACATAGGCCACGCCGGACTGTACCCGGTGGTGCGGTTTTGCGTGGGTGATGGTTTTGCCCTGCCAGACGATCTCCCCGCTGCGCGCCGGAATCAGCCCCATCAGGCATTTCAGCAGCGTGGTTTTCCCCACGCCGTTACGCCCGAGCAGACAGGTCACTTCTCCGCCCGGCGCATCGAAGCTCACGCCGCGCAAAATGTGGCTGCCGCCGTAATATTGATTCAGTTCGTTCACCTGTAGCATGACGGCTCCTTAGCGTCCCAGATAGACTTCGATCACCTGCTCGTTGGCCTGCACTTCCCTCAGCGAGCCCTCCGCCAGCACCCGGCCCTGATGCAAAACGGTGACGTGATCGGCGATGGTTTCGACAAAGCCCATATCGTGCTCCACCACCATCAGCGAGTGTTTCCCGGCAAGCTGGCGAAACAGTTCCGCCGAATATTCGGTTTCCGCGTCGGTCATCCCGGCGGCGGGCTCATCGAGCAGCAGCAAATGCGGCTCCTGCACCAACAGCATGCCGATTTCCAGAAACTGTTTTTGCCCGTGGGAGAGCATTCCGGCGCAACGGTCGCGCTCGGCGCTCAGGCGCAGGAGGGTTAACATCTCGCTGATACGATCGCTCTGCTCCGAGGTTAATCGCGCGCGCAGACTGGCCCACACGGACTTATCGCCTTTCATCGCCAGCTCGAGGTTTTCCCATACCGTCAGCGCTTCAAACACCGTGGGTTTCTGGAACTTACGCCCGATGCCCTGACGCGCAATTGCCGCGGGATCCAGCTCCATAAGATCGATGGACTGGTCGTAAATCGCCCGCCCGCTCTGGGGGCGCGTTTTGCCGGTGATCACGTCCATCAGCGTGGTTTTTCCGGCCCCATTGGGGCCGATCACGCAGCGTAACTCGCCGACGCCGATGTTCAGCGACAGATCGGTCAGCGCCTGAAAACCGTCGAAATTGACGTTAATCGACTCCAGCTGAAGCACCGGGTCGGTCTGATCGCGATAGCGATCGCCGGGCAACTGGCGGGTAAAAAGTCCTTCGGCTGGCTGCATTATTTCTCTCCCTTACGAAACAGTCCGTAGACGCCGCGCGGTAAAAAGAGCGTGACGGCGATGAAAATCAGCCCGAGAAACAGCTGCCAGTACTCCGGCATCGCCACGGTGAAGTAGCTTTTCGCGCCGTTGACCAGCGCCGCGCCTATCACCGGGCCGACCAGGGTGCCGCGCCCGCCGAGCGCGACCCAGATAGCGGCCTCAATAGAGTTGGTCGGCGACATTTCACCGGGGTTGATTATCCCCACCTGCGGGACGTACAGCGCCCCGGCCAGCCCGCACAGCACAGCGGAAAGCGTCCACACCAGCAGTTTGAAACCACGCGGATCGTAGCCGCAAAACGTCAGCCGGTTTTCCGCATCGCGCACTGCCGTCAGGATGCGGCCAAATTTGCTTTTCGCCAGCGCGAAGCCGATCGCCAGCGTGGCCACCAGCAGCGCGACGGTCGCCAGAAACAGCGCGATACGCGTTGTTGTCGCCGTCACCGAAAAGCCCAGCAGCGTGGTAAAACCGGTAAACCCGTTGTTGCCGCCAAAGCCGGTTTCGTTGCGAAAGAACAGCAGCATTCCTGCGTAGGTCAGCGCCTGGGTCATGATCGAAAAGTAGACCCCTTTGATTTTCGAGCGAAAGGCAAACCAGCCGAACACCAGCGCCAGCAGGCCGGGGATCATCACCACCAGCAGCATCGCCCACGCGAAATGCTGGGTGCCCCACCAGAACCACGGCAGTTCACTCCAGGAGAGAAACGACATAAACGCCGGGAGACTGTCGCCCGACGCCTGACGCATCAGGTACATCCCCATCGCATAGCCGCCAAGGGCGAAGAAAATCCCGTGTCCGAGCGACAGCATCCCGGCGTAGCCCCACACCAGATCGAGGGCCACGGCGACGATGGCATAGCAGAGGATTTTACCGACCAGCGTCAGCATCCAGGTAGAAACCGCCAGCGGGTGGCTGGCCGGAAGCAGCGCCAGAAACGGCAGGACCAGCAGAATGGCAAGGATCAGGCTGCCAAACAGTTGGGTCACGCGCGGCGCTTTACGCGCCAGAGTTAACGTCAGCGGCTGGCTCATCAGTCTGTCACCCTCCCTTTAAGCGCAAAGAGTCCCTGCGGGCGTTTCTGAATGAACAGAATAATCGCCACCAGAATCAAAATTTTGCCGAGCACGGCACCCATCTGCGGTTCGAGAATTTTGTTGAAGATCCCGAGGCCAAACGCTGCCGCCACGCTGCCGGCCAGCTGTCCGACGCCGCCCAGCACCACCACCAGGAACGAATCAATGATGTAGCCCTGACCGAGCTCCGGCCCGACGTTGCCAAGCTGCGACAGCGCCACGCCGCCTAACCCCGCAATTCCCGAGCCCAGACCAAACGCCAGCATATCGACGCGACCGGTCGGCACGCCGCAGCAGGCGGCCATGCTGCGGTTTTGCGTCACCGCCCGCACGTTCAGCCCCAGCCGGGTTTTGTTGAGAATCAGCCAGGTGAAGAACAGCACCAGCAGCACAAACCCCAGCACCACAATGCGGTTCCACGGCAGGATCAGATTGGCAAAGACCTGCACGCCGCCCGAGAGCCACGCCGGGTTAGCCACTTCCAGGTTTTGTGCGCCAAAGGTCATGCGCACGATCTGGATCAGCATCAGGCTGATGCCCCAGGTGGCGAGCAGCGTCTCCAGCGGACGACCGTAGAGATGGCGAATAATGGTGCGCTCCAGCGCCATCCCAATACCGGCGGTCACGATAAACGCCACCGGCAGCGCCACCACCGGATAGAACGCCAGCCACTGAGGCATAAACTGCGCCATCGCCTGCTGGACCATCCAGGTGCTGTACGCCCCGAGCATCAGCATTTCGCCGTGGGCCATATTGATTACCCCGAGCAGACCGTAGGTGATCGCAAGCCCCAGCGCCGCCAGTAGCAGGACAGACCCCAGCGACAGTCCCATAAACGCCTGCCCCAGCAGATCGCTTACCAGCAGTCGATGCTGGATTTTGCTGAGACTGTTTTCCGCCGCCTCGCGCACGCGGGCGTCGGGTTCGGTTTGCGCCTGGGTGAAGGGCAACAGCCGGGTCTGCGTTTCGGGATCGGATGAGTGCGCTAACAGTTCGATGGCCTGCAAACGCACCTCCGCGATGGGGCTGACGAGCTGTAAATTGGCCAGCGCCACTTCCAGCGCCTGACGCACGCCCTCGTCCTTCTCCACCTGCAGACGCTGCTGCAACATATTCAGCATTTCAGGTGTGGCATCGCGCTGTAACTGGAGCGCTGCGCCCTTGCGTTGTGTGACGTTGTCACTTGCAAGCTGATGCGTCGCCAGCGCCGCAGAGGCCAGCACCCGCAGGCGGTTGGTCAGGCGCACCGCTTTCGGGTCGCCCTCCGCCGTCGGCGAATCCCCCAGCGCCACCATTTCCCCCTTCACGCGGGCAAAAGCGTGCTTCTGTCCGTCGGCAAACAGATTCTCTTTTTGCAGCGCCTGCAACAGCGGCAGACGCTTCTCATCCGGGGCGACAGCCCACTTTTCCAGCAGTGCGGTTTGCTGGCTGCGGCTTGCGGCGACAAAGGTGTCCGCATCCGACGCCTGCGCCATCCCTGGCAGCAGACCGGCAAGCCAGACTATTGCGACAAACATTCGCATTACGCTCATGGCTTTTCTCCGTGCGATTAAGGCTTAGTTACTGGCGGTTTTCATCGGCTGGTCAGGTTTTTTGTCGTTACCCTGAATGAACGGGCTCCACGGCTGGGCGCGGACGGTCTCTTCGGTCTGCCAGACGACGTTGAACTGACCGTTACCTTCGATTTCACCAATCATCACCGGCTTATGCAGATGGTGGTTGGTGGCGTCCATGGTCAGCGTGAACCCTGACGGGGCTTTGAAGGATTGACCGGCCATCGCGGCGCGCACTTTGTCCACGTCGGTGGTCCCGGCTTTCTCCACGGCCTGCGCCCACATGTGGATGCCCACGTAGGTCGCTTCCATCGGATCGTTAGTTACGACGGTGTCGGCGTTCGGCAGTTTGTGCGCTTTCGCGTAGGCTTTGTAGGCCGCCACGAAGGTCTGGTTGGTTGGGTTATCGACAGATTCGAAGTAGTTCCAGGCGGCGAGGTTGCCGACCAGCGGTTTGGCGTCGATCCCGCGCAGCTCTTCTTCGCCGACGGAGAAGGCGACGACCGGCACATCCGTGGCTTTTACGCCCTGGTTGGCCAGCTCTTTATAGAAAGGCACGTTGGAGTCGCCGTTGATGGTGGAGACCACCGCCGTTTTGCCGCCCGCGGAGAATTTTTTGATATTGGCGACAATGGTCTGGTAATCGCTGTGACCAAACGGGGTGTAGACCTCTTCGATATCTTTGTCCTGCACACCTTTGGAATGGAGGAACGCACGCAGAATTTTGTTGGTGGTGCGCGGATAAACGTAATCCGTCCCAAGCAGGAAGAAGCGTTTCGCGTTCCCGCCGTCTTCGCCCATCAAATATTCCACCGCCGGGATCGCCTGCTGATTCGGCGCCGCGCCGGTGTAGAACACGTTCGGCGACATCTCTTCGCCCTCATACTGCACCGGGTAGAACAGCAGGCCATTCAGCTCCTCGAAGACCGGCAGGACCGATTTGCGCGAGACGGAAGTCCAGCAGCCAAACACCGCCGCGACCTTATCCTGGCTCAACAGCTGGCGGGCTTTTTCGGCGAACAGCGGCCAGTTCGAGGCGGGGTCGACCACCACCGGTTCGAGCTGTTTACCCAGCACGCCACCTTTGGCGTTGATTTCGTCAATGGTCATCAGCGCCACGTCTTTCAGCGGCGTTTCAGAGATCGCCATCGTCCCGGAGAGCGAGTGCATGATGCCGATTTTGATCGTCTCGGCGGCCTGGACGCCAAAACTCATCCCCATTGCCACAACGGAGGCCGACAGCGCGAAAGCTTTGATTAAGGTACGACGATGCATATTTTCACTCCTGAAAAGAAAGCTGTGCGAAAACGTCCGTAACCATGTGGACGCAGAATCAAACGTGTCAGCTTCAGGAGAGCAAAAAGGATGCCAGAATGGAAAACGGTGCAATATCAGGGGTGTAAATGCGGTTTAGGGCGGGGAACGACTCAACATGGCACAGCGCTGCATTAATAAAGTGCAACGTTGTGCCCGAAAAATTACCAGACTTCGTCAGCGATCTGCGTCACCAGACGGACTTTGTCCCACTGCTGGGTTTCGCTCAGGCTGTTGCCCTCTTCCGTTGAGGCAAAACCGCACTGCGGGCTGAGGCAAATCTGCTCTTTCGCCACGTATTGTGCCGCCTCTTCCAGACGCGCTTTCACCCCTTCCGGGTTCTCCAGCTCGCCGTTTTTGGTGGTGATCAGGCCCAGCACCACCTGCTGTTTGCCCGGACGAACGAAGCGTAGCGGCGCGAAATCCCCGCTGCGGTCGTTGTCGTACTCGAGGAAGAAAGCATCCACGTTCACGGAACCGAAGAGCACTTCGGCCACCGGCTCGTAGCCGCCTTCTGAAATCCAGGTGGATCGGAAGTTGCCGCGACAGACGTGCAGGCCGATGGTCAGATCCTCCGGTTTGCCTTCCAGCGCTTTGTTCAGCACGCGGGCATAGGTGCGCGCCAGCTGGTCCGCGTCGTCACCGCGCTCGGCGATCTGGCGGCGCTGATCGTCGGAGCAGAGATAGGCCCAGACCGTGTCGTCCAGCTGCAGATAGCGGCAGCCTGCTTCATAGAATGCATGGATCGCATCGCGCCAGGTGGTCGCCAGATCGTCGAAATAGGCGTCCAGATCCGGGTAAACCGTCGCGTCGATGTCTTTACGCCCGCCGCGGAAATGCAGCACGCTCGGGCTGGGAATGGTCATTTTCGGCTGGGCGTTGCCGCTAATGCTTTTCAGATAGCGGAAATCTTCCAGCATCGGGTGGTCGCCAAAGCCCAGTTTGCCGGTGACGCGCACGCCGTGGGCTTTGGTCTGTACACCGTTGAACTGGATGCCCTGATTTGAGTCGTAACGCTCCACGCCCTGTAAACCGTCGAAGAAGTCGAAGTGCCACCAGGCGCGGCGGAACTCCCCGTCCGTCACCACGTGCAGGCCGCAGGCGCACTGCTGCTCAACCACCTGGCGGATCGCGTCGTTTTCAACGGCGCGCAGCTGACCGGCGTCAATCTCCCCGCTGGCAAACTGCAGTCGCGCCTGTTTAATCGCATCAGGGCGTAAAAAGCTGCCTACCACATCGGCACGGTACGGGGCGTGTTGTCGCTGCATGATTCTCTCCTTTGCTGCCGGCAATTGATTGCCCACAGTGATAATTCATAAATTGAACATTTAGACTTCTGGATGGCTATATGTCCAAAAAGATGTCATAACCTCTGCGTTGCAGCAAACGAGAAAATTTCATGCATGATGAATTTAATTCATCTTTGACTTAATCCTCACTGGCAAAAGCGAAGTTTTCATCTTCCCAGCCGGTGATGCCGCCGATCATGATTTTGACCGGCAGACCCAGGCGAGAGAGCTTTAGTGCCGCCCGATCCGCGCCGTTGCAGTGTGGCCCGGCACAATAGACCACGAACAGCGTGTCCTGCGGCCATTGCGCCATGGTTTCGGCAGTCATTGCTGACCAGGGTAAATGGACAGCCCCCGGCAGATGACGGCGGGCAAATTGCTCCGGGCGGCCCACCACGTGCAGCAAAACGAAATCCTGCTGATGATTTGCCAGCGCGTGGTGCACGTCGGCACAGTCGGTTTCAACGCTCAGGCGGCGCAGAAAATGGGCAACGGACTCCTGCGGGTCGGCGGCGGGAAATTCAGTGACGTAACTCATGGTGCTTTCTCCAGTTTGGCGTTTGTGTTAACAGTACGTTATCCAAAAATTCAGTCAGTGAATGCCTGCGGTTATGCCAGAAAACAGCAAAATGATGACAAACTTACGACAAACATCGCGCCCGCTGGTGGTGGTCCTGGCATATGACGGCCTGTGCACCTTCGAGTTTGGCGTGGCGGTGGAAGTTTTTGGCCTGCCGCGCCCGGAGATGGGCGATGAGTGGTATCGCTTTGGCATTGCTGCCGTCGATGAGGGTGAACTGCGGGCCACCGGCGGGATTAGGATGGTGGCCGACGGCGATCTGACGCTCCTTGAACAGGCCAGCCTGATTGTGGTTCCCGGCTGGCGCGGCGTGGAAGAAGCGGTTCCGCCTGCATTATGCGAGGCGCTACGCAGCGCTCATCGGCGCGGCTGCCATCTGCTCTCGATCTGCTCCGGCGTGTTCGTCCTCGCTGCCGCAGGGGTGCTCGACGGGCGCAAAGCCACGACGCACTGGCGCTACACGCAGACGCTGAAGACGCGTTTCCCGGCCATTAAGGTGATCGAGGATGTGCTGTACCAGGATGAAGGAACGATTTTGACTTCAGCGGGCAGTGCCGCGGGGATCGACCTCTGTCTGCACGTGGTACGCCGTGACTATGGAACCGAGGCCGCAAACTGTGTTGCGCGTCGTCTGGTCATCCCGCCCCACCGCGATGGGGGGCAAACCCAGAAGATCAGCCGCCCGGTGGCGGTGCTGCGCGAAAGCCAGCGCTTTGGACAGCTGTTTGATTTCCTGCACCAGCAGCTGGCGGTCAATCACACGGTCAGTTCTCTGGCCCGGCGCGTGGGAATGAGTGAGCGCACCTTCCTGCGTCGCTTTGCCAGCGCCACCGGGACCACGCCCGCGCGCTGGTTGCTGACGGAGCGGCTTCTGCGGGCAAAAGAGTATCTGGAAACCAGCCGCTTAAGTATCGACAGCATCGCTGAGCAGACCGGATTGGGTCATTCGGCGACCTTACGCCACCATTTCCGCCAGCAGTACAATATGTCTCCCGCGCAGTACCGAAAACAATTTATATCAGGCCATCGCCTGGCAGAAATACCCTGAATCTAAAGCAAAAAAAACCGCCATAAACTGGCGGTAAATGCTTGCATGGATAGATTTGTATTTTGGTATCTACGTTCCGTCATTCCCTGACGGATGCGGATCGACATTAAACCTAACATTCGTAAGGTAAACGAATATTAAACCAATGGCGCAGTTTTCCGTCAGGACTGAATATTTGTCGTTTCAGTATTAATTTGCAGATACTGCATCAATCCCTGTCTGGCGCTCTGAATGGCGTTATCGTTAACGGCCTCCAGATAGAATGGCCTTGAGACGGCGTAAGGCGCTTGCTCTGCGGGATAGACTGAGTATTCGAAGCTTTTCCCTTTCATTTTGTTGTGGCAATCGAGTCGCCACTGCTGGTCTGTCATTTTGGTGCTGTTGCAGGAGACGTGCCCGTAATCACTGGTCAGATAGGATCCAACGCGGGTCTCTGCCGCCTGCAGATATTCTGGTTTATCGAGGAAGGAAGCGTAACTGATATAAGCTGTCGCAACCGCGGCAATACACAGTGTGGAAAGAGTGATGACTTTATTCATTTACTACTCGACTTAGTCCATAGTCAAAAGAATATTATATCGGATTCATCTTAAATGCCCAGCCGTATTATCCCCTCAAAATGACAACCACCAGAATTTAGAGGCTAAATCAGGGGTCTATATTTGGACTTGACGCCAACACGCCGCAAAAACTGACAATTTATTTGCGATAGTTTTAATTTGCGAATAATAACAAGACGTAACTATTGGCATTATGGCCGCAACTTGTGAACAGGCGGTAACAAAATGGTTAAATCATCTTTAGTATTCATACTGTTAACCTGTGCTTTATTTTCTGGTCAATTAATGGCCGGTCATAAGTGGCATGAATATCTGTGGGTGCAGAACGCCGACCACCAGCTGCGCCATAGCGCGGACAGCGACGAACTGAGAAGTGTTGCGGAGGAGTCAGCGGAGGGTTTGCGCGAGCACCATTCCTGGCAGAAATCGCGCAAACCGGATACCCATTTTCAGTGATTAAGCGCCTTTGCGCTTCGGCAGGGTTTTCATCAGCTCGTCAGGGCTGACAGAGGCCACCACGCTTCCCGGCTGTGGCATCTTGAAGATATGATTTTTCATCTTGCCGATGACATGCATTTCGCACGGACGGCAGTCAAATTTCAGGGTCAGCACTTCGTCGCCATTGACCAGCTGCATCGGGGTCGCTTTCCAGCTTTTGATGCTGCCTTTCGCCTGTTTTGGACAGAGGTTAAAGGCAAAGCGCAGGCAGTGTTTGGTGATCATCACCGGCACATCGCCCTTCTCTTCGTGCGCTTCATACGCGGCATCAATCAGTTGCACGCCGTAACGATGGTAAAACGCCCGCGCTTTGTGGTTATAGACGTTCGCCAGGAACGACAAGTGCGTATCAGGATAGACCGGCGCAGGCACGGAAACCGCTTTGCGGCTGCCGCGAGGATAGTTTGCCAGGCGCGCTTCATCGAGCATCTCTGCCGTTTCGCGGCGGAACTGGTTCAGCAGGCTGTTCGGCACAAACAGCGCCGCAGGTAAATTCACCTGAATATCGCGCGCGTAATAAATGGTCTGCCCGAGCTTCGCCACACCGTCTTTCAGGCTGTTCAGCGCTTTCTCGGCGTTGTTGGCCTCTTCAAACTGTCCGTCCAGGGTATGAGTCACGCTCACGCCATCTTCGCTGGTCATGGTCAGGATCAGCTGCTCTTCCCACCCGCCCAGTTCAATATCCACGGCGATGCGACGTTCGCTGGAGGTTTTCAGCAGCGCCTGCTGCCAGTTGTGGTCCAGGTTACGATTGAGCGCCGCGTTCGGACGCGCCTTATACAGATCGGCAGGCATTTCGTTCGGCCAGACGCGATACTGGTCTTCGCCGGTTTTCTCCACCGTATTGGCGCGGAAGCCAACAATTTCACGCTTGATCATCACATTCAGACCGTCGCCGTTCGCCAGCGGCTCCGTCACTTTCACATCAAGGTGCTCTCTGGAGACTTTCAGCACTTCACCTACCGGCAGACCGATAAACTTCGGCGAGTCGAACGCGCCAATATCGCCTTTGCGCGCATTGACGAAGTAATCCGTGCTGCCGCGGTGGAAGGTTTTATCGGTAGACGGAATGAAGAAGTGCTCGGTGCGCCCGGCAGAGGCGCGTGCCAGATCGCCGCGATCTTCAATGATCGCATCCAGCATCTGACGATAGTGCGCCGTGATGTTCTTCACGTAGCTCATATCTTTGTAGCGTCCTTCAATTTTGAAGGAGCGCACGCCCGCGTCGATCAGCTGAGCCAGGTTGGCGGTCTGGTCGTTGTCTTTCATCGACAGGAGGTGTTTTTCGAACGCCACGACGCGGCCCTGATCGTCTTTCAGGGTGTACGGCAGACGGCACGCCTGAGAGCAGTCGCCACGGTTGGCGCTGCGCCCGGTCTGGGCGTGGGAAATGTTGCACTGCCCGGAGTACGCCACGCAAAGCGCGCCGTGGATGAAGAATTCGATGGTGGCGTCGGTCGCCTGGTGAATATCGCGGATCTGGTTCAGATTCAGCTCACGCGCCAGCACAATCTGGGTAAAGCCAACGTCTGAGAGGAATTTCGCTTTTTCGACGGTACGGATATCGCACTGGGTGCTGGCGTGCAGTTCAATCGGCGGAATATCCAGCTCCAGCACGCCCATGTCCTGAACGATCAGGGCATCAACGCCGGTCTGGTAGAGGTCGGTGATCAGACGCTGGGCAGGCTCAAGTTCATCATCATGAAGAATGGTGTTCAGGGTCACGAACACCTTTGCACCATAGCGGTGGGCAAATGGCACCAGCCCGGCGATATCGCTCAGGCTGTTGCTGGCGTTATGGCGAGCGCCAAAGCCAGGACCGCCGATATAGACCGCGTCCGCACCGTGCAGAATTGCCTCGCGGGCAATAGAGGCGTCACGGGCTGGGCTTAAGAGTTCAAGATGATGGGATTGCAGGCGCATACTTCGTCGTTATCCGTTATGGTCAAAATGGCGGCTATTGTAGTCAGAAGTCTACGACAGCGAAACCGTTTTGCGTACCTTTAACGGGGATAATGGATCAGCGAATGAAAGTGCACCGTCTGGCCGCTGCTGTTGCGATAGGCGTGGGGTTTGTCGCCCGCGAAACGCACGCCGGAATCCGCCGAGAGGGTGTGCCAGACGCCGTCGAGACACATCTCCAGCTCACCGCTTATCACCACCACGTGTTCAATGACTCCCGCTTCGTGCGGCGACGATTCGCTGAGCGCGCCGGGCGCGAGAGTAATGGAAAAGTGATCAAACTTAAGCTGCTCATCCCACGGGAAAAGTGGCTTGACTACCATCGCCTGCTGCTGGGGGTCAAATACTGGCTGAGGATCGGCTTGCGGCGTGATGAATGCGGAAAAAGGGACGTTCAGACCGGTGGCGATTTTCCACAGGGTCGAGACCGTCGGGCTGGACTCGTTGCGCTCGATCTGCCCGAGCATTGCTTTCGACACGCCCGTCTCGTCGGCGAGCTTCGATAAGCTCCAGCCGCGCGCCTGACGCTCGTTTTTCAGCGTTGAAGCAAGATGTTGAGTGATATTCATAGATCCTCCCGTTGCGGCGAAGTGTACCACTTGTACGCTATAGCGCACAGTGCTACATTCCTCCGGACGCTATAACGCACAACGGAGTTTTCATGCGCCCTTCCTCCTCACTCTTCCCGGCGGTGCTGGCCGGTTTCGTCGCCGTGCTGGTGGGCTACGCCAGCTCTGCCGCCATTATCTGGCAGGCCGCTGCCGCCGCAGGGGCCACGCCCCATCAGATAGCCGGCTGGATGACCGCGCTCGGGCTGGGCATGGGGGTGAGCACGCTCGCCCTTTCCCTGTGGTACAAATCCCCGGTGCTCACCGCCTGGTCTACGCCCGGCGCAGCGCTGCTTGCCACCAGTTTGCAGGGGGTGACGCTCGCCGAAACCATCGGCATTTTTATCTTCGCCAATGCGCTAATTTTGCTTTGTGGCGTGACGGGACTCTTTGCCCGGCTGATGAAAATCATCCCCCACACCCTGGCGGCGGCGATGCTCGCGGGTGTGCTGCTGCGCTTTGGCCTGCAGGCATTCATTAATCTTGAGGAGCATTTCCTGCTGTGCGGCAGCATGCTGCTGGCGTGGCTGATTGCAAAAGCCTTTGCGCCGCGCTATGCGATTGTCGCCACACTGCTGGTCGGGAGCGTCACGGCCTGGGCGGGAGGTGACGTTGTCACGGACAATCTGGCATTTAATCTGGTGATGCCTGAATTTATCGCGCCAAAATTTACCTTTACCACGCTCGTCAGTATTGGTCTGCCCTTCTTCCTGGTGACGATGGCCTCCCAAAACGCCCCCGGCTTCGCCACCATGAAAGCCTCCGGTTATCCGGTGGCCGTTTCACCGCTGATCATCTTTACCGGCGCGCTGGCCCTGCTGTTCTCGCCGTTTGGCGTCTACTCCATCTGCATCGCCGCCATTACCGCCGCGATCTGCCAAAGCCCTGACGCCCATCCGGACGCCGATAAACGCTGGATGGCGGCGGCCGCGGCGGGCGTGTTTTATCTGCTGGCGGGGATTTTTGGCGGTTCGTTTACTGCCCTGATGGCGGCGCTGCCGCTCAGCTGGATCCAGACGCTGGCCGGGCTGGCGCTGCTTGGGACCATTAGCGGCAGTCTGTTTCAGGCGCTGCAGCATGAGACGGAGCGCGACGCGGCGATCGTCACCTTTCTGGTGACCGCCAGCGGCGTAACGTTGCTGGGGATTGGGTCGGCGTTCTGGGGGCTTATCGCGGGCGGAATCTGCTTCGCCGTGTTGTCACGCTTTCGCCGCGCGTAGCTGCGAAGGCGTTAATCCGATAGTGGCTTTAAAGCGATTACTGAAATGGCTGGCCGAGCTAAACCCGCAGGCCAGCGCGATGTCCGTCAACGGCTGCTGAGTGAACTGCACCAGCTGTTTTGCCTTGTCCATGCGCTGCTGCATCACATACTGATGCGGCGCCATGTTCATCGACTGGCGGAACATCCGCGCGAAATGGTATTCGCTCAGTGCTGCCACTGCCGCCAGTTCCGCGAGAGTTAAGGGCTCTGAGAGATGGTTGTCGACGTACTCCAGCACATTGCGCAGCACAAACGGCGAGAGACCGCCCGTCACCACCGGCAGCTTCCACTGCACGCTGGAGTAGTTCTGGATCAGATGGGTCAGCAACAGGGTGCTGGCGGTGCTGAGGGTCAGCTGATTGGCCTGCTGCTGCCAGTCGCAGCCGAGCAAAAACTGGCGATAGAGCATGGCAATTTTGGGATCGCTGGCGAAGGTTTTTTCGTCCAGTGAAATCCCGGCCGGGCTTTTGTCCCAGATTTTCTCACCCAGTTCACGCAGATGCTCGTCGGTGCAATACAGATGCACAAAGGACAAATCGTCGCGGATATCCCAGCTCGACTCGCTCTCTTTTGGCATCAGGCAGAAACGATCCGGGCCACCGCCGTTTTTCCAGCCGCTGGCGGTTTTGTGGTAGCTCTCATAGCCGTCCGCCACGTACAGGCTCAGGGTGTGATGATTGCTTTTGACCGTCACCGTATCGTGCTTGTTGTACCACGCCGCCAGCTGGATGCCCGAATTGAGGGCGACCGTCTCCCGCAGCACGGCATTCTGTTGGCGAAGAGTTTCAAAGGTGTCGTAAGCGCGAGACATAACCGGTAGCTGGCAAGTAAACAGAGAGACAGTCTAAGAAGTGTTGCCGCCTGATACCAGAGATGAGGCAAGAAAAAAGCGCAAGAATTTGCAAGTCTGCCGCAAGGTGCTGAAAGCAGGCGCGCGTAAGCCAGGTCACACTGCTCTTTTGCGCTTAGATAAGAGAGAAAAATGAACGCATTTTTGTATGGGCTGGTGGTGGTGATCTGGGGAACCACCTGGATTGCGATTTTCCTGCAACAAGGACCGGTCGCCGCGCCGGTGTCCATCTTCTGGCGCTTTGCCGTGGCGAGCGCCACCATGATGCTGGTTCTGCTGGCGCTGAGACGCCTGCGTAAAATGGTCCTGCGCGATCATCTGTTCTGCATGATTCAGGGCTGCTGCGTGTTCTGCTTTAACTTCTGGTGTTTTTACACGGCAGCGAAGTTTATCAATACCGGTCTTGAGTCGGTCATTTTCTCAATGGCGGTGCTGTATAACGCCATTAACAGCTTTATCTTCTTTGGTCAGCGTCCACCGGCGCGTTTCTGGACCGCAGCGGCGCTGGGCCTGCTGGGGATCATCACCCTCTTCTGGGACGATCTGCTGGCGAGCGGCTGGAGCCATGAACTGCTCCTCGGCATCGGCCTGTCGGCGCTCGGGACCTACGGTTTCTCGCTGGGAAATATGATCAGCCTGCGACATCAGCGTAACGGCCTGGAAACCATGACCACCAACGCCTGGGCGATGATGTACGGCACGCTGGTGATGGGCGCGATTGCGCTGATTCGCGGCGACAACTTTATGCCGCAGTGGACGGTGAGCTACATCGGTGCCCTGCTGTACCTGGCGATCTTCGGCTCGGTCATTGCCTTTGGCGTGTACTTTACGCTGGTCGGGCGCATCGGGGCTGGCAAAGCGGCTTATAGCACGCTGCTGTTTCCGCTGGTCGCGCTGTCGATTTCAACGGTGTACGAAGGCTACGTCTGGCACATGAATGCCGTGGCAGGATTGCTGCTGATTCTGACGGGAAATATGGTGATGTTCACGAAACCAGAAACCTGGTTTAAGCGACTGCGGACGGCGTAAAAAAACCGGCGGTGGATACCGCCGGTACGGGCATTATTTTTTCTTCACGTCAAACATGGTGGCATCTGTCGCCATGTCATCGATAACGTGTGTCAGGTTCGACATCGCCATCGGCGTGCTTTCGTTATTGAGCTCTTTCCCTTCGCCTTTACGAACGACTTTAACAACAGGTTTGCCCGTTGCCGCATCAATCAACTCACCTTCAAAGAAGAGATGAGTATCCATGGTGCGATGTCCGGTCGCCATTTGCGTACCGGCAACGACTAAGGCAACAGGGACCACTTCATAGAACTGCAACCCTTCTTCTTTCGAACTCACACCGGTAATCGCGCCGCGGAAAATCAGGCTACGTGGCCCTGGCGTCGCCACCAGCGGTTTACGGGAACCGATGGCAGGTTTCATTTTATTGTTAGCATAAGTCAGCAGCCCATCGAGGGTTTTTTGCCCTATCTGGGTGGAAGGTTTAGGCGTTGGATAATAGGTAATTGGATTCCAGACAATACTGTCGTAATTAGACGGGTTGTAGGATGGATCGACCCAGCGCAGCGTCGGTTTGCCGGTCGCTGACGTTGTTTGCTGCAAGCCTGAATAATCTTTCAAAAAGCCCGAGAACTGATCGGGTTGCGCCACTTTGGACGCACAGCCGGCTAATGCCAGCAGGCCGGTAAGCGCTGCAACTTTAAAAAAAGTCTGAGTACGCATGGTTGTGGATCCCTGTTATGTGCAGATATGCATATGAAGTTATAGCAAAAGTATCAGGGGTCTGTTGTGACAAAAAAGGTGCTCGACGCACAATTCAGAAAACAGACTGCCCGTAATAGTTACGGGCAGTGATTTTATGGTTATTTAATATCCACCTGCCAGAACAGATGTTTGCCGAACGGATCGATTTCGTAGCCCGTCACCTCTTTTCTCACCGGCTCAAAAATGGTGGAGTGGGCAATCATCACCGCGGGCATTTGATCGTGCATCATCTGCTGCGCCTCTTTGTACAGCGCCACGCGTTTATCGTGATCGGTTATCGATTTTGCTTCGTTGATGATTTTATCAAACGGCTGATAACACCATTTCGCCGAGTTCGAGCCGCCGTTGGCTGAGGTACAGGTAAACAGCGGGCCGAAGAAGTTATCCGGATCGCCCGTCGCTGTGGTCCAGCCCATCAGCGCCGCCTGGTGTTCACCGCCCTTCACGCGCTTGAGGTATTCGCCCCACTCATAGGTGACGATTTTTGCCTGCACGCCGATTTTCGCCCAGTCGGCCTGAATCATTTCGGCCATCCGTTTGGCGTTCGGGTTATAAGGGCGCTGCACCGGCATCGCCCACAGCTCGATGCTCACGCCGTCGGCGAACCCGGCTTCCTTAAGCAGTGCTTTGGCTTTTTCCGGATCGTAGTCGTAATCCTTCAGCTCACTATCCGCGCTCCAGACGCCCGGCGGCAGCAGATTTTTCGCCGCGGTGCCGGTGCCGTGGAATACGGCATCGATGATCGCCGGTTTGTTGATCGCCATCGCCAGGGCCTGACGCACTTTCACATTATCCAGCGGCGGTTTCTGGGTGTTAAACGCCAGGAAACCGGTGTTCAGCCCCGCTTTGCTCATCAGGTTGATATCTTTGTTGGCCTTCATGCGCGGCAGATCCGCCGGATTCGGGAACGGCATCACCTGACACTCGTTTTTCTCGATTTTGGCAAAGCGCACGCTGGCGTCCGGGGTGATGCTGAACACCAGCCGGTCGAGCTTCGACTTGCCCTGCCAGTATTCCGGGAACGCGGTGAAGAGGATGCGTGAATCTTTCTGGTACTGCGTCAGCTTAAACGGCCCGGTGCCGATCGGGTCCATATCCACCTTTTCCGGCGTGCCCGCTTTAAGCATCGCGTCGGCGTATTCTGCTGAGAGGATCGAGGCAAAATACCAGGCCAAATCCGCCACAAACGGCGCTTCCGGGTGCGCGAGCGTAAAGCGCACGGTGTGGTCGTCCACCTTGTCGATGGCGGTGATCAGGCTGCCAAATTCAAGGCTTTCAAAGTTGGAATAGCTGCCGTTCGAGACGTTGTGGTACGGGTGATTGACGTCTTTCTGCCGCATGAAGGAGAAGATCACGTCATCGGCGTTGAAGTCGCGCGTCGGCTTGTAGAATTTGTTGCTCTGGAATTTCACGCCTTTGCGCAGATGGAAGGTGTAAACCTTGCCGTCTTCACTCACGTCCCAGCTTTCGGCCAAGCTTGGCACCAGCTCCGTGGTGCCAGGTTTAAAATCCACCAGTCGGTTATAGACCGGGACCGCGCTGGCATCCACGCTGGTGCCAGAGGTGTAAAGCTGAGGGTTAAAATTTTCCGGCGATCCTTCCGAGCAATACACCAGTGTTTTTGCCGCCACGGTGGAACTTACCGTTAATGCGGCAATGGCCAGGGTTAATTTTGTCAGTTTGCTGTTCATCGCATTTTCCTGTCTTTTTATTCGACGGCTAATTAATTCTTTTGCCGATACACAAATACCATTAAAGTGATTATGCAAACACCTGATAATACAAATAAAGAAGGAATCACTATGGCGAACTCACTCTCCAGTCAATTAACCCAACGCTTTTATCGCTATCTGGCCATCACCAGTCAGAGCGATCCGAAAAGCAAAACGCTCCCTTCCACGCCGGGCCAGCACGAGATGGCGCGCGAACTGGCTAAGGAGCTGGAATCACTGGGGTTGAGCGACATCGTGATCGACGAATTCGCCACCGTTACCGCCGTCAAAAAAGGCACGGTCAGCGGCGCGCCGCGCATCGGATTTATTACCCATATCGATACGGTAGACGTCGGATTATCACCGGATATTCATCCACAAATATTAAGATTTGCAGGAGAAGACCTCTGTCTGAATAAAGAGAAACAGATCTGGTTACGCGTAAAAGAGCATCCGGAAATACTGGCTTACCCTGACGAAGAGATTATTTTCAGCGACGGGACCAGCGTATTAGGCGCAGATAATAAAGCCGCCGTGACGGTGGTGATGACGGTGCTGGAAAACCTGACGGCGGAGCATCAGCACGGGGATATCGTGGTCGCCTTTGTGCCGGATGAAGAGATTGGTCTGTGCGGCGCGAAAGCGCTGGATCTGAAACGCTTCGACGTCGATTTCGCCTGGACCATCGACTGCTGCGAAATTGGCGAGATCGTGTACGAGAACTTTAACGCCGCCGCGGCAGAAATCCGCTTCACCGGCGTGACCGCCCACCCGATGTCGGCGAAAGGCGTGCTGGTCAATCCGCTGCTGATGGCGATGGATTTCATCAGCCATTTCGACCGTCAGGAGACCCCGGAATGCACCGAGGGGCGCGAGGGGTATATCTGGTTCAACGGTATTCAGGCCGGACAAAACGAAGCGGTGCTCAAAGCCAATATCCGTGATTTCGACACCGCCAGTTTCGCCGCGCGCAAACAGCAGATCGCCGACGTCGCGCGCAAAATTGCCGGGCAGCACCCCACCGCCCGCGTCGAGCATCACATCGAAGACACCTACAGCAATATCAGCAATGCGATTGGCGAAGATCGCCGCGCCATCGACCTGATGTTTGAGGCGATGGAATCCCTCGGCATCACGCCAAAACCGACGCCAATGCGCGGTGGTACCGACGGTGCAGCTCTGTCGGCAAAAGGCCTGCTGACCCCGAACTTCTTCACCGGCGCGCATAACTTCCACTCAAAATTTGAGTTCCTGCCACTGTCGTCGTTCGAGGCGTCCTACAAAACGGCCCTGCAACTCTGCCTGCTGGCCGCCCGTTAGGCCGGTTTGCGCGCCAGCATAGTGGCGAAACGCAATTTGATGCGGTTTCCGTTGGCGTCGGTGCGGTGTAACTCCCCGACGTCTTCGTTATATTTCAGCAGCTCCCAGCCTTCGTAATAGCGGCTCAGTTCGCCGCTTTTGAACGCGAACGGGAACCCGACGGTGCACGGGTAATCTTCCGTATCCATCGCCGCCACAATCAGGTTGTAACCGCCAGGCACGGTGCAGCGCTGCATGTTGGCAATCAGTCCCGGAATGGTTTTGGCTTCCAGGAACATCATCACCACGGTCGAGAGAATAAAATCGTACTCACCGTCGAAGCTCAGGCTGTTCAGATCCTGAACCGACGCCTGCAAATTGTGAATCCCTTCTTCCGCCTTGATGCGCTCGATGTTATCGATGCCCATCGGGTTTTTATCCCAGGCGGTGACGTCGTAGCCATTCGCCGCCAGATACAGGCTGTTGCGGCCATTGCCGCAGCCCAGATCCAGGGTTTTGCCCGGTTTGACAATCCCGGCGCTGTAGAGCACCTCCGAGTGGGTGCGGGTCAGGCCATATTTTTCGGTAAAGTAGTTTTCATCAAAGTGAGTCATTTCTTTTCCTCAGCGTGCATAAGTGTGGCTTTATCTGAACGAACTAAAAGCTTTCCCTGCACCAGTAAAATGAAGGTGCGCACCAGCAGGAGCGCAATGATGGCGTTGGTAAAAATAAACAGCGGAACCGCGATGGCGTGAAAAAAGCCCGACGGACTGCTCTGCCCAAGATGCAGCCCGGTGGTCGCGAGCGCGGAGACGCCGAACGAGAAGCTCCAGAAAGAGGCGTTAAACGGCTGGGAGAGATACCAGGGCATCAGGCGCAGCATAAACAGCAGCTGCAAAAGGCCGTAGCCAAACAGCATTTTGGCGAAGGTATCCGCCTCGCCGCCGTTGACGCTAAACCAGGCGCTGCAGGCCACCAGTGCGGGCGCCAGCTGAATGCCGAGCGACGTTCTGAGTGCCGTCGGCAGTTCACCGGCGCTGCGCAAGCGCTGCAAAATCACCGGTTCGAGGCTCAGCCACGAGAAAACCCCAGCGCCTAAAAACACCAGCCCCGCATCGTGGAACCCGAGCGCACCGCAGGCCATCGCGCTGATAAAGTTATTGGCGACGGTCGGGAGATACAGACCCGGCGTGGTGGCCTCTTCAGGGTGTTTTCCCCGCCACAATCCGGCGCTTTGCCAGGCGGCATAATTCAGCTGCACCACTACGCCAATGCCAAACAGCACCAGCGAAACGGGACGACACCAGGGGACAAAACCAATCGCCACCAGCATCGTGGTGGCCGGAAACAGGCTGACAAAACTGCTCATCACCGGGTGGCGCATCTCCACCAGCACGCTCTGCGGGAAACGCACGGCGCGGGTGATGAAAGCCAGGGTCAGCAAAAACCAGATCAGAGTGGCAAGCGACACCAGAATCTCACCCGGCCAGCGGGAAACCGGCCAGAGGGTGCTGGCGTAACGCCAGGCGAAACCCATGCCAATAGTCCCTAATACCATGCCGAAGTAGCCGAAGGGTAAGTTAAGAACTTGTTTGGATTTGTGACTTTTATGCATTAATTTTAAAGTATAAATTATATTTGAAATGCTAGTTTAAGGGGTTTCAGACTCGGTTGCCAGTACTTCAGAAGGCGTAAAGTTTGCTACGTTTAATGAAGACGATGAGCAGAGAGACCCTCATGAAAAAATACCGACTCAGCGACGAGACCCGCCTTTATCACTTTCAGAACATAGAGGGAAAAGCCAGCGTCACCCTGCGCCAGATCATCGCCGAACGTGATTTCAGCGATGTCACCGCCGGGACCAAAGGCGGCTGGCTGGAGGATGAAAGCGCCCTGTCGCATGACGGAAATTGCTGGGTATACGATGAGAACAGCGTCGTCTTCGGCCAGGCACAAATTTGCGATAATGCGCGCATTACCCAGCCCTGCGTGATCAGCCATGCGGCAAACATCCGCGACAACAGCTGGGTGGACGGTTCTCAGGTGAGCCACGGCGCACAGTTAAGTGACAACGTCACCGTTCAGTCCTCCGTCGTGCGCGGCATCTGCCACCTTTACGGCAACGCGCGCATTCTGCATGAGAGTACGGTGATAGCAGCCACTGGCATGACGCCCGATCGCGAACAGGTGCTCAAAATCTACGATAACGCCACCGTCAGCCAGTCCCGCATTGTCCATCAGGCGCAATTATACGGCGATGCGATGGTCAATTTCGCCTTCATCGAGCACCGCGCTGAGGTATTTGAGAACGCTCTTATCGAAGGCAATGAGGTGAACAACGTCTGGATCTGCGACTGCGCCAAAGTCTACGGTAACGCCCGACTGGTCGCAGGCCTAGAGGACGATGCGATTCCCACCCTGCGCTACAGTTCGCAGGTGGCCGAAAACGCCGTCGTTGAGGGGAATGTGATTATCAAACATCACGTGCTGATTGGCGGCCAGGCGTGGCTGCGCGGCGGCCCGATCATGATTGACGACAAAGTGGTGATTCAGGGGCGCGCCAGAATCAGCGGCGATGTGCTGATCGAGCATCGAATTGAAATCACCGACGATGCGGTGATTGAAGCCTTTGGCGGGGACAATATTCATCTGCGCGGGGAGAAAGTGATAAACGGACAGCAGCGCATCACCCGCACGCCGCTGCTCGGGGCGCTATAGGCGGATGATTTTCGCGTAAGTGTTCACATCCTGAAATTCGCCGTTCAAAAACTCGGCCTCTTTCAGGCACCCTTCCAGCGTAAAACCGTTGCGCACGGCCACGCGGTTACTCTGCATATTCGCCACGCGGCACTTAATGACGAAGCGACGAATTTCCCCGCGCTCTGCGTAGTAGCCCATAAACGCCTGCAACGAGAGCGACAGAATACCCTGCCGCTGACTGCCTTTATCCAGCCAGTAGCCGATATAGCCCGTCTTATTTGTCGGCTCGATGGAATTGAATGACAGCACGCCTTTCAGCGTCTCATCCTGAAAAATCAGGAACATTTTCGCGTATCCGCGCTGGTGCAGCATCTGATTGCTGAGCACGTTTTTGCGCGTATCGTCTTCCGTGCCCACATACTGCGCCCAGTCAAAGGCGGTCTGCAGCCAGGTTTTGTTTTTTATCACCAGGGCGTGAAGTTCGCTGGTGTAGCGCTCGTCGACGGACCGGAGTTCGATGCGGTCGGTAACGGGAATGATTTCAACGGAGGTCGCGGTCATGAGTCCTCATATTTTCCCCCTCCCGCGAAGGGAGAGGGATTTGAGCGTTAGCGCATCACGCGGTCGTCAACGTAGTTGCGTTTATCCGGCGCAGGCGGGAAATACTGATACAGCCAGGTTTCACTGATCGCATCCCCCTGGCAGCGCAGGAACATGCGCATTTCCACCGGATCGGTGGAGTCGTCCGTTGGATACCAGTCAAACAGAATGCGGTAGCCGTCGAAGGGTTCGACGTAGAGGATCTCAACCTGCTTCGCTTCGCCGTTCGAGAGCGTAATGACCGGCTCGATGCCCTTCGGCGCAGCGGCTTTCAGATCGCCTCCCACGAAGTCGATGGCAAAACGGCGCGCCCACACTTTCGGGTAGTTTTCGCCCGGTGCCCAGCCTTCCGGGAAACCGCCCATGCCGGTGCGGGTCGCAAAGACGTTCGCCAGCGGCGAGCGAACCGGCGGCTGCGCGCTCCAGTAAAGACGATATTTGAAGTCCAGCTCGTCGCCCGCTTTGACCGGTTTTTCCGGCTGCCAGAAGCAGACCACGTTATCCAGGGTTTCGCCGGTGGTCGGGATCTCCATCAGGCCGACGCTACCCTTGCCCCACTGATTGCGCGGCTCGACCCACAGGCTTGGACGCTTGTTGTACCAGCCCATGATGTCCTGATAGTGGGAGAAGTCGCGGTCCAGCTGCAGCAGGCCAAAGCCTTTCGGGTTTTTATCCTGGAAAGCGTTGAACTGCAGTTTTTGCGGGTTATTCAGCGGACGGCAGATCCACTCCCCGTTACCGCGCCACATCGCCAGGCGATCGGAGTCGTGGATTTGTGGATGAATGGTGTCGCACATGCGGCGTTCGTTATTACCGCAGCTGAACATACTGGTCATCGGCGAAATGCCGAGCTGCTTGATGTCTTTGCGCGCATACAGGTGGTTATCCACCTCCATGATCACCTGGCTCTTCTCGCAGTGGATCACGAACTTATAGGCACCGGTGATGCTTGGGCTGTCGAGCAGCGCATAGACGGTAAAGGTGGTGTCGTTCGGCTTGACGGTTTCGAACCAGAACGAGGTGAAATCCGGGAACTCTTCCGGCGTATCGGTAAAGGTATCAATCGCCAGGCCGCGCGCGGACAGGCCGTACTGATAAGTATCATCCACGGCACGGAAATAACTGGCCCCGAGGAAGGAGACGATGTCGCGACGCGCCAGCTCTGGCGCTTTAAAAGCGCGGAAACCGGCAAAGCCTAAGTCGCTCTGCCCCTGCAGCTGTTTGGTGTCGACATCCGTATCGTTGTAGCTAAATAGCTCCGGGCGGAAGTGGATCTCACGCGCCTGGGACGTCGCAGAATCGAGGGAGAACATACGCACACGGCGGCGGAAACCCATCCCCATATGGAAGAACTGCACGTCTAACTGACGGTCTTCGATATTGTTCCACAGGGACTGTTTTTCGTCGTATTTGATGGCGTTGTAGGCCTGCGGCGTCATGGTCGCCAGCGTATTGGGCAACGGACGCGGCGCGCCGCCCCACGGCGTTTGCGCCAGATCGTGCGCCATGGATTGCAGGACAGAGAAGTCAAAACGACGGCTCTGACCGTCGGCAATGTCCGACTCGGCAGCAAAGGCTGCACGGGAAAAGAGCGATGAGAGTCCAGCGGTACCGCTCAGGGCAGCCATGGCCAGCGAGCCTTTTAAAAAACGTCTGCGATTCATGCCTGAGAAAACGTCCTTATGGTCGTGTGAATGAGTTTCGCACGCAGCGAAACGACGGCAAGAAAGAACGCACAGCCTAAACAAAAACGGTTAAGAATCCAATTGTTGAGCGGCGATAATCTGAGCAAAGCGAGAAATATTTTCTGTCGAGGGGAATGGGCTGAATTGACGGTAAAGTTATGTATGCATCAAAAATAAAAAGCCCCTGAAGGACATCTGCATCAGGGGCAAATCAGGCGCAATATTATTATTTTACGCTGACATCGATACCCGGGAAGTATTTCTTCGCAAGCTGGTCGATCGTTCCGTCAGCGCGGACTTTCTCAATGGCCGTATCGAGCTGTTTTTTGGTGGCCTCATCACCTTTACGCAGCCCGAAGCCGATCCCGCTACCGAGGATAGTGTCGTCCGACACTGGTTTGCCAATAAAGCCAAATCCTTTCCCCTGCGGCTTACTGAGGAAACCTGCCTGCCCGGCCGCTGACATCACCAGCGAGGCGTCGATACGACCATTTAGCAAGTCACCCCAGGCCATATTCTGATCTTTATAAGACACCACGGTGACACCGTGCTTCTCCCAGTGCTCTTTGGCATAGGTTTCCTGGATGGAACCCTGCAGAACACCGATGGTTTTGCCTTTTAACCCTTCCGGCGTCGCTTCAACGCCGCTCCCTTCTTTGCCCACCAGTTGGGAAGGAATACGGTAGATCGGCTGGGTGAAGTCAATGCTCTGACGGCGCTGATCGGTGATGTTCATCGCCGAGTTAATGGCGTCAAATTTCTTCGCCATTAAGCCCGGGATCAACGCGTCAAAGGAGGTCTCAACCCAGCTGCATTTCAGTTCGGCAGCTTTACAGATCGCCTTACCCAGATCGATATCAAAACCTTCCAGTTCTCCCGACGCATTGCGGCTTTCAAACGGCGGATACTCCGCTTCCAGGCCATAGCGCAGCTCGGTCGCAGCAAAGGAAGAAAATGAACACAGCAATCCCATGCCGACAACTAATGCGTTAAATTTCATCTCAACACTCCTTAGCGTGGTTTAACCCGACACAGGGCCTGCGCACCTGCCCGTAATGTTGCCTCGTCTTTGGCAAAAGAGAGGCGGATCAATTTGTTATCTGTTCCGTCCGTATAAAACGCCGACAGCGGAATGGTTGCCACACCGGAATCGACGATCAGACGTTTAACCATCTCGCTGTCGCTTTCGTCGCTGAAATGACTGTAATCAGCCAGCAGGAAGAACGACCCGGCGCTCGGCAGCAGACGGAAGGGCGATTCCGCCAGTAAATTTTGCAGAAGATCGCGCTTGCGCTGGTAAAACGCCGACAGCGACAGCCAGGTTTGCGGATCGGCCATGTGCTCCGCAAAGGCGTACTGCATTGGAGTATCGGCAGAAAACATCAGAAATTGATGCACTTTGCAGATTTCGTCCATCAGCTCAGCGGGAGCCACACAATACCCTACGCGCCAGCCGGTGACATGATAGGTTTTTCCAAATGATGAGATGATCACGCTACGCTCCGCCAGCTGCGGATGCGTGGCCATGCCGTGATGCGGCTGTCCGTCAAACACCACGTGTTCGTACACTTCATCAGACAAAATAATGATGTCAGTCTGGCGGGTGATCGCCGCCAGCTGTTCCAGGTCTTGTGCAGAAAAGACCTGCCCGCTCGGGTTGTGCGGCGTGTTAATGATGATCATGCGGGTGCGGGGTGTGACCGCAGCGCGGACTTCGTCCCAGTCGACGGCAAAATCTGGCACCGTGAGTTTAATCGCCACAGGCGTCGCGCCCTGCAAGCGGACAATCGGCGCGTAGCTGTCGAAAGAGGGTTCAAAATAGATAACTTCATCACCGGGATGCACCAGCCCACTGATGGCTGAATAGAGCCCTTCGCTGGCGCTGGCGGTGATCAGGACTTCGCTGCTGGCGTCGTAGCGGGTGCCATACAGCGTGGCAATTTTATCGACGATGCGCTCTTTGAGCGGCTGCAGGCCTGTCATCGCGGCATACTGGTTATGCCCCGCTTCCATCGCCCGCGTGACGCCCGCGATAAGTTTAGGATCGCAGGAAAAGTTGGGCGCTCCCTGAGAAAGATTGATGGCGTTATGTTGAGCGGAGAGTTGGCCAATCACGGTAAAAATCGTCGTGCCAACGTCAGGCAGTTTTGAACGGGTTTGCACGGGCGTATGCAGAGTCATCATCAATCCTTTTGCGTGGATATTGCATAACTATTCAACAAGAAGGACACCGCGGGGACAACCGAATTGTTGTCATAGTAGCCATGACGAAAATGCATAACTTGTACGTTTTTGAGGGTAAAAGAGACACTTTGATTTTTTGCTTAAAAACTCAATCAGCGATCACAAATATCAAATGACGTCCCCTGAAATATAAAAACAAGAACAAATATTCACCACTGTTAATTAAAAACAAATAAACGCCATGAATAAATAAACGAAATATATCACTCAATATAATTAAGGTTTCAATGCGTAACTTTTGACGTAAATATTAACATTTTACCGATTCATATTAATTGCCGCCGCATTCGAAACAATATTACGATTCCTCCGATTCTTGTTATGGGCAAAAGTTCATCTCAAATCATAATAAAAACCTTTCTAAGGAATGAAAAAATGAATAGAAAAGTATTGGCACTGGTCATTCCTGCGCTTCTGGCAGCAGGTGCAGCTCACTCAGCTGAAGTTTATAACAAAGACGGTAACAAACTTGACCTTTACGGCAAAGTCGATGGTCTGCACTATTTCTCTGATGACGCCTCTAAAGACGGTGATCAGACTTATGCTCGTCTGGGTTTCAAAGGCGAAACTCAGATTAACGATCAGCTGGTTGGTTTCGGTCAGTGGGAATACCAGGTCATGGGTAACAGCACCGAAGACCAAAACACCGCCTTTACCCGTCTGGCATTCGCGGGCCTGAAAGTGGGTGATTACGGTTCATTCGACTACGGTCGTAACTACGGCGTTCTGTACGACGTAGAAGGCTGGACCGATATGCTGCCAGAATTCGGTGGCGATACTTGGGCACAGTCTGATGTCTATATGACCAGCCGTACCAACGGAGTAGCCACCTACCGTAACACTAACTTCTTTGGTATGGTTGATGGCCTGAATTTTGCCCTGCAGTATCAGGGTAACAACGAAAATGGCAACAACGATAACGAAGGTACCAATAACAGTGGTCGTAGTTTCCGTAAACAAAACGGTGACGGTTTCGGTATCTCTTCAACCTATGATTTCGGCATGGGCTTCAGCGCGGGTGCGGCTTACTCTTCTTCAGACCGTACGAATGACCAGGTTAATGCTGGTCGCGCACAAAATAACCAATATGCTGGTGGCGATAAAGCAGACGCATGGACCGCAGGTCTGAAATACGACGCGAACAATGTCTACCTGGCAACCATGTATTCTGAAACCCGTAACATGACCATTTACGGTAGCGATGATAATGGCGGTATCGCCAACAAAACTCAGAACTTCGAAGTGACTGCACAATACCAGTTCGACTTCGGTCTGCGTCCTGCGATTTCTTACCTGCAGTCTAAAGGTAAGGACCTGGGCTATAACGGCAATAACACAGATAAAGATCTGGTTAAATATGCTGACATTGGCGCAACCTATTACTTCAACAAAAACATGTCCACCTACGTTGATTATAAAATCAACCTGCTGGACAACGACGATCAGTTCTATAAAGATGCTGGCATCTCTACAGACGATATCGTAGCCTTGGGTCTGGTTTACCAGTTCTAATTCTACGCATCATGAAAAACCCGCCACCCGGCGGGTTTTTTTTCGCCGATTGACAGACTCCGCCAGCTCATGTGTGATGGACGACATGATAAAAACGCATGCCTGGAGAGTTTATGTCGCGCCGTACCTTCCCACACAATGCTGTAGACGCCTTTCTGGTCACCGCCCGTCATCTGAATCTCACCCATGCGGCAAAAGAGCTGTGCCTGACTCAGGGAGCCGTGAGCCGGAAAATTGCCACTCTGGAAAGCTGGTTCGGCTTCCCGCTTTTTGAGCGCCACGCACGTGGTTTGAGACTTTCCTCACAGGGAAGCGCCCTGCTGCCTGACCTGCAGGCCGCGTTCGAACATCTGTTAACGGTGGCCGAGCAGGCGCGCGCGCAGCAAACGGTCGTGCGCCTGAAAGTCCCGACCTGTGCCATGCGCTGGCTGGTCCCGCGGCTGCTACAGGTCGAGCGCGAACAGCCCGAGCTGCAAATTGCGCTCACTACCTCTACCGATCACACGGTGAACTTCAAAACCGAATCCTACGACGCGGCGATCGTGTTCGGCACCCATTTAAATGCGGGCGATCTGCTGTTTGAGGAGGCGCTAACGCCGGTGATGAGCCCACTACGATTGAATGCCCCGCTGGAAACCCTGACCTTTCTTCACCCTACTCGGGACAAAACGGACTGGTCGCTTTGGCTCTCCAGACAGGCTGAACTCGCCCTGACGATGCAGAGAAATCAGCATTTCGACACTATGGATTTGGCGATCACCGCCGCGATGCAGGGGCTGGGCGTGGCGATTGCAGATGAAACGCTGGTCGAAGAGGATATTCGTGCCGGACGTCTCGCGCGTCCTTTTGATACCAGCGTCAAAACCGGGGCCAGCTACCGTCTGGTTTTACGGGAATCGCGCGCGAAAGCCGCCGGGCTGGCCGCGTTTCGCGCATGTTTGCTCAATCAAGACTCACATGGTGCTTCATCACCCGTTTAAACAGGCTCATTCGGGCGCGCATAAAGCGGTTTTCCAGCCGAAAACCTGCATGTTTATTCAAACCGATACGCAGCAACACGTCCCGCCCTTTACGACAGGCAGGCCAGCGCGTCGGGCCCTGTAGCGCATCGCAGGTTCGGCTCGCATGACGGGCAAAGTTGACCCAGTAATCCGCCACCTGCGCGGCAAACGCCAGATCGCGCTCGTTCACATACTGGCGTGAAGGCTCAATGTTCCCCAGCGTATCAAAAACATACGGCACTTCATTCCCGTGCCACGCGCCGTTGAGATAGGTATCGTGTTCCGCTTCCGCGACATAATCAAACCAGTAGCGCCAGCAGGGCTCGCCGACGCGCTGCTGGGCCTGCATCACCACAAATCCCATGGTGGTGAACGCCATATCGCGGCACACCTGCCGCCCCAGCTCTTCGTCGCCCTTCACACCAGGATAAAGCAGCTTGATCAGTCCCAGACCCAATCGCCGTTCGCGGCGCAGCTTCTGAATTTGCCCGGCGAGATCGATGCCAAACACCGCCATCACGCTGGCTTCGTCGCTGTTAGAGCCAATCATCAGCGGCACAGGGTGCTGGCGGGCGGCAAAGAACACATCCAGCATCGGCTCCGGCAACACGCTGTCGCCAACAATCGGCGTCGGCGCGATGTTCAGGGGTGCAGCCATGCACCAGAAGGCGTCCGCCGGGATCGCCCGCAGCTGTTCTGCCGTGGCATTCTCAATACCAAAATGCGCCGCCAGCGCCTCACCTTTTTGCAACGCCTGCTCGCGTGGAGTATCGGGCAGCGTGTAGCCGCTCTGGACAATCGCCTTATGAAACAGCCCTTTTGCCAGCGGAGACGCGAGCAATGACAGCACGCTGCGCGCCCCGGCAGACTCACCGAACAAGGTCACGTTATCCGGATCGCCGCCAAACGCGGCAATGTTGTCGCGCACCCAGTTGAGGGCCGAGATTTGATCGTAGAGCGCAAAATTATGCACAACCGACGCTTCTTCACCGGCGAGCGCTGGATGGGCGAAGAAACCGAGATGGCCCAGACGATAGTTGATGGTCACGACAACCACGTCCCGTTGCGCCAGCGCCTTACCATTGTACGGTGGCAATCCGCCCGCGCCGATCGTAAACCCGCCGCCGTGTAGCCAGACCATCACCGGCAGCTGCGCATTGCGTTTTGCGGGAGACCAGACGTTGAGATAGAGACAATCCTCCGAGAACCCCCCAGGGTCGCCCCCGCCCAGTTCCCGGCAGTAGTCGCTGTTTTGCCAGCTGGATGCCGATATCGTATCGGCCAGACGAATACCGTCCCAGGGTTCAGGAGGTTGCGGCGATCGCCAGCGCAGTGCGCCGACGGGCGGTGCGGCATAGGGAATACCGCACCAGACATGAATATCTTCATCCGTAAAACCGCAGAGCGCACCCTGGCGCGTCGTCACCACCGGGGGAGTGGAATGTTCCATAATCACCTTCTTTTTCCATCACACCCCAGCAGAGTAGCGATTTCAGAGCAAACCGCAACGCCGTTTACTGCGGTCTTCCGCCTGCTGATAGAGCTCAAACTCGTCGTACACCGGGCAGCCGAGCGCGGTTTCAAATGCTTCCCGACTGGAATTCCCGTGGCTCCGCGTCTGGGTTTCATTCCCCAGATTCGACTGGAAAATCCCCGCCGCACTCACCGGCAGAAAATCTTCATAGGTGATCGGCTGCGCCACGACCCAGCCGCGCTCAATCAGCGGCTGCGGATCGTCGCCCGGACGAAATGCCTGCCGATGCGCCTCGCCCGCAGGCGTCAGACGGTAGCGGAAATAGGCCAGCTCCTGACGGCGGAGGAACATTTCGCTGTCCGGGAAGGTCTGGAACACTTCACGCAGATGCAGCTGATGGGTCAGATTGTCCCTGCCGGTGCCTGCTTCGGTAAGCAGCCGATCATAAAGTTCTCGGCCTTTCGGTGTGAGTGCCACCCCACGCTGCTCGATCTCGCCAAAGCGCGCCGTGTGCGTGCCTTTATGTTCTCCGGCAAACAGCACCGGCTCTTCCAGCGCTTTAAAACTGGTCTGACGCAGTAAAATCGGCACCTCACGACGCGGCGGGCCTTCGATCAAAATCTTCGGTTCAATGCCGTACTTCGGCATCAGCTCCTGCACCCGGTCGATATCTAAGGTGCGCGGCGTAAGATGATTGATATGGCAGCCGCGGAAGCAGACCACGTCGGCGATCAGACGATGTTCATTGTGCAGCGCCAAATAGGTTTCCTGATCGACGGTGGCGTGGCGATGCCAGCGGAAGGTTTCCAGCGCTTCACGAACAAACTCGCGCGCCTGCGTTTCAGTAAAGTGCCCTTCCGACTCATGCAGCGCGATCAGCTCCAGGCAACGCGGCGTGAAGATATTGCGCTGGGCGAGGATTTCCGTCGCGCGTTTGCGCATATCCACGTTCTCGATAAGCTCCATGCGCAGCAGCGAGGTGAAAACGCGGAACGGATTGCGGGACAGCGCGGCGTCATCGATAGGGCGAAACGCCGTGGAGTGCACCGGGACGCCTGCCTGGGAGAGATCGTAATAGCTGACGGGATACATGCCCATAATGGCAAACATCCGCCGCAGCGTAGAGAGTTCCTGCGCACTGCCCACGCGGATCGCCCCGTGGCGCTCGACATTCAAACGCGCCAGCTCATCGGCGTTGGCGAGTTGTTCATGTAAGTGCGGGTTGTTTTCCAGTACCGCCAGATTCACATCCGCAACCAGCTCCAGCAATGTGCCGTACTGCGGAACTTCCTGCTGGTACATCCCTGACATAGCCTGCGAAAAGTGTTCCCGAATGTCATCAGCCGTGATGGTGTTCGCCATGATGTCATGCCTCCAGTGAATATTACCTGGAGTGTAGAGAAGGCCGTCCTCGTTGGGGGGAAGAATTTGCGATTTGTGATCCTGACAGGCAAGTGGTTATTCCCTGCGCTTTTTGTCACTGATTATCACGAAACGTCATAAGAGGAATGCATCGTCCGCCTGTGAAAATTTTCTTGTAACTCAAATAGATCAAATGTTAAAAATATTTTGCTATCAGGTTATCAAAATTAAACATCTTTCCTTGTCACTCCCATGGCTATCTTCATAACATCGCATCATGGAAAAAAATGGTTTGTTTAGTCAGCGCATACGCTTGCGCCATCTGCACACTTTTGTGGCCGTCGCTCAACAGGGAACGCTGGGGCGTGCGGCTGAAACTCTTAATCTTAGCCAGCCGGCCCTTTCAAAAACGCTGAACGAACTGGAACAACTGACCGGAACTCGTCTTTTCGATCGCGGGCGTCTTGGCGCGCAGCTGACCTTAGTCGGCGAGCAGTTTCTGACCCATGCCGTCAAAGTACTGGATGCCCTGAATACCGCCGGTCAGGCGCTGAATCGTAAAGACGATCATCCCGGCGACGTGGTGCGCGTGGGTGCCCTGCCCACGGCAGCGCTCGGCATTTTGCCTGCGGCTATTGGGCAGTTTCATAAGCAGCAAAAAAACACCACCCTGCAGGTGGCGACCATGAGCAACACCATGCTGCTGGCGGGATTAAAGTCGGGCGAGCTGGATCTGGGGATCGGGCGCATGTCCGATCCTGAGCTGATGGGCGGCCTGAATTATGAACTCTTGTTCCTGGAATCGCTGAAACTGGTGGTTCGCCCGAATCATCCGCTGCTTCACGATACGGTGACACTGAGCCGGGTGATGGAGTGGCCGGTGGTGGTATCGCCGAAAGGCACCGCCCCGCGCCATAACGCTGAAGTGATGCTGCAAATGCAGGGCTGCAAGCTGCCGTCCGGGTGCATCGAAACCCTTTCGGCGTCGCTATCGCGTCAGCTGACGGTGGACTATGACTACGTCTGGTTTGTGCCGTCCGGTGCGGTAAAAGAAGATCTGCGCCAGGGCTCGCTCACCTCTCTGCCGATTGCCTCTCCTGGGGCCGGTGAGCCTATCGGCATTTTGACTCGCGTCGACACGCAGCTCTCTTCCGGCGCGCAGTCGCTCCTGAGCGCGATCCGCAAGTCGATGCCAGGCTAAGATCTTTTCTTCGTCTTCCTTCAAACCCGTCAACCTGACGGGTTTTTCGTCTGTTTAATCAAATAATGCGAAATTATTTATTAACAATTGCGCAAAACAATTTAACAGATTTATCATAGCCGCGAATTCACCAAATGGTTCACACCCTCTTTCACTCAGTGGGTTTAAAAGCCGTACAAACGGTATTCATCGTATAAATCATCATTAAATCCGTATTCAATTACCCATTTGGTACAGGCAAAACATCCTTGCTGTGGAGTGAATACGAGGTCTTTAAGGAGATAGACATGGCATTTGGCAGCGCGCCACGCGGGGTCCCAAGACTTCTGCAGTGGCTCCTGGTCGTCCTGATGGCACTCATCGGACTGGCGATCGGCGGACTGGGCCTGAAGCTCGCCACCGTAGGCGGCACCTGGTACTTCCTGATCATGGGCGTGGTGATGTTGGTCTCCGCCTTTTTAATCCTGACGAATCGCACCAGCGGTATCGTCCTTTATGCTATCGCGTTTGTCGCTTCCCTGTTCTGGGCGGTTAGCGATGCTGGCTGGGATTTCTGGCCGCTCTTCTCGCGCCTGTTTACCCTCGCCGTGCTGGCCTTCCTGTGTGCCATCGTCTGGCCGTTCCTGCGCGCGGCAAACAGCCGTCAACCGGCTAACACCAAACCGGCATTTGCCCTGGCCGCGCTGCTGGCCGTCGCCATGCTGGTAAGCTTCGGCTGGATGTTTAAGCCGCAAACCCTGGTGGCCGCTAATGAAGCGGTGCCGGTGAAACCCGTCGCGCCAGGCGAAGAGCAGAAAAACTGGGAGCACTGGGGCAACACGACCCACGGCGACCGTTTTGCTGCGCTTGACCAGATCAACAAGCAGAATATCGGTGAGCTGAAAGTGGCATGGACCGCACACACGGGTGATATCCCGGTGAGCAACGGCTCCGGTGCAGAAGACCAGAACACCCCGCTGCAGATCGGCGACACCCTGTTTGTCTGCACGCCGTACAGTAAAGTGCTGGCCCTGGACGTCGATTCCGGCAAAGAGAAATGGCGCTACGATTCCAAAGCCACCGCACCCAACTGGCAGCGCTGCCGTGGGCTGGGCTTCTTTGAAGATCACAGTGTCGTGACAACGTCACAAACCGAATCTCAACCTGCCGCCTGCTCCCGTCGTCTGTTCCTGCCGACCACCGATGCGCGTCTGATCGCCATCAACGCCGATACCGGTAAAGTCTGCGAAGATTTCGGCGATCGCGGTATTGTCGATCTCAGCGTTGGTATGGGTGAAATCAAGCCAGGCTACTACCAGCAAACCTCGACGCCGCTGGTGGCGGGGAATGTGGTGGTCGTTGGTGGCCGTGTGGCGGATAACTTCTCCACCGGTGAACCGCCGGGCGTGGTGCGTGCCTATGACGTTCACACCGGTAAACTGGCGTGGGCCTGGGATCCAGGCAACCCTGAACTGACCGGCCTGCCGCCGGAAGGTCAGACCTATACGCGCGGTACGCCGAACGTCTGGTCTGCGATGTCTTACGACGCCAAACTGAACCTGATCTATCTTCCGACCGGCAACGCGACGCCAGATTTCTACGCAGGCGAACGTACCGCGCTGGACGATAAGTACAGCTCCTCAATTGTGGCCGTCGACGCCACCACCGGTCAGGTGCGCTGGCATTTCCAGACCACCCACCACGATCTGTGGGACTTTGACCTGCCTTCCCAGCCGCTGCTGTACGATCTGCCAGACGGCAAAGGCGGCACCACGCCGGTGCTGGTGCAAACCAGCAAACAGGGCATGATCTTTATGCTCAACCGTGAAACCGGTAAACCGGTGGCGAAAGTGGAAGAGCGCCCTGTCCCGGCGGGCAACATTGAAGGTGAACGTTACTCCCCGACGCAGCCGTATTCCGTTGGCATGCCGATGATTGGCAACCAGACGCTGACCGAATCCGATATGTGGGGCGCGACACCGGTCGATCTGCTGCTGTGCCGTATCCAGTTTAAAGAGATGCGTCATCAGGGTGTCTTCACCCCACCGGGTCTGGACCGTTCTCTGCAGTTCCCTGGCTCTCTGGGCGGGATGAACTGGGGCAGCGTGTCGGTTGATCCGAACAACGGTCTGATGTTCGTCAACGATATGCGTCTGGGCCTGGCGAACTACATGGTGCCGCGCGCTAACGTGGCTAAAAACGCGAGCGGGATCGAGATGGGTATCGTACCGATGGACGGGACACCGTTCGGCGCCATGCGCGAGCGCTTCCTCTCTCCGCTGGGCATTCCATGCCAGAAACCACCGTTCGGCACCATGTCCGCCGTGGATCTGAAAAGTGGCAAACTGGTGTGGCAGGTTCCGGTCGGTACCGTTGAAGACACGGGTCCGCTGGGCATTCGTATGCACATGCCAATCCCAATCGGCATGCCAACCCTGGGCGCGTCGCTTTCAACTCAGTCTGGTCTGCTGTTCTTCGCGGGCACTCAGGATTTCTACCTGCGCGCGTTTGATACTGCGACAGGGAAAGAGATCTGGAAAGACCGTCTGCCGGTGGGCAGCCAGTCCGGTCCGATGACTTACGTCTCCCCGAAAACCGGGAAACAGTACATCATTATCAACGCGGGTGGCGCGCGCCAGTCGCCGGATCGCGGCGATTACATTATCGCCTACGCCCTGCCAGATAAGGCGTAACGATCTAATGCAAAAGGGGCCGATTGGCCCCTTTTTTGCCCGGCGGCGCTACGCTTGCACGGGCCTACGGTCTCGTATTTTGTAGGTCGGGTAAGGCGCAGCCGCCACCCGACTTTCACCCACTCAGAACGTTTCCCAGTTATCCCCACCGGTCACCACTGCCTGGCGCAATGGCGCTGGCTGAGCCACTGGCGCACTCTTACTCCCGCGCCCTGCCGCTACCCCATTCAGACGAAACGCACCCACAGCTTCTGTCAGACGCGCGCCCTGTTCTTCCAATGATGCCGCCGCCGCAGAGGCTTCCTCCACCAGCGAGGCGTTCTGCTGGGTCACTTTATCCATCTCAGAAATCGCCTGGCTCACCTGGACGATACCCCGGCTCTGCTCGTCAGACGCCGCCGCGATCTCCAGCATGATGTCCGTCACGCGCTTAACCGCTTCGACGATTTCATTCATGGTGTTACCGGCGGCAACCACTTCGCCTGAACCCTGGTCGATAAGGCTGACGGATTCATGAATCAGCCCTTCGATCTCTTTCGCCGCGTTGGCACTGCGGCTTGCCAGGGTGCGCACTTCGCTGGCAACCACCGCAAATCCGCGCCCCTGTTCGCCCGCGCGCGCCGCTTCCACGGCGGCGTTCAGCGCCAGGATGTTGGTCTGGAAAGCGATGCTGTTAATCACCGCGGTGATTTCAGAGATTTTCTTCGAGCTGGTCGAAATATTGCTCATGGTTTTCACCACGCCGGAGACCATCTGGCCGCCGCGGCTGGCTTTGCCGGAGGCGTCTTCCGCCAGTTTGCTCGCGTGATGGGCGTTATCGGCGTTTTGCTTCACGGTGGCGGTCAGCTCTTCCATGCTGGCGGCGGTCTGCTCGATGGCGGCCGCCTGCTGCTCGGTGCGTGAAGAGAGATCGGTGTTACCGGCGGAAATCTCGCTGGTACCACGATAAATCTGTTCCGCGCCCTCACGAACGGTGCCGACGGTGTTCACCAGCGAGTGCTGCATGGTTTGCAGATCGCGGGTCAAACGCCCGATTTCGCTGCGCCCGGTCAGGTCGTCAGCCATGGTCAAATCCCCCTTCGCAATCTGCTCGATGCGACGGGCAGCGCGTTGCAGCGGATGAATCACCGTGCGGCGCAAGACGACAAAGGTCATGGCAGTCAACAGCAACGCCAGCGCAAAAGCCCCGACCATAAACATCAGGCCGAGCTGGGTACGCTTGTGCGCCTGAGTCGTCAGGGCATTGGCGCGATCGGTACGGATCTTAATCGCCTTCAGCAGCACTTCATTGTACGCATCATCCAGCGGACGCGCGGACTCGTTCTCATGGTTGATGATGGCTTCGAACATGCCGTTTTTGGCATATTTGAGCATCGGCTGCAGGCCGGTGATATAGGCGTCAAAGCGGGTTTTGAGTTCACCGTCCAGCGCTTCGTCGGCAGGGGTACGCACCGGACGTTTCATGTAGGCGGCAAAACCCTCCTGCGACTGCTTAATGCGGGTTTCGGCTTCGGCGATGTTTTGCTTCATCGCGTCCATCTCGGCGATACGGCTGGCCGCACCGGCATGGATCATATTAATTCGGGCGGTACGCAAATGGTTCGAGCTATTCGATAACCCCGTGCGCACCTGAATTTCTGACGTGACATCCTGCAGGTCCGTATCAGCCTGCAGCAGGAAATACCCCGCCAGGCCCGAACTCATCGCGAATAACAAAATGATGCCACCGAGAATTGAGGAAAACAGCGGAACCAGCCGGATATGATGCAGGAAGCTCAGCGTTTGCGGGCTGCGCATCGTTTTGTTGTTGTCCATGACCGTCGACTCTCTTTATAGGTAAATGCGTGAAACACACGCCTGTAAAAGAGTCATCGGCACGCGACGAAATTTGATTACGGCTAAAATCGCCAGACAGGTCACACTTTAGAGAAGAATATGCAGGAAGTGCCAGCGGCAAAAACCGCTGGCAGAATAATTAGTTGCTGCCGAAATGTATGACGGTGCGAATCGACTTCCCTTCGTGCATCAGATCGAAGGCTTCGTTGATCTGCTCCAGCGGCAGACGGTGGGTAATGAACGGGTCGAGATTGATTTTCCCAACCATCGCATCTTCTACCATGCCCGGCAGCTGAGTGCGCCCTTTTACGCCACCAAATGCAGACCCGCGCCAGACGCGTCCGGTCACCAGCTGGAACGGACGGGTTTTGATCTCCTGGCCCGCACCGGCCACACCGATGATGATGCTCTCACCCCAGCCTTTATGGCAGCATTCCAGCGCGGAACGCATAACATTCACGTTGCCGATACATTCAAAGCTGAAGTCCACGCCGCCGTCGGTCAGTTCAACAATCACGTCCTGCACCGGTTTGTCGTAGTCTTTCGGGTTGATGAAGTCGGTCGCGCCCATTTCACCGGCCAGTTTGAATTTCTCCGGGTTAGTGTCGACGGCCAGAATACGCCCGGCTTTTGCCTGCACCGCGCCCTGGATCACCGCCAGACCGATCCCGCCAAGACCAAACACCGCCACGGTGTCGCCCTCTTTCACTTTCGCCGTGTTGTGCACCGCACCGATACCGGTGGTCACGCCGCAACCCAGCAGACAGACTTTATCCAGCGGTGCCTGTGGGTTCACTTTCGCCAGCGAGATTTCCGCACAGACGGTATATTCGCTGAAGGTGCTGGTGCCCATGTAGTGGTAAATCGGCTCGCCGTTGTAAGAGAAACGGGTGGTGCCGTCCGGCATCAGGCCTTTACCCTGCGTGGCGCGAACCGCCTGGCAGAGGTTGGTTTTGCCGGATTTACAGAACTTACACTCGCCACATTCTGCCGTATACAGCGGGATAACATGGTCGCCCGGCTTAAGGCTGGTGACGCCTTCGCCCACTTCCACCACGACGCCACCGCCTTCATGGCCCAGCACCGCCGGGAAGACGCCCTCAGGATCATCACCGGAGAGGGTAAATGCATCAGTGTGGCACACGCCGGTATGGGTAATTTTGATCAGCACTTCGCCTTTCTTCGGCGGCGCGACGTCGATTTCGACGATTTTCAACGGCTGGCCGGGGCCAAATGCGACAGCTGCACGTGATTTCATATTGCTTTCCTTTATGTGATGCCAGTGTTTTATTTTAGATAAGAGCGTAGCAAATGACCGACTTCCGCCATGCGAACCGCGCGCTGGTCGGCGGTGGTTTCGCCCGTCACCAGCTCATCTTTGAGGTGAATTTCAACCATCTCGCCCATCAAACCGTTCGCCGCACCGCGAACCGCCGCGATTTGCTGCAGGATGGCAAGACAGGGTTCGCCGGACTCCAGCGCACGTTCCAGGGCATCGACCTGCCCCCGGATGCGGCGCACGCGAGTCAAAACACGTTTTTTGTCTTCGGGTGAATGTGGCATGCGCCCTCCTTAAATATACTGTAGGGGGGTATAGTAGCCGATTTATCTTCGAGATGAAAATCTGAATGATGGGTCCGATATATAAACGGTAAAAACCTGGCCGTCAGCAGCCAGGTTTTTGTCGACAATCATACTACCGGTTACAGTCTACTTCCCGGCATTCCTCGGTACCATAATGAGGACCGCGATAAACGACAGCAGGCAAAACAACACGTTGACCAGCAGGCCGATTGTCGCTGCCGTCGCGCCACCAGAGGAGAGCAGCGCCGTATAGACAGAAGCAGAAATAGCCACTCCGAATGCGCCGCCCAGAGAGCTGGCCATTTTGTATATCCCGGAGGCAATGCCGACTTTATCCGCTGGCGCATTAGAAATAGCAGTGTCCGTGGAGGGCGTGGCATAAAATCCGAGGCCCAGACCAAACAGGATGTAGCCCAGCAGCACAGCTACGACGTACGCTGTGTTTGATAAATAGGTGAGCGCCATTAAAGCAATGCCAATTCCCGTCATAAAACTCCCTAACAGCATAGGTTTTTTGGCACCGATTTTTTGCAGCAATTTTTCTCCCACTCTGATCATCGCCAGTACCGCAATCAAATAACCAATGGTCAGCATACCGGACTGAAAAGCCGTAAATCCCCGAATTTGCTGAACGTACAAACTCGCCACCAATAGCGTTCCCGCCGCTGCGTTAAGCATAAAGTTAGAAAACGTTGCCGCCGCATAAGGTTTATTTTTAAACAAAGACAAATCGATAAACCCGTTCTGCCTTTTAAAATAACTCTCTTTGCCAAATACAATCGCTGACACCACAAATACGGCAAACAAGATCAGCATCGGCTGACTTTTCCAGCCCAGAGTACTGCCTTTAGTAATGATCAGGTTAAGAGAGATGAGCATTACCACAAATGCGCACAGGCCTAAATAGTCGAAGCGATGTCTCCCCTTCTCGACAACTTTACTTTCTGGCGTACCGTGAATTAACAACATCCCCACTAAGGCGCAAATAATCGAAAAAATAAATATCCATTTCCAGCCCATCGATGTCGCAACCGCCCCGCCAAACAGTGAGCAGATGCCCGAACCGCCCCACGAACCAATAGACCAGAAGCTCAATGCTCGCTGACGCGCCTTTCCCTCATAATAGGTCTTCATCAACGCCAGCGTGGCGGGCATAATACAGGCTCCGGAAAGCCCCTGAACCACTCTTCCAGCGGCAAAAATCACCGTGTTGCTGGCGAAAATAATAAGCAAACAGCCCACAATACTTAAAACAAACCCAATATAAGTCATTTTGACCCGGCCAATTTTATCTGCGACAGCACCGGCCACCACAATAAAACAGCCCGATAAGAGTGAAGTCAGACTGATGGCCAGATTTAATGAGGCTGACGGAATATTAATGTCCTGTTGAATAGCAGGGGCAATATTCATCATAGATTGAGCAAATAGCCAGAACGTTAATACACCTAACACAATACCCAGTGTCAGGCGATCATTCCCTTTAAATTGTACCTGAGTGACGTTGTATCCTATTGAAGACATAATCATATCTCGCCATAGATGGATGGGGGTTACTTGAGGAACTTCTCGGCTAACGTGCACCAATAGCGAGCGCCAGGAATGATGAGTTCGTCATTAAAATCAAACCCAGGGTGGTGTACCGGGCAGAGATCCGGTTCATCGCCAGCACCGATCATCAAATAGCTGCCGTTGGGGTTTCGTTCGAGCATAAAGGCGAAGTCTTCGCTTCCCATCATCGCGTGGGTATCCTCGCAGATCATCGACGGGTCCATTAATTCTTTCGCCACGCTAATGGCAAAATCGGTCGCCTCGCGGCCATTGACCAACTCCGGGCAGCCATTGACATGGTCGACTTTGACCGTCGCACCAAAGCTCTTCGCCTGTCCTTGTGCAATTTCGGTGATCCTTTCCACCATCAAGCGGCGAACATCCGCATTTAGCGCGCGCACGCTCAGCTGAAGCCGGGCATGTTCATTGATAATATTCGGCGCAAGCCCTGACTGGATACTGCCAACAGTGACCACTGCGGGCTGGAAAGGCACCACATTACGCGAGACGATCGTCTGCAAAGCCACGGCGATGTAACACGCAATCATCCCTGCATCAATGGTCTTTTCAGGATACGCACCGTGGCCGCCCACGCCGTTGACGTCAATGACGATGGTGTCTGAAGAGGCCATCATCGGCCCTTTTTTGAAATGGAAAGTGCCTTTCTTCAGGCCAGGCATATTATGCAGCGCGAAAATGGCATCACAGGGAAATGTTGCAAACAGACCGTCGTCCAGCATGACTCGTCCGCCATAAAGCAACTCTTCACCTGGCTGGAAAATCAGATTAAGGGTGCCGTTAAAATTGCGGGTTTTGGCCAGATATTCTGCGGCACAAAGCAGGATCGTGGTGTGTCCGTCGTGCCCGCAGCCATGAAATTTCCCTGCCTCACTGCTGGCCCAGGCTTTACCGCTCTGCTCCTGCATCGGCAACGCGTCCATATCAGCCCGCAATCCCAGCACTTTTTTTCCGTCTCCGACCGTCAGACTCCCTACCACGCCGGTCTGGGCAAGTCCTCGATTCACCTTATAGCCCCAGGAGCTCAATTTCTCTGCAACCAGATCGCTGGTGTGATACTCCTCCAGACCGATTTCGGGATGGCTATGTAATTGATGTCTTAACGCGATATATCTTGCCTGGCTTTCTACGAGGGTTTTCATCATGTCAGTCATCGCATTTTTCCTTCATGTCTGTGTGGTTAATATCCGTATTATAAAGCGAGCCAAAAACCGAAACAGGAGATTACTTTCCCAATAGATAGCAAAATTTGCGCACTTTCGGGCTCACCAGTCGGCCACGTTAAAAAATGATGCACTCATTTTTGACGTCTGTTTTCGGCGTTCAGAAAAATACACATCGGAAGGTTCAGCATGCAGAAAATGACATTTCAAAACTACTCTGTGGATATTGTAAATATTCTCGACGAAGAGAGTCGGGGCTATGACGGCGTGACTCTGTTTTATTTGCTGAAAGGCGTCGTGGCGGTGCAAACTTCGCGCGAAAAGGTTACGTTAAATCCGCAGGATTTGTTGCTCATTAATCAATATGAGAATTACCATCTCACCAGCCTTGGGGACAATATTATTGTCAGAGTCGCGATATCTCATCGCTATTTCTCTCGCTACTACACCCACTATGCCGCTGCCAGATTTAGCATCGAATTTGATGATAACCATCAGCACCTGAAAATGTTACGCGAAATTATCACGCAACTGGCCATCAGCAAATTACAAAGTCACAAAGAGACCGGACTGCTGGAGATAAACGCCCTGCTTTCCAGTTTATTAAGTTTGCTCATCATGTATTTTAAGCGGAAAAAACCTCACGCCGAGAAAGAGTCACAAACGGGCTACTCATCCCGAATTGAAAATACGTTGATTTACCTGCAGGAGAATTACAACAAACCCTTATCCCTTTCCTTACTGGCTAAAATAAACCACACGTCCGAAGCTTACTTTTCTCGGCTGTTCTCACGTGAGGTCGGCATCAGCTTTAAAACGTATCTGACGCAGTTGCGTTTTATGTTCTGTATTGAGGCACTGTCCAGAAGCCAAAAGCCGCTCTATCAAATTGTGGAAGAGAATGGCTTTAGCGATACGCGCCATTTTACCGCCCTGTTTAAATCCAAATATGCCATGACCCCCCATCAGTACCGCGCGTTGTCTCGCGCGGGCAAATCACCGGCTCACGTGATTTATGACCTGCCCAAACAAGCGCCAGCGACACGCCCGCCACGCTTTGGCGAGGTACATCCAGCAGAACTCCTGTCTCTACTGGCGAGCAGTATGAGCACACACGAGCAGATGGTCGATATTGAACAGATGACCACGGAAAAGGTTACCATCACCCTGGGCGAAAAAAGAGATACCACCGCCCCTCTGCCACATCCGGTCTATATGGCAAAAGTGGGCCATCTTGAAGAGCTGCTCAAAAGCACGGTACAACAGCAGATCATCAGCGCCCGCCAGCAAATGCCGCTGAAATACATCCAGGTTGATCAGATCTTTGCTGAGAAAACCCTGCCGACACACTTACTGACGGATGAACCCTGGCCCTCTTTTTCACACTACGCTTGCGCCGATACCGCCGTAGCGTTTCTCAGACAGCAGGGTGTTGCACTGCTGATCAGCCTCCACTTTCAGGCGACGGAAGAGGAAATGCGCACGATATCCATTCGATTCCTCGATTTTATCGCGCACAACATGACCCTGTTTGGTGAGGATTATGTCAGCAGTTGGGCGCTGAGCTACCACCCGAACGTGGATTATCCTGAGGAGTCCGAAACCCGGTTCCTGCGGCTACGTAACGCGCTAAAAGCGATTTTGCCCCGGATGCAAACCGGCATTTATTACCCTTTTCCCCATGAGAAAAAAGCGATGGCTGAAATCCCTTTCTTTGCGAGCAACCTTGCAAAGCAGATCGATTTCCTGGGGTTTTCGGCCAACGCCAACGACAAGATCCGTCGTAAAGGATTCGGGAAAGAGGATATGGCGGACACCGAATTTTTCGTTCAGCGCCAGGCATTAACAATCGTCGAACAGCTCAACAAGAATGGCCTGACAACGCCATTGTTCCTGGAAACCTGGAACACACTGACAGGCGATACGCGTCAGACCAATGGTGCATTTTTTCGCGGAGCCTTGCTAATGAACACTCTGCTTTCGCTAACGGAACACGTGACTTGTGTCGGCTTCTGGATTAATTCAGAGGTGCAGCATGAAATGCGGGAAGAGAAGCACATCGACACCAGCAGCCTTTCGCTCTTTTTTGTCGGTCCCACCCGTCGCCCGATGTTTCACGTACTGCGACTGCGCGAGCGGCTTACGGGTGCGGTCGCGGCAAAGGGGGAAAACTATCTGGTGACCCGCGAGGGTCAGGGGTATCGGGTGCTGCTGACAAATAGCGTGACGTTTAATCCCTGTCTGTCGCTACAGGAGCATCTTATGAAGGGCTTTCGCAAACAGCTCAGCGTGACGATATCTGGGATGGAGCCTGGCACGTACCAGATTAAACGGCATCTCTTTGACCAACAGCACGGCGCGCTCTTTCATCAATTCGAATGCCAGCCAACCCGTTATGGCCGCGACAGTGAAGTCATGCAGTTTATTGACCTTCATTCTTCACCCGATCTGCATCTCTATGATGAAAATATCAATACCTGCTGGAAGATCTGTGTCGAAATGGATGTCAACGCGCTCTGTCTATTTGAGATCAATAGAATTACTACGCCATAGGTCGCCAGGAAAATCCAGGACCTGCCGACATCGGTCAGGTCCCGTAAACACACAGCACTGCAGATTTGAATACACCCTGTCCGTTGGATAGTGCATTTATAATCTGTCACCCTGTGTTTGTCATGGATATATTCATCATTGAAATTAAACAGACTTAAAGCAAATCATCAGGTTAAAGCCCACCTTAAGAGCGAATGTTTATTCACTTAATCTGTTTCTGGATGTTTGACGGCAACGCAGACAAAAAACCCGCTCTCGGAAGCGGGTTTGGCAGACTATCAGGAACGCTTTTTCGGCATCATGCGCAGCAGCGTATTGTCCTTCCAGTAATAGTGGTGCAGCAGCGCCGCAAAGGCGTGGATCCCAATAACGAAATAGCCGATGTTTGCCAGCGTCACGTGCCAGGATTTCAGGGTGTCGACTAAGTCGAAATTCGCTTCTGCGGCGTGCGGCATCACCAGACCGAAGGCCAGCCACGGGTTGCCGCGGTTATACATCATCACCAGGCCAATGAGCGGCAGCGCAATAAACAGCAGATAAACCACCAGGTGCCCCAGATGCGACATCCCGGTGATCATCGGTTTTGGCTTAGGCTGAATCGGCGGTGCCGGAAATTTGAGGCGCACCAGCAGACGCGCGACCATCAGCACCAGGATCGAAATCCCGCAGGAAACATGAATCATATTGATCACCGGACGCGCGGTGCGCGGGAAAAATCCGCGTAACTCCATCGCCGCGTAGGCCACGATAACCAGCAGAAACACCAGCCAGTGAATGCCAATTTGCAGGCCAGTATATTTATTACGCATATGATTTCCTGGATAAAGTCGAACAAAGGGTCAACATAACGGGCTTTACTTAAAAATTCATTAACTTTTCTTTATGGTTTTTCAAAAACTTCGCCCGCGCATGAATCATCTTCAATTGCCTCACCCGCCGTCATGGTCTAAGCCTGGAGGAGTTTTCAAACTGTCGCATCGTTCAGTTCATACAGGAGTCAACCATGAGTAAAATTGGCATTAATGGTTTTGGCCGCATCGGGCGTCTCGTCCTGCGCCGTCTGCTTGAAACTCAGGACAGCAACACCGTCGTGGCGATTAACGATCTCACCTCCCCCAAAGTGCTGGCCTATCTGCTGAAACACGACTCGAACTACGGTCCTTTCCCGTGGAGCGTCGATTTCACCGAAGACTCGCTGATTGTCGATGGCAAATCGATCTCCGTGTACGCCGAAAAAGAGGCCAAACACATTCCATGGACCTCGGCGGGCGTGGATCTGGTGGTGGAATGCACCGGTTTCTATACCTCGGAGGAGAAATCGAAAGCCCACCTCGACGCCGGGGCGAAAAAAGTGCTGATCTCCGCGCCCGCTGGCGAGATGAAAACCATCGTCTTTAACGTCAACGACGACACCATTGACGCCAGCGACACCATTATTTCGGTGGCATCCTGCACCACTAACTGCCTGGCTCCGCTGGCGAAAGTGCTGCACGACGCCTTCGGCATTAAGGTCGGCACCATGACCACCATCCATGCCTACACTGGCACCCAGGCGCTGGTCGATGGCCCGCGCGGGAAAGACCTGCGCGCCTCGCGTGCGGCGGCGGAGAATATCATTCCGCATACCACCGGGGCGGCGAAAGCGATTGGGCTGGTCATCCCGGCGCTCAGTGGCAAGCTGAAAGGTCACGCCCAGCGCGTGCCGGTGAAAACCGGATCGGTGACCGAGCTGGTGTCGATTCTGGAGAAAAAGGTGACCGTCGATGAGATCCACGCCGCGCTGAAAAAAGCGACCGAGGGCAATGAATCCTTTGGCTATACGGACGAGGAGATCGTCTCCTCAGATGTGATCGGCTCGCACTTTGGATCAATCTTTGACGCCACGCAGACGGAAGTGTCCGAGGCGGGAGACGTACAGCTGGTGAAAACCGTGGCCTGGTATGACAACGAGTACGGCTTTGTCACCCAACTGGTGCGCACGCTGGATAAGTTCGCCGCGCTTTAATTGGTTGCGGGCAGCCTCGCTGCCCGCTAATCACAATATTACGACTGGAGATAAACCACCTGAGTTTGCAGATATTCATGCAGACCGTGTTTCCCGTCCGCCCCGCCGATACCCGACTTGCGCCAGCCCGCGTGGAAGCCCTGCATCGCCTCGAAGTTTTCGCGGTTGATGTAGGTCTCGCCGAATTTCAGCCCTTTGATGGCTTTCATCGCCACGTTCAGATCCTGGGTATACACCGAAGAGGTCAGGCCGTACTCGCTGTCGTTCGCCATCGCCAGCGCGTCTTCGAGAGAATCAAACGCCACCACCGGCAGCACCGGGCCGAAGGTCTCTTCGTGCATGATGCTCATCTCCTGGCGCACATCCAGCAGCAGGGTCGGCGGATAGTAGTAGCCTTTGCCTTCCACCGCCTTGCCGCCGAGCGCCACTCGCGCCCCCTCCTGCACCGCGCGCGCCACTTTCTGCTCGACGCGTTCCAGCGCCGCGGCGTTAATCAGCGGGCCCATCGCGATATCTGTGCGCTCCGCCGGATTGCCAAACTGCACCGCTTTCATCGCCTCACCCAGACGGTTCACAAAACGGTCGTAGATACCTTTCTGAACATACACGCGCTCGGCGCAGTTACACACCTGCCCGGTATTAATGACGCGCGAGTCGACAATCGCTTTCACCGCCAGCTCCAGATTCGCATCGTCCATCACGATCGCAGGCGCTTTGCCGCCCAGCTCCAGACACACTTTGGTGATGTTTTTCGCCGCGGCGGTCATGATCTTCTCACCGGCGGTGACGCTGCCGGTCATGCTGACCATCGCCACTTTCGGGTTGCCCGCCAGCTCCTGGCCGACGGTTTCACCGCGCCCGAGCACCAGGTTAAAGACCCCTTTCGGCAGACCAATTTCATCGACGATTTTGGCAAACGCGATGGCGTTGTTCGGCGTGAATTCGCTCGGTTTGATAACGATGGTGTTGCCCGTCAGCAGCGCAGGCGCCAGCTTGCGGGCAATCAGGAAGAACGGGAAGTTCCACGGCAGAATGCCGGTCGTCACGCCGAGGGCGCGTTTAAAGACCAGAATATTTTCGCCCGGACGATCGCTCTGGATAATCTCGCCTTCGTAACGACGCGCCCACTCGGCCATGTAGTCGATGTAATCGGCGGTGAAATTGACTTCCACTTCCGCCAGCTGTTGAATTTTGCCGCCCTCGGCGACAATAAGGGCGCTGATTTCACTCACGCGCTCGCGAATCCCGGCGGAGATTTTGCGCAGCCAGTTCGCACGCTCAATCGCCGGAAGCGCTTCCCAGCCCGGCTGCGCGCGGTCAGCAGCCTCTATCGCTCTGCGGGCGTCTTCGGCACGCCCATCGGGAATACGGGAAATGACCTCTTCGGTGGCCGGATTGGTGACATCAATCCAGGCGTCACCTTGCCAGGCAACAAACTGTCCATCGATATACATAGGATGTTGTACGGGTACTGTCATGACCTGCTCCTGTGGTTGCACTGTTTTTAACACGTGAAATTATTGTTAAAAATTACAGTGAGGTTTCAGGAGACTCATGGTATCGCGCTGTTTTTGTGAGATATCTCAAAAAAGAATCGCGTCAGCAAAACATTTTGATTACAGACGAGCAACATAAAATGCCCGTTTGCGACGCAGGCTGCGCAAACGGGCAAAGGTTACAGAAGGGAACGGCTGACCAGCGCCTCGGTGAGCGTGGTGTCATGGCGTAAAATCTGCCAGGCGGCTTCGACGCGAGGCGGAATATCCACGTGAGCGATAAAGTCGCGCCCCGCCGGGCCGTAACCGTTGGCATCATCAAGCAGGCGCGGGAGTTCGCCGAGCACCAGCGACAGATAGCGCTCCACCGGCCACAGCCCCTCGCCGCCACCGCTGAACACCAGACCGTCGTCGCTGTTTTGCAGACGCGGAATAATGCCCGGATGGCTGGTCAAGTGTGGCGGCACGCGCTCGTCGCGGCACACCCGCGCAAAGGTCGCCATGGTACGACGCTGCATCGTCGGGTCTTGTACCACCAGAAGGCGTTCCGGGACTGGCGCATGATGTTTGAGCATGTTCCAGCTAAACCGCGCATTTTCTCCGCAGTTGGTGGACTGGTCTTCAATCAAAATCCGTTCATCGGGAATGTGCCAGAACTGGCGCGCGATATCGGCAAGAATCGCCGCCTCTGCGCGTCCGGTGGTCGGAACGGTGTTATAGCGCGGGTGACGAGCCGTCGCCGCATACAGAAAAGTCGTCGAGTGGCCGATACCCCCGCTAATGATCAGCGGAATCGCCTGCTCAGACGCGACCCGGCAGGCGGCGTCGATGGCCGGGATCACCGCGTTCCCGGCAAGTATCACAGCATCAAACGGCTGGCCGTGACGATAATCGTCCTGCGCCAGCCACTCACCGGTCTTATTGACCGCCGCGAGGGTTGCCTCGGGCAGGCAGGGAAAAAGGTTAAGCGTCATCGTGACCTCCTTACATCAGGTTATGTTCAGAGTAACGCGTATGTCGTGACGAAACAGAGGATCTCTCCGAAAGCCGCCCGCCCGTTACCGCAGATGGCGGCAATCATATTTGATTTAATGAACTATTTCATATTCACTTGAATTATGATTTCTGCCACAGGTAGAATCGTTAGCCCACTAACTATTCAATTTTTCCAAAGGTAACTGACGTTATGCGCCTGCCTCAACGCGATCCTTATGCTCCTCGCGAGTGGCAGCCACATGAGAAACCCGCCCTGCTCGGTTCGCCTTCGACACCCCTTCACAGCACGCCAAAACGCGTGGCCTATGGCGTGGTGGGTTTACTGGTCTGCCTGACGGGTGCGCTCGGCAACGCGATGGTCGCCGCCAACCTGCAAAATTTGCAGGGCACTTTTGCCGTCTGGTCGACGGAGATCGCCTGGCTTCCCGCCGTCTACGTGATGACCAACGTCTCGATCAACCTGCTGCTGGTGAAATTTCGCCAGCAGTTCGGGCTGCGCGCCTTTACGGAAGGGTTTCTGGTGCTCTATGTGCTGGTGACCTTTTTCCACCTGTTCGTCAACGATTTGAGTTCCGCGCTGATGGTCCGCGCCGCTCACGGGATGGTCGCCGCCGCCCTGAGCTCGCTGGGCATTTACTATCAGATTCAGGCCTGGCCCGCGAAACATCGTCTTAAAGCGCTGACCATCGGGATCACCGGCTCCTCGCTGGCCATCCCCATCGCCCGCCTGTTCTCCACCGAACTGTTGCAGCTCGACGAATGGCGCGGGCTCTATTTCTTCGAGCTCGGCCTGGCGCTGATTTCGCTCGGGTGCGTGATCGCCCTGAAACTCCCGCCCGGCGATCGAAAAAAAGTCTTTGAGAAGAAAGATTTCATCACCTTCTTCCTGCTGGCACCGGGCATGGCGCTGCTCTGCGCGGTGCTGTCCCTCGGGCGTCTCGACTGGTGGTTTGAAGCGCCGTGGATCGGCTGGGCGCTGGCGGCCTCGCTGGTGCTGATCCTCTCCGCCATCGTCTTTGAACACAACCGCAGCAACCCGCTGCTCAATACCCGCTGGCTCTCCAGCGGCAGCATTCTGCGCCTGGGGCTGATTATGCTGCTGATCCGCATCGTGCTGGCGGAGCAAAACACCGGGGTGATCGGCTGGCTGCAGTATGTCGGGTTGCAGAACGAACAAATGACCCACCTGGCCTGGTCGATCTTCGCCGGGATCGCCTGCGGGATTGTCGCCAGCTGTCTGACCATTAAGCCGACCAAACTGGCCTGGCCGATCGTCACCTCCCTGCTGCTGATGATTGTCGCCTCCCTGCTCGACAGCCAGTCCACCAGCTTAACCCGCCCGGATCAGCTGATGCTCAGCCAGTTCTTGCTCGGCTTTGGCAGCGCGTTTTTCCTCGCCCCGGCGATGCTGGCGGGAATTGGCGGCGTGATTGCCGATCCGCGCAACCTGGTCAGCTTCTCGGTGCTGTTTGGCATGAGCCAGAATGTGGGCGGCCTGCTCGGTTCCGCGATCCTCGGCACCTTTCAGACCTGGCGCGAGAAATATCACTCCAGTTTATTAGCCGATCAGCTCACCACGCTGAATCCGCTGGTCAACGAGCGGCTACAAATGTACAGCCAGATGTACCAGAATTTGATTGGCGACAGCGCCCTGCTTGGCACTCAGGCCGTGCTGCAGCTGCAAACCGTCACCACGCTGGAGGCCAATATTTTGGCCTATAACGATACCTATATGCTGACGGCGGGGATTGCCACCGCCACGCTGGTCTGGATTTTGTGGCGCTTGCTGCGCCTGAGAATCACCGCCCGGATGGCGCTAAAACGCGCCACGGGCACCAAATAACAGAAGAAAATCAATAATGAACATGGCTTTACCCCGGGAGACGTTATGAGTCAGCAGGATGCCGCCAAAGAGCAGGCCAACACCCGCAATAACTTGCGCATTGTTTCTATTTTTACCGCGGCAGCCATCGGCATCGTCGGGGTACTGGTGATCCTCTACGCCTGGCAGTTGCCGCCTTTCACGCGTCACACCCAGTTTACCGATAACGCCTACGTGCGCGGGCAGACCACCTTTATCAGTCCGCAGGTCAACGGCTACATCACCGAAGTGAAGGTGCAGGATTTCGAGCAGGTCAAAAAAGGCGACCTGCTGCTGCAGATTGACGACCGCATCTACCACCAGCGCGTGCATCAGGCCGAGGCCCAGCTGGCAATGAAACAGGCGGCGCTGGAAAACAATCTCCAGCAGCGGAAAAGCGCTGAAGCGGTGATTGCCCGCAACGACGCGGCGCTGAAAAACGCCCGTGCCCAGAGCCTGAAAACGCAGGCAGATTTAAAGCGCGTGAAGGATCTCACCGCCGACGGTTCGCTCTCCATTCGCGAGCGCGACGCGGCTCTCGCCAGCGCCGCTCAGGGCAGCGCCGATATCGACCAGGCCAAAGCCACGCTGGAAATGTCGCGTCAGGATCTGCAAACCGTGATCGTCAATCGCGGCTCGCTGGAAGCGGACGTCGAGAGTGCGAAAGCCGCGCTGGAGCTGGCGCAGATCGATCTGCAGAACACGCGGATTATCGCCCCGCGCGACGGTCAGCTCGGGCAGATTGCCGTGCGTCTCGGCGCGTACGTCACCGCCGGAACGCATCTCACGACGCTGGTTCCGCCGCAGCATTGGGTCATCGCCAACATCAAAGAGACGCAGCTGGCGGATCTGCGCGTCGGGCAATCGGTCACCTTTACCGTCGATGCACTGAACAATAAAAAGTATCAGGGCCGCGTGCAGAGTATCTCTCCGGCGACCGGCGTGGAGTTCAGCGCCATCACGCCGGATAACGCCACCGGCAACTTTGTCAAAATTGCCCAGCGAATTCCGGTGCGTATTGAAGTGCTCGGCAAACCGGAAGAGACCGCCCTGCTGCGCCCAGGGATGTCCGTGCAGGTGAACATTGACACGCGGGAGGCGAAAGAATGACGCTTCGTCCCGTGGCCTGCGCCCTCGTCGCCCTGTGGCTGGCCGGGTGTCAGTCGGCAGATGTCGCCCCGGCGAAAAACTCGCTGCAAATCCCGGCCCAGTGGCGCGCTGCCACCGGCCCCGCCAGCCCGGCAGAACAGCTGTGGTGGCGAAATTTTCACGATAACCACCTCAACCGCTACGTCGATCGGGCGTTGCAAAATAACAGCGACGTGCTGATTGCCCGCGAGCGGATCAACGAATATCAGGCGCGCGTTTACGCCGCCGACAGCAGCCTGTTTCCGTCGCTCGATGCAGGCGTGAGCGGCACCCGGGCGCGTGCGCAGTCCGCCGCCACCGGGCTGCCGGTTTACAGCACCTTGTACAAAGGCAGTCTCACCGCCAGCTATGACGTGGATATCTGGGGCGTTAACCGCAGTACCGCGAATGCCGCCGAAGCCACGCTGGAAGCACAAAAAGCGGCAGCCGCCGCCGCGGATCTTACGGTCGCGTCGTCGGTGGCGTCGGGCTATGTCACCCTGCTTTCACTGGATGAGCAGTTGCGCGTGACGCAGTCGACGGTCAAATCGCGGGAAGATGCGTTGGCGCTGGCTAAACGCCAGTTTGAAACGGGCTACAGCTCACGGCTGGAGCTGATGCAGTCCGACTCCGAACTGCGATCCACGCGAGCGCAGATCCCGCTGCTTCAGCACCAGATCGCCGTGCAGGAAAATGCCCTCAGTCAGCTGCTGGGAGACAATCCCGGCGAGGTGGCGCGCAGCGACAGTTTCAGCTCGCTGACGCCGCTGCAACTCCCGTCACAGCTGCCCTCGTCGCTGCTCAATCGCCGCCCGGATATCGTGCAGGCGGAACGCCAGCTGATTGCAGCCGACGCCTCGCTCGCCGCCTCTCGCGCCAGCCTGTTGCCGTCGATCAACCTCACCGCCACGGGATCGGTACAGGATCGCACTTTGCCGGGCTTGCTGGATAACCCCCTGCAGCTCTGGAGTCTTGGCGGGAGTATCCTGGCACCGCTGCTGAACCGCCAGGCGCTGAACGCGCAGGTGGATATTTCCCAGTCCCAGCGCAATCAGGCGCTGTACGCCTATGAAAAAACCGTGCGCAACGCTTTCCGGGAAGTGAACGACAGTCTGGATGCCATCACGCGCTATCAGGAACAGCTGACCGAGCTGCTAGCACAGCAGGACGTAGCGCAAGAGACCCTGCGCATCGCACAAAATCGCTATCGCAACGGGTACTCGTCCTATCTGGACGTCCTCGACGCACAGCGCACGCTGTTCTCAGTGCAAACCAGCGTGGTGCAGGTGAAAAATAATCTGCTGCTGGCGCAGATTGATCTGTATAAGGCGCTGGGCGGGGGATGGAGGTAAAAGCATTATCTCCCTCACCCGTGGGAGAGGCTTGGGGTGAGGGCTCCAGACCGCACGAACCTCACCTCTGCGCCGGGTGGCGGCTACGCCTTACCCGGCCTACCGGGCTCATCATTTAATGCCCTCCCGCGCCTGCCTATTGCCCCCTTCTGTTTTCTTTCACCGCGTACTCTGTCTGGTATTGAGATTATCGACGGGGAACACACATGGGGAATCTTTCTGAACATTTCAGCACCAGCGAGTTTGCATGCCGGTGCGGGTGCGGTTTTATGAGTATTTCGCAGGAGCTTATCGCGGTGCTGGAAAGAGCGCGATGCGCGTTCGATGCGCCTGTCACCATTAACTGCGGCTGCCGGTGTCCGACGCATAATAAAGCCGTTGGTGGAGTGCCGAATAGCCAGCATTTACAGGGGATCGCGGCGGATATTGTGATTGCAGGAAGTACGCCGTCAGCGGTGTATCGCTGGTTTGATGAGCATTATCCGGAGACGCTGGGGCTGGGAAGTTATAAGACGTTCACGCACGTCGACGTACGCGGTCAGCGGGCTCGCTGGAAAGGATAAGCTGCAATCCTGCCCGAAGAAAAAGCCGGGTGGCGGCTACGCCTTACCCGGCCTACGATGGTTTTGTAGGCCCGGTAAGCGCAGCACCACCGGGCTCCAGACCGCACAAACCTCACCCGATCCACGACGGTTTTGTAGGCCCGGTAAGCGCAGCGCCACCGGGCACCAGACCGCACAAACCTCACCCGGCCCACGACGGTTTTGTAGGCCCGGTAAGCGCAGCGCCACCGGGCGGGGTTTAACCTGTAATTTGCTCCATCGCTTGCAAAATACGCTTATCGGAGATCGGATACGGCGTTCCCAGCTGCTGCGCGAAGAAGCTGACGCGCAACTCTTCGATCATCCAGCGGATCTCCTGCACATCTTCGTCGTCGCGGCGCGCGGGCGGCAGTTTGTTTAACCACTGCTGCCACGCCTGCTGGACGCTCTCCACTTTCAGCATCTGCGCGCGATCGCGGTGCGGATCGACGGCCAGTTTCTCAAGACGTTTTTCGATCGCATTCAGATAGCGCAAGGTATCGCCAAGACGTTTGAAGCCGTTCCCGGTGACAAACCCGCGATACACCAGCCCGCCCATCTGCGCTTTCACGTCTGACAGGGCCAGCGCCATGGTCATATCCACGCGCCCTTTCAGGCGTTTGTTGATATTGAACACCGCCGTCAGGATCTGTTCGACCTGCTTCGCGATAGTCACCACCGTCTCGTTCAGCCCGGCGCGCACTTTGTCGTGCAAGGCGGCAAAGCCCTCTTCCGTCCACACCGGTCCGCCCGCTTCGTCAATCAGCTTGTCCACACCGCAGGAGATACAGTCGTCGATCAGATCCAGCACCTTACCATACGGGTTGAAGTACAGTCCGAGCTTGGCTTTGTTCGGCAACTTTTCGTGCAGATATTTGATCGGCGACGGGATGTTCAGCAGCAGCAAGCGGCGCAGACCGCGCCACATCGCCTGCTGTTGCTCCTGCGGATTATCAAACAACTTGATCGCCACGCTGTCGCGCTCATCCACCAGCGCAGGCCAGGCTTTCACCTTATAGTTGCCGCGCTTCTGCTCGTAATGGTCCGGCAGATTGCCGAAGCTCCAGATGTGCAATCCGCTCTGTTCGATACCGTCGTCCGCTACCGCCGAGAGCGTCTCCTGCACTTTGCCTTTCAGCGCCTCTTTCAGCTCCGTCAGCGAGCGGCCTTCGTTGAGCTTTTTGTTTTTGTCATCCACCACCCGGAAGGTGATTTTCAGGTGATCGGGCACCTGATCCCAGTGCCAGGACTCGCGGTCAATGGTCACGCCAGACATACGGCGCAACTCCTTCTCCAGCGCGTCGAGCAGCGGCAGCTCCAGCGGCGTGACGCGGCCCAAGAAGGCTTCGGCGTAGTTCGGGGCCGGAACAAAGTTACGCCGCACCGGTTTCGGCAGGGACTTAATCAGTGCAATGATGAGCTCTCGGCGCAGGCCGGGAATTTGCCACTCAAAACCGCCCTCATCCACCTGATTGAGCAGCGGCAGCGGAATGTGAACGGTCACGCCGTCGGCGTCCGCGCCTGGCTCAAACTGATAGGTCAGACGCAGCTTGAGGTTGCCCTGATGCCAGAAGTTCGGGTAGTCCAGCTTGCTGACCTGCTCCGCGCCCTCTTTAATCAGCATGCTCTTTTCAAAGTTGAGCAGGTCCGGCGACTCTTTGCTGGCCTTTTTCCACCAACTGTCGAAGTGACGCGCAGAAACCACGTCGTGGCTGATGCGCTGGTCGTAAAACTCAAACAGCGCTTCATCGTCCACGAGGATGTCTCGACGGCGGGATTTGTGCTCCAGCTCTTCCACTTCTGCGCGCAATTTCAGATTTTCACGGAAGAAGGCGTGACGCGTCTGCCAGTCGCCCTCCACCAGCGCGTGGCGGATAAACAGCTCGCGGGAGAGCGCCGGGTCGATCAGGCTGTAGTTCACCTTCCGCGCCGCCACGACCGGCAGGCCGTAAACGGTCACTTTTTCCGTCGCCATCACCGCACCCTGCGCGCGTTCCCAGTGCGGTTCACTGTACGAGCGTTTCAGCAGATGCTGCGCCACCGGCTCGACCCACTCGGGATCGATGCGCGCCGCGATGCGACCCCACAGACGGCTGGTTTCCACCAGCTCCGCCACGATGGTCCATTTCGGCGGTTTCTTGAATAAGCCAGAACCTGGGAAGATGGAGAAACGGGCGTTACGCGCGCCGGTATATTCCTGCTTATCGGCGTCTTTCATGCCGATATGGGACAACAGCCCGGTCAGCAGTGCCACGTGAATTTCACGGTACTCCGCCGGTTCGCTGTTCACCGGAATGCCCAGCTCTTTCACCACCTGGCGCAGCTGGGTGTAGATATCCTGCCACTCGCGCACGCGCAGATAGTTGAGATATTCGACCTTACACTGGCGGCGGAACTGGTTCGACGACAGCGCTTTTTGCTGCTCGCCGAGGTAGTTCCACAGATTCACAAAGGCGAGGAAATCCGACTCTTTGTCGTGGAAGCGCTGATGTTTTTCGTCGGACGCCTGCTTCTTGTCCATCGGGCGCTCGCGCGGGTCCTGAATGGACAGCGCTGAGGTGATAATCATCGCCTCGCGCACGCAGCCGTGTTTTTGCGCCTCAATCACCATACGCGCCAGACGCGGGTCCACCGGCAGCTGGCTCAGCTGACGGCCCATCGGCGTCAGTTTGTAGGCAGTTACCTGTTCGTCGGTGGTAATCGCACCCAGCTCTTCCAACAGGCGCACGCCGTCCTGGATATTGCGTTTATCCGGCGCTTCGACAAACGGGAACGCGGCAATATCGCCCAGACCGAGCGCGGTCATCTGCAGGATGACGGATGCGAGGTTAGTACGCAGAATTTCCGGGTCGGTAAATTCCGGGCGCGACAGGAAATCGTCCTCGGAATAGAGGCGAATACAGATACCTTCCGAGACACGACCGCAGCGGCCCTTACGCTGATTCGCCGAGGCCTGTGAAACCGGCTCGATCGGCAGGCGCTGGACCTTGGTTCGATAGCTGTAGCGGCTGATGCGCGCCGTGCCGGGGTCGATCACATATTTAATGCCCGGCACCGTCAGCGAGGTTTCGGCGACGTTGGTCGCCAGCACGATCCGACGGCCGCTGTGGGACTGGAACACGCGGTTCTGCTCGCTATTGGATAAGCGCGCGTAGAGCGGCAGGATCTCCGTGTGGCGCAGATCGCGCTTGCTCAGGGCATCGGCGGTGTCGCGGATTTCGCGCTCACCGCTCATAAAGATGAGGATGTCGCCGGGGCTTTCGCGGCCCAGCTCATCCACGGCGTCAAAAATCGCCTGCAGCTGGTCGCGATCGACATCGTCCGCCTCTTCCACAATCGGGCGATAGCGCACTTCTACCGGATAGGTACGGCCAGAGACTTCAATGATCGGCGCGTTGTTAAAGTGGCGCGAGAAGCGCTCCGGATCGATGGTCGCGGAGGTAATGATGATTTTCAGATCCGGACGACGCGGCAGAAGCTCGCGCAGATACCCGAGCAGGAAATCGATATTCAGACTGCGCTCGTGGGCTTCATCGATGATGATGGTGTCGTACTGCATCAGCAGGCGGTCCTGCTGGATTTCGGCCAGCAGAATACCGTCGGTCATCAGTTTGACCATGGTGTTATCGCTGACGTGATCGCTGAAACGCACCTTATAGCCGATGCAACCGCCCGGCTCCGTTTGCAGCTCTTCAGCAATACGGTTCGCCACGGTACGCGCCGCCAGACGACGCGGCTGGGTATGACCGATCAGGCCCTTGATCCCGCGCCCCAGCTCCATACAGATTTTTGGCAGCTGCGTGGTTTTACCGGAACCCGTTTCCCCGGCCACAATCACCACCTGGTGATCGCGCACGGCTTCGAGGATTTCCTGTTTCTTCTGGCTGACGGGCAGGTTTTGCGGGTATTCAATCTTAGGGCGTGCCGCTTCGCGCAGCACGACTTTCCCGGCTGACTGTTCAATCTCTTTCGCCATCTCCTGGTAAATGGCCTGTTGTGCATCAGGATTTTTAACCTTTTTAATCCCGTGCAGGCGACGTGCGAAGCGCTGCTTGTCGCGCAGCATCAGCGTATCGAGCTGTTGCATCAGCATCGGGAAGGTTAATTTTTGTTGTTCTGTCATAGTGTTAGGGGGCAGTGCTCTGCCAGGCTAAATCTCACTTGAATGATGGGTATAGAGTACCACACCACCGCTTTGACTGCCTTATTCAAAAAAATCGAACATAGACTTCGATATATTGCGCTATCTCTGCGACAGGATTGTGAATAAAGTGTCAGCAAGCAACGGGGAACACCCCTATCCAAACCAATTAAAGGAATCACCCATGAGCAAAGTATTAGTTCTCAAATCCAGTATTCTGGCAGGGTACTCTCAGTCCGGTCAGCTGTCTGATTACTTCGTTGAACAGTGGCGTGAACAGCACAGCGCTGACGAAATCACCGTTCGCGATCTGGCTGCAAACCCGATTCCGGTACTGGACGGTGAGCTGGTTGGCGCACTGCGTCCAAGTGATGCCCCACTGACTCCACGTCAGCAGGAAGCGCTGGCGCTGTCTGATGAGCTGATTGCTGAGCTGCAGGCGCACGACGTGATCGTGATCAACGCCCCGATGTACAACTTCAACATCCCAACGCAGCTGAAAAACTACTTCGACCTGGTGGCTCGCGCTGGCGTCACTTTCCGTTACACCGAAAATGGTCCGGAAGGTCTGGTGAAAGGCAAACGCGCTATCGTGCTGTCCAGCCGTGGCGGTATCCACAAAGATACCCCAACTGACCTCGTAGCACCGTACCTGACCCTGTTCCTGGGCTTCATCGGTATTACCGACGTGAACTTTGTCTTCGCTGAAGGCATCGCTTACGGTCCGGAAGTGGCAACCAAAGCACAGACCGATGCGAAATCCGCAATTGACAGTCTGGTCGCTGCATAAGAATTTCCCCCTCTCACCGCCTGGTGGGAGGGATTTTATTCCCCCCTCTCCCGACGAGGAAAAACGTTATACGGGGAAGATCGCTTCGAATAATTGATAATATCGACCCCCAGCAACTGGGCGGAATGGAGTGCTAACTGCATTTTTTTTTCGATATAGTCTGCGTTAAATCTCATCGGGTCAGGTGTACTCTGCCCATAAAAAGCATCCTGTTCATACTCTCTGAAATAATCGCTCACCCACTCGTTAACACCGCCTTCTCGTTTATTCAGAAAGTTATTGCCTGGTTGCGGCATTCCATCTGCCTTCCATTTTTTAATTTTTTCCGGATTGTAGTCATGGTCGAATCCCAGTAGTCCCACGCGCTGCGGAGCCAGTACCAGCATTATCCAGTACAAGCCCTGAAAAAAGGAGGTGTAGCCAATTTCCTTCTCCAGCGCAAACCCTTGCAGATCGCCAAAGCCCAGTTGCTCTGCGGCCTGATGAAGAGCGTGCGAGTAGTTCGCATGGGTGATTTCATGGCGAAAATGCACGTGAGTGGGATAATTTTCTATCGGGAAATCTCCCGGTCGGATCCAAAAATCAAACTCGCCGCCCTCATAAATTCGCCAGGCATTATTCAGACACACTTTAATATGATCATGGTACTGCTCCTCTCTGGCTTGTAAGGCCGACAATCCACTGCCGATATATAAAACATTCATCCTGACTCCTTACTCGTTTCTCATACCGCGGTAAATTCAATTCCTTCCCGCTCATTGTCATATTCACCGGACAGACAAAGATCCAGAGGATAAGGCTCCCAGTAGATCAGACCGCGAATTTCAAACAGCATTTTTCCATGTTTGAATGGCCGATCTTTTTCGCTGTTGAGTCCCTTGACGATCAGTGATTGCGGGATAATTCGCGGTTCAAAACGCAGGATCGCCTCACGTAAAATTTGCTCCAGTTCCCGGCCGTTATTCCGGTTTTCCGGCGACCCCGCCAGGGGTGAAATGCCATAATTCAGCACCGTTTGCGCAATATCCTGATGTCTGACCGGACACAACTCGCGTTCGATATTGACGCAGTTCAACACCGCCGTGAGATCCCGCTGCACCAGACGGCGCAGGGTTCGACCATCGTGAAACGATTTATCTGCGGCTTCGTGCTGCTTTTTTGGCTCATCGTCTAATAAGCGGTCGAGCAGTGTGGGCAAAAACTGACGTTTATCCACCATGATTCGCCCTCGCCGATATGAAGATTTCTCCTTCCTGCGTGAGGCGTTCATGCCACGAATACGCATTTAGACATTCTGGTGATAGGTGTGCGATGAGCATGTTGTTTCTGCCTGAATATTTAGAACAGTGAATCCAGATCGGCCTGGTAAATTTCCTGTACCAGAAGATCCGGGATCCGTTTTTTAATGTCGTACTGAACCTCTTCCGGGGCCAGGATCCGCAGCACGTCGCATCGCACCGTTTCGTCCTGAAACCAGGTGTCATCGTCACGAATGTTATGTTCCTCAAACACCTTTTGAATAAGTGATGGCGATTCGAAAATGCACTGGGTCACCGTTGCGGATTTGACCTGCGCCTGGATCTGCTCAAAATCAAACATCCGTTCAGCAAATCGCCTCTCCCGCAAGGACACAGGCTGGCTGCTTTGCGGCGTTTGTAAGCCCCAAATCAGCGCCTGGCGAAACTCTTTCTCTAGCGCTTTTAACACATCGTTTTGCTCCCCCTCCTGCTGTAACGGCACGTGCAGCAGGCTGTTATGGAGGATCTCTTCAAGCTCCGGCAAGGGTGCGCCTTTGCCGATATCGGCAGAAAAGCCCAGCGTCTGAACCAGATCCTCGTCGCTGGTTTCGTTTTCGACGACGAGGGTATAGCGCGCCACCTGAATCAGACTGCCCACATCGGCGGCGCAGCGTTCTCCATAATGCAGTGCTTTTCCATTGACATAGCACGGCATCGTCAGCAAACCACTCTCGATTTCCACAGTACTGTCCTTGGCGTGAAACATCACCGAATGACTGTCAGCCACGGCGTTTTTCCCGCTCAGAAACGCGCCTGTTTGACTCGAAAATAGACCGCGGGTACCCGATTCCAGCCTCCAGCGGGGCTGACGTTCAGGCCAGTGCAGCGTGAGATAGATCATCTTCATTTAACCTATTAATACATCACCAGAACCACTGCTGATGGTGGCACCACAGCCCGTCGTGTCGCCCAGTCTTGCCGCCGGATTGTTGTTGATAAATACCGTGCCGGACCCAGAGGCGACCGAGCTGCCACCGTGGATGGAGCAACTGGCTGAACTCGCCCCCTGCATAGCGGCTGGCTGGTTATTAATAGTGACATTGCCAGAACCACTGGTGACGGATCCCCCGTGACTGATGGCATCTCCAACGCGTGCTGCATTTTGCATTTTTATCTCCTGCTTAAAATCAGATGAACACTCGCCAGGCTACCTGGCGAGAGAGGTTGAGTTCTATTTAGGAGGCGGTCCCTTCGTCGGTTCTACCGTTGGTTCGACCGTTGGAGTCTCCGTTGGCGTTACCGTCGGGGTCTCCGTTGGCGTTACCGTCGGAGTTTCCGTTGGCGTTACCGTCGGCGTCTCCGTTGGCGTTACCGTTGGGGTCTCCGTTGGCGTTACCGTCGGGGTCTCCGTTGGCGTTACCGTCGGAGTTTCCGTTGGCGTTACCGTCGGAGTCTCCGTCGGCGTTACTGTCGGGGTCGCCGTTGGCGTTACCGTCGGGGTCTCCGTTGGCGTTTCCGTCGGGGTCTCCGTTGGCGTTTCCGTCGGGGTCTCCGTCGGTGTCACCGTTGGTTTATCCGTCGGAGTATGGGTCGGAGGTGGCGGTGGTGGGCCTGGTGGTAATGGCGGAAGCGGAATAGGTAATTTGATTAACCCAAAGACCGGTATCAACCCAATCAGACTGGTGAGTGCTTCCAGACCACCGCCACCGCCACCACCGCATCCGCAGCCGTCGCCTGGATTGATCTGCACCTGCCCGCCCTGAATCACCACCTTACTTGAGCCGATAATTTTGATGGTCGAAGCGCTAAGGGTCAGTTCGCCCCCCGCACTGAGTGAGATCGCGCCACCCGCAACCATTGTCGCCGCCCCACCCGCAGCCAGCTGCCAGGCACCGCCAACCGATTCCGCATGGTATCCGCCTACGTTAATCAGATTGGCCCCGCCGACATTGGTCGCATTCATGCCTCCCACATCCAGCGAATTAGCCAGTCCAACCACTACGCCGCGCGTCAAGGCTACCTGCAGGCCATAGGTTAACCCCACCATTTTGCTGTAGCCGCCCATGACGACTTTGCTGTAATCCGCCCCGACGTTCATCGTGCGACTGGCCCCGATGGTCACTTTCGAATGCGCCCCAATGGTCTGGGCCTCATCATTTTTAGTGACGCGATCCATATTGCGTTCGGCCTGTTCCCAGTACAGCTCCTGGCCTGGCTTATCTTCAAAGCGAATACCGTTGTAGTTGGTACGTCCGCCGCCGACTGTCCGGCTGATCATCCCACTCTGCGTACTGTTGGCGGGCAGATCCCAGGGAGGCATGGTCACGTTGTTGTACAAACTGCCAATGATCAACGGACGGTCAGGATCGCCATTGATAAAATCAACAATCACCTCATGACCGACGCGCGGGATGTAGATCCCACCGAAGTTATTCCCCGCCCATGACTGGCTGACGCGTAGCCAGCAGGAGTCTGACTCGCGGTTTTGACCGTAGCGATCCCAGACAAAACGCACCTTCACGCGACCATATTCATCGGTCCAGATATCTTCACCCGGCGGTCCCACTACGATCGCCGTTTGCGGGCCACGAGTCCGGGGACGGGAAATCGTTAGCGGATGACGGTAAATTTTACTGGTCGGCTGGACGGTAAAATCGCAGTGGTAGCTAAAGCGAGGCGCATCGCTGCTCTGCGAGATCTCGCTGATGCGCAGCCCGCTTCTCAGCACCATATATTCACGGTTTGCCTTGTCGACCGGGTAGCCCGCCAGAACGAAATTACATCCGCAAACAATGCCACGAATCTCGCCGTCACCGGTCGCGCGCGATCCTTCCGCACCGCGCTCTTCCATGCGCACGCGGGCCAACATCTCTCCGATGGCGGGTTTCTCGTAATCGCCAGGCCAGTGGAACATCTCCATCTGGTTGAAGACCGTATTACGCGGTTTGCTGTCCACCGCCGAAATATCCGCCCTCGAGCGAGTAAAGTCATAATCGTTTGTCAGCCAGCGGCCACTCACAATGGTTTCCTGATGATGAAACTGGCTGATATATTCTTCATCTGCTTTCGGATCCTGCGGAACATACTGCAGCGTATGGTAAGCCTCGCTGAAATAGCGGCGGTGCGCGCCAACGTGATCCACCAGAATAAGACGGTGTTTATGGTCGGAGTGTTCGAAGAACCAGTAGATTCCCCACTCTTCCATTAAACGCTCAATGAAATTGAAATCGACTTCACCGTACTGCACCTGGAAATCAAGAATCGGGTAACTGGCTGACAACCTTTTTTCGACGGGATAAGGATAGTCTGCAAGCACCTCATCAATAATATCCACCACTGTTTTTTGCTGGAATATTTTAAAGTCTGACGTTAACTCCGCGATGTGCAGCCAGGGACGCAGGATAATTTCATACATGGCCTGGTTGCTGTCCCGCCCGATATAGCGCGCTTTCTGAACCAGACCGGAAATTTCCCTGATACCTTTCCCGGTATAGCGCGTGTCATCCAGACCATTGCCATCCAGTTCAATCTCGACGGTCATCTCTTTGCCGAGTAGCGCTTTGATATCGATGTTCGACGCCGACTGCCAGGGGATCGCCGGGTTTGCGGGCGTTCTGGCCGTTATCGTCCATGTGTAAAGCGTGGAGAAGGCTTCTTCCCCCTCCAGCTTTGACAGCACTAAAGCAGGTTCCCCGAGCAAAAATGGCATAGCGGGGCTACTCAGGCTACTTGTTCGCGACATGTTGATACCTGATTCGTTATTGATATTTTGATACCACCACGCACATCCCGTGCAGGTGGATTAATAAAGACCACGACAGGCAACTGTTCTATTTTTTCATTTTGCAATCGCCTCCTGCATCCTGCGCAAATAAAATCATCTCGTCCTGCATTACTGCATTTGTGGACAACGGAATTGATGTAAGAGACCCGATAACGACTGATTCTCAATGACCATTCCAGATAGAGAAATATCGACGCGGCGTTTATCGATATCGAACGTCAGCAGCAAATTGCCATCGTCGGAAATAGTTTGCTGCGCGGCGGTGTCCATCCAGTGGAAAAATGCCCAGGGGCCACTGAACGATAAAGACGATTGACCTTGCTTCGCGGCTGGCTTCACATCGATATTCACTGTCGACACCCCTTCGCTGGCTGGCCAATGGAATATCCACGGGATCACCGGGCCATGCAGATAGCGGAACGGACTCCCTCCCATCGCCATATTTAACTGCACGATTGCCGGGTCCATATTCGTGACAGACAGCCCCGGCGTAATGGCGAGCTTATTGCCTGACTCCTGGCGGAAAAAGGCACTGCGGATCTGCGCCACCTGGCGGAAGAAATCCAGATTGCCCGCTTCAGACGTCCCTTTGTAACGCCAGACGGCCTGCGACATATCGACCTTGCTGGCCAGATTCTGTTTAAACCAACTGTCCACCAGGCCATCGCGGGCAAAGAAGCGTTCAAAATCGTCCAGGTTAACTTCGGTTGTCACCTGGACAAACGGATAGCGATTTTCCAGCGTGTCCCGACAGACCTGCCCCAGATTGTCATCAATATTTTTGCTGTTGCTGACCAGCGCCTGGTTTCGCACTTTTTCTGACGCTGAGGTCAAAAAGGGTCTGATGATCGACTGAAAAGGGTTCGGCCACGTCTGCGCCAGTATGCTCATACGCATTTCGGTATCGGGCATCATCGGCGCATCACCATTGCTGATGCTGTTATTGGTCACCACGAACAGGGTATAGAGTTCGCTGAGCATGGAGGTCATTTGGTTAAGCTGAGAACCTGCCGCTGCACCTGACGCGCCAGCGGCCATCGGACGACTGGCCTGCCCATTGACAAACTCTCTCAGGGGGCGGAAATGGTCGTCCACCTCTCGCCGGGTCAGCTTCACAACCGAATAATCCGCGGCATCATTCCATTTTGTTGCCTGATTCATGAGACGGTTATTGCTGACCATGGCAGGCTGAAGGATCTCAGGCAGACTCTTGTCCTCAGCCGCCAGCGTCGTTTGCTCCACCACCTCCTGGGCCAGCGGCTCCAGCGGCGAGCCCGAGGAGGCCAAAATCCGCAGCATGTAGATTTCCGATGCCAGGGGCGACACGCTGTTCACCGAATCACTCGCCAGCCCCATCAGCTGGATGCTGTCGAGAAAACGGCTCCAGTACGCCGCATATTCACGAAGATAGAGCGTGAGCACACCGTCTCGCGTGGCCAGTATATTCGCCGCTGCGCCAGCGTTCGTTCCCATCACCCACTCATCCTCACGCTGTAGCTGAGTGATGCGATAGAGGAACTTTTTTTTTACCAGCGTCTGATAGCCTGCTTTCGTAAAAAAACCGGGAATGCCGTCGCGGGCAAGGGTCTCGTCAGCGACGGTCAGGATCTGCTCGCTGGCATCCCCCGTGAGTCGGTTCAGCGTCATGGCCTCCAGAGACTGGGAGAGCGGGTCGGCTTTAATCCGCTGGTACAAACGAGCGTTGAGCGAATGCTGTCCGAGCAACGCGCGGGCCTCGCGAACCCGTGCCTCATCGAATTTCATCCCCTGGGACAGCCAGTCCGGATGCGCAAACAGGCTTTGCAAATGGCTGACAAACACCGCGCTGTCGCCCCAGGCTGTTAATTTATCGGCATCGTCCCACTGCTGAGTGATAGCCTGAATCAGCCACTCCGTGCTGGCGCGCCCTTGACCATACACGCCGAGATACACTTTCAGCGCCTCATAGATTCGGTCAGGATCCTGAGATTGCAGGGCTGAATTTAACGCGCTCGTCGCCTGACTCTGTACCGCAGGCAGTAAAAAGGTGCGCAGCGTAAACCGGTACACCCGCCCGGCATGGGCATTCACCGCGCGTCCGGTATACAGCCCGTAACGGTAGTCCAGCGGAGGATTTTGCCGATCCAGATCGCCAAAATCCGCTAACTCCCGGGCCATCGTCAGCAGTTTCGGCAGCAATGTATCCGACGGTAAGGTTTTTAGCGTCGCCACCTGCGCCTCCAGAAAACGGGTACTGCCGCTGACCACGTCCAGATAACGTGAGTTGTTGGTATAGCTCGCCACAAAGCCGTTTATCAGCACCACGGCCAGCACGATCAGCGCGCAATGTCCCAGCAAACGGCGCAGGCGAAAACGCGCCTCCTCGCGGAAATTGCGCGATACCAGCCCCGCATCTTTGACAATCACATCGGCAAAAAGCTGGCGCAGGAAGAAGTGTTTACCCCAGACCAGGCGGGGATGAGGTACTTCCGCCAGTTCAATACGCTCCGTGCTGCAGGAGGGTGCGCCCGCCGCGCGCGGCGAGAAGTAATTTCGCCAGCGCGACACCACGCTGCTGTGATTCACCAGCTGAGCGTCGGCGGTCTGACAAGCGCTGCTAAAATAGACGCCGCGGAAGCTGGCGCAAAACTGGGTTTCATCGTAGCGGGAGCTGAAAAATGCTTGCTGTAAAAACTCGCCGATCCCCGCACACAACAGCTGAAAATCGAGGGGAAAGGCGTACATCAGCTTACGATCCGCCAGGGCGTACTCTTCCTGCTGACGCGAGTGGATCGCGCTGGCCAGGCGCTGCTGAAGCGCATCCAGTTCCGCCTCGATCCGCTCGTGCAGCGCGGACGTGCCCGTATGGACCATTTCGCCCCACGGAAATGTCACGCCCCACACCTGCTCCCGCGCCTCGTTCGTCATGCTGCGAAACCAGGGTTCGAATCCCCGCAGCCAGTCCAGTCGGGTAATGACCACATACACCGGAAAGTGGATGCCCAGCGTCTGGCGAAGCTCGTCCAGACGTGCCCGGATACGGGTGGCAAGCGACAACATCCCCTTCCCGTCGCCCTGCATAATCTCCTCGGCGGAAATCGCCACAATGGCGCCATTGATCCCGTCGCGAAGGCGGTATTTGCGCAGCGCGTTCAGCAGGGATAACCACTCTGGTCTGGCGGTCTCATCCTCGCAGAGGTATTTGCCTGCCGTATCCACAAACAGCGCGTCGTTGCCAAACCAACATTCGCAGTCCTGCGTTGGCGCGTTTTCACGCCCGACACGGCTCAGCTGTTCCGGCAGCGGAAAGTCCTGCCCGGAGGTGACGATCAGCGATGTTTTTCCCGCGCCTTCGCTACCCAGTAAGACGTACCAGGGCACGGTTTCGGGCAACACCCCCGGCAAAAGCGTCGCCCACCAGCGTCGCCATTTCGTGCGCACTTTGTTGGTCATCCCCACCGCATGACGGATTTTCCGGGCGATGGCTTGATGCTCCTGTCTCGTCTCATCCCGCCGGGTACGCAGGAGAAAACGGTTCAGCAGCGCCGGGTTTGCCACCACCGCCAGCACAAACAGCCAGGATGCGTAAAGTAAGGCCACCAGCCAGATGATCACTACTATGGCCAGACGCACGGAAGACCGCGCCAGCGGATAGCTTTTTCCTGCCAGCAGCCACGGCCCCATAATCCAGACGATCACGCTCGCCGTCAGCGCAAGGGGAATAAAGAGAGGGATCCGCCAGAAAAGCCGCGCCATCCATAGCCACAGCGCGGCTATGCACAAGATCCTCGCGCTAACGGAGGCCAGCGGACGCGTCGTGCCAAACCCCGAAAACGGGCCGAGATACCAGATCCCTGCCGCCATCACCAGCATACAGGCCATCAGCAACACGAATTTCAGGCTTTGCCTTGAGAGTAATCGACTTAAGTAAAACATTCCGTTGTGGCCCACTAATAGGTGACAAACATTTCAACACGTCGATTTCTGGCTCGACCGGTTGGATCCTGGTTGCTTTGCAGCGGCTGAGTTTCACCCGCACCTTGAATACGAATATTGCTCCTCGGCACACCCGCCTTAATCAGCAATTCTGCGACGCTCGCCGCACGTTTTTCCGACAGGACGTGGTTATCTTCTATCCCGGGCTTATGGATTGGCGTGGCGTCGGTATGGCCGACAATCAGGACTTCGCCATTGACGCGGCGGATCTCGGTGGCCACGCGGTTCAGCGTCGCCACCCGGTCTGGCCGGATATCAATCGAACCTGAAGTGAACATCGAGTCGCCGTTGAAGATCACCTTGCTCTGTTTGTCGTTCTCATCCACCGACAGCAGCTTTTTATCAATTTCATCTTTAAGCAGGACCGCGAGTCGGAGTCGTCCTTTCACGACCGGATGCGTCAGTTCAAGGCGCGTAATGGCCGCCATCCGGCTGGTCAGAGCGTGTTGCTGAACCAGCAGATGATATTTGCACCAGAAAAAAGTACTGGTCGTCAGCAGGCCTGCCAGCAGCAAGGTGGCCCGAATCGGGACATGAATACGCCATTTCTGGCGCACAGCCTCGCGCTTCGGCAGGCCGTTCGGGGAGAGCTCCGGGGCGATCTTGTCCTGCGTATTCTGAAGAAGCGCCTGCAAACGCTGGCGGATCTTCATCAGCTGGCGGTCGCCGTCTTCAATAATGCTGTAGCGACCTTCAAAACCCAGGGCCAGGATCCGCAGCATGATATCCAGCACATCGTCATATTCGTGCGGATGCATCGACAGACGCCCGGCGAGGAGAAAGAATTTATTTCCGCCGTCGTTATCGCCTTCGAAATGGTTGAGCAGATTGCTGCGCGCCCACCCGGCGCTGATCCCCCACGGCGACGCATGCGCGGATTCGTCCAGTGCGGTGCAGAGGCAGTAGCGCGCGATAGTCATCTTCTTCCACGGAATGTTGACCTCTTCGCAGATCACCGTGAAGACATTGATTTCACTGCTCAGGGTGCGTTTGAGCACTTCCACCTGCGCGACGTCAGCAACGAACGTTGGCATTTCACTCAATGCCCGCAGCAGCGGCTGACACGCTTCCAGCAAAGGTTTTCCGGAGGCATTCACCCGCATCACGCGCTGCTGGATGCTCTCGCCCTTCAGGTCAGCCTCATTAAATGCGGTCAGGGCCTTCAGCTGCGCGGGTTCACCTTCCGGCAAAGGCGCGCGGGTGCTGCGTTCCGGTTCAGGGTCGCTATGCTCATCCAACAAAAACATTCCCAGCGCCTGTAAGCTCTGTTCATTGTCCTGCCCCAGGGTCGCGAAGTTATCGCTCATCAGTGACGGATCCCCCACAGCTCCAGCCTGAGTTCAGGCATTTCCCCGGCAACGTGAAGCGCCAGCGCCCCTGTGTGTAAGATACGTTCCCAGAAAGGACCGCTGCGGGAGAGCTCAAAATAGACGCTGCCTGCGTGGTAAGGAATTTGACGCGGCGGAACGGGCAGATTTTGCAATACCAGCCCCGGCAGATGGGAACGCACCAGCTCGTGCAGCTGTTGCGGCGCGCTAATTTTGGCCTGCGCGGAGAACTGCTGAGCCAGAATATCCGCCGCCATGCGTGCATTGACGGCCAACACCAGGCTTGAAAACGATCGCAACTCTTCCGGCATCACCGACGCCGCCCAGATCCCCTGCCCTTTGTTTTCCAACACAATCATCTGACCGGCCCGCACGAGGATCTGGTTGAGCAGATCGTTAATCTCTTCCACCAGCGGACGGATAGAGCCGTAAAGTCCGGCGTGGTGATACCCCGGCGCAGGTTTCGGGCGGCGAGTGCTCACCCGGATAAAGGTCGCCAGCTCCCCGGCAAATTTCGCCAGTTCCTGAAACAGCGCAATAGGCGGCAATTCAGGAATATGGCGCAGGTGATCGAGAACCGGTTCGTATTTATTGAAGATTTGCAGCAGCAGATAGTCGACAATTTCCGCGCTGGCGCTGGCTTTGCCATCGCTGTTAGCCAGCCGACTCGCCAGCATATCGGCGCGGATTTTGACCAGGCCGTTAAGGTGCGTGAGCCACTCTGTCAGCAGTGGGCTGGCACCATAGCCCGTCACCGGGGGAATATAATCCTGGGCATGGAGAAGCACGCTGCCATCAGGCTGGATGGCCTTCACCCGCGCCAGGGGCAGCCCAATCCACGATTCGGTCATCTCCGTTTCCGCGATGAGCCGCATCCGCAAGCGCCCTAACTGCACCTGTCTGGCCCCCTGACGGATGGCGTTGGTATCGTGCAATTCGGCGTCATAGGCGCAAAAACGCGCCAGTGAGCCGCGATCGTCGGTGTCAAAAATCGTCTCATCGCTGTTATCAAGGCGCAGCGGGACCGCCAGCCAGATAATTTTGCCCAGATGTTCCGGGGCAATGGTCAGCGGTTCCGGGAGCGCCGCGTGACCCGGGATGTCAAACGGCGTACCGTCAGGCAGCACCCCTTTGCAGGTGCGCAATACCAGCTTACCGTAGGCCAGCGCCTCGCTATCAATATCGTATTGAGCGAACCCCCAGAAAAACGGCGTGATGGTCGCCGCTCTTTTGTGCGCGTAGTACTCGAGATAGCGTTCCTGCTGTTGAAAGAGCTGCGGGCGCAAAAACAGCCCTTCACTCCACACGACTTTATTGGTTCTCACGGGTCAGTTCACTTCTTTAATGGAAACAGCTAATTGATCAACGGAAACCGCCAGCTTCAGCGTCTCATCTGAGGCGGGAAGAATAATTTGATACCACGACCTCTTTTTAGGCTGCGGTAAGATATAGAGCGCGCTCCATTGCGCCTCATTGATATTGCGAAACGCCGCCACCACCGCCAGGTATTTCGCCTCTTTTTCAATCGACAGCGTCAAGGGCCTTGATGCGCCTGGCTTCAGGATAATTTGCTTGCGTTGCGTAATATCAGCTTTCAGATCCGGGTTATTTCCCTTTGCAATCGTAAAATAATCACTGCTGCTAAAATTATCCTCGCCGGTCATGACGTAGATAAAAATCTCGACAGGCGCAGCTCGCCCGTTAATATCAGGATTACTGTTCTTTCCTGCACTGATTGTCAATTCAGCGCTTTTGGTCTCAGATGTAGCTTTATAATCTGTGGAACACGCCGCCAACAATAAAACCATGATCATCTGCAGTGCGTAATGCATTATTTTCCGTTGCGTCACAAGCCAGTCCTGTACACATAAAAGATATCCGTAATATTTAGCTTATACCTGCCAAATATTGCGGATAACCTTTGTCGATGAAGGCTTACTGAAACAGTAAGCCTTCGGCCGTCATGTTAGTGATTAACCGCGCAGGTTAGCCTTAACATCATAGGTTGCTGAAATAACGCCGGACTTGTGACCTTCCGCATTTTGCATCACATAGTCTTGGGTCATTTTGGTGAAGGAGAAGCTGACGACTTCACGCGGACGTGTTTCATCGTCAATCGAGCCCGCCATCTTGACTTTGGTGATAATAGCGTCGGTAAATTTAATGGTCAGATATTCCAGCGGATCGCCGCCGGCTTTACGCACGACGAACTGGATATTCTTAATATGTTTACCGGTCAGACAGTAGCTCAGTAAATTCGGGCTGGCTTTATCGGTATAATGAACAAACATAAAATCATCAACCGTTGCACGGCCAGAACCGCCACCCGAACCGCTGTGCATATTTGAATGCTGCGCAACATCCCAATTCCAGGACAGAACCTGAATTTCATTTTTATGAACGGCATCCGGTGATTCACCTTCGATGCCTTCAATTTTAATAAACATATCCTGTGCCATAATATAATCTCCAACACTCAATTTAAATAAAAGCTCTACGCGCTCTTTCTGTTAAAGAAAAAGCATTCCCTTTTGTCATGATTTTCATCACTCACACTCTTCCTGAAAATTCAGCCTTACCTGGCTTTTTCAGGAAAGAATCTCGATATCAGGCACCTTCTTTTACGGACGGCAATTTCGCGACCATGCGTAAAGAGACGGTTAATCCTTCCAGCTGGAAATGAGGTCGCAGGAAGAATTTTGCCTGGTAATAACCTGGATTGCCCTCGACGTCTTCCACCACCACTTCCGCTGCCGCCAGCGGGCGACGCGCTTTGGTTTCCAGAGTCGAGTTCGCCGGGTCACCGTCGACATAATTCATCACCCAGTCGTTCAGCCAGCGCTGCATCTCTTCGCGCTCTTTGAAAGTGCCGATTTTGTCGCGCACGATGCACTTCAGGTAGTGGGCGAAGCGCGAGCAGGCGAACAGATACGGCAGACGCGCGGACAGATTGGCGTTCGCCGTCGCATCGGCGTCATAGTACTCTGCCGGTTTCTGCAGCGATTGCGCGCCAATAAAGGCCGCGTAATCGGTATTTTTACGGTGGACCAGCGGGATAAAACCATTCTTCGCCAGTTCGGCCTCACGACGGTCCGAAATCGCAATTTCAGTCGGGCATTTCATGTCCACGCCGCCGTCATCGGTCGGGAACGTGTGGCTAGGTAACCCCTCCACCACGCCGCCGCTCTCGACACCGCGAATCAACGTACACCAGCCGTACTCTTTGAAAGAGCGATTGATGTTGACTGCCATGGCATACGCGGCGTTAGACCAGACGTATTTGCTGTGATCCGCCCCGTCAGTGGTCTCTTCAAAATGGAAGGCATCCACCGGATTGGTACGTATCCCGTACGGCAGACGCGCCAGAAAACGCGGCATCGCCAGGCCAATGTAGCGAGAATCTTCCCCCTGACGCAGGGAGTTCCAGGCGGCATATTCCAGATTCTGGGTGAAGATTTTGGTCAAATCGCGCGGATTGGACAGCTCCTGCCAGGACTCCATCTGCAGCACAGCCGGGGAGGCGCCAGAGATAAAAGGCACATGCGCCGAGGCGGCAATTTTGCCAATCGACGCCAGCAGATCGACGTCCGGCGCGGTATGATCGAAAAAGTAATCCGCCACCAGACAGCCGTAAGGTTCGCCACCCAGTTGACCGTACTCTTCTTCATAGATTTTTTTGAACAGCGGGCTTTGATCCCAGGCCACGCCTTTATAACGCTTCATACTGCGTCGCAGTTCATCCTTGGACATGTCCATAAAGCGCAGCTTCAGCTTTTCGTCGGTTTCCGTGTTGAACACCAGGTATTGCAAACCGCGCCAGGCGCTTTCCAGCGACTGAAACTCCTGATGATGCAGAATCAGGTTGATCTGTTCGGAGAGTTTGCTGTCTATTTCAGCAATGATCGATTCGATAGCTTTATAGGCATCATCGGAGATCGTTTGGGTATTTCGCAGAGCTTGCTCGGCCAGCGTTTTGACCGCCCCTTCGACGGCCACCCGGGTTTGCTCTGTTTTTGGCTTAAACTCTTTCGCTAAAAGCGCATTGAAATCGTTGTACTCGACGGTCGATTTCGATGATTTTTCTCGTTGCGCATCCATCACAGACATAGTCTTTCCTTCGTCTCTTATCACTCTTCGGGCTGAAGTTCAGCGATTTCAGTTTTGGCTTTGGGTGAGGCCGCCAGCGTATTCAGCAACGCTTTGTCTTTCAGCAGTTTCATCACCAGCTCTTCCGCACCGGCTTTGCCGTCCATATAGGTTTGCAGATTGGCCAACTGAGTACGCGCTTCCAGCAGTTGCGACAGGGAATCCACTTTGCGGGCGATCTCATCCGGCGAGAAGTCGTCCATGCTTTCGAAGGTAATATCCACCATCAGCTGCCCTTCGCCGGTCAGCGTATTCGGAACCGCGAAAGCGGCGCGCGGCTTCATGCCCTTCATGCGTTCGTCAAAATTATCGATATCAATATCGAGGAATTTACGGTCGACCACTGGCGGCAATGGATCGAGCGGCTTGCCGGAGAGATCCGCCAGCACGCCCATGACAAAAGGTAATTCAACCTTTTTTTCACTGCCGTAAATTTCAACGTCGTATTCAATTTGCACGCGTGGTGCGCGGTTTCTCGCAATAAATTTCTGCGAATTACTTTTACTTACAGCCATGGAGACCGACCCTTAAATAAAATAGAGACGCGCTGAATAATATTATTTTCCTGACGGCAAGTTTATTTTTTGCCGCAGAATGACCTCCCCAGACATTCAGCGCGGGAAACATCGGGGAAGTATTGTTCAGCTCTGAGCTTATTTATAATCTATAACAATGGCTGCCGCCGTATTCAGTAACCCGGCACTGACCTTTGAATTTCCATTCGCATAATAACTGGCGATAAAATCATGGGTAATATCCCCCGCCACGCTCACGTCGTAACTCTGCGAACTGGTCGGGTCATTAACAATCATCTGCTGCTGCTCGCTATTGCGCAGGCGGACTTCCACATGCTCGCTAAAGTCAGAGCCGGCGGTGTTCAGAAGATTGCCGGTTGAAGCATTCATGCCCGTTGCGGTGCTGGCAAAATAGAGCGACACCACTTTGTCAGTCGGGCACTCTTTTAGCGTAATGGCAAACACCTGACTTCCGGCTTCCGCGCCGTCATGGTCCAGCGTATTAATCGAAATGACAGGTAAAGCCACCGTTTCGTTGGCCGTCCCGTTATTAATACTGACTTCACAGGTGTTCTCCAGATAGTCACCTCTAAACTCAACCTTAATTTTGCAGTTATCCTGCGTTGTGCAAGGCTGAGCTAATGCCCAGGGGGATATCACCAGCAGCGCCAGCGCCGTTATTTTCCGTGCCAGACAAAGTGGGCGAATTAATTCCGATAACATGTCACCTCCATTTGCACAATGCTATTACTCTGGCTGGCATTCACTCGATTCTGATTATTGACACGAGGCACAATCCGGCATTTATCATTACCTGATACGACCCACAGATTGCCCGATGCCGGGTCCCATCCGCGAACAAAGGCCATTCCACTCTGTCCTGACATCCCCTGACTCACGCCTTTATCGTCGAGCAGTTCACTGCCTGCCGGAATCGGCTGACCATTTTCATCATGAATAATCAATACCATCGGGACGCCTTCAATGGTTTTCATATCGACGGCAAGAATCGCGCCTTCACGGGGAATAACCGTTCTCTGGCTCTCCATGACGTCGACGTTCTCAGGCACCGTTTTGTAATCCAGTGCGACGCTGTTCTCACGATACGGCGTCAGGGAAGGCATGATGGCGTAGCCACGACGATCAACTTTGGCTCCCTGGCCGTTAAACACCCTGGCGCCGGTGGCGCCCGGCGCACCGATAATGGCGAAAGGCGATTCCCCCACCGAAGGCCCGAAGGTCACTCCGCCTTTATGCGCTGCCACGCTGCCGCTGGCTGAAACCGACAGCTGGCGTGAAGAGCCGGTATTGTCCACGCCCGCCGTCATGCCAAACTGGCCGACCGGGCTGCGGTAACTCATGTTGCCTGACACCGCTTCGCGACCATCTTCACCCTGGGCATTTTGCAGCGAAGTGCCGACGCCGTAGGTCAGCTCACTCTGTTCACCCTGGCTGCCGTTCGCATTGAGCTGGAAGCGATCGCTCTTCGGGTCGGAATGACTGTAGGTTGAATAGATTGAACTGAACAACGGTCGGCTATCGATTCCGCCGCTGAGTGGCACGTTCACCGACGCCATCACGGAGTTTTCGTAATCTCCGTCTTCATCGCTGGTGCGCATGGCCGTCAACGCAAACGAAAAATAGCGCAGCGATTTCGACCAGGTGAGCGAGTACTGTTTGGCGGTGGCATCGCTGGTCCAGTAGGAGTAAAGGCTGCCGCTAAAATTCAGCGTACTGTTATCCCATAAGGTCTGGGAAACGCTGGCGCTAAAACGCGATTTAGTCCGATAGTCAACGTCATAATCATCGTTGGTCCGTCCGTCACGGGCGATACTGGCATCGCGCAGCGAGTAATAGCCTTTGGTGGAGTAGCGATACGCCGCCAGTGTCAGATTTGTGGACGTTTCCGACATAAATTTGGTAAATGCCACGCTGTAACTGTTGCCGTTAGACTCCTTGCCATCCTCAACTTCTGCCCAGGCGCGGATCAGATCAAACGACACGCCACCGATCAGCGTATTGATGGCATTACCCACCGAGAGCGCATGGTAGTGTTCCGCCACCTGCGAACCGCCGTATAAGGTGTAATGATTGCCAAGACCATAGCGCATGATCAGCTGCGCGAGTTTAGGTTTCTCTTTCAGGGAATCATCATTCATTTCCCCCACGGCCACCTCGAAGTTGGCAACGTCTTTATGCAGCAACATGGGCGGTGCGGAAAACGGGATATTGCTGATGCGCGTTGAACCATCCGCTTCTGCGATCGTCATCTGTAGATCGCCGCCATAGCCCATCGCGCCAATGTCGTTCAGCTCGAACGGGCCTGGCGGGACAATGGTCTGATAGACCACCAGGCCGTGCTGCGTGATCGTCACTCTGGCGTTAGTTTGCGCTATCCCACGCAAAATCGGCGAGTAGTTGCGAAGCCCTTCCGGCAACATTCTGTCGTCAGACTGCAGCTGCACGCCACGCAGATTAAAACTGTCGAAAAGATTACCGGTAGTGTTGCTATCGCCAAGGGTCAACTGACTTTTCAGGCGCGTCAGATCCGTTGCCGCATAGGTCGCCAGACTCGACGTGTGGAGGGTACTGTCCTCTTTCGACCAGCCGGTGTTCGAACGCTGGCGAATGCGCCAGCCTGCGATATTAAAACCGGTCAGCAGCCCAATATTGCTGGTGTAATCATCGCTGCGGCTCTCGCCGTTATCCGGCCCGGTCGACAGGCCGTAGATGTTCGCGTTGTAGTCCAGAAAACCGGCAATATCGCCTTCAGACCAGCGGGCAGGATCCACATATCCGCGCGGATAAATCACCTGGTTGATTTGCGGCACGCCGATGCTGAGCTCTAAGTCCCCGCTGTTGTAATAAGTCTGGCTGCCTTTAACCGCCTCGCTCAGGCGATAGGCTTTCCCGGCTTCAAGCTGCGTGCCTTCAGTGGGCTTAATCCCAAGCTGGGTCAACTCTTCCGCCGTGAAACTCGGCTCGGCATTGGCCTTACCCTGTACGGCTAAAAAATGAACATTGAAACGCCCCCGCTGCTCGCCATTGACCAGCACATTGAGGGGATAAATGCCCGCAGGGACCGGGTTGCCTTCACGAAATTGCGATACATCGATACTCGCACCGTGAATAAAACCGGGGTTGAAGTCCATCTGCTCGACGCTGGAACTTCCGTCCGCATCGTTGCCAGTCTGCTGCGCCCAGACTTTAGGGAGCAGCAGCAGAACACAGGTCAGCGATGCCAGCGTCCTGACCGGGACCTTCAGCGTCTTTGGGCTTAAATTTAGGGCACGCTTCACTTTTTATCCTTAAAACCAAATGTCCTTTACGCTCAACCACACTGTCTATCTGCCGCCACAACGTCATTCCGTCTGTTGTTCGACATAGCCCTTACCAGGCTGGTTTATCAGGATTTTTTCCACCGGCGACCCATAATCATTCAGCAGTTTTACGCTGATTTGGGTGACATTCCCCCCCGCTGCGCTACCGTTATCCGCATACCAGGTTTCGGTGGCACCTGGCGCAACCATGTCCATATTCATGTCGTACTTTTTCCCGTTCTGGGTGAACGTTCCGGTATCAAAGGAGAAGTAATAGCCGGTTGGATTGGTAATCTGAATGCCGGTCCCTTTTTTACTGTCGCTGGTGATAGCCCATTTCAGTCGTCTAAAGGTTTTTACGCTGTTCTCTTCCAGCGTGGCCGGACGCAAAAATATTTTAATGCGCGTGCGAAAAGCCAGATCCAGATGGTTTTTGCTTTTATCCTCCGATTTCACGACCGGCGGAATTTCCAGCAGATTAAACCAGAATAACGATTCACGATCCTGCGGCAGCGCCATCCCGGTATATATTAAACGCAGACTTTGCCCTTTCCCCTGTTCAACGCGGTACACTGGCGGTGTAATAATAAAAGGCGTCTTGACCTGATTAATATCTTCATTGGCTTTCCCGTCATCAATCCAAACCTGTACCAGAGCCGGTAATTTCCCTTTATTGTTAGTTCTGACACTCACCTCTCTTTCGTTCCCCGGAAAGATAATGCGTGTTCCTGCAATCGTTACACCGGCAATAGTGGCCGTGGATGCACTGAATAAAACTGACAATAAAAAGAATTTTTTTATTAAAGACATGAGTACACCTTGTGAATAAAAATCGACAGGCTGGTGGCTCGCCATCAGCCTGTCGCAATATTATTTGTACGCCAGCGTATATTGAACTTTTGCGGTAACATCACCCGCCGTTGTTGGCGCCGTAGCGTAATAACCGCCGATATAAGTCATGGTGGCTTTATGCGTCGTCGCGTTAACATCAAACATTGCACCAGTTCCGCCGACCGGAATCTGGGTACTGCCGTCCTTGTCGAACAGACGAACCTCGACGTTCTCTGCACCACCGTCGGCTTTCAGCGTGCTGTTGGTCAGGTTCTGGGTGGTTGCGTCAAAGCCATCGCTGTTGATCGCTTCGAAGTGCGCGGCAACCTGAGTCACCGTATCAGGGCAGGCTTCTACGTTGAGATCAAAGGTCGTCGTACCCGCTTCCTTACCGGCAACATCTAAAGACTGAATAGATAAGGTAGGTAAAGTCACCTGCTTATCTTCATCGCCCGCGGTAATACTGCAGGTATCTGCAATCAGTTTACCGGTAAAGGTGACCGTTCCCTGAGTGACCGGAGCGCCCACTGCAAAACCATAGGTTGAGACCATCGAAAGCGCGACAGCACATACCGTCATTCTTAATTTAGACATTTTCTGTTCCTTAGATAAGGTTAACTTCACAGACTATTGAGCGGCTCTTGTGAGCCATTTCCGAGTTTATTTATCCATTACTGACTGAGAAGGACAAATAAATTCACTGGTTAAAACGTCACACTGAATTTCCCTTCAGCGTCACTGTTTAAATACAACGTCTGACCATGATGTTCTATTTTATGCGCCAACACATAGCGGCCCATTTCCGGCATAATTTCTTTCTCAACGACCTGAATTAATGCGCGAGCCCCGGTTTGCACGACGGCGCAGCGTGAAATAATGTCATCGAGCACCGAATCCGCATATTCCAGTTCGATGTGATAATGTTCACGCAGGCGCTGAGATATTTTTTCCAGTTGTAACCGGACAATAACCTGGAGCATACCGTGCTGAAGCGGCAGATAAGGAATAATCTCTAATCGCCCAAGAAACGCAGGTGGGAATATTTTCAATAATTCCGGTTCCAGCATTTCCAGCAGTCTTTCAGTTCCCGGTGCGGTCTGTGGATCGCTGTACAGCTGAGTCATTAATTCGCTTCCCGCATTACTGGTCATCAGCAGCGTGGTGTTTTTGAAATCGATATAGCGCCCTTCGCCATCTTCCATCCATCCCTTGTCAAACACCTGGAAAAAGATCTCGTGAATATCAGGATGCGCTTTTTCAATTTCATCCAGCAAAATCACGCTATAGGGCTTACGGCGCACGGCTTCTGTCAGCACGCCACCTTCCCCGTATCCCACATAGCCTGGAGGCGCGCCTTTCAACGAGGAGACCGTATGCGCTTCCTGGTATTCACTCATATTAATGGTGATCAGGTTTTGTTCCCCGCCATACAGGGTCTCAGCGAGAGCCAGCGCCGTTTCGGTTTTCCCTGTTCCCGATGTTCCCACCAGCATAAAAACGCCCACAGGTTTGTTGGGATTGCCCAGCCCGGCGCGTGAGACCAGGATTCGCTCCGCGATCTGTTGCAGCGCATGAGGCTGTCCGATGACCCGCTCCTGCAGGCGCTGCGGCAGTTCGGCGACCGCCCGGTAATCATCCTCCAGCATCTGACCCACGGGGATCCCCGTCCAGTCGGAGACAATGGCCGCCACAACATCCGCGTTCACTTCGGCCTGCACCAGTGGCGTTTTCCCACGAATTTCGCACAGGGAGAGTTCGAGCTGCGCTAACGTTTCGCGGTTTGCATCGGGGCTAAATTCGGGCTGTTCCCCCGGCACACCAAGCTGCTGGCGTTGTGCCAGGATCGCCTCCACGCAGAGCTTTTCCTGCTGCCAGCGCTGGCAGAACGCGGCCTCTTCTTCAGCAAGGTCGGTCAGTTGTGCGCTGAGCGCGTCGTCTGATTGCTGCGTTTCCTTACCGTAATGGTGCGCTTTCTGACCGCGCTCCCGTTCCGCCTGGATATCCTGAATCCTGGCGTTCAGGAGTTGAAGCGCTACAGGCTTCATATTTTGTGCCGTCGCCACCCTCGCGCAGGCAGTATCCAGCAAACCGATGGCTTTATCCGGTAACTGCCGGGCGGGAATATAGCGATGTGACAGGCGTACTGCCGTGGTCAAAGCTTCATCCATGATCCACACGCCGTGGTGGGCTTCCAGCGTCGGCACCAGGCCGCGGAGCATAGACACGGCGGCATCCTCGGCAGGTTCATCGATTTGCAACACCTGGAAGCGACGCGTCAGCGCCGGATCTTTCTCAATATGCCGCTTAAACTCGCTCCAGGTTGTGGCACCGATGGTACGGAGCTTTCCTCTCGCCAGCGCGGGCTTGAGCAGGTTTGCCGCGTCCCCCGTCCCCGCCGCGCCACCCGCGCCCACCAGCGTATGAACTTCGTCGATAAACAAGATGATCGGGACGGCGGCAGACATCGCCTCATCCAGCACCGCTTTCAGCCGTGCTTCAAATTCGCCCTTCATACTGGCACCCGCTGAAAGGGCCACCACGTCGAGTGCGAGCAGGCGCACCTGGGACAACGCCGGAGGGACTTGCTCGCTGGCAATCGCCAGCGCCAGCCCTTCAACCACCGCCGTCTTGCCGACCCCCGCTTCCCCCGTCAGCAGCGGATTGTTCTGCCGCCGACGCAGCAGAATATCAACCATCGTGCTGATCTCCTGGCTGCGGCCCACCACCGGATCGATTTTGCCTTCCCGTGCCAGAGCGGTGAGATCGGTGGTGTATTGCGCCAGACCCGCCCCGACTGGGGTCAACACCGAACCACTGGCCTCCCCAGGAAGCGCATCGGCGCGAGCAAAGTCATCGGAACCGTTGGATTCACTAGAATCGCGCAGGATGTACTGCATATCATGCGTCAGATGATCCAGCGCGATACGCTCAAGGCCAGGAAGCATGGCCAACAGCTCGCGGCGCAACTCCATGGTGGTGAGCATCGCTATCAGCAGATGCCCGCTGCGAACGCGCGCAGCTGAACATTCGAGGCTGGAATAGACCCAGGCACGTTCGATGGCCAGTTCAATGCAATATGAAAAGTCGGTAATACTGCTGGCGCCTGTTGGTAGCCGCGACATGGCGCGTTCTAAGTCACGTTCCAGCTGGGACATATCAATGTCAAATGTCCGCACAATGATTTTAAAATCATTGTCCGTATCCTGCGACCACAGCTGATTAAACCAGTGCACTAATTCAACATAAGGATTACCCCGCAGCTTACAGAGCGTGGTTGCGCTTTCTATGCTGCGAAAAAGGGTATTATTGAGTTTGCTAAAGAGATTTTTCCTTGCGATAGCCAAACGTTCCTTCCTTATTGGTCGTGCGTATTTATCGATATCCCACGCACAAATTCCATTTCAATATCACTATTAAACAAGAGTTCGATACGATTACACAGTGCTTTTATAGCGCTGAAAGAACAATAAGACATCTGCCCAAAACACTATCCTAAAAAAAACCACATAAAAAACATATCCACATGATTTAATGATAAAAATTCATAACGCAATGTGTTGTTACACTTATACAGACAACGTTCCACACCCTTCACTTGCTATTATCCACGCGAAAATAGATGCACCCATAAAGATAAAAACGTCTGGAACCACACCCGTTGAAAAAATCTACCGTGAGACTTTTGATGGCGGGAATTATTACAGGCATGAGAAATATCTTTTATTACGTTAAACAGTTGCCATTGCCAATTAGGGTACAGTTAAGTGGACCATAAGTTTCTTGATTACTATAATAGAGAGCTCACTTTCATGCGTGAAATGGCAAGTGAATTCGCGCAAAAACATCCTAAAATAGCAAGCCGTCTCGGCGTTCATGGTATTGACGTTGCCGATCCTTTTGTCGAACGCTTAATTGAATCTTTCAGTTTTATCGCCGCCAGGATGCAGCTAAAACTTGACGCGGAATTTCCGACTTTTACACAACGATTACTCGATGTGATTTACCCCAATTACAATGCGCCGACACCGTCTATCGGCGTGGTGCAGCTACGGCCTAATCTTAAGGAAGGGGATCTCACGCTGGGCTATGAGGTCGCGAAGAATAGCGCGTTTTTTACCTCCATTTTCCCCGGTGAAACCACTCGGTGTGAATTTCGCAGCGGTCAGTCCGTCCGCCTGTGGCCACTCACCCTCTGCGATGCGCGGATGACCTCTCTGCCACCCGATCTCCCCAATCTGGAACGTCACCGCATTGCGCAGAGCGAGCTTAAAGGCGCCCTGCGCCTGCGGCTACAGCTGCCGGAAGGGATGATGTTTTCTGATTTGACCGAGCTTGCCTCGCTGCCCGTCTACCTGAGCGGTGACGAACGCATTGTCTCGCGGCTGTTTGAACTCCTGCATGGCGGATGCCAGGCGACCATCCTGCGCCACGCCAAAGAGGGAGGCTGGCACGACGCCGTGATCTCTCAACAGGCCTTACTGTTCGAAGGTATGTCCGTAGAAAAGAGCCTCCTGCCCGTCAACTGGAATATTTTCCACGGCCATAACCTGGTGAACGAATACTTCGCCTGCCGCCAGCGTTTCTATTTTTTTACCCTGAATCATCTCTCGGCGGGTATCGCGGACAACCACAGCCGTGAGCTGGAGGTCATCCTGCTGCTCAACCAGATGCCACAGGATCTGGCGGGACATATTGATACCGATCGTTTTCAACTGTTCTGCACGCCGGTTATTAATCTGTTTCCCAGACGCGTCGATAGACTTGAAGTCAAACGTAACACTCACGAACTGCACGTAGTTCCGGATCGCAGCCGCCCGCTGGATTACGAGATTCACTCAATTCTGCGCGTGACAGGCCAGCAGGCAGAGCATAGCAAGGAAGTGGTATTCAACCCCCTGTTCCAGACCCGTCATAGCGATAGCGGTAACTTCGGCCGTTACTTCTCGCTCACCCGTCGACAACGCACGGGCAGCCACTCACTTTCGCGAAAGTACCACTCTCAGACGCTCTACAATGGGACGGAAGTGTTTATCTCTCTCGTCGACCAGCAGGAAGCGCCTTTCAGCGACGACATTCGCTATTTGTCGGTAGAGGCGATGGTGACAAACCGCGATTTACCGCGCCTGATTGCCCGAACCGGGCAGTACGATCTGACGATTTCCGATGCCGCCCCGGTCCATGGCGCGCGATTCATCTCTCCCCCCAGCTCACCGCGAGCGCCGTTTGTGGCCAGCGAATCGGCCTGGCGACTGATCCGCCAGCTTAATTTCAACTACCAGCCGCTCTCCGATCGGGAAAATGTGGTGGGCGGAGAAGCGTTTCGTCAGATGCTGCAGCTGTTTGTCGACAACACCGATCACGACGCCCAGTCCCAAATCAGCGGTCTGATCGGCTGCGAGACCGTCCCGGTGATCCGCCGCTTGCCCGGGAACGGGCTGCTGATGTATGGCCGGGGGGTGAAGTGCACGCTGACCATGGATGAGGAGAACTTCTCCGGTGTCAGCCCCTATCTGTTTGGGCTGGTTCTGGAAAACTATCTGGCCCGCCACGCCTCGATCAATGTGTTTACTGAAACAGAACTGCGCACGATCCAGCGCGGGAAAATTGCGCGCTGGCAGCCTCGCCCCGGACGCAGAGGAGCCTTATGAAGGAGCCATCTGCACTGTCAGAGACTCTCGCCAGCTGGTGTCATGAAGAGGCCCCCTGGGAGAGCGGTTTTCTGGGACTGATGCGCGCCCTGTGCGCTCGCACCCCAGACTTGCCCGTCCCCGGCACCGCGCAACGTCCGTCTCAGGAGCGCCATCGACTCAGCCAGACGGCACAAATGGCCTTTTCGCCGCGGGAGATAGCCAACCTGTCAGTCAACAATGACACGCTCAATATTCAGCTGTTTGGGCTGGGGATCTGGGGACCGCAGGGCGCCATGCCGTTGCACCTCTCCGAGCTGGCGTGGTCCCGGAGCGAGCAGCACGACGACCAGGCGTTGACGGATTTTGTCGATATGTTTCACCATCGCGCACTCTCCCTGTTCTGGCGATCGTGGTTTATCTCTCAGGATACGGCGTCCCTGGACCGAAAGGAGGATGAATCCTTCTCGTTTTATGTCGCCAGTCTCGTCGGACTGGACCCAGCCGCATTGGGTCATACCTCTCTGCCCGTTCATGCCCAACTGGCCGCTTCGGCCCATTTGATCCGCGAGGCCCGCAACCCTGAAGGGCTGGCGGGGGCGCTGCACTACTACTTTGACATTCCCGTGTTGCTTGAGGAGTTCGTCCCGCAGTGGATCCATTTAACGCCTGCGGAAACCAGTCGGCTCGGGCATCCGGACTGCGCGCTGCAGCTTGGCGACGGCGCGGTGCTGGGCGAAACCCTCCAGGATCGTCAGCATAAATTTCGTCTCACGCTCGGCCCTCTGACGCTGGCGCAGTACATGGGATTCAGTCCCTGGGGAGAGGATCTTCCGGTGCTGTGTGAATGGGTCAGAAATTTCACCGGCTATGAATTTGCCTGGGACGTCCAGTTGATCCTGCGTGCCGACGAAATGCCCCAGGCCACCCTGAACGGTAGCCACCAGCTGGGATACGCCAGCTGGTTGGCGCGACACGATCGCGATAAGCCCGTCTCCGGCATGAGTTTCGAACCGGAACACTACCAGTTTTAACCCCCGATGGAGCGAGCCACGCTATATGGATTATTACCAGCACTTACTTGAGCCGATCCCCGGCCCGTCACCCTGCGGCGAGGATCTGGAGTACAACCCGGCATTTGTTTTACTTCAGTCGCGACTACAGCCCCGGCTTGAGGCGGAGTATGGCCAGTTTACTGAGACGGCCAACCCCGTTAACTGGGCGGACATCGAACGCGATTGTCACGCGCTGCTGGCTAAATCGCGCGATATCCGCCTGATCATCATCCTGATTCGCTGCCGCCTGCGAACAACGGGTTTACGGGCTCTCAGCGAAGGATTTCAGGCGCTGCTGGCGTTACTTCAGCAATGGCCGAATGAGCTTTATCCGCTGCTGCACGATGAAGGCGAGTTTGAGCCACTGCTGCGCGCCAATGCCCTGAACGAACTCGACGATCACAGCGGCCTGCTCAACGATATTCGCCACTATCCCCTGCCAAAAGTGGTGGGAACGCAATGTCTGGTGAAAGATATCGAGCGCGCGCTCGCCATCCCGCGTGATGAGAGCGCTCTGCCGGAAGCCACGGTTCAGGCGATGCAAAACGCGTGGCGCGACGGGGGAGATAATGACATAGCCTCCCTGTCACAAGCACGTTTGCAGCTACAAACGTTGTCCGCGCTGCTGGCGGACTCCCTGGGAGACAGCGCTCCCGGCTTTTTGCCGACGTTACGTCTGCTGGCGCTGTTTACCGACCCTGAGGTGACGCCAGCCAGCGAACCGGCACTTCCAATACCCGCCCCCCCTTCTGCGCCTGAGTCAACGCCCGTTTATCAACCGGCAACCGTCGCGCAGGCGTCACCCGCGAAAGAGATCACCAGCCGGGCACAGGCGTTTGCAACGCTCAACGCTGTTCAGGCCTGGTTTATGGGTGCAGAGCCCGGCAGCCCGGTGATTTTGCTGCTGGATTTTGCCATCAAAACGTCAGGAAAAACCTTCAGTGAATTACTGCAACTGCTCCCGGTCGAGATCGTTGCTCACTTAACTAACGAGGGGAAGGAATAATGAAATATCGAGTGGGATTGCTGTTTATCGGACTGCTTGGCGCTGGCTTCGCACAAGCGAGCTGCGTCCTGAGCCCAAAATCCGGTCTGCCTGCGCCGCATAACTTTGAGGTACCGGACATGACCGTCTATGTCGATGCCGACCAGGTTGCGAGTACAACAACGCCTGTCACCCATTACGATACCGCTGTGCAAGGTTACCCGATCGGTTACATCACCTGTGCCGATGGGGAAGCTTACGGCAAAAGCGCGATGAATCTGCCGCCTCAGGGGGCCGGGTATATTTTCCCGACGAATGTTCCCGGAATTGGCCTCAAAATCATCTGGAACAACGGTCAGGCTTTCGGCACGGGACAACTCCCCGCCCCGGGTAACATGAGTTTCGCCCCTTCGCCGACCGGCTCCTGGGTGTATGACGCCGCTTCGCTGTATCGGATTGAGATCTACAAAACCGCCGAAACGCTGAAACTGGACCCGCAGGGCGCGAACATCATTCTGCCCCCGAATGATTATGCCTATAACTGGGTAATCAGCGATTCGATAAGCAACGCCGCACAGATATTGCACATCGGGGCGATACAAATTGTCAGCACCCCGTCGTGCACCTTTGAGGGCGATAAAACCGTGGATTTCGGGACGGTCACCGGCAACATGCTCAACGCCAGCGCCGAGATCGAAAAGCCACTGGATTTTGCGATCACCTGTCGCACCGATTATGGCACTTACTCCACCACCGTCTCGGTCACCAGCGATAGCGCCTCGACGGACAGCCGCTATATCAAAGTCCAGGACAGCAGCGGTGCCACCGATGCGCTGGCAATCCGCATTAAAAACAGCACCGGCGGCGATCTGCTGCTGGACGGTTCGACGAGTGAAACCCTCAGCAGCACCGGGAGTACGCTTCCCGCCGAGTTTCACTGGAAAGCGACGCTGATGTCGCAGCCTGGTGCCGCACAGCACCCCGCAGAAGGCGAGTTTACTGCCCATGCGGAAATTTTATTGCAGGTGAAATAGCCCTTCATGACCACCACCCAAACTCTGTTTGTCAGTATCGCCAGCTACCGCGACCCGGAGCTTATCCCGACGCTGCGCGACATGATTACGATGGCCCGCGATCCGCAAAATTTGCGTATCACTATTTGCTGGCAGCATGACAACGAGAGCCTGTCGTTGTTTACCGGGACTGGAATGCAATTGATGGCCTCCGACGACGCAGCGGATGACCCGGTCTGGCGCTTTGAGTGGCAGCAAGCGCTGATAACCGTCGTCCCGGTGCACTATTTTCATAGCCGGGGAGCCTGCTGGGCGCGGTTTATCGCGGAGCGCCACTACGCAGGGGAAACCTTTTCGCTACAGATTGACTCCCACTGCCGCTTCGCGGGGCACTGGGATCACCGCATGATTGAGATGTTGAATGGGCTGCGCGCCCTGAGTGCCAAACCGGTGCTCTCCACCTATCCACCGGCCTATGACCCGCAGGAGCCGGACGAAAAACGCAGCCAGTTTGCGAGTCGACTGATCTTTCGCGAATTTTCCAAAGAAGGGCTACCGATGCTCTCTTCCACCCCCCTCAGCAGCGATACCCCAGTCCGGGGAAGTTATGTTGCCGGTGGGTTTATTTTCGCGGACGGCAGCTTTGTGCAACAGGTCGCCAACGATCCCCATATTTTCTTCGCCGGAGAAGAGATCGCGATGGCGGCACGCGCCTTTACGCACGGTTACGACGTCTACACCCCGCATCAAATTTTGCTCTGGCATTACTACGGACGGCGAAAAGAGAACAAGGTCTGGGGCGATCACTCCCGCGAGGCCAAAAGCAGCGGGGAGATTGAGATGGCATGGTGGGAACGTGACGCGCTGTCTAAAAAGCGCATCCGCACGCTGTTCGGTCTGGAAGCAGATCCGGTTGATATCGGGGATTATTCACTGGGGAACGCCCGTAGTCTGAGGGAGTTTGAACGACTGACAGGTATCGATGTTAAGCGCCGCGCGGTGTTACCTGAAGTCATCGGGGCGGATAAACGCAGCGTATTTTTACCCCATGAGTGGCCGGATGATGCGCTGTGGGCGCAGCGCCTGGTCTCCCCCTTCGGCAAATCGATAAAGCTCAACAAAACGGACATCAGCGATGCGCAGGCAACGGCAGCATGGTGGTATCTGGGCGTTTACAGCGACAACAACCGTCTGCTGAATGAGCGGAAATTCAGCCGGGAGGAGATCGATGCCGCGATGGAATCCGCCGATGAAGGAAAAATGACCCTCGCGCTCGATTTCACGGCTACCCCGTCGGAAACACCCTCAGTGGTGCGACTCTGCCCCTTTAACGAACTCAGCGGCTGGGGTGCAGTCGTGGAGCAAGCATGGTAAGCGCAGCCCGCCAGGTCCAGTCACTGCTCGGGGTTGATGCGCTGCTGGCAATGGGGGGCATAATCCCCTCCGTTTCTCTGTTTCGGGAGCAAATGCATCAGCGGATAGTGCGCCTGGATGCCTCGCTTGCCGCGAGCGGCTGGACGAAGGAGCAGACATCGCAAATTTGCGCCCTGCTTTGCCGTCGTCTGGATGCCCGAATTGCCGCGGCGCTGGCACGGAATCAGCAGCAGATCACCGCCCCGACGCTGGAAAAGGAGTGCTATCGCGATCTTGTCCCGGCCACGGAATCCGACGTGATGAACCTGATGCGGCCTTTTCTTCTTACCCCTCATTTTGACGATACATTGATATGTTGAGACGCTCTCAAGACCGCTATCCCATTCTGCTGGTCGCCGCGCTGTTGCTGGCGACGGGGATTTATCCTCATCCCGCGTGGAATGCCCTGTTTGCAGGGCTGACCGTTCTGTTTTTCGCCCTGACGGTGCGAGAGGTCCTGCAAAACGAGACGCCCCCATCCCCCCTTTGCGAAATGCCACGGGTAGAAAAACAGATCTACCTGGTAATTGGCCCCTACGTAAACCAGTGGTTTTCCGCCAGACACAAAGGGAGTATTGAGCACTCTGCCACCGGCGCACTCTGGCTGTGTGCCGCCACTCAGGGCGAGATGATCCGGCAATTAGCGCGGCTCGGTGCGGACCCACAAAATCTGAAGGTCACACTCTTTTTCCCCTTTTTTCCTGATGGCCACGACAGCGCGGCGCTAGCAATCTCTTCGCTACAGGAGTGGCGAAACATCCTCCAGTCACCGATTCTGGCGGACCCTCTGCCCTGTATTTTTGCCCTGTACGTGCGATGCAGCGACGAGCGTTTTACCCACGATCCTGACTCTGCTATCTGGCTGGAGACGCCCGACGGAGAGCAAAAACTGACCAGCGCGTCAGTGGAAAACCTGCGCCCTCAGTCTGAAGGGGCCCCGGCCTTCCTGCATCAGCGCCATGCCACGCTGCGGTTGCTCTGGCAATGGATGGACGAAGAGCAGGTGCTGTCGAATCTGAACACCGCACTGTCTCACGCGTCGTCCACGCTGAAGCGCATTATGATCGCGGATTACGGCACCGGTTTTACGCGTCACGGAGCATGGTCACGCTGGCTGGAGGAACACTTCGCGATCCTGCCCGCACTCACTCATGCGAAGATCTACCCGCCTCTGCCAGCGCTTGCGGCCACCGTGGATTTGCCCCCCGTCGGTCGCAGCATCACGGCACCCTCTTCAGGGGGGCGCGTGCTGACGCCGAGATTCCTGCTCATCGTGCCACTGCTGGTTTTCGCAAGCCTGACCTATGCGCACTATCACGAGCAAGAGCGGGCTGACGACATTACCCGCACGATAAATTCGCTGTCGCAAACCCCGGTCGAGAACATTAGTCAGACCTTTTCCCTGCTCGATACCCTCGAAGCTCAGCGGGCCGCGCTGAAAAACTGTGCCTCCTCGCTTTTCTTTCAGAACTGGGGATTGTCACGCTGTCGCGAATTAGTCGGGATCGCTGATACCCAGCTCGGAAAGTATTCCCACTGGAGCGTCTACTCTTCCTCAAGTCACGCTTCGCTGTTTGCCTCGGGCAGTGCGACCATCCTGCAAGGACGTGAACAACTTCTGCAGCCGATGGTGCAGCTCATCAAAAAAAATCCGGAAATCACGTTTCTGATCGTCGGTCACACGGACAGCAGCGGCGATGAAAAAAGTAACGCGCTCCTTTCAGAGCAACGCGCGCGGGAAGTCCGCGACTGGCTGTTGCATAACACCCCAGCCACCGAGCAGCAGTTTGTGTTGAAAGGCGAAGGGGACGCGTACCCCCTCGCCAGCAACTCAACTTCCGCAGGCAAACAGCTGAACCGGAGGATAGATGTTTTTCCTCTGCGCCCTACTCCCATCAACGTTAACGAGCATCTTTTTTAAATGAAAACACCCAACTACAGCCTTCTTGAAGGTAATTTTCTGAGTCAGGCTCCCATCCTCGACCGTTCGGTTAATATTCTGATGTTCAGGGATCCTGATGACAACGAATACAACATTATGATTAACCGGGCGACGCTCGAAGAGGATCAGGAGACAGAGGCATTCTGCGAAGCGCAAATCGAAGAGTTGCGCAATAAACTGCCGGGATTCCAGATGGAAGGAAAACTGCTCAGAAACGAAATTGGCCCGGCGCGGCTGCCGGTCGTGCAAATAGCCAATCACTATTTACAGGACGGAAAAAAAGTCCGTCAGGTACAATCCGTGATTAAACTCCCCTGGCATGGGACCACTAATCACAATGAGCGCGAAGTGTTGATATTCACCCTGTATTCTCTGGAAGAGTTTTCAGAATATCAACGTAAACATTATGTGCAGATCATCAACACTTTTCAGCCTAATCACGCCTTATAATAAGAAACAACCCATGAGGTTCATGGGTTGTTTCTTTATCAGAGGCAAAGTGTCGCTCTTTCGCGCCCCTCATCACACATAACCAGAGTGGCATATTGATATAGCTCCACTCTTTTCGACATGCCCATTTTACGCATCGCGTTGCGACAGTGCGTATTCACCGTTTTCTCTGAGCAGTCGAGTATTAACGCAATTTCACGTGGGCGAAATCCCTTACCGCAATAGCGCAGCACAGTAAACTCTGTGCCTGATAGCTGATGATAGGATTTGATACCCAGGCGTTGATACATGACCTGTTTATCGCACTCGAAATAAGGGTACTGCGTGACCATCATGATCTTTTCCAGTTTCGCATTAATCTCGCTAAGGTTGAGGGTGTTGCAGACAAACGGGATATCCAGGGTATTCAATGTCAGTTCAGGGCCTGGATAGATTATGCTAGCAATATTTTGTCTAAAAAGGATACTTACCTGCCCTTGCACCTTTTTAATTCCTGGGGTTGGTTTTTCGAACTGATAGATGTGTGCGAGCATCTGATAAAGCCCAAATTTATAATAATAGTTATCACTGTCAATTTTAACATTTGCTATCGCGCTTTTCATAATAAGCAAAGACCTTCAAAAAAATCCATTTTAGATAATTCCAATATAACTGCCATACTGCATCCAGACCATACCAGATAACAATTATATTTTATAAATGTTAAACACTCACATTATCCGAATGTGTTGAATACCTCGTCACCTTGCGGTTACGCCTAAATAGATCTCAGACTTTTCTTGCCTGGCACTATCGCCACTGTGAAGCGATGTTTGCAGTTATATATACCATGATGTATTAATCTATCAGCATTGACTCAAAGCCAGCAAAAATATTATTTTTGACATAATAAATTAAGAATAATGCCCAAACCTATATCCTAAAATAGGTATCTCCGAAACAAGAAGTTACAGAAGTAAGCAGTAATAAATAATTACATCAATAGTCCATTCGGGGAAAACATTGCGCAGAGTGATTATCGTATTTTTGAAATTTAGTCTGCTGAACTGCACACCAGAGAAACGCCTGGAGTGAGCGAAGTCATGGATGCAAGGTGGGATAACTTTCAACAGGGAAATGAATACGAGCTATTTGAGGATGATACGTGTATGGTAGCAGGCCAATTACACAGGAAATGCCTATGTCCGATCGCAAAGATGGAAAAGCCCGCCGTAACTTTCTGATTAAATGCCCTTGCCCAAACTGCTCTAAAGACTCTGAACACAGCTATACGCGCGTTCAAAAAGGGTCACTGCTGGTTTGTCCTTACTGCAGCACGATGTTCAAATCCAACCAAAAAGTCTGATTTGTTGATCCTCTGCGATTCTGACTACTCAGGCTTACGCCCTCATCGTGGTTGCAGACTCGCAGAGATCAAAGCAGGTTAGTCGCGCAGAATCACGTTGGCAGCAGCCGGGCCTTTTGCGCCCGCTTCAATCACGAATTCCACTTTCTGGCCTTCAAACAAGGTTTTGAAATTATCGCCCTGCAATGCAGAGAAATGCACAAAAACATCTTTGCTGCCATCTACCGGAGAAATAAAGCCAAAGCCTTTATCTTCGTTAAACCACTTCACTAAACCAATAATTTTTGCAGACATATAAGGCTCCTTTTTTTTGGCCTTTCGGCTGGCAAAATTTTTTGCATTGTAAACGCTGGGCATTAATGCACGGCCACCCATATTTAGCAATGTTTATTTTTACCGCACATGTCAACAGTGGCTGAATTAATTGACGAAATAATTCTGCACTGACGCAAATATACAAATTTATTTTGTCTGCGACGATTTCGGTCGCAAATTCTCGTCAAACACCAGACGCGTTCTGCCCGGCTCCACTTCCCGCAGCGGCTCGACCTGATGCATCGTCATTTTGCAGCGTTCGACCAGCACCTGATATTCACGCGTCCCCTGCTTTTTCCACTCGAGTTCCTGATCGCTCAACTGACGAATGGCTTTTGCCGGGCTGCCGATAATCAGATAATTCGCTGGCATTTCTGCTTTGGCTTTCACAAACGCCGCCGCGCCGACGATGCTGTTTTCGCCGATCACCGCCCCGTCCATCACCACCGCATTCATCCCGACCAGGGCGTTTTTACGGATCACGCAGCCGTGCAAAATGGCGCTGTGACCGATATGGCCGTGCTCTTCCACCACCGTATCCTGCTCAGGAAAGCCGTGCATCACGCAGTTATCCTGAATGTTCGCCCCGTCTTTCACCACGATTCGGCCAAAGTCGCCACGCAGGCTGGCATTCGGCCCGACGAACACGCCTTTCCCTAAAATGACATCGCCAATCAGCACGGCCGTAGGATGGACATAGCTCTCATCGGGCACGACTGGGGTCAGTCCATCTATTTGATATACAGGCATACTTCCTCCGTTATGCGATATTCAGGCCGCCGAAGCGCTGGAAATAGAGCGTCCCCGGCACCGGCAGTTCGCCGACCGAGGTTTCGCCTTTTTCGCTGACAAACGCCAGGGCGCCCGGTGCCACGCGCTGATAGATATTGATGCACAGCTGGCGAGCGGTTTGTCCGGCCCAGTGCGCGGGGAGGAGCTCCTCCGGCAACAGCGGATCTTTCAGCACCACGCGGCGATAAAAATGGATCAGCAACAGCTGTATCTGGAAACAGCGCTCCGGCGTGAGTTCATCCGCGCCCGCCTCTTTCAGCAGCGGCAGCAAGGGCCGGAACGAGTCGATAAAGGTTTCATACATCACGTTCTGCTCGGTCAGCTGCCAGCACTCCTCCACGCGGGAGCGCAGCGCCGCGCGCGACAGCGCCAGCGGGGAGTGGGCTTCGAAGCAGATCACGTTCTCCGCCACGCCCGCCTCATGCAGCAGGGACTGCACATCGGCCATTTTCTGCGACGGCGAGGCCATCAGGCTGGAAGCAAGCGTCCCGAACCCCTGCCAGATCAGCTGTTTTTTCACATCCGCGAGCGTGGTTTTATCCAGCCCTTCCGAGAGCAATAACAGCCATTTTCCGTCCCACGCCGGTAACTCTGCGCGGTAAATTTTGTTCTCTGCGCGACGGGTCAGACGCAAACCTTTGTCGCTCAGGCGGTAGAAGCTGCGCCTGCCGATGCGGGAGACATCCAGCCACCCCTCTTTGTTGAGGCGGAACAGCGCGGTACGCACAAAACGCTCGCCAAATCCCATCCCTTCGAGCAGCGCCGCCAGGCTCCCGAGCCAGATTTCACCGCCGCGATGGGAGAGCGAATCGCCATACAGGGATGAAATCAGCGAGGTTCCGCTGATCGGCACAGAGCTAACGGCGTGCTGAATAAAAGTATCGAGTTTACTCATCTGATTCATTCTGTTGTGGTTTTTGTCCTGGATGAATCATAGCATAGAATTTTTGCGCGCCCATTACCCCTCACCCCAGCCCTCTCCCCAGGGGAGAGGGAGAAAACCGGACAATCCCCTCTCCCTTTGGGAGAGGGTTAGGGTGAGGGGAACAAATCGCACAAATCTCAACCGTTCGCCGCCACCTTCCTCAAATCAAACACCCGGCACGCCTTGCCTTCGGAGCGCGGAATGCTGCCGCAGTTGACGATCGTCACGTCGGTCGAGATCCCGACCATCGACTTAATGCGATGACGCAGCTGATGACACACCTGGCAGCGCTGCTCGTGGCTGAGCACCAGGCTGCTCTCTTTCAGCTCCACTTTCACCGAAAGTGAATCAAGATGTCCGCGACGGTTCACCTCCAGCTGGTAGTGCGGCGACAGATGTTCAAATTTGACGATCTCCTCTTCCAGCTGTGACGGGAAGACGTTCACGCCGCGAATGATCAGCATGTCATCGCTGCGCCCGCTGATCCTGTCCATACGGCGCATGGTGCGCGCAGTCCCCGGCAGGAGACGCGTCAGATCGCGGGTGCGATAGCGGATCACCGGCAGCGCCTCTTTGGTGAGCGTGGTGAACAGCAGTTCGCCCTGCTGGCCGTCGGCCAGCGGTGTGCCGTCGTTCGGGTTGACGATCTCCGGGTAGAAGTGGTCTTCCCAGATGGTCGGGCCGTCGGCGGTTTCGATGCACTCCATCGCCACGCCCGGCCCCATCACCTCTGACAGGCCGTAGATGTCCAGGGCGGTGATCCCGAGGCGACGCTCGATCTCGTGGCGCATCGCCAGCGTCCAGGGCTCCGCGCCAAACACGCCGACGCGCAGGGAGCACTGGCTGGCGTCGCCGCCCATCTGGCGCTCCAGCTCTTCAATCAGGTTCAGGCAGTAGGACGGCGTCACCATGATCATATCGGGCTGGAAATCGCGGATCAGCTGCGCCTGTTTCTCGGTCTGGCCGCCGGACATCGGGATCACCGTCGCACCTAAACGCTCGGCACCGTAGTGCGCGCCCAGCCCGCCGGTAAAGAGTCCGTAACCATAAGCGACGTGAATTTTATCCTTGCGCGTGCCACCGGCGGCGCGCAGGGAACGGGCCACGATGTTGGCCCAGTTGTCGATATCGTTTTGCGTGTAGCCGACTACCGTCGGTTTACCGGTGGTTCCGGAGGACGCATGGATGCGCACCACCTGCTCCATCGGCACCGCGAAGGTGTCGAACGGGTAGTTATCCCGCAGATCCTGCTTGGTCGTGCAGGGGAATTTGTTGAGATCGGACAGCTCTTTAAAATCGTCAGGATGTACGCCCGCCGCGTCGAACTTACGCTTATACATCGGCACATTGTTGTAAGCGTGCTCTAGCGTCCACTTCAGGCGTTCGGTTTGCAGCGCCTGTAATTCGTCGACGGAGGCAGTTTCAATCGCATCAAGTTGTGTTGTTGTTGTCGTTGTCATTTTGTAGGGTACTCGCAGGTAGTTTTGCTCAAACACGCTCCAGGATCAGGGCAATGCCCTGGCCCACACCGATGCACATCGTACAAAGCGCGTAGCGCCCGTTGCGTCGATGCAATTCATTGCTGGCCGCCAGCACCAGTCGTGCCCCGCTCATCCCCAGCGGATGGCCCAGGGCGATCGCGCCGCCGTTCGGGTTCACATGCGCGGCGTCATCCGCTAACCCGAGCTGGCGCAGCACGCCCAGTGCCTGTGACGCGAAAGCTTCATTCAGCTCAATCACGTCCATATCGTTAATGCTCAGACCCGCGCGCTCCAGCACTTTGCGTGTTGCCGGAACCGGGCCCAAACCCATCAGTCGTGGCTCGACGCCCGCGCTTGCCATCGCCACGATGCGCGCCCGTGGGGTTAACCCCTGCTGCTCGGCCATCTCACGGCTGGCGATAATCAGCGCCGCCGCGCCGTCGTTGACGCCGGAAGCGTTCCCCGCCGTCACCACGCCGTTTTTACGGAACGGCGTTTTCAGGGCGGAGAGCTGTTCAAGGGTGGTGTCGGCGCGCGGATGTTCGTCAATCAGCACTTCGGTGATAGCGCCCTTCTTGCCCACCACGCTCACCGGCACGATCTCCTGCGCCAGGACCCCGTTCTGCTGGGCTATCGCCGTCCGCTGCTGGCTGCGCAGCGCGAAGGCATCCTGATCGGCACGGCTGATATTTAACAATTCAGCTACATTCTCTGCCGTTTCGGGCATGCTGTCAGTTCCGTATTGCTGATGCATGAGCGGATTCACAAAACGCCAGCCGATGGTGGTATCAAACATCTCCGCCTGGCGCTGGAACGGTGTGGTCGCTTTGCCCATCACGAACGGCGCGCGGGACATGGACTCCACGCCACCGGCGATCAGCAGATCCGCATCGCCCGCTTTAATCGCTCGCGCCGCAAAACCGACGGCATCAAGTCCAGATCCGCACAAACGGTTGATCGTCGTGCCGGACACCGTCTGCGGGAACCCGGCCAGCAGCGCCGCCATGCGCGCCACGTTGCGGTTATCTTCCCCGGCCTGGTTGGCACAGCCGAAGATCACATCGTCAATACGCTCTGCATCCAGTTGCGGATAGCGCGCCAGCAACGCGCGCAGCGGGACGGCTGCCAGATCGTCGGCGCGCACGCCCGACAATGCGCCGCCATAACGCCCCACCGGGGTACGAACACCATCACAGATAAATGCATCACGCATCAGGCTTCTCCTGTCACACTGCCGCCAATGCGGTGCGATTTACCGCGGAACAAGGCGACTGTTTTTTGTTGTTGGTTAGTTATTTCGATGTCGTACACGCCGGTCAGTTTGCCCTGGTGTTTTACCCTGGCGCTGGCCGTAAGCTTGTCTCCGGCAAAGCCAGGACGCAGAAAATCAATGGTGCAGGCCGAGGCCACCGCCGCCAACCCCTGGCTGTTGCAGGCGTAGGCAAACGCCGTATCGGCCAGGGAAAACAGCTGTCCGCCGTGGCAGGTTTTATGGCCGTTGAGCATCTGCGGGGTGATGGTCATCGTCACCACTGCGTAACCCTCGTCCATCTCGACGATGTCGATGCCCAGCGCCTGGGCGCAGGCGTCGTTTTCATACATGGTGCGGGCGTTGTGCCAGGCGTTATGACTCATAGCTACTCTCCAGAAGCGCACGCTGGCGCAGCAGGGAACAGGGGCGATAACGTTCTTCGCCGTAGTGACGTTGCAGGTTTTCCAGCAGGATCAGCAGGCGCTGCCAGCCGAGGCGTTCACCCCAGGCGATCGGCCCAACCGGGTAGTTCACGCCGAGGCGCATGGCGGTGTCGATATCCTGTTCGCTGGCGACCCCTTTTTGCAGGGCATCCAGCGCTTCGTTGATGATCATCGCCACGGTTCGCCAGAGAAGCAGGCCGGGATAATCGCTGATCTGCAGGACGCGTTTTCCCTGCTGCTGCAGGTGATAAATCGCTTTTTGGGTGGCGGAGTGTGGATTACCGGCCGCAGCGGCGATCACCACCGCGTCGCCGTCCATGCGGTCGACCACCACTACCGGGCGGTTATGGCGCAGAGCGAGGCTTTGCGCCGTTTCACCGGTGGTTTCTACCAGCAAGACATCATCTAATTCAGTGACACCGTCACTTCTCTTATTCGCGATAACCGGGCTAAAGGTCGCGCCAACGGCTGCAAGCCACTGGGCGGCAGGACGTTCCCTGTGCCAGTCGTACACCCCCTGCCCGGTTTTTTTGCCGAAACGACCGCCGAGCACCAGCTCCTGCTGGACCAGCGACGGCAGAAAACGGCGCTCCTGCCAGAAGGCGTTAAAGACGGAACAGGTCACGGCAAAGTTGACGTCCTGACCGATCAGATCCGTCAGTTCCAGCGGCCCCATCGGGAAACCGCCGCCTTCGCGCAGCGCGGCGTCGATGTCCTGCGCCGGGGCGACGTTCTCTTCCAGCGCGCGCCAGGCTTCGGAGTAGAACGGACGCGCGACGCGGTTGACGATAAACCCTGGCGTGGACTGGCAGCGCACCGGCTGTTTGCCCCAGTTCACCGCCAGCTCGCACAGCAGATCCGCCACTTCCGTGGAGGTCGCCAGTCCGCTCACCACTTCCACCAGTTTCATTACCGGCGCCGGGTTGAAGAAATGCAGCCCGGCGACGCGCTCCGGATGGCGCACGTCGGCCGCCACCGCGGTGATCGAAATCGACGAGGTGTTGCTGGTAAGTAAAGTCTGCGGCGGGCAGATCTCGCCCAGCTGTTTGAACAGCGCTTTTTTGACTTCAAGGCGCTCGGAGGCCGCTTCAATCACCAGATCGGCGGCGGCGAGAGCATGAATATCGTTGACCGGGAGCAGACGCGCGACGATTTTCTCGCAGGCCTCGGCGGTCAGTTTTCCGCGCGCCACGCGGGAGTCCAGTCGCGAGCGAATACCGTCGATGGCGCGGGCCACCACGTCAGCGGCGATGTCGTACACCAGCACCTGATGCCCGCTGCTGGCGGCCACTTCGGCGATCCCGGCCCCCATGGTGCCGCTGCCGATCACTGCGACGGTGTGAATTCTCATCGTCATCTTATTTCCCCGTGAAGTTCGGCGTGCGTTTGGCGAGGAACGCGCTGACGCCCTCGCGGTAGTCGTCGCTGCGACCGGCCATGCGCTGGTAATCGCGCTCCAGATCGAGCTGCTCGTCCAGCGTATTGGTTTCAGCGGCGTTCATCGCCTGCTTAATCAGACCCAGACCAAAGGTCGGCTGAGAGGCAAAATGGGTCGCCAGTTTCTGCGCCGTGGCGGAGAGCTCTTCGCCATCGACCACCTGCCAGATCATCCCCCAGGCGTGGGCCTGTTCGGCGCTGAGTTTATCGCCGAGCAGCGCCAGCCCCATCGCCCGCGCCCGTCCGGCGACGCGCGGCAGCAGCCAGGTGCCGCCGCAGTCAGGCACCAGACCCAGCTTGCTAAAGGCCATCATAAAGTTCACCGAACGGGCGGCGATCACCATGTCGCAGCCCAGCGCCAGCGTCGCGCCGGCTCCGGCGGCCACGCCGTTGACGGCGGCAATCACCGGTTTCGGTAGTTTCGCCAGACGACGCACCAGCGGGTTGTAGAAGGTTTCCACGGAGTAGCCCAGATCCGGCGCAGGGCCGTTCGGGTCAACGTTACGGTCGTTCAGATCCTGCCCGGCGCAGAACCCGCGCCCGGCCCCGGTGATCAGCAGACAGCGGATGGTGTCGTCCCGCTCAGCCTGTTTCAGGCATTCGGCAAGCTGCTGGTGCATCACATCGTTAAAGCTGTTCAGACGCTCCGGGCGGTTCAGGGTAATGGTCATCACGCCCTGCTCAACATGACTCAGAATAAATTCCACAATTAGCGTCCTTTAAAGTCGGGGGTGCGTTTTTGTAAGAAAGCGGCGATGCCTTCCCGGCGATCTTCCGTGGCAGAGAGCAGCGTAAACAGCTGGCGCTCCTGCGCCAGCCCGGCCTGCAATGGCACTTCCTGCGACTGGCGCAGCGCCTGTTTCGCGGCCTGCAGTGCCAGCGGCGAGTGGCGCGCCATCAGCGCGGCCTGTTTCAGGGCATATTCCAGCACCAGCGCCGACGGGAACACGTCGCTCACCAGCCCCGCCGCCTGCGCCTGCTGGGCGGTAATGCTTTCGCCCGTCAGCACCATTTTGCTGGCGAGAGATTTCCCGACGCAGCGGATCAAACGCTGGGTCCCGCCCGCCCCCGGCATGATGCCGAGCGTAATTTCCGGCAGACCGAAACGGGCGTTATCGCCTGCGATCACCACGTCGCACAGCAGCGCCAGCTCGCAGCCAGCGCCGAGCGCATAGCCGTTCACGGCGGCGATCAGCGGCTTGTTGAAGTTGTTGATGCGCGCCCAGAGCTGCGGGCGAACATCGTTCAGAGTGGCGGGCAGATCTTTCTCCGCCATCTCGTTGAGATCGGCTCCGGCAGCGAAGCAGCGCTCGTTGCCGTAAATTACGCAGGCGGAGATTTCGCCGTCCTGCGCCGCGCTTTCCAGCTCATCCGCGATGCCTGAGAGCAGCGCGTTGTTAAGGGCATTGCGCGCCGCCGAACGATTGAGCGTCAGGAGCAGCACGCGGCCATGACGGGTGACAATCAGCTCGCTCATGCCATCCCCTTCGCGTCAAAATCGACCACCACGTCGGCGGTCAGCGGGAGCGCCTGACAGCTCAACACGTATCCCGCGGCCAGTTCGTCCGGCTCGAGGCTGTAGTTGGTCGCCATATCTACTTTCCCGCGCAGCACCTTGCATTTGCAGGTGGCGCACACGCCGCCCTTGCAGGCATACGGCAGATCCGCGCCCTGACGCAGAGCCGCGTCGAGAATGCTTTCGTCGTCGGCGGTGAGCGTGATTTCGCGATCGCGCCCGTCCTGACGCACGGTGACTTTTTGCCCCTGAGCCTGCACCGTCGAGGCGCGTTTCACGGCGCTACCCGGCGTGTTAAAGCGCTCCAGATGAATGGTTTTCTCCGGCATCCCCAGCGCTTTCAGCGCCAGCTCGGCGTCGTCCATCATCGCCGACGGGCCGCAGATAAAGGCTTCGTCGAACAGGCTGAAATCGATCAGGGTTTTCCCCATCTGATGCAGTTTTTCGCCGTCGATACGCCCGTGCAGCAGCTCACTGTCGAGGGTCTCCTGGCTGAAAATATTCACCAGCTGCAGGCGCTGCGGGTATTTATCTTTTAGATCCGTCAGGGCCTGGCGGAACATCATGCTCTGGCTGCTGCGGTTGCCGTAGATCAGGGTGAAGTGGCTCTGCGGCTCGACCAGCAGCGTACTGGAGACAATCGCCAGCATCGGCGTAATGCCGGACCCGGCAGCGATCGCCAGATAGCGCCCGGCGCGCTCGGCCTGCGGCTGATAGCCGAAGTGGCCCTGCGGGACCATCACTTCCAGCGCCATGCCCTGTTTGATCTCATCCCGGGCATAGCGTGAGAAACGCCCGCCGTCGATGGCTTTTACCGCCACGCTGATTTCGTCCGGCGTCACGCTTCGGCAAATCGAATAGCAGCGGCGTAACTCTTCCCCCGCCAGCCGCGCCTTGAGCGTCAGATGCTGGCCAGGGCGGAAACGGTAGGCGTCCTGCAAAGTCTGTGGGATCGCGAAAGTGATGGTCACCGCATCGCGGGTTTCGGGTTCCACTTTTGCCACCGTTAAGGAATGAAACGTTGTCATGGCAACCTCAGATACATTTGAAATAGTCGAAAGGTTCACGGCAGGCGTTGCAGCGATAGAGCGCTTTGCAGGCCGTCGAACCAAATTCACTGATAACCGACGTGCTGGTGCTCGCGCAGCGCGGGCAGGTCACTTCGGCAGGCGCGTGGGCGTGACAGCTGTGGCCGACCGGCGGGCTGATGCCGTATTCACGCAGCCGCGCGCGGGCGTCGTCGGTCATCCAGTCGGTGGTCCAGGCCGGGTCGAGCTGGAGGACGATATGCACCGGGGTAAACCCGTGGGCAGTCATCGTCTCGCGAATGGCACCCAGCAGATGCTCCGTCGCCGGGCAGCCGGAGTACGTCGGCGTGAAACCAATCACCCAGCCGCCCGCCTGCGCCGAAACGCTGCGCACCATGCCTAAATCGGTGATGGTGAGCACCGGCACTTCCGGGTCTTGGATCTGGCTTAACAGGGACCAGATTTGCGGGATTTCCGCCGGGGCGATGTCAGCGAGACGTTGCATAGGGACCTCCTCTTACCACTGCTGGCCCGGATACATGCGCTGGAGATACTGCATCTCCGCCAGCATCGGTCCCAGATGTTCGGTGTGCAGCCCTTTTTTGCCGCCGGTGCGGTACGCCGCTTCTTGCGGAACGCTCAGGCAGGCCTGTTCGAAACCGGCAAACACTTCCGCTTCCCACTCGGCGCGCAGCTCGCGCGGGTCAACGGCGATACCTTCGGCGATCAGCTGTTGTTCCAGCGCGTCGGCCTCGAACAGTTCGGCGGTGAAGCGCCACAGGGAATCAATCGCCTGCTGCATTTTCTGTGCGGAAACCTCGGTGCCGTTGCCCAGACGCTCCAGCCAGCCGCGGCTAAAGCGCAGGTGGTAGCGCGCCTCTTTGATCGCTTTCGCGGCAATCGCCGCAATTTGCGCGTCGCGGCTTTGAGTCAGACGGGTAAAGAGCGCCACGTGCCAGGCGTCGATGAAATACTGTCGCACCAGGGTGTCGGCGAAGTTGCCGTTCGGCTGTTCTACCAGCAGCAGATTGCTGAACTGGCGCTCATCGCGGCCAAAGGCCAGCGTGTCTTCGTCGCCCTGACCTTCCAGCTCGGCGGCGTAGGTTAAGAAATTGCGCGCCTGGCCGAGCAGATCGAGGCCGATATTGGCCAGCGCCAGGTCGATCTCCAGTTCCGGCGCATGGCCGCACCACGCGCCGAGGCGCTGAGACAGGACCAGACAGTTATCGCCCAGACGCAGGGCATATTGGGTAGTCGGTTTCATCGCCATCCTCACATGTGCTCGATGCCATCAGGGATGGTGTAGAACGTCGGGTGGCGGTAGACCTTGCTCTCCGCCGGGTCGAAAAACTCGCCGCGATCTTCCGGCTGCGAGGCGACGATTTCGCTCGCTTTCACCACCCAAATCGAGCAGCCTTCGCTGCGGCGGGTGTAGGCATCGCGCGCGTTTTCCAACGCCATGCGGTCGTCGGCGGCGTGCAGGCTGCCGACGTGACGGTGGGATAACCCCTGTTTGCTGCGGACAAACACTTCATATAACGGCCAGTAGACATTGCTCATCTTGAATTCCTCTTACGCGGCGGTGCGGGCGTGTTGTTTTTCTGCGTGCGCCAGTGCGGCTTCGCGCACCCACGCCCCTTCTTCCCAGGCTCTGTTTTTTGCGGCGAGGCGTTCGTGGTTGCACACCCCGCGTCCGTTAATTACTTCTTCAAATTCCTGCCAGTCGATTTCGCCGAAGCGGTAGTGACCGCTCTCTTCGTCGAAGCGCAGATCCGCATCCGGGACGGTCATGCCCAGCATTTCGACTTGCGAGACGGTGTTGTCGACGAAGCGCTGGCGCAGTTCGTCATTGCCAAAGCGTTTGATTTTCCACGCCAGGCTGCGGGCGCTGTTCGGGGAGTTGTCGTCGTTCGGGCCGAACATCATCAGCGCCGGCCACCAGAAACGGTTGATGGCGTCCTGCAACATCTGGCGCTGGGATTCGCTCCCCTGCGCCAGCGCCATGCAGGCTTCAAAACCCTGGCGCTGATGGAAGCTCTCTTCTTTACAGATTTTCACCATCGCGCGGGCATACGGCCCGTAAGAGGTGCGGCACAGGGCCACCTGGTTAACGATGGCCGCGCCGTCTACCAGCCAGCCAATCACGCCGATGTCAGCCCAGCTCAGGGTCGGGTAGTTGAAGATCGAGGAGTATTTCATCTTGCCGTCGAGCATCTTCTGGTAGATGTCTTCCCGCGCGCAGCCCAGGGTTTCCGCCGCGCTGTAGAGATACAGCCCGTGCCCCGCCTCGTCCTGCACTTTCGCCAGCAAAATCGCTTTGCGGCGCAGGGTGGGTGCGCGGGTGATCCAGTTGCCTTCCGGGAGCATGCCGACAATTTCGGAGTGCGCATGCTGACCAATCTGGCGGATCAGGGTTTTGCGGTAGGCGTCCGGCATCCAGTCTTGCGGCTCGATGGCTGTCTCCTGTGCGATGCGCTGCTCAAAGCGTTGTTCTTCCGTCACGTCGTCACCTTTATGATTCGTTAAATCGTTAATCATCGTTTAATGATGAATCACTTCGTTTCTTAAAAGTTACACAAAGGTTAAATATAACCCCAAGGAGTGTTTGTCTATTTTGTGATGTCGCTCGCAAGGCTTTTGCATCAGGCCGCTGACGGCGGGCGCTGTTCGCCTGAGGATTCATCCGGCAAGATCACATTGTTAACAAATCATTAAAACATCGCTTGCTTTTTATGATTCATAATCAAACTATCTATAGTGAAATTACGTAACATTTGGAGAAGAGAGATGCAGCAGTTAGCCAGCTTCTTGTCCGGCACCTGGCAGTCTGGCCGGGGCCGTGAGCGCCACATTCATCACGCCATCAGCGGCGAAGCCCTGTGGGAAGTCACAAGCGAAGGTCTGGATATGGCGGCGGCGCGTCGCTTCGCCATCGAGCGCGGGGGTGAATCACTTCACGCCATGACCTTTATCGAACGCGCGGCGATGCTGAAAGCGGTCGCGAAACATCTGCTGAGCCAGAAAGAGCAGTTTTACGCCCTGTCGGCTGAGACCGGCGCGACCCGCGCGGACAGCTGGGTGGATATCGAAGGCGGGATCGGCACCCTGTTTACCTACGCCAGCCTCGGTAGCCGCGAGCTGCCGGACGACACCCTGTGGCCGGAAGACGAGCTGATCCCCCTGTCGAAGGAAGGCGGATTTGCCGCGCGCCACGTGCTGACCTCGAAATCCGGCGTGGCGGTGCATATCAACGCTTTCAACTTCCCGTGCTGGGGGATGCTGGAGAAACTGGCCCCGACCTGGCTTGCCGGGATGCCTGCCATTATCAAACCGGCGACCGCCACGGCGCAGGTGACGCAGGCGATGGTGAAATCCATCGTCGACAGCGGCCTGGTGCCGGAGGGCGCGATCAGCCTGATCTGCGGCGGTGCGGGCGATCTGCTCAACCATCTGGACAGTCAGGACGTGGTGACCTTTACCGGCTCCGCCTCCACCGGCCAGATGCTGCGCGTGCACCCGAATATCGTTGGCAAATCCATTCCGTTCACTATGGAAGCGGACTCCCTGAACTGCTGCGTGCTGGGCGAAGACGTCACGCCGGAGCAGCCAGAATTCGCGCTGTTTATCCGCGAAGTGGTGCGTGAGATAACCGCCAAAGCCGGGCAAAAATGTACGGCCATCCGCCGCATCATCGTCCCACAGGGGCAGATTGAGGCCGTCAGCCAGGCGCTGATCGCGCGTCTTGAGAAAGTGGTGGTCGGCGATCCGGCGCAGGAAGGCGTCAAAATGGGCGCGCTGGTGAACGCCGAACAGCGTGCCGACGTGCAGGAGAAAGTGGATCTGTTGGTCGCGGCTGGCTGTCAGATTCGCCTCGGCGGCAAAGCCGACATGCAGGCCGCAGGCGCGTTCTTCCCGCCGACGCTGCTGTTCTGCCCGCAGCCGGACGAGTCCCCTGCCGTTCACGCCACCGAAGCCTTCGGCCCGGTCGCGACGCTAATGCCCTATCGCGGCGCGGAACACGCCATGACCCTGGCGCGCGCCGGTGAAGGCAGCCTGGCGGGAACCCTGGTGACGGCAGATTCGCGCATCGCCCGGCAGTTTATTTCCGGCGCGGCGCGGGCGCACGGGCGTATTCAGATCCTCAACCAAGAGTCGGCGAAAGAGTCCACCGGCCACGGCTCCCCGCTGCCGCAGCTGGTTCACGGCGGTCCGGGTCGTGCGGGCGGCGGCGAAGAGCTGGGCGGTCTGCGCGCGGTGAAACACTATCTGCAACGCACCGCCATTCAGGGCAGCCCGTCGATGCTGGCCGCCATCAGCCAGCAGTGGGTGCGCGGCGCGCAGGTGCAGGAAGACCGCGTGCATCCGTTCCGCAAATACTTCGAAGAGTTGCAGCCTGGCGACAGCCTGTTGACCCCGCGTCGCACCCTGACCGAAACGGATATCGTCAATTTTGCCTGCCTGAGCGGGGATCATTTCTACGCCCACATGGACAAAATTGGCGCGGCGGAGTCGATCTTCGGCGAGCGCGTGGTTCACGGTTACTTTGTGATTTCGGCGGCGGCGGGTCTGTTTGTTGACGCGGGCGTCGGGCCGGTGATTGCCAACTACGGCATGGAGAACCTGCGCTTTATCGAGCCGGTGAAACCGGGCGATACCATCCAGGTGCGTCTGACCTGCAAGCGCAAAACCCTCAAGAAACAGCGCACGGCAGAAGAGAAACCGACCGGCGTGGTGGAATGGGCGGTTGAAGTGTTCAACCAGCACCAGCAGCCTGTCGCGCTGTACTCCATTCTGACGCTCGTCGCTCGCCAGCAGGGCGATTTCACCGACTGATCCGTTCTTTTTACCGGGAAGGTCCCTTCCCGGTTTTTAATTTGGCAAGAGTGACAAATAACCTGGCAGGTGCAGGCAAACAGTTTGCGCCCGCTCCTGCCAGGATAAAGCTGCACAACACTAATAACACAATAATGATGAGGTCAACGATGGGAAGCCCTTCTTCTTTTTCTGCCCGTAAAACGGCACTGGCCATGGCAGTCGCGTTGTTATGCTCCTGGCAGTCACCGGTTTTCGCCCACGGCGGCGAAGCGCATATGGTCCCAATGGACAAAACCCTGGCCGAGTTTGGCGCCGATGTGCAGTGGGATGATTACGCCCAGATGTTCACCCTCAGCAAAGACGGCGCTTTTGTGAAGGTTAAACCGGGCGCTAAAACCGCCATCGTCAACGGCAAGCCGCTCACACTGCAGGTGCCGGTAGTGATGAAAGGAAAAAAAGCCTTTATCTCCGAGACCTTCATCAACGATGTCTTCCAGTCGGGGCTTGATCAGACCTTCCAGGTGGAGAAGCGCCCACACCCGCTGAACGCGTTGACCGCAGACGAAATTAAACAGGCCGTCGAGATCGTCAAAACCTCGGCGGATTTCAAACCCAATACCCGTTTCACCCAGATCGCGCTGGCCGAGCCGGACAAAGCCAAAGTGTGGGATTTCGTGCTGAACGGCACGGCGGTTGACGCTCCGCGCCAGGCGAACGTCACCATGCTCGACGGCAAACATGTGATTGAAAGCGTGGTGGATCTGAAGGACAAAAAAGTCGTGAGCTGGACGCCGGTCAACGATGCTCACGGCATGGTGCTGCTGGATGATTTCACCTCCGTGCAGCAGATTATTATGGCCAGCCCGGAATACGCCGAAGCGCTGAAAAAGCACGGCGTGACCGATCCGAAGAAAGTGATCGGCACCCCGCTAACCGTCGGCTATTTTGACGGCAAAGACGGCCTGAAACAGGAAGACCGCCTGCTGAAAGTGGTCAGCTATCTCGACACCGGCGACGGCAACTACTGGGCGCACCCGATTGAAAATCTGGTGGCGGTCGTCGATCTTGAGCAGAAAAAAATCCTCAAAATTGAGGAAGGTCCGGTGGTGCCGGTGCCGATGCTCGCCCGCCCTTATGATGGCCGCGACCGCATCGCGCCGGTGAAAAAACCGCTGGAGATCGTCGAGCCGGAAGGCAAGAACTACACTATCACCGGGGACATGATCCACTGGCAGAACTGGGACTTTCACCTGAGCCTCGACTCCCGCGTCGGACCGATCATCTCCACCGTGACCTACAACGACAACGGCAAAAAACGCCAGGTAATGTATCAGGGATCGCTCGGCGGGATGATTGTGCCGTACGGCGACCCGGATGTCGGCTGGTACTTTAAAGCCTATCTTGATTCCGGCGATTACGGCATGGGTACCCTGACCTCTCCGCTGGTGCGCGGCAAAGATGCGCCGTCGAACGCGGTGATGCTCAACGCAACCATTCCGGATTACACCGGTGCGCCGATGGAGATCCCGCGCGCGATTGCCGTCTTTGAACGCTACGCCGGGCCGGAATATAAGCATCAGGAGATGGGCCAGCCGAACGTCAGCGCCGAGCGCCGCGAACTGGTGGTGCGCTGGATCAGCACTGTGGGTAACTACGACTACATCTTTGACTGGATCTTCCACGAAAACGGCACCATCGGTATCGATGCAGGGGCAACCGGCATCGAAGCGGTGAAAGGCGTGCAGGCCAAAACCATGCACGACCCGAGCGCCAAAGATGACACCAAATACGGTACCCTGATCGACCACAACATCGTCGGGACCACCCATCAGCACATCTACAACTTCCGTCTCGATATGGACGTGGATGGCACCAACAACCGTCTGGTGGCGATGGACCCGGAAGTGAAACCCAACACCGCCGGTGGCCCGCGCACCAGTACCATGCAGATCAATCAGTACAACATTGATACGGAACAGCAGGCCGCGCAGAAGTTTGACCCAGGCACCATTCGTCTGCTGAGCAACACCAGCAAAGAGAACCGCATGGGCAACCCGGTGTCGTACCAGATTATCCCTTACGCGGGCGGCACTCATCCTGTGGCGACCGGCGCGAAATTCGCCCCGGACGAGTGGATTTACCACCGTCTGAGCTTTATGGATAAGCAGCTGTGGGTGACGCGCTACCATCCGAACGAACTCTACCCGGAAGGGAAATTCCCGAACCGGTCGATTCACGACAGCGGTCTGGGCAAGTACAGTAAGGATAACGAATCGATTGATAATCAGGATGATGTGGTGTGGATGACCACCGGCACCACCCACGTGGCGCGCGCCGAGGAGTGGCCGATTATGCCAACCGAGTGGGTGCATACCCTGCTCAAGCCGTGGAACTTCTTCGACGAGACGCCAACGCTTGGCAAGAAGAAGGACGAGAAGTAAGCAGATGCAGGCCGGGCACTCCCCGGCCTGTTTTATTTCATCCACTTGCCGAATGAGTTAGCCCGATTATAGTTAGTCATGCCTCCCCGCTTTATTTTCATCTCTTGAACCGTTTTTCAGCCAGGACACGAAGTTTCACACGCAACGTCGTACTTACTTCTGAGAGGTTTTAGAATGAGATTGAACGCCATAGCCACCAGCCTCGCGCTGGCGGGACTGTTTATTTCCTTCAGCCCGAACGCCCTGGCGGCAGAAGCGCCTAAGGACGCCACTGCCTCCACCCAACAGGCTAATAACGCACTCTACAGCCAGCTCCCGTTTAACGACAACACTGATTTTACCGATGCGCATAAAGGCTTTATCGCCCCCATTCCTCAGGACGTGATTAAAGGGGAACAAGGGAACGTGGTCTGGAATCCGCAGCAGTACGCCTTTATCAAAGAGGGTGACAAAGCGCCGGATACCGTCAACCCGAGCTTATGGCGTCAGGCGCAGCTGATTAATATCAGCGGTCTCTTCGAAGTCACCGACGGTGTGTATCAGATCCGCAACCTTGACCTGTCGAACATGACCATTATCGAGGGTAAAGAAGGCGTCACCGTTGTCGATCCGCTGGTCTCTGCTGAAACAGCGAAAGTCGGGATGGATCTCTATTTTAAAAATCGCGGCCAAAAACCGGTGGTGGCGGTGATTTATACCCACAGTCACGTTGACCACTACGGCGGCGTGCGCGGCGTCGTTGATGAAGCCGACGTCAAAGCCGGGAAAGTGAAAATTTATGCTCCCGCCGGGTTTATGGAAGCCGCAGTGGCGGAAAATATTATGGCCGGGAACGTGATGAGCCGCCGCGCCAGCTATATGTACGGCAATCTGCTGAAACCGGATCCGAAAGGTCAGGTCGGCGCGGGGCTGGGAACCACCACCTCTGCCGGGAACGTCACGCTGATCGCGCCGACCAATATCATTGAGAAAGACGGCCAGAAAGAGGTGATCGACGGCCTGACCTATGACTTCATGCTGGCGCCGGGATCGGAAGCGCCGTCGGAAATGCTGTGGTATATCGAAGAGAAAAAACTGATCGAATCCGCTGAGGATGTGACCCACACCCTGCACAACACCTACTCCCTGCGCGGGGCCAAAATCCGCGAGCCGCTGCCGTGGTCGAAATACATCAACGAGGCGATTGTGCGCTGGGGTGATAAGGCCGAGATCATCATGGCCCAGCACCACTGGCCGACGTGGGGGAATGACAACGTGGTCAAGCTGCTGAAAAGCCAGCGTGACCTCTATCGTTACATCAACGACCAGACCCTGCGCATGGCCAACGAGGGGCTGACGCGCGACGAAATCGCCGCCAACTTCAAGCTCCCGGATTCCCTGGCCCACACCTGGGCAAACCGCGGCTATTACGGCTCGGTGAGCCACGACGTGAAAGCCACCTACGTGCTCTATCTCGGCTGGTTTGACGGCAACCCGGCAACGCTCGACGAACTGCCGCCGGAAGAAGGCGCGAAGAAATTTGTCGAGTATATGGGCGGTGCCGATGCGATTTTGCAGAAGGCCAAAACCGATTTTGACCAGGGGAACTATCGCTGGGTGGCGCAGGTGGTGAGCAAAGTGGTGTTTGCCGATCCGAATAACCAGGCGGCGCGCAATCTGGAAGCTGACGCGCTGGAACAGCTCGGCTATCAGGCTGAATCTGGCCCGTGGCGTAACTTCTACCTGACTGGCGCGCAGGAGCTGCGTAACGGCGTGCAAAAACTGCCAACCCCGAACACCGCCAGCCCGGATACCGTGCGCGCCATGACGCCAGAAATGTTCTTCGACTATCTGGCGGTGCATATCAACGGGGAAAAAGCCGGGGATGCGAAGTCGGTGTTTAACATCGATCTCGGCAGCGACGGCGGAAAATATAAGCTCGAGCTGGAAAACGGCGTGCTCAACCACACGGCCAATGCCGAAGCCAAAGACGCGGACACCACGATTTCCCTCAACCGCGACACGCTGAATAAAATCATCCTCAAAGAAGTGACGCTGAAACAGGCGCAGGACAGCGGCGACGTGAAAGTGACCGGCGACGGCGCTAAACTCGATCAGATGCTGGGCTATATGGATAAGTTTGAATTCTGGTTCAATATTGTGACACCGTAACTTTACGGCAGACGAGCTGCTCGCCTGCCGCTTTTCTTCATCTGACACAGTGAATGTATGGAAAAACGTCACCCTCTCTCTTCTGTACTGACCTCATGGCCGACCCGCCAGGCGATGGTCTCGCGCGGTTTGACCATCAACTTGCCGTGGCTGGCGTTTGTGCACGTCAGCTTTGCGCTGATGATTTTGCTGCGTAACACGCTGGTGCACAATTTCGACCCCGCCCACGTCACCGGGCAGCCGATTTCATCCCTGGTCGATGCGGCGATGCTCGGGGTGATCGCCCTGTCGGCGGCGCTGATTGTCATGAGCTGGCGGCATATCACCGGGATTAGCCTGGTGCTGTTCACCTCGGGGCTGCTGTGGGCCCTGTGCTGCTACTGGTTTATCGTGGACTGGCAGCTTCCCCACGCCTGGCCTCTGTGCACCATTCTGCTGCTGACCGCCGTCACCGCGCTCTATTTCTATCCCGTGGGACTGCTCGCCTGCGTGCTCCCCCTGTGGTTTACCCTGCCGGTCGCCAGCGTGGTGCTCAATCACGGGTTGAACATGCGTTTTGCGGCGGTGTGGATTGTCTTTACGCTGATCCTTGTCTGCGGGCGTTTTATTCTCCTGCGCTGGTTCGACGAAGCCTGGCAGCGTAACCAGCAAAACCAACTGCTGATCGCCCGTCTCGACGCCCTGGCACATCAGGACCCGCTGACCGAAACCGCCAACCGGCGGGAGATGGAAAACGTGCTGGAGAGCGCCGTGAATCAGGGGAAATCCTTCTCGCTTCTGATGCTGGATGTGGATTATTTCAAGCTTTACAACGACGCCTACGGGCATCAGGCGGGCGATGAGTGTCTGGTGCGGGTCGCGCAGGCGCTGAAAGCCTCGGTTCGCACGCCGGAAGATGTGGTGTCACGCTACGGCGGCGAGGAGTTTTTATTGATCCTCTTCGATTGCCCGCCCAATGCGTCAGAACAGGTGGCGCAGCGCATTCAGGAGAATTTACGTCAGGCGGCGATAGCGCATAAGGCGTCGAAAGTGAGCGAGTATGTCACCGCGAGCATGGGGATTGCCGGAATGGCACCGGGTTTGACCGCCGACGAGACGGTGGCCCAGGCGGATGCGGCGTTGTATCGGGCGAAGGAAGGTGGGCGCAATCGTTGGTCACGTTGAAGGTTATGTCGGGTGGCGGCTTCGCCTTACCCGACCTACAAAAGCGGCATGATCTTGTAGGCCGGGTAAGCGCAGCGCCACCCGGCTTTTTTTTCTCAATACCGCACGCAAACCGACTTGGTTTCACACCAGCCATCCAGCCAGTCCGGGCCGAAATCTCGCCCGGTGCCGGACTGTTTCATGCCGCCGAACGGCAGGTTGGCGTCGATCAGCGTATGGCTGTTCACCCATACGGTTCCGGCCTGCAGTCGGTCCGTGTATTCCAGCGCTTTGCTGATGTTCTGCGTCCAGACGCTGGCCGTCAGGCCGTACTCAGTATCGTTCGCCAGTTGCAACGCCTCTTCCCCGTCCGCCACGCGTACCAGGTTAACCACCGGGCCAAACACCTCTTCGCGGGTCAGGCGCAGGCTGGCATCCGGGTTCACCACCAGCGTAGGCGCAACGTAATAGCCCTGTTTATCCGGGCCGCTGTTGCCGGTAATCAGCTCAGCGTGGCTGGACTGCGCTTCGTTGAGGAAAGTCTGCACTTTATCACAGTGGGCGCGGGAGACCAGCGGGTTGATGTGCGCCGTCGGCGACATGCCCGGCCCGACGCTCAGGGATTTTACCGCCTGCTCGAAGTGGCTCACCAGGGTGTCGAACAGCGGCGCTTCGATGTAAATGCGCGAGCTGGCGGCGCACACCTGCCCCTGATTAAGGAAACTGCCGGTCATCAGCCCTTCCACCACCCACGCCGGATCGGCATCTTTCAGCACGATGGCCGGGTTTTTACCGCCCAGCTCCAGGGTCACGCCCGTGAGCGTATCGGCGGCGACGCGCGCAATCTGTTTGCCCGTCGCCGTCGAGCCGGTAAAGCTCACTTTGGCGATATGGGGATGCGAGGTCAGCGCCGCACCACACACCGCGCCGCTGCCGGTAACGACGTTAAAGACGCCATCGGGCACGCCCGCCTCACAGGCCAGCTCCGCCACGCGCAGCAGCGTCAGCGGCGTGGTTTCCGACGGTTTGATCACAATGGAACACCCGGCGGCCAGCGCCGGCATCACTTTCCACATGCCGATCATCAGCGGGAAGTTCCACGGCACAATTCCGGCCACCACACCGACCGGCTCTTTGCGGGTCCACGCCTGATAGCGCGCGCCCTGCGGCAGCGGAATGGAGAGATCCAGGGTTTTACCGGCGATTTTGGTGGTTAAACCGGCGGTGTAGCGCATCCAGTTCAGGGTGCAGCCCACTTCAAAGGCCCGGGAAATGTTGATCGATTTACCCTGCTCCAGGGTTTCGAGCTGGGCGAGTTCTTCCGTGTGCTGCTCCACCAGATCGGCAAAGCGCAGCAAAATGCGTTCACGCTCGGCGGGCAGCTTCCCGGCCCAGCTGCGGGAGACAAAGGCGCGCCAGCCGGACATCACCGCGCGATCCACATCATTCACGCTGGCATCAGCCGTGGAGGCGATCACTTCACCCGTCGCCGGATTGAACACGTTCAGACGTTTTTCGCTGTCAGACGCAGACGGGCGGCCCTCAATCCACAGGCCATGTTGGCGGTCTAAAAACTGCTGCACGCTCGGCAGAATAGCGGTCTGTGACTCAGACATGGGGTGCTCCTTCATTATTATTCGCAGGGTGTCAACGCAGTCTAAGATGGGTTTGCGAAACGCGCTTTTATCTGTGTGACATTCGTTTTGCCACCTGTGACAGCCCCCGCAAATCACGATAATTCCGGCTTATAACACTATTCTCAGCGAGTGTTCTTTCCTATAGTCAGCCCAGACCTCTGACAAAATGCAACACAAATGCAACAATGCAAAAACATTAAGTGCAGCGAGATGAAAGATGGCGTGTGCAAGCGAGCAGGAAAAATATCAGCAGTGGCTGGCGCAGATTAATCAGGTGTGTGGCAGCTTTGCCGCGCGTCCACTGGCCGGTCCGTTCCTCGGCGAACTGGAAACCAGCTACGCCAGAAGTCTGAAACTCAGCACCGTCACCGCGGCGGGCGTTAACCTGTTCCGCACCCGTCAGGAGATCAAAACCAGCAACGACGCGTGGTTCTACACCGTATTTCAGCTGGAAGGCAACGCCACCCTGGAGCAGGACGATAAGCAGATTGTGATCGAAGCGGGCGACATTACCCTGATCGACGCCTCGCGCCCCTGCTCGATCTACTGGCACGATAAATCGCGCCAGATTTCTCTGTTACTTCCGCGTCAAATTCTGGAGCAGCAGTGCCGTTTTCAGGAGGTGAGCTGCGCGCACAAACTGTCGCGCACCCTGCCAACCGTACAGCTGAGCTATCGTCTTTTGCAGGAGAGTATGGATAACGCGCAGCTGAGCGATATGGAGAGCGAAGCGGCGCTGGAGGCGATGGTGTGTCTGCTGCGCCCGGCGTTTCAGCAGCGTGAAACCGCGCCGCCGCGCAAAGAGCGTCAGTTCCAGAATGTGCTGTCGCTGATTGACTCCCACATTCAGTCGGAAGCCCTGCGCCCGGAGTGGATCGCCACCGAGAGCGGAATGTCGGTGCGCAGTCTGTATCGTATGTTTGCCGATAAAGGGCTGGTGGTGGCGCAGTACATCAAAAACCGGCGGCTGGACCTGTGCGCGCAGGTGTTACGCGCGACAGGCGATGATGAAAAACTGGCGGGGATTGGCTACAGCTGGGGCTTTGCCGACCATAGCCACTTCTCGACGGCGTTTAAACAGCGCTTCGGCGTGTCGCCAGGCGAGTACCGCAGGCGCTATCGCTGATCACTTCTTCAGCCACTTCCCGTTGATGCCCTTCACGTATTCGCCCGGCTGCGCTCGGGCCACCAGTTTTTGTCCGGCCATTTTCGCCACTTCATCCACCGGCAGGTTATTGCTGTCCGCCAGTTTCTGATAGCTTTCCGTGCGCGCGGCGTTGATTTCGTTCACCAGCGCCAGCGTCTGTTTGTCCTGGCGAAGCGGTGCGATGTAGCCGCTCAGGGTTTCGCCGACCAGCCCCTGCGCGCGGGCTTCATTCAAGGTGATCGCCTGCGCCTGAACGCTTACGCCTAACACCAGCAGACCGATTGCAAGAAGTCGTTTCATGGCATCCTCAGAACAGATCGCTGCGCGATTTCAGCAGGGTTTCGACGTCTTTATCCACTTTAATGTGGATCTCGTGCTCGATTTTGACGTTCATATTGATGGTGATCGGCTCTTTCGGGGCCGCGACTTCAATACGCGGCGTACAGCCCGAGAGCATAGCGACCATGATCACGCCGGCCAAGCCTGCCAGATTTTTCATTGTTGTTCCTCACATTCCTTGCCTGCCTGACAGCGGGCATCCGGTAACGCCGCGTGTTGCTCAAGCCATGCCTGTAAATTATCCCCATAGCGCAGGCTGCGCCACAGGGTAAAAAGATTCTCTTCGTGAGTGTAATTGAGGTGCACGGTGTTGCTTTTTCCGTCGACGCGGCTGGTGCCGCTGATGGCCGACTGCATGGTCAACACACCCAAATTATCTACATTGATTTTCGTCCACGAGCGAGAAATTTCCATATAGCGGAGCCAGTTAATCGCCACGCCTGCCGCCATGTTGTCTTTGACGATCGCATCCGCCGTGTCTTTGTCGATACGCAGAGTCATCGGACCGGGGTTGGTCAGCCAGCCGTCTTTGATGATCCATTTTTCGTTCTCCAGCCAGAACGGCAGCGCCCCGCTCACCGGGCCTGACATGGCAAACTGTTTCGGATTGACGGCGCTGATCAGCTCGCTGGCGGAGATATTCTGCACCCGCAGCAGGGCCGGATCGTGCTGCGGCATGCGCAACTGCTGCATGGTAATTTTCCCGCCCAGCACGTCGGTGCTGACGTTGGTCAGCAGCAGCGGGTTCTGTTCGCTCCACGGATAATCGCCCTGCAGATCCGCGGTGATATTGCGTGCCGTGACCTGGTTGACCACCTCGGCGATACGCAGCGTGACCGGGCCGCGCGTGCCCAGCGACCAGGTGCCTTCGCTGAAACGGAACGGCAGGACAAAATCGACGCCGTTGATTTGGTTATCCGGCATCCAGACGCTGCCGCTTTTCAGCACGCCGTGGCCGCCCGCTTCAAACCCTTGACCCGCGGCGGCAGAAAACGCCACCTGGGCGTACAGCTCGCCGTCGCGCAGGTTCATTTTCCAGTTAGGCGGCACCAGCGGCTGGAAGACCGTCAGGGACTGTTTCGGCCACCAGGCCTGACCGCGCAGACGCTCCCCGTCCCAGCGACCGTTCACCTGAACCGGGCCAATGTCTGCCGCGTGCAGATCGCCTTTGAACTGGAAGAAGGTCGGGTCTGTGCCGTCGACGCTAAATTTCAGGGTCGACGGCGGGAGCACGCTGCCGCCGGAGAACGAGGTCTGCTCCGCATCCAGCGAAAGCGATCCGCTAAAGTGTGGATTGTTTGCGTCGCGCTGCCAGCGCACCGGTTGATCCAGCACCAGGCGCGGCTTGTTCACCAGCATGGTGCCGTACTGCAGTTTGTCGAAACCGGTCGACAGCTGCGTCAGTTCGATGGCGCTGTCGCGCCATTCGCCTTTGCCAGCCACATCCCAGCGGGCGTTCATCGGCGTGAAATGGCCGTCGCCCCAGTAGCGCCACTGCCACAGGCCGCTGTCCGGCAGGAAGTCGTTCGCCTGTCCGTCGAGATGCAGGACAAAATCGCCCATTTCGTTTTCATGGGCTTTGAGAATGGCTTGTAAACGCCCGTCCACGCCCTTCTGCGAGAGTTTGACGCCGGCCAGCGGCCAGCGGATTTCGTCGATATTCAGAGAATCAATCACCCGACCGCGCGAGCGCAGCAGCGCGCCGGGTTCAAAAGAGAGGAGCGGATCGGCGAGGCTGCCCGTCAGCTGCGCAGGAAGAATGGCGTAGAGGATCAGATCGCCCTGCTTGGCTTCGCCCGTCACCTGCAGCGGCATGGCGCTGTTGTCCATGCTCAGCTTGCCCGGCCCGAGGGTCAGCACGGCGTTGCCTTTCCCCGCATCGCCCTGGGTCAGCACGTTCAGACGACCGGTAAAGGTGGCGTTTTCCAGCCCCTGCTGCCAGTTGTCGACTTTCAGCCCTACGCGCCCGCTTAACGGCAGACCGGTGAGATCCCAGTGCCAGCGCCCGTCGCTGATCGTCAGCTGTTCGGCGGTGAGCTGCCACGGCAAATCCAGCAGCGGATCGGGGTTATCGCGGGCGGTCAGGACCAGCTGGCCGCGGTTCTCTTCCCAGTCGAGATCGGCATCCACCGGAGACGGGATTTGCGGCACGGTCAGGGTCGCTTCCGCATGGCCTTTCACCGGCACGCCGTCCGGGATCAGCGGCAGCGTGAATTCCCCTGCCAGGCGGATCGGCTGCGGGTAATCCGGAAGATGAACTTCGAATTCGCTGACCGTCAGGTCTTGTCCGCGAAGTTTCCCGCGCAGTTTCACCTGTTCGCCCTGATAGGTGACTTCCTGGACGGAGGGCGTTAATGAGACCTTGAGTTGGCCCTGCCACTGCTGCCATGGCGAGAGCGTTAAGCGGTCGATTGTCAGCCAGGTATTGGGCAGCATCGACTGCCACTCGGCGAGGGTTTTGGGTGCGGTGTTGGCCTGCTCTGCCTGCGGCAGTTTGCTCAGGCAGGCGGTATTGAGATCGAGCGCGCCGACGTCCAGCTTCCAGCGGCTGGGGTGCGACAGGGTGGCGTTTTCCACGCGGGCGATTTCGCAGTCCTCTACGAGGTAGCGAAGATCGGGGATCACAATCTGGTTGCGGGTCAGGCGCGGGCTTTTCTCGAAGGCAATGCGCGTCCCCACGGGGAGCCAGATCCCGGCAAGGGTCGGCACCCACTGGGCGAGCGTCATCAGCAGCGTCAGCGGCAACAAAATGATCAACAGCAATAGCGCAATTGCGGCTTTGTATTTACCCCTCATGGGCAGTTAATATCCTGATTTAGCGAAAAAATAAGCCGACAGTGCCCGTCATTGTGGCATGTTTAGCCAGTCAGTTGAAGTCAACGCCAGTTTTAAGGATAGTTGCTCTAGAATTATTGATAGAACTTATTGAATTCAATAAATTTTTATAAATTGTAAGATTATTTTAATCATGCTAACGTGATGGTAAAATCACTGGAGAAAGTCTTATGAAACTCGCGGTATATAGCACAAAACAGTACGATAAAAAGTATCTGCAACATGTTAACGAGGCTTACGGATTCGAGCTCGAATTTTTTGACTTTCTGTTGACCGAAAAAACCGCCAAAACGGCGAACGGATGCGAAGCGGTGTGTATTTTCGTCAACGACGACGGCAGCCGTCCGGTGCTGGAAGAGCTGAAAAAGCACGGCGTGAAGTACATCGCGCTGCGCTGTGCGGGCTTTAACAACGTCGATCTGGACGCGGCGAAAGAGCTGGGTCTGAAAGTGGTGCGCGTCCCGGCCTACTCCCCGGAAGCGGTGGCGGAACATGCCATCGGCATGATGATGTCCCTCAACCGACGTATTCACCGCGCCTATCAGCGCACCCGTGATGCCAACTTCTCTCTCGAAGGGCTTACCGGCTTTACCATGTACGGTAAAACGGCGGGCGTGATCGGCACCGGTAAAATCGGCGTTGCGGCGCTGCGGATCCTGAAAGGTTTCGGGATGCGTCTGCTGGCGTTTGATCCGTACCCAAGCGCAGCGGCCCTGGAGCTGGGCGTGGAGTATGTCGATCTGCCGACCCTGCTTTCCGAATCCGACGTTATCTCCCTGCACTGCCCGCTGACCGCAGAAAACTATCACCTGCTGAATCAAAGCGCGTTTGAGCAGATGAAAGACGGCGTGATGATCATTAACACCAGCCGTGGCGGTCTGATCGATTCGCAGGCGGCGATTGAAGCCCTGAAAACGCAGAAAATCGGCGCGCTGGGGATGGACGTGTACGAGAACGAACGCGATCTGTTCTTTGAAGACAAGTCTAACGACGTGATTCAGGATGACGTGTTCCGCCGTCTGTCCGCCTGCCACAACGTGCTGTTTACCGGGCACCAGGCGTTTTTGACCGCTGAGGCGCTGATCAGTATTTCGGAAACGACGCTCGGGAATCTTAAGCAGCTCGAGAACGGCGAAGATTGTCCGAACGAAGTGGCTTAGGCATTAGCGAGCGCAGTTCCCCCTCACCCTAGCCCTCTCCCTCAAGGGAGAGGGAACCGCTCGGAGTTCTCCCTCAAGTACGGACCGGTTTTCTCCCTCTCCCCGTGGGAGAGGGTCGGGGTGAGGGCACCAGACCGCAGAATGCTACTCGCTCAACCCACGATTCTTCAACATCGGCTCGATCAACGGATCGTGCCCTCGCCAATCGCGGTACAAGGCTTCCAGATCGCTGCTGTTTCCGCGCGACAAAATCGCCTCACGGAATCTCTGCCCGTTTTCACGCGTTAACCCGCCCTGCTCGACAAACCACTGATAGCCGTCGTCGGCCAGCATCTGCGTCCACAGATAGGCGTAGTACCCCGCCGCATAGCCGCCGCCGAAAATGTGCGCGAAATAGCTGCTGCGATAGCGTGGTGGTACGGCAGGCAGGTCCAGCCCCTCTTTTTTCAGCGCCGCGGATTCAAACGTATCAACATCCGCAACATTTTCCTGCGCCCCAATGCCGTGCCAGTTCATGTCCAGCAGCGCGGCGCTCAGCAGCTCCGTCATGTCGTAACCTTTGTTGAACTGCGTCGCGCTGAGCATTTTCTCGCGCAGGGCATCCGGCATCGGCTCGCCGGTCTGATAGTGACGGGCATAGTGGGCGAACACCTGCGGATGGCTGGCCCAGTGCTCGTTAATTTGCGACGGGAATTCCACAAAATCGCGCGGCGTGTTGGTCCCGGAAAGCGTGGCGAAGCGCTGATCGGCAAACAGACCGTGCAGCGTATGGCCGAACTCGTGGAACAGGGTGATCACATCATCCCAGGAGAGCAGCGCCGCCTGGCCCGCGGCGGGTTTCTGGTAGTTGCAGACGTTGTAGATCACCGGACGCGCGGTGAATTCGTGAGATTGCTCGACGAAATTCCCCATCCACGCCCCGCCGCCTTTGGAATCCCGCGCGAAGAAATCACCGTAGAACAGCGCCATGCCTTCCCCGGTGTGGTCGAAGATCTCCCAGACGCGCACGTCCGGGTGGTAAACCGGAATATCGAAACGCTCGACAAAGCGAATGCCGAACAGCTGGCTGGCTGCCCAGAACACACCGTCGCGCAGAGTGGTGTCCAGCGCAAAATAGGGTTTGATCTGCGACTCATCGAGAGCGTATTTCTCCAGACGCACGCGCTCGGCGTAGTACGCCCAGTCCCAGGCCTGAACGCTGAAGCCTCCCTCAATGACTTTCTGGATATCCGCCTGTTCGCGCTCGGCACGCGCCCTTGCGGCCGGAACAATTCCGCGCATAAATTTCAGCGCCGCATCAGGCGTTTTCGCCATTTGATCGGCGGTGCTCCAGCTGGCGTAGCTGTCGAACCCCAGCAGCTCTGCGCGGCGGGCGCGCAGTTGAGCCAGCCGAATTACGATTTCGCGAGTGTCGTTTTCGTCGCCCTTTTGGGTGCGAATCCAGCCTGCTTTGAACAAATTTTCCCGCGTCTGACGATCGTTGAGCGCCGCCAGCGCCGGTTGTTGCGTGGTATTGAGCAACGGAATCATCCAGCGATCGGCCAGCCCTTTTTCAGCGGCGGCACGCGCGGCAGTCGCAATTTCATCCTCGCTTAAGCCGTCAAGCTGATGAACATCATCCACCACCAGACCGCCCGCTTTGTCGGCGGCCAACAGCCGCTGGTTGAACTGGCTGGTGAGCGACGCCGCTTCGGTGTTTAGCGCTTTGAGCGCCGCTTTTTGTTCATCGGTGAGCTGTGCGCCCGCCAGAATAAAGCGCTGGTGGATCTCTTCCACCAGCCTGCGCGACTCTGCATCCAGCGAAGCGCGCCCTTCCCATACCGCCACCACGCGGGCAAACAGCGTGTTATTGAGCCAGATATCGTTGGACAGCCCCGCCAGCTCGGTGGAGAACGCTTCGTCGAGCTCCTGCAAATAGTCGTTGGTATGCGCGGAGGTCATGGCGAAAAACACGCTGCTGACGCGGGAAAGCATCGCGCCGCTTTTTTCCAGCGCCAGAATGGTATTGGCGAAATCGGGTGCGGCGGCGTTGGCAATAATGGCATCAATATCTGCACGCTTCTGGCGCATCGCTTCGTCAAATGCCGGGCGGTAGTGGCTCTCTTCGATGAGATCGAATCGAGGCGCCTGATAAGGCAGTACACTGACTTCAAAAAACGGATTGGAAACCGACATCGTTGACTCCTGGGCACACAATAATCCTCCCAGAGTAGGACAGGCCGCGGCGGGCTGCAATGCTTCGCATACGTCAGGTAACAAAAGTCGTCTTAACGCACTCCCCACCAGCATGCTATGGTTACACAACACAAAAAGCGTTGAGGAACAGTGAGATGATCGTATTAGTTACCGGGGCAACGGCGGGTTTTGGTGAAAGCATCACGCGTCGCTTCGTCGCCAACGGACATAAAGTGATTGCAACGGGCCGTCGTCAGGAGCGTTTGCAGGAGCTGAAAGATGAGCTCGGCGACAGCATTTTGACCGCGCAGCTCGACGTGCGTAATCGCGCAGCCATTGAAGAGATGCTCGCTAACCTGCCCGCAGAGTGGCGCGCCATTGATATTCTGGTGAACAACGCCGGGCTGGCGCTGGGTCTGGAGCCTGCGCACAAAGCCAGCGTGGAAGACTGGGAAAACATGATCGACACCAACAACAAAGGTCTGGTGTACATGACCCGCGCGGTGCTGCCGGGCATGGTTGAACGTAATCGTGGGCATGTGATCAACATCGGTTCGACCGCCGGAAGCTGGCCTTATGCGGGCGGGAACGTGTACGGGGCGACCAAAGCCTTTGTGCGTCAGTTCAGCCTGAACCTGCGCACCGACCTGCACGGCACGGCGATCCGCGTGACGGATATCGAGCCGGGTCTGGTGGGCGGGACCGAGTTCTCCAACGTGCGTTTCAAAGGTGACGATGCGAAAGCAGGCAAAACCTATGAAAACACCGAGGCCCTGACGCCGGAAGATGTAGCCGAAACCGTCTGGTGGGTCGCGACGCTGCCAAAACGCGTCAACATCAACACCGTGGAAATGATGCCTGTCAGCCAGAGCTTTGCCGGTTTAAGCGTGCATCGCGGCTGATCCTTCCCTGCCCGGCCTGCGGGTCGGGTATGGGATGCCCTGCAAAAGAATGGTAGTATTAGAGCGTTAACTCTTTGAGAAACCACATCCCATGGCCGCCGAATCGCAACTGAACCCAACACAGCCTGTTAATCAGCAAATTTATCGCATTTTACGGCGTGATATCGTTCATTGCCTGATCCCGCCGGGCACCCCGCTCTCTGAAAAAGAGGTTTCGGTTCGCTTCGACGTGTCGCGTCAGCCAGTTCGTGAAGCCTTTATTAAACTGGCCGAAAACGGTCTGATTCAGATCCGCCCCCAGCGCGGCAGCTACGTGAATAAAATTTCCCTCTCGCAGGTGCGCAACGGCTGTTTCGTCCGCCAGGCAATTGAGTGCGCGGTGGTGCGCCGGGCGGCATCGCTGGTTGACGATCATCAGTGCTACCTGCTGGAACAGAATCTCCACCAGCAGCGGATTGCGATTGAGCGTAAGCAGCTGAATGACTTTTTCCAGCTCGACGACGAATTTCACCAGAAGCTGGCGCAAATTGCCGACTGTCAGCTGGCGTGGGACACCATTGAGAATATAAAAGCGACGATGGACCGCGTGCGCTATATGAGCCTCGATCACGTCTCGCCGCCGGAAATGCTGCTGCGTCAACACCACGATATATTCGCCGCGCTGGAAAAACGCGACGGTGACGCCGTCGAAAAGGCGATGACAGTGCATTTGCAGGAAATTGGCGAGTCGGTGCAGCTTATTCGCCAGGAAAATAGCGACTGGTTTTCGGAAGATTAATCATGACCGCATCCCGACTGTATTCCGGGATGCGGTGTTGCAATTAACGTACGACCAAGACCGGTATTTTGGCGTAGCGGATAACGGATTCCGCATTGGAGCCGAGTAAGTGGCTGGATATTCCCGGCGTCTTTGAGCCGATCACAATCACCTCATAATCCTCTTTATTACTGATACTGATAATCTCATCGCGAACATTACCGAAGCGCACTTCGGTGCGAATATTCTCCGGCGCGATATCAAATAACCGTTTTAATTCATTCATCTTTTTCTCTGACTCAGCGACCATATAGGCCTCAAACTTTTTGATGTCAGAGTTGAAACCGCGCAGCAACGAACGGCTGCTGAGCGGCAGGATGTTCAGCAAGGTGATGGTGGCGTTGTCCGCCTTCGCGAGGAACTCGGCGTGGCGCACTGCTTTATCGCTGAGGTTCATTTCAAATACGTCAACAGGCATTAATATTTTCTTGTACATAAGCCCTTCCTTATCCAAATAAAATAATTAGTTATCTGACTTAAGAGTGACATGGCTATTTGAAACAAAGGCTAAACCGTTCACTGGCGGAACTATCAATAAACGAAAACAATTGTCTGTTTTGTCAATTTGCGTCGGCGCGAGTCAGCGCGGATAAAATGCAGACAAAAAAGTGTGACCTTGATCAAAAACAAAAAAATGTTGTCGCAAGAGGCGTATTTATATTCTCCCGTCAGCGGCTGCAAAACAGAGAGCCGTGATGTGTAGAGAAGAGGAGAAATAACCATGATGACTTACGATCGCAACCGCAACGCTATTACCACCGGCAGCCGTGTGATGATTAACGGCACCGGGCACACCGGGATTATCCGCGCTATCCATGCCGAAGGTCTGGATGCCGCGCAGGTTCGCCGCAGCAAAACGGTTGAAGTGGAAGGTTGTGAAGGCAAGTTCGAACCGATTGAACTGATTCGTCTTGGCATGCACTGAGTGTGCAATGACATGCCGCCGCATGCGGCGGCATGATAAGAGATTACTTCTGAGAAAGTACCTGCGCCACGGTCGCCTTCGCGCCCTGCTCCAGCAACATCTTGTACGCGCTCATGACCGCATCCACAAAGCGGGCTTCCAGCGGCAGCTCATTGCCGAAAATCGCCTCGATACCTAATAGCGCTTTCACGCGGCTTTCACCCTCTGCGCTGCCGTTAACCGCCGCCTGAATGGTGGTCAGCAGCGGATCGCAGACTTCGATCGCGTTTCCGCTTTCATCCACGCCGCCGACATAACGCATCCAGCCTGCTACGCCCAGCGCCAGCAGCGGGAAACTGCGCTGATGCGCCAGATGCCAGCGCACAGAATCGAGCATACGTTGCGGTAACTTCTGGCTGCCGTCCATCGCGATTTGCCAGGTGCGATGACGCAGCGCCGGGTTGCTGTAGCGCTCGATGAGCAAATCAGCGTAACGGGCCAGATCAACGCCCTTCACTTTCAGGGTTGGTGCCTGTTCGTTCAGCATTAACGCATGCGCGGCATGACGATAATTCTCGTCTTCCATACAGTCGTTAATGTGCTGATAGCCCGCCAGGTAACCGAGATAGGCGAGGAAAGAGTGGCTGCCGTTGAGCATGCGCAGTTTCATCTCTTCGAACGGGATCACGTCTGCCACCAGTTCGGCACCCGCTTTTTCCCACTCAGGACGCCCGGCGACAAAGTTGTCTTCCACCACCCACTGGCGGAAGGGTTCGCAGGCCACGCCAGCCGGGTCGCGCACGCCGGTGATGTGTTCGATTTTATCCAGCGTTTCGGCGGTAACAGCCGGAACAATACGATCCACCATCGTCGACGGGAACGTTACGTTCGCTTCGATCCAGTCTGCCAGTTCTGCGTTGACGGCGCGGGCATAGGCGCAGGTGACGTTACGCATCACATGGCCGTTCTCCGGCATGTTGTCGCAGGACATCACGCTGAATGCCGGTAAGTCTGCCGCTTTGCGGCGCGCCAGCGCTTCAACCACGACGCCGGGCGCAGATTTTGGCTGGTTGGGGTTTTGCAGATCGGCGGCGATCAGCGGGTGATCGAGCATCAGCTGGCCGGTCGCCGGGGCGTGGCAGTAGCCTTTTTCGGTAATGGTGAGCGAGACAATCGCCACCTGCGGCTCGCACATAGCGGCCAGCACGGTTTCCAGACCATCTACCTGCGCGTGAAGCGCCTTTTTCACGACGCCGACCACGCGTGCGGTCCAGGCGTCGGCAGACATTTCTGCCACGGTGTAGAGGTTATCCTGGGCCTTAAGATCGGCAATCTGCTGTTCGCCGCCGATCAGGTTCACTTCGGTATAGCCCCAGTCGCTGCCGTGTTCAGCCGCGAGGATATCGGTATAAACCGCCTGATGGGCACGGTGGAATGCGCCAAAACCAAGGTGCACGATGCGAGGCACCAGGTTGTTACGGTCGTAGGCAGGAAGTGACGCTTTGGCATTCAACAATTTATTATTCATGAGGAGGCTCATTTTAGTGAGGAGTCGTCGAATCTGAGGAGGTAGACCATCTCACGCAATTGGTATGACATCTTTGATTTCCATCAACTACCATACAAGAAGAGAAGAAAAGGCGGGATCGACCTTCCCGCCCTCTTTAACTTTACAGATTCACCCTGTGGCCCAGAGGCACCGCGGAAACGGCTTTTTCGGCGGCGTCTTCTGCGAGGCTCAGATCGCGGTCGCGCACTTCCGGCATCAGCACGGCTGATACCAGGCCAATGACGGAATAGACCACCATCATCGCCACAATAGGCCACCAGGAACCGGTCATGTTACAGAAAATCCCCGCCAGCACCGGGCCGAAACCGACCGCCACCAGACCACCGGCCTCTTTCGAAATCGCCATCCGGGTAAAGCGATTGCGCGAGCCAAACATCTCCGCCATGGTGATGTTTTCCAGCGCGAACAGCCCCAGCACCGCAAAGTTGTGAATGACGATGATCGACAGCATGATCACGCCTGGGCTGTAGCTTTTATCGACGATAATCGACAGCATCGGGTACGCCAGGATAATGGCGGAGATGTTGAGCAGAATGTACGGCAGACGGCGCCCGACTTTATCCGACAGCCAGCCCAGCAGCGGGATGGAGATAAACCCGAGAATGGAGCTGATCATCAGCGCGTCGGTCGGGATGCTTTTATTAAACAGCAGCGTCTGCACCAGATAGCCCGCCAGGAAGGTCTGGATCAGGCCCGAGTTCCCCGCCTGACCAAAACGCAGCCCCGTCGCCAGCCAGAAGGATTTGCTTTTGAACATCGCGCCGAGCGAGGTTTCTTCCGCCGTCACCACCGGGCTGCTTTCGTCGTTCACCTTCTCAAACACCGGACTCTCTTTGAGGTTCATTCGCAGCCAGATGGCAAAGATCATCACCACCACGCTTGCGAGGAACGGCACGCGCCAGCCCCAGGCCACCAGCTCTTCGCGGTCGAGAGCAAAGAACATCACCGCCCAGATCGCCGTGGCGCTCAGGGTGCCGCAGTTGGTGCCCATCGCCACCAGGGAAGAAATAATGCCGCGTTTCCCCTTCGGCGCGTACTCCGCCAGCATGGTTCCCGCACCGGAAATCTCGGCTCCCGCGCCCAGCCCCTGGATAATACGCAGCGTCACCAGCAGCACCGGGGCAAAAATCCCGATCTGTGCGTAGGTCGGCAGGACGCCAATCAGCGTGGTGCAGATCCCCATCATGGTGATGGTGATAAACAGCACCTTTTTACGCCCAATCCGGTCGCCCATTTTGCCGAAGATAAAGGCCCCGACGATGCGCGCAATATAGCCTGCGCCGTAAGTCCCCATCGCCAGAATCAACGCCATCGCGGCGGACTGCTCCGGGAAGAAGATCTCGTGAAAGACCAGCGCCGCACCCAGCGAATAGAGCTGGAAATCCATGAATTCCAGCGCGGTGCCAAGCCAGCCGGACACCGCTGCTTTCACCAGATCCGACGTCGTTCTTTGAGGTTGTGTCTGAGTCATAATGGCTATCTCTGTGTAGGTAAGATGCGTACCACGTAACCGCGTTTGTTGTTATTGGCCGAACGTGAGCAAGACCTTGCAGCACTGCCGCTGGTCTTTCTCAAACAGTTCGATGGCGTCGGTGACGTGGTGATAGTCAAAAGAGTGAGTGATCAGTTTATCTGGGTCGATCAGCCCCTTTTCCAGCCAGTCGATGACCACCGGGAATTTGTTGGCGTTGAGGCGCGAGGAGAAGATCGACAGCTCTTTGCCGGTGATCCTCTGCTGTGCGACCTGGCTCGGTTCGCTGGAGAAGCCCATCAGCACGATGCGTCCGCCCGGCGACGCGAGGGTAATCGCCTCCTGGAGAATCGTCGGATGACAGGCGGCATCAACGATTAAGGTCGGTTTAATCCCCTTCTCTTCCAGCGCCGCCTGCAGCGACTGTTCTGCGTTGTTGAACGTCCAGTCGGCGCCGCTGCGTTTCGCCATCTCCAGCCGCTCGTCAATCCGGTCGACCACAATCACCTGCTTCACCTTGTAGACGCCTTTCAGCGCCTGAACGGTGACGAGGCCCATTGGCCCCGCGCCGTAGATCAGCGCAATATCCTGGTCGGTCGGCTGCGCGTGTCCGGTGACGTTGGCCGCAATAGTGAAGGGCTCCACCATCACCGCGTGACGGTCGGGAATCGCATCCGGGATCGTCCACGCATTTTTCGCCGGAACGACGGCGTATTCGCTGAACCCGCCGTCACGATGCACGCCCAGCACCACCAGCGAGGTGCAGACGTTGGGTTTGCCGACCGAGCACGGCCAGCAGTGTCCGCAGCTGATCACCGGATCGACGGAGACGCGCTGCCCCAGACGCCCGGCCTCCACGCCTTCACCGAGCGCGTCAATCACGCCGAAGAACTCATGCCCGATGACGCGCGGATATTTGGCGAACGGGTTATGGCCGCGATAGATATGGCTGTCGGAACCGCAGATCCCGGCGAGGCTAATTTTGACCCGCACTTCCCCTGCGGCGGGCGCAGGCAGCGGACGTTCTTCAATCAGCAGCGCGTTCGGTTTTTGAATCACAATACTTTTCATGGTTGCTCCTGGCGGATCTCACTCATTGTTATAGAGAACTTAATCAATCCGGTGTTTCACAATAAACAGGTAACACATCGCCCCGACAAAGGTGACGCAGGCCGCGACCACCAGGGCGAGATTAAAGGAGTGCGTTTTGTCGACGATCCAGCCGGTGACGATGGGCGCGAAGGAGGCGAAGACAAAGCTGCCGAAGTTTTGAATGGCGGCCACGGAGGCGACTTTGCTTTCCGAGACCATCACCTGCACCAGCCCCCACGCCGAGGTACCGGCAAAATGGACGCAGAACAGGGCTAACGAAATAAAGGTGACGGCTTCCGCCGGAGACGAGGATTGCACCACCAGCAGCGTGCCTAACGCCGACAGGATCAAGCCCACCACAATTGCCGTTTTGCGCGTTCTGGCGAGGTCGTAGCCTTTTTTGGCGAGGGCATCGACCACCAGCCCGTTGACCCACATCCCGACGGCGGCCGCGAGGAACGGGATCGCCGAGACCCAGCCGGTTTTCGCCAGGCTAAAGCCCTGCTGTGCCTGCAGATAGCCGGGCAACCAGGCGATATACAGCCATCCGGTGTAGTTCACGCCGGAGAAACCTAAGATCATCCCCCAGGTGGTGCGGCGTTTGAACAGCGCAATCCACTCGCTGAACTGTAACGTCGGGCGCGGTTTGACCGGCGCGGAAAGGTATTCGCGCTCGTCGGGCTGGAACGCGAACTGCGCGCGGTTGCGATACCAGGCGTACCAGCAAACCCCGACCGCCACACCCAGCAGGCCGATGATCACGAACATCGCCCGCCAGCCCCAGAGGATTTGCATCGTCACCAGGATCGGCGGCGCAATCGCCTGGCCTAACACCGTGGAAGAGTTAAATATCCCCAGCGCCGTCCCCCGCTCTTTCTGCACATACCAGTCGGTAATCGACTTCACCCCGGCGGGCATAAAGGGCGCTTCACCGATGCCTAAGCCGATGCGCAGCAGGATGAAATGGCTAAAGGAGTTCACCATGCCCGTCAGGGCCTGCATCAGTGACCAGAAGATCACCCCAGCGCCCAGCACCAGCCGCGGGCCGTAGCGGTCGAGCAAGATCCCTGACGGCAGCTGCGCCAGTCCGTACGAGAGTGAAAATGCGGAAAGCAAAAAGCCAAATTCCGTGGCGGATAGCCCCATCTCGCCGCGAATCGCTTCCCCGGCCACGCTCAAGGACGAACGGTCGAGAAAATTGACAATTCCGGCCAGAAATAGCAGCACCAGGGTGATGGTCTGTATTTTTTTGATTCGGGCAGGCTTGGTTAAGCTTTCAGTATTGATGGTTTCAGTTGTCATACGGACTCCCGATCTCAATTTACCAGTTCCACAAGGTGCCATCTTCCAGGCGCGCGACCGGGAGATACGCCGGGTCATACGGGTATTTCGCAGCCAGTTTTTCGTCGAACTCGATGCCGATACCCGGTTTGTCGCCCGGATGCATATAGCCGTTATCGAAGGTCCAGCTGTGCGGGAACACTTCCAGCATTTGCTCGGAGTAGCCCATGAACTCCTGAACGCCGAAGTTCGGCACCCACAGGTCGAAATGCAGCGCGGCGGCGTGGCAAATCGGTGACAGATCCGACGGGCCGTGTGAGCCGGTGCGCACCTGATACAGGGAGGCGAAATCGGCAATCCGGCGCATCCCGGTGATCCCGCCCGCGTGGGTGATGGTGGTGCGGATGTAATCGATCAGCTGCTCTTCAATCAGCTGTTTGCAGTCCCAGATGCTGTTGAACACCTCCCCGACGGCAATCGGCGTGACCGTGTGCTGGCGGATCAGGCGGAAGCATTCCTGGTTTTCGGCAGGCGTCGGGTCTTCCATCCAGAACATGCGGAATTCTTCGATGCTCTTGCCAAAACGCGCGGCTTCAATGGGAGTCAGGCGGTGGTGCATGTCGTGGAGCAGATGTTCGTTGAAGCCAAACTGGTCGCGCACGGCGTCGAACAGTTTGGGGGTGAAATCGAGGTATTTTTCCGTGGACCAGAGCTGCTCTTCCGGCCAGTGGCCTTTGGTCGCCGGTTCGTAGGCCAGCCCTTTTCCTTTCGCCATCCCGTAGGTGGTTTTCATCCCCGGCACGCCGCACTGCACGCGGATGGCTTTGAACCCCAGCTCTTTGTGACGGGCATAATCTTCCAGCACATCGTCAATGGTATGCCCGGTGGTGTGGCAATAAACCATGACACCTTCGCGCGATGCGCCGCCCAATAACTGATAAAGCGGCATACCGGCGGCTTTGGCTTTGATATCCCACAGGGCCACATCGACGGCAGAAATCGCCGACATGGTGACCGGCCCGCGCCGCCAGTAGGCGCCCTTATAGAAGAACTGCCAGATATCTTCGATGCGGTGCGCATCGCGGCCAATCAGCTGCGGACAAACGTGATCTTTGAGGTAGGAGGCAACGGAGAGTTCGCGTCCGTTAAGAGTGGCATCACCCAGGCCGACGATCCCGTCGTCGGTGGTGATTTTCAGAGTGACAAAATTACGTCCCGGGCAGGTGACAAAGACTTCGGCCCCGACAATTTTCATGATCCAGTTCCTTACATCGCTCGTTGTGATGCAAGAAACTTACGCAATTACGCGACTACCATACAAGTATAGCGATCAAAAAATCATCCATGGATCACAAATAAAGACGCTTATGCGCGTCCCCAGCCCGCCACGATGATCAACATCCCGCACAACGCAATCAGCGCCCCCGCCCAGTCATAGGCGCTGAGTTTCACGCCATCGACGACCCGCAGCCAGATAAGCGCCGTGCAGACATATACGCCGCCGTAAGCCGCATAGACCCGCCCGCTGGCCGCCGGATGTAAGGTCAGAAGCCAGACAAACAGCGCCAGCGCGATCCCCGCAGGGAGCAGCAACAGCACGGACGCCCCGCGTTTCAGCCACAGCCACGGCAGGAAGCAGCCGATGATTTCGCACAGCGCAGTCGCAAAGAAAAGTAAGGTTGTTTTAATCATTTTGCCGAGTGAGTGAGAATAGATTTAACCATGATACGCGATAATGGCGTGACCTTTTCCATCCCTGCCGCGTGGGTATGCCACCTTTTCGGATTGGTGTAGAATTGGCAACGGGTACACCCACTACAAGGAACATGCAATGAGTACATTAAGCCAACGCCTCAGCCTGGCGGCGATGCTCACCCTGACGGCGTTTGCCTTCAGCGCGCCAGCGTCTGCCGATACCAGCAAACTGATCATTGAATCCGGTGACAGCGCGCAAAGTCGTCAGAATGCTGCCATGGACAAAGAACAATGGAATGACACCCGCAGCCTGCGTCAGAAAGTGAACAAACGCGCCGAAAAAGAGTGGGACAAAGACGACGTCGCCTTTGATGCGCGCGATAACTGTCAGCAAAGCGCGAACGTCAACGCCTACTGGGAGCCAAACACCCTGCGCTGCCTGGATCGTCGCACCGGCCGCACGGTAGCACCTTAATTTCCACAACCAGAAAGGATGATTATGGCCAGCCCGTTAACGGTAAAACTCAGACCGCTGGAGCGCGAGGATTTGCGCTTTGTTCACCAGCTCGACAATAACGCCAGCGTGATGCGCTACTGGTTTGAAGAGCCTTACGAGGCGTTTGTCGAGCTGTCAGATCTGTACGATAAGCATATTCACGACCAGAGCGAGCGCCGTTTCGTTGTCGAGTGTGACGGGGAAAAAGCCGGTCTGGTCGAACTGGTTGAGATCAACCACGTCCACCGCCGGGCGGAGTTTCAGATTATTATTTCGCCGGAATACCAGGGCAAAGGCCTTGCGACGCGCGCAGCGAAACTGGCGATGGACTACGGATTTACGGTCCTCAACCTGTATAAGCTGTATCTGATCGTGGATAAAGAGAATGAAAAAGCCATCCATATTTACCGTAAGCTTGGGTTTATGGTGGAAGGCGAACTGATTCATGAGTTCTTTATTAACGGCGAGTACCGCAACACTATTCGTATGTGTATTTTCCAGGACAAATATCTGGCAGAACACAAAGCGGCAGGTTCTCACCTCCTGAAGCCTACGGCACAGTGATACGTTTGTTGCCGGGTGGCGGCTTCGCCTTACCCGGCCTACAAAACCCACACAATATGCCGTTGTAGGCCCGGCAAACGAAGTGCCGCCGGGCGGTTTTACAAACCGCGCATTCGCCAACAATCAATAATATTCAATACTGTTTTTAATCCTGTACTTGTGCTCGACCGCCGGTTTGACGCTGTCGTCCGTCATCTGCAACTCACAGCTCACCGGGTTGTCGTGACGATCGTAATCACAGCTCTGCTTCACCGTGCCCAGCGGTTTGTCGTTGAGCAGGCTGATGGCGGAATAATCGAGCTTCTTACGCTTGTCCTTCGACGGCGTGGCCGACACCGACAGATGCTGATCGCCTGACACCGTAGTTTTCCCCAGCGGATAACCGTCCGCGTCGTAGCGATACTTCACTTCCATCGCCTTGCCGTGGGCGGTCACGATAAAACCGTTATCGTCCGTATCCCAGGTCACGCCTGCGGCCGGAAGTTCAGCCAGCTGGCATTTCCCCTGCAGCTTAATTTTCTGCTGCTGGGTTTCGGCATCAAGATAAAAATTGGCGTCCAGCACCAGCGCCACGCCGGTGTTGGCATCGAGATCGTGCAGTTCGAGGGTATCGAAACACCCTTCCTGCGAGAGCGATCCCGTAACGCGTTTGCTCACTTCCCCTTTCTCATTGAACAGCGTCTGGGTGAAGTCTTTTACCGGCCCGCGCAGGGGATCAAAATCAAATTCGTTCGAAAAGCTCGCCATTTCCGGCGTAAACGACAGCGGCGCGGAGCTGTTATCGCATCCTGCCAGCACACTTGTCAGCCCAATCATTACTGCTAGTTTCTTCACATTCTCACCGATGCGTGGAAGTTAATCCCAATCATTTTAGCCAATTTAGATGTCAACATTATAGCGAAACCGCACCGGCAATTTATGACTTTACGTGTGACCCACCTCAGGCCAGAACCGCCTCCACAATCGACAGATAGGACGGTGTATGAATGACCCGATTAATTTTCAGCCCCACTTCGCCTAACATGTGTGCATACTCTTTCTCCGTGCGGGCGCGTCCGCCGTCGAAACCCGACAGCAGGATAAGATCCATCTCATACCTCCCCTGTTCGTTATCCTGATCTTTAATCATCGGCTCGAGAATTAATAAACGGGAGCTGGGTTTCATCGCTTTGCGGCAGGTTTTTAATATCTGGCTGGCTTTGTCGTCCGGCCAGTCCATCAAAATATATTTCAGCATATAAATATCCGCGACCGGGCAAGCTTCAAAAAAACTCCCGGCCACGGTTTCCCAGCGCGAATCATCCCCCAATAAATGCAGGCTATTTTCAGTGAGAACGTTTGGGCGATCGAATAAAATACCGTGCAGCGTTGGATTGCGGCGTAAAACTGTTAACAGAAGATTCCCCAGCCCACCGGCAATATCCACAACCGTGGCATGTTCCGGGAAGGGATAATTATCCACCAGAATATCGTTTTCAACGCTCGACATGGATGCCATCCCGGCGTGAAAACCGTCGTCGCCTGACGGCGTTTTTTTCGTCCCCCAGTATTCGTAAAAAGGCATGCCAAATAATTCGTTGAAGACCGGTTTGCCTTTGACGATATCCGTCATTTCGCCTGCGGGCTGCCACATGGTTTTATCCGTCAGCATCAGCACCCCTTCACGCAGGGAGTACGGGGTGTCCGAGCGCAGAAACTCGGCGGCGGGCGTGAGGCTGAACAGACCGTCGTCAGTCATTTTAAATACGTCGCGCGAAGCCAGGGTTCGCAACACCCGGTATAAAAACCCGGCATCCACGTGCAGCTCCTGCGCAAGCTGTTCAGCGGTTTTCGCTTCCTCTTTCAGATGATCCGCAACCCGTAATAACGCCGCAGTGCGCAGTGCAGCCTGCCAGACAAACCCCATGCTTTGCTCTAAAACATACATACCATCCCGACGTTCTTTATCCGATAAACTTTTTTGGCTTAACATTTTGTTTCTCCTGTGACGATAATTTAAAAGTACAGAATGAAAATGAAACGTCCGCCATCAAGCCTAATGGGATTAAATAAATTAGCCATCAAATAACTTTTATTCTTTTTTATCATCATGGCAATTTAAATCCACGACCTGATGAACCCTGTACAGGAATATGGCCAACAATTAGCTTTATTAGAAGGCTACTCATCGCCGAAATAAATAATCACAGCGCGCACATAATAATGAAAATTGACCTCTCAGATTTTTCAGAAAATTTCTCTGCAATACAGCTATTTACATTATCCCTGCTAAAATAAAGTCCACACACAGAGATAAGGAGCTAGATATGAAACGGTTACCCTGGATTACCGCGCTGCTGTTAACCAGTATTTCTCCTGCGGTGCTGGCCGCCCCGGACTCCTGCGAGCGCGTGAAAAGCGATATTCAACAGCGCATTATTAACAACGGTGTCCCTGAGTCGGGTTTTACCCTGAACATCGTCCCCAATGACCAGGCCGATCAGGCTGATGCCCAGGTGGTAGGCCATTGCGCCAACGATACCTTTAAAATTCTCTATACCCGCACCGGCAGCAGCAGCGCGCCAGCGGGCGGTGCCGGCACGCAGGATAACGCTCCGGCAGAACCGCAGTAATTTCTCTGCGGGATTTCCCTTAGCTTGATAAGGATTAAAGTTTATTACCCCTGAATGAGTAACACTCACTCCATCTGTCGCCCGGTTGTATTCGTGGGTCAATCTCATACGTAATGACAAAGATGGAGTGAGTCATGTCCGATGTCGAACATCACGGCGGGATCAGCCGTCGAGCTTTGGTGAAATCCACTGCAATTGGCTCTCTGGCACTCGCTGCCGGAGGGCTCTCTCTCCCCTTCGGCCTGAAAAGCGCCGCCGCTGCCGTGCAACAGGCGGTTCAGCCTGCCGCCGATAAAGTGGTCTGGGGTGCCTGCTCGGTCAACTGCGGTAGCCGCTGCGCCCTGCGACTGCACGTCAAAGACGACGAAGTTTACTGGGTCGAAACCGACAACACCGGCGAAGATATCTACGGCAACCATCAGGTTCGCGCCTGTCTTCGTGGCCGCTCCATCCGCCGCCGTATCAACCACCCCGATCGCCTGAACTATCCGATGAAACGCGTGGGCAAACGCGGCGAAGGCAAGTTCGAGCGCATCACCTGGGATGAAGCGCTGGATACCATCACCAAAAGCCTGAAAGGCGTGGTCGAGAAATACGGCAACGAAGCCGTGTACATCAACTACTCCTCCGGGATTGTCGGCGGCAACATTACGCGCTCTTCGCCTTACGCCTCGCTGGTGGCGCGCCTGATGAACTGCTACGGCGGCTTCCTCAGCCATTACGGCACCTACAGCACCGCGCAGATCGCCTGCGCCATGCCTTACACCTACGGCACCAACGACGGCAACAGCACCTCGGATATCGAAAACAGCAAACTGGTGGTGATGTTCGGCAACAATCCGGCGGAAACCCGCATGAGCGGCGGCGGGATCACTTACTTCCTCGAGCAGGCGCGTGAACGCTCTAACGCGCGGATGATCGTCATCGATCCGCGCTACACCGACACCGCCGCCGGGCGTGAAGATGAGTGGATCCCTATCCGTCCTGGCACCGATGCCGCGCTGGTCGCCGGTATCGCATGGGTGTTAATCGACGAAAACCTCGTCGATCAGCCGTTCCTCGACAAATACTGCGTCGGCTACGACGAAAAAACGCTGCCTGCCGATGCGCCCGCCAACGGCCACTACAAAGCCTACATTCTTGGTCAGGGCGAAGACGGCACGGCGAAAACGCCTGAGTGGGCGTCGCGCATCACCGGTATTCCCGCCGACAGAATCATCAAACTGGCGCGCGAAATCGGCAGCGCCAAACCCGCTTATATCTGCCAGGGCTGGGGACCGCAGCGCCAGGCCAACGGCGAGCTGACCTCCCGCGCCATCGCCATGCTGCCGATTCTGACCGGCAACGTGGGGATCAACGGTGGTAACAGCGGCGCGCGCGAATCCACCTACACCATCACCATCGAGCGGATGCCGCTCCCGGATAACCCGATTAAAACCCAGATCTCCTGCTTTAGCTGGACCGATGCCATTGTCCGTGGCCCGGAGATGACCGCCACTCGCGACGGCGTGCGCGGGAAAGATAAGCTGGATGTGCCGATCAAATTCATCTGGAACTACGCCGGAAACACCATCACCAACCAGCACTCCGATATCAACAAAACCCACGACATTTTGCAGGACGAAACCCTGTGCGAAACTATCGTGGTGATCGACAACTTCATGACCTCGTCGGCGAAATACGCCGATATTCTGCTGCCGGATCTGATGACCGTCGAACAGGAAGACATTATTCCGAACGACTACGCGGGCCACATGGGCTATCTGATTTTCCTCCAGCCCGTTACCGCGCCGAAGTTCGAGCGTAAACCAATCTACTGGATCATGAGCGAAGTGGCGAAACGCCTGGGGCCGGATGTGTATCAGCAGTTCACCGAAGGCCGTACCCAGGAAGAGTGGCTGAAACTCCTGTATGCCAAAATGCTGGAGAAAGACCCTAAACTGCCGTCCTACGAGGCGCTAAAAGAGATGGGGATTTACAAGCGCAAAGATCCGAACGGTCATTTCGTGGCCTATAAAAAATTCCGCGATGACCCGGAAGCCAACCCGCTGAAAACCCCGTCGGGCAAAATTGAAATCTACTCCAGCCAGCTGGCGAAAATCGCTAACAGCTGGGAGCTGGAAAAAGACGAGACCATCAGCCCGCTGCCGGTGTACGCCTCGACCTTTGACGGCTGGGACGCGCCGGAGCGCAGCCAGTTCCCGCTGCAGATGTTTGGCTTCCACTTTAAGGCCCGGACTCACTCCAGCTATGGCAATATTGATATCCTACAGGCGGCCTGCCGTCAGGAAGTGTGGCTGAACCCGGTCGATGCCGGTCAGCGCGGCATTAAAAATGGCGATCTGGTGCGCGTGTTTAACGCCCGCGGCGAGCTGCGCATCCCGGCGAAGGTGACGCCTCGCATCATGCCAGGCGTGAGCGCGATGGGCCAGGGCGCGTGGCACGAGGCCAACATGACCGGCGACCGCGTCGATCACGGTTCCTGTATCAATACCCTGACCACACATCGCCCTTCGCCGCTGGCGAAAGGCAACCCGCAGCACACCAACCTGGTGCAGATCGAGAAGGTTTAAAGGAACGTTGTTATGAATGAAGTTTTACCGCGTGAGTCGTTTGCATTATCTGCCCGGGTGCTGGGAGCCTTGTTTTACTTTTCTCCGGACAGCGAGCAGGCCGCGCCGCTGGTTTCAGCTCTGACCACCAGCGACTGGTATCAGGACTGGCCGCTGGATCAGGCCAGCTTACTGCCGATTGCAGCGACCCTGCGTACCCCGTCCGACGAGCCGCTGCCCGACGCCTGGCAACGTCTGTTTATCGGCCCGTGGGCGCTGCCCGCACCGCCGTGGGGCTCGGTGTGGCTGGATCGTGAATCGGTGCTGTTTGGCGATTCAACCCTCGCCCTGCGCCAGTGGATGCGGGAAAACAACATTGCGTTCGAAATGCAGCAGAACGAACCGGAAGACCACTTCGGCACCCTGCTGATGCTGGCCGCCTGGCTGGCTGAAAACGGACGTGACGCCGAGCGCGATCAACTCCTGGCATGGCATTTGCTGCCGTGGAGCCAGCGCTTCCTGACGGTGTTTATCGAGCAAGTCGGGCATCCGTTTTACACCGGGCTTGCTCAGCTCGCCCGCCTGACGCTGGCTGACTGGCAGTCGTCACTGTTAATCCCCGTTTCCGATAAACCGCTGTACCGCTAATCCTCTCTTCGCACGGCGCATCTTCCGCCGTGCGAAACACTGATTTGTTACGGTGTCACTTTTCTCTTTATAGCTTTAGGACTATTCTGCCCGCCCCCCGCTCAGGCCTTATCCCATAAGGCGTAACACCCTGTTTACATTGTTATCTTCTGTGAACTCATTTTGCGCTTCGCTGGAACCCTTCCCAATCGCTTGCTATAGCTCATGTACCCCTGCCGAAACATGGCATAACAACAGGCAATCAATGGGTTGCTATACCCTAAATAATTCAAGTTACTTGAAGTATGACGGGTAATAACGCATGCGCACAGGGAGACACACCGCAATGCACTCATCATTAGTCAAACGCACGCTGCTTTTCATCGCCGCGATTGTTGCCGTTCTTGCGCTCCTCGCGTGGGGAATTGGGCTGGATACGATCAAAGCGCGCCAGGTTGACCTGCTGTATCTCGGTCAACAGCACCTGATTTTGGTTTTCTCTTCGATGTTCTTTGCCCTGCTGGTCGGTATTCCGAGCGGGATTCTGCTGAGCCGCCCGGCGGCACGCGGCACCGCCGAATATGTGATGCAAATCTTTAACGTCGGCAACACGCTGCCACCGCTCGCCGTTCTGGCGCTGGCGATGGTGGTGCTCGGTATCGGCGACAAACCGGCGATCATCGCCCTGTTCCTCGCCTCGCTGCTGCCGATTGTGCGTAACACCTACGCGGGATTGTGCTCAGTGCCTGCTTCGCTGCTGGAAGCGGCGAACGGGATCGGGATGACCAAATGGCAACGTCTGCGCCAGGTGGAGATCCCTAACGCCTGGCCGGTGATGCTCTCGGGCATTCGCATCGCCACGGCGATTAACGTCGGTACCGCGCCGCTGGCGTTCCTGATTGGCGCCAGCAGCTACGGCGAGCTGATTTTCCCTGGCATCTACCTGAACGATTTCCCGACGCTAATTCTGGGCGCCGCGGCCACAGCGCTCTTTGCGCTGATCCTGGACACGCTTCTGGCCGCACTGGGCCGTCTGATGAGCCCGCATCTCGCACGATAACAATAACAAGGAGCTTTTATGAGACTGTTTTCACGCCTGGCGGCGCTGGTGGCCGCCGCGTTTCTGGTGAGCCAGGCCCAGGCCGCCCCGCTGATTCTGGCGACCAAGAGCTTTACTGAGCAGCATATCTTGTCCGCCATGACCGTTCAGTATCTGCAAAAGAAAGGGTTTCAGGTTCAGCCCCAGACCAATATTGCGACGGTGATTTCCCGTAACGCGATGATCAACAAACAGATTGATATGACGTGGGAATACACCGGGACGTCGCTGATTATCTTCAACCACATCAACAAACGCATGTCGCCGCAGGAGTCGTACGACACGGTGAAACGCCTGGACGCGAAACACGGTCTGGTGTGGCTCAAACCTGCGGACATGAATAACACCTACGCCTTCGCCATGCAGCGCAAACGCGCCGAGGCGGAGCACATCAATACGATGTCCGAGCTGGTCGCCAAAATTGAGCAGATCCGTAAAACCGATCCGGACAACAACTGGATGCTGGGCTTAGACCTTGAATTTTCCGGGCGCAGCGACGGCATGAAGCCACTGCAGAAAGCCTACCAGATGGATCTGGATCGCCCGCAAATCCGTCAGATGGACCCCGGTCTGGTCTATAACGCCGTGCGCGATGGCTTTGTCGATGCCGGTCTTATCTACACCACCGACGGGCGCGTGAAAGGCTTCGACCTCAAAGTGCTGGAAGATGATAAAGGCTTCTTCCCAAGCTACGCGGTGACGCCGGTGGTGCGCAAAGACACGCTGGAAGCCAATCCGGGCCTGGAAGAGGCGCTGAATACCCTCTCTGGCCAGCTCAACAACGACGTTATCACCGAGCTCAATAAAAAGGTTGATATCGACCATCAGTCACCGCAGCAGGTCGCCCGTGATTTCCTGCGTAGCAAGCAGCTGCTGTAAGGAGGCGCTATGGAGACTATTCACTACATCATTGATAACTGGGATTATTTATTGACGCTGACCTTCCAGCATCTGTGGCTGGTGGCGTTAGCGGTCGGGCTGGCGATTATCATCGGCGTACCGCTGGGGATTTTAATCGTGCGTCACAAATGGCTGGCGACGCCGGTGCTGGGCATCGCCACTATCGTCCTGACGATCCCGTCGATTGCCCTGTTCGGCCTGATGATTCCGCTCTTTTCGCTGATCGGTCAGGGTATTGGCGCCCTGCCCGCCGTCACCGCCGTGTTCCTCTACTCGCTGCTGCCGATTGTGCGTAACACCCACACCGCGCTGGACAGCCTGCCGCCCGGTCTGCGTGAAGCCGGACGCGGGATCGGCATGACCTTCTGGCAGCGTCTGCGCTGGGTGGAAATTCCGATGGCCCTGCCGGTGATATTCGGCGGCATTCGTACTGCCGTGGTGATGAACATTGGTGTCATGGCCATCGCCGCGGTGATCGGCGCAGGTGGTCTGGGCCTGCTGTTACTCAACGGTATAGGCGGGAGCGACATTCGTATGCTGATCGCCGGTGCCTTAATGATTTGTCTTTTAGCTATTGTGCTCGACTGGCTGCTGCATCGTCTGCAGGTCGTGCTGACTCCGAAGGGGATTCGATAATGATAAAACTGGAAAACCTCACCAAACAATTTTCACAGAAAAATGGTCAGACCTTTAAGGCCGTCGATAACGTCAATCTGAACGTGCCCGAAGGGGAAATGTGCGTTCTGCTGGGGCCGTCCGGGTGCGGGAAAACCACCACCCTGAAGATGATCAACCGTCTGATCGCCCCGAGCAGCGGCAATATTTTGATTAACGGCGAAAACACCAACGAGATGGACACCGTCACCCTGCGCCGCAATATCGGCTACGTGATCCAGCAGATTGGTTTGTTCCCGAACATGACCATCGAAGAGAACATCACCGTGGTGCCGCGAATGCTCGGCTGGGACAAAGCGCGCAGCAAAGCGCGGGCCGAAGAGCTGATGGATATGGTGGCGATGGACCCGCATAAGTTCCTCAACCGCTATCCGCGTGAAATGTCCGGCGGTCAGCAGCAGCGTATCGGCGTGATCCGCGCCCTGGCGGCGGATCGTCCGGTTCTGCTGATGGATGAACCTTTTGGCGCGGTGGACCCGATCAACCGTGAAGTGATTCAGAACCAGTTCCTCGAGATGCAGCGCAAGCTGAAAAAGACGGTGATGCTGGTCAGCCACGACATCGACGAAGCGCTCAAACTTGGGGATCGTATCGCCGTTTTCCGTCAGGGCCGTATCGTGCAGTGCGCGAGCCCCGACGAACTGCTGGCGAAACCGGCAAATGAATTTGTCGGTTCCTTTGTCGGCCAGGACCGCACGCTGAAACGCCTGCTGCTGGTCTCGGCGGGAGACGTCACCGATCAGCAGCCGACCATCACCGTGCGTGAATCGACTTCCCTGCCGGAGGCGTTTGCCACCATGGATGATAACGATATTCGCGCCATCACCGTGGTCGATGACAACGGGAAACCGCTGGGCTTTGTGAAGCGTCGTGAAGCGCGCCACGCCACGGGTGCCTGCGCCGATATGCTGCATCCGTTCCGGATGACCGGCAAAGCGGAAGACAACCTGCGCGTGGTGCTGTCGCGTCTTTATGAGAGCAATACCAGCTGGATGCCGATCGTCGATGAAGAGGGCCGCTACAACGGTGAGATTTCGCAGGATTATATTGCGGAGTATCTGAGTTCAGGCCGCACGCGTCGTGCGCTGAATATTCACGAGAGCTAATGTCAGATGCGGGCAGTCAGGATGGCTGCCCGCTTTTGGCGTTACGCGACAACCTTCTCAACGGAAAAGCTGCTGTCTAGCATCGTCAGATCGATGTAACGCGCCAGATCGCGCTGCTCAGCGCGCGGCAGATACGGCAGTTCACCTACCAGCGGGCCCTGCAGCTTTTTGCTTAACACCTCGATGATTTCGGCGTAATGGGCAAGACCTGGGTTAATACGGTTCGCCACCCAGCCAATCAGCGGTAAACCGTCGTTGGCAATGGCCTGCGCGGTCAACAGCGCATGGTTGATGCACCCTTCCTGAATGCCCACCACCATCAGCACGGGCAGCTGTTCCTGCACCACCCACTCGGACAATGGACGCAGATCGTTCATCAGGCTGCGCCAGCCGCCGGTGCCTTCAATCACCACGTGATCGACCTGGTTACCGAGATTCGCCAGCCCGTTGGACAGCAAGGAATAGTTGATCAGACCGCTGTGCGCGACGCTGCTTTCGTCTTCACTCAGCGCAATCGGGTTGATGGCCTGATAAGGCAGCTCAAGGCTAGAAACGCTTTGCAGCACCAGCGCATCTTTATTGCGTAGTCCTTCTGGCGTCTCTTTACTTCCTTTCGCGACCGGTTTATACCCTGCCACACTCTTACCGCCTGCCGCCAGGGCCTGCAGCAAAGCGCGGGACACGACCGTCTTACCGACAGAAGTATCAGTACCCGTTACAAAGAAACGCTTAAGCATCACTTACTCCACCTTTTGGGCATATGCTTTGAAAATATAAACCAAGTAAATAATTCAGTGGAGTGAGTCTAAGGTATGCGCCATCCCTTCAGTTTGAGATAGCGCAATTTTTATGAGATCAGCGAAAAATAGCCTTAACCCTGCAGGAGACGGATCAATAGTGAGCCGTTATACATCGCGTCTTTGACCAGCGCGGCACCGGCCATCGTGCCCTGATTGGAAAACTGCGTGCTCTCGACCACCATGTTCTTGCTGTAGGCCGGAAGGGATTGCTGGCGAATACAGTCGGAAATCGCCGGGAAGAGGATGTCAGCGGCCTGATTCAGCGGCGAACCAATCAAGATTTTTTGCGGGTTAAACAGGTTCACCATAATCGCGAGGATCCGCCCGACGTTGTTGCCCACGCCGGTAATAATATCCTTCGCCAGCAGATCGCCCTGCCGAGCCGCGCCGCATAAGGACTCGACGGTCAGCGGCTGGCCGTGCAGCGTGGAGCTCATCGACTGACTCAGACGCAGCTGCGCCAGCTCCATCACGCTCTCGACGCTGGCGATGGTCTCCAGGCAGCCGTGGTTGCCGCAATAGCAGCGCTTACCGTAAGGGTCGACCTGAGTATGGCCAATCTCCACCAGGCTGCTGCTGCCCGCGTGTAACAGGCGGCCGTCGGTGATGACGCCAGCCCCGACGTTGTGGTCGATCACCACCTGAATCACGTCGCGCGCGCCGCGAGAGGCACCGAACAGCGCCTCGGCCATCGTCCAGGCGCTGATATCATGCTGAATATAGACCGGCACGCCGGTGTGATTCTCCAGCACTTCGCCGAGCGGCATGTCTTTCACGTCGTCGTAAAACGGCATGCGATGCACGATACCATTCTCCGTATCAATGATTCCCGGCATGGTGATGGCAATAGAGGTCAGACGCTCCAGCTTCTGCTGGTGGCGAATAAAGAACTGATCGATATGGGCAATAATGCGTTCAAGCAGGGTTTGTTCTGACTGGAGTGGCAGTTCGAGGCGGTCTTCCACCACCAGTTTGCTGCTTAAATCACGCAGGGCGAGGATCACTTCCGCGCGGCTGATGCGGATCGACAGATAGTGCCAGGCTTCCGTTTCCACCACCAGCCCGACGGCAGGACGGCCACGGCTGCCCGGCTCCTGGATCTCCGTCTCCTGCACCAGATGGGCTTCCAGCATTTCACGCACAATTTTGGTAATACTGGCTGGCGCAAGTTGAGCCAGTCGAGAGAGATCGATACGCGAGACCGGGCCAAGCTGATCAATCAGGCGATAAACGGCGCCCGCATTGGTCTGCTTAATTTGATCAATATGTCCTGGCTGACTATCAGCAACCACCGCTTACATCCTTATTTTTCGCGCTTCGAAATAAACTTTGGGCTATGGTGAAGCACTTCGCAGGCAGTCGTCAAATTTAAACTTAGCCATGTGATTTACCGCACATTTTTCGCCCTTTTTCAGGCCGTTACTGGACGCTTTGAGGCGGCAATCAGCTGGTTTTTGAAACGCTGTGCCGCGTTGCTCTGCTCATGGTGTTTCGGCCATACCAGCCACATCTCAGAGACCGCATCCTCTTCTGCTATCGGCACCCAGCGCATTTCGCTCAGCTGAACGCGTTTAAATGACGCCGGAAGAATCGACACCCCCAGGCCCGCCGCGACCAGACCAATAATCGTCATCGCCTCGCCGACCTCCTGGGTGATGACCGGCGCCAGGCCGTAGCGGCGCATCAGACCAAGGATATCATCATACAAACCGGTTCCCACATGCGGATCGAAAAAGACAAACGGCTCCTGCGCCAGTTCCGCCAGAGTGACCGCATCCAGCGAGGCCAGCGGGTGATCGCGCGGGATCATCGCCAGCAGCGGTTCGCGGAGGATCACTTCCCAGGCCAGGGTATCGGGCAGATGGGTGTTGCGCATCAACCCCAGGTCCAGGGAGCCTTCGTTGAGCGGAACGATCTGCTCGCGGGTGTTGATCTCGCGGGTCTGGATATGTACGTCAGGATAATGACGGCGAAACGATGACAGGGTATCCGACACCGCGCTGATAAACGGGGCCGACGAGGTAAACCCAATGCGCAGCTCGCCCGTCTCTCCCAGATGCAGGCGCTCGGCGCGGGCCGCGGCGTCATCGACCAGGCTCAGGATCTGGCGGCTGTCGGCCAGAAACTGCCTTCCCGCTTCCGTCAGGCTGACGCTGCGGTTGGTCCGGGCCAGCAGGCGCGCCCCGACCTGCTGCTCGAGGATCTGGATCTGCTGGCTCAGAGGGGGCTGGGAGATATTCAGCCGCGCCGCCGCGCGCCCAAAATGCAGCTCTTCGGCGACGGCGATAAAGTAGCGTAAATGGCGCAGCTCGATATTCATATTTTTAACGTATCATTTGAGATTATTAATATATTAGACAGAATATTTACAATTTCCTACCCTGATCTTGTGGTCATACCCGTCACCAGAAATCACGGGGATGTTTAAGCAAGGAACTTTTGTGAGTCGTACATCTACCGTTGATATCGCCCCGGCAAGCGACATTGATGATTTACCTGCAGCACCCGCCGCCACTCAGTTTATCAAACGGGGCACCTCCCAGTTTATGCGCGTCACGCTGGCGCTGTTTTCCGCAGGCCTCGCGACCTTCGCCCTGCTGTACTGCGTCCAGCCGATCCTCCCGGTTCTGTCTCATGAGTTTGGCGTGTCGCCCGCCAGCAGCAGTATTTCCCTGTCGATCTCAACCGGGATGCTGGCGATCGGGCTGCTGTTTACCGGCCCGCTCTCCGACGCCATCGGCCGCAAACCGGTGATGGTGACCGCCCTGCTGCTCGCCTCAGTGTGCACATTACTTTCGACGATGATGACCAGCTGGCACGGGATTCTGGTGATGCGCGCCCTGATTGGTCTGTCCCTGAGCGGCGTGGCGGCGGTCGGGATGACCTATCTCAGCGAAGAGATCCACCCGAGTTTTGTGGCGTTTTCGATGGGGTTGTATATCAGCGGGAACTCGATTGGCGGCATGAGCGGACGTCTGCTGAGCGGGGTGTTTACGGATCTGTTTAGCTGGCGCATCGCCCTGGCGGTGATCGGCTGTTTTGCCCTGGCGTCGGCGCTGATGTTCTGGCGCATCCTGCCCGAGTCCCGCCATTTCCGCCCTACTTCCCTGCGGCCCAAAACGCTGTTCATCAACTTCCGCCTGCACTGGCGCGATAAAGGGTTGCCGCGTCTGTTCCTGATGGGCTTCCTGCTGATGGGGTCGTTCGTCACCCTGTTTAACTATATTGGCTACCGGCTAATGCTCTCGCCCTGGCACCTGAGCCAGGCCTTTGTCGGCCTGCTCTCCGTGGCCTATCTCACCGGGACCTGGAGCTCGCCGAAAGCGGGCGCGATGACCGCGCGCTTCGGTCGCGGCCCGGTGATGCTGGTCTCGACCGGCGTAATGCTGGCAGGTCTGCTGCTGACGCTGCTTTCATCCCTGTGGGTGATTTTCGCCGGGATGCTGCTCTTCTCCGCAGGCTTCTTCGCCGCGCACTCGGTCGCCAGTAGCTGGATCGGCCCGCGCGCCCGTCGCGCCAAAGGCCAGGCCTCCTCGCTGTATCTGTTCAGCTACTACCTGGGCTCCAGCATCGCCGGGACGCTCGGCGGCGTGTTCTGGCACAACTACGGCTGGAATGGCGTCGGCGGGTTTATTGCGCTGATGCTGTGTGCCGCGCTGCTGGTGGGGATGAGCCTCCACAAGCGTCTGCACTAAGGGCACTGTAGGCCGGATAAGCGTCAGCGCCATCCGGCTTTGTATTTTTCAGGACGGCAAAAAAGGATAAAACCGAATTGGCGGAGGAACTAACGCCATAGGCCAGGCGCGGGATCTTGAGTCAATGGGCTCATATGAACGAAAAATGGGCATGGATGGGGGAATGTTGATAACGTTTACCCCAGTGGGATGCTACTTCCGATAGAGATTCAAATGGACTACCAAAAGGCACTGAAGAAAATATTGTCAGATGATCCTTTAAGGATGAAGGCTCTTTCTGCGGTTCGGGCATTAGAACTGAATGATAGCTGGATTGGCGCGGGGTTTGTACGAGATGCCGTCTGGAATCACTTACATGGATATGAGCCGAGTCGTGCTTTAGGTGATGTGGATGTCGTCTGGTTTGACCATGAACACTGTTGCCCAGATCGTGATAGCTACCTCGAGAGTAAGCTTAAACAACAACTGCCTTCGTTAGTCTGGTCGGTGAAGAATCAAGCCAGAATGCATCAACGTAATGGCGATCGTCCCTATACCTCAACAGAAAATGCTCTACTGCATTGGCCAGAAACTGCTACGGCTGTCGCTGTCAGATTGGGAGGCAATGGTCTTGATATCATTGCTCCTTATGGACTCTCTGATCTATTCGAACTACTGCTAAGACCGACCCCCACCTTTGAGCGTGATAAGTTTTATGCTTTTGAACAACGGGTCACCACAAAGCGCTGGCTGGAACGTTATCCAGGGCTACAGCTTATCGTTCCTGCATAACCGCAATAGTTAACTATCTCTTGTGCATGCTTCTCGATCGTAAGAATTCCAGTCCGGGTCTGGTAGAGAGCTGACTCCCGGTCTCAGATCTCATATAAGCCAAAAAAAAGCCGGATGGCGCTAGCGCTTATCCGGCCTACGGCTTTTGTTTGGTGCGCAGTTTGCTGGCAGAGCAACTGGGTCCAGCGCGAGTTTGTACGTGTATTCATGGCAGATCCGTGCGCACGACATAAAAAGGCGCAGACTCGTCGGCGTAGCGTCACAAAGAAGACTCAGGGGGCTTATATCCAGTAGGCTGGATAAGCGCTAGCGCCATCCGGCTTTGTATTTTTCAGGAAGGCAAAAAAGGATAAAACCGATAGACCGCCACCATCGCCGAGATACTCACGATCACACTGACGACAAACCAGGTTTTGAACGGCTGCTTTTGCGTTTTATGACGGAAGAGTTGTTGACCCACAATCGCGCCCGGCCACCCTCCGACAACCCCAAACACCAGCAACGTGGATTCCGGCACCCTGCGCCAGGCCTTGCGCGCCGCCATTTTGTCTGCGCCGTAAATCAGCAGCGTCAGTAGATTGGCGAGTAAGAGCCAGGTGGCAACGGGGTGCGGGGTAAAGATGCTGCCGATGGCGGAGAGGATTAGGAGTAAGTAGCAGAAGCGGTTGAGGTTCATAGGGGTTGGTTTGGGTCGTTTTGTGGGTGTGTTTGGGGGGATTATATGTGGTGGAGATCGGGGACGAAATAGATACCTGGAGTCTGAAATCGAGTCTTTCATTGGTTCGGCTTTGGCTGATGTGAAGAGCAGATGTTGATAGCACTTCACTTTCCCTAAGAATAAAATATGTAGAGTACGGGTTATGAAACTTTAGCTGCCTTGGGGGGCAGTTAAGTGATGAGCACATATTTAACACAGGCTATTGACTGTTATTGGATTGTTTAATAACCTGCTTAACAGGTTATGCGCAGACCTGTCAGCCTGTAGACAAATCCGCCAACGCGCTTTTTACCCTTTAGTTTTCAGAGCATATCCTTTTAACTTTGCTCTGTGTTTACAGGCCGCAGAGTATTTGTAAAAGGAACATGCAATGCTCCCACGCATCAATGTTAACGATCACCGTTATGTCCCCTCACTCGATCAGCTTCGCAAACAGGCCCGTTTCCTCAGGGATCACTGCAATGTTCAATTGAACCATGCCTATGAGATGGTCGCGTATTTTTATCGATTTTCTTGCTGGGGAGATCTGCTAAATCACACCACCAGTGATAAAGCTATCGAAGATCAGCAAATCGTTGCTCACATGCGAGAAGAACTCCAGACATACAGAAACCGTCTGCCATCATCTGACCTTCAGAGATTATCTCAATTAGCAGCACTGAAGGGCACCTTAACAGAGGCTGTGGTGAATGACCGTATAAAGACATTAAACGATCTGGATATCGTTCAGGTCTATAATTGCCTGTATAACGAAGAATACTGGGGAGAGCCAGCTCCTGTTTCCTGTTATGAAGTACTCGATGAAACAGACAGATGTTTAGTGTTGCTTGCTAAACGGACAGCTCTGGCGGGCCGTACCAAAACAGTCAATCCTCATATTAGCTTTCCATGGTTCGGATTCAGAATGTATGGATATTTATACATTGATGGAAACACACTGAACTACAACTGCAGGGAACTGGACAGCTACCTATGGCCCTCAGATAAAAAATACACAGCGGTATTCGGCAGGCCGTGGTTTGCTGCGTATGTCAGTGGCTTCATCCGTATGCAGCTTCATTCACTATGCAGTTCTGGCTTCTCAGGGAAAATGTCATTTGAGAGAATAAATAATGTCGATTTGGTTGCAGGACCTGTAAGACAACCATACTTCAATGATGAAACACCAAGCTCATCAATAAACACTATTGTTGAAAATTTACTCAGCATGGGAGGCGTGAGGGACACCAGAAAACAAAATGTAACATTCCGTTTTGGTAACGGTGAGATGTATTGATGGATCGCTCATTCTGGATTTTACTCAGTGAACTGCCATCTTCAACAACTGCGTTTATTTTACTTGCAGGTGTCATCTATACGCTGGCCAGAAAAGATTGCTTTCCCTCGCTTTCACAACGCCAGTTCTTTTATCTGATAATGACGTTTACCATGATAACTGGCTGTAAAATCTTATTTGGATAAAACTCACTAGGCCGATGTACGACTTAGCGATTAATATAAAGGGGATCTGGTAATGTCCGCTTCTGGCACAAAGCAGACCACCAGTCTCCACCCTCCACAAAAAGCCGGATGGCGCTGGCACTTATCCGGCCTACCGATTCTGTTTAGTACGCAGTTTACTGGCGAGTCCAGCGCGATGCGTTTAGCTCCCCGACGAACATCCACATCAGTTCACACAGCAACCTGCGCAGGGATTTTTCCATTTCCGGAAACAGCGATTGCTGGCAGAGCGCCTCTTAGGCTCACCCGCTAAAGCGGTGAGCCTGTTTGCGAATTAACGTATCACACTGACATTTTCCAGTTTTACCAGACTTTCAGGTTTATCACCGACTTGCTGAGCGACCGGGACGAAGACGTTGAGATCTTGCAGCCAGGCTGACTTACCACTACTCCTCCGTTGCCCTTCATGAGTTTCATGACATTCTACTAAGAGATATTTCCCACTAAACTCAGGTGCAATGCTATGCGCATCACCCTCTCCCGTTACTTCACATCGTAAAGTTGCAGCAGTAACTTTCTTATCGTCATCAATGGTGTCCCATTGCGCCTGATATCGTTGGCCGGTCACTAACGGGAAACGCAGATCGGTCTGTAGCTTGTTGAGCAATGAAGAACCGCTACTGATGGACATGGTGTATTTAAGCTGTAGCTGGTTACCCAGGGTTAAACGCTGCACTGTCCAGATGCCATAATCTTCCAGCTTGCGTATATAACCATCTGGCTGTGCATCCAACTGGACTTTAACCTCTCCAGGCGCGCTAACTTCGGTGTAGCGAATCTGTTTAAAACGCGGAAGTGCCCAGGGTTTGATCAACGACTGCGCCTGGTGCTCAATGGCCACAGAAAGGGGGAATTTACTCAGCCATTGTGAATTATTATTACTCAGATCGGGCATTGATGGCCCCATCAATGTTGATGATGGTTTGTTAACGGCGGGTACAAAGTGCCCTTCGGCAGTGAATGTTTTTCCTGCCGGTAGTTGGCACATTTGCCCGAAGCGTTCTTCCATTTGAGTGTTAATTTTGAAGCTACTTTTGCGGCGAACAATATCAGCCGTAATGAGGGAATCCGTAACACGCCCTTCGCTGTCGATATTCATTGCGGCGAAAGCATCGCCCTGATGGGTTTTACAGTTATATAAGTAGTGCTCAATCTTTAATTCAAGCGGCGCGTCGTAAGGCGGTTCCCAGATGATATCTGCATAGTCGTATCCCATGCGTACCGATAAAATGTCGCCAACGCGCTGGATGCTATTCACATCGACAAGATCGGTCGTGCCGACTGAAGACGTGGCGGATAATCTTTCCCAATGTGCTTCTTTTATCGGTAGATTACAAACCGTACGGATATCCTCTGCGGTCATCAGCTTATCGTCCTGTGCAGGCGCATACCGTGAGTAACTGGCGCCGTAAAAGCGAGCTTTGGTAAGCCCCTCATTATCCAGTAAATCTTTGTACAGAATCTGAGCCTTGTTATTTTTACAATCAACGGAATGCCATTCCTGAGCTATTTTTCCGTCATTGAAGTTCAACGACACCATGTAATTCACACGGTCGTGGATTTTAGTTATCGACAAAGGGTTTACGCCACCACCTGTCAATGCAGGTTTATCAGCAGCCTGAACATACGAAAACGGCAAGAGAGAGAGAACAAAAAGCGAACGCATTAAAGGGTGTGGGTAGTACATACATGTTCCTTCATATACTGAATAATAAATAAAGGTATCGGCATCCAGGAATAAATGATTAGCTTGAGTTGATATGCACGTTACAGATTAACGTAGCGTGACCGCGGCATCAGGCTCAAAACTGACTCCCAGTCTCAGATCTCACATCAACCAACAAAAAGCCGGATGGCGCTAACGCTTATCCGGCCTACCGATTCTGTTTAGTGCGCAGTCTGCTGGCGAGCCCAGCGCGGTGCGTTTAGCTCCCCGGCGAACATCCACATCAGTTCACACAGCAACCCGCGCAGGGATTTTTCCATCTCCGGTAACAGCGACTGCTGGCAGAGCAGCTGAGTCAGCGTCTGGCAGTAATCGCACAGCGCTTCGGCGTCAGGCTCAAAATACGATGGCGTTTCTGGGAGCGTGTCGACAGTAAAGCGCTCAATCAGGTGCGCCGGGATGGGTTCGCTAAGCGTCGGGCGAAGCAACGCGAGGCACGCACTGATTCGGCCCAGCAGCGCCAGTTTGTACGCGGGTTCGTGGCATTCCATCAGGGTTTCGGCAAAACGATCGCAGCAGTCGGCGAGATCGGTGAAGTCTGTCGCGGCGCTGAACGGGACGCTCAGTAAATCGTGGGCTGGGGTGAAAATGGTGGTCATGGGGAAAACTCCAACAAGATGTTTGTGATAACCGCCAGCGGAGAGGTCAATCTCACGGGTGGCAGATCCGGGCGGGGTTGACCTTACCGATCTTGTTGGCAACCGGCGCGTCTTGCGACGCCCCCACCCGGCCCGCCATTGTAGCGTAGCCGTGTGCACGACACAAAACAGGCGTGGACGCGCCGGAGTGTCGCCAACAAGAGTGTTTCAGGAGGTCAATCCCGGTACCTGATTTTGCAGGTGCGGATGAAGAATACGGCGATAACCGGATATCGACAACGGGTATTACCGGAAGGAGGATCTCGTTGTTGAATGTAATTTTTTCAAGGAGTTACATCATTCAAATCTATTTGTTAAGCATGTTATCCAGTTATAGTTAACTCTCGCTAAAACCTATTACCAGGAGGCCGTGACTAACGTATCAATCCTTTATGCTGACGCTGATTGATGAACATGATGAGTGATTTGCGTATTCCCACTTGTTTTAATCCCTAGGCCGGATAAGCGTTAGCGCCATCCGGCTTCACATTCAAAGCATTAAAGCGAAACGGGATAAAGCTGATACACCGCCACCTTCGCCGGGACACTGACAATAAACCAGGTTTTGAACGGCTGCTTTTGCGTTTTATGACGAAAGAGTTGTTGACCCACAATCGCGCCTGGTCCCCCTCCGACAGCTCAAAATTTTTGACAAAATACATTTGATTCAACTTATCACCAGGCGTGTTAGTTGTTAAGGAACATCAGAGCAGGAAGAGATAATGTGTTATTATAATAAAAATGTGATCTTGAGGGTTTAAGGATTATAAATATATGAGATTTTATAGTATCGATTATCTACAAATGCAGTCTAACATCAATGATTATTTAAAATACATCATTATATTTAGCACTTTATTTATCCTGATCGTTGTTTTTAGCCTGTATATGCGTCATCGTCTGCAAACTAAATATCGTGATTTAACCATCATCGCCTTCTTATTTTTACTCTTCCTTTCTGGTGTTCAGTATGCAGATTATACTGACAGCCAAAATATGCACTCCCAATCATCACAGATGGTTAACTTTGTTAGGCTGTTATCACAAGAAAAAGAAGTAAATGTGAACTCTATATTTTCCAGCTCCGTACAACTCTCGGACGGCATTATCATTAAAATCAATGATTTTTATTATCGGGTTAACTTAAGCCCGGACCAAAAAACATACAACCTGGTTGAAGTTTCGTTAGTAAATCCAGACATAGAAATCATAAAAAACTGAGGATGAGAAATGATAATTTATACACCTATTATTTTAAAGCTGGGTCTGGGGATACTGTGTTTAATTGTACAAATAAATCTCATGGGGAAAGGGAATCTGGCCCCTTCATCCGCAATGGATCAGGTTCAGAACTATGTTCTCGGGGGGATTATCGGCGGCGTAATTTACAATGAATCGATAACAGTACTACAGTTTGTCCTGGTGCTAATTATATGGACTTTTCTCGTCTTTGTTCTTAAGTTTCTAAAAGAGAATAATCGGTTAGTTAAACGTATTATCGATGGCAAACCTATCACCTTGGTACATAATGGCAGTGTTAATGTCAAGGAGTGTTTACGCAATGGTGTTTCTGCAAATGATTTGATGTTCAAATTGAGAGCAAATGGTATTTATGAAATAGAACAACTCAAACGCGTGGTTCTGGAACAGAATGGGCAGTTAACCATTATACAAAGTGGTGATGAGAATATACGTTATCCTATTATAGTGGATGGTCTGGCAAACCATGACCTGCTCGAAATCCTTAATAAAGACAATGACTGGTTAGAAAATGAAGTGATAAAGCAGGGCTTCAGTAAAATCAGTGAAGTATATTTAGGCGAGTATTTATCGGGTAGAATAAATTTATACGGATATGAAAAATAATTTCCAAAATTAATACCCTTATTATCAGGAGGCAGCCATTTCAGGTGTGCCTCTGCCTGAGAACACTGACATCAACGTCCGCTCCTGACACAACGCAGACCGTCATCCTCCCCCGTCCTGATAAATCAGCAAAAAAGCCGGATGGCGCTAACGCTTATCTGGCCTACAGGTTCTGCTTATAATGCCTGTTACATCATTCAAATCTATTGATTAAGCACGTTGTCCAGTTGTAGTTAACTCTCGCTAAAACCAGCTCCCCCGAAACCTCACCGAAATCGACCGCCTGATGCCTGGCAAAAAAATCGCGCAATGCTTCAGGTAAAAATTGCGCGTTGTATCGCAATATTGTGCTGTGCCAGAACGGCGCGGGTAATGGACTACCGGCGTGGCGCTGCAACAGCTCCTCTTTCCATTGCGATTTTAAAACGCTTTCGCAAAATGACTGACGCATCGCAATGGCAGGATCATCCGGAATACCGGCCAGCAACAGCTGACCGGGAAGCGCCACCAGCCTCAAGTGCCTGATCACAATGTGCTTGCCCTGGTATTCACGCCAGATATCTTCCAGTTGCCTTGTCTTCGCCGGGAGCGGTTCGTTTTCCTCATACAGCGGCAGCGTCAGGGGCAGAAAGGTAAAATGCACGCTGCTGAGAGGGAGCATATCGGCCAGTCGATCCCTTTGCACCAGCGCTGCCAGCTCACGAATAAGCCCTGCGACTGGCGCGGGCACCTGGGGTCGAATGCCCGTTGCCAGCGCCAGTTTGTCAGGATCGTAGTAACGCTCTGTTCTGATTTCACCGATACCGGGGGTTTCCCGCCAGATACTGAGTGTCTTTTGGTTAGTCGCGCTGTAAACGTTTTGCAGTTGACTGGTTCTCATGACAGAGCCGCCCTCCTCTCATCAGGCAGTCTCAGCGTCCAACAGAGACGTGCCATACGAATTATCAATGGTACACAGCCAGCGATCGCCCTTTTCCTGCCGGAAAACATAGGTTGCACGGCGCGTGGTTTCGACCGTTCCGCCCTGACCATCAGGGAAACGAAGTTTAGTTTCCATGATCACCAGCGCATCGCCACCCCCTTCGATAACCTGCATCTCTCCCTGCTCAACAATAAGTTGATCCTGAAAGTAATCTGAAATGGCGATGAAGGCTTTACGGATATTCTCTTTTCCGGTCACGATCAAACCTGGCTTCACCACCAGAGCAGCCTCTTCGGCGTAATTCTCCATCAGAGCATCAAAATCTTTCGCGGAAATTGCTCTGTCACAGGATTCTATAATCTGGCGTAGCGGATGTGAGTGCATGGATATTATCCTGTTAAGTGTTTCGTTGGATCCTCAGTGTATATGAGTCCTTGAGGTTAACACGTTATTTAACGAGGCTTTGTGCGCACACGTCCAGGTGGCGTGCGGACATTTTTAGGGTTTCATTCATAGTGAAAATAATTCTGGTCATTACCAAAACTGGCAGTTGATTGTTATTTGTATGACTTTTAGAATAAACCCGCAACTCATTGATTGAATTTACTTTAGGGAAATAATAATGAAAAAAAGTAGCGTTGCGATAATGATGATGGCCACGTTTTCAGGTGCAGTTTATGCGGAGTCCTCGCCATGGACACCGGATTTTTCCCCGGAAAGTCTCAGTGTTTCAGCCTCCGCTGGCATGCTGAGCGGGAAATCCCAGGAAAGGGTTTATGACGAGGTAACCGGTCGAAAAGTCAGCCAGCTGGACTGGAAAATTAAAAATGTCGCCATTCTGAAGGGCGATATTTCCTGGGATGCGTACCCGTTCCTGACCCTGAACGCCCGCGGCTGGACGTCTCTGGCATCAGGTTCCGGTCATATGGATGACTACGACTGGATGAACGAAAGTCAATCCTCATGGACAGACCACTCATCCCATCCGGCGACGAACGTCAATTATGCCAATGAATACGATCTTAATGTAAAAGGCTGGGTCTTCCAGGCCGAAAACTATAAAGCAGGCGTCGTCGCGGGTTATCAGGAAACCCGTTTCAGCTGGACGGCGACCGGCGGTTCTTATAATTACGATAACGGCACAAATACGGGGAATTTCCCGGCAGGCGAACGCGGGATTGGGTATAGCCAGCGATTCTCGATGCCATACATTGGCCTCGCGGGGCAATATCGCTTTAATGACATTGAATTGAACGCGCTGTTTAAATTCAGTGACTGGGTCCGGGCGCATGATAATGACGAGCACTATATGCGCGATCTGACTTTCCGTGAGAAAACGTCCAACTCACGTTATTACGGTGCGTCAGTTGATGCCGGATATTACGTCACCCCGCACGCCAAAGTCTTTGCTGAATTTGCCTATAGCAATTACCAGGAAGGCAAAGGCGGCACTCAGATCATTGATAACAACAGCGGTGAATCAGAATCGATTGGCGGAGATGCGGCTGGCATTTCTAACAAAAACTATACCATTACCGCCGGTCTCCAGTATCGCTTCTGATTAAGCGCGCCGCATCACAAATTGATAAAAAATACGAAGCCCCTGACGGGGCTTTTTTGTTGATTTAATTTCCAAAAAAGAACCAGATAAAGGTTTCGTAAAGATGACCTGCCCCTGATGAGGATAAGAAAATTCACTTCAGCCAGTGACAAATCAAAAATACGATCTAAGATTTTGAAGGAAGAAAACGGATTACAAGGAGTTTCTGATGATTATTGTTGTGGCAGCAGTTTTAGTATCCCTGCTCGTTGTGTTGGGACTTAACTACATCTTGCAACAGCTGATGAGTGCATGGTGCGATCCGGATGGTCATTAAGTCTCGCTGAACTGTTAAACGCCCCGCTCCCGGCCCCTCGTGTTTTGCCGTTGCAACCTCCCGTCTCGTGGGCAGCTCAATGCTGCCCTCAGGCTTGACCTGAAGTTAACTTGAGCTTTTAAGATACCCATCAGGTACTCAAAAAAAGGACTCAGGTTATGAAAGAGGTGGATGTTGGTTTTACCCACGTGGCGTTCGTCGTGAGGGATCTGGATAAGAGTATTGATTTCTATCACCGCTATGCGGGCATGGACGTTGTTCACAAACGAGAGCCCGACGTCCCAGAGGCGCGCGAAGTTGCATGGCTAAGCGATCGCACCCGTCCGTTTGCCCTCGTCCTTGTCCAGGCCGATGTGGTGGCCGATACCCCGCTGGGCAATTTTGGTCATCTTGGCGTCGCATGCGCCAGCATCGAGGAGATCGACCAAAAAGTGGAGATGGCACGTTCAGAGGGCGTGTTGCGCAAAGAACCGGTTCAGGCCGGCGATCCCGTTGGCTACTTTGTCTTCTTCGCTGATCCTGACGGGAATACTTTAGAACTATCCTACGGTCAAAGGGTTGGACTGGAAGCCTCGGGTTCCGGCACTGAACCCAACGCTTAACTGAGCGTACGAGTGATTTCGGTGACAGATATCCGTTACATCACTCCGTGAAAGTAAAGCCGGATGGCGCTGGCGCTTATCCGGCCTACACGTTCTGTTTGACCACCGCGGTAGTTTCGCTCCCCTGTGAATATCCACATCAGTTTGCACACTTTCCTACGCCGTGATTTTTCTCCCGTTTCTCTATTTGAACAATTTGAGTAGCAAATGCTACGCAGTACATCACCAAATAAACGTCTTCTTGGCTCGTACGGAATAACGGAAGTAAGGGATCCAGATACAGGCATAAAATGTATGCGTGATAATCGGCATCACCTGGGTAAAGCCCAGGGGGATATTTGGGAACACATAAGTCGTGGCAACCCGGTCAATCAACATCAGCACAATACCGGCAATGAGCAATAGGCTATACGCCAGTGGCAGCTCTTTTTTCTTACGCAGAAACAGAGAGGCGATGTAAATGATATAGAGAAGGAGAATAAAGTTAATTCCCACAGCAATAAACAGATAGCTCGACTGGGATATCGGCAGTCGCCCTATTGTCTCCAGTCCAGCCTTTAATGTGACTGTCAGAGAAGTGAAATACCCGTACGCGATCAGGAACAGGTTGAGGAATGGCACGAATAACAACCCGCCTATTTTCCGGTACTGCTTTTCCTCACACTCAGGGCAATATTCCTGATGCTGAGGAATCTCCTTGTCACACTTAATGCACGCCCATTTGAAAGAAGTGTCGGTCATGATTAATCCTTACTTTTCCGTTAGCTCTCAGCGTTATCGGCAAACCCCTGAAGATTCTTAAACACTTCAGCGTAACCTGTAAACAAAAAAGCCGGGTGGCGCTAGCGTTTATCCGGACTATGGGCTGGTGCGAGATCAACAAAAAAGCCGGGTGGCGGCTGCGCCTTACCCGGCCTACAACTGCAGGTCCCGTAGGCCCGGTAAGCGCAGCGCCACCGGGCGAAGTCTGGTGCGAGGTCAACAAAAAGGCCCTGAATAATCAGGGCCTTCGGATCTGGCGCGGGATTTTTTTAGTGTTCAGTATGCTGGCGAGCCCAGCGCGGCGCGTTTAGCTCCCCCGCAAACATCCACATCAGTTCGCACAACAATCCGCGCAGGGACTTTTCCATTTCCGGTAACAGCGACTGCTGGCAAAGCACCTGAGTCAGGGTCTGGCAGTAATCACACAGCGCCTCGGCGTCAGGCTCAAAATACGACGGCGTTTCTGGCAGCGTGTCGACGGTAAAGTGCTCGATAAGATGGGCCGGAATGGGCTCGCAAAGCGTCGGGCGCAGCAGCGCGAGGCACGCACTGATTCGGCCCAGCAGCGCCAGTTTGTACGCAGGTTCATTGCATTCCATCAGGGTTTCGGCAAAACGGTCGCAGCAGTCAGCGAGATCGGTAAAGTCTGTCGCGGCGGTGAACGGGACGCTGAGTAAATCGCGGGCTGGGGTGAAAATGGTGGTCATAATGTTTGTTTCCGCTAAGTAATACTTAACACCGCCAACGGAGAGGTCAATCTCACGGGTGGCGGTTCCGGGCGGGGTTGACCTTACCGGCCTTAGTGGACACCGGCGCGTCTTGCGACGCCCCCGCCCGGCCCACCATTGTAGCGTAGCCGTGCGTACGACACAAAATGGCGCTGACGCGTCGGTGTGCCGTCACTAAGGTTTTTCAGGAGGTCAATCCCGGCGCCTGTTTTTGCAAGCACGAAGGAAGAATACGGCGATAACCTGATATCGACAACGGGTATTACTGGAAGCAGGATCTCGTTGTGGAATGTAATTATTTTTGGGCAGTTACATCATTTAAATCAATGGATTGGGTGGAGTTATTTGCCATGCTGAGCGTATAAACGCTGCAACCCTGTTGCGATTCAATCACTCCCCTCTGTATAAACAAATATCGAAGTAGCCAGAACGGGAGAATGACTATGATTTCAAAGGACAATGCCGAGCATTACATCTGGGGTGATAATTGTGACGGTTGGTATCTTGTGAACCGCAAGGACATGCTGGTCATTCATGAAAAAATGCCCCCAGGAACCAGCGAGAAACGTCACTATCATTCCGTTTCTCGGCAGTTTTTCTTTGTTCTTCAGGGCGTTCTGACCATGGAGCTTGAAGGGGTTGTACGTGAAATCAAAGCCTATCAGGGAATAGAAATCCCGCCGGGGTCAGTGCATCAGGCCAGCAACAGTACTCAATCTGCAGTCGAATTTATTGTTATCTCTCAGCCCACCACGCGGGGTGATCGTAATGACGTTCCTGCTTCTTGAGGGCAAGTGGTAACGTTAGGTTTGGTATAAGTGAGAGGCAGACGTTGTCGATTTTTAACCCGATAAATCTTTCAGCTGCCTGGTTTTGCGTAAGCAGGCATAACAACAGCATAATAACTTTGTTGGACAACTAAAGATCTATTGTGCAAAGTCGATAATTTCACAGAAGATAATCATTTCTCGGTACATCGTTTAGCAGGAAAAAATGAAATTGAGATTTTTAACGTTGTTTACACTGTTTTTTGCTATTAGCCTACATGCAGAAGATCATGACTATGGCCCACCAATCTCCGTATGCCTGAACAAACATACTATTCCCTATATCAATACGACGACTCCTGCTGAGAAGATCGTTAATGATGCTTATAAGGCTTGTCAAAGTGTCGTTGATGAATGGAATAACGAGAGAGCATCCTTGCCCAAGGAAATGGTAATCAAGCAGAATAGGGAATTACGGGATATGTATATCAGGATGATCGAGATTCGCCGGAAAGGGAATGTACCAAAAAGTAACTAAGTACATCAGGAAACTCACCAAACCTAATGTCATTGTGGGGTTTACCAATTGTCTTACCCGATATGAGCGACCAATGAAAAGAAAACTTCGACAACGAAACCAATCCTGGATCTCCCGGCAATTGCGATGTGCACAAAAAGAAGGAATGCCGTTAAGCTTCTTTATTAACTTTCCTTCAATACGTGCAGTTTCATGTAATGGTGAGCGCCTTAAACGACGTGGTCGTCTCAATCCGGACTGGGATCGCGCATTATTTCATCCGGGTTGGGGAGAAGTGCCGATGGTTGGGCCAAAGGGAACAATTTACTGGTTTGTGGGATTTGATAAGGAGCAGCTTCCTGTTGAGCTGGAGCCGTTTTGGAAAGAGGCCTGAATGTATTGGCTATGATTTGACAGCTTTCAGTGAACACACAATCAACCCTTTTAGTCCGCTATGAGCGAGGAGAGGATATATCTTTCAAGTCTATAGATTTTGCAGTGTTACTCACCTCGTTTTTTAATAAACCACTATGCTAGTTTGTGAAGTCTGTTCCAGTGTTAAGGAGATGCTATGGGTGTTGAATTCCACATAACGAGAGCTGAATTTTGGGCGGATAATGAGGATGCGCAGATAACCGCTGACGAATGGCTGAACTACATTAATAACGATGATGAATTAAGCAGATACACAATTAACGGCGATTACCACGCTTTTTGGTCAGGTCACTCGTTGTACGAAGACCCATGGCTTGACTGGAACGAGGGTAATATTTATACCAAATGGCCTGATACATACCTGTATAGAAAGATGTTGGGGATTGCAAGACAGCTTAATGCCAAAGTAATGGATGATGATGGTACGATTTACAGCGACGAATCGCAGTGGGAGTACGATCCGTCAACTAATTCTTAACGTTTACTGTTGGCTCGCAGGAGAAAGGCTGGCTGGTCATCAGGTCTGCTATGAGCAAGGTGCGGACCTTAAATTTTACACCTGAACGCCCTGAGGTATTCGACAAACCAGGATCAATTCCAGTATTCGTATTTCGTCGTCATCACGGCTTTGTGCTTGTGCACATATTGTTTACCCGTCTGATCGGCTGGGGCGATTGTGATATCCATATTGGCGCGTACGCATTCTCCATGTGAGTTCCACTTCTCGCAGGTGGTAAGGGTCTTTTCGATGGTGAAATACTTCTGGGTCTTGCTGAGGGACAGCTCACGGCCCTCATTATCATAGGAATACTCTTCGATGGTTGAAGGGGATTGAGTTTTGATCAGGCGATGATTGCCGTCATAGTTGTATACGAGAGTATAATTGTCTATCGCCAAACTTCCTTTGTTTACCGTGCGTGCCAGCAACCCTGATGAATTGAAAACGTACTCTATTGTCCCTACAGTGGTTTTGTCTTTATCTTCTGGCTTATGGGCCGCGATAATTGAACGGTTAACCGCGTGGCTGATAATTCCTTTATCGTTAAGTTGGTACATTCCCTCCAGCGTTTGCCGATAGAGTTGCATGGTCTTTTGACTGTTGTTATCGGCTATGACTCCGTTTGTCTCCATCTGGATGCGCCAGCCAAATTCAGTCTTATTCAACTGAACATCACTGTTTGCCGTGAAAACTGTTTTCGGGCCTGTTGAAGTTTTAACTTCTTTTAGACTGCCACTAATTAGCTCACCGCATTGGCTAAAGTTGCTTCGGGCCGATACGCGAACATATCCATCAGGACTATCAATAGTGGCTTCAATAGATTTTGGGACTTCTGTTTTTATCTGCTGGTTGAGCAGGATAAAAGTGTTCAGTTTGTTTTTAGCGAAGCTTTCCGCTGTGCATTGTGCTGCATGAGTCTGGAATGCGCAGAAGGATAAAAAAGTAATGAACAGCGTTTTATAATTAAATGACATTATTGGTTGTCCTTATGAACGGAGTTTGAAGCCCAACCGTACGGAAATTTACGCTAAGTACGTTTTTTGAATGATGGTGACGGGTGCTTTTAAGACATGCTGCTGAATATGTCCTAAACATGCGAACGGTTATAATCTTCCTGGCAGATGATAGCGCACTCCCATCAGTGGGTATGAGGTGTTTCCATTCAACAAATTCATTACGATATAGTTTACGGGGTTTATTCAGTTGATAAGTACTCATACAACTACCAAAAAGTCCGCTTCTGGCACAAACCTGACCACCAGCTCATTTCTCACAAACCCACAAAAAGCCGGATGGCGCTGGCGCTTATCCGGCCTACGAGTTCTGTCCCCTACTTCTTCAACAGTCTCGGCAACTGGTTATCCAGCTCCAGCAGGCACGCATCCATCATCTTCTGCGTTTCCTGGGTGACTTTCGCGTAGTTGTTGGCTTTCCAGTCACTTAGCGGTGCGGTTACGCGAGTTGGGGTACATTCTGCCACCACAAAGGCGCTCAGCAGATTTCCGCCTTCCGGACGCTTATAGAATTGCACGCGGTAGGTTAAATCGTAATTGCTGTTGGTCGCCGACATATCGGTATAAACCAGTGACCATTGGGCAGCAGCGATTTTCAGCGGCTGCGTGTAGGCATACCCGCCACCATTTTTACCCAGCCATTCCTGGATTTTATGCTCTGCTTTGGGGCCGAAATAGAGGGCTGTGGGCTCCGGCATCGCATCAATGGATGAACCTTTGTAATTCTCCTTGTCAAAGTCTCCAGTTCTTATTCCTCCACCGAGGACTGCGGACACGATAGCCAACCCCATGCCGGTTCCAGAATGCACCGGTTCAACCACACGTAACTTCGTATCCGCATAGCGGTTGTTGTTCATGTCGGTTAATGCAAAGGTAGTTGCGACCTCCAGCGAACTGCCGTCAGCGGCCTGAACTTTGTGCGGTTTGACCTGGCCTGCACAGCCCGTCAGGAAGGTTAAGGACAGTGCACTGGTGATAAGTACTTTTTTCATGATGTGTTCGAACCCTTTTTAGAATGTCATTTTCCGTAGGGTTTATTTCGGACAAATCAGAAAAACCTTTAGTTTCGTACTGTCTTTATTCCTCCCCACTCCCCTCGTCTTTCCCCCCACCAAATGCTACTTTTGACCTCAGCCGTTCCAGACAAGAGGACCTCATGAAAAATAACAACTATCAACAACTCACTCGCACGTTCCTGCGCTTATCCCGTTTCTCCCATCTCTCATCCATCGCCAGCTGGGACATGTTCGCCATGATGCCGCCGGGCGGTAGCCTGGCGCGCGGTGAAGCGCTGGCGGAAATGAGCGTGTTGCAGCATCAAATCCTGACGGATAAAAAAGTCGGCGACTGGCTGGCCGCTGCTGAAAGCGAAGATCTGAACGACGTTGAACGCGCCAACCTGCGCGAGATGACGCGCCACTTCCAGCAGGCGTCGCTCCTGCCTGAGTCGCTGGTCGAAGCGAAATCCCTGGCGGGCAGTAAATGTGAACACGCCTGGCGCACCCAGCGTCCGGCCAACGACTGGCAGGGATTTTCCGCCAATCTGAAAGAGGTGGTGAAGTTCAGCCGTGAAGAGGCGCGTCTGCGCGCCGAAGCCAAAGGCTGCACGCCTTACGACGCCCTGCTCGATATCTTTGAACCGGACATGACCAGCGCTCGCCTCGACGTGCTGTTTGGCGACCTGAAATCCTGGCTGCCGGATCTGCTGGCGCAGGTTGTCGAAAAACAGTCGCAGAAATCCTTCGTTCCGCCGCAGGGTCCCTTCCCGACCGCCGTTCAGCGCGAGCTGGGGCTGGAAGCGATGAAAATGCTGGGCTTCGATTTTAACGCCGGTCGTCTCGACGTCAGCGCCCATCCATTCTGCGGCGGCGTGCCGGAAGATGTACGCATTACCACCCGTTACGATGAAGACGAGCTGCTGAGCGCCCTGTTTGGTGTGGTGCATGAAACCGGTCATGCGCGCTATGAGCAAAACCTGCCGCGCAACTGGCTCGGACAGCCCGTCGCGCTGGCGCGTTCTACCGCCATCCACGAATCACAAAGCCTGTTCTTTGAGATGCAACTGGGCCGCAGCAATGCGTTCCTGAAACATCTGCTCCCGGCGGTACATGCTCGATTTGGCAGCCAGGCGGCGTTTAGTGAAGAGAACTTCATCGCCTGGAACCAGCGCGTGAAACCGGGCTATATTCGCGTCGACGCGGACGAAGTGAGCTATCCAGCGCATGTGGTGCTGCGGTATGAAATCGAACGTGCGCTGATCAACGGTGAAATCGAAGTGGATGACATCCCGGCGCTGTGGGATGAGAAAATGCAGGCGTGGCTGGGATTGTCGACCAAAGATAACTTCCGCAACGGCTGTATGCAGGATATCCACTGGACCGACGGCGGTTTTGGCTACTTCCCGTCTTATACCCTGGGCGCGATGTATGCCGCACAGCTGTTCAGCGCGGCGAAAACGGCGCTACCGGGGCTGGAGTCATCTATTACTGAAGGCGATTTCTCGGCGCTGTTTGACTGGCTGAACCAGAACATCTGGCAGCACGGCAGCCGCTTCACCACTTCGCAGCTGATTACTCAGGCGACAGGCGAAGATCTGAATAGCCGCTACTTCCGCGAACACCTGACCTCCCGCTACCTTTAAACCGCTCCGCGATCTGCCCCTGAGTTCTCAGGGGCAGACTCATCTTATTGCTTAATGATGGTCATCGTACTGATGCTCAATCACCATCCCTTCCGCCACGCTGGCCACATGGCGTGCGCGAGGATGATAGACCGGAGCAGGAGCCGGTGCGGCGTACACCGTCTGAGGCGCTGGTGCGGTAACAACGACAGCCTGAGGAACGGTCACGGATGAAGGCACAATCACCACTTTATAGCCACTCGGTACATCCACGGTAACACTCTGTGCTAAGGCCGAACCGGCCATCCCTAACCCTGCAAGCGCAATAAGAAGAATCTTTCTCATATAACAATAACCCGCTAAATAATGTGAGAATCTACTATCTGAGAAAAAGATTAAGTGAAAATTAGGACGGCGCGGTTCGGTGGTGCAAGAAATGCCTTTCCTCCACCAGCCGTGTACATGCGCTTTGTACATTAGGTTACACGCCGATACCAATGACTCACGGAAGCCTCGAATCCATAAGGATATAGTTATTTCAACGGCCCCGCAGTGGGGTTAAATGAGAAACCAAATTCGAGGGTATGAGAATGAAAAAAGTATTAGCTCTGGTTGTTGCCGCTGCTATGGGTCTGTCTTCTGCTGCGTTTGCTGCTAATGCTGCAACGTCTGCTACCCCAGCTCCGGCTGCTGCTGCGACCACTAAAGCGGCGCCAGCAAAAACTGTGCACCACAAAAAACACAAGAAAGCCGCTGTAGAGCAGAAAGCTCAGGCCGCTAAAAAGCACCACAAAAAAGCAGCAACCAAACCAGCAGCAACCACCACCACTGCTGCGCCAACTGAGCAGAAAGCCCAGGCTGCGAAAAAACACCACAAGAAAGCGGCTGCTAAACCCGCTGTAGAGCAGAAAGCTCAGGCTGCTAAAAAGCACCACAAAAAAGCGACCAAACACGAAGCCGCTAAACCAGCTGCACAGCCAGCTGCATAAGCCAACTCGTTAAACCGTGCCCCTCGCGGGCACGTTGCTAAACCGGCGCTGAGTGGTTTTCCCCGGCGCCGTTTTTTTATCCGGAGGGCGTATGCTGCGGCGCTATCGGTTTGAGTTCATTCTTATCACGCTTATTTTATGCGCGATTATCGCCAGCATGTTTTACCTTTCCTGAATGTAGCACGCTGATTTTACTCCCACTTTAACGCCGTCCCGTCTATAGTATTTTCACAGGGTTCAACTTTTTATAATCATAATTACCCCACCAGAGTGTGATATGCGGAAAACTGTTGTGTTGTTACTGGGAACGTTCTGTCTCTTTTCTGGCCTGACACATGCGGACGATGGCGACGATAGCGCCATTGATGCGAAAGAGATCAAAACGCTGTTTTTTGGTCATGATGACCGCACGCGTGTCGCCGATCCGACCCAGGCTCCCTGGGATGCTATCGGGCAGCTGGAAACCGCCAGCGGCAATCTGTGCACTGCGACCCTGATTTCTCCTCACCTGGCGCTGACTGCCGGGCACTGTTTACTGATCCCACCGAAAGGCAAGCCTGACAAGGCCGTTGCCTTGCGCTTTATCTCCAAAAAAGGCGTCTGGCGCTATGAGATCCACGGCGTCGAAGGCCGCGTCGATCCCTCACTGGGGAAACGCTTAAAGCCGGACGGCGATGGCTGGATTGTGCCGCCTGCGGCAGCCGAGTGGGATTTTGGTCTGATTGTTCTGCGCTATCCGCCATCGGGGATCACCCCGCTGCCGCTGTTTGACGGCGACAAAGCGGCGCTGACGGCAGCCTTAAAAACGGCCGACCGTAAAGTGACACAATCGGGTTATCCGGTCGATCACCTGGATTCGCTTTACACGCACACGGACTGCATCGTCACCGGTTGGGCACAAAACAGCGTCTTGTCCCACCAGTGCGATACGTTGCCGGGCGATAGCGGCTCGCCATTGATGCTCAAAACCGACAACGGCTGGCAGCTGATTGGCGTACAAAGTTCGGCACCTGCGGCCAAAGACCGCTGGCGCGCCGATAACCGGGCGTTATCTGTGACCGGTTTTCGGGAAAAACTGGAAGCGCTGGCGCAGGAATAGCCTACACATACCTGACTTTGCGTAATTCAATAATCGCCTCGATGGGCATCGGCTGACTGAACCAGAATCCCTGTAACTGGTCGCAGCCCGCGAGGCGCAGCAGTTTCATCTGCTTTTCGTTTTCCACCCCTTCCGCCACCACCGCCATCCCCAGCGCACTGGCAATCCGCACGGTGCCGCTCACCAGCGCCGCGGCCTGTTCGTCGTTATCCACCAGCCCGGCGAGAGATTTGTCGATTTTGATGGTGTCGAAATTAAAGCGCCGCAAATAGCCAATGCTGGAGTAGCCGGTGCCGAAATCATCCAGCGCCACGGCGGTGCCCAGCGCTTTGAGATTGGAGATAGCCGCCCTGGCGCGTTCCGGATTTTCCAGCACGTAGGTTTCCGTCACCTCCAGCTGGAGGCGATTGGCCGGGAAACGGGTCATCTCAATGACGCGCGCGACTTTATCTTCAAATTCAGGATCGCGAAACTGCGCCGGAGAAATGTTCACCGACAGCTTCAGGTCGCCAAAAGGTTCCAGATCCTGACAGGCGCGGCGCAGAACAAACTGCCCCAGACCGTAAATCAGGCCGCTGGTTTCGGCGATGCTGATAAAGGCATCTGGCCCCAGCTCACCCGCCGGACGGCGCGGCCAGCGCAAGAGCGCCTCGACGCTGGTCATTTTCTGGCTGCGCGCGTCGATAATTGGCTGATACCAGACCTCGAACTCGTCCCGCTCCATTCCGCTGCGGATCTCATTTTCGATCGCCAGCTGCTGCTCGCGCACGCTGTTCAGCTCCGCATCGTACTGGGTGACGCGCCCTTTACCGGTAATTTTCGAGTGATACATGGCGATATCCGCCCGGCGGAACAGCTCCGAGCTGGTACATTCGATCAGCGTCCCGCTGGCGATCCCGATACTGGCGCTAATGTGGATCGTACGCTCGCCGAGGCGTAGCGGTGCGCCGAGGAAATCCAGCACCTTGCCCGCAAAGGCCGACGCCCGCGCCTGGGAGTGGTCGCCACCAATCATCATCGCAAACTCATCCCCGCCCATGCGGGCCAGCATGCCCCCTTCCGGCACCCGATCGCGCAGGGCGCGGGCCATCATGATGATCAGGTCGTCGCCCACGTCGTGGCCGTAAATATCATTCACATCCTTAAAGCCGTCGAGATCGATAAAGACCACGCTTTTAACATCGATATCCCCGCGCAAACTGACTCGCTCCAGCTCCTCAATCAGCGCCCGTCGGTTGGGCAGATGGCTGAGCCAGTCCGTGCGCGCCACCCGTCGGGCCTGGTTTTCGCCGCGCGCCAGTTTATACAGCCCGACGCTGCTCAGCAGAATAAACAGCAGGATCAGCCCCGCCGCCAGGAGCACGATTTGCGTGATTTCGTTCGACGCCGCGCTGGCCGCCTGCGCACCGGGCAGGCGCGGCTGCCAGTTAAGATAGCCCAGCAGTTCTCCGGCCGAACTTTTCAGCGGAACGCTGGCCTCGCTGGTGTGCTGTTCGGTGAAATTAAGGTCTTCAATCTGAAAGGTATTCCCGAGATCGCTCAGGATTTGCGGGTTGAGATGGCGGGTAATCACCAGATAGCGGCGCACGTCGTTGTGCACCTGCAGACGGCCAATCATCGGGCGAATCAGGCCAATGCCGACAAACGCCACCCCCTGGCGCGTGCGGGTGATCCCGGCGTAGATATTCTTCTCAGATTTCAGCGCATCGGCGTTATCACGGATCAGCGCTTTCAGACCATTGCCAAAAAAATCGAGATTTTGCTCGTGAAAGGCTTTGCTTTTAAACGAGCCCCACAGGACGTTGAAATGTTCGTCCAGCACGAAAGTGCCGTCATACAGGTTATTGATTTTAAAGCCCGCGCCCCAGGTGTTGTACAGCCATTCGGTGTTCAGGACCGGAGGATAAACTTCGCGGACAGCGTCATCCCAGACGGCGTTATCGATCACCAGCGACCAGACGCGATTGGCCGAGGTCTGGATCGCCCCCTGCACGGAGAGCGCCGAGCGGTGTTCATCTATTTCATTGGTTTTACTGCTAATCAGGTGCAGGGAGAGATAAAGCAGCGCGACGACGGAGACGATCAGGCCGATCCCGGCCATAAAGATCATGACGAAAAGGGTTTTCGCGGTGGGAATATTGCGCCAGCTTAATGGGTTATACATTCGCCGCCCTCTCAAAAGCACTTCTTTCTAAGAGTAATACAGGTAGCGAATTTCGCTGCCCGTAAAAACAGGCAGCGATCACATCAGGCCAGTTTTATCATGATCATGCCGGCGAGTAGCAGAACCAGGCCAATCCAGCCTTTACGGTTCAGACGTTGACCGAACAAAATCCAGCCCGCCGCCAGCGTCGCGGCGATACCGAAGCCGCCCCACAGGGCGTAGGCCACGGAGAGATCGATCCCTTTCACCGCCTGCGAAAGGGCGCTGAACGCGCCCAGCACGGCGGCGATGGACAGCAGGCCGTAGGCCTTGCGTCGGAAGCCGTCAGAAAATTTCAGGAACACGTTGGCAACGATTTCCAGCACGATCGCCAGACCCAACCAGGCCGCATGAATCCACTCAAACTGCTGCATGAGCTGGCTCCTGCGGCTGTTTCTTCGCTTTGCGGGTGCCCGATTTAATCAGCACAATACCCGCAACCAGCGTTGCCAGACCGGCAATTTTCATTGTTGACAGGGTTTCATCAAATAACATCACACTGAACAGCGTGATTAACAGAATACCGATCCCCTCCCATAGCGCATACGCCACGCCGAGCGCGATTTTTTTTACCGCGAACGACAGGAAAATATACGAAAGGGAAATCATCACCAGCATTAAAATAAATCCGGTGTTGCCGTCGCTAACACTTGCCCATTTCATCGACAAGGTTCCGGTAATTTCCGCGACAATGGCCAGGGCTAACAATATCCAGTAAAACATGGTGCATCTCCTGCAAGAGAATATAAATCACTGCAGCTTGTCGAAAACGACAAACCCAGAAAAAATGATATTAATCAGATAGCTGAACGCGTGGCGTTAGCTTAAGCAGAAGACGGGACTATAGCGCGTTGCGCCAGTGTTGCTCACCGGACAGCAGGCAGAGGGAGGTTGAAAAAACAGCGGTGCTATTTGAAAAGTACGTCCTGAACAGATTGTCCATAATATTACAATTATCCGCGGTATTGCTTCTCGTCATTGCGGATGAAAATTGTCCTCGGTAGTTAAACACGCCTGATTTGTACCATAAGCCAGGAATTAACTCAAAACCTTTTCACTTCTTTACCCTACCCGTTTGACCTGGGTTAGTAGAGTAAATGAATATTCCCGTTATGATATAGATATAAGAATTAACTCAGGAACACACATGGCAAAGCCCATCATTACCCTGAACGGATTAAAAATTGTCATCATGCTCGGAATGCTGGTGATCATTCTTGCGGGGATCCGTTTTGCTGCCGACATCATCGTACCTTTCATTCTGGCGCTGTTTATCGCGGTGATCCTTAATCCACTGGTGCAGCGGATGGTGCGCCTGCGCGTCCCGCGCGTGCTGGCGATTTCCTTGCTTATCACGGTGATCATTCTGGCGATGGTGCTGCTGGTGGCGTATCTGGGAACCTCCCTGAACGAGCTGGCGCGCACCCTGCCGCAATACCGCTCCTCACTGGTCGTGCCGCTCCAGCACCTCGAACCCTGGCTGCAGCGCGCCGGGATTGAAGTCTCCGTGGAGGAGTTGCTGAAGTATATCGACCCGAACGCCGCCATGACCCTGGTCACGGCTCTGCTGTCGCAGCTTTCGAGCGCCATGACCTCGATATTCCTGCTGCTGCTGACGGTGGTGTTTATGCTGATCGAAGTCCCGCAGCTGCCGATGAAACTGCAGCAGATCATGTCCCGCCCGGTGGAAGGGATGGAGGCGATTCAGCGGGCGCTGGACAGCGTGTCGCGCTATCTGGTGCTGAAAACGGCCATCAGTATTGTGACGGGTCTGGTCGCCTGGGCCATGCTCGCCGCGCTGGACGTGCGCTTCGCCTTTGTCTGGGGGCTGCTGGCCTTTGCGCTCAACTATATTCCCAACATCGGCTCGGTGCTGGCCGCCATTCCCCCTATCGCGCAGGTGCTGGTGTTTAGTGGATTGTACGACGCGCTGATTGTGCTGACGGGTTATCTGATCATTAACCTGGTGTTCGGGAACATTCTTGAACCGCGCATGATGGGCCGCGGGCTGGGGCTGTCGACGCTGGTGGTCTTTTTATCGTTGATCTTCTGGGGCTGGCTGCTCGGCCCGGTCGGGATGCTGCTCTCCGTGCCGCTGACCATTATTGTGAAGATTGCGCTGGAGCAGACGGCGGGCGGCCAGAGCATCGCCGTGCTGCTGAGCGACGTCAGTCATCGCTGAATCTAAACATCGGCTTTGCGATCCTGCCCGCCTCGCGGTAACAGGCCAGCGCCGAACGCCACGCGGTGAGGGAAAACAGCGTGGCATCCCCAACAGAACTGGCCTGTAGTTTCGGCCAGATTTCACGAAACTGCCCCTGCCACGCGTCTGCGCTCATTGCATCCAGATAATTGCGGATATGGAACCAGCGCACCTGCTTTTGCTGCCTGAACATCTGCCCGGACAACAGGCCGTAGCAGACAAAAACCCCCGTCTCGGGCAGCCTTTCCAGAATCAGTTCTGCTACTTCGCCCCCCGTGGCGTCGTAAATTATCTCCGCATCGTTGGCGATGGCGCGAATCGCTGCCGTGTCATGCTGTGAAATCGGCGTGATCCCCAGTGCCTTGAGCCGCCCGGCGTGGACGGCGGAACGGTGAATGCCATACACGGCTTCAGCCCCTGCGCTGAGCGCCCACTGTCCCAGCAGCACCGCGCAGTCCGACCCGGCCGCCGTCAGCAGCACGCGTTTCCCCTGCGGGGGATAGAGTTTGAGCATCAGCTGCGCGGCGAGCGGATTAATGTACGCGCGGGCAGCCAGCACAGAATCGATAAAATCGGGCACCACAATCGCCAAATCCACCGGGCAATCCACCACCTGCTGCCAGGTTCCTTGCCCGCGCAGCGGCAGTACGCGTTTTCCCATCAGTTCGGTTGGCCCGTCAATCACCACGCCGACACCCTCATAGCCCGCCACCGCAGGCAGCGGCGTGCGATGGCGATAAGCGCCGGTGATGGGGATCAGATCCGAGGCGTTGACCGGGGAGTAAAGCATCTTCACCCGTAGTTGACCGGGGTTCAGCCGATCGCAGCGGAAAGCTTCCGCTTGCAGCACCGACTCAGGCTCACCAAAACGGCGATAGATTAACGCGAGATTGTTCATAAACGGCCCAGAAAAAGTCACGGCAAGAGCTTACTGGCTCAGACGTTCAGGGAAAACGTTTATTTCGCCACAGGTAGATCCGCGTAGCGCGTCGTATATCCCGGCGAGAGCATTTCCCGCTTCATGGCCCAGTTTTTCTGACTTCCCTGACCGGCAAACCACACCGTGCCGCGCCCGGAGAGATTTAACCTGTCGATAGTCTGCATCAGCGCCTGACTGTTGTGTCGGGGCTGATAGTCATCAAACAGGTTCAACTGCGCGACGCCCTGGCTGAAAAAATCACTCAGCATCACGCCCGCTTTCATGTAGCGAAAACCATCCTGCCAGATCCGCTCCAGCGCCTGGCTGGCGACGCGGATAATGTCGCGCGTATCGTTCGACGGGATTGCCAGCCGACCGCTGGCCTGCGGGCCATAGAACACTTCGTTTTCAGCGTGCGGGCTGGTGCGCATAAAGACGCTGATCACGCAGCAATACTGCCTTTCCGCCCGCAGTTTCTCCGCCGCCCGCTCCGCGTAGGCGCACACCGCCTGCTGCATATCGCGGTACTCGGTGATCCGGTGCCCAAAGGAGCGGCTGCAAATAATCTGCTGTTTGGCGGGGGCAAACTCATCCATCTCCAGACAAGGCTCGCCGCGCAGCTCGCGTACCGTGCGCTCCAGCACCACGTTAAAGTGTTTGCGGATCACCCAGGTTGAGCACTCCGCCAGCTGCAGCGCGTTTTCAATCCCCATCTGATTGAGTTTCTTGCCGATTCGCCGCCCCACGCCCCACACCTCGTCCACCGGCACCAGCGCAAGCAATTTTCGCTGACGCTCAGGATCCGACAGATCCACCACGCCTTTGGTTTTACTCCACGTTTTCGCCGCAAAATTGGCCAGCTTGGCGAGGGTTTTGGTCGGCGCGATGCCGACGCCGACGGTCAGCCCGGTATTTTTCAGGATCTGCTCGCGGATCTGGCGGCCAAACGTCTCCAGCGCAATGCAGTTAGCCACGCCGGAGACATTAATAAACGCCTCATCGATGGAATAGACTTCCACCGCGGGTGCCATCTCCGTGAGAATCGACATCACGCGATGGCTCAGATCCGCGTACAGCGCATAGTTCGAGCTAAACACCGCCACGTTCTGCCGCCGCAGCTCGTCTTTGATCTTAAAATAGGGCGCGCCCATTTTGATGCCCAGCTTTTTGGCTTCTGCCGAGCGGGAGATAATGCACCCGTCATTATTCGACACCACCACCACCGGTTTACCCAGCAGATCGGGACGAAACACGGTCTCGCAGGAGGTGTAGAAACTGTTGACGTCAACGAGCGCGAACATGTCGGTGCGATTTCACGGTGTGCGTTACCACGCCAAAGAGTTGCAGTTCGTCCTCTGACTGGAAAACGATGGGAGAAAAGTTTTTGTTGTGCGGCAGCAGGTGGAGATACGGACGGGTTCGCAGCTCTTTCACCGTGAACTCCCCCGCAATCGCCGCCACCACAATATCGCCATGCTCAGCCGTTAACGAGCGGTCGATCACCAGCAGATCCCCGTCGCCAATCCCTGCGCCAATCATCGAATCGCCGCTCACCTTCACGAAATAGGTGGCGCTGGGGTGCTGGATGAGAAGCTTGTTGAGATCGAGACGATCCTCGACATAATCCTGCGCCGGGCTGGGAAAGCCGCACGGGACGCGCTCCAGAAAAAGGGGTAATTCGATGATTTCTTTCAATTCACATGAAAAAACGGGATTCATGATGGTCAACCTGATAATAACTGTATATAAATACAGTATTATGCATTAACCGGTCAGATCAAGTCGATTCTGGCTCGCGAAAATGAAGCCGTTGACGCCACAGGGAATTTAAAAGGAGAGATCATGCTGAAAGTTATCGCCGAAGATTTTATTAAACCGGAAGCCATAGAGACCGTCCTCCCGCTCTACCGCGCGCTGGTGGAAGCCACAAAGCGGGAGCCGCTGTGCATGGCTTACGATTTATACGTGGATGAGAAAGATGCAGGGCATTTTGTCTTTATCGAAGAGTGGCCGGATCGCGCGGCGCTGGATGTGCACTGTGCGAGCGAGCACTTCCGGCGTCTGGTGCCGCTGATCAATCAGCACCAGCGAAAAGAGCCGACGTTTATCCTGATGAACAGTTTCAGCCCTACAGTTTAAAGGTGAAATCGGCGATGTAGCGCTCCCCGCCGTCGGCAATCGCTTTCGACAGCTTCTTGTAATACCGCTCGACGCCGTAGGCTTCGATGTGCTGGATTTGCGCGCGAACCGGCGCGCAGAACAGCGCGGCGTTTCCGGCCCCTACCCGTTTGCTGTTGGGCGGCAGCTCGGACGAAATCGCTTTAAACCAGGTGCGCACGGCGCTTTTCAGGGGGGCGGGTACTTTGGCAACTTCGTCGATGTCCGTCAGCACTTGCACCGTCGGAAACTGGTTGGCCTCGACGGCTTTTTTCAGCCGGGTAAAGAACTGGCTGAATAATTCGAAAGATCCCAAATCAGAAATCTTCTGTTTCGTGGAGCCGCGGATTTGACGAGTCGCTTTCACGCCGGGTTTCCCGCGTTTCGGGCTCTCTTCGAGCTGCAGATCAAACAGCAGATTGCAGTGCTCGCGGCGTTTCTTCACATCAGAGAACATTTCGAGAAAGGTAGAGATAAACTGCGGGGTCATCAGATCGTGAAGTTCGTGGTTCACCAGCCACTGAGAGCGCGCAAACGAGCCTGGTGTGATGAACCAGTCCGGCGTATCGGTGAATCGCGTTGACTGACCTTTGCTGTCGAATTCGACGAACTCGGCCCCGTTCGCAAACGCGAAACGGCAGTTCTTCAGGCTGGTGATGGTCTGGTTCATGATCAGCGCATCTTTGATAAATCTCGCCACCACCGCACTCATCACAAAGGCGGTGTGTTTGTCATCGCGGATGACATACTTCAGATCTTCTACAGACTTCACGCCGGGTTCAAGATTATCGAATTCTAAGAAAAGGTGATACATACCCATGACTTCCTGATAGCGCCAATCCGCAAAGAATAACACAGATTACTATCAGGGATGTGAGTTGCCAGCCTGCCCTTATCGAAACGCCACACACTTCACATATACTACAATTAAAAACATATCACACTAACAAACATAAACGAGGTCACTTTATATAAAAACAGACACTACAAAATCACTAAAATAAAACTTTCTCAGAGTTTTATGCTGTTTTTTTACCTGCCATTTCGCCCGTTCTTTGCGGAAATGTTACATCCTTCGCCCCCGTCTTTCAGCGCACTGTCGGCGGAAAAAACGACGCTGTAATTTTGTCATGCATAAAAAAGCAGTGAATTGCATATGTAAACATTTAGCGCTTCCAGTGTGTTTAATGGCTCACACTCTTGTAATTCATTGAGCAGATTTATGATTACTTCGGAACACATCCATAAATGTGATATTCCGAAAATGGAAGCGTTTACACAGTATGCAAAAGCGGATGCGTAGTTTCCGCTATTTTGCCCACTTTCCATACTCAAGCCTTTCCCCTTTCAAATGAAAAGCAGCGCAAAAAGCGGGCAGATTTTTAACGGATTTAATACAAATTAAACCGCAGTTTTAGAAAGTTGACTTGTTTTCACTCTCCACGCATATTTCACAGCACGAATTAACAAGACAACGTTTGGAGGACTTGAGCAATGCCAAGCCGAGATTACCCGGACAAGCGTGTAGCACGCGGCACCGCAAAGGATGCGGACTTAAAAATGTTAAGCGCCAGAATTCAGTCTGCGCTGGTCGAATATGTCCGGGCCACGGCGTATGAGACGCGCCTCAGCAAGCAGGAGATTGTCGCCGAAGCGCTGGAACTGCACAGAAGAAGTCGAATGACGCAAGCGGCCACCGAGTAAACGCGTGGCCGTAAGACGAGCGCGTTATTCCGCCAGCGCGTTCAGCGAGGCGAGAGCCTCATCCGGCAACACCAGGTCGCCAGCCGCCAGGTTTTCATGCAGATGCGCCACCGACGAGGTGCCCGGGATCAGCAGAATATTCGGCGAGCGTTTCAGCAGCCACGCCAGCGCAACCTGCATCGGCGTGGCGCCCAGTGAATCGGCAACTGCCTGCAGACCGGATGATTGCAGCGGCGTAAATCCCCCCAACGGGAAGAACGGCACATAGGCAATCCCCTGCTCCGCCAGGCCGTCAATCAGCGCATCGTCGCTACGATTAACAATGTTATAGAGGTTTTGCACACAGACGATCGGTGTAATGCTCTGCGCCTGCGCAATTTGCGCGGCGGTCACATTGCTCAGACCAATATGTCGCACCAGCCCCTGACGCTGCAGTTCCACCAGCGTGGCTAATGGTTCTTCGATCGATCCCTCGGCAGGCCCGTGCGCGCTGAACATAATGCGCAGGTTCACCACATCCAGCACGTCCAGCTGTAAATTTCGCAGGTTATCGTGCACCGCCTGGGTGAGCTCCTGAGCCGAAAACGCCGGCAGCCAGGAGGCATCTTCCCCACGACGGGCGCCGATTTTGGTGACGATCGTCAGATCGTCCCGGTAGGGATGGAGCGCATCCCGAATCAACTGGTTAGTCACATGCGGGCCGTAAAAATCACTGGTATCGATGTGATTTACCCCAGCGGCCACCGCTTCGCGCAGCACCGCCAGCGCCGCCTCTTTATCCTTCGGCGGACCAAACACGCCTGGCCCCGCCAGCTGCATCGCCCCATAGCCGAGTCGGTTAACGGAATGCGTACCTAACATATAACTGCCACTTTTATCAATTCGGGTCATATTCATCAGCCTGTTGATTAAGCATTAGTAAAATTAAAGTTTAGCCCCACTACGTCGATAACAATGATGCAACTTCTGCACATCAAATGGGCTTCCGTCATGCTGAAAAATCTGCACGTCATTACCGGGATTGTCTTTGCTCTCACTATATTCTGCCTGTTGCAAGTCGTCACGGGGGGATTGTTCTATTCCGCCGTCAGCAACGACCGTCATAATTTCCAGAACTCAGGCAGCCTCAATGCGCAGCAGGAGAGCCTGAGCGACAGCGTCAATACGCTGGTCAAAACCCGTGTCACGGTCACACGCGTCGCCATTCGTTACCTTAAAAATCAGCGCGATCCGGCCTCTCTGGCGGCAATCAACAAGCTGCTCGGTAACGCGGGTGACTCTCTGACCAAAGCTGAAAACTACTATAGTGCCTGGCAGGCGATGCCGCCCGTGCAGGGCCAGAGTCAGGCACTGACCACCGAAATGCAGAAAGCGTACAGCCAGATGCACGAGGTGATGCGCCTGTCGATTGAGTATCTGCGTGCCGATAACTATCAGGCGTATGGCGATCTCGACGCCCAGCAGGCTCAGGATGATATGGAGGCCGTCTACACCCGCTGGCGCGCGGAAAACAACACTCTGCTGAAAGCCGCCGCCAAAGAGAACCAGAGCAGCTTTACCCATATGCAGTGGACGCTCGGCACCATTTTCCTGGTGGTGATTGCCGTGCTGATCGTGTTCTGGCAAGGGTTGCAGCACCTGCTGCTGAAGCCGCTGCGCAGCGTGATGAACCATATCCGCACCATCGCCAGTGGCGATCTGACGCAGACGATTTCCATCGACAGCCGCAATGAGATGGGTCAGCTGGCGGCGGGTCTGCATGAGATGCAAACCTCGCTGGTGACCACCGTCAGCGCGGTGCGCGGCAGTACCGATTCGATCTACACCGGCGCGGGCGAAATCGCGGCGGGCAGCAACGATCTCTCCGCCCGTACCGAGCAGCAGGCCTCTTCCCTGGAAGAGACGGCGGCCAGCATGGAAGAGCTGACCGCGACGGTGAAACAGAACTCGGACAACGCCCGTCAGGCGACGCTGCTGGCGAAAAATGCCTCGGAAACCGCCGATCGCGGCGGACGCGTGGTGAATAACGTCATCCGCACCATGACCGAAATTGCCGACAGCTCTCAGCAAATTGCCCACATCACCAGCGTGATCGACAGCATCGCCTTCCAGACCAACATTCTGGCGCTGAACGCCGCCGTCGAAGCCGCGCGAGCGGGTGAACAAGGCCGCGGATTTGCCGTGGTCGCCGGGGAAGTGCGTACCCTGGCCAGCCGCAGTGCGCAGGCGGCAAAAGAGATCAAAGCGCTGATCGAAAACTCCGTCAGCCGGGTCAATACCGGCTCCGGACAGGTCAGCGAAGCCGGGGAAACCATGAAAGAGATCGTCGCGGCCGTCACCCGCGTGACCGATATTATGGGGGAGATCGCCTCGGCGTCGGATGAGCAGAGCCGCGGTATTGAGCAGGTGAGCCTGGCGGTTTCGCAGATGGATAGCGTAACGCAGCAGAACGCCGCGCTGGTGCAGGAATCCGCCACGGCGGCCGCTGCGCTGGAGGATCAGGCGGAACAGCTGCGCCAGGCCGTCGCCGCCTTCCGTCTGAACGTACAGACGCAAACCGCCGCACCGCGCGCGACAAACCTGAAAACACCGCAGGTGTTACGCCCGGCCACAGCGTCCGCCGGAGACGGAAACTGGGAAACGTTCTGACCGTTAGCGGCTGCGCTTGGCGTGCCGCTCCCGGTTTTCCAGCTTAGCTTCACCCGATTTTTGTAGCGCAACATAGCACGCCCCGCTGCCGCCATGATGGGGCAGCGCCACGCAGACGGCCTGCACGGCGTCGAATTCGGTCAGCCAGCGCGCCAGATAACTGCGCACAATGTTGGCGTGCGAGTTATCTTCCCGGCCTTTGCCGTGGATGATGATCAGGTTGCGCAGGCTGTCCTGCTGAGCCTGCTGAATAAAGGCAAACAGCATCTGGCGGCACTGCTCGACCGGCTGGCGCAGTAAGTTAAGGCTGGCCTGACGCGGGTATTTACCGGTGCGTAATTTATCCATCACGCCCTGCTGAACGCCTTCGCGCTGAAAAGTGAGCGGTTCGGCAAGCGGCAGAACATCAAGGAAGCCGAGCGTGAGAAAGTTATCGAGCTGCGTGGTGTCGATACTCTGGCGGGTGCGCTGATTGCGGCTCGGCTGCCAGGTGATATCGGTGCAGCGTTTCAGGGGCTGGACATCTTCCATGGCGTCAAGAAAAAGGGATTTGTCGTCAGGTTTCATGGTGCTCCTCCAGCGGCATCTGAAGGCGTACTCTACCCGCGCCAGAGGGGTGTTTCAATATCCATGGCCGACGGAGAAAAAATAATCACGCAATGAAAGATATTAATTTGGCTAATATATAACAATGAAGCTGCCTTAAAATAAATTTAATCAATCATTAACTGTATAATTTAAGTTAAAAATAAGTGAAATCAGGCACTCCGATCACTTTATTTTTAGGCGAAAGCTGTTATAACTAAATAAACCTGCATAACGGACAAATAAAGCGGGAGTTGGCAAAAGGACGCACTGCTGTGTGTACTGTAGGGTCTGTCCGATGTCGGCAGGCTCTATTTTTTTATTTCCCTTCGTTAAGCAATATTCCGCGGGCCTGTCTTCTGAACTGAGTTATTAATGACGCGGTTAACGGAGTTTGTCGGGAATCACGTCTCTGGATTAAATAATAAGCGGCTTTGGGTAAAATCTCTTCGACCGGCAACATCACCAGACGGTGCGCCAGGAGCGGATCGCAGCCCAGTTCCTGAGGTAAAATGCTCAGAAAATCACTCTGCGCCACCAGGCTAATACAGGATGAGAATGTTTCGCAAACGACGCCAATTTGCGGTAATTGTGAGCGATAACGGAATATATCCTCCAGCTGTTTATAATAACTCCCGCGCGGCGTAGGCATCGTCCAGTTATAATTCATAAGCTCACTAATTGATTTTGCACCGATGGCCGGATGACCTTGCCGACAAAATATCGCGAAGGGTTTTTCGAACAGTTTTTCAAAGGTAAATTCGTGATCGTAGGGTCCCTGATAATAGGTATTGATGGTGAAATCCAGCTCTCCCTGGCGTAATTCGTTGATCATCGATACCAGCTGCCCTTCCATAATTCGCACTTTCACCTGCGGGTGCTGCTCGTGAAAACGGGTGATCACCGCGGGCATTAAGGTGCGCGCGACGCTGGCCCCCATCCCGATATTGATCTGCCCGCCCTGCAGCCCCTGCCGCTGGCGAATGTCGTCCTGCGCGGCGCGCAGCTCTTCGAGGATCAGGTTGGCGTGCTGATAAAAACTCTCTCCGCACTCCGTCAGCGCCACGCCTTTACTGCGTCGCACAAACAGCTGCGCGGCCATGCCCTCTTCGAGTTCTTTAATGGATTTGGTCAATGCCGGTTGCGAGAGATTCATCGCCCGGCTGGCACCGCGAATACTGCCCTGACGCGCCACTTCAACGAACGCGCGGATCTGATGAAATTTAACCTGAAATGACATAGCTCGACCGATAACCGTTGTTTATCAGAGTAAAGAAATTGTCATCTACTTTAATGGAAATGGATGTGCGAGGGTGATTCCTGAACGGTTAAAACTGTGAAAAATTGGTTAGTGATAAGTAAAAACTATCACAGCGTGAAGCAGTTCACATATTTTAATGATGACAGGAACAGAGATGGATTCACTGACACAATCCCTTGAAAAATTAATGTCTCAGCTGATCGCCTGGCGGCGCGATTTTCACCAGTATGCCGAATCTGGCTGGGTGGAGTTTCGCACCGCGGCAAAGGTCGCGGAGATCCTCGATAACTTAGGCTACGAGCTGGCGATGGGCCGCGACGTGGTCGACGCCGACAGCCGTATGGGCCTGCCCGACGCCGACACTCTGGCTGCAGAATATGCCCGCGCGCGCCAACAAGGGGCGCCGGAAAAATGGCTCAGCGCCTTTGAAGGCGGATTTACCGGCCTTGTCGCCACGCTGAACACCAGACGCCCCGGCCCGACGCTCGCCTTTCGCGTGGACATGGACGCCCTGGATCTCAGCGAAGCCCTCGACGACAGTCACCGCCCGTTCCGCGACGGTTTTGCCTCCTGTAATCCCGGGATGATGCACGCCTGCGGTCACGACGGACACACCACCATCGGCCTCGGGCTGGCGTATCTGCTGAAGCAGAACGAATCCCGGCTGAACGGCACCATCAAACTCATCTTCCAGCCCGCGGAAGAAGGCACGCGCGGCGCACGGGCGATGGTCGCCGCTGGCGCGCTGGACGGCGTTGATTACTTCACGGCGATCCATATCGGCACCGGCGTTCCGGCCGGGACCGTCATCTGCGGCAGCGATAACTTTATGGCGACCACCAAATTTGACGTGCGCTTTACTGGCGTCGCCGCCCACGCTGGCGGTAAACCGGAAGACGGACGCAACGCCCTGCTCGCCGCCGCGCAAGCCTCCCTGGCCCTGCACAGTATCGCGCCCCACAGCGAAGGCGCGTCACGGGTCAACGTCGGCGTGATGCAGGCGGGCAGCGGGCGCAACGTGGTTCCAGCCAGCGCGCTGTTAAAAGTGGAAACGCGCGGCGAAAGCGAGGCCATTAATCAGTATGTGTTTGAGCGCGCGCAGGGTGTGATTGACGGCGCGGCGGCGGCGTACAGGGTGAAAGCTGAGATGCGTCTGATGGGGGCTGCAACCTCAAGTTCCCCTTCTCCGGCCTGGGTGGACTATCTGCGCGAGCAGGCAAGCCAGGTGGCGGCGGTCCATCAGGCCATCGACAAAGTGAAAGCCCCGGCGGGTTCAGAAGATGCCACCCTGATGATGGCCCACGTGCAGCAAAACGGCGGTCTGGCTTCGTACATGGTGTTTGGGACTGATTTAAGCGCCGGGCATCACAATGAGAAGTTTGATTTTGACGAGCAGATCATGGGCGTGGCGATTGAAACGCTGGCCCGTACTGCGATCAATTTTCCCTGGACGCGAGGTGTGTAATGCAGGAGATCTACCCTTTTATTGACGATGCCATCGAAACCCGATGTCAGACCTTTACCGATATTGCCGATGACATTTGGGATCATCCGGAAACACGCTTTGAGGAGTTCTGGTCCTCCGACCGTCTGGCCAACGCGCTGGAGGCGGAAGGTTTTACCCTGACGCGTGAGGCTGGCGGCATTCCCAATGCCTTTATCGCCAGCTTCGGCAGCGGGAAACCTGTCGTCGCCCTGTTAGGCGAATTTGACGCGCTGGCGGGCCTGAGCCAGTCCGCGCACTGCGCCACCCCGCAGTCGGACACGCCCGGCGCAAACGGCCACGGCTGCGGACATAACCTGCTCGGTACCGCCGCGCTGGCGGGCGCGGTGGCGGTCAAAAGCTGGCTGGAACAGCGCGGTGGCAGCGGAACGGTGCGTTTTTACGGCTGCCCTGGCGAAGAAGGCGGCTCCGGGAAAACCTTTATGGTGCGCGAAGGGCTGTTCGATGACGTCGACGCCGCCGTGACCTGGCACCCGGAGGCTTTCGCCGGAATGTTTAACGTCAGCACCCTGGCGAATATCCAGGCCTCATGGCGCTTTCAGGGCATCGCCGCCCATGCCGCGAATTCCCCTCATCTCGGGCGCAGCGCGCTGGATGCCGTCACCCTGATGACCACCGGCACCAACTTCCTCAATGAGCACATCATCGAAAAAGCCCGCGTCCATTACGCCATCACTAACACCGGCGGAATTTCGCCAAACGTGGTGCAGGCGCAGGCCGAGGTGTTGTATCTGATCCGCGCCCCGGAGATGGCCGATGCGCAGCAGATCTACGAGCGAATTGAGAAAGTCGCACAAGGCGCGGCGCTGATGACCGAAACCACCGTCGAGTGCCGTTTCGATAAAGCCTGCTCGAGCTATCTCCCGAACCGCACGCTCGAAGCCGCGATGTACAGCGCCTTACAGCATTACGGCACGCCAGAGTGGACGGACGAAGAGCGCGCGTTTGCCGGGGAGATCCGTCAAACCCTGACCGCCAACGATCTGCAAAACAGCCTGAAAAATATCGCCGCCACGGGCGGAGAGGAAGGCAAAGCCTTTGCCCGCAGAAACCGCGAGACGCTTCTGGTGGAGGAGGTGGCCCCGTACGCCATCACCGATAACGTGCTGGCCGGTTCCACCGATGTGGGTGATGTGAGCTGGAAAATGCCCGTCGCGCAGTGCTTCACCCCCTGCTTCACCGTCGGCACGCCGCTGCATACCTGGCAACTGGTGGCTCAGGGGCGCACGTCAATCGCCCATAAAGGGATGCTGCTGGCCGGGAAAGTGATGGGCGCGACGGCGCTGAACCTGCTGCAGGATGCGTCACTGCTGCAGGCCTGCCGGGATGAGTTTGAACAACAGATCGCAGAACGACCGTACGAGTGTCCGATACCGCATAACGTGACACCGTCACCTTTAAAATAATAAAACACGCAAACACAATAACATAACAACACAACAGTCCCGAGGAACGCCCATGAGTATGTCTTCCATACCTTCGCATTCCCCATCCGGTAAGGTCTATGGCTGGGTTGAGAGGATCGGCAACAAAGTGCCGCACCCTTTTCTGCTTTTTATCTATTTGATTGTGATCCTGATGATCGCCACCGCCGTGCTGTCCGCTTTTGATGTCTCCGTGCGCAGCCCGGCGGACGGCAGCATGGTGGCAGTGAAAAACCTGCTCAGCGTGGAAGGGCTGCACTGGTTTTTGCCGAATGTGATTAAAAACTTTAGCGGCTTTGCGCCGCTCGGGGCGATTCTGGCGCTGGTGCTGGGCGCGGGCCTGGCGGAACGCGTCGGGCTGTTGCCTGCCCTGATGGTCAAAATGGCGTCGGTGGTGAACGCGCGTTACGCCAGCTACATGGTGCTGTTTATCGCCTTTTTCAGCCACATCTCCTCTGATGCGGCGCTGGTGATCATGCCGCCGATGGGAGCGCTGATTTTCCTCGCCGTCGGGCGGCACCCGATCGCGGGCCTGCTGGCTGCCATCGCCGGGGTCGGGTGTGGATTTACGGCTAACCTGCTGATCGTCACCACCGACGTGCTGCTCTCCGGCATCAGTACCGAAGCGGCGAAAACTATCGATACGGCCATGCACGTCAGCGTGATCGACAACTGGTACTTTATGGCCAGTTCGGTGATCGTGCTGACCATCGTCGGCGGCCTGATCACCGATAAAATCGTCGAGCCGCGGCTGGGCACCTGGGAAGGCAGTCGCGATGAAAAGCTGGAGTCGCTCAGCCAGGCGCAGCGCCACGGCCTGCGCGTGGCGGGCGTGGTCTCTCTGCTGTTTATCGCGGCCATTGCCCTGATGGTGGTCCCGGAAAACGGCGTGCTGCGCGACCCGGTGAAACACACGGTCCTGCCGTCGCCGTTCATTCAGGGCATCGTCCCGCTGATTATCCTGTTCTTCTTTATTGTCTCCCTCGCCTACGGCATCGCCACCGGCAAAATCCGCCGTCAGGGCGATCTGCCGCAACTGATGATCGAGCCGATGAAAGAGATGGCCGGATTTATCGTGATGGTGTTCCCGCTGGCGCAGTTCGTGGCGATGTTTAACTGGAGCAACATGGGCAAGTTCATGGCCGTCGGCCTGACGGATGCCCTGGAATCTGCCGGGCTAAGCGGCGTGCCGGCGTTTGTCGGCCTGGCGCTGCTCTCGTCCTTGCTGTGCATGTTTATCGCCAGCGGATCTGCCATCTGGTCGATTCTGGCGCCGATCTTTGTGCCGATGTTTATGCTGCTCGGTTTTCATCCGGCGTTCGCGCAGATCCTGTTCCGCGTGGCGGATTCCTCGGTGATCCCACTGGCCCCCGTATCGCCCTTTGTTCCGCTGTTCTTAGGCTTCCTGCAACGCTACAAGCCCGAGGCGAAACTGGGTACCTACTATTCGCTGGTGCTGCCGTATCCGCTTATCTTTTTAGGGGTATGGCTGGTGATGTTGGTCGCGTGGTATCTTGTCGGTCTGCCAATTGGACCGGGGATTTACCCACGGCTGAATTAAGGGACAAAGGATGCTGAGATTACTCGAAGATAAGATTGCCACACCGCTTGGCCCGCTGTGGATCATTGCCGATGAGCAGTTCAATCTGCGCGCGGTGGAGTGGGAAGAGCACAGCGATCGAATGGTGGAGCTGTTGAATATCCACTATCGCGACGGCTATGAACGTATCAGCGCGACCAACCCTGGCGGGTTGAGTGCGAAGATGGCGGATTATTTCGAGGGCGATCTCAGCATTATCGATACCTTACCGACCGCCACGGCGGGAACGCCTTTCCAGCGCGAAGTGTGGCAGGCTCTGCGCGCCATCCCCTGCGGGCAAGTTATGCACTACGGCCAGCTCGCCGAGCAGCTTGGTCGCGCGGGAGCTGCTCGCGCCGTCGGTGCGGCCAATGGCTCAAATCCGGTCAGTATCGTGGTGCCCTGCCATCGTGTGATCGGACGCAACGGCACCATGACGGGCTACGCCGGTGGCGTGCAGCGTAAAGAGTGGTTATTGCGCCACGAAGGGTATTTGCTGCTTTAGAAATCCAGGCTTTTAGTGCTTAATTTTCTATGATTTAGGTCATTATTCCACAATCAAACTGTGGAATATCAAGAAGATGGCGACGCATTGTCGCCACTTGTCTCTATTGATGGTTTCCCAGGCTTACGCGCACTCCAAAAAGATGTTAAAATTGACCAATATCAATTAAGGCTTGAGCAGACCTATGATCCCGGAAAAGCGAATTATACGACGCATTCAGTCTGGCGGTTGTGCTATCCATTGCCAGGATTGCAGCATTAGCCAGCTCTGTATCCCGTTTACCCTGAATGAGCATGAACTCGATCAGCTTGATAATATCATCGAGCGCAAAAAGCCTATTCAGAAAGGGCAGACGCTGTTTAAGGCGGGAGACGAACTGAAATCGCTCTATGCTATCCGTTCTGGCACCATTAAGAGCTACACTATCACCGAGCAAGGCGATGAGCAGATCACCGGCTTCCATCTGGCGGGCGATTTAGTCGGCTTTGACGCTATCGGTACCGGCCACCACCCGAGCTTCGCTCAGGCGCTGGAAACCTCCATGGTTTGCGAAATCCCGTTTGAAACCCTGGACGACCTGTCAGGCAAAATGCCGAACCTGCGTCAGCAGATGATGCGTCTGATGAGCGGGGAGATCAAAGGCGATCAGGACATGATCCTGCTGCTTTCCAAAAAGAATGCGGAAGAGCGTCTGGCAGCCTTTATCTACAACCTGTCGCGCCGCTTTGCTGAACGTGGTTTCTCTCCACGTGAATTCCGCCTGACCATGACTCGTGGTGATATCGGTAACTACCTGGGCCTGACCGTTGAAACCATCAGCCGTCTGCTGGGTCGTTTCCAGAAAAGCGGAATGCTGGCGGTGAAAGGTAAGTACATCACCATCGAAAACGGTGAAGCGCTGGCGGTTCTCGCCGGTCACTCCCGCAACGTCGCTTAAGCCTCACCTCTCTTCTGCCGGATCGATAAATTTTCGTCATTTATTGATCTGGCAAAACCTTCTCCCCTGTTTCATTCAACATATATAGGTTACTCTTTTAATTACAGACTGTGGTGACAGTAGTAAGGAGACCTGTATGGCAAAGTATCAAAACATGCTGGTGGCCATCGATCCTAATCAGGACGATCAACCGGCGTTACGGCGAGCTGTCTATTTACATCAACGGATTGGCGGCAAAATCAAAGCGTTTTTGCCGATCTATGACTTCTCATATGAGATGACCACCCTTCTGTCGCCTGACGAGCGCACTGCTATGCGTCAGGGAGTGATCAGCCAGCGGACCGCGTGGATCCGCGAGCAGGCAAAATATTACATCGATGCCGGTATCCCCATCGACATCAAAGTGGTGTGGCATAACCGTCCTTTTGAAGCCATCATTCAGGAAGTCATGAGCGAACAACATGACCTGCTGCTGAAGATGGCGCACCAGCACGACAAACTTGAAGCCGTGATTTTTACCCCAACCGACTGGCATCTGCTGCGTAAGTGTCCTTGCCCGGTATGGATGGTGAAAGACCAGCCGTGGCCGGAAGGCGGCAAGGCGCTGGTGGCGGTGAATCTCGCCAGCGAAGAGAATTATCACAACGCCCTGAACGAAAAACTGGTGAAAGAGACGATCCAGCTTGCCGAACAGGTCAATCACACCGAGGTTCACCTGGTCGGGGCCTATCCGGTGACTCCTATCAATATTGCTATCGAACTGCCGGAGTTTGACCCGAGCGTGTATAACGACGCGATCCGGGGTCAGCATCTGCTGGCGATGAAAGCCCTGCGCCAGAAATTCAGTATCGACGAGAAGATGACGCACGTAGAGAAAGGCCTGCCTGAAGAGGTGATCCCGGATCTGTCGGAGCATTTGCAGGCAGGGATTGTGGTGCTCGGCACCGTCGGGCGCACCGGGATTTCCGCGGCGTTCCTTGGCAATACGGCGGAACAGGTAATCGACCATCTGCGCTGCGACCTGCTGGTCATTAAACCGGATCAGTATCAGACCCCGGTTGAGCTGGATGACGAAGAAGACGATTGACGTTTTAATATGAAAAAAGCCGCCAATTATGGCGGCTTTTTTATTGCCGGGTGGCGCTGACGCTTACCCGGCCTACATGTATCGCGTAGGCCCGGCAAGCTTGCGCCGCCGGGCAAAACACACTTACAGCGCTTTCAGAATCGCATCCACGCTGGCCTTGGCATCACCAAACAGCATGTGGGTGTTCTCTTTGAAGAACAGCGGGTTCTGCACGCCTGCGTAGCCAGTGTTCATCGAGCGTTTGAAGACGATAACGTTCTGCGCCTTCCACACTTCCAGAACCGGCATACCGGCAATCGGGCTGCCAGGATCGTCCTGCGCCGCCGGGTTCACCGTGTCGTTCGCGCCGATAACCAGCACCGTGTCGGTGTCGGCGAAATCATCGTTGATCTCGTCCATCTCCAGCACCACGTCGTAAGGCACTTTCGCCTCCGCCAGCAGCACGTTCATGTGACCAGGCAAGCGCCCCGCCACCGGGTGGATGCCGAAACGCACTTTGATCCCGCGGGCACGCAGCTTCTCGGTGATTTCCGCCACCGGATACTGCGCCTGCGCCACCGCCATGCCGTAGCCTGGGGTGATGATCACGGAGTGGGAGTTTTTCAGCATATCAGCCGTGTCTTCCGCCGTGATTTCACGGTGCTCGCCGACTTCTTCGTCACCGCTGGACGACGCACCGTCGGTACCAAAACCACCGGCAATCACGCTGAAGAACGAACGGTTCATCGCCTTACACATGATGTACGACAGGATCGCACCCGACGAGCCCACCAGCGCACCGGTGACAATCAGCAGGTCGTTGCTGAGCATAAAGCCCGCCGCCGCTGCCGCCCAACCGGAATAGGAGTTCAGCATCGACACCACGACCGGCATGTCCGCCCCGCCGATCGACGCCACCAGATGCCAGCCAAACGCCAGCGCAATCACGGTCATCACCAGCAGTGCCAGAACCTGCATACCGGTACTTTCGGTACGCACAAACACCACCAGCAGCAGGAAGGAAACCACCAGCGCCGCGAGGTTCATTTTGTGACGGTTTGGCAGCATCAGCGGTTTAGACGAAATCTTGCCGCGCAGTTTGCCGAACGCCACGATAGAACCGGTGAAGGTCACCGCACCGATGAAGATCCCGAGGAACACTTCGGTCAGATGGATGTTGACCAGAATCGGTTCCATGCCCGGTTCGTGATACAGGTAGCTGTTAAAGCCCACCAGCACCGCCGCCAGACCGACAAAGCTGTGCAGAATCGCCACCAGCTCTGGCATCTCGGTCATTTCCACGCGCTTCGCCAGCCGAATACCGATCGCGCCACCGATGATCATCGCCACCAGAATCCACGCCACGTTGCCGGTATCCGGCCCGAAGATGGTCGCAATCAGCGCGATCGCCATACCGGCGATACCGAAGTGGTTCCCGCGCTGCGACGTTTCGTGTTTCGAAAGCCCCGCCAGACTGCAGATAAACAGGATTGCAGCAACAATGTATGCCGCTGTGACTAATCCTCCAGACATATGCTACCCCTTAGCCTTTACGAAACATTTTCAGCATGCGCTGAGTCACGGTGAAACCACCGAAAATATTGATACTGGCGATCAGCACCGCGATAAAGCTCAGGAAGCTAATCCAGCCGCCGTGACCAATCTGCAGTAACGCCCCCACCACGATAATCCCTGAAATGGCGTTCGTGACCGACATTAAAGGCGTGTGCAGCGCGTGAGACACGTTCCACACCACGTAGTAACCGACAACACACGACAGCGCGAAGACGGTGAAGTGGCCGAGGAACTCTTTCGGTGCCACGTCAGCCAGCCAGCCGAAGAGAATAATCACCAGCGCCATCAGGGCATATTTACGCCACGGAGAGACCGGTTGAGCCGGTTCTTTCGGTGCAGGAGCCGCTTTTGGTGCGGCCTGAGGCTGAGCGGAAACCTGAATCGGCGGGGCCGGCCAGGTGATTTCGCCGTCACGGATCACCGTCACGCCGCGCACCACCACATCATCAAAATCAACAACCACGTTGCCGTCTTTCTCTTTGCAGAGCAGTTTCAGCAGGTTAACGAGGTTGGTGCCGTACAGCTGAGAAGACTGGGTTGGTAGACGGCCAGGCAGGTCGGTGTAACCGATGATCTTCACGCCGTTCGCCGTGGTCATCACTTCGTTCGGCACCGTGTATTCACAGTTGCCGCCGTTCTGCGAGGCCAGATCGACAATCACGCTCCCGGCTTTCATGGAATCAACCATTTCGCGGGTGATCAGCTTCGGAGCCGGTTTACCCGGGATCAGCGCGGTGGTGACGATGATATCGACATCTTTCGCCTGGGCCGCAAAGAGTTCCATTTCCGCTTTGATGAAGGCTTCGGACATCACTTTGGCGTAGCCATCACCGCTGCCCGCTTCTTCTTTGAAGTCCAGCTCGAGGAACTCAGCGCCCATACTCTGGACCTGTTCTTTCACTTCCGGGCGGGTATCAAAGGCACGAACGATGGCGCCGAGGCTGTTGGCCGCGCCGATGGCCGCAAGACCGGCCACACCGGCACCGATCACCATCACTTTCGCCGGAGGAACTTTGCCCGCCGCGGTGATTTGACCGGTAAAGAAGCGACCAAACTCATGGGCGGCTTCGACGATCGCACGATAACCGGCGATGTTCGCCATTGAACTCAGCGCATCCAGCGACTGGGCGCGGGAGATACGCGGCACGGAGTCCATCGCCATGACGGTGACACCGCGCGCGGCGAGTTTCTCCATCAGCTCCGGATTCTGCGCAGGCCAGACGAAGCTCACCAGCGTCGTGCCCGGATTCAGTAAGGCAATTTCGCTCTCGGTTGGCGCATTCACTTTCAGAATCACCGGCGACTGCCAGATCTCAGCCTCACTCACGACCTCAGCGCCAGCCTGAATAAATGCCTCGTCATCGAAACTCGCCAGTTTGCCCGCGCCGCTTTCAACCGCGACGGTAAAACCCAGTTTAAGCAGCTGCTCGACCGTTTTCGGCGTGGCAGCAACGCGGGTTTCATTGGCTAACCGTTCTTTTGGTACCCCAATACGCATAGTTTTCCCTTCCATCGGTTCTTGATGATGGTTTGTCGATAAATGACCGCGATTTGCATAAGCGTCGCCAGTGAGTCCTGGCTGATGAATAATCACGGAAAATAAAACAGTAACAAACTTTCTATAACCTACTGAAAATACCGCCTGTGATCTACAGCAAGAAAACACTATTTCTGACTTTATCTGTGAAAAATAAGTGATCGCCGTCTCTGACAGCGATATTTACCTTAATTTCCTCGCCAGGCCCGATAAATAGCTCAAGCGAAGCGGTAAAAACATGATATAGCGCCGTATTAAAACAACTTATTAACATTAAATTAACTTGTAAAAGTCATATGCTTAATCAGTTTTACTGCTCAAACCCCTGTTTACTCGACATATCAGTAAATGTTATCGAATTTGATCCTGTCGGGAGCACAGGGAGTGAAAAATGCCGCAGACAGCGACGGGTTTTAAATGCCATAATCGGCGACGATTTCAAATTAACAACAACACCAGTATATGGTTTGCGCAAGGCGAAGGATTATTTTTATGAAGCTTAAGAACACTCTCCTGGCGTCCGCACTTCTTACTGCGACCGCCCTGTCCGCAAATGCCGCGACAGAGTTGACGCCAGAGCAAGCGGCAGCGTTGAAACCTTACGATCGCGTGACGATTACCGGTCGTTTTAACGCTATTAGCGATGCCGTACGCGCAGCCTCCGCTCGCGCAGACAAAGAAGGCGCTGCCTCTTTTTACGTTGTGGATACTTCCGATTACGGTAGCGGCGGCAACCTGCGCGTCGTGGCCGATCTGTACAAACAAGATGCCCCGAAAGCTGACGCACCGAAAAACCGCGTGATCAATGGTGTCGTTGAGCTGCCGAAGGATCAGGCCGTTGCGCTGGAACCCTTTGACACCGTGACCGTTCAGGGCTTCTACCGCAGCCAGCCAGAAGTGAACGATGCCATCACCAAAGCGGCGAAAGAGAAAGGCGCAGCCTCTTTCTACATCGTGCGCCAGATTGACGCCAACCAGGGCGGCAACCAGCGTATCACCGCGTTCATCTACAAAGCGGATGCCAAAAAACGTGTTCTGCAGAGCCCTGACGCCATCCCGGCTGATTCAGAAGCAGGCCGCGCTGCCATCGCTAAAGGCGGCGAAGAAGCGAAGAAAGTGGAAATCCCGGGCGTTGCGACCACTGCCACACCAAGCTCTGACGTGGGTCGTTTCTTTGAAACGCAGACCACCAAAGGCGGTCGTTACACTGTCACCCTGCCGGACGGCACAAAGATTGAAGAGCTGAACAAAACCACTGCCGCGCAGATGGTGCCTTTCGACAGCATCAAGTTCACCGGAAACTACGGCAACATGACCGAAGTCTCCTATCAGGTGGCGAAGCGTGCCGCGAAGAAAGGGGCTAAGTATTACCACATCACCCGCCAGTGGCAGGAACGTGGTAACAACCTGACCGTCAGCGCTGACCTGTACAAGTAACAAAACAATGTTGAAAAGGCGGCGCAATGCCGCCTTTTTTGTAACTTTTTTCTTATTTCTGCCTCACATCATTGCATGCCCGCAATACACTCCGTAAAATCCCGCGCCTTAGTGTGATCCACCATTTTTATGCGCTTGTGCGAAATAATTATTCTGGATTTGGACCTTTCATAACAGGAAGCCAATGGAAAAGAAACTTGGCCTAAGCGCTTTAACTGCGCTCGTTTTAAGCTCCATGCTCGGCGCGGGCGTATTCAGTTTGCCGCAGAATATGGCGGAAGTCGCGAGCCCCGCGGCGCTGCTCATCGGCTGGGGGATCACCGGCGTCGGGATCCTGCTGCTGGCCTTTGCCATGCTTTTGCTCACGCGCATCCGCCCGGACCTTGACGGCGGAATATTCACTTACGCCCGCGAAGGGTTTGGCGAGCTGATTGGCTTCTGCTCGGCCTGGGGTTACTGGCTCTGCGCGGTGATCGCCAACGTCTCCTATCTGGTCATTGTCTTCTCGGCCCTCAGCTTCTTTACCGATACGCCTGAGCTGCGTTTCTTCGGCGACGGTAACACCTGGCAATCCATCGTTGGCGCATCGGTCCTGCTGTGGCTGGTTCACTGGCTGGTGCTGCGCGGCGTGCAGACCGCGGCGAGCATTAACCTGGTGGCGACGCTGGCAAAACTGGTTCCGCTGGGCCTGTTCATCGTGCTCGCGTTCATCGCGTTTCGTCTCGACGTCTTTAGCCTTGATTTCAGCGGTGTCGCCCTCGGCGTGCCGGTCTGGGCGCAGGTGAAAAACACCATGCTCATCACCCTGTGGGTGTTTATCGGTGTGGAAGGCGCGGTGGTGGTGTCGGCGCGAGCCCGCAACAAGCGCGACGTAGGCCGCGCCACGCTGCTGGCAGTCCTGGCTGCCCTGAGCGTCTACCTGATGGTGACGTTGCTCTCCATCGGCGTCGTCGCGCGTCCCGAACTGGCGCAAATGCGCAACCCGTCGATGGCGGGCCTGATGGTCAAAATGATGGGTTCCTGGGGCGACGTGGTGATTGCCGCGGGGCTGATTGTCTCGGTCTGCGGCGCGTACCTGAGCTGGACCATTATGGCCGCAGAAGTGCCCTTCCTGGCCGCGACGCACAAAGCCTTCCCGCGCATGTTTGCCCGTCAGAACAAAAACAGCGCGCCGTCTGCGTCCCTATGGCTGACCAACATCAGCGTGCAGGTCTGTCTGGTGCTGATCTGGCTCACAGGTTCGGACTATAACACCCTGCTGACCATTGCCTCCGAGATGATTCTGGTACCCTATTTCTTAGTCGGTGCCTATCTGTTAAAAATAGCTGCCCGCCCGGCGCATTACGTGGTCGGTGTCGGTGCCTGTCTCTACGGGCTATGGTTATTGTATGCTTCAGGGCCAATGCACCTGCTGCTGTCGGTGGTGCTGTATGCGCCGGGTCTGCTGGTGTTTATCTACGCCCGCCGCACGCATCAGCTCGGACACGCGCTGAAGCGCCGTGAAATGGCGTTGATTGGTATGTTACTGGTTGCTGCCGTACCGGCGACCTGGATGTTAATGGGATAAGCGCGTTTTTCCCATTGTCGAAGGAATATGGAGAACACGATGGGAAAAGCACCGCAACGCCCGATTCTGATTACTGGCGCAGGCCGACGCATCGGCCTCGCCCTTGCCCACCACTTCCTCAATCAGCGCCAGCCGGTGATCGTCAGTTACCGGACGGAATACGGATCCATTGCAGGATTGAGAAACGCAGGCGCGGTCTGCATTCAGGCGGATTTCTCCACGGACGCCGGGATTCTGGCATTTGCTGACACCGTGAAATCCACCACTGACGGCCTGCGCGCTATCGTGCATAACGCCAGCGCCTGGCAGGCAGAAAAACCGGGCACGCCGCTGAGCGACACCCTCGCAGCGATGATGCAGATCCACGTTCACGCCCCCTATTTGCTCAACCACGCCCTGCAGGATCTGCTGTGCGGGCACGGCCATGCCGCGAGCGATATCATTCATTTCACCGATTACGTGGTGGAGCGCGGAAGCGACAAGCACATCGCCTATGCGGCAAGCAAAGCGGCGCTGGATAACATGACCCGCTCGTTTGCCCGCAAGCTCGCGCCAGAGGTCAAAGTCAACGCCATCGCCCCGTCGCTGATTCTGTTTAACGACCACGATGACGCGGAATATCGCCAGAAAGCGCTCAATAAATCGCTGATGAAAATCGCGCCGGGTGAGAAAGAGGTGATCGATCTTATCGACTACCTGCTGACCAGTTGCTACGTGACAGGCCGCTCATTCGGCGTGGACGGCGGTCGTCCGCTGAATTAGTGGAAACGGCTCCAGAAGAAGATCAACACCCAGGCGCTGAGGCTCCAGCAGACCACTGCCCCGCCCAGCGCCAGCGGTAACCGCATCATGGCGGTGAAATACCACAGAGAAAGCAGATAGATAAAATAGGGAATGATCGACCACATGCCAAACACGATGGTGGTCCGCAGCGCCTCAATTCCCCGCTCAGACGCCACAATATAGTGAGCGATCAGCGCAAAGGTCGGGAACAGTGGAATCAGCCCGGCGATATAGTAATTTTTGGTCTTCGCCAGAATGCCAATCAACACGACCACCAGCGCACCCAGCGCGGCTTTGATCAAAAGCGCCATCCTTTTCCCTTAACAATCAAATAACAATAACGGCCAGCATAACGGAACTGGGGTTAATTTTGAAAGATTAATGGAAGGTTAAGGTTGCGCGGTGTATGTTGGCTTTTTTCACGAAAACAGACGTTGTATGAATAAGATCGTTTTTGTTGAGGACGAACCGGAAGTCGGCCAGCTGATCGCCGCCTATCTGGGAAAACACGATATGGACGTTATCGTTGAGCCGCGAGGCGACCGTGCGGAAGAGGTGGTGCTCCGCGAAAAGCCCGATCTGGTGCTGCTCGATATCATGCTCCCCGGCAAAGACGGGATGACCGTGTGCCGCGATTTGCGCGCGCAATGGGACGGCCCGATAGTGCTGCTCACCTCCCTCGACAGCGACATGAACCACATTCTGTCGCTGGAAATGGGCGCGAACGACTATATTCTCAAAACCACGCCGCCTGCGGTGCTGCTGGCGCGCCTGCGGCTACACCTGCGCCAGCGCGTCGTCACCGAAAGCCAGACGTCGTCTGCGGCACTGACCCCGCACAAAGCCATGCGCTTTGGCACCCTGTCGATCGACCCCGTTAACCGTCAGGTACTGCTTTCCGGCGTGGATATCGCCCTGTCGACCGCCGATTTTGATCTGCTGTGGGAGCTGGCGACCCACGCCGGACAGATTATGGATCGCGACGCCCTGCTGAAAAACCTGCGCGGCGTGAGCTACGACGGGATGGATCGCAGCGTTGACGTTGCCATTTCGCGCCTGCGTAAAAAGCTGCTGGATAACGCCACCGAGCCGTATCGCATCAAAACCGTGCGAAACAAAGGCTATCTGTTCGCACCGCACGCCTGGGAAACCTGATAGCCAGACACGCGGAGCTCTAGCGCTGAAATATCGCCAGAAGATAAGAGAGGCTGCAGCTCCACCAGCTTCTCTTCCGGAGAGGATGCTCATACTTTGAATCAGCGCATTGAAATGAGAGTTACTCTTCAGCGATATTATTCGAACAAATCACATTAAGGATGATAACCATGAAAACCTTCGTGCTACCCTGGTTTATTTTCATTAACGTATACGGTTGCATTACGCTTGCAAATCAGTTGAGTGAGTCATGGTTTGATGGCTCAGGCATACCCATGTTCATCGCTATTCCCTTTCTTTGCGTGACCAACTTCATCGCTGCAAAATCTCTAAAGCGCTCTTAACCGTCGTCCTCCATATCCAGCACATCATAGGTGTTGTCAGCCAGCGCAAACCCTGCTTTTATAGCACCCCTGAGGGCACGTGAGACGGAGCGCCCCAACAAAACCGAGCTAAGTCGTAGTACTACGGGTGACCATTCATGAAAAAGCTGTTTGTGCAGTTTTATCTTTTACTGTTTGTCTGTTTTCTGGTCATGACCATGTTGGTCGGGCTGGTCTACAAATTCACCGCCGAGCGCGCGGGCAGGCAGTCGCTGGATGACCTGATGAAAAGCTCGCTCTATCTGATGCGCAGCGAACTGCGGGAAATCCCGCCGCACGACTGGGCGAAGACGCTGAAAGAGCTGGATCTGAATCTGTCGTTTAATATGCGCATCGAGCCACTCAAAAATTACGATCTCGATGCCCCGACCACCCAGCGCCTGCGCGATGGCGACATCGTGGCGCTTGACGATCAGTACACCTTTATCCAGCGCATTCCGCGCAGCCATTACGTGCTGGCGGTCGGCCCGGTTCCTTATCTCTATTTTATGCATCAGATGCGGCTGCTCGATATGGCACTGCTGGCGTTTATCGCCATCTCGCTGGCCTTCCCGGTGTTTATCTGGATGCGGCCCCACTGGCAGGACATGTTGCGTCTGGAATCCGCCGCGCAGCGTTTTGGCGAAGGGCATTTTACCGAGCGCATCCACTTTGACAGCGCCTCCAGTTTTGAGCGCCTGGGCGTCGCCTTTAACCAGATGGCCGATAACATCAACGCCCTGATCGCCAGTAAAAAAGCGCTGATCGACGGCATCGCCCACGAACTGCGCACCCCGCTGGTGCGCCTGCGCTATCGCCTGGAGATGAGCGAAAACCTGACGGAGGCCGAATCCCTGGCGCTCAATCGCGATATCGGCCAGTTGGAAGCGCTGATCGAGGAACTCCTGACCTACGCCCGTCTCGATCGTCCGCAGAATGAACTCAAACTCAGCACGCCCGATCTGTCGGCGTGGATCCACAGTCATATTGAGGATGTGCAGAGCGTGAATCCGCAGCGCACGCTGCTGCTGGACAACAGCCCTGGCGATTACGGTGCGCTGGATATGCGCCTGATGGAGCGCGTGCTGGATAACCTGGTCAATAACGCCCTGCGCTACAGCGAAAGCCAGCTGCGTATTAGCTTGCACCTGAACGGCAGCGAGGCAAGTTTAGCCGTCGAAGACGATGGCCCCGGCATTGCCGCCGACGAACGCGAGCGGGTGTTTGAGCCGTTCGTGCGTCTGGACCCCAGCCGCGACCGCGCGACGGGCGGCTGCGGTCTGGGGCTGGCGATTGTCCACTCGATTGCTCAGGCGATGGGCGGTCACGTCAGCTGTGAGGAAAGCGATCTCGGCGGCGCGAAGTTCTGCTTTAGCTGGCCGGTGTACCACAACATCACCCTTCCCGTGACCGTCTGACGCGCATCACGCCTCGTCAGGCAGCGCCTGTAAATGCCCATGCCGCACGCCGCGCTGGGCAATCACATCATCGGCAAAATGCTGAATATCGCCCATATCGCCTTTTAACACCGCGATCTCCAGACAATCCTCGTGGCTGACGTGGACGTGCAGCGTGGCGACTGACAGGTCGTGATGATGGTGCTGCGTCGAGACCAGACGCCGCGCCAGATCGCGCTTCTCGTGCTCGTACACATAAGACAACACCGCAAAGCCGTTCCTGCCGTGCTCCTGAGCGGTTTCCTGCGCCAGCGCGCCGCGCAGAATATCGCGCAGCGCCTCTGAGCGATTGTTGTAACCCCGGCGCTGGCTCAGGCTGTCCAGCGTCTCCAGCAAATCATCATCGAGCGTGATAGTGACACGTTGCATCGGATGTAACCCTCAAAGTCTGGCGCGACGGCGCACGGGGAAAGCGGGAAGTACCGCGTTTTGTAACCTCTGTCCGGCAATGGATGAAAAGGTTAAGGTCTCACCGACGGTTTGCGTCTCAACGATTTTCCCCTCCTCCATCACCATCACCCGGTCGCAAAACCGCTCGACCAGCCGCAAGTCATGTGTGATAAACAGGCAGGCGGTGCCAAACTGCTGCTGGAGTTTTTTGAGCAGGCGAATAACGTTGGCCTGCAATACCAGATCGAGGTTCGACACCGCCTCGTCGAGAATTAATAGCCTCGGTTCAACGGCCAGCGCCCGCGCCAGGCACACGCGCTGAAGCTGTCCGCCGCTGAGCTGCGGCGGGCGCTGGTTGAGAAGCGAATCGTCCAGCTCAACCGCCTGCAGCAGCTCGCGGGCGCGGGCCAGCTGTTCAGTCCTCGATAAGGACAAAAGATGACGCATCGGCTCGCGCAGGATTTCGCTGACGGTTTTGCGCGGATTCACGGCGCTGATGGCGTCCTGAAATACCATCTGGATCTCACGGCGAAAAGCTTTTTGCCGGGCTCGATTGAGTGTTGACAGCGACTCGCCCTGCCAGAAAACCTCGCCCTGACTGGGCGACTCCAGCCCCACCAGCAGGCGCGCGAGGGTGCTTTTCCCGCAGCCGCTGCGACCGAGCAATGCCACGGTCTCACCGATTTTCAGGCTCAGGGCGACGTCGTCCAGCACCCACGCTGCGCGGGAATATTGATGCGATACCGCGGAAACGGAAAGGAGCGTCATTGAGCTAACTCCATGCCATACAGGGCCAGATGTGCCGATACCAGGCCGCGCGTCACCGGATGTACCGGCGCACGAAACAGCCTCTCCACGTCGCCCTGCTCGACAATCACCCCGCGATCCATCACCGCCACGTCATCCGCCAGGCGAGCGACCACGCCCATGTCGTGCGTGACCAGCAGCATACCGGGCGCGCGGGTGTGCATGATATCGTCCAGCAGATCCAGAATCCGCGACTGGGCGACGGCATCCAGATCGGTGGTCGGCTCATCGGCAATAATAAAGGGCGCGTCGCACAGCACCGCCATGGCGATCATCATTCGCTGCAACATGCCGCCGCTCATCTCGAAGGGATAGAGCTTCAGCACGCGTGCCGCCTCCTCCAGACCAACGGCAGTTAACGCCGCGATAAGCGATGCGTCATCCGAGGCTTTACCCAGCGCCTGACAGGTCTCGCGGGCGTGCGTCGCCATGGTATGCAGCGGATTAAAGGCGCTGCGCGGGTTCTGCATAATGGTCGCGACCTTGATTCCCCGCAGGGACGCCGGGGTGATCTCCTGACCGTCGGCCAGAATCTGCCCCGCCGTCTGACGCACACCGGCAGGCAACACGCCGAGCGCGGCCGCGCAGGTCAGGGATTTCCCGCTCCCGCTGCCGCCGACCAGCGCCAGTACGCGCCCGCGTTTCAGCGTCAGCGAGACGCCGTTGACTAACGTGCGATCCGCCTCGAGAACAATATTCTGCAAATCAATACGCTGTGGCATCAGTGGGCATGCTCCGTGGCCAGATGAGGATCGAGGTGATCGCGCAGGGCGTCACCCACCAGGTTAAAGGCCATCACGCTGATAAACAGCGCCAGCCCTGGCCAGAACATCTGCAGCGGCTGGGTCCAGATATACTGGCGCGCGTCGTTGATCATCACGCCCCATTCGGCGGTCGGCGCGGTCACGCCTAAGCCGAGGAAAGACATCCCGGCGACGTGCAGCATCATGTGGCCGATATCGAGCGTCGCCAGCACCAGCAGCGACGGCAGCGCGGCCCCCGTGAGGTGGTCGATAAAAATGCGCAGATTCCCGGCCCCGGAAAGACGCGACGCGAGGACGAACTCCCGCTGACGCAGGGCGATCACCAGGCTGCGCACCATCCGCGCGTACCAGGCCCAGTGCGAGAGCGCGATGGCGATGATGACGTTGGTCAGCCCCGTTCCCAGCACGCCCACGAGGAAGAACGACAGAATCGAGGTCGGAAAGGTCATGAACATATCCGCGACGCGCATGGTGAGCTGATCGACACGTCCGCCGAGCAGCCCCGCAGCACCGCCGATCACCATGCCCAAAATCAGGACTAACAGCAGGCAGGCCATTACCGAACCCAGCGACACGCGCGTCGCCGCCAGTAAACGAGAAAAAATGTCGCGCCCGAGGTGGTCGGTGCCCAGCCAGTGCTGGCTGTCGGGCGACAGCAGCCGCGAAGGCAGATCAATCGCCTGCGGATCGTACGGCAGCCACCACTGGCTGGTGAGCGCAATCAGCGCCAGCAGCGCGATGATCGCCAGCGCCAGGCGAACGGAGAGACGCGCGGAACGATAGAAATTCATGCGTGCGCTCCTTCATGACGCCGAATGCGCGGGTCGAGTGCCGCGTTCAGCACGTCCACCGCCAGATTGCAGAGGACAAACACCACCACCATGATCAGCGTAAAGCACTGGATGACCGGATAGTCGCGATTAAAAATCGCCGAGACGGCGTAGCGCCCCACGCCCGGCCAGGCAAAGATGTTTTCGATGATCATCGTCCCGCCGATCAGCTCGCCAATGTGCATCCCCACGGCGGTGATCATCGGCAGCGAGGCGTTGCGCAGAATGTGGCGGCGCTCGGTCTGTTTATGGCTGAGCCCGCGCAGACGTGCCCAGGTGACGTGCCGCTGTCCGGCGACGTCGAGCATGCTGGCCCGCAGCAGCCGAGCGTTAATCGCCAGCGACATAAAGGCGATCGACACCGCAGGCAAAATCAGGTGCTGCCAGTCGCCGTAGCCCATCGCCGGTAGCCATTTGAGCCATACCGAAAAACACATCACCAGCAGGAAGGCGAGCCAGAAATTGGGCATCGAGACGCCGAGGAACGAGATCACCCGCACGATGAAATCCGGCAGCCTGTCGCGATGGCGCGCCGCCCAGATCCCCAGCGGCACCGAGGTAAGCAGGATAAGCACCAGCGCCGCACCGGCCAGCAGCAGCGTGGCGGGCAGAAAATGCAGAACATCGTCCAGCACCGGGCGCTGGGTGGCAAAGGAGATGCCGAAATCCAGATGCAGCGCCCGCCACAGCCAGGTGCCGTACTGCACGATTAACGGCTGATCCAGCCCGAGCATCACGCGCGTGGAGGCGACCATTTCCGGCGTGGGCGGCAGATTCGACAGACGCAGATAATCCAGCGCCGGGTCGCCGGTGCCGAGGCGCAGCATCAGAAAAATAATCACCGAGGCGGCGAGAATCATCGGGATCAGGAGCAGCACACGCCGCACGATATAGCGCAGCATTACTGTTTCACCGGTTGGATCTGTTCGAACGGAATATCGGACGCAACAGGCGCGAACGGGATCACGCCCAGCTCGGGCTTCGCCACCACCATCATCGAGACGTAGCTTATCGGCAGGTAGACCGCGTCGTTGTGCAGGCGGGTTAAGATATCGCGGTACAGCGCCTGACGCTGCGCTTCATCGCTCGTCGAGAGCACTTCGCCAATCTCTTTGTCGATAACCGGTTTATCCGCGAGGCCCAGCTGCGCCTGATAGTCGGCGTGGGATGGCACGCGCATCGAGCTCATAAAGGCATGCGGGTCGTAAGGCGCGCCCCAGGTGCGGTTGAAGATCATGCCAAAGCGACCGTCGCGCTGACGGGCGTAAATGCTGCTCTCCTCTTCCCCGACCAGCGCCACATCGACGCCCACCTGACGCATATCGGCCTGAATAATTTCCGCCATCGATTTGCTCAGGGCATCGGTGCCGATATAGGAGAGTTCAATCCGCAGCGGCTGGCCGTTTTTCTCGCGGATGGCTTTTCCGCTCTGCACCTTCCATCCCGCCTGCTCCAGCAGGGATTTGGCCTGCTGCGGATCGTACTGACGCGGCTTCAGGCCAATGTTCGCGTAGGGTACCGTCGGGGCAAAGAGCGTGTCCGCGACTTTTTGTGTGCCGTAGAGGGCGTTGTCGATCAGGGATTTTTTGTTGACCGCGTAGTTCAGCGCTTCGCGCACCGCCAGATCGTCCGTCGGCGCTTTAGCGGAATTGAGCGCGAGCATCACCGTTTCGACGGGCTGGGAAAGCTGGGTGCGATAGTTCGCGCTCTGGCTGAACCGGGCAAAGGTATCGAGCGGGAGCAGCCCCTCATTGCCATACAGCAGGTCAATATCGCCCGTTTCAAAAGCCACGGCGCGGGTGGTCGGGTCCGGGATCACTTTAACCGTGATCTGCCGGATGACGGGCTTTTCACCCCAGTAACGGTCGTTACGCACCAGCACGTCATACTGGTTGAGTTTGGACTCTTTCAGCACCCATGGACCGGTGCCGACTGGCGCTTTGATGCCGTTCATCGTTTCGTTGTTTTTAAACTGCGACGGGGCGATGAAGCGGAAAGGACGCGGCAGTGCGAGTTCCTGTAGGAACGGGTAATAGGCGCTTTTCAGGGTGATTTGCAATTCGTTATCGCTGAGGGCTTTGACGTCGACGATCTGTCGGGCCAGCTCCAGCCACGCGTGGCGCTGGCGGTTATCCAGCACGGCGCGAAAGTTCTCGGCAGCGGCGAACGCATTAAAAGGTTCACCGTTGGAAAAAGTGACACCGTCACGCAGAGCAAACACCCAGGTTTTGCCATCCGCCGTGTGGGTCCAGCTTTTCGCCAGCCAGGGTTTGACCGAGCCATCGGCCTGATACTTCACAAGCGACTCGTACACCATGCTCTGGGCAAACATTTGATTGGGCGTATAAAGATGGGGATTAAGCGGTCCAACGTTGACGGGCCACGCGGTTGTCAGTTCATCCGGTGCGGTGGCTTGTGCGAAGAACGACGCGCACGCCAGCAGCGCGCAGAGGATACGGCCAGGTCTGGACAAAAGTTGCCTCTTACCCTTTCGGGGTAGCTAAAACGTGTGACGATTTTAGGTTTTCATCATACTTTTAACCTGTTCTGGATCAACCGAGGGGGCATGAGAGACGCAAAGTATACAAAATTCGTATAGTTAACCCCCAATCGATAAGCCCCTTTTAGCCTGCCGGACCGAATCCGCACCCTAGCCTGACCGGGCGCACTGTGCTATATAGTAAGTATGTTGTAACTACTGAGAGTGTTTTATGGCGACTTACGATCTTCTCGAAAGGCTGAATTCGACTTTTCACCAGATAGAGCACGAGCTGATGAGCCTGTGCGAACGGCTCAAAAGCTGCCGACTGCTGGCCGCGCGCGTCTTCACTCTGCCGGATGTGGTCAAAGGCGCGGAGCACGATCCGCTGGATGTGATTGAGGTGAAGCAGCATATCGGCAAGGAAGCGCTGGAACTGACGCTCGCCCACTACCGCCATCTTTTTATCCAGCAGCAGTCGGAAAACCGCAGCAGCAAAGCCGCCGTGCGGCTGCCGGGCGTGATATGCCTGCAGTGCGACGGCCCCCTGCGCGAGCAGATTGAAAACCAGATTGCCCACATTAACGCCCTTAAGGCGCAGTTTGAGAAGATTGTCACCGAAGAGTCAGGCCTGGCTCCCGCCGCGCGCTTTGAGTGGGTGCATCGCCAGCTGCCGGGCCTGATTACCCTCAACGCCTACCGCTCCCTGACGCTCCTGCGCCACCCGGCGACCCTGCGCTTTGGCTGGGCGAACAAGCACATCATCAAGAATTTTACCCGCAACGAGGTGCTGTCGATGCTCGAGAAGAGCCTGAAATCCCCGCGCACCATGGCCCCCTGGTCGCGGGAACAGTGGATCGAGCGCCTCGAGCAGGAGTACGAGAGTATCGCCGCCCTGCCTGACGATGCGCGTCTTAAAATCAAACGTCCGGTGAAAGTGCAGCCGATTGCGCGCGTCTGGTATTCCGGTGAGCAGAAGCAGGTGCAGTACGCCTGCCCGACGCCGCTGATTGCCCTGTATGACACGGAACAAGGGGCGATGGTGCCGGATATCGGCGAGCTGCTGAATTACGATGCCGAAAATATTCAGCATCGTTATAAACCGCAGGCACAGCCGCTGCGATTGATTATTCCGCGGCTGCACCTGTATGTGGCGGAGTGATTATTTCATGCTGCCGACCATCTCTTCCGGGCGTACCCAGGCATCAAACTCGGCCTCGGTGAGATAGCCCAGCGCCAGGGCTGAGGCTTTCAGCGTCAGCCCCTCTTTGTGCGCTTTTTTGGCGATTTCCGCCGCTTTGTCGTAGCCAATGTGGGTGTTGAGCGCCGTCACCAGCATCAGGGATTCGTTCAGCAGCTGGCTGATGCGCTCCCGGTTTGGCTCAATGCCCGTCGCGCAGTGCTCGTTGAAGCTCTCCATGCCATCCGCCAGCAGGCGCACGGATTGCAGGAAGTTATGGATCACCATCGGGCGATAGACGTTGAGCTCAAAGTTGCCCGACGCCCCACCTAAGTTCACCGCCACGTCGTTACCGATCGCCTGACAGCAGAGCATGGTCATGGCTTCGCACTGGGTCGGGTTGACCTTGCCCGGCATGATGGAGCTGCCCGGTTCGTTTTCCGGAATGCTGATTTCGCCGATACCGCAGCGCGGGCCGGACGCCAGCCAGCGCACGTCGTTGGCGATTTTCATCAGCGAGGCAGCCAGCCCTTTCAGCGCACCGTGGGCGTGAACCAGCGCATCGCAGGTGCCGAGGGCTTCGAATTTATTCGGCGCAGTGACGAAGGGTTGTCCGGTGATCGCCGTCAGCTCTTTCGCCACCCGCACGGCATATTCCGGGTGGGTGTTTAGCCCGGTCCCCACCGCCGTGCCGCCCAGCGCCAGCTCACAGAGATGCGGCAGGCTGTGGTCGATATGCCTGAGGTTGTGCTCGAGCATCGCTACCCAGCCGGAGATCTCCTGGCCGAGGGTGAGCGGCGTGGCGTCCTGTAAGTGGGTGCGGCCAATTTTGACGATGTCGCTGAACGCCTGTGATTTTTCGCTCAGGGTTTGGGTCAGCACCTTCAGCTGCGGAATGAGGTGCTCGCGCAGGCCAATGATCGCCGCCACGTGCATGGCGGTCGGGAAGACGTCGTTCGAGCTTTGGCTTTTGTTGACGTCATCGTTCGGGTGGACCTTGCGCTCCATACCGCGGACGCCGCCCAGCAGCTCGCTCGCGCGGTTGGCCAGCACTTCGTTCATGTTCATGTTGCTTTGGGTGCCGGAGCCGGTCTGCCAGATGGCAAGCGGGAATTCGTCGGGGTGTTTGTCGGCCAGCACTTCATCGGCGGCGCTGATAATGGCCGTCGCTTTCTCGGCGCTCAGCAGGCCTAAATCCTGGTTAACTTTCGCGGCAGCGCGTTTGGTCAGCGCCAGAGCGTGGATCAGCGAGACGGGCATTTTCTCCGTTGAGATACGGAAATGCTCCAGCGAGCGCTGGGTCTGCGCGCCCCACAGCTTGTCAGCCGGGACGTCGATGGCACCCATTGAATCTTTCTCGCGACGATTGGTGGTCATTACTTTCTCCTTGATAACAATGAAGTTGGCGACATTGCTCACATGCTGGATTAAGTATTGTTTGCTTCAAAAAAACGGTATGGCGCTTTGTGCGCTCTTTTTGTGTCGGGTGGCGGCTACGTATCGCCAGTCCGGGATTCTGCGGTTTTTGTGTCGGGTGGCGCTTCGCTTACCCGACCTACGGTTACAAAACCGTGGGCCGGGCACTGTTTAAAAACTACTTAACGCACGCCGAACACTGGGACGACTGGATCTGTTTGAAGAAGTCGTTGCCTTTGTCATCCACAAGGATAAACGCCGGGAAATCTTCCACTTCAATTTTCCAGATAGCCTCCATCCCCAGCTCCGGATACTCCACGCACTCCAGGCTCTTGATGCTGCCCTGCGCCAGAACCGCAGCCGGGCCGCCGATACTGCCGAGATAGAACCCGCCGTGCTTGTGGCACGCATCCGTCACCTGCTGGCTGCGGTTGCCTTTGGCGAGCATGATCATGCTCCCGCCGTTGGCCTGCAGCTGATCCACGTAGGAATCCATGCGCCCAGCCGTGGTCGGGCCGAGTGAACCCGAGGCATAACCCTCTGGCGTTTTCGCCGGTCCCGCATAATAGATCGGGTGATCTTTCACGTACTGCGGCAGCCCTTCGCCGTTATCCAGACGCTCCTGCAATTTGGCATGCGCGATGTCGCGCCCGACGATAATGGTGCCGTTCAGCGACAGACGCGTCGACACCGGATACTGGGACAGCTGCGCCAGGATCTCGCTCATCGGACGGTTGAGATCGACATGCACCGCCTCGCCCTCACCGGCTTTGCGCAGCTCTTCCGGAATGTATTTCCCCGGATTGTTTTCCAGTTTTTCGATCCAGATACCGTCGCGGTTGATCTTCGCTTTGATGTTGCGATCCGCTGAACAGGAGACGCCCATCCCGACCGGGCAAGAGGCACCGTGACGCGGGAGACGGATCACGCGGATATCGTGGGCGAAATATTTCCCGCCAAACTGCGCGCCTAAACCTAAGTTCTGCGCTTCTGTCAGCAGCTCCTGCTCAAGCTGAACGTCGCGGAACGCCTGACCGTGTTCGTTCCCTTCCGTCGGCAGACCGTCATAGTATTTGGTCGAGGCCAGTTTGACGGTTTTCAGAGTGCTTTCCGCGGAAGTCCCGCCGATAACAAACGCGATGTGATACGGCGGGCAGGCAGCCGTGCCGAGGGTGCGCATCTTCTCGACCAGGTAGTTTTTCAGCTTGCCCGGTGAGAGCAGCGCTTTGGTTTCCTGGTACAGATAGGTTTTGTTGGCAGAGCCGCCGCCTTTGGCGATGCACAGGAATTTGTACTCGTCGCCGTCGACGCTGTAGAGGTCAATCTGCGCCGGGAGGTTGGTGCCGGTGTTGACCTCTTTGTACATATCCAGCGCCGCGTTTTGCGAATAGCGCAGGTTATCTTCGATGTAGGTGTTGTACACACCGTGCGCCAGGGCAGCCTCGTCACCGCCGCCGGTCCAGACGCGCTGGCCTTTTTTGCCGGTGATGATCGCGGTGCCCGTGTCCTGACAGGTCGGCAGAATGCCTTTCGCGGCGATATCGGAGTTACGCAGGAACTGCAGCGCGACGTATTTGTCGTTTTCACTGGCCTGCGGATCGCTCAGGATATCGGCCACCTGCTGCTGATGCGCCGGGCGCAGCATAAAGGAGGCATCGTGGAAGGCGTGCTGCGCGAGTAAGGTCAGCGCCTGAGGGTCAACTTTGAGGATCTCCTGCCCTTCGAATTCAGCGACAGAGACGTGGTCAGATGTTAACAGATAGTATTCGGTCTGATCCTTCGCCAGCGGGAAGGGATCTTGATAATGAAAGGGTTTGTTCGACATTGTTCTCTCACTTACTGCTTCGGTCTGGTTATTTAAGAGCAGATGTTCCGCTGCCCTGCTTAAAAGCGAGTTTGCTTATCCTACACAATTTTTTAACAAAAACTGAGACTAGTACGACTTTTTACATGTGCAGGTTACTTCCGGGCGGTTTATTGCTTTAATACGCGAAGATAATTCCACATTTGAAACAGGGCTTGATAATGCAAAAACTCATCAACTCAGTGCAGAACTATGCCTGGGGAAGTCAAACTGCGTTAACGGATCTCTACGGTATCGCGAATCCCGACAACCTGCCGATGGCGGAGCTGTGGATGGGCGCGCACCCGAAGAGCAGCTCAAAAATTGAAGACGCCAGCGGCCAGGTCCGCTCTCTGCGTGACGTAATCGACGCGGACAAAGCCGCGCTGCTGGGCGATGCGGTTGCCGAACGTTTTGGCGAACTGCCGTTCCTGTTCAAAGTGCTGTGCGCCGCGCAGCCGCTCTCCATCCAGGTTCACCCGAACAAGAAAGCCTCTGAGATCGGTTTTGCGAAAGAGAATAAAGCGGGTATTCCGCTGGATGCCGCCGAGCGTAACTACAAAGATCCGAACCACAAACCGGAACTGGTCTTCGCCTTAACGCCGTTCCTGGCGATGAACGCCTTCCGCGAGTTCTCCGAGATTGTCTCTCTGCTGCAACCGGTCGCAGGCGCGCATCACGCCATCGCCCATTTCCTCGAAAACCCGGACGCAGCGGGCCTGAGCCAGCTGTTTGCCAGCCTGCTGAACATGCAGGACGACGAAAAATCCCACGCGCTGGCGGTGCTCAAAGCGGCACTCAACAGCCAGCAGGGCGAGCCGTGGCAGACCATTCGTTTGATCTCTGAATTCTACCCGAACGACAGCGGCCTGTTCTCCCCGCTGCTGCTGAACGTGGTGAAACTCAATCCGGGCGACGCGATGTTCCTGTTTGCCGAAACCCCGCATGCCTACCTGCAGGGCGTGGCGCTGGAAGTGATGGCGAACTCTGACAACGTGCTGCGCGCCGGTCTGACGCCGAAGTACATCGACATCCCTGAACTGGTGGCGAACGTCAAATTCGTGGCAAAACCGGCGGCAGAGCTGCTGACCCAGCCGGTGAAAAACGGTGCGGAGCTGGACTTCCCGATCCCGGTTGACGATTTTGCCTTTGCCCTGCACGACCTGAGCGCGACAGAGACGGCGGTTTCCCAGCAGAGCGCGGCGATCCTGTTCTGCGTCGAAGGCGAAGCGGTGCTGAGCAAAGGCGAGCAGCGCCTGGTGCTGAAGCCGGGTGAGTCGGCGTTTGTGGCGGCGAATGAGTCCCCGATTAGCATCAGCGGTAAGGGCCGTTTGGCCCGAGTCTTCAATAAGCTATAAGTTTATCGACTCTCTTGCTAAGCTAGTTACAGGCTTTATATCTCCAGGCGGTTTCTACCGCCTGGTTTCATTTTAGGGATAATCACGATGAAAAAATCGGTTGTAGCGGTTGGCGTTGTTGTCGCATTAGGGGTTGTCTGGACGGGTGCGTCATGGTTTACAGGCAAGCAGCTGGAAGGCCGTCTGGCCGAAATGGTGGCGCAGGCCAACGGCGAAATCAAACGCACAGCACCGGAAGCCGGGCTGGAACTGAGCTATCAGAACTATCAGCGCGGCGTCTTCAAGAGCCATATGCAGCTGGTCGTGAAGCCGGTTGCGGGAGCTGAGAACGGCTGGCTGAAAGCCGGTCAGAGCGTGGTGCTGGACGAAGTGGTCGATCATGGTCCCTTCCCGCTGGCGCAGCTTAAGCATTTCAACCTGATCCCTTCCATGGCATCGGTGAAAACAACGCTTGTGAACAACGAAGCGACTAAGCCGCTGTTCGATCTGGCGAAGAACGAATCTCCGTTTGTGATTGATACGCGCATTAGCTACGCCGGTGATACCAGCTCTGATATTGCCCTGAAAGCGCTGAACTACGAAAAAGGCGACGAGAAAGTGGCCTTCAGCGGCGGCGATTTCAAACTGGATGCGGATCGCGAGGGTAACGTCTTCTCCCTGAGCGGCTCGGCGGAAAGCGGCCTGGTGAACGCGGTCAACGAATACAATCAGAAAGTCCAGATGACCTTCAATAATCTGAAAGCAGACGGCAACAGCCGCCTGACCAGTTTTGATGAACGCATCGGCGATCAGAAAATCAGCCTCGATAAACTGGCGATTTCTGTGGAAGGCAAAGAGATGGCCGTGCTGGAAGGGATGGATCTGAACGGTCAATCTGATATCTCTAAAGACGAGAAAACCGTTAACAGCCAGCTGGATTACAGCCTGAAGAGCCTGAAAGTGCAGAACCAGGATCTGGGCTCCAGCAAAATGACCCTGAAAATCGGCAATATCGATGGCCAGGCGTGGCACCAGTTTAGCCAGCAGTATCGCGCGCAAAGCCAGGCGCTGCTCGCTGATAAAGAGCTGATGACTAAGAACCCTGAGCTGTATCAGCAAAAAGCGATGGATGCGCTGCTAAGCAACCTGCCGCTGCTGCTGAAAGGCGAACCGGTGATCACCATCGCTCCGCTGAGCTGGAAAAACAGCAAAGGCGAAACCAACTTTAACCTGTCTCTGTTCCTGAAAGATCCGGCAACGGCGACCGGTGAAGCGCAGACGCTGGCGCAGGAAGTGGATCGCAGCGTGAAATCCATCGACAGCAAGCTGACCATTCCGGTGGATATGGCGACCGAGTTTATGACCCAGATTGCGAAGCTTGAAGGGTATAACGACGCCGACGCCGCGAAGCTGGCAAGCCAGCAGGTGAAAGGCATGGCGGCGATGGGCCAGATGTTCCGCATCACGACGCTGGAAGATAACGTGATCGGCACCAGCCTGCAGTATGCGAACGGCCAGGTGACGCTGAACGGGCAGAAAATGCCGCTGGAAGATTTCGTCGGCATGTTCGGGATGCCAACGCTGGGAATGCCTGAACCGTCTGAACCTGCGGCTTCGCAGCAGTAACTAAGAAATCGTGGGGTGCGGTCTGGTGCCCTCACCCCAACCCTCTCCCACAGGGAGAGGGAGAAAACATTAAAAACGGCAACTTTGTTGCCGTTTTGCATTTACCTCGCCACCCGGCTTTTTTTTATGACGGAAAATCCACCCCCTGCCGCCAGCGGTTCTCCCAGTGCGCAAGATACTGCGCCACCAGCTCCGGCGCGTTATGAATCACAATCACGTTCTCTGAGTTCTTGTACTCCGCCGTTTTGGCAAAGTTAAATGAGCCCGTTTCCACCGTATTCCCGTCCGTAATAATCACTTTATCGTGTTGAATACGATAGTGATTATCCGTTCTCAGCTTGATGCCGTTTTGCGTCACGTAGTGCATTGCCAGCAGGCTTTTGTTGCTGATATTTCCCTTCTCATCAATCACTATTTGCACGTCGACGCCGCGCTTTTGCGCCGCCACCAGCGCATTCATCACATCCGGGGCGCTAAAAGAAAAAGCCATCATGCGGATCGATTTTGTCGCCTCATTGATGGTTTTCAGCACCAGCTCCTGGGCGCCGCCCTCCGGTGAAAAACCGACTTCGATATTGCTGGAGGCAAAAGACAACGCAGGAATGAACGCTAAGGCGAGCAGGGTTTTGGAGATTTGCATGGGGTAATCGTTTTACAGAACAAAACAGGTGCGCTGAATATGCATCGTTCGCTGACCTCAGCCGTTGATCTGGATCATTCAGCAAACTGATGCTTCTTACTTCACCGTCACCAGTCGCGCCGACACGATCTGGTGCCCGGCCTGGACGTCTGATTTCTCGATGCGCTGCATCATCCGGTCAGCCAGCGTATAACCCATCTCACGCGCCGGTGTGGTGGCCCAGACAATAGGCAGGTCGTCCAGCGCGTTTTCGCCGACGTCGGCAAAGGCACCGAGCGCCACCTGCTGGTCGAAGAAAGTTTCCACGCCGCCCTCGCCGCTCTGGCGCCCGGCGCGGATCAGGCCGAACCACGCGCCCATCGCAATGATGTCGTTGTAGCAGATCACCGCGCTAATGGTCGGATTGCTGCGCAACAGCGCGCCCATCGCCTCGGCGGCTTTCTTCTGGCTGGATTCGCACTCGACCACCCATTCGCTGTGGAACGGCAGACCGTATTTGATCAACGTCGAGCAGTAGCCGCCCACGCGTTCGGCGCGGGTGAGTGAGGAGCTTTTCCCGCCCAGCCAGGCGATTTTCTGATGACCGCGACGGATAAGATGCTCGGTCAGCATTTGTGCGGCCTGCATGTTGTCGGGCCGCAGGGTATCGGCTTCATCGAGATAGCTGGCGCGCGAGGCGAAGACCAGCGGCACGCCCTTCTCGGCTGCGCGCTCGCAGAGTTCACTGCCCACGCCCGACGCTCCGGCGATAATCACGCCGTCCACGCCTTGCGTGAGCAACATGTCCAGACGCGACAGCAGTTGCTCCGCTTCACGGCCACCGTGCAGCAAGAAAACCATCCGCCCCTGCGCTTCAAGCGCTTCCGTCAGCCCGGCGGTCAGTTCCGCGTAAAAAGGCGACGTCAGATCGCGCACAATCAGGCCAATCACGCCGCTCTGCCCGCCGCGCAGCGACGCCGCCTGACGGTTACGCACAAACCCCAGTTGCTCCACCGCCTCGTTTACACGCTGGCCGGTGGCGGGAGAAATGCGCCCTTTTCCGCTGAGGACCAGCGAAACGGTACTGACCGATACCCCGGCCGCCAGCGCAACATCATTGATGGTGATCTTCTTCGCAACAGACATGTGAACGCGCAACTCCCTGATGTGCAGTCCGATAAAACGTTTTATCAATAGGTTCTATTTATACTGCTAATTAAAGCACGAGAATGTGATTCAGAGCGCACTAAAGTTTGGTAAAACGTTTTATCTTCTCGCCACAGTGAATCAGCTAAAACCATTTTAAACCATCAAGGAGTCGTTTTATGACGGCGAAAGCAGCACAAAAAATATCGCTGTGGGAGTTCTTCCAGCAACTGGGTAAAACCTTTATGTTGCCGGTGGCACTGCTCTCGTTTTGCGGGATCATGCTCGGGATCGGCAGCTCACTCAGCAGTCATGATGTCGTTACGCTGATCCCGTTCCTCGGCAATCCGGTGCTGCAGGCGATTTTCATCTGGATGAGTAAAGTCGGCTCCTTTGCCTTTAGCTTCCTGCCGGTGATGTTCTGTATCGCTATCCCGCTGGGGCTGGCGCGCGAGAACAAAGGCGTGGCGGCATTTGCCGGTTTCGTCGGGTATGCGGTGATGAACCTGGCGGTGAACTTCTGGCTGACCGCCAAAGGCATTCTGCCTACCACCGACGCCGCGGTGCTGAAAGCCAATAACATTCAGAGCGTGCTGGGCATTCAGTCCATCGACACCGGGATCCTCGGTGCAGTGATTGCCGGTGTGATCATCTGGATGCTGCACGAGCGCTTCCACAATATCCGCCTGCCGGACGCCCTGGCCTTCTTCGGTGGCACCCGCTTTGTGCCGATTGCAACTCTGGTTGTTATGGGTCTGTTTGGTCTGATCATTCCACTGATCTGGCCGGTCTTCGCGATGGGCATTACGGGCATTGGTCGCATCATTAACAGCGCGGGCGATTTCGGTCCGATGATTTTCGGGACCGGTGAGCGTCTGCTCCTGCCGTTCGGTTTACAGCACATTCTGGTGGCGCTGATCCGCTTTACCGAAGCGGGCGGCACGATGGACGTGTGTGGCCACGACGTGAGTGGCGCGCTGACCATCTTCCAGGCGCAGCTGAGCTGCCCGACCACCCACGGCTTCTCTGAGAGCGCGACTCGCTTCCTGTCGCAGGGTAAAATGCCGGCCTTCCTGGGCGGTCTGCCGGGCGCAGCGCTGGCGATGTACCACTGCGCACGCCCTGAAAATCGTCACAAAATTAAAGGCCTGCTGATCTCCGGTGTCATCGCCTGCGTCGTCGGCGGTACCACTGAACCGATCGAGTTCCTGTTCCTGTTCGTCGCCCCGGTTCTGTATCTCATCCACGCCGTGCTGACCGGTCTGGGCTTCACCGTGATGGCGGTTCTGGGCGTGACCATCGGTAACACCGACGGCAACGTGATCGACTTCGTGGTGTTCGGGATCCTGCACGGTCTGTCGACCAAGTGGTATCTGGTACCGGTTGTGGCAGCCATCTGGTTCGCGGTGTACTACGGTATCTTCCGCTTCGCCATCACCCGCTTTAACCTGAAAACCCCTGGCCGTGATACGGACACCGCCAGCACTGAACAAGCGGTGGTTGGGACTGTCGGTAAATCTGGCTACAACACGCCAGCGATTCTGGCAGCACTGGGCGGCGCGGATAACATCACGTCGCTGGATAACTGCATCACCCGCCTGCGTCTGTCGGTGAACGATATGTCGAAAGTGGACACCAACGCCCTGAAGGCCAACCGGGCCATCGGCGTGGTACAGTTGAATCAGCATAATTTGCAGGTGGTGATTGGGCCGCAGGTCCAGTCGGTCAAAGATGAGCTATCGACGCTGATGCGTACGGTAGAAGCCTGACACCTCACCCCCTTCCCATGAAGGGGGTTTTATTTTAAGGACGAGCGCTATGTTTGATTTCTCAACCGTCGTCGATCGCCATGGGACCTGGTGTACCCAGTGGGATTACGTCGCCGACCGCTTCGGGGCAGACGACCTGCTGCCTTTTACTATCTCCGATATGGATTTTGCCACCGCGCCGTGCATCACCGCCGCGCTGCATGAGCGCATCAACCACGGCGTATTTGGTTACAGCCGCTGGAAGAATGACGAGTTCCTCGCCGCCGTGGCGCACTGGTTCCAGCAGCGATTCAACAGCCGCATTGATAAAGACTCCCTCGTGTATGGCCCGTCGGTGATCTACATGGTCTCGGAGCTTATCCGCATCTGGTCAAAACCGGGCGACGGCATCGTGGTCCACACCCCGGCGTATGATGCGTTTTACAACGCCGTGCAGGGCAACGATCGCAAAGTGGTTCCGGTTTCGATGCAAAAAAGCGCGACCGGCTGGATGTGCGATATGACGAAACTGGAAGCCGAGCTGGCGAAACCCGAGAACACGATTTTACTGCTGTGCAGCCCGCAGAACCCGACCGGTAAGGTCTGGACGCGCGACGAGCTGAACACCATGGCCGAACTCTGCGCCCGCTACGGCGTGGCGGTGATCAGCGATGAAATCCACATGGATATGGTGTGGGGCGACCACCAGCATACGCCGTGGAACGAAGTGGCGAAGAGCAAGTGGGCGCTGCTGACCTCAGGGTCCAAGAGCTTCAACATTCCGGCGCTGACCGGCGCCTACGGGCTGATCGGCGACGACGAAAGTCGGGCGAGCTACCTGAAAGCGCTGAAAGGCCGCGACGGGCTGTCATCCCCTTCCGTGTTGGCGCTGACGGCGCATATCGCCGCTTACGAGCAAGGTGAAGCGTGGCTGGATGCGCTGCGCGCCTATCTGGAAAATAATCTGCGCTTTGTGGCAGAGCAGCTGAACGCAGCCTTCCCGCAGCTGAACTGGCAGCCGCCGGAAGCGACCTATCTGGCGTGGATCGATTTGAGTCCGTTAGGGATCGACGACAAAGCACTGCAAAAAGTGCTGATCGAGCAGCAAAAAGTGGCGATTATGCCGGGATACACTTATGGCGTGGAAGGTAACGGGTATGTACGCCTGAACGCCGGATGCCCTAAGCGCAAGCTGGAACAGGGTGTTGAGCGGTTGATTGCGGGGATTCGGACGCTGCTGTAACATTTTGCCGGGTGGCGCTGCGCTTACCCGGCCTACAAAACCAGTAGGCCCGTGCAAGCGCAGCGCCGCCGGGCGAATTTTTACTGGTAGACAAAGGTTGCTGTAATGGTTGTTTTCACTGAGCCTGCGGTAGCATCACCGTTTTCACTGTATACTCGTGCACGCAGCGGAAATGAATACGCGCTGCTAGCGATATTACCCGTAATCGATTTCCCATCACCTAATGCGTCCCCTGCCTGGCTTTGTACCTGCACCGCAACATTTTCCGCCACACCGGTGCTGACATACATATCAGCGGGATTGGTGGCATCTGCGGTACCATGCATCGTCATAGTGACTTTCGTTGTCCCCTGTGGACAAGAATCCACATCCAGCGTGAAATTAACCCAGGGCGAGGCACCACCCGCAGTTTGCAGATCGGATAACTGGATTTCCTGCCCAAGGTCAACGGCTTTATTGACGCTTTCACTACTAATCTGACACGGCGAGGCGATGATATTCCCTGTCACCTGTAAACTTACCGGATCCGATGCATGACATAGTGCACTGAATAACATAAGCATCGCGGCTGATAACATTTTAACTTTCATTATAAATTCCTTTTTTACTGATAGGTTAAGTTCAGCGTTGCAGATGTATTTGCCGTACCCGTGGTCACAGATGTTCTGGTTTGATAATAGCGAGCGGTTAAAGGAAAAGTTTCCTGGCCGCCTGCGGATTTTTTCAAGACAATTCGGTTGTTTAATGTCAGCGGAGAGCCGTTATAAACAATTTGCACGCCCACGCCCTGAGCGACGCCAGCGTCACCTTGCCCTGTTAATGCCAGCACGCTGGTGGTGCCGACATCCGGGTTTTGAGTTCCGGATAAACTGACATTGATATTTGCCTGAGGGTCACAATCCAGACCCAGATTTTGCGTATTTTGAGCGTCCGATGGTGTGGTCCCAACAGTTGAACCAAATTTCGAGGCCAGTACATCCCCTATTGGGAAATTGAGCGTTGGTGTTTTAATTGAACAGGCCACCACATTAATCGTACCCGTCACCATCAGTGGAATATCTTGAGCCCAACTACTCACATAGCTTGTGTTAAAACCGTTGCTCATACCCATAATGACCGCCCCTACCTGTCCGGATATAACTCCGGAGCTAGCGTCATCAATCTTATACACTTTTATTATCGGTGAAATGTAAGATGAAATAGTTTTACTATCGTAAGTTGCTGTAACTACGACACTGTTCCAATCTGATCCATACCACGATGAGGTACCATCGCCAACATAGGTCGTGTAGTTAAAACCGTTCATTGATCCAGCACCACCGATTCCAATACCGATTCCTGGGACATTCGTTCTGTAGACACTGATCCCATCCATGTGCCCGTAGTAACCAAGAATAGATTGCACACCAAGAACTAAAGTCGTACCTGATGACGGGTTTGACACGTAGCAACTATAGGCTGATGCGTTGGGCCCAGTAATGGTTGCCAAAAGTGTGCCCACGGCCGTGTCTCGTTGCACGGTGATCGTATTTAAATTGACTGAAATAGAGCCAGACAGAGGTGAACAGCTATAACTGGCAAACGAATAACCAGGCAAAAGAAACACACCAATAAAGAGTAAGAATACTAGTTTTATATATTTCATCGAAATTTCCATCATTGACACTGCTCGTTCAGCATGGCGACACCTTTGGATTGTTCAGGTAAATGGAAGCTCAGGCTACAATTTTGCTGAGAGGATTCCCCCCACTTAATATTCATCCGACCGCTTTGCTGCAACCCGGATAAATATACTTGTCCGTTATCGCCAATAATAAAGCCATTTGTCTTTTGACCCTCAAGCGTTGCTATTGCACCAAAAGGCACTGGTTGACCATTTGCCTGAGTTATCGTCATCAGCACTCGCATACCCACACTGGCAATATAGTCAGCACGTACCACCGCACCACGTGTCGGAATAACCGCTTTATTGGTCAGATCCAGCTCCACATCATCCGGCAGAGAATCTGTGCGCAGCGCCACATCATTTTTACGGTAAACCGTCAGGTTGCTGACGGTGGTATAACCGCGCCAGTCGGTTTTTGCGCCAGTCTGGTTTTGAATATCAACCCCTTTTGCACCCGGCGCTTTAATTAGCACGTTGGTTTCTCCCAGCGGCTGGCTAAAGGTAATGCCATCTTCATGCGCCAGGATGCCGCCCTGGATACCGTAGTTCACACGATCACTGTTTTTATCGTAACCATAGCCTGCGGTCATCTCGCCGTAGGTGCCTTTATAGTCAGCATTCATGCTGCCGGTATAACCCACGTCGTCGGTGCCATAACCCTGCTGCACGTTCCAGTTAAGCGCATTGTTTTCCATTGCCATACCGCTCACGCCGACCGTGTGCGTAGTGCCATTCTCTTTACTGGCGTTCATGCTGTAGTTGGCCCACGACTGCGGCAGGAATTTCTCCAGCGGAATACTGATATTCACCGCCAACTGCTGGTCTTTATCGTAATAGGTCTGATCGCCATTACCTGTTGCTGAACCATTTTTACTGTAGGTGTAGGTCAGGCCATAGTTCATGCCGCGCCAGGAGTTGCTATACCCCGCACTGTACGACTGCATGGTGCGTTCAGAATTCCAGTAATCTTCGCGTACCGCACTCAGCATAAGTGAGCCCAGATCTTGCCCCAGGGTCTGACTGACCGTCAGTTCCATACGATTACGACGGCGATCAATCACACCACCGTTATTGCTGTAGGAATCCAGTACTTCCTGCATGCCGTAATATCCGCTGGTGGAATAGCGGTAACCTGCAATAGCGAAGTTGGTACCGGTATCAAGAATGTTTTTACTGTAACGCGCGCGCCAGGACTGACCGCTGGTTTTGATCTCATCTTTCGGTGTCGACCAGGCCTGAGTCACATCCACAGAGAATGCACCAAAGTCCCCCAGGTTTTTGCCGATACCGCTCGCCAGAGACTGGTATTTGCTCGATTCCTGCACACCGCCGTAAATCGTTACCCCATACGACAGGCCATAAATTCCGGTCAACTGACCGAACGGCGTTTTATCGACACTGCTGTCATAAGAACGATATTGCCCTCCTGTCAGGGCATACTTAAAACGGCCTTCACGCTGCAGTACCGGAAGCGATGCAAACGCCACCGTAAAATGCTGTTCACTGCCGTCGGCTTCTTTTATCGTTACATCCAGATCGCCCGCGCCACCGGTGGGATACATATCGGTAATTTCAAAGGCACCGGGTGCGACATAGCTCTGATAAATCTGGTAGCCGTTCTGGCGAATAATTACCTGAGCGTTAGTGCGGGCAATTCCACGAACCACTGGCGCATAGCCTTTCAGCGAGTCCGGGAGCATGTCGTCGTCAGACGCTAACTGCGCACCACGAAACGGCATACTGTCAAAAATATCACTCGGTGCATTACTGTCACCGGCGGTGAACTGAGCCTTCAGGGGGATGACATCACGCTGAGCGTAGGTATAGACCGTGTCCCACTTATCCTGACCGTTAGTGTCACGGTTCCAGGTGGTATAATTACGCAGACGCCATGGACCGATATTCACGCCCGGACGCAAGTTCGCATACTGGCTATTATCTGAACCGCCATTATTCCCACGCTGCCAGTTATTTGAGCCGCTGGCACTGTAATTCAGCATTACTGCATTGATGCCCTCATCCCACTGCTCAGGCGGTACATAGCCGCGGGCCTGAGGGACTAACGCTGCCTGAGGCACGCTGATCACAAGGCGCTGGGTCGCGAATTGAAAATCCGCCGAGGCCTTAGGGATAGCCGCCAGATCAACACACTGCCCAGAGGCTGCCAGACTGGGGAAGAGCTCTGTTTTAACTCCCCAGGCTTTAAGCTGTTCCAGGGTCAAGCAAGGCTGTAAAACGGTTTCACCGTTGGTATCTGTCGTCCCTTTGAAATCAACATCGCGCGTGTCCATCAGTTGCTCATCAAGAACAATATCCACATGATAAGTCCCTGGAGCCTGGGAACCAGCTTCAAACGCTGACAGGTCAGTTTTACCGGCACCTGGATTGTCCACTTCAAGCAGCTCGGGATTGAATTCATCGCGGGCATTGACTACATGAGTCATCATGCCCAGCGCAGCCGCAATAAAAAGTGCCAGCCTGGCCGGTTTAAAACTGAACGTTTGTTTCATCATCACCATCAACCTGAAAATCCATTTGAATATTGTTGTTTCATTAACTTAAATCGCATTCTTATGGGGTTTCCCTGGGCCGCCATAATCATTAATCACAGTAAATGTCAGTGCCCCACTGCTCACGCCTTTAGGCAGAGTGAACTGCGCCGTCGCCCCCGGCAGAACATACGACACGTCTTCCAGCTGTTTTCCGCCGACGCTAATTTGGTTGAAATTCATTACATAAGGTGTCGGGTTTGTGACACGAAGCTGGTCACCCGAATGACTCCAGGTTAATTTTTCAGCCAGTTCTTCCGGTGCGATGCCTTTAAGGGCTTCAGGTCGGTAAATCAGCTTGATCCGTGTTTTTACTGCGACCTGTAAACTATTTTCTTTTTTAGGTGCAGACGGAATCGCTTTGATATTTAGCCAGTACAGGCTTTCCTTATCCTGAGGTAATGCACCCGCCATAATAATACGCTCAACGTTTTGCTGATCTTTATCGAGACGATACAGTGGCGGTGTGATAATAAAAGGAGCTTTCTCAACCCCTCCGTTTAGCGTTTCTATCCATGACTGAATAAGATAAGGCGTGGCGTCCGGATTGTTTACGCTAATGGAGGCTTCCTTTTTATTGCCATCATATATTACGCGGGTGCCACCAATGATGACACCAGCATGAGCGACAGAAGCACCAGCAATAATTAAAGCGCTGGCAATAAAAGTTTTGCGAAGAAAATTCATTTTATACCTCAATTAAAATGAGGCCGAAAATCGGCCTCATATTACTTCCCGTCGAGGGAATTAATTGTAAACAACAGAGAAGCTGGCTACAGAGTTAGCAGGACCTGCAGTCACAGTGGCAGCGGTGGATTTGTACTGTGCGTAGAAATCCAGGGTGTTATCCGCAGTGCTGCTCAGTGTGTAGCGATAGCTGTTATCGCTATGCAGTGGCAGCTGATTCTTGTCGGCTGACATCAGGTTAATAGCCACACCTGTTGCCGCACCGGCTACTGAACCGTCGATTGCCAGCAGCGTGGAATCGGTAGGCTCTGGTGTACCATCAAAACGTACATGAGCCGTTGTTACAGCCGCCGGACAATCCTTCAGCACGATGGCGAATTTTTTTGCGGCTGTTACGCTGCCAGCGGCAGTAAACTCAGATTTATTATATGAACCCAGTGCAACAGTCTGATTTTGAGAATCAACGTCAACGGTACATGCTTTATCAAGAATCTCGCCGGTAAAATTCACGGTGCCTGCCGCAGCAAAAGCGTTAGACATAGAAACAGCAGCAGTAGCAACTACCGCAATAGCGATAAAATTCTTTTTCATTACAAATTCCTTGATTGGGATGTGGTTAATAATTGAAGCTCTAAGATCCAGAGATATGTTCCATCAATCATTTCAAACTTCAACAATTAACGAATGTCGACAGCAATGCATAAAATTATATGCATCTACTTATACGCTTAGTCGTTAACTCGGAATGAATTATGCAGAGTGTGTATTTATGTATCAACGCAAAACCGATCCCAATTTAGATTGGGCGAAATCTTATAAATCCCTCATAGCCCATCTCTCCCCAATCCAAATCTGGATCAAATACAGTCAGATTTTATATTGCCAGGATGGTAGATTGATATATGTTGAGTGTTCGCCTATAAAGAGAGATAACACAAGTGCCCCCCAAAGTATGAACGACTGTCGATACCTCCTCTGGCACTCAATTCATAAGGCAGCATATTTCATTTAAGTACAGATAATATAGTGATAAGCGAAGAGGTTATTTAATACGATTTTTGATTAACACAGACAGTTCGGGCATGGGAATTAACCCTCATGTGCATGAATTAATAATTTTAAATTTGACTAAACCTTTTTCACTGTCTACTCTCTAATTAATATTTATTAAAAATAATATTCCATTTATGATTACTTCAACAATGACTCAAGTTGTCCAAATGGCAACCAAGACAGATCCTGAAAACCTACTGGCTCTGATGAATAAGCTTGAGCCTTTTTTGCAATACCGCGACATTCCCATCAATACCCGCTTTACGATTGGCGCAACCCAAAAACCCGTTTGCTATTTTGTGCGCAAAGGAGCGGTCTCCGTGTACAGACAGCCTGACGATATCCTCGTTGAGTTGTTTGATGCGCCAACGCTGCGAGGCGCTATCCCTTTGCCTCCAGGAACTGAGTCCATCTATACCATTAAAGTCATCGTGCCCTCGGAAATTGCTATCATTAATCGTGAAGACTTATTTGAGCTGCTACACCGCCATCGGCTCTGGGAGCTTTTCGCAAGGCACCAGTTGGCCATCAACAGCATCAGCATTGAAAAGATATTTAAACTGACGGCCCCGACTACTTACAATATCGTTCGGTATCAACTCTATGAATTGATTAATATGCCGGAAGAGGTGCGCGATAACATCCTGGCCGAAACCTACATACGCAGCAAAACGCGCATCTCACGAAGCGGTATAATGCGTATTCTTTCTGATTTAAAAGATGGAGGTTACATCGTTATTGTCAAAGGGATACTCAAAGAGGTTCATCACTTACCTGAAAACTACTAGCCCTCAGAATCAATACGTTCAACAAGGATCGTGAAACACGGAGACTGCCCAGGAAGTTTCACAAGCAGCCTCCTTTCATATTCTCAGGCACGCCTGCTAACCTGTCGTTAAATTTTCTATAAATTATTGTATAATGCGCTGCACTTTAACCAGAAAAAGAGTGCGACCATGATTGATACCCGCCTGCCTTTAACCGATATTCACCGTCACCTTGATGGCAACATTCGTGCCCAAACCATTCTCGATCTTGGCCGCCAGTTTAATTTATCTCTCCCCGCGCAAACCATTGAAACCCTGATTCCACATGTTCAGGTGACGGCTAACGAGCCGGATCTGGTCAGCTTCCTCAGCAAACTGGACTGGGGCGTGAAAGTGCTGGCGTCGCTGGATGCCTGCCGTCGCGTGGCGTTTGAGAATATCGAAGATGCGGCGCGCAATGGCCTGCACTACGTCGAGCTGCGTTTTTCTCCGGGCTATATGGCGATGAACCACAACCTGCCTGTTGAAGGCGTGGTGGAAGCGGTCATTGAAGGCGTGCACGAAGGCTGTAAAGCCTTTAACGTTCAGGCGCGTCTGATCGGTATTATGAGCCGCACCTTTGGTGAAGCGGCCTGTCTGCAGGAGCTCGAAGCGCTGCTGGCGCACCGCGACCACATCACCGCCGTCGATCTGGCCGGTGATGAGCTGGGCTTCCCTGGCAGTCTGTTCCTTTCCCACTTCAACCGTGCGCGCGACGCGGGCTGGCATATCACCGTCCATGCGGGCGAAGCGGCGGGTCCGGAAAGCATCTGGCAGGCGATTCGTGAGCTGGGTGCTGAGCGTATCGGTCACGGCGTGAAAGCCGTTGAAGACCGGGCCCTGATGGATTTCCTGGCCGAGCAGCGCATCGGTATCGAATCCTGCCTGACGTCCAATATCCAGACCAGCACGGTCGCGTCTCTGGCGCAGCATCCGCTGAAAACTTTCCTCGAGCACGGCGTGCTGGCAACGCTGAACACCGACGACCCGGCAGTTCAGGGTGTCGATATTGTTCATGAGTATAATGTTGCCGCACCGCAGGCGGGTCTAAGCCGGGAACAGATTCGTCAGGCGCAGATTAACGGGCTGGAAATTGCGTTCTTAAGCGCAGAAGAGAAACAGGCCTTGCGCGATAAAGTTGCAGGGTGATAGCCATTTGCCGGGCGGCACTTCGTTTGCCCGGCCTACAAATGAATATAAAAGGCCGGCAAATTCGCCGTAATGCCAGTCAGTTAAGCAAAATAATGAATTTAAATTCATTATTTTGCCTGTCCCAGGACCTTTATGGCATCAGTGGTATTGTTCCGTTCACTTTCGTTCCTCTGCTTCCGGTCCATCTCTCTGCGGTGAACGTGCCAGGGTGGCTCAATCGCCACCACCCTGGCAACCCCGGCTCCCGGCAAAGAAAATCGCCGCTTCGCGGTGCCCTCAGCTTATTCCTTACGGCTTTCGGGTCGGGCGCGATCCTGCATCCATGCAGGTCGCCCCCTCTCGGCGCATCCCTGCGCCTCGACCCGGCCTCCAGGAAACGCTTCGGCGATTTTCAGCCGGACTCACGATCCCTCAACCTTCTTAGTCGTTTGAATGTGGCACCGGTGTTGGGTCCCCGCAGAAATCGGCGAACCGGAGGCCAGATGACAAGGGCTGGACGCCAGGGATGGCGGCCAGAGGCGAAACGAGACAGGACAAAATTGCCGGGAGCAATTTTGAACAGCGCTTGCGCTGGCCCCGAAGGGGCGAGTCCCATGGATGGGACGAGTAATCACGAGTCGAGCCGACCGCAGGCAGCAGGCCGGAAGGTGAGCGCAGTGCGAAGCACCGATTTCATGGCGGGGCGCGGGGATTGCAAAGGGGGCCGCGTGGCCCCCTTTGCACGTTCACAGGTTGTGACGCGATTATATTCTGCTGAACATAAGGTGAACGGAACAACCTCAGATGCTTAACTGGCCAGCATTACGGCAAATTCGCCGGCCCTTTTTTGCGTTACGCCAGACAGAGCGTCGAGCGGTGTTTCGCGGATTCAATGCCCAGCTCTATCAGTTCCATAATCTGAATCGCCTGACTTGCCGGAACCGGGTTTTCGCCCGTGCCGTTCAGAGCGTCGCGGATCCCCGCGTAGTACGCCGGATAGTTCCCCGGCAGGGTCAGCCAGGTTTCCTGCACCTGCTCTTCCCCTTCAACGCGCGTTAACACGCCGTCGCGCATGTCGTAGCCCCAGTCTTCCTGCGGCAAACGCTCGCCGTTTTTAAGGCGGTCTTCCTGCGGATCCAGGCCAAACTTCACGTAGCTCCCGCGCGTGCCGTGCACGATATAGCGCGCAGATTCTGCGGCCGCCAGCATGGTGCCGTGCAGCACCACGCGACGCTGCGGATAGCTTAAAATGGCGTGGAAGTAGTCCGTCGCCTGTGCGCCCGGACGCAGCTGCGCGAGATCCACCGTCATGCTTACCGGCAGACCGAACAGGTTCACCGCCTGGTCCAGCAGATGCGGAGCCAGATCGTACCAGATGCCGCTCCCCGGACCGGCCTGCTCGCGCCAGCGGTTACGCACCTGCGGACGGAAACGGTCGAAATGAGACTCGAAGTACGCCACTTCTCCCAGCGTCCCTTCGTTCATCAGCGCTTTCACCGTCAGGAAATCACTGTCCCAGCGACGGTTATGGAATACTGACAGCAGACGCCCCAGGCTTTTTGCCAGCGCATCCAGTTCGCGCGCCTGAGAGAGCGTCACCGTGAAGGGCTTATCCACCACCACGTGTTTGCCCGCTTCCAGCGCTGCTTTCGCCAGCGGGAAGTGGGTATCGTTCGGCGTGGGGATGACGATTAAATCGATATTCGGATCGTTAAACAGGTGCTTAGGTTCAGACACCACCGGCACCGAGGGCCAGTCAGCGTGAACTTTAGCCTCGTCGCTGCTCGAAACCGCCGCCAGCTCCATTCCAGGCGTACCGACAATCAGCGGCGCGTGAAACGTTTTGCTCGCGTAACCATAACCAATTAATCCGACGCGGATTTTGTCACTCATGTCGTTGCCTCTCGTCTTGTCTTTCACCCATTCTCACACTATCAACATTGCTGTCACAATAGTTTTGTAATGGATTACAAAACTAAAACCAGCATGACGCACCGGAGGTCTTTGTTACATTTATATAACCTGCTGAATTCATGAAGGGAAACCGTTCCCGAAGGACTTGCGATAGCCGAAATCACGCTGTAACATTCTCAACCTGTATTTATGGATAAATCACAAACAAAAGATTATGACGTCAATCATTAATAGAATCGTTGAATTAGCGGGATGGGTTGTCCTGGGTGTTTCTGTCATTTTGCTCGGCGTTGCCAGCCATATTGATAACTACCAGCCGCCGGAGCCCGTTGCGGCTTCGCAGGCGAAATAGCTTTTGCTGCCAAAAGAGTGACATATCCTGTCAGTTGCTTGTTGCCAGCCGCAGTCATCAGGGTTAACCTTCTTCTCCGGGCGTCGTTCGACGCCTGAATTTATAAAAGAAAACTCCTAATTTAGCTTTAATCCTTGAGTGGGCAGTTTACGTCCTTATTTATCCGTTTATTATTCGAGCGAATTACCCTACTTGTATGATTTACTTTTAAAATGGAAGCTTATTACCATGACAGTTCAGGACTATTTATTAAAATTTCGCAAAATCAGTTCTCTCGAGAGCCTGGAAAAACTGTTTGATCATTTGAACTACACGCTGACCGATAATCAGGACATCATCAATATGTACCGCGCTGCCGATCACCGCCGCGCAGAGCTGGTTTCCGGCGGTCGTCTGTTCAATATCGGCGAAGTCCCTAAATCAGTTTGGCGCTACGTGCTGTAAGACGGTAGCCATCGGCGCGAAATGTTATATACTCACGCCCCGGTAAATTTGCCGGGTATCATTTCGCGCAGACTGAGGGAGATAACATGACCACATCGCCTGGAGAAAAAATCGGAGGCTGGTTACTCGCCCCGCTCGCCTGGTTACTGGTTGCTTTGTTAAGCGCATCGCTGGCGCTGCTGCTGTACACCACGGCTCTCGTGACGCCGTATGCGTTAAAAAATCTGACCTCCCAAAGCACGCTGAATATTGCCTTGTGGTTTGTCTCATTCGCTTTTGCTATTGCCATGTGGTACTACACCCTGTGGCTGACCATCGCCTTCTTTAAACGCCGTCAGAAAGTGCCTAAGCACTATATTATCTGGCTGCTGATCTCTGTGCTGCTGGCGATTAAGGCCTTTGCCTTTTCCCCGGTTTCAGATTTACTGGCGACCCGCCAGCTTCTGTTCCCGCTGCTGGCCGCTGCGATCTTCGCGCCCTATTTCAGGCGCTCTGCCCGCGTGAAAAAGACCTTTGTGAATCCGTAATAACCCTACAGTTATCCTGTTGTCGCCCGTTGTGGTTTATCCGATAATAGGCGGCTTTTTTGTTTCAGGCTAAATAATGACCGATTACTTACTGCTCTTTGTCGGAACTGTGCTGGTTAATAACTTCGTGCTGGTGAAGTTCCTTGGCCTGTGCCCGTTCATGGGGGTTTCCAAAAAACTGGAGACCGCGATGGGCATGGGGCTGGCGACCACCTTCGTGATGACGCTGGCCTCTATTTGCGCCTGGTGGATTGATACCTGGATATTGATCCCCCTCGGCCTGACCTACCTGCGCACGCTGGCGTTTATCCTCGTGATTGCCTTTGTGGTGCAATTTACGGAAATGGTGGTGCGTAAAACCAGCCCGGCGCTCTATCGCCTGCTTGGCATCTTCCTGCCGCTGATCACCACTAACTGCGCCGTTCTCGGCGTGGCGCTGCTCAACATCAACCTTGGGCATAATTTCCTGCAATCCGCGCTGTACGGTTTTTCCGCCGCGGTCGGGTTTTCGCTGGTCATGGTGCTGTTTGCGTCGATTCGCGAACGCATGGCCGCTGCCGATATTCCGGCACCGTTTCGCGGTAACGCCATCGCGCTGGTCACCGCCGGTTTGATGTCTCTGGCCTTTATGGGCTTCAGTGGTCTGGTGAAGTTGTAATGAATGCTATCTGGATTGCCATCGCCTCCATCAGCGTGCTGGGGCTGTTTTTTGGCATTATTCTGGGTTACGCCTCGCGCCGCTTTGCGGTCGAAGGCGATCCTGTCGTGGAAAAAATTGACGATCTCCTGCCGCAAAGCCAGTGTGGCCAGTGCGGCTATCCCGGCTGCCGCCCCTATGCTGAGGCCGTCGGCAACGGTGAAAAAATTAACCGCTGTGCGCCGGGTGGCGAAGCCGTGATGCTGAAAATCGCCGCGCTGCTGAACGTTGACCCGCAGCCGGTGGATGGCGACGAAACGGCGCAAGTGCCGGTGCGCGCCCTGGCGGTGATCGACGAAGCCAACTGTATCGGCTGCACCAAATGCATTCAGGCCTGCCCGGTGGACGCCATTGTCGGTGCGACCCGCGCGATGCACACCGTGATGGCGGATCTGTGCACGGGCTGCAACCTCTGCGTGGCCCCCTGCCCGACGCAATGCATCGAGCTGCGTCCGGTCGAGACGACGACTGACAGCTGGAAGTGGGATCTTCAAACCATTCCAGTTCGTATAATTCCTGTGGAACACCATGCTTAAGTTATTTTCTGCTTTCAGAAAAGAGAAGATTTGGGATTTCGACGGCGGCATTCATCCGCCGGAGATGAAAACCCAGTCCAGCGGCACGCCGCTGCGCCAGATCCCGCTGGCGACCCGTTTCGTCATGCCACTGAAACAGCATATCGGCGCGGAGGGCGAGCTGTGCGTCAAGGTCGGCGACACCGTCCTGCGCGGCCAGCAGCTGACTTTCGGCCGCGGGCGTATGCTCCCGGTCCATGCCCCGACCTCCGGGACAGTGGTGGCGATCGCCCCACACACGGTGCCCCACCCTTCGGCGCTGTCTGAATTAAGCGTCACTATCGAGCCGGATGGCGAAGACCGCTGGATTGAGCGCGACGGCTGGAGCGATTATCGCGCCCAGAGCCGCGAGGCGCTGATCGAACGCATCCATCAGTTCGGCGTGGCCGGTCTCGGCGGCGCTGGCTTCCCGACCGGGACCAAACTGCGCGGCGGTGGCGACAAGATCGAGACCCTGATCATCAATGCCGCCGAGTGCGAGCCCTACATCACCGCCGATGACCGTCTGATGCAGGACTGCGCCGCGCAGGTCGTGGAAGGCATTCGCATTCTTGCCCACATTTTGCAGCCGCGCGAAGTGCTGATCGGCATCGAAGATAACAAGCCGCAGGCGATCTCCATGCTGCGTGCGGTGCTGGCGGGCAGCCACGATATTGGCCTGCGCGTTATTCCGACCAAATACCCGTCCGGCGGCGCGAAACAGCTGACGCAAATTTTAACCGGCAAACAGGTTCCGCACGGCGGCCGTTCGTCCGATATCGGCGTGCTGATGCAAAACGTCGGTACGGCTTACGCAGTGAAACGCGCGGTGATCGACGGCGAGCCGTTGACCGAGCGCGTGGTGACTCTGACCGGGGAATCCGTTTCGCAGCCAGGCAACGTCTGGGCGCGTCTGGGTACGCCGGTGCGCCATCTGCTGGAGCAGGCCGGATTTTGTCCGGGCAGCGATCAGATGGTGATCATGGGCGGCCCGCTGATGGGCTTTACCCTCCCCTGGCTCGACGTGCCGGTGGTGAAAATTACCAACTGTCTGCTGGCGCCTTCCGCCAGTGAAATGGGCGAGGAGCAGGAAGAGAAAGGCTGCATTCGCTGCAGCGCCTGCGCCGACGCCTGCCCGGCGGATCTGCTCCCGCAGCAGTTGTACTGGTACAGCAAAGGTCAGTTGCACGACAAAGCCAAAGCCCACAATCTGGCCGACTGCATCGAGTGCGGGGCCTGCGCATGGGTCTGCCCGAGCAGCATTCCGCTGGTGCAATATTTCCGTCAGGAAAAGGCCGAGATTTACGCCATTTCGCTGGAAGACAAACGCGCGGCAGAAGCCAAAGCCCGCTTTGAAGCGCGTCAGGCGCGTCTTGAGCGCGAAAAACTGGCGCGCCAGGAACGTCATAAGCAGGCCGCGGTGCAGCCAGCCGAAAAAGATCAGGATGCGATCAATGCCGCGCTGGCACGCGTTCGCGAGAAGAAAGCCTCTGCTGCCCAGCCGGTGATTATCCCTGCCGGTGAAAAACCGGATAACAGCGAGGCCATCGCCGCCCGCGAAGCGCGTAAAGCGCAGGCCCGCGCGCGTCAGGCAGAGAAAGCGCAGGACGCAGAAATCGACCCGCGCAAAGCGGCTGTAGAAGCGGCGATTGCTCGTGCCAAAGCGCGCAAAGCGACGCAGCAGGAAGAAGCTGTGGCGCCGGAAGCTGCCGTCGATCCGCGTAAAGCTGCCGTAGAAGCGGCTATCGCCCGCGCCAAAGCACGTAAAGCGGCCCAGCAGGAAGCGCCAGCCGCGCCGGAAGCCCCCGTCGACCCGCGTAAAGCCGCCGTTGAAGCGGCTATCGCTCGCGCCAAAGCCCGTAAAGCGGCCCAGCAGGAAGCCGAACCCGCAGCAAACGACGACCCACGCAAAGCCGCAGTCGCCGCCGCGATTGCGCGCGTTCAGGCTAAGAAAGCCGCACAGCAGGCAGTAAACGAGGATTAAATGGTTTTCAGAATCGCAAGTTCCCCTTACACCCATAACCAGCGCCAGACGTCGCGCATTATGATGCTGGTCTGCCTGGCGGCCCTGCCGGGCATCGCCGTGCAGTTCTGGTTTTTTGGCTGGGGGACACTGTTTCAGATCCTCCTCGGCGGCGGTAGTGCGCTGGCCGCTGAAGCGCTGGTACTTCGACTGCGCAAAATGCCCGTTACCCGCATCCTCGCCGATAACTCGGCCCTGCTGACGGGCCTGCTGCTGGCGATCAGTATTCCGCCGTTTGCCCCCTGGTGGATGGTGGTGCTGGGTACGGTGTTCGCGGTCATTATCGCCAAACAGCTGTACGGCGGGCTGGGGCATAACCCGTTCAACCCGGCGATGATCGGTTACGTGGTGCTGCTGATCTCCTTCCCGGTCCAGATGACCAGCTGGCTGCCGCCGCATGAGATTGCCGCGACGGTGCCGGGCTTTATGGATGCGTTGCAGGTGATCTTCACCGGGCATACGGCGACGGGTGGCGATATGAACACCCTGCGCATGGGCGTGGACGGAGTAAGCCAGGCCACCCCGCTCGACACCTTTAAAACCTCGTTGCATGCCGGTCACAGCCTGGAGCAGATCATGCAGTATCCGATCTACAGCGGCGTACTGGCGGGCGCAGGCTGGCAGTGGGTGAATATCGCCTATCTTCTGGGCGGCGTATTCCTGCTGTGGAAGAAAGCGATTCGCTGGCACATTCCGGTCAGTTTCCTGGTGACGCTGGCGATCTGTGCCACGCTCGGCTGGGCGTTCTCGTCCGAGCCGCTGCCAAGCCCGCAGATGCACCTGCTCTCAGGGGCCACCATGCTGGGTGCGTTCTTTATTTTGACCGACCCGGTCACCGCCTCTACCACCAACCGTGGACGCCTGATTTTTGGCGCGCTGGCGGGGCTGCTGGTGTGGTTGATTCGTAGTTTTGGCGGTTATCCGGACGGTGTGGCCTTTGCCGTTCTGCTCGCCAATATTACCGTGCCACTGATTGACTACTACACGCGTCCTCGCGTGTATGGCCACCGCTAAGGGATTCGCCATGCTGAAAACGATGCAAAAACACGGCGTGACGCTGGCGATCTTCGCCGCCGCCCTGACCGGTCTGACCGCACTGGTGAATGAACTGACTAAAAACACCATTGAAGAGCAAGCGGCGAAGCAACAAAAAGCGCTGTTCGATCAGGTGATCCCGTCGGACTTCTACGATAATGACCTGCAGAAAAGCTGCTTTATCGTGCAGGCCCCGCAGTTAGGCAAAGGTGAACACCGCATTTTCATTGCGCGCAAAGGCGATACCGCCGTGGGTGCGGTGATGGAAGCAACCGCCCCGGACGGCTACTCAGGCGCAATTCAGCTGCTGGTCGGGACCGACTTCTCCGGTACCGTACTGGGTACGCGCGTCACCGAGCATCACGAAACGCCGGGCCTGGGCGATAAAATCGAGCTGCGCCTCGGCGACTGGATATTGCACTTCGCCGGAAAAGTGATTCACGGTGAAAACGACACTGCCTTTGCGGTGAAAAAAGACGGCGGCGAGTTCGACCAGTTTACCGGTGCGACCATTACGCCGCGCGCGGTGGTGAATGCGGTGAAACGCGCCGGGCTGTATGCCCAAACGCTGCCCGCGCAACTTAACAATCTTCCCGGGTGTGAGGAGTAATCATGAGCCAGGTTAAAGAGGTTATTGTCCAGGGTCTCTGGAAGAACAACTCCGCGCTGGTGCAACTGCTCGGAATGTGCCCGCTGCTGGCGGTAACATCAACCGCCACCAACGCCCTGGGTCTGGGGCTGGCGACGACGCTGGTACTGACCCTGACCAACCTGTCGATCTCTGCCCTGCGCCGCTGGACGCCAGCGGAAATCCGTATCCCGATTTACGTGATGATCATCGCCTCGGTGGTGAGTATCGTGCAGATGCTGATCAACGCCTACGCGTTTGGCCTGTACCAGTCGCTGGGGATTTTTATCCCGCTGATCGTCACCAACTGTATCGTGGTGGGCCGTGCGGAAGCTTTCGCGGTGAAGAACGATCCGCTGATCTCCGCCCTGGATGGCTTTGCCATCGGCATGGGTGCGACCTGCGCGATGTTTGTCCTCGGCTCGTTGCGTGAAATCCTCGGTAACGGCACCCTGTTCGATGGCGCGGATGCGCTGCTGGGCGGCTGGGCGAAAGTCCTGCGCATTGAAGTTTTCCATACCGACACGCCGTTCCTGCTGGCGATGCTGCCGCCGGGTGCCTTTATTGGCCTTGGCATGATGCTGGCGATAAAATACCTCATTGATGAGAAACGTAAGCGCCGCGCCGCCGAGCGCAGCGTGCAGGAAGGACTCCCTGAGAAGGCTGTATGAATAAAGAGAAACGCATAGCGATTCTGTCGCGCCTGCGTGATAACGACCCGCATCCGACAACGGAGCTGAACTTCAGCTCCCCTTTTGAACTGCTGATCGCGGTGCTGCTCTCCGCGCAGGCGACTGACGTCAGCGTCAACAGAGCGACGGCGAAGCTCTACCCCGTCGCCAACACGCCGCAAGCGATGCTGGAGCTGGGCGTGGACGGCGTGAAGTCCTATATCAAGACCATCGGCCTGTTTAACACCAAAGCCGAAAACGTGATTAAGACCTGTCGTATTCTGGTCGAACAACACGGCGGTGAGGTGCCGGAAGACCGCGCGGCGCTCGAAGCGCTGCCGGGCGTCGGGCGTAAAACGGCGAATGTGGTGCTCAACACGGCCTTTGGCTGGCCGACGATTGCCGTCGATACGCATATCTTTCGCGTCTGTAACCGCACTAATTTCGCGCCAGGGAAGAACGTCGAGCAGGTCGAAGATAAACTGCTCAAAGTCGTTCCTGCCGAGTTTAAAGTCGATTGCCATCACTGGCTGATTTTGCACGGGCGTTATACCTGTATCGCCCGTAAACCGCGCTGCGGCTCGTGCCTGATTGAAGATTTATGCGAGTTTAAAGAGAAAGTCGATCTCTGATATCTGCTGCATTTTGTTATCCCTTCACACAATCAATCCCTTACAAAAGGAAGGTCTAACCGTGAACCTTCCTTTTGCCCATTTATTATCCGCTGCGCTGACTTTTAGACCTGTCGATTGTTCGGTTCATTAACACTCAGGCAGGTTAATTGTTTTTTCGTCAGCGAAATTTTCTATACATCTGTGACAGAGATCACTGTGATAACGTCATGTTGGATTTTTGTATCTAAAAACCTGATAAGCCCTTGCCTGCACAGGCTATGACCGATCGTTACCCACAGATTAAACCAGTTCATTTTCGGATTATGGGTCATCTGACTGCCTGAAAGGGCATATAGCAGAACATATCGCCATACGGGGCTTTTTGAGGGCATTCAGTAGTGAAAAAAACCACCAATTCTCTGGCTGTGAGATTTAACGCTAAATAACATTTGCCTGACCCGCTGATTATACCACGTCGGTTATATGTAACAGAGTATTACAAATGTATTGCCAGATGGGCCAGGATAGTGAACATTACCCGCCGTTTCCCCTCCCAATATAACTATAAGGCGAATGGATTCCGGTCGATTACGCTATGAACACCCCCGTTAATATGGGATGTAAAAAAAGAGGTATATGTGTCTACTGCAAACAATAAACCAACAGAAGAGAGCGTGAGTTTAAACGCTTTCAAACAACCTAAAGCGTTCTATCTCATCTTCTCTATCGAGTTATGGGAACGTTTTGGTTTTTACGGCCTGCAAGGGATTATGGCTGTTTACCTGGTTAAACAACTGGGTATGTCCGAAGCTGACTCCATCACACTGTTCTCCTCATTCAGCGCACTGGTTTACGGCCTGGTCGCCGTCGGCGGCTGGTTAGGCGATAAAGTCCTGGGCACCAAACGCGTCATCATGCTGGGCGCCATCGTTCTGGCGATCGGTTATGCGCTGGTGGCGTGGTCCGGTCACGATGCAGCGGTTGTCTACATGGGTATGGCGACGATTGCCGTCGGTAACGGGCTGTTCAAAGCTAACCCGTCTTCCCTGCTGTCTACCTGCTACAGCAAAGATGACCCGCGTCTCGACGGGGCATTCACCATGTACTACATGTCGGTGAACATCGGTTCCTTCTTCTCTATGCTGGCGACGCCATGGCTGGCCGCGAAGTTCGGCTGGAGCGTGGCGTTCTCCCTCTCCGTCGTGGGTATGCTGATCACCGTGGTTAACTTTGCCTTCTGCAAACGCTGGGTCAAAAACTACGGTTCAAAACCTGACTTCGAACCGGTTCACATGGGCAAACTGCTGGCAACCATCGTCGGTGTCGTGATCCTTGCGACTATCGCCACCTGGCTGCTGCACAACCAGGGCGTTGCACGTGCCGTTCTGGGCGTAGTGGCTCTGGGTATCATCTGCATCTTCGCGAAAGAAGCGTTCGCAATGCAGGGCGCAGCGCGTCGTAAGATGATTGTGGCCTTCATTCTGATGATTCAGGCGGTTGTTTTCTTCGTCCTGTACAGCCAGATGCCGACCTCCCTGAACTTCTTCGCAATTCGTAACGTTGAGCACGCCATTCTGGGCATCGCGTTCGAACCTGAGCAGTTCCAGGCACTGAACCCGTTCTGGATCATGATTGGTAGCCCGATTTTGGCCGCAATCTACAACAAGATGGGCGACCGTCTGCCAATGCCGCACAAGTTTGCCATCGGTATGGTGCTGTGCTCTGGCGCATTCCTGGTTCTGCCTCTGGGCACCAAGTTCGCGACTGACGCCGGTATCGTGTCTGTAAACTGGCTGATTCTGAGCTATGCGCTGCAGTCTATCGGCGAGCTGATGATCTCTGGTCTGGGCCTGGCGATGGTTGCACAGCTGGTTCCACAGCGTCTGATGGGCTTCATCATGGGTAGCTGGTTCCTGACTACCGCGGGTGCGGCGATCATTGCTGGTAAGATTGCAAACCTGATGGCGGTTCCAGAAAACGTGACTGACCCACTGGTCTCCCTGGAAGTTTACGGTCGCGTCTTCATGCAGATCGGTATCGCGACCGCAGTTATTGCTGTGCTGATGCTGCTGACTGCGCCTAAACTGAATCGTATGACTCAGGACGACGACAAAGCCGCAAAAGCGACGGATGCCGCTACCGCGTAATTGTCATCGGGAAACGACTGAAGAGAAGCCGCTAACTGTGCGTTAGCGGCTTTTTTTTTATGAGCCCGCGCATTAACATGCTTCTAACCTCAGCAAAAAGGAGTTACCGATGAAACTGTTCTACAAACCAGGCGCATGCTCTTTGGCTTCGCACATCACCCTGCGCGAGAGCGGCAAGGATTTCACGCTCGATAGCGTCGACCTGATGAAAAAGCGTCTGGAGAATGGCGAGGACTACTTCGCGATTAACCCGAAAGGACAGGTTCCGGCTCTGGTGCTGGACGACGGCACCCTGCTCACCGAAGGCGTGGCGATCATGCAGTTCCTGGCAGACACCGTTCCCGATCGCCAGTTGCTGGCCCCGACCGGCAGCATTTCCCGCTATAAGACGCTGGAGTGGCTGAACTACATCGCCACCGAGCTGCACAAAGGCTTTACGCCGCTGTTCCGCCCGGATACGCCTGAGGAGTACAAACCGACCGTTCGTGCCCTGCTTGAGAAAAAACTGCAGTACATCAACGAATCCCTGAAAGACGATCAGTGGATTTGCGGCCAGCGTTTTACCATCGCTGACGCCTATCTGTTTACGGTTCTGCGCTGGGCGCGGGCTGTGAAGCTGAATCTGGAAGGGTTAAGCCACATTGAGTCGTATATGGAACGTATGGCGGCGCGCCCTGGCGTGGCGGCGGCGCTGAAGGCGGAAGGGTTGAACTAACGGAGCGGTCTGTTTTGCCCGGCGGCGCTGCGCTTGCACGGGCCTACAGTTTTGTAGGCCGGGTAAGGCAAAGCCGCCACCCGGCAATGTGGCGGCGGCGCTGCGCTTGCACGGACCTACGGTTTTGTAGGCCGGGTAAGGCGAAGCCGCCACCCGGCAAAACAGCGTATTTCGATGTGACAGGCCGGGTAAGCGTGAAAGCCACCCGGCAATGCTTTAAAGCTGCGTCGCGCTAAAATAGTGCTCCGGCTTCGCGATACGATCCTGCGCCGCCACTACCTGCAACTCATACTCATCCATCTGTTTGGTCGCGATCATGATTTCATACACCGCGGCGGTCACATGCTCCAGTGCGTCGCGAAGAGAAGCGCCCTGCAACAGTTTCACCAGCAGTAACCCGCTGGTCACATCACCCACACCAACCGGCTGACGCGCACCAAAATCCACCAGCGGACGGCTGATATGCCAGGCGTCATCTTTCGTCACCAGCAGCATTTCAAACCGGTCGTGGCTGATCCCAGCCCGCGCCAGATGCTTCACCAGCACGATCTCCGGCCCCTGAGCGATCAGCTCACGTGACGCTGTCACGGCTTCTTCCACGCTGTTCACCGGATGCTCGCACAGGATCTCAAGCTCAATCAGATTCGGCGCAATAATATCGCTGGCGGGCATCGCATGACGCACGTGGAACTCCGCCACGCCCGGCGCGACGATGCAGCCTTTTTCGGGATGACCCATTACCGGATCGCAGAAGAATTTGGCCGACGGGTTCGCCGCTTTCACCTGACGCACAATACCGAGGATATGCTCGCCCTGCTCTGCAGAGCCGAGATAACCGCTCAGCACGGCGTCACAGCGCTTCAGCTGGTCGATATCCGCGATACCCTGCACAATCTCGGTCAAGTGCGACGCGGGCAGCACACAGCCCGTCCATTTGCCGTACTGCGTGTGATTGGAGAACTGAACGGTGTTGAGTGGCCAGACGTTGGCCCCGAGACGGCGCATGGGAAACTCAGCGGCGCTGTTGCCGGCATGTCCAAAAACAACGTGGGACTGAATAGCGAGGATGTTATTCATTTTTCTTACCACAACCCTGAAAAAAGAAAGGGGCGTGGTTTCCCACGCCCCTCAAACACTTGTGATTACTTCCAGCAAACCAGACAGTAATTCTTCTTACCGCGACGCAGCAGCGTGTATTTGCCGTACAGGCGATCGCTCTCTGCGAAGGTGTACTCCGGATCGGCCTGCTTTTCACCGTTGATGGTGATGGCGTTAGAGGCGATAGTTTTACGTGCCTGACCGCGGGACGGCTGCAGCTCGGAATCCACCAGCGCCTGCATCAGGTCTGCGCCCTTCTCCATCTCTACCATCGGCACGCCATCCTGCGCCAGCTGCTCGAAATCTTCCACGCTCAGATCGCTCAGCGTACCGTTGAACAGGCTGGCAGTAATGCGTTTCGCCGCCGCCAGGCCTTCTTCACCGTGCACCAGGCTGGTGACCTGATCGGCCAGCACATACTGCGCGCGAGGCGCTTTGCCGCTGTTCTTGTCTTCTTCTTCCAGCGCATTGATCTCTTCAATGTCCATGAAGGTGAAGAACTTCAGGAAGCGATAAACGTCCGCATCGGCGGTGTTGATCCAGAACTGGTAGAATTTGTACGGGCTGGTTTTCTTCGGATCGAGCCAGACCGCGCCGCCTTCGGTTTTACCGAATTTGGTGCCATCGGCTTTGGTGATCAGCGGAACGGTCAGACCGAAGACCTGGTTCTGATGCAGACGACGCGTCAGGTCGATACCGGACGTGATGTTGCCCCACTGGTCGGAACCACCAATCTGCAGCGCCACGCCGTGCAGTTTGTTCAGACAGGCGAAGTCATAACCCTGCAGCAGGTTGTAGGAGAACTCGGTGAAGGAGATGCCCTGATCGTCACGGTTCAGACGCTGCTTGACCGCTTCTTTGTTGATCATCTGATTAACGGAGAAGTGCTTGCCGATATCACGCAGGAAAGTCAGCACGTTCATGCCGCCAAACCAGTCGTAGTTGTTGGCCGCAATCGCGGAGTTTTCGCCGCAATCGAAATCGAGGAATGGCGCAACTTGCTTGCGGATTTTATCCACCCACTCCTGCACGGTATCTTCCGTATTCAGTTTACGCTCGGCGGCTTTAAAGCTCGGGTCACCAATCAGACCGGTCGCACCACCCACCAGCGCCACAGGCTTGTGGCCCATCTGCTGGAAGCGTTTCAGGCATAACAATGGAACAAGATGCCCCAAGTGCAAGCTGTCAGCGGTGGGATCGAAGCCGCAATAGAGCGCGATCGGGCCTTGCGCCAGTCGCTCTGCTAACGCTGCTTCGTCCGTCACCTGGGCCACGAGGCCCCGCTCTTGCAATTGTTTAATCAAGTTACTGCTTGCCATCAAATTCTCCATGTATAAACGACTGCACCTCTGTCGGTACACGACTTTTCGCCTAACGCGAAAGTGACATAGAATAAAGCGCCAGCCCATCCAGCGCTAGCGCTTACGACAACAAATTTCGCGGATTACGGGGCCAGTCGGTCGATTTTCCACGCGTCGCTGTCACGCTGGTATAAAAAGCGGTCATGGAGACGATGTTCGCCGCCCTGCCAGAACTCCATCTGTTCAACAGGCACGCGGAATCCGCCCCAGAAGCTCGGGAGCGGCACTTCGCCCTGCTGGAATTTCTGTTTCAGCTCGAGGAATTTGCTCTCCAGCACGCCGCGCGCCGAAATACGGCTCGACTGTTTGGAGACCCAGGCACCGATCTGGCTGTCGCGCGGACGGCTATGGAAATACTTCAGCACTTCCAGCGTCGAAAGGCGTTCGACTTTGCCGGTCACCATCACCTGACGCTCCAGCATATGCCACGGGAACAGCAGGCTGATGCGCGGATTGTTTTCCAGATGATGGGCCTTACGGCTGCCAAGGTTGGTGTAAAACACCAGCCCTTTTTCGTCGTAGTGTTTCAGCAGGACGATGCGCTGATACGGCTGGCCGTGCTCATCGACGGTGGCAACGACCATCGCCGTCGGATCGGCGAGTTTGGCCTCACAGGCCTGTTTCAGCCAGCGCTCAAAAAGGACGAGGGGTTCAGCGGGAAGATCCTGGCGACGCAGGCCGCCTTTGGTGTATTCACGGCGCAGATGCGCAATTTGCTGCAATTCATCGTTATCTGACATGGCGTTAGCTGAAATTAGAATTGGGTGGCGCTATTGTGCGCCGCCCCTGGAAAAATCTCAACGCTTCGGATTCTGCAGCACGCAGTTGTTCAGCACGACGCGGTCGCGTTTATAGACGGTGGCATCGTCACCTTTCGACCAGAAGACATAAATCCCATCGGTATAGCGCGCGCCGGAGGCGGACATTCCCTGTTTCAGGTTCAGCACTTTATTGTCATAGATGAAACTGGCTTCCTGACGCGGGTTATTCAGCTTCACGGTCAGCGGTTTTTCGTCGCAGCGATATTCCAGCGTGTCGGTGTTCATGCGATCGACGAACTGGTTGTAGTAGCTACAACCCGCGAGTAAGAGAGGGGCAAAAGCAAGCAGAAGTTTTTTCATGGGCCTGTTCCGAAGACTATCCTGGTCATGGAGGGTGAAGTCACCCTCCTGTATTCCTGTGGATTTTAACCGCAACAGACCGGGCTTTGTTTCAGTTAACTCTGATTCTGACGTGGGTTGGCCGGAAAAATGGCGCCCAGCACGCTGGCTTCGCGTGCACCGGTGACAGAGGGGAGATTTCCCGGCAGTCCGGCGACCGTGCGCCAGGCAAGCCAGGCGAAGGCCAGGGCTTCCATATCATCCCCGCTAATCCCGGCCACATCGGTGGTGGTCACCTCGGTGCCAGGAAGCAGCCCGGCGAGACGCGCCATCACCAGTGGGTTACGGCTCCCGCCACCGCACACGAGAAGGCGTTCACAGCCGCCGCTCAGCAAGACCTGTTCAGAGATTGAGATTGCCGTCAGCTCCACCAGCGTCGCCTGCACATCCTGCGGGGCCAGCGCCGGGAATGGCGTCAGCTGGCGCTCAAGCCAGCCATAGTTAAAGTATTCCCGACCGGTGCTCTTCGGCGCAGGTGCCGCAAAATAGGGGTCGCTCAGCATCGATTGCAGCAGCGGGAGGATCACTTTCCCCTCGCTGGCCCACTGTGCGTCTTTGTCGTAGGCTTTGCCGCGCTGACGCCAGATCCAGGCATCCATCAGCATATTGCCGGGGCCGGTATCGTAGCCGCGCACCGCTTGGCCTGGAATGAGCATGGAGAGATTGGCGATACCGCCAATATTGAGCACCATCCGGCGTTCAAGCGGATGCGCCAGCAGCGCCTGGTGAAACGCCGGAACCAGCGGCGCGCCCTGCCCGCCGAGCGCGATATCGCGACGGCGGAAATCGCCCACCACCGTCACACCGGTTTTCGCCACGATCTGGTTGTTGTCGCCAATCTGCATCGTATGCGGCGCGTCCCCGACCGGCTCGTGCCAGACTGTTTGCCCGTGACAACCAATCGCCACCACGTCTTTCGGCTGCAGATTTTCCTGCTGCATCAACGCCAGCACGCCATCAGCAAACAGCGATCCCAGCTGTACGTCCAGCCGCCCCAGCTGCGACAGGGTCAGCTGTTGGCCCTGGCAAATGCTCAGAATCGCTTCCTTCAGCTCAACGGGGATCGGCCAGGTCAGGCTGGCCTGCTGCGCCACCATATTCTCATCAATTGCAGCAAGGACAACATCGACACCGTCAAGGCTGGTGCCAGACATCACACCGATATAGCGACCCGATTTCATGCGCTTTCCTTAAGTTTTCAGGGCTTGGGGTAAACACTCCACCATAAACTTAGGGTCATTTCTATGACGCGATAATATTTTTTAACAATGTCAGATCTCAAACACCCCAGGCCGTCCGTTTATGTCTCGTTAAGCTAAATTCAAGTACAATTTTCTTATTGTTGGTGCAAAGATATGATCTATGGCTGCCGATGCCATATAATTGAGCCATAACGGATGCTCAGATTGAGCGTTTTGGGTGAACAGGAGATTCAAATGATTTTACGTGTACTGGGCGTTTCATTGATTGGTTTAACTCTGGCTGGCTGCGTGAATAACGACTCCCTTTCCGGTGACGTTTACACTGCCTCCGAAGCCAAACAAGTGCAAAACGTCACTTACGGTACTGTTGTTAACGTGCGTCCGGTTCAGATCCAGGGCGGCGATGACAGCAACGTGATTGGCGCAATTGGCGGTGCTGTGCTGGGTGGTTTCCTGGGTAACACCGTCGGTGGTGGCACCGGGCGTTCTCTGGCGACAGCCGCAGGTGCGGTTGCCGGTGGCGTAGCCGGTCAGGGCGTTCAGGGTGCGATGAACAAAACCCAGGGCGTTGAGCTGGAAATCCGTAAAGACGACGGCAACACCATCATGGTGGTGCAGAAACAGGGCAACACTCGATTCTCTAGCGGTCAGCGTGTTGTACTGGCGAGCAACGGTAGCCAGGTTACTGTTTCCCCACGCTAATTCCTTAATGGATGTGGCTTTCGGCCACATCCATTACTCTCCCCTCAACTCATTAATAAAATTAAACACATGTAATATGTGAATTAATTAATGGCGTTTCCCTTGTTCCTGCGCAAAGTATTTCCCACGTCGTCACGCTAGTCTCCACGTTCGTTCCTTCAGCTCAATAACGCAATATCTGCCCGCTAACAAACGTATGATTGTGATTAACCGACATCTGGGAAACCGATATGTTTCCTTCGCTCTGACTTGCCTGGTTTTCTTTGGCATATTACATGCGATATTTAATAATATAGAACGTACTGTCCCGACGCTGTCACCATTTTTATTCCCGACGCTGACCGTATTTCTGCTGGTGTTTCATCTGTTTATTGCCATTTTTATGATCATGAAATACTGGTGCGACAAACAGCGCGTGTTCCTGCTCGCCATCGCCTTTGCCTTTGTGGGCTCAGCGCTACTGATGGCGGGTACCCTGAGCTGCTTCCCGACGTGGCTAAACCCGTACAGCCTGCATCCCAATAACTATAACGATGCGATGATTTATTTCATGATGCGCAACATTATGATGGCCAGTCTGTTTACGCTTTCGACGGTACTTTTTACATTGCGTCACTCGGCATTAACACGACCAATGTACGGATTCATCGTGGGGTTATTATTAATTTTCACCGCGCTGATGATAATTCTCGCGTGGCTCTACTCCAGCCATAGCGCGTTGCTCTCGCTGGATTTAGTCAATAATGACACCCGACAGAGCACGATATTATGGACGCAAGTCATTAATATTATCCTGATCCTGTTCTGGGTGAGCACATTAATAACCATGCTGGTTATTACTCGTCTGAGAAATCTATTCTGGCTGAGCGGCTGTTTTCTGTGTGTCTGCTATATCATTACCTTATCGACGCTGATGACCACCGACTATGTGGGAGGGTTCGTCTGGTACCGGGCGAGATTTTTTGAAGCTATCGCCACGCTGGTGATTATCTTCACCCTGCTGCAGGATGTGTTTAGCCTCTATCGCCAGTCACATCTCAAATACCAGCAGTCGTACCAGAACTCGATTCGTGATGCCCTCACGCGCCTCTACAATCGCAGCTATTTTTACGAATCCTTGAGTCACTCGCTCAGTACCACTACTGGCAGCAAACCCGTGTCGGTGATAGTGAGCGATCTCGACCGTTTCAAACGCATCAACGACACCTATGGGCACCTGCAGGGTGACAAGGTGTTGCAGTTTGTCGCCAACCTGCTGATGGACTCCGTACGCCCGCAGGATATTGCCGCGCGCATCGGCGGCGAAGAGTTTGTTTTACTGCTGCCCAATACCTCGTCAGAGGCGGCTAAACAGGTGGCTGAACGGATCCGTATTCTGTTAGCCAGTTTTGATCGTGAAACGACGCACGGGGAACTACCGGAACCGATCACCATCAGCATGGGGGTCTATACCACGACCTCCTCCGCCGTGACCGCCGAAGAGTGCGTCGAGCGCGCGGATAAGGCGATGTATGAGGCCAAAGAGACGGGACGAAATCGGGTGGTAGTGTTCAGCTAAAAAGAAAGCCTTGCGATGCAAGGCTTTGTTATGACGTTAGTCGCGGGTCTGGAGCTCATTGATGTTCTGCTCAAGGCGAGCAATCATGTCAATCAGCTGTTCCAGCTCGGCCGGTGAGATCCCGGAGAGGATTTCACCGCGCGTTTTACTGATCACAGCTTCCATCTCGGTGATGATAGGCGCTGCTTTTTCAGTGAGCTTAATACGTTTGGCACGGCGGTCGCTGGCGCAGGTCTGACGCGATATCAGTCCCTTCTCCTCCAGCTGATCGAGCGTGCGCACAAGGGACGGCTGCTCAATGCCAATCGCTTTTGCCAGTTGAATTTGTGACTGCTCGGGCGGCAACTGATGAATGTTATGCAGCGTAACCCAATGCGTCTGTGTCAATTCCAGAGGTTTCAGGCGATGGTCAATCAGAGCACGCCAGATGCGCACCAACCTTGCCAGATCAGAACCTAATGGCGATTCCAATTTCATCTCCTTATAATTAGCTTGCTAAGTTATTATACTGATTTTAGAATAGTGTGCAGCATTTATATTGGCAAAACAAATGCAATACTGCATTCATCAAAATCGAACGAATGATTTACACTTATTGAAGGCGCTTCATCGTGTTAACACTCGCCTCTTCTCCACAGCAAAGGATCTCTTCTCGTGAAGTTCTCTTATAGCTCCGCGGGTTTACCCCTACAGGACCTGATTGTCGGCGCATCTGTCTATTTCCCCCCGATTTTCAAAGCCGTGATGTTGGGCTTTTTGATCTGGCTTGTGGCACACCGACTGCTTCGTGACTGGATGTATTCCGGTGAAATCTGGCATCCCATGTTGATGGATCTTTCGTTGTTTACCCTTTCGGTTTGTCTTGGTCTGGCTCTGTTGATTGCGTGGTGAATATGTCGCTGAAAACCGTTAAATACTTTTCGAGCCTGCTGGTGCTGGCTCTGGCGCTGGTCGCTGGCTGGTGGTTATGGAATTATTACATGCAGTCTCCCTGGACGCGCGACGGCAAAATCCGCGCTGAGCAGGTGAGCATTACCCCGCAAGTCTCCGGCAGTATCATCACGCTGCGGGTGAAAGATAACCAGAAAGTCAGAGCGGGAGATGTGCTCTTTCGCATCGATGAAACGCCCTACCATATCGCGGTGCTGAATGCCCAGGCGCAGCTGGCAAAAGCGCAGTCGGATCTGGCGAAAGCCAATAACGAAGCCAACCGTCGCCGCCATCTGCCGCAAAACTTTATCTCCGCCGAAGATCTCGATACCGCGAACATTAACGTGAAAGCGATGCAGGCCAGCGTGGAAGTGGCGGAAGCGACGCTGAAACAGGCGCAGTGGCAACTCACGCAGACGGTGGTCAAAGCGCCTGTTGACGGCTGGGTGACCAACTTATCCACCCGCGAAGGGGATTACGCCACCCAGGGAAAACCGCTGTTCGCGCTTGTGGATAGCCACTCTTTCTATGTCGTGGGCTATTTCGAAGAGACCAAACTGCGCCACATTCAGGAAGGCGCTGCGGCGCGAATCACCTTGTACAGCGGCTCCCGCGTGTTACAGGGTCACGTTTCCAGCATTGGCCGCGCAATCTACGATCAGAGCGTCGAGACTGATTCCGGCCTGGTGCCTGATATCAAACCCAACGTGCCGTGGGTCCGCCTCGCCCAGCGCGTGCCGGTTCGCGTGGAGTTCGATAACCTGCCGAACGATATCACCCTGGTGTCCGGGACCACCTGTACCGTGTCGATCGGAGCCCACTGATGGACCTCTCTGCTTTCTCCTGGCGTAAAATGCCGTGGTTTAAAGCAAACCCGGCGCAGTGGCGCTACGCCCTGCGCAACGGGATCGCCATGTGTCTGGCCCTGTCGGTGGCCTATTACCTGAATCTGGATGAGCCCTACTGGGCCATGACTTCTGCGGCGGTGGTCAGCTTTCCGACCGTCGGCGGCGTCATCAGTAAAAGTCTTGGGCGCGTCGCCGGGAGCCTGCTTGGTGCGACGGCGGCGCTGATTATCGCCGGACATACGCTCAACGATCCCTGGCTCTTTTTGCTCAGCATGGCCGCCTGGCTCGGCGTTTGTACCTGGGCCTGCGCCCATTTTACGAATAACGTCGCCTACGCGTTCCAGCTGGCGGGCTATACCGCCGCGATTATCGCCTTTCCGGTGGTCAATATTCTCGACACCACGGAGCTTTGGGATATCGCCCAGGCGCGCGTGTGCGAAGTGATCATCGGTATTTTGTGCGGCGGGGTGATGATGATGATCCTGCCGAGCACCTCTGACGGCACCACGCTCATCTCGGCGTTAAAAACCATGCATGCGCGCCTGCTGGAGCACGCCAGTCTGCTCTGGCAGCCCGATTCCAGCGATGCGGTTCGCCTGGCCCACGAGAAAGTCATCGGCCAGATCCTGACCATGAACCTCCTGCGCATCCAGGCGTTCTGGAGCCATTACCGCTTTCGTCGGCAGAATAAATTACTGAACTACCTTCTCCACCAGCAGTTGAGAATGACCAGCGCCCTTTCGGGCCTGCGCCGGATATTGCTCAACTGGCCCAGTCCGCCGGACAACACGCGCGAAGTGATCGACCGTCTGCTGGCGGCGCTGGCGAATCCGCAGACGGATATGCTGGCGGTGGCGCGTATCATTGCGCCTCTCGCGCCGACGGATGAGTTTGATTACCGCCATCGCGCGTTCTGGCAGCGGTTGCTCTACTTTTGCCGCTTATACCTGCGCAGCAGTCGCTGGATCAGCGCCGTTGAAAATGCCACACCCATTACCGAATTTAACGTGCCGGGCAGCCCTGCGCTGACCAGGCATACGGATAACAAAGAAGCGTTATGGAGCGGTTTTCGCACCTTCTGCGCCCTGACGCTGGTCGGTGCCTGGAGCATCACCACCCAGTGGGAGTCGGGCTCGGCGGCGCTGACGCTGGCGGCGATCAGCTGCGTGCTCTACTCCGTGGCTGCCTCGCCGTTTAACTCTCTGACACTGCTGATGCGTACGCTGGTGCTGCTTTCGCTCTTCAGCTTCGCCGTGAAATTCGGGCTGATGGTGCAAATCACCGATCTGTGGCAGTTCCTGCTGTTCCTGTTCCCGCTGCTCACCACGATGCAGCTGCTGAAATTGCAGATGCCGAAACTCGCGGGCTTGTGGGGGCAACTGATCGTCTTTATGGGGTCGTTCATTTCCGTCACCAATCCGCCGGTTTACAATTTTGCCGACTTTATGAATGACAATCTGGCGAAGATTCTGGGCGTGGGGCTGGCGTGGCTGGCCTTTGCGGTCCTGCGCCCCGGCTCGGACGCGCGGAAAAGTCGGCGACACATCCGCGAGCTGCGCGCAGGGTTTGTCGATCAGCTCAGCCGCAAGCCGCACCTGCGTGAGAGTGAATACGAATCGCTGGTTTATCATCACGTGAGTCAGCTGAATAACAGCCAGGATGAGCTATCGCGTCGCTGGCTGCTGCGCTGGGGCGTGGTGCTGTTGAACTGTTCGCATGTGGTGTGGCAACTGCGCGCATGGGAAACCCGCTCAGATCCCCTGTCGCAGGTGCGTGATATCTGCATTTCCCTGCTGCGGGACGTGATGAGCAAACGCGGCGTTCAGCAGCGCCCGCTGGCGATGACGCTCGCAGAGCTACAGCGCATTTGCGATACGCTGGCGCGCCACCATCTACCGGCAGCGCGCGATCTCGCGTCGCTGATCTGGCGTCTGCACTGTTCGCTCTCTCAGCTGGAACAGGCTCCGCCGCCAGGGACGATTACGGATCAGATCACCCCGCAGGCGTAACGCGCCCCGCCACCGCCCAGAGGTTTAGGCTGATCGGACATGTTATCCCCGCCGACATGAATCATCAGCGCTTTGCCTTTTATCTCTTCCAGTTTTTTCAGACGCGGAGCCACCACCGGATCGGTGGCTTTGCCGTCATTGTTAACCACCAGCACCGGCAAGTCGCCTTCGTGCCCTGCGCCCTCAGGTCCTTCATGTTTACCGGTTTTTTGCGGGTCAAAATGGCCGCCAGCCGCTTCAGCTGCCGAGGCTTTTCCGTCTTTCATGGCGGGCTGACAGCTGCCCTTGGCATGAACATGAAAGCCATGTTCACCGGGAGGAAGAGCTTTGAGATCGGGCGCGAACTCCAGCCCTTTATCGGTTTCGCTGATGGTGACACTGCCGATGGACTGGCCGATCCCCTGCGAGGTGACGAGATTCATTTCAACTTTGTCGCTGGCAGCCTGCGCGCCTGCGCAAACCACCAGCGTCATCACTGCCAGAGCAAAACGCTTCATATGACCTCCTCGGGTTGATTTTGCCCCTAAAGTTTAGACCAGGGGCAAGGATTTCACCGGAAAGTCATCGGCATAGACGATTAAGGAACGTCGTAACCGAGGGCCGCTTTGCGAATGCGGAACCACTGCTGACGCGTCATCTGCAGCTCTTCGGCGGCGATCGCTGAACGCACGCGTTCGATTTTACCAGAGCCGATAATCGGCAGCGGTTTCGATGGCAGACGCAGGATCCACGCGTATACCACCTGCTCAATGCTCTCGGCGTTCAGCTCGCGGGCAACGGTTTCAAGCTCATCGCGCAGCGGCTGGAATTCGTCGTCATTGAACAGACGACCGCCGCCCAGGCAAGACCAGGCCATCGGACGAATGCGCAGCTGTTGGAGTTGATCCAGCGTGCCGTCCAGCAGCAGCGGCTGATGCACCGGAGAGATCTCCACCTGGTTTGTCGCCAGGGTAAACGGCAGACGAGACTGCAGCAGCGCGAACTGTGCCGGGGTGAAGTTCGACACGCCAAAGTGACGTACCTTCCCGCTCTGATGCAGCGCGAGGAACGCCTGCGCGACTTCATCGGCATCCATCAATGGATCGGGACGGTGGATCAGCAGCAAGTCGAGATGGTCGGTGGCGAGATTCACCAGCGACTGCTCGGCGCTTTTGATGATGTGATCGCTGTCGGTGATGTAATGACCGAGGGCGTTTTCTGCGCGCGCGGTGGTGGCGATGCCGCATTTGGAGACGATCTCCATGCGCTCACGCAGATGCGGAGCCAGCTTCAGGGCTTCCCCAAACGCCGCCTCGCACAGATACCCGCCGTAGATATCGGCGTGGTCAACAGTGGTAATCCCGAGGTCGAGATGTTCCTCAATGAAACTGACCAGCTGACGCGGGGACATATTCCAGTCCATCAAACGCCAGTAACCCATGACAAAACGCGAAAACGCTGGGCCCTGCGGGGCAAGGGCAATACGCTGAACCATAACAATTTCCTCAAGGAAGTGATGTCATGAGTATACGCATATCCGCCGCTAAAAAAGTGAAGGTTGCTGGGGTTCTTCGGTATCCGACGGTTTGTTTGCGCGTAATTTGCGCAGTAAACGCTGGCGACACAGACGGATGACATCCTGTTTCTGCACGTCGCTCATGTTTTGCCAGTTGAAACGCTCATCGCGACTGCGCATGCAGCCCCGGCAAAAACCGCGCTCATCAGACTGACAAATTCCCCGGCACGGGCTCTGGATGGGGAAAAACTCCAGTTGCTCTGCCACACACACCTCCCGAAATCGATTCTCACCTTCAGTGAAGACGCTAATTGCGGCGTCTGCAAGGGCTTTAACACAGAATTGTGGCATTAAGGTTTCACTAATCTTCACTCCCTATACTCGCCTCATCAATAAAACAGATGGTTTCTTTATGATGTGGTCCGTTAAAAAGTTACAGTGTAACGATATTAAATTCACTCTGGGTTGTGCCCTGTTCTTTACCGTGCTGAATGCGCTGTTTATTCAACGCAGCTGGGAGATTATTGCCCCCGCTCATCTGCACGATGTTCTGTTTGCGGCATCGGTTCCGCTGGTCCTGTTTTGTGGCTGGGTGATTGTGTTCAGCCTGCTCAATATTCCGTTTATCCGTAAGCCGCTGATGATCCTGCTGACCCTGGGCTGCGCCGGGGCGACGTACTTTATGTACACCTACGGTGCCGTCATCGATCAGAACATGATGGTGAACGTCTTCGAGACCAACTCGCAGGAAGCCACCGCGCTGGTGACCCCGCAGATGCTGCTGTGGATTGCGATTATCGGCCTGATCCCGTCCATCGTGCTGATGTTCGTTCGCATTCGTTCCGGTAAATGGTGGTACACGCTCCTGATGCGCGTTGCCGCAATCCTCGGGGCGCTGATGGTGATTATCCTGGTCGCCTCCGTCTTCTATAAGGATTACGCCTCCCTGTTCCGCAATAACAAAAGCATCGTCAAGATGGTGACCCCGGCGAACTACGTCAGCGCCATCGCCAAATACAGCAAAAACCGCTGGTTTGCAGGCGATCAGACGCTGGTGCGTATCGGCCAGGACGCTCAGAAAGGGCCGGTGATTCTGGCGCAGAAGAAAAAAACGGTGCTGGTGCTGGTCGTCGGCGAAGCCTCACGTGCGGAAAATTACTCCCTGAACGGCTATGCGCGCGACACCAACCCGCAGCTGAAAAAACAGAACATGATTAACTTCCCGCAGGCCTCTTCCTGCGGCACCGAAACGGCGGTCTCCTTACCTTGCATGTTCTCCAACATGCCGCGCAAAAATTACGACGCGGATCTGGCCCGTCATCAGGAAGGCTTGCTCGATGTGCTGGCCCACGCAGGCGTTAACCTGCTGTGGCGCGAAAACGACGGGGGCTGTAAAGGGGCGTGCGATCGTATCCCGCATACGGACATGACCCAGTGGAAACTGGATGAATTCTGCAAGGATAAATCCTGTATCGACGACGTGAACCTGCACCGTCTGGACAACGTGCTCGACGGCCTGAAGCAGGATTCGGTGCTGGTGATCCATCTGATGGGCAGCCACGGCCCGGCCTACTACCAGCGCTATCCGAAGGAGTATCGCCAGTTCACCCCAACCTGCGACACCAACCAGATTCAGGACTGCGACCATCAGGCGCTGATGAATACCTACGACAACACCATCCTCTATACGGATAGCGTGGTCAGCAAAACCATTGATGCCCTGAAAGCGCGTCAGACGACGATGAATACCGCCCTGATTTATCTCTCCGATCACGGTGAGTCGCTGGGTGAAAACGGCCTGTATCTGCACGGCACCCCGTACCTGATTGCCCCAACGCAGCAGACGCATATTCCGTTTATGTTCTGGCTGTCGCCGGACTACGTGAACAGCTACAGCATCAACGAGCCGTGTTTACGCGATCAGGCGGCCAAAACGGCGGTTTCTCAGGATAATTTATTCTCGACGGTTCTCGGCATGATGAACGTCAAATCAGCGGTTTATCAGCCGCAGATGGACATCATTAACACCTGTCGCAAATCCTGAGACTTGCATTAGACCGATTGGTCTAGTACATTCAGCGCCATGAGCAAAAATACTGAACACGATACACGCGAACATCTTCTGGCTACCGGCGAGCGTCTTTGCATGCATCGCGGGTTTACCGGAATGGGTCTTAGCGAGCTGTTAAAAACCGCTGAGGTGCCGAAGGGTTCGTTCTATCACTACTTCCGCTCCAAAGAGGCGTTTGGCGTGGCGATGCTGGAACGGCACTATGCCGGGTACCATCAGCGTCTCGCCACCCACTTTGCCAGCGGCGAAGGGTGCTATCGCGATCGTGTGCTCAACTATTATCAGGAAACGCTGAACCAGTTCTGCCAGCAGGGCATTATCAGCGGTTGCCTGACCGTCAAATTGTCCGCTGAAGTGTGCGATCTCTCAGAGGATATGCGCACGGCGATGGACAAAGGGGCCAGCGGCGTCATCGCCCTGCTGGCTCAGGCGCTGGAAAAAGGTCGCGACGAAAAAACGCTGAATTTCAGCGGCGATCCTTTGACTCAGGCCCAGGTGTTATATGCGCTGTGGTTAGGCGCAAATTTGCAGGCCAAAATTTCCCGCAGCGCCGTGCCGCTTGAAAGCGCACTGGCGCATGTGAAGAACAGCATTTCAGCGCCTGGCGTTTAACAGGCGTTTTTATTTACCAAATCACTAGTCGACCGGTCTACTCAGGAGTCATGATGTCAACTGAAAAATTATTTACCCCACTGAAAATCGGTGCGGTTACTGCACCAAACCGCGTACTGATGGCCCCGCTGACTCGTCTGCGCAGCATCGAGCCGGGTGATATCCCGACGCCGCTGATGGGCGAATACTATCGCCAGCGCGCCAGCTCCGGCCTGATCATTTCCGAAGCGACGCAAATCTCCGCGCAGGCGAAAGGTTATGCGGGCGCTCCGGGCCTGCACAGCCCAGAGCAGATCGCCGCATGGAAAAAAATCACTGCCGGTGTTCACGCTGACGATGGCCGCATCGCGGTTCAGCTGTGGCATACGGGCCGTATCTCCCACAGCAGCATTCAGCCTGACGGCCAGGCACCGGTTTCCGCTTCAGCCCTGAACGCCGGTACGCGCACGTCCCTGCGTGACGAAAACGGTCATGCGATTCGCGTGGATACCTCTACCCCACGCGCACTGGAACTCGACGAAATCCCAGGCATCGTGAATGATTTCCGTCAGGCCGTCGCCAATGCCCGCGAAGCCGGTTTCGACCTGGTTGAGCTGCACTCGGCGCACGGCTACCTGCTGCACCAGTTCCTCTCTCCGTCGTCTAACCAGCGTACGGATCAGTACGGCGGCAGCGTGGAAAACCGCGCCCGTCTGGTGCTTGAAGTGGTGGATGCAGTGTGCCAGGAGTGGAGCCCGGACCGTATCGGTATCCGTGTCTCCCCGATCGGTTCCTTCCAGAACGTGGATAACGGCCCGAACGAAGAAGCCGACGCCCTGTATCTGATTGAAGAGCTGGCGAAACGCGGTATCGCCTACCTGCACATGTCCGAGCCGGACTGGGCGGGCGGTCAGCCTTACTCCGAAGCCTTCCGTGAGAAAGTGCGTGCGCGCTTCCAGGGCGTGATCATCGGCGCGGGTGCTTACACCCCAGAGAAAGCCGAAGATCTCATCAGCAAAGGGCTGATTGACGCCGTCGCCTTTGGCCGCGATTACATCGCCAACCCGGATCTGGTGGCGCGTCTGCAGCGTAAAGCCGAGCTGAACCCGCAGCGTCCAGAGACCTTCTACGGCGGCGGCGCTGAAGGCTACACCGACTACCCTTCCCTGTAATTCCTCGGTTGTCCATTGATAGCGGCGATGATTCGCCGCTATACTAAAACATCGTTTCTGTTCAAAAAGATAAGCCACTGAGGTGGTTAAGAGGAAAATATGCGCCTACTTCACACCATGCTGCGCGTTGGCAACCTGCAACGTTCTATCGATTTCTACACTAACGTACTGGGCATGCAGCTCCTGCGCACCAGCGAAAACCCGGAATACAAATACTCCCTGGCGTTCGTTGGCTACGGCCCGGAAAGTGACGAAGCGGTTATCGAGCTGACCTACAACTGGGACGTCGATAGCTACGAGCTGGGCACCGCTTACGGCCACATCGCGCTGGAAGTGGATAACGCAGCAGAAGCCTGCGAGCGCATTCGCAGCAACGGTGGCAACGTGACGCGCGAAGCGGGTCCGGTCAAAGGCGGCACCACCGTGATTGCCTTCGTTGAAGATCCAGACGGCTATAAAATCGAACTGATCGAAGCCAAAGACGCCGGTCGCGGTCTGGGCAATTGATCCCTCCGGGCGCGTTCTGCGCCCGTTGTTTTACTGCATCCCCGCGCAAAATTTGCCATAATACGCACTGCTTTTTTCCCCTTGTAAGAGACCCTGATGTCCGATAACGCTCAACTTACCGGTCTGTGCGACCGTTTTCGTGGTTTTTATCCTGTTGTGATTGACGTAGAAACAGCCGGATTTAACGCTAAGACCGATGCGCTGCTTGAGATTGCTGCCATCACGCTGAAAATGGATGAACAGGGCTGGCTGACACCGGACACCACGCTGCATTTCCATGTTGAACCCTTCGAAGGCGCAAACCTGCAGCCCGAAGCGCTGGCCTTTAACGGTATCGACCCGACTAACCCGCTGCGCGGCGCGGTGAGTGAATACGACGCCCTGCACGCCATTTTCAAAATGGTGCGCAAAGGCATGAAGGACAGCAACTGCAATCGCGCGATCATGGTGGCGCATAACGCGACCTTCGATCACAGCTTTATGATGGCCGCCGCCGAGCGCGCGTCCCTCAAGCGTAACCCGTTCCACCCGTTCGTTACCTTCGACACCGCCGCGCTGAGCGGGCTGGCGCTGGGGCAAACGGTGCTCTCTAAGGCCTGTATCACCGCGGGCATTGATTTCGACGGCACCCAGGCGCACTCGGCGCTGTACGATACGGAACGCACCTCAGAACTGTTCTGTGAGATTGTGAACCGCTGGAAGCGTCTCGGCGGCTGGCCGCTACCGATGGGCGACGAAACAGATCGCTAATCGTCCGCTGGGTAAGCGCAGTACCTCCCGGCAAAAAAAAGCGACCTCTTCAGGTCGCTTTTTTTATCTCCGCAGCAAAATTACTCTGCGTCTGGCTCTTCGGTTTTGTACTTCGCAGCGGTCTCTTTGATCAGCTGCTGCAGTTCGCCACGCTGATACATTTCGATCAGGATGTCGCAACCGCCAACCAGCTCACCGTCTACCCACAGCTGCGGGAAGGTCGGCCAGTTAGCGTATTTTGGCAGCTCAGCGCGGATGTCCGGGTTCTGCAGGATATCGACGTAAGCAAAACGCTCGCCACAGGCAGACAGCGCCTGCACGGCTTGTGCAGAGAAACCGCAGTTTGGCAGCTTCGGTGAACCTTTCATGTACAGCAGAATCGGGTTTTCAGCGATCTGGCGCTGGATTTTTTCAATAGTCGTGCTCATGTCTTGCTTCCTTAAACTTCTGTTACGGCATTCGTCTGACATTGTAGCGGGTCAGACAGACATCGGAAAATAACATTTTCGTCACCTGTATATATCATAACGGTTGTCTGCTGAAGTTGCATTCCTAAGATAGCTTAACCCTAAGCCGCGCGCGGTTTCGCTTAAGGAGTGAGCAATAAGGTAACAGTCTGACGTTTTTTTTTGCACTCGCTAACGAAACAGACTTTTTTGCCGATAAATGCTATTAACTTCTCGCAGATTTTTAGATTAGAATCGACGGGCTTTGTAAATCATACGCAGGCATTATTGATGACCTGCTCCTAATTCAGAGGAATGCTCAGTGGCGCGGATAACAAAAATCTCGATCACGCTCTGTGCTTTACTATTTACATCACTTGTTTTCACGCCAGCGGCTAACGCCTCCGAGCAGGCGCGGCACTCTGCCGTGCAGAAATCGCATCTGGCGAAAACCACAGAACGTAAGAAAAAAACCACCAGCTCCAGTAAAAGCGAAAAGAAAAAAACCACCACCGCTCGCAAGCAGTCCACCTCCAGTAAGGCCCTCACCAGTAAAACCCGAAGCAAACCGACCCGCACCGCAAAAGTAACTCCGGAAAAATGCACCGTGCGTAAAGGCCACAAAACTAACTGCGTGAAAGTGGGCAAAACGGCGAAGCTCTCTGAGGTGCATAAAGTGCGCGTGCAGAAAGCGCAAAAAACCGCGATGAACAAACTGATGGGTCAGATTGGCAAACCGTATCACTGGGGTGGCACCTCCCCGCGCACCGGTTTCGACTGCAGCGGTCTGGTCTATTACGCGTATAAAGATCTGGTGAAGTTCCGCATTCCACGCACCGCGAACGAGATGTATCACCTGCGCGATGCCGCGTCAGTTAATCGCGGTGAACTGGAGAGCGGCGATCTGGTCTTCTTCCGCACCCAGGGTCGCGGCACCGCCGATCACGTGGGCGTTTACGTCGGCAACGGGAAATTCATTCAGTCTCCTCGCAGCGGCCAGGACATTCAAATCACCTCCCTGAGCGAAGACTACTGGGTCCGCCATTACGTTGGCGCGCGCCGCGTGATGACACCGAAAACCATTCGCTAATCCCTGCCCTGCCGCGCCGTCGGCAGGGTAAGTTCCTCTTTTGCATACCCTTTCAATTTGCTACTCTATCCATGCACTCAATAGGGTTATTGGCGTGCAACACTATAATAAGGAGAGAAGCAATGTCGTTCGAATTACCTGCATTACCGTATGCAAAAGACGCCCTGGCTCCGCACATTTCCGCGGAAACCCTGGAGTATCACTACGGCAAACACCATCAGACCTATGTCACTAACCTGAACAATCTGGTGAAAGGCACTGCGTTTGAAGGCAAAACGCTGGAAGAGATCGTGCGTAGCTCTGAAGGTGGCGTGTTCAACAACGCGGCTCAGGTCTGGAACCACACGTTCTACTGGCACTGCCTGGCCCCGAACGCCGGTGGCGAACCGACCGGTGAACTGGCTGCAGCGATCAATGCCGCGTTTGGCAGCTTTGCTGATTTCAAAGCGAAGTTTACTGACGCCGCAATCAAGAACTTCGGTTCTGGCTGGACGTGGCTGGTGAAAGAGGCAGATGGCAAACTGGCTATCGTTTCCACCTCTAACGCAGGCACCCCACTGACCACCAGCGCGAAACCGCTGATGACCGTCGATGTGTGGGAACACGCTTACTATATCGATTACCGTAACGCTCGCCCGAACTACCTTGAGCACTTCTGGGCGCTGGTTAACTGGGAATTTGTGGCGAAGAACTTCGCCGCGTAAGAGACACGCAGAAGGGTTTTGCCCTTCTGCGTTTTTGGTTTATTCCGTCACGCTTGCCGGTTCCGGCTCTTTGCGACCGGATGTGAGAACCAGCAGCAGACCAAGAGCCGCAATAATCGCCCCCATCACCGGGACAAAGCTGTATCCCAGCCCGCCCGAAATCACCGCCCCACCCGCTGCCGCGCCGAGCGCATTACCGAGATTAAACGCGCCGATATTCACGGACGACGACAGACCCGGCGCTTCGTGTGCCACACGCATCACGCGCATCTGCAACGGCGGAACCACCGCAAAGGTCGCCGCGCCCCACACCACCATCGCAATGGCCGCACCGAATTCGTTACGCGCCAGCCAGGGAATGGCGAGCATAATTACAATCAGCAGGGTTAAGAAGCCTTTCAGCGTACCGGTGACCGAGCGATCCGCCAGCTTGCCGCCGAGATAGTTCCCGAGTGAGAAGCCCACGCCGATCAGGACCAGCATCGCCGTCACAAACAGCGGCGTGGCGTGGGTGATGTCATGCAGCACGGGAGAGATATAGGTGTAGAGCGTGAACATCGCACCTGCGCCGAGCACCGTCGTTAACAGGGCAGACAGCACCTGCGGGCGCACCAGCACTGACAGCTCTTTACGCACGTCCGGGCGCTCACCCGCCTCGCCTTTCGGCAGGGAGAAGAACAGCGCGAGCATCGCCACCACGCCCAGCCCGGCGGTGGCCAGGAACGACATCCGCCAGCCGATGACTTCACCGAGCCAGGTCGCCGCCGGAACGCCGCCAATGTTGGCGATGGTCAGGCCCATAAACATCGTCGCCACCGCGCTCGCCTGCTTATGTTTTGGCACCACGCTCGCGGCTACTACCGACCCTAAGCCAAAGAACGCGCCGTGGTTCAGGCTGGTCAGAATGCGCGACAGCAGCAGCGTCGTGTAATCCGGCGCAATCGCCGACAGCACGTTGCCAAGGGTAAAAATCGCCATCAGGAAGATCAGCGCATTGCGGCGGGCACGATGGGAGAGCAGCAGCGTCATGAGCGGCGCACCGATCATCACCCCAATCGCATAGGCGCTGATGAGCATCCCCGCCGCCGGAATGGAGACATCCACACCTTTAGCAATGACGGGCAGCAGCCCCATCGGGGAAAACTCGGTGGTGCCGATGCCAAAAGCGCCAATCGCCAGGGCCAGCAGGGGAAAATTGATTTTCATTGTTAACTCCGGATGCCGTGTCGTCGTCATCGCGCGACACAGGACTAAGATGGCAAAAGCATGACATCAATCACAAAAAATGAGAAGTTAACAAATTAGCAAAAGATTTTTGCAGGATGGGTAACAATCAGGGAGAGGAGACGAGGGAGAGAACTCTCCCCCGCTTAAATCAGTGCAGGGCTGCGGTCAGACCTGCTGCAACAATCAAAGCCAGCACAATAACGGTCGTGGTCAGCGAAAACTTCAGATCGGTACTCATCAATTTTTCTCCTTTTAATCACCTTACGAAAAGTGAGCTTGCTCATTTTTACACAGTTTCCCCCAAAAATCTTCCTGGATTTAGACTGATAACCGTTTTTGCTCTTCCCCTTTTCATCAAGATAAGACAAAATTCCACGCTAAATTTATAAGCGTACCGGCCACTGACCCCCTCCTGACGTTCTGAGTCGTTTTCCCGGCGTATCGCAATTCACATTGCGAGATAAGGGTGAGAGAAGGCAAACGTTTACCTTTAAGTATTTCAGGAGTTTAAGATATGGTCTGGAGTGACATGTAATGGCAACAATTAAAGATGTGGCGAAACGCGCAAACGTTTCCACTACAACCGTATCACATGTAATTAACAAAACGCGTTTTGTTGCGGAAGAGACGCGCAACGCCGTATGGGCTGCCATCAAAGAGCTGCACTACTCTCCGAGTGCCGTGGCGCGCAGCCTGAAAGTGAATCACACCAAATCGATCGGCCTGCTGGCGACCAGCAGCGAAGCCGCCTATTTCGCGGAGATCATCGAAGCCGTTGAGAAAAACTGCTTCCAGAAGGGCTACACCCTGATTCTCGGCAACGCCTGGAACAGCCAGGAAAAGCAGCGCGCTTACCTGTCAATGATGGCGCAAAAGCGCGTCGATGGCCTGCTGGTGATGTGTTCTGAATACCCGGAATCCGTGCTCTCGATGCTGGAAGAGTATCGTCACATCCCGATGGTGGTGATGGACTGGGGCGATACCCGCGCCGATTTCACCGACTCCGTGAACGACAACGCCTTTGAAGGCGGCTACATGGCGGGCCGTTACCTGATTGAACGCGGTCACCGCGAAATCGGCGTGATCCCGGGTCCGCTGGAGCGCAACACCGGCGCAGGCCGTCTGGCTGGCTTCATGAAAGCGATGGAAGAAGCGCTGATCACGGTGCCGGAAAACTGGATCGTGCAGGGCGACTTCGAGCCTGAGTCCGGCTATCGCGCCATGCAGCAGATTGTCTCCCAGTCACATCGTCCGACCGCGGTCTTTATCGGCGGTGATATTATGGCGATGGGCGCCCTTTGCGCAGCCGACGAACTCGGTTTGCGCGTCCCGCAGGACATTTCTGTGATCGGGTACGATAACGTGCGCAACGCCCGCTACTTCACCCCGGCGCTGACGACCATTCACCAGCCGAAAGACTCGCTGGGTGAAACGGCCTTCAACATGCTGATGGACCGCATCGTCAGCAAACGTGAAGAGTCGCAGTCGATTGAAGTCCACCCGCGCCTGATTGAACGCCGCTCCGTCGCCGACGGTCCGTTCCGCGATTACCGCCGTTAATCATCTCTGAGGGGCCGGTTATTCCGGCTCCTTCAGCCACTCTCTGTTCAGCGTTTCGCTATCCCCCAGATACTCCAGCAGCCACGCCAGCGCCGGTGACATATCGTTTTGCTGCCAGGTCAGGCAACAGGCCGCATCCGGGAACGGGTTTTCCAGCGTTAATGCCACCCACTCACCGCGATCGATGCGCGGGCGCGCAAAATGCACCGGCACCATGCCGACGCACAGCCCTGCGGAAAGACAGGTCGCCGAGGTTTCCCAGTCTGGGGCCACCACCCGCCGCTGGTTATCCAGCAGCCAGGTGATGCGTTTTGGCAGCGAGCGGGACGTGTCTTCCAGCACCAGCGACGGCCAGTTGCGCAACGTGTCATCGCTCAGCGGACCTTCAATGGCGGCGAGGGGATGATCGCGCGCCACGACGCAGGTCCAGCTCAGGGCTCCCATATCGCGAAAGGCATAGCGTCCGCCCACCGGGATCGCCTGCGTGGCACCGATCGCCATCTCCACCCTGCCGTCAGAGAGCGCATCCCACACGCCGTTGAACACCTCCTGGGAGACGCGCAGCTCCACGTCCGAGAAGTGGCGATAAAAATCGACCACCATCTGGCGGGTGCGCTCCGGTTTGACGATGTTATCGACTGCAATGGCAAGATGGCCGCGCCAGCCGTTGGCAATCTGCTGACACTGCTCGCGGGTGATCATCATTTTTTTGATAACAGATCGCCCTTCTTTCAAAAACCAGACGCCCGCAGGCGTCAGGACGACGTCGCGGTGGCGGCGCTCAAACAGCGGAACCGCCAGCCACTCTTCAAGCTGACGCACGGTATAGCTCACCGCAGACGGAACGCGGTGCAGTTCCTGGGCCGCGCCGCTAAAGCTGCCGTTACGCGCAACCGCATCAACCACTTCTAAGGAATATTCAGACCACATTTTTTGCCTGCAAAATTTTTGAATGCAACCACCAAATATTAGCGTTTCACAAGGCAGTTTGCACTCCCTACACTCTGCGCCAGTGAATACCTGCCCTCTTTAGGAAATAAAAACAATGCAACCCAACAAAGGATTCCTGGTCTGGCTCGGCGGCTTAAGCGTGCTGGGCTTCCTGGCCACCGACATGTACCTGCCCGCGTTTGCCGCGATGCAGGCGGATTTACAGACCCCTGCCGCCGCCATCAGCGCCAGCCTGAGCCTGTTCCTCGCCGGTTTTGCCTTCGCGCAGCTGCTGTGGGGACCACTCTCCGACCGCTACGGTCGTAAACCGATTTTACTCTTAGGTCTGGCGATTTTTGCCGTCGGCTGTCTGGGCATGCTCTGGGTGCGCGATGCGACCTGGCTTTTAGTGTTGCGTTTCATTCAGGCATTCGGCGTGTGTGCCGCGGCGGTGACCTGGCAGGCGCTGGTCACGGACTACTACCCCGCGTCACGCGTGAACCGTATTTTTGCCACCATCATGCCGCTGGTCGGTCTTTCTCCGGCCCTGGCCCCGCTGCTCGGCAGCTGGATCCTGGTGCATTTTGACTGGCAGGCGATCTTCGCCACCCTGTTTATCATCACTCTGGTGCTGATGTTACCGGCCTTCGCGCTGAAACCGGCGTCATCCAAACCTGCTGAAACGACGGATAATCGCGTCACCTTCCTCTCCCTGCTGCGCTCCCGCGCCTATCGCGGCAACGTGCTGGTCTACGCCGCCTGCTCCGCCAGCTTCTTTGCGTGGCTGACCGGTTCGCCGTTTATTCTGCACGATATGGGCTACAGCCCGGCGGTCATCGGCCTGAGCTATGTCCCGCAGACCATCGCCTTCCTGGTCGGCGGTTACGGCTGCCGCGCAGCGCTGCAAAAATGGCAGGGACAGCAGATGCTGCCGTGGCTGCTGGTGCTCTTCGCGGTGAGTGTGATTGGGACCTGGGCCGTTGGCTTTATTCCAGACGTCGGGCTGACGGAGATTCTGATCCCGTTCTGTGTGATGGCCGTGGCGAACGGTGCGATCTACCCTATCGTGGTGGCGCAGGCGCTGCGTCCGTTCCCGCATGCGACGGGGCGTGCAGCGGCGCTGCAAAACACCCTGCAGCTGGGTCTGTGCTTCCTGGCAAGCCTGATTGTTTCGGCGCTCATCGCCACCCCGCTGATGACCACCACCAGCGTGATGCTGGCGACCGTGGTTCTCGCCGCGCTGGGCTATCGCATGCAGGCCTCAGCGAAAGATCGAGTGAACGAAACGGCACAGGCATAATCGCGCCAGCAATTATGTGACATTTTAGTGATTAGGCTGCTAATAACTTTCGGTTGAATCACCGTTTTTTGCAGCCTATACTAAATTTGCTTCACACAAATACGATAAATATTATGTGTTAACGGGAGCCGGAGTGCTCCCGTTTTACCATGGAAGGCCTTTCGGTAAGGGTTATCTCCCTTCCTCTGTTCTACGTCGGATATTAGCCTCGCGGAAAAACCGTGGGATTTCTCACAAACCATAAAAAACGGCTACGCTGTTTGAAGGTTCTGATCACAGCAGGTGATGGAGAAGCTATGAGTTCATCGTGTATAGAAGAAGTCAATGTCCGGGACAATGACTGGTTTCGGATCGTCAATGAATTACTGAGTCGGGCGGGCGTCGCGATTAACGGGTCTGCCCCATCCGATATTCAGGTAAAACACCCCGATTTTTTCAAACGCGTTCTGCAGGAAGGTTCGCTCGGTCTGGGCGAGAGCTACATGGACGGCTGGTGGGATTGCGAGCGGCTGGATATGTTTTTCCATAACGTTCTGCGTGCCGGGCTGGAAAACCAGCTCCCTCACCGCCTGAAAGACACCCTGCGTATCGCCTCTGCGCGATTGCTCAATTTGCAAAGTAAAAAGCGGGCGTGGATTGTCGGGAAAGAGCATTACGATCTCGGAAACGATCTTTTCAGCCGCATGCTTGACCCGTTTATGCAATATTCCTGCGCCTACTGGAAAGACGCCACCACCCTTGAAGATGCACAGCAGGCCAAGCTGCGTTTAATCTGCGAAAAACTGCAGCTTCAGCCCGGCATGCGGGTTTTAGATATCGGCTGCGGCTGGGGCGGACTGGCTTATTACATGGCGAAAAATTACGGCGTGAGCGTTGTCGGCGTGACCATTTCCGCCGAGCAGCAGAAGTTGGCGCAGGAGCGCTGTGCGGGTCTGGATGTGACCATTCTGCTGCAGGACTATCGCGATCTGGACGACCAGTTTGACCGTATCGTCTCGGTGGGGATGTTCGAGCACGTCGGTCCGAAGAATTACAACACCTATTTCACGGTTGCCGACCGCAACCTGAAACCGGAAGGTCTTTTCCTGCTGCACACCATCGGCTCCAAAAAGACGGACCATTCCGTTGACCCGTGGATCAACAAATACATCTTCCCGAACGGCTGCCTGCCCTCGGTTCGCCAGATTGCTGATGCCAGCGAGTCGCACTTTATTGTCGAAGACTGGCACAACTTTGGCGCGGACTACGACACGACCCTGATGGCCTGGCATTCGCGTTTTATCGCCTCATGGCCGGAAATTGCTGATAACTATTCGGAACGCTTCAAACGGATGTTTAGCTATTATCTGAATGCCTGCGCAGGGGCGTTTCGCGCGCGGGATATTCAGCTCTGGCAGGTGGTGTTTAGCCGCGGTGTGGAACACGGATTGCGCGTGGCGCGGTGAGAATATGGCTTTTGTAGGCCGGGTAAGCGCAGCGCCGCCCGGCAACAAACGTGCTCATCTTCAATGAATAAACCCCGGCTATCCGGGGTTTATTTTATTCGTCTTCCGACGTCAATTGACTCGCTAATTCTTTCGCCGCCAGCACGCGCTCAACGGTATCCACAACCGCCTGGGTCTGCGGATCAATTTCGATATTAATGCGGTGGCCGAGTTTTTTCGCCCCCAGCGTCGTACGCTGCAAAGTTTCCGGAATTAAATGCACGCAGAAACGCGTCGGCGTGACTTCACCTACCGTCAAACTAATCCCATCCACGCCAATAAATCCTTTGTACAGGATGTATTTCATTAATGTGGAATCCTGGACTTTAAACCAGATCTGGCGATTATTTTCCGAGGTCAGAATTTTCGATACTTCAGCGGTGGACATAATATGGCCCGACATTAAATGCCCGCCGATCTCATCGCTGAATTTCGCCGCGCGCTCAACGTTGACCATATCGCCCACCACCAGCTCGCCGAGATTGGTAATACGCAGCGTCTCTTTCATCAGATCAAAGCTAATGCGATTCCCGTTAATCTCTGTCACCGTCAGACAACAGCCATTGTGGGCCACCGATGCGCCGGTCTCCAGACCGTCGAGCATATATTCCGGCAGCTCCACTACATGGGTACGGAAATTGGGTTTTTCATCAATGGACACCAGTTTTGCGGTGCCCTGCACAATACCAGTAAACATGCTTACCACTCCTGTTTTATCCCAACGGTGGTGACACCGTTTTAATCGCATCACAATAACAGTTGGAAAAAGAGGTTGCCAGCGGAGCGCATTTTCTGGCGATTTTTTCACTAGATAAATAGAGAATCCCCGCTACAATAGCTGGCATTCCCCCTGCATCTTCTTCTTACTGCCAGTTTTGGCGGGTTTTTTAGTCTCTCAAATAACAACAATACAAAAGGTGTTCACGTGCAGAAGTACATGAATGAAGCGCGTCAGTTATTAGCACTGGCAATACCGGTGATCATCGCGCAGGTCGCTCAAACCGCAATGGGATTTGTGGATACGGTCATGGCGGGCGGATACAGCGCCACCGATATGGCCGCCGTTGCGATCGGTACCTCTATCTGGTTCCCGGCCATTCTTTTCGGCCACGGGCTGCTGCTGGCCTTAACCCCGGTTATCGCCCAGCTTAACGGCTCAGGCCGACGCGATCGTATCGCCCACCAGGTGCGCCAGGGCTTCTGGCTCGCCGGTTCGGTCTCTGTTCTTATCATGATTGTGCTGTGGAACGCGGGCCATATTATTCGCTCCATGCACAATATCGACCCCGTGCTGGCCGATAAAGCCGTCGGCTATCTGCGGGCGTTGCTGTGGGGCGCGCCGGGCTATCTGTTCTTCCAGGTGGCGCGTAACCAGTGCGAAGGGTTGGCCAAAACCAAACCCGGCATGGTGTTCGGCTTTATCGGCCTGCTGGTCAACATTCCGGTGAACTACGTCTTTATCTACGGTCACTTCGGCATGCCGGAACTCGGCGGCGTGGGCTGTGGCGTGGCGACAGCGGCGGTGTACTGGGTGATGTTTATCAGCATGCTGTGGTACGTCAAACGCGCGCGTTCGATGCGTGATATCCGTAACGAGCCACGTTTCAGCAAGCCGGATATGGAGGTCATGAAGCGTCTGGTCCAGCTGGGCCTGCCTATCGCGCTGGCGCTGTTCTTTGAAGTGACGCTGTTTGCGGTCGTCGCCCTGCTGGTGTCGCCGCTGGGGATTGTCGACGTGGCAGGCCACCAGATTGCCCTCAACTTTAGCTCGCTGATGTTCGTTCTGCCGATGTCGCTGGCCGCTGCCACCACCATCCGCGTCGGCTATCGTCTGGGCCAGGGCTCGACGCTGGATGCGCAAACCGCCGCACGGACCGGCCTGATGGTCGGCGTGTGCATGGCGGCCTGTACCGCGATCTTCACCGTCGTGATGCGCGAGCAAATCGCCCTGCTCTACAACGACAACCCGGAAGTGGTGATCCTCGCCTCACAGCTGATGCTGCTGGCGGCGGTGTATCAGATTTCCGATTCGATTCAGGTGATCGGCAGCGGCATTCTGCGTGGCTATAAAGATACGCGCTCGATTTTCTATATCACCTTTATCGCCTACTGGGTGCTCGGCCTGCCGAGCGGCTACGTGCTGGCGCTGACGGATCTGGTGGTCGACAGAATGGGCCCGGCCGGTTTCTGGATGGGCTTTATCATCGGCTTAACCTCCGCCGCAATCCTGATGATGCTGCGCATGCGCTTCCTGCAACGCCAGCCGTCGACTATCATTTTGCAGCGCGCTGCGCGTTAATTACCCGTAAGCCGCCTTCGGGCGGCTACTTTCTCCTCATTTTGCGCGGGAATACAGCAATCGCGTGAAATACGGAAGAAAATTGCATTTTCCCTCTTGCCTCATCCACTCACTGTCGCTAATATTCGACCCCGTTGTCACAGACAACATGATGCGTCCGTAGCTCAGTTGGTTAGAGCACCACCTTGACATGGTGGGGGTCGGTGGTTCGAGTCCACTCGGACGCACCATTCAAAAAAATCTGTACAGTGCGTCCGTAGCTCAGTTGGTTAGAGCACCACCTTGACATGGTGGGGGTCGGTGGTTCGAGTCCACTCGGACGCACCATTTCGCTTTACTCCTCAGTTTTCTGAATTCTCCCTGTTAAATTCCAAAAGCCATACTGCAGTTATACCTTTCTGCTGGCAAACCTCTCCCCTTTTGATTTATGAATTTCATTCATAGCCCCTGGTTATTTCACGTAATTATCTTTCACTCCGCTTTTGGTAATCTTGGGTTCGCGATGCGTTTATGAAAAGGCCAGCCGGAAAGTCTGGCACCGCGTCGGATTAGATATTCTTATCGAAGAAGACGTCTAATTTTTGCAACGCCTGGTCAACGTATTTAGGCACCCAATAGGTCTCGAAACGACAAGGTCAAAGCCATTGTCGCCTTCGAGCCCGGCAGCAGTTTTGTCTTCCCGGAGAAAGAACTCCCCCGCCCCTATGCCAAGCGCGTTCGACACGCTGAAAGGTGAGCCCGTACCGCTGGAACAGTTTATGGCGCTGACGAAAATCCCGATTCTGATTATTTACGGCGATAACATCCCGGATAAACCTGTCGCCATGCCCGCGCAGGACAGCTGGCGCGTACGCCTGGCGATGGCTCGCGAGTGGCGTGACGTGGTCAATAAGCATGGCGGGGATGTGACGGTGACGCATCTGCCCGAGTCAGGGATTAAAGGGAATACCCACTTCCCGTTCTCTGACCTGAATAACGTACAGATTGCGGATTTTGTGTGTGAGTTTCTGAAAGAGAAAAGGCTAGAGTAGGATGAGATGGGAATGAGCCTTCGTTGGTGAAAGCTCAATATGAGCATCAGCGTTGTAAAAGTGGCCGAATCCTGGCGGGAGGCTGTTAAGCGTGAATGTCTGCTATGAGCGAAAAGCAGACATTCGGCTCTCTGCTATATGCCATAATTAAGCGCACGCCTGAAATAAATGGATTGTGCTAGTGCGCTTTACTGTTTTGAAGAGATGTGACGTAAGTCATCGCTGACGCCCCCAGCAGTAGTAACCCACTCAAGCCGAAAGCACTTTGCCATCCCAGACTGTCGAATACCACTCCTCCTGCCGTTGAACCAAGTGCAATCGAAAGCTGGATCACTGCAACCATGAGACCACCACCCGTCTCTGCATCTTCGGGCAGCGCCCGTGCAATCCATGTCCACCATCCCGTTGGCGCCGCCGTGGCCAGTAACCCCCACAGGCTTAGCAAAACTGTAACCGCCCAGATGCTGTGTCCGAACAGCAATAATGTACCGGCTACCGTTGCCATAAGCAGGGGAATCATTATTAAAATTTGATACAACCTGGCATTCAGGAATATCGATACGGCTAATGTGCCGACAAAACCTGCTGCGCCTATTGCGAGCAAAATCAGTGAGAACCCAGCAGGACCTACGTTGGTCACGTTCTCAAGAAAGGGGCGCACATAGGTAAATAAGGCAAACTGCCCAATAAAGAAGAGCCCGCAAGCTAGCAGTCCTGTTAGTACAATGGCGTCGCTGAACAGACGAAGCAGAGTCCCCTCTAGCTTTTGTTTTTTATCGCTTTTCATAGTGGGCAGGCTGACCCATAGCCAGATGAACGCGGCTATCGCCAGGGGGACGATGCATAAAAAGGCCCCACGCCAGCCGACAGTTGTCCCCAGATAGCTACCAAGTGGCGCAGCCACAACGGTAGCCAGCGCGTTCCCACCATTAAAAATCGCCAGCGCACGGGGAACCTGATGCTGCGGTACGAGCCGAATGGCGGTTGCAGCTGAGAGTGACCAGAATCCACCGATGACGACGCCAATCAGGGCCCTACCCAGCATATAAACCGGATAGCTGGGTGCCACGGCGATAACCAATCCAGATATGGCCATCAGGACAGCTAGCCCCAGCAGAAGATATTTACGATTCAGATCTCCGGCGATATGGGAGATAGTCAGGCTGGTCAGTACCGCCAGCGCGCCAGATATTGCAATTCCCTGGCCTGCCAGGCCTTCCGTGATGTGCAGCTCGCGGGCAATAGGCGTCAATAGGCTGACCGGCATAAATTCGGAAGCGATTAGTACAAAAACGCAGAGCGTCATGGCAAACACGCCACCCCAGTGCGCATCTGTTTTTTTAGGTGATTTTTTAAGACTTACTATGGACATTATCAGCATCTCTTTATATGGACGCGGCGAGATTCAGAACAGCCGGGACAGACGCTATTCAGAGAATAACGAGAACATGTGGATGAGAATGGGGAGCGAACGATTAAAACCGCCTGCAATTAGCAGGCGGTTTCAGGTCGTTATCTTAAATTAGCTTTGAAAAACTGCTCAAATTTATCGAAAGGGATCTTGCCCGCAACGTTATCGTACAAATCAACGTGGTTTGCCCCCGGAACAATCACCAGCTCTTTCTCTTTACTGCCAATGGCCTTAAAGGCATCTTCGGCAAAATAGCGTGAGTGGGCTTTTTCGCCGGTCACAATAAGTGTAGGGATAGTGACTTCATTGGCGTAACTCAGAAGCGGCATATTCATAAATGACAGCGGCATAGTCGCATTCCAGGCCCCGGTTGAATTGACCGAATGCGCATGGAAACCACGCGGCATGCGATAATAGTCAAAGAACTCTTTCAAAACAGGATGAGGATTGGCAGGTAACGTTTCCGGCAAAACACGATCCGATGCACTGACGTTACCCTTCTCATCAACATTAATGTCATGGCCGCCGGGCGCGTAAGTGCCATTTTCCGCATCTTTCCAACGCTGTGCGTTCAGATACTGTAGTACTGCGCGACGATCTTTAGTTGAATAGCGGTCTTTACCATCACCCACACCATGCCCCATCGCACGGCTCATGTCATACATCACGCTGGTCGCCACCGCTTTCACGCGGGTATCCATTGCGGCGTCGTTTAAGGCCATGCCGCCCCAGCCGCAAATACCGAGCAGCCCGATACGGTCGCGATCAACCTCTTTTTGCAGACCTAAGAAGTCAACTGCCGCGCTGAAATCCTCGGTATTAATATCCGGAGAGGCGACATTACGTGGAGAGCCACCGCTTTCTCCCGTATACGAAGGGTCAAACGCCAGGGTAACAAACCCCTGTTCTGCCAGCGTTTGTGCATACAGTCCGCTAGATTGCTCTTTCACTGCGCCGAAAGGCCCACTGACGGCAATGGCCGCCAGCTTACGCTCACCACGATCCTTCGGGATGTAGAGATCCCCCACTAGAGTGACCCCATAACGGTTCTGGAAGGTCACTTTACGGTGATCCACTTTCTTGCTTTCAGGGAATGTTTTATCCCATTTTTCGACCAGCGAAACAGGCGCGTTCGGATTAGTTGTATCAGCATAACTCATGTTTGTGACTCCACTTAATGATGCACATAGCAGCATGGCGGGTATCGCAGTTGCCAGTTTTTGGGTGAAAACAGTCATCAAAACTCCCCTTATAAAACGTGATTGAAACAGGTTTCATACGGACAACACTGCTGTGCTTTGTAGCAATGCGCTCATTATAGTTAGCAGAAATAGTGCTGATTAGAGGGTGTTAAGTGCTAGGATTAATACCAAATTATTCTAAATTAAGATGTGGTTTCGGGAGCAGAATGATGGCGAAACGGGAAAACTATAACGATTTGTACCTGTTTATGCAGGTGGTACGGGAAGGGAGCTTTACAGCAGCAGCACATCGCCTTGGCCTGGCACAATCAGGAATAAGCCGTTCAGTTCGGGAACTTGAAGAACGACTGGGAGTTCAGCTCCTGGTGCGCACCACGCGCAGATTATCGCTCACCCATGCCGGTGAAAAGCTCTACCGGACCATTGAAGCAGGATTCGACGCTTTAGATATGGGACTGGACACGCTGGCTCATTATCGCCAGTCCCCATCGGGGACGGTACGCATCAATGCCAGTCAGCATGCTATTGATAAATTGCTTCTGCCAAAGCTTGCGGTATTTAAGAAGAGCTACCCGGATATCCGACTGGAACTCATTAGCGAAAGCCGATTTGTCGATATTATTGCCGAAAGGTTTGATGCGGGTGTTCGCCTGGGGCCTGAAGTAGGTAGTGGCATGGTTGCTGTGCGTATTTCCCCAGACATGGAGATGGCTGTTGTCGGCACGCCTGACCATTTTCGTCGCTATGGCTTTCCGCAAGCCCCCACAGATTTAGCGGTTCATCCCTGCATCGCTTATCAGTTTGGCGACGGGAAACTGTACTCATGGGAACTTCACCATAACGGTAAAAAAATCACCCATCGGCCGCAGGGGCAGTGGGTTTTCGCGGACAGCTATATGGAGGCCAAAGCGGCCAGGCTGGGCCTGGGACTGGCTTATGTTCCGGAGGAGTTGGTATCTGAGGATTTAGAACAGGGTTCGCTCATCAGAGTTTTACAACGTTACAGCCAACGCCTGGAAGGCTCATTTCTATATTATCCGCACCGCAATGTGTCGCCTGCTCTACGAGCGGTTATCGATACATTGAGAATTTAGGACTGAGGACGAGCTTATACACATGTAAGGGTAAAAGGTCTGCTGTTGGCACAAAGTAGACCACTCCCCCATCAACAAAAAAGCCGGATGGCGCTGCCGCTTATCCGGCCTACAGGTTTTACACCGCTTTTTAGTGCGCAGTCTGCTGACAGGACCAGCGCGGTGCATTTAGCTCCCCGGCGAACATCCACATCAGTTCGCACAGCAAACCGCGCAGCGATTTTTCCATGTCCGGTAACAGCGACTGCTGGCACAGCAGCTGAGTCAGCGCCTGGCAGTAATCACACAAGGCTTCGGCATCCGGCTCAAAATAAGACGGCGCTTCCGGCAGCGTGTCGACGGTAAAGCGCTCGATCAGATGCGCAGGGATGGGTTCGCTAAGCGTCGGGCGAAGCAACGCGAGGCACGCACTGATTCGGCCCAGCAGCGCCAGTTTGTACGCGGGTTCATGGCACTCCATCAGGGTTTCAGCAAAACGGTCGCAGCAGTCGGCGAGCTCGGTGAAGTCTGTCGCGGCGCTGAACGGGACGCTCAGTAAATCGTGAGCGGGGGTGAAAATGGTAGTCATGGGGAAAACTCCAATGTGTGTTTTGAAATTACCGTCACTGGAGAGGTCAATCTCACGGGTGACAGAACCGGGCGGGGTTGACCTTACCGACCACACTGGATATCGGCGCGTCTTGCGACGCCCCCACCCGGCCCGTCATTGTAGCGTAGCCGTGTGCACGACACAAAAATGGTGCGATTGCGCCAAGTGTGTCCTCAATGTGTAGTTCGGGAGGTCAATCCCGGTACCTGATTTTGCAGGTGCGAAAGAAGAATACGGCGATAACCGGATATCGACAATGGGTATTACTGGAAGGAGGATCTCGTTGTTGAATGTAATTTCCTTCAGATGATTACATCATTTAAATCAATGTGTTGGTCGGAATAATTTACACGAATCACTGCGTCAGACCTGCAACAGAACTCAATCTCCAGTCGAATTTATTGTCATCTCTCAGCCAACGACGCGGGGCGATCGTGCTGATCTCCCTGCTTTCTGAGGGAGTGTGGCTAATGTCAGGTCAGATATGAATGAGGAGCGGAGGTTTAAGATGTTATTGTTTGCTTAGCGTACTGAATCAGGAATAATCAGCATGTGCCATAACTTTCTGTTGCCGAACTACTTAGCCGGGTATGTCGATTCCATGCGTAAATTACAAAAACTCATTTTATCTGAACGCACCACCACGTCCCCCTACGACAGCCTTTCTCCGAGAGCGATATCTCGTATCGCATCAAAATGTCGTAAGGATGAAGTTGCTGATGCGCATATCCTTATAAAGCAGCTCAATGCGGAGTTGTGCACTATTCCCGATTGGGATGGTGATACACATGATGACATTTGGAGGTGTCTCGAATTGTTCAAAGCAATTCTGGATAAAATGAAAAAATAAATTACCCTAGTGTCCATTTCAGATTCGAGGTATTAGCACAATTTCATCTATAAGCAAGCACTGATATTGCTTGACTCCAGAAGATCACTAAGTGATTTGTCAGGTTTTGACCTACTTACTATACAAAACGCCATCTTCCGCTCATGGCACGAAGCTGACCCCACCCAATTAATGAGCCTACCTAATAAACCCTAGCGCATTACCCTACCTAATCAAATAAATCATTCCCCGTTATGCTTCTCCCACACAACAGCGAAAGGATAACCTCATGCAATCAGTAACTCTGAACAACGGTATTGACATGCCCCTGCTGGGCTTTGGTGTCTTCCAGATGACGGATGCCGCCCAATGCGAGCGCGCCGTGATCGACGCTATCGACACGGGCTACCGCCTGATCGATACCGCCGCGTCTTACCAGAATGAAACTCAGGTCGGGAACGCCCTGAAACAGAGCGGTATCGCACGTCACGAGCTCTTTGTGACCACCAAACTTTGGCTGCAGGATACGCATTACGAGGGGGCTAAAGCCCAGTTTGAGCGCTCGCTGAACCGGCTGCAGCTGGACTACGTTGACCTGTATCTGATTCACCAGCCTTATGGCGATGTCCACGGGGCCTGGCGAGCGATGGAAGAGCTGCAGCAGGCGGGGAAAATTCGCGCCATTGGTGTGAGTAACTTCCACCCCGACCGACTGGCCGACTTTATCGCCTTCAACAACATTGTCCCGGCGGTAAACCAGGTTGAAGTGAATCCCTTCAACCAGCAGCTTCACGCGGTGCCCTGGATGCAGAGCCGCGGCATTCAGCCGGAAGCCTGGGCGCCTTTTGCGGAAGGCAAAAATGGTCTGTTCCAGCATCCGGTGTTAACGGCGATAGGCCAGAAGTACGGCAAAAGCGTGGGTCAGGTTGTGCTGCGGTGGATCTTCCAGCGAGGCATCATTTCGCTGGCGAAATCGGTGCGCAAAGCGCGTATGGAAGAGAACATCAACATTCTCGATTTTGAACTCAGCGCTGAAGATATGCTGCAGATTGCTGCCCTTGATACCGCCACCAGCGCGTTCTTTTCTCACCGCGATCCCGCCATGGTGGAGTGGCTGACGGGCCGTAAGCTGGACGTTTAACTCGTTTCGGTTGTCTTATCACGACTCACAAACAGCAAAAATCCACGCCCTTGCGTGGATTTTTCATTTTCGACACCCAGGACTAACTAAACTGCCTGATCATTCGGTCGAGATCTTTTTCCCTGACGGCTTTCGAAAGGTAATATCCCTGGAAACTTTTCACCCCTGCTGCGGCCAGTTTTTCGAACTTATCCTCACTGTCGACCCCTTCTGCCACGCAAGCTCCGCCGGTCATATCGCTGTAAAACTGGATAGCCTTAATCAAACTGTAGTCGTCTTCATTTGCCGAGAATTTATCAACAAGATCGCGATCTAATTTCAGCCCATCAAAACGTATCTGTCTGACAGGAAACATCGCGTAGTCGCTGGAAAAACAGTCATCGAGGAACAGGCGACACCCGGTATCACGAATACGCTGCATCGCGAAAGGAATTTCTTTATTCTGCGTGACATCAATGGTCTCAGCAAATTCGAATACCAGCTTCTCTGCCCAGGCCACGTTCGAGAGTAATTCGACCGCTTTTTTTGCCATATCAGGTAATGCGTTCCCTCCGGCTAATTCCGGGGGAATATTGACCGAGAAATAATATTTGCCATTGTATTTATTGATCCCTTTCACTGCCGCATCAATCACAAGGGCCGTCATCTGCAGCCAGATTTTTTTATCATGAAGATCGGTCAAAAAGCTCACAGGTTTAAGGATCTCGCCGTTACGATCCCAGCGTAAGAGAATTTCAAACCCGACCACTTTTTTATTTCCGTCCGTAATCACCTGATAAACAGGGAAAATTTCCCGCCTCATCAATGCCCTGATCAGTTCAGACTGACGATCGCTATGCTTTTCACTCTCCACGTCTGCTGGATCTGCACTGATGCGAATAAAAGAGACATCCTTCAGCCAGGGCTGAATAAATTGTAATTTACGCAGCCCTTCCGTACGGTGCGTATATATCGTTTTGACGTCCAGACCGTACATTTCTGATTGTTGTTTAACCGATATTCCGCGGTAGGCGTTAAGCACAACATCCAGCTCTCGTGATGTCAGTCCTTTTGCCAGATTGCCGGTTAACATTTCATCGAGCCGTACAGCATCTTCCAGACGAGGGAAATCATTGTGAAGAATATCCTCACAGGAGTGCGACAAACTGGCAATGCGGATGGTTTTAAGCTTATATCTGTCTTTGATGAGACTCAACACCATACGGTAAATCCAGGTAGCGGGCAGACTACAGTAAATAGTCATCGTCACACTACAGGGAAGCGCGTTGAGTAATGAAATGCTCTTCTTTAACGTCAGCAAAATAGTGGGCAGATCGCCTTTTAAAAAAACAGAAATACACCTGTCAGCATCACCACAGATGTCATTGACTTCTCGTTCGGTGGCCGTATCACCCTGAGTCATAATACGTGAAGAACGGATGGCATCACGTGCAAGCAGCATATCATAGCCCTGCCAGGTAAAACCGCAGGGCGTAATGACGAATTTATGTTTAATAGGATTCGGGTAATAGATAAGCGCTTCGCAGGCCACAATGACCTCCTGTAAAAAGAGTAGATGCAATGAACTTCGTAAAGAAGAAACGTAAAATATCATACCAAACCCTTATTATCACCACCATAAAAGACGTCTTTAAAAAGAGTAAAAAACCGCTTCTTTACAGATAAAAGACATTAAAAGCATTTAATGCCAATAACAATACAGAATGAGCGCGTACATATTTGATTTAATTTCCCTGCGTTGCTAATGCAATTACATCCAATTACATTCTTATCGCGTCTGAGGGTGTTATCTTTTAAAATAACAAAAGTAAAATACATTCACCCAATGTATAATATTATCTACGAAAGTTCCGACTGACATCAACACAGCACTTACTGGCTCGCTTTAATATAGGGCAACCGCATGGATAAACTCATTTCATCCAGGGCATTGCTGCATCGAAGGGACGTTATCAAAAATAACCCTCGATTCAGTGAAGCTATAAAACAGCATTTCACCATTAATGATTCAATCTACAAGAAACAACCCCTGTTCTATAAAACAATGCTTCAGGAATCCAGGCTTAACATTGTGTTATCGATGTGCTGCTTTGTGTTCGGCAACCAGGCCTCTTCCGTCTCAGAAATCAAAGAGTTATGCGCACGGTATAAAATAGCCAGCCCGAATAGCGTGATCGCGATTATTACCTTACTCCGAACGACCGGGAGAATCAGTACCTGGCGCTGCAGCGAGGACCGACGAAAAATGTTGATCGAGCCGACGCAAAAAGGGCTGGATGAACTTAAGCGCTATATGTCGGGTGCGTTTTTACCGGTGAGCACATTATATCCAGATTACAATATCAATATTAATCTCCTGGACAATACGGCGCTGCGCCATAGTTTTTTTCATCGTGCCGCTGAGTATCTTTTCCGGGGCGTGACCTTTAAAAAGATTTTGCCCGACGTGGGATTGTTTATTGATAAAGATGGGGGGCGCATGATCATGCTGTATCTCTATTTACAGGCAATGAAAAACAGAAATTCCCATGGCGCGATTATTGACTATTCGGCGAGCGTGATTGCCAAGGAATTTTATGTTTCGCGCATCCATGTTAATCGCATCATTAAGGCGGCGCAGGAGGCAGGATATCTCAAAGATCGGGAAGATGGTTTTATTACGATTTACCCCAGCTTTATTCAACTGGTGGAAAATTATTGCGGGTTATACTTTGCCTATGTCACTCACTATCTGAATATTCACCCTAAAGAACGGCTGGCGGCAATCAGTTTTCACGCTGCCGTATAATTAAGCAGGCGGTCGGTTAACCGACCGCCATTTTTTTATCTTTCCCGCAACGCTTCCCGCGCTTTGTTCAGTGGTTTTAACAGATAATCCAGCACACTCTTACTGCCGGTTTTAATATCGACGGTTGCGATCATCCCTGGAAAGACAGGGAATTCTTTGCCCTGCTTATTGGTCAGATGATTACTGTCTGTGCGGATATAAACCCGATAATAGTAAACGTCTCTTTTGACCTCATCCTGGATGGTGTCCGGGGAAATCATGGTGACTTCACCGTCCAGCCCGCCATAGATGGAATAATCGTAAGCGGTCACTTTGACCAGGGCTTTTTGACCCGGATGAATAAAGGCCACATCGCGGGGTGAAATTTTGGCTTCAATCACCATCTGGTCATCAAGGGGGACCAGGGTCATCAGTTTGCCGTTCGGCGGAATCACGCCTCCCACGGTGGTCACGTCGATATCTTTCACAATTCCGCGGACCGGAGCCGTAAACGCCAGTCGGGTCAGGGAATCTTCCCGGCCTTTCATGACCGAACGTTGCGCTTCGATTTCAGCATTCGCCTTCGCCAGCTCTTCGCGGGCGCGGACGTAATACTGGTTTTGCATCTCGGTGATCTTGCTCTCAAACTCATTTTTCTGCCGCTCAAGGCGTAAAACCTCCACCTTGCTGGCGGCCCCCTGAGTCACCAGCGGGCGAGTCAACGACAGCTCACGCTGGACAAGATCGGCGCCCTGACGCAGACCGGCCACCCCTTTGTCGAGGCTTTCACGACGGGATTGATACAGCGCCGTTTCCTGCCTGACCAGTTCGACGTCATCATCCAGCTCTGACGGGAACACCAGCTCCGTGTTATTCACCTCCGCATTCAGACGCGCGGCCGTTGCCAGGGCCGCATTCAGCCGGGACTCACTCTCCAGCACGCCCGACTCCGTTTTCGTCCGGTCCAGTTGGGCGAGCTGCTGCCCGCGCTCAACGATGTCACCTTCGCGCACCAGCAGGCTGTGAATAATCCCCCCTTCGAGGGACTGGATCACCTGCTCATGAGAGGACGGGATGACCTTGCCGCTGCCGGTGGTCACTTCATCGAGCTGGAAAAGACTCGCCCAGCCGACGAATACGGCCAGAAGTGAAAACAGCGACCATACCACCCAGGTTGAACGGGGCAGACGCGGCTCTTTCAGACGGCTGTTAAAACGGGAAAAATCATTCATGCCAACCCCTCCTCAGTCATCGCCGCCGCTTTCATGGTGACAGTGCGTTTTGGTGCCTTTTGCGCGGCCATGCCGTGCTGGCGCAGGATCGCGTCTCGCGGGCCATCCATCACAATTTTGCCGTTTTCCAGCACAATGATGCGGTCAACCAGATCCAGAATCGGCAGACGATGCGTCGCCACCACCAGCGTCCGGCGCTGGCCCAGCCACTGATCGAGATGCTGAATAAACTGCTTCTCGCTCATCTCATCCAGCCAGGCGGTCGGTTCATCGAGCAGCAAAATATTCGGCGAGGTGATGAGCGCGCGCGCCAGCAGCAGCGCCTGCCGCTGCCCACCGGACAACCCTGCGCCGCCTTCGTTGATGATGTAGTTCAGCCCCATTTTCTGTTTGCGAACGAACTCCAGCGCCCCGCTGTTGACCAGCGCCTGATGAATTTCATCATCGGTTGCCAGCGGATTACCCATCATGATGTTGTCGCGCACCGAGCCAAAGAACAGCCGCGCCTGCTGGCCGAGCAGCTGCATGTCCCGTCGCACATCGGCCGTGTCGAGATGGTTCAGGGCAATATCGTCCAGCAGAATGCTGCCCTGCTGGGGTTCCTGCATCCCCGCCAGTAGCTGCAGCAAGGTGCTTTTCCCGGAGCCGTTACGCCCGAGCACCGCGATGCGCTCCCCGGCGCGGATCTGCAGCTTGCCGATCTCCAGCACCTTGAGTTTTTCCTCGTCGTCGTACCAGAAGCCAACGTCCTCCAGGGCATAGTCGCCGCGCAGGTGCGCTTTATGCACTTTCTTACCCTGCAGAGGGTCGTCAATCGGGCGCTGCATCAGATCGTCCAGCCCTTTGCGCGCCACTTTTGCCGACTGCCAGCGCGAGAGCACCCCGGAAATCTGCGATAACGGGGCAATCGTGCGGGAGGCCAGGATCGAGGTGCCCACCAGCGCACCCGTGGTCATGTCGCCACTGATCACCAGATAACAGCCCACCAGCAACACCACCGCGTAGACAATCGACTGCACTTCCTGGGTCCAGGTCAGCAGCAGCCCCGTCAGCCAGCGCTGCTTCATCCCCACGTTGGCGGCGACGTCATTGGTGTTATTCCACTGATTCTGGAAACGCTGTTCAGCACGCATCAGTTTGATGTCTTCGATGCCCTGCACCGCTTCCACCAGCGTGGCGTTGCGAATCGCCGACTCGCGCATCCCTTCACTGGAGAGTTTCCCCAGCGGACGCTGCACCAGCAGGCCAGGAATAAGCAGCAACGGCACGGCGAGGAGCACCACCAGCACCAGCGGACCGCCAATCATCCACAAAATAAACACGAACAGCAGGAAGAACGGCAGATCGGAGATTGCCGCAATGGTGGTGGAGGTGATCAGTTCCCGCACCGACTCCAGCTCGCGGATTTGCGCGATAAAAGAGCCGGTTGATTTGGAACGGGCACCGTTTTTGATGCGCAGCGCATGGGCAAAGACGCGCTCAGAGATCCGCAGATCGGCGCGTTTCCCCACCACATCGGAGATATGCACGCGCAGCATGCGCATGATGAATTCGAACAGGATGGCAATCATGACGCCACCAAACAGCACCCACAGAGTGGCTTCGGACTGTGATGGCACCACCCGGTCATACACCTGCATGGAAAAGAGCATCCCGGACAGCGCCAGCACGTTGGCAACCATCGCCACCAGCATAATGTCGCTGTAACGACGCCAGTCTTTCAGCGCCAGCTGCCAGAACCAGTTTTTTTCGTAGGGCTTGATGTAGTCATCGACGCGCGCATCCGGCGTGGACTCCAGCGGGCGCAGCACCAGTAAACGCTGCAAGCGCGTGCCCAGCGCCTCACGGGTCAGGACCGTTTCCAGACCGCCATCCCCGCTGAACTGCAGGCTGACATTCCCTTCGTTGTCCATACGGTTAATCACCGCAATCTGCCCTTCGCTCATTTCAGCGATCAGCGGCAAACGCCACGGGTCGAGGGAGGCCGGCGTGGCGGCAACTTCACGTAGCCCCAGCCCGAGCTGGCGCGCCATCTCTTCCAGCACCAGCTGGCGCGGGGACTGACTCTCGTGGTTAATGGTGACCCGGACATGCTCCGCAGAGAAATCCAGCCGGTAGTGCTTTGCGATGATGAGCATACCCTGCAACCAGGGTTCGTACTGCGGATGTGTCTTCATAATGCTACGTCCTGTCCAGTGCGGTAATTTATCACTGAAATAGTACCCTTGCGGAACGATTTATAATCGAACGGTCTCTAAACAGGTCCGCAAAATAATCTTGTGAAATATAGGGTTAATACATTTGCTGTAAAGAAACGCAAAAGGCCGCGGGAATCGCTTCCCGCGGCGTTGTTTTACGCAATCAACAGTTGATGGTTAGCCAGCAGCGTGGCCAGGTCCGTCTGCACGCCGTTGAGTGTCACCAGCGTGGTCGGTGTGAACTGGCCGCTCGACCCGTCCAGGTCAACCTGGATCTCGGTATTGCTGCCGTTTTGCACCACACGAATGTAATCGGCAACGTTGCCCGCACTGCTGTCCAGCGCCGCCACGCCGTTCACGTAGCTCGCGGAGCCCGTGCCGGTGTAACCGCTGCCGGAGAGCAGATCGCGCAGGTCGATGCGATCCGTATCCGCGGTCCCTTCCCAGGTGCCGACGGTGAACCCGTTCACCACATCACTGCCGTTACCGCCCGTGGCATCCGAGGCGTTGATCAGCTTATAGAGCAACGTATCGTGTCCCCCGCTGCCGATATTGAAGGTGTCATTCCCGCCGCGGCCTTCGAACTGGTTATCACTGCTGTTACCGGTGATGACATCGTTGTAGTCCGAGCCGTTAATACCTTCAATGTTCAGCAGTCGCGAGGTGCCAAAGCCCGTGTCCTGGGCCGTGGACAGACGCAGGTCAACGGTGACCGCCGACGTCGCATTCCGGTAGTCCACCACGTCCATGCCACCGGTATTGCTCCAGGTGTCATAGTCGGAGGTGGTATTCCAGCCGCCGGAGCCGTTATAGGTATAGGTGCCATCTTCTGCCACGAAGGTGTCGTTATACCCGGTCCCGGTGATCGTTCCGCTGTGGACGCCGGTTGCCGCTTCGGCGGTTAGGACATAGCCCTCTTTACCGTTGCCCGCTTCCAGACCGTCCCAGGTAACGTTATCCGACACGCCGTTGGTGATCTTCACAATCTGCGCCGAGTAGGTTTCGCTAGGATCCAGACCGTAGAAACTCACCAGTGCCGTGGTGTCGTTCGACCCCACACCCGACTGGGCGTTGATGATCTGCGATGCCACCAGGACACCTGCTGCGTTATACAGATTGACCGTATTCCCGTAGTAGGCGTTGATGCCTTCGCTATCCACAATGTGCAGGTGCATCGCGGTACCGTCGGTGATGGTCTTGCTGTTCTGGAGCAGAACCACTTTGCCGTTCTGCTGAGACACCAGCAGATCCTGAGCACCATCCCAGTTGTAATCCACTGCCGCCATACCCGTCACGTTCACCAGCGCCGACGCCAGCTGGCTTGAAGTCCAGGTGGAGCCGTAGCCGTTGTTGGTGAACAGGGTTGCCGTCTGCGAACCGCCGTAGGTGCTGAGTTTGACGATGTCCATCTGGCCATCGGCGTTCCAGTCCACGGCCACGGAGAGATAACCCGCCGTGGCGTTAGACGCCTCGACCGCACTCTTGGTGGTCAGGAGTTTGCCGGCACCGTCGTTGTAGTAAATCACCCCGCCGTTGTTGTTGTAGGTGGTCCCCAGATACAGGTCCATGTAGCCATCGCCGTTGAAGTCCGCCCACGTCATTGACGCCGCCGTGGTGGTATTCGCGCTGTTACCGACAAACACGTTGGTGATGTCCTGGCCCACGGACAGAGTCCCGGTGCCGCTGTTGGAAATCACGGTCAGCGTATAGGCGCTGCTTCGGTTAGTGTGCTGCACCACATCCACGGCACCATCGTTGTTGATGTCGACGCCGGAGATTTCGCGCCCGGAATCGAACTGACCATAGAAGCCACCTTCCCCACCGGTGCCGTCCGGCGTCAGCACGCCGTTGTTGTTCACCAGATAGGTCAGGGAGTCCATACCCGCATCTCCGTAAGCCATATCCAGATAACCATCGCCGGTCTTGTCGTAGGCAATCACACCGCCGTAGTAGATCGCCGCGCCCATCGCCTGCTGGCTACCGGTGTAGCTGCTCCCGTCGTAGGTCCACATCACCTGAGTGTTGTTGGTATACGAGGTCTCCGTCGCAAACACGTCCATCGTCCCGTTACGGTCATAGTCCGCAGAGGTATAGCTGATGACGTTCCCCCCACGGGTGTTGGTCAGGGCGTTTGCCGCGTAGGTCGACGCATCGCTGCTGGAATAAGCCTGTCCGTTCGCAATAATCGTCCACAGACCGCTGCTGTTCAGCCCCACCGACATGGCTTCGTTGTTCGAATTCCCCGCCGTGGTTGCCCAGTCGGTATTCACCGTCGTGGTACCAATGACCAGGCTACCGGTGGTCACGCCGGTGTTATTCCCGTTACCCGCGCTGCTCTTCACCTGCGCCGTCACGTCATAGCTCGCCACCGCTAAGGTATCGCTGTCCGGGATCTGCAGATACCAGGTGTTATGGTCAGGATCGACCACCACCGCACCGCCGGTCTGGGAGGTGTAGGTTTTACCGTTCACCTTCACTTCCAGGTACTCGCCGTTCTCCAGATCGGCAGAGACATTCCCGCCGACGATCGGTGTGGTATCCGAGGTCGTCTGAGCGGTCACCGTCGCCACCGTAGTCGGTACGCTGGTATCCACACCCAGCACAAACCCGGCAGATTCGGTGTAGTTCCCCGCGAGATCCGTGATACGCAGAACGTAGGTGTGGTTCCCGTCGCTCAGGCCGTTATCCTGGAAGGACCAGCTGGCGCTGCCGTTCATCGTGACCTGACCCAGCAGGATCCCGTCACGATACAGCTGCATGATCTCACCCTCATCCGGCGCACGGTTCAGCGTGCCGGTAATCACCGGTGACGTATCGTCCGTGGTCACCGAGGAGCCGAAGGTCCCCTGGCGCTCGCCTTCCGAATCGGTGTAGCTCACCACCGTCCCCACCGTGGCTGGCACGGTGGTATCAACCGTCACTTCCTGAGAGGTGGTTGACCCGACGTTGCCCGCCTGATCGATAATCCGCACCTGATAGGTGTAATCCCCGTCAGCCAGTTCACGCGTGTCCACGTAGCTCCAGCGCTGGTTGGTGACGCTGGCATCGATCCAGGTGTTGCCGCCGTCCAGGCTGATCTGCACACGTTCATCGCTGGCCAGCGCGCTGCCCAGTGAACCGTTCACCGTCAGCGTGGTGTCCATGGTGATGAAATCACTGGTGGACTGCCCGGTATCATCACTGATGCTGTCAATGGTGATGCCGTACTGTGGCGACTGCGTATCCACAGTGACCGCCTGCGAGGTGGTTGCCCCCACGTTACCCGCCTGGTCAACCACGCGAACCTGATAGTTATAGCTGCCATCAGTCAGAGTACGCGCGTCGTTGTAGCTCCACTGCGTGCCATTGACTTCGGCGTAAACCCAGGTCGTGCCGCCGTCCATACTCACCTGCACAAACTCATTGCTGCCGAGCGCTGCGCCCAGCGTGCCGTTCAGGGTGTACGACGTTGAGCTGGTCAGGAAGTCGTTGTTATCAAAGCCGGTATCCACGGCAATGTTATCCACGGTCACGGTGATCGCCGCGTCCGGTGCGACGGTGTCAACGGTCACCTGCTGCTGGGCGTTAGATCCGATATTGCCCGCCGCATCAACGACACGTACGAAGTAGGTGTAGGTGCCGTTATCCAGCGTACGCGTGTCAGTGTAGAACCAGCTGTTGCCGGTCACGTTGACGTTCTGCCAGGTCACGCCGCCGTCGATGCTGATCTGCGCGTACTCACCCTCAGAGAGCGTCGCCGCCAGCGTTCCGTTCACCGTCAGGGACGTATCGTTGGTGATAAAGTCGCTGTTGCTCAGGCCCGTATCGTCCGAGATGCTGTCGATGGTGATGACTTTGCTGGCGTCCGGCACGGTGGTATCAATCGTCACCACCTGGCTTACGCTGGCGCTGATGTTGCCCGCATCGTCAATCACGCGCAGCTGGTAGTTGTAATCCCCATCGGCCAGCGTACGGCCATCGACGTAAGTCCAGCTCGTGCCGCTGACGCTGACATCGCTCCAGGTCACGCCGCCGTCAATACTGATCTGCGCGTGCTCACCGCTGGCGAGCGTCGCACCCAGGGTTCCTTTCAGGCTGATCTGGTTGTCGCTGGTGATGAAATCACTCGCCGACAGACCCGTATCCTGAGTCACCGCATCCACGGTAATGATGGTGGCCGCCGGAGCCGTCAGGTCGATCACCACATCCTGGCTGTCGGTTGCGCCGACGTTGCCTGCGTTATCGATCACACGAACCTGATACTGGTAAGTCCCGTCGGTCAGGGTGCGGCTGTCGCTGTAGCGCCATGTCGTGCCGGTCACCGTCAGGTCAGTCCAGGTGGTGCCGCCGTCGAGGCTGATCTGCGCTTTCTCGTTGTTACCGAGCTGCGCCGTCAGGGAGCCGTTGACGACCACCGAGCTGTCGCTGGTGATGAAATCACTCCCGCTCAGGCCGGTATCGTTTTGCAGCGAATCAATGCTGATGCCCATCGACGGCGCGGTCAGATCCACGTTGATGGTGTGGTCTGCGCTGACGCTGTTGCCGATAGCGTTGCTCACCTGCGCATTGATGACATAAGCGCCGCCATCGGCCAGGGCCGTGACATCTGCGCTGCCCAGCGTCGTGCTCCAGGTCCCGTCGTTCTGCACCGTAGTGGTGTAGGTTTTGCCGTTCAGCGTAATGGTCACCGTCTGGCCCGCAGGCGCGTCGGTGGTGCCATTGATCATAAGCGGCGTGCCGTGCTCGGCGGCGCTGACGATGTCATCCTCGGCAAAGGTGTTGATGGTGATGGTCGGAACATCCCCGCTGAGGGTCACATCGTGCGTGCCGCTGCCCGGGTTGCCCGCTTTATCACTCACGGACGCCGTAATGGTGTAGCTTCCGTCGCTCAGGCCGAGGAAATCACGCCCTGGAACGAACACCGACCATGTGCCATCCGCCGCCGCAGTCGCCTGATAGCTGTGACCGTTGAAGGAGACCGTCACAATCTGGCCCTGCTCCGCCGTGGTGGTCCCGCTGATCGTCTGGCCCGCCAGCTGCTCGGTATTGTTGACAATATCGTCGCCCGCCACCGCTGCAATCGTGACCGTTGGTGCAAGGGTATCGACCGTCAGGGTATGCGTGGTCTGACCGTTATTGCCCGCCTTATCGTTCACCGATGCGGTGACCGTCAGGGCCCCCTGGCTCAGGGTGGACAGGTCCGTTGCCGGAACATCCAGCGTCCAGGTGCCGTCACTGGCGACCGTCGCGGTATAGGTTTTCCCACCCAGCGTGACCGTCACGGTTTGACCCGCTTCAGCACTGGAGGAGCCATTGACCGTCAGCGGCTGCTGCGCTTCGGCTGCGTTCAGCACGTCATCCCCGGAGAGGGTCGCGATGCTGACCACCGGCGCGGTGAGATCGACACTGATAGCGTGCGATGCCGTTGCGCTGTTGCCTACGCTGTCCTCGGCAGAGACGAACACGCCATAGTTTCCGCCATCGGCCAGCGCCGCGACGTCCGTTGCCGGTACGGTCGTCGTCCAGGAGCCATCGTCCTGAATGGTCGCCACATAGTTCTTGCCGTTCAGGGTGACCGTCACCTGCGTCCCGCTGGCGAACTGCGCGCTTGACCCACCGATCGTCAGCGCATTGCCCGCTTCCGCCGCGTTGATCACGTCATCATCGCTAATGGTGTTAACGGTCAACATCACCGATGCGGTGTTGATCGCCACGTCGTGGGTCTGGGTGCTGCTGTTGCCCGCGCCGTCAGTGATGGTCGCGCTGATGGTGGTGGTCCCGTCCTGCAGCGCCGAGATCACGCTTGCCGGTACGCCCACGCTCCAGTTTCCGCTGGCATCGACGGTGGTGGTGTACTGATTCGCCCCGATAGTGATCACCAGCTTATCGCCGACGCTCGCGCCGGTGGTGGTGCCGCTGACGATCTGCGCCTGCGCGTGCTCCTCGCGGTTGATCACGTCATCGCCTGCAACGGTGTTGAAGCTAATGACCGGCGGCGTGGTATCCAGGGTAATGACCTTATCGGCGCTTCCTGGGTTACCTGCTGCATCGTTAACGCTCGCCTGGACGGTGTAGCCGCTGTCGGCCATCGCCGTCAGGTCTGCCGTCGGAACCGTTACGCTCCAGATGCCGCCCTGCTGAACCTGCGCGGTGTAACTGTTGCCGCCCAGAGTCACGGTGACCGTCTGACCGACTTCCGCCGTCGTGGAGCCGGTAATGGCTACACCCGCCGCCGCTTCGCTGCCGTTGATCACATTGTCGCTTGCCACCGTATCGATGATCACGGTTGGCGCCGTGGCATCGACGCTGTACTCGCGGCCCGCCGACGCGCTGTTGCCGTTCACGTTGGTGACGCTGGCCTGCACGCTGGCGTCGCCGTCTTTCAGGCTGGTCAGGTCCGCCGCCGGAACGGTGGTAGTCCAGTTGCCGTCTGCGTCCACGCTTGCGGTGTAGGATTTACCGCCGAAGGTAACTGACACAGTCTGGCCTTCTTCCACGTTGGACGTGGAGCCGGAAAGAACCAGATCTGCGCCCTTCTCAGCCGCGTTGATCACGTCGTCTGTAGAGACCACGTCGATGCTGATCGCAACTTCTGCCAGATCGACGGTCACGTCGTGGCTGATGGCGACCGGGTTACCCGCGGTGCTCTGCCCTTCAACGCTCACGGTTACGCTGCCTGCCGCAAACGCGTTAACGTCTGCCGCTGGAACGGCGGCGGACCAGGTGCCGTCTGCCAGCACCGTTGCCGGATAGGTTTTGCCGTTAACGGTGACGGTCAGCAGAGTGCCTGCCGTCAGGCCGTCGCTGGAACCGGTGATAATCAGGTTCTGGCCGTGCTCGATGCTGTTGATCACATCGTCACCCGCGACAGTGTCGACACGCAGACCCGGCAGGTTGGCGTCGATAGTGATATCGCGCTCGACGGAACCGGTGTTGCCCACGCCATTGGTCACGGAGGCGGTTACGGTCAGATCGCCATTGCCGATAGCCGTTAATACATCAGCCGGGACGTTCACCGACCAGGTCAGATCGTCCTGAACCGTTGCGGTGTAGGTGTTGCCGCCAATGGTCAGGGTGACCGTGTTGCCAGCTTCCGCGTTCGACACTTTACCGCTGATGGTCTGGCCTGCCGCGACTTCTGCGGCGTTCACCACGTCATCACCGGCGATAGTGTTGATGGTCACACCAGGCAGCGCCGTATCCACCCGCAGGTTCGCGGTGTTGCTGATGCTGTTGCCCACATCGCTGGTCGCGGCTGCGCTCAGGGTATAGTTCGCTTCGCCCAGGGCTGCCAGATCCGCTGCCGGAACCGTCAGGCTCCAGCTGCCGTCGGCTGCCGTGGTCGCGGTGTAGTTCTTGCCGTTCAGGGAAACCGTCACCTGGGTGCCTTCGGACAGGTTCGCGCTGGTGCCGCTGACGTTAAGATCCTGGCCTTTCTCGACCGCGTTCAACACGTTGTCGGCTGAAATGGCGTCGAAGCCCACGGATGGCAGACCGGTGTCGACCGTCACGTCGTGCGTGCCGGTGCCGGTGTTGCCCGCCACGTCGGTGACGCTGGCGCTGATGGTCACAGAACCGTCCTGCAGCGCGGAAATCACGCTCGCCGGTACGCCGACGCTCCAGTTGCCCGCCGCATCCAGCACGGTGGTGTAGGTCTGGCCGCCAACAGTGACAGTGACCTTATCGCCCGCGGCCGCGCCGGTGGCGGAGCCGCTGATGATCTGTGCCTGAGCGTGTTCCGCCAGGTTGATCACGTCATCACCTGCCACGGTGTTGATGGTGACCACCGGTGCGGTCAGATCGACCGTCAGGGTGTGATCCACCGATGCCGGGTTGCCCGCTTTGTCGCTGACGGAAGCGGTCACAGTCAGGACACCGTCATTCAGGGCGGCCAGATCTGCTGCCGGAACCGTGACGCTCCAGTTGCCGTCTGCGCCCACGGTGGTGGTGTAATCCACACCGTTCAGGCTCAGGGTCACCGTCTGCCCCGCTTCTGCGGTGCTGGTGCCGGTGAGAGTCAGATCCGCCTGTGCTTCGGTCGCGTTCAGCATGTCGTCAGCCGCAATGGTGCTGATGGTCACGGTTGGTGCCGTGGCATCGACGCTGTACTCGCGGCCTGCCGACGCGCTGTTGCCGTTCACGTTGGTGACGCTTGCCTGCACGCTGGCATCGCCGTCTTTCAGGTTGGTCAGATCGGCAGAAGGAACGGTGGTGGTCCAGTTGCCTTCCGCGTCCACGCTTGCGGTGTAGGACTTGCCGCCGAAGGTGACTGACACCGTCTGGCCTGCTTCCACGTTGGACGTGGAGCCAGACAGGACCAGATCGACGCCCTTCTCTGCCGCGTTGATCACGTCGTCGGTGGAGATCACGTCAATGCTGATCGCCACCTCTGCCAGATCGACGGTGACGTCGTGGCTGATCGCAACAGGGTTACCCGCGCCGCTCTGCCCTTCAACAGTGACTGTCACGCTGCCTGCTGCCAGTGCGCTGACGTCTGTCGCCGGAACGGCGGCGGACCAGGTGCCGTCTGCCAGCACGGTGGCCGGGTAGGTTTTGCCGTTCACGGTGACGGTCAGCAGAGTGCCTTGTGCCAGACCATCGCTGGAGCCAGTGATAATCAGGTTCTGCCCGTGCTCGATGCTGTTGATCACATCGTCGCCCGCCACGGTGTCGACACGCAGGCCCGGAATGTTCGCATTGATAGTCATATCACGCTCGCCGGAACCGGTGTTGCCCACGCCGTTAGTCACGGAAGCTACAACGGTGAGATCGCCGTTGCCGAGCGCCGTCAGCACGTCCGCAGGAACGTTCACCGACCAGGTCAAATCGCTCTGAACCGTTGCAGTGTAAGTGTTGCCACCGATGGTCAGCGTCACGGTGTTGCCCGCCTCTGCGTTCACCACTTTACCGCTGATGTTCTGGCCCGCCGCGACTTCCGCCGCGTTGATCACGTCGTCACCGGCGATGGTGTTGAGGGTCACACCAGGCAGCGCCGTATCCACCCGCAGGTTCGCGGTGTTGCTGATGCTGTTGCCCACATCGCTGGTCGCGGCTGCGCTCAGGGTGTAGTTCGCTTCACCCAGGGCTGCGAGATCCGCTGCCGGAACCGTCAGGCTCCAGCTGCCGTCCGCTGCCGTGGTCGCGGTGTAGTTCTTGCCGTTCAGGGAAACCGTCACCAGGGTGCCTTCGGACAGGTTCGCGCTGGTACCGCTGACGTTCAGATCCTGGCCTTTCTCGACCGCGTTCAGCACGTTATCGGCTGAAATGGCGTCGAAGCCCACGGATGGCAGACCGGTGTCGACCGTCACGTCGTGTGTGCCGGTGCCGGTGTTGCCCGCCACATCGGTGACGCTGGCGCTGATGGTCACAGAACCGTCCTGCAATGCAGAGATGACGCTCGCCGGAACACCCACGCTCCAGTTGCCCGCCGCGTCGAGCACGGTGGTGTAGGTCTGGCCGCCAACAGTGACAGTGACCTTATCGCCCGCTGCCGCGCCGGTGGCGGAGCCGCTGATGATCTGCGCCTGAGCATGTTCCGCCAGGTTGATCACGTCATCGCCTGCGACGGTGTTGATGGTGACCACCGGTGCTGTCAGATCGACCGTCAGGGTGTGATCCACCGACGCCGGGTTGCCCGCTTTGTCGCTGACGACTGCCGTTACGGTCAGGGTGCCGTCACTCAGTGCTGCCAGATCGGCCGCCGGAACCGTGACGCTCCAGTTGCCATCTGCGCCCACGGTGGTGGTGTAATCCACGCCGTTCAGGCTCAGGGTCACCGTCTGCCCCGCTTCCGCGGTGCTGGTGCCGTTGAGAGTCAGATCCGCCTGCGCTTCGGTGGCGTTAAGCATGTCGTCAGCCGCAATGGTGCTGATGGTCACGGTTGGAGCCGTGGCATCGACGCTGTACTCGCGGCCTGCTGAGGCGCTGTTGCCGTTAACGTTGGTGACGCTTACCTGCACGCTGGCATCGCCGTCTTTGAGGCTGGCCAGATCCGCCGCCGGAACGGTGGTGGTCCAGTTGCCGTCTGCGTCCACGCTTGCGGTGTAGGACTTGCCGCCGAAGGTAACTGACACAGTCTGGTCTGCTTCTACGTTGGACGTGGAGCCGGACAGGACCAGATCAGCGCCCTTCTCAGCCGCGTTGATCACGTCGTCGGTAGAGACCACGTCGATGCTGATCGCGACTTCTGCCAGATCGACGATCACGTCGTGGCTGATAGCGACCGGGTTACCCGCGGTGCTCTGCCCTTCAACGGTTACTGTTACGCTGCCTGCTGCCAGTGCGCTGACATCTGTCGCCGGAACAGCGGCGGACCAGGTGCCGTCTGCCAGCACGGTGGCCGGGTAGGTTTTGCCGTTAACGGTGACAGTCAGCAGAGTGCCTTGTGCCAGACCATCGCTGGAGCCAGTGATAATCAGGTTCTGCCCGTGCTCGATGCTGTTAATGACATCGTCGCCCGCCACGGTATCCACTCGCAGGCCTGGCAGGTTGGCGTCGATAGTGATATCGCGCTCGCCGGAACCGGTGTTGCCTACGCCGTTGGTCACGGAAGCTACAACGGTGAGATCGCCGTTGCCGAGCGCCGTCAGCACGTCCGCAGGAACGTTCACCGACCAGGTCAGATCGCTCTGCACCGTTGCGGTGTAAGTGTTGCCGCCGATGGTCAGCGTCACGGTGTTGCCCGCTTCCGCGTTCACCACTTTGCCGCTGATAGTCTGGCCAGCCGCCACTTCCGCGGCATTGACCACGTCGTCACCGGCGATAGTGTTAATTGTCACGCCAGGCAGTGCCGATCCGACATTCACGGTGTGAGTTGTGCTGGAGCTGTTGCCCACGCTATCCGTCGCCGAAGCGGTGATATCGTAGAGCGCTTCACCCAGGGCACCCACCTGATCGGCAGGAACCGTCGTCGTCCACAGGCCGTTATCGTCCACCGTTGCGCTGTAGGCTTTGCCGTTGAGCATCACGGTGACAATCGCCCCCGCCGCCAGCCCCGTCGCAGTACCGCTGATGGTCAGATCCTGCGTTTTTTCGCTGCTGTTGATCACATCGTCGCCGGAAACCGTGCCGATGGTCAGAACAGGGGCCGTCAGGTTGACTGCCACATCGTGCGTGGTGCTGTTGCTGTTGCCCGCTTTATCGGTTAACGCCGCAGTAACGGTGTAATCCCCGGCAGTCAGTGCGCCCACGTCCGCAGCCGGAATGCCAATGCTCCAGTTGCCAGAGCCATCCAGAACCGCAGTGTAGGATTTGTCGTTCACCGTGACGGTCACCAGATCACCTGCCGCCGCGCCGGTCGCAGAGCCGCTGACGATCAGCGCCTGGCCGTGCTCAGTGGTATTGATCACATCATCGCCGGAGACGGTGTTGATGGTCAGCTGTGGAACCGTGATGTCGACCAGCACGTCGCGCGCCGCCGATGCAGGGTTACCTGCTTTGTCAGAGACGGAGGCGTTGACGGTATAAGTACCATCGCCGAGGGTACCAAGGTCAGCGGCTGGAACGGTCAGACTCCATGTCCCGTTGTCCTGTACGACAGTGGTGTAATCCACGCCGTTTAGGGTGACGGTGACAGTCTGACCGGCTTCGGCATTACTCGTCCCGTTAATGGTCAGCTCGGCCTGCGCTTCGGTCGCATTGAGGATGTTGTCATCGCTGATAATGTCGATGGTCACCGTCGGCGCGGTCGCATCGACGCTGTACTCGCGGCCTGCCGAGGCGCTGTTGCCGTTCACGTTGGTGACGCTTGCCTGAACACTGGCATCGCCGTCTTTGAGGTTGGTCAGATCCGCTGCCGGAACGGTGGTGGTCCAGTTGCCGTCTGCGTCCACATTTGCGGTGTAGGACTTGCCGCCGAAGGTAACTGACACAGTCTGGCCTTCTTCCACGTTAGACGTGGAGCCGGACAGGACCAGATCTGCGCCCTTCTCAGCCGCGTTGATCACGTCGTCGGTAGAGACCACGTCGATGCTGATCGCGACTTCTGCCAGATCGACGGTCACGTCGTGGCTGATGGAAACCGGGTTACCCGCTGTGCTCTGGCCTTCTACGGTCACGGTTACGCTGCCTGCCGCAAACGCGTTAACGTCTGCCGCTGGAACGGCTGCGGACCAGGTGCCGTCTGCCAGTATGGTTGCCGGGTAGGTTTTGCTGTTAACGGTGACGGTCAGCAGAGTGCCTGCGGTCAGACCGTCGCTGGAACCGGTAACGATCAGGTTCTGGCCGTGCTCGATACTGTTGATCACATCGTCGCCCGCCACGGTATCGATACGCAGGCCCGGCAGGTTAGCGTCGATAGTGATATCGCGCTCGACAGAACCGGTGTTGCCCACGCCATTGGTCACGGAGGCGGTTACGGTCAAATCGCCATTGCCGATAGCCGTTAATACATCAGCCGGGACGTTCACCGACCAGGTCAGATCGTCCTGAACCGTAGCAGTGTAGGTGTTGCCACCGATGGTCAGGGTGACCGTGTTGCCCGCTTCCGCGTTCGACACTTTACCGCTGATGGTCTGTCCCGCCGCGACTTCTGCGGCGTTCACCACATCGTCACCGGCGATGGTGTTCAGGGTGACGAGCGGCAGCGCCGTATTGACCAGCACATCGCTGACAGCCGATCCGGTGTTACCCACGCTGTCGGTAACGCTGGCCGTCAGGCGGTAGTTCGCCTCGCCCAGCCAGCCAACCTGATTGGCAGGAACGGTTACGCTCCAGCTGCCGTCCGCCGCCGTGGTGGTATAGAAGTAGCCATCGTTCAGTCTCACCGTGATAGTGGTGCCTTCCGGCTGGTTGCTATACCCCGTCAGCAGCAGATCTTCGCCTTTCTCGGTAGCATTGATCACGTTATCGATCGCGATGGAATTGAAGGCGATCTGTGGGACATCCACGATCACCGCCACATCATGCGTCGCGCTGGTGCTGTTACCCGCTTTATCGGTGACCATCGCCGAAATCGTGGAGTTGCCGGTGTCCAGAGCCCACACGTCCTCTGCCGGAACGCCGATGCTCCAGTTGCCGTTTGCATCCAGCATCGCGGTGTACTCGGTGCCGTTCAGGGTCACGGTGACGACGTCACCCGCCTGCGCGCCCGTCACGGAGCCGGATACCATCAGGGCTTCGCCGCGTTCGGTGCTGTTGATCACATCATCGCCGGAGACGGTGTTGAAGGTGATCTGCGGGACGGTGACATCGACCAGCACGGACGCGCCGGTGCTCGCCGGGTTACCCGCTTTGTCGGACACGGATGCGGTGATCGCCGCGTTGCCGTCTGCGATCCCCGCCATGTCTGCCGCCGGAACGTCGAGCGTCCAGCTGCCGTCGGCCTGCACAGTTGCACTGTACTGATTGCCGTTGAAGGTCACGGTGACAGTCTGGCCCGCTTCCGCACTCGACGTGCCGCTCAGGGTCAGGTCTGCCGCCGCTTCCGCTGCGTTCAGCATGTTGTTGTTGCTGACGGTGTTGATGGTGACGGTCGGTGCGGTGATGTCCACGCTGTAGTCCAGCGCCGCGCTGACGCTGTTGCCGTTCACGTTGGTGACGCTGGCCTGCACGCTGGCGTCGCCGTCTTTCTGGCCCGCGAGGTCAGCGGAAGGTACGGTGGTGCTCCAGTTGCCGTCGGCATCCACGGTCGTGGTGTAGACCTTGCCGCCGAAGATAACTGACACCGTCTGGCCCGCCTCCACGCCGGACGTGGAACCGGACAGAACCAGATCCTGCCCTTTTTCAGCCGCGTTCAGCACGTTGTCGTCGGTGACGCTGTTGATGCTGATGGCAACCGGAGCGAGGTCGACGTCAACCAGGGTGCCGATGGTGACCGGGTTACCGGAGGTGTCCTGCGCGCTGGCGCTGATGGACAGTTCACCGTCCGCCCACTGCGCGACATCTGCCGCCGGAACCGCTGCCAGCCAGGTGCCGTCTGCCAGAACGGTGGCCGCATAGTCGTTGCCGTTGATGGTCAGGGTGACCGTGCTGCCCGCCACCAGATCGGTGCTGGAGCCGGAGATCACCAGGTTCTGACCGTGCTCGATGATGTTAATCACATCGTCGCCCGCCACGGTATCGATACGCAGACCCGGCAGGTTGGCATCAATCGCGAAGTCCAGGGACGAGGCGCTGGTGTTGCCATGGCCGTTGGTCACGCTGACAGTCGCCGTCAGATCACCGTCGCCGAGTGCCGTCAGCAGGGTGCTGTCGAGCGGCAGGCTCCAGGTCAGATCGTCCTGCACGGTCGCGGTGTAGGTCTGTCCGCCGAGAGTGATAGTCACGGTGTCGCCCGCCGCCGCATTGGTTACGCTGCCGGTCAGGGTCTGACCCGCCACCACTTCCGCGGCGTTCACCACGTTATCACCCGCCAGGGTATTGATAGAAACCACCGGCAGGGAACTGTCGACCAGCACGTCATGCGTTGCAGATGCGTTGTTGCCGACGCTGTCGGTGACGCTGGCTGCCACGCTGTAGTTGGCTTCGCCCAGCGCGCTGACTGCGGAAGCCGGAACGGTGACGCTCCAGCTGCCGTCTGCTGTGGTGGTCGCGGTATAGTTGATGCCGTTCAGGCTCACCGTCACGGTGGTGCCTTCCGGCTGATTGCTGGTCCCGGAGAGCAGCAGATCTTCGCCCTTCTCGGTCGCGTTGATCACATCATCCACCGCCAGGGTGTCGATGGCGATAACAGGCGCGTCCAGAGTCACACTCACATCGTGCGTTGCGCTGGTGCTGTTGCCTGCTTTATCGCTGACAGTGGCTGAAATCGTGACGTTGCCGTTGACCAGCGCGCCCACGTCTCCCGCAGGAATGCCCACGCTCCAGTTGCCGTTTGCATCCAGCATCGCGGTGTACTCGGTGCCGTTCAGGGTCACGGTGATGACATCACCCGCCTGCGCGCCGGTCACGGAACCAGACACCATCAGCGCCTGACCGTGCTCGGTGCTGTTGATCACGTCGTCGCCGGAGACGGTGTTGAAGGTGATCTGCGGAACGGTGACATCGACCAGCACGGACGCGCCGGTGCTCGCCGGATTCCCCGCTTTGTCGGACACGGACGCGGTGATCGCCGCGTTGCCGTCTGCGATGTCCGCCATGTCTGCTGCCGGAACGTCGAGCGTCCAGCTGCCGTCCGCCTGCACAGTTGCACTGTATTGATTGCCGTTGAAACTCACGGTGACGGTCTGGCCCGCTTCCGCACTCGAGGTGCCGCTCAGGGTCAGGTCTGCCGCCGCTTCCGCTGCGTTCAGCATGTTGTCAGTGCTGACGGTGTTAATGGTGACGGTCGGTGCGGTGATGTCCACGCTGTAGTCCAGCGCCGCGCTGACGCTGTTTCCGTTCACGTTGGTGACGCTCGCCTGCACGGTTGCGTCGCCGTCTTTCTGGCCCGCGAGATCTGCGGAAGGAACGGTGGTGGTCCAGTTGCCCTCTGCATCCACTGTCGCGGTGTAAACCTTGCCGCCGAAGATAACGGATACCGTCTGGCCTGCTTCCACGCCGGACGTCGACCCGGACAGAACCAGATCCTGCCCTTTTTCAGCCGCGTTCAGCACGTTGTCGTCGGTGACGCTGTTGATGCTGATGGCAACCGGAGCGAGGTCGACGTCAACCAGGGTGCCGATGGTGACCGGGTTACCGGAGGTGTCCTGCGCGCTGGCGCTAATGGACAGTTCACCGTCCGCCCACTGGGCGACATCCGCCGCCGGAACCGCTGCCAGCCAGGTCCCGTCTGCCAGAACCGTCGCCGCATAGTCGTTGCCGTTGATGGTCAGGGTGACCGTGCTGCCCGCCACCAGGTCGGTACTGGAGCCGGAGATCACCAGGTTCTGGCCGTGTTCGATGATGTTAATCACATCGTCGCCCGCCACGGTGTCGATACGCAGACCCGGCAGGTTAGCGTCGATGGCGAAGTCCAGAGATGACGCGCTGGTGTTGCCGTGGCCGTTGGTTACGCTGACAGTCGCCGTCAGATCGCCGTCGCCGAGCGCCGTCAGCAGGGTGCTGTCGAGCGGCAGGCTCCAGGTGAGATCGTCCTGCACGGTCGCGGTGTAAGTCTGTCCGCCGAGAGTGATCGTCACGGTGTCGCCCGCCGCCGCGTTAGTCACGCTGCCGGTCAGGGTCTGGCCCGCCGCCACTTCCGCGGCGTTCACCACGTTGTCACCGGCGATGGTGTTGATGGAAACCACCGGCAGGGAGCTGTCGACCAGCACATTGTGAGAGGCCGACGCGCTGTTGCCGACGCTGTCGGTGACACTGGCCGCCACGCTGTAGTTCGCCTCACCCAGCGCGCTCACTGCGGAAGCCGGAACGGTCACGCTCCAGCTGCCGTCCGCTGCGGTAGTTGCGGTGTAATTGATACCGTTCAGGCTCACCGTCACGGTGGTGCCTTCCGGCTGATTGCTGGTCCCGGAAAGGAGCAGATCTTCGCCCTTCTCGGTCGCGTTGATCACATCGTCCACCGCCAGGGTGTTGATGGCGATGACAGGGGTGAAGGTGTTGACCACCACGTCCAGCGAGCTGCTGCCGGTGTTGCCAGCGGCGTCAGTGACAGAGACACCAATTGTCCAGGTGCCGTCTGCCAGCCCCTGTACGACGGACGCAGGTAGGCCGAGGCTCCAGTTGCCCTCGGCATCCACGACGGTTTTGTACTCAATGCTATTGATGGTGATCGTAACCGCATCCCCGGCCGCGGCACCCGTGACCGAGCCACTCAGGATCTGCGCCTGAGAGTGGGCCGCCTGGTTGACGGTATTGGTGTCGGTCACGAAGTGATTGATGGTGACCTGCGGAACCGTGGCATCCACCAGGCTGACGCGATCCACGCTGCTGCTGTTACCCGCTACGTCGCTGACGCTTGCCGTGACGGTGAGGCTGCCATCCGCCAGCGCGCTCATGTCGGCTGCCGGAACGCTCAGCTGCCAGGTGCCGTTGTTTTGCACCGTCGTCTGGTACTGCTGACCGTTCAGGGTCACGGTGACCGTCTGGCCCGCTTCGGCGTTGCTGGTACCGGAGAGCAGCAGATCCTGCCCGGCTTCCGCCGCGTTGATGATGTTATCGTCAGTCAGGCTGTCGATGGCCACGGTCGGCGCCAGGGTGTCAACCATCACCACGCGCGCGGCGTCGGCGCTGTTGCCATGAACGTTGGTCACGCTCACGCTGATCTGCGCCCGTCCGTCGCTTAAGCCGTCCATCGCGCTGGCAGGCACCGTCAGGCTCCATGAGCCATCTTCCTGCACCTGGGCGGTGAAGGTCTGATCGGCAAATTTCACCACCACGCTCTGCCCCGGCTCCACGCCCTGGGTCTGGCCTGAGAGGGTGAGATCGGCGGCTTTTTCTGCCGCGTTGAGCATGTCATCGCTGCTGATGGTATCGACAGCGATCGCCACGGCGCTCAGGTCGAGTTCAATCGGGTGATTGACGGTAACGGTGTTGCCCCATGCATCCACCGCGTGGGCCGTGACCAGCACGTCGCCTGCGCTCCAGTTTTGCAGGTCAGCCGCCGGGACGCCGATCTGCCAGCTGCCGTTTTGGGCAACCACTGCCGGGTAGTCGACGCCGTTCAGGGTCACGATAACCTGCGTGCCTTCTGCCAGGTGAGTGCTGGAGCCGGTGACGGTCAGATCCTGCTGCTGCTCGATGGCGTTGATGACATCATCGCCCGAAATGGTGTTGATGCGCAGGCCTGGCAGCTCGGCGTTGATATTGATATCGCGCTCGCCGGTGCCGGTGTTGCCGTGGGCGTTGGTGACCGAGGCGGTAAAGGTCAGATCGCCATCGCCAAAGGCGGTGAGATCCGCAGCCGGGATGGTCACGCTCCATTTGAGATCGGCGTCGACTGTCGCCGTATAGCTTTGACCGCCGACGGTAATGGAGACCTTGTCGCCCGCCGCCGCGCCGGTGACGCGTCCGCTGAGGGTTTGATCCTGCGCCGCTTCGGCGTTGTTCACCAGGTTGTCACCCGCGAAGGTATTGATAATGACCTGTGGCAGAACGGTATCCACCAGCAGGTTCGCGGTGGCGGAGCCGGTATTGCCCACGCTGTCGGTACCGCTCACGGTGACGGTATAGAGAGTGTTCGCCAGGTTCAGGACATCAGAGACCGGCACCACAACGGACCAGACACCGCTCTCGACGGTGGTCTGGTAGTTGATGCCATTGAGCGTGACGCTTACCGCACTGCCGTCCGGCAGCGTGCTGGTCCCGCTTAAGGTGAGAGGCTGCACGGCTTCCAGCGCGTTCAGCACGTTGTCCTGGCTCAGGGTATCTACCGTAAAATCTGGCGGGGCGCCGTTGAGGGCAATGTCACGGGTTGCGCTGCCGGTATTGCCTGCCGCGTCGGTGACGGAGACTGAAATCTCATGGCTGCCTTCGCCCAGCGCGCCAATCACGGATGCCGGAACACCGATGTGCCAGCTGCCGTTCGCCAGCACCACGCCGACAAAGGTCTGATCGCCCAGGGTGAGTTTCACCACATCACCCGCTGCCGCGCCGCTCGCCTGACCGGAGATCATCTGCGCCTGGCCCTGCTCGGTGGTGTTGAGCACGTCGTCACCCGAGACGATATCAATGGTGACAACCGGGGCTGCCGTATCCACGCCGAAATTGGCCGTGGTTGACGCTGGGTTACCGGCCTTATCGCTGACGTTCGCCGTCAGGGTGTGATCGCCGTCGACCAGCGCCTGGACGTCACTGGCGTCCAGGGTCAGAGACCATGTGCCATCGCTGCCAACGGTCGCGGTGTAATTTTTATCATTGAGCGTGACCGTGACGATCTGCCCGGCCTCTGCGGTGGTGGTGCCGCTCAGGATCAACGCCTGGCCGTGTTCGGCGGCGTTAATGATATTGTCCTGCGCCAGCGTGTTCACGGTGAGGGCCGGTGCCTGGGTGTCGACAATCAGCGACTGGCTGCCGGTCACGGTGTTACCTGCCGCATCTTTCCCGCTCACGGCGACGGTCCAGTTCCCCTCCCCCAGCGCCTGGGCGTCGGTGGCCGGGACCTCAAGGCTCCAGGTGCCGTTCGCCTTCACGCTGGTGGTGTAGGTTTTCCCGTTCAGCGTGACGGTCAGCGCCGTGTCCTCAGCCAGGTTTTTGCTGGTGCCGGAGAGGGTAAACCCTGCCGACTGCTCGCTGGCATTAATGACATTATCACCCGCCGTCGTCGCAAGCGTAACGCTGGTTTCCGCCGTGGCGACGTTCAGCGTGATGCTGCCCGCCGCGGTGGTTTTGCTGCCGTCGATTTGCACGACCGACCAGGTGTGTTCGCCGTCAGTCTGGGTTGGCAGCTGTACGGTCCAGTTGCCATTCGCGCCAACCATGGTGCTGGCGATGGTGCTGCCGCTGCTGTCCTTGACCTGAATGGTCGCGCCCGGCTGTCCGGAGCCGGTAAAGGTTGGGGTGTTGTCATCCGTGATCTCTTTTGCACTCAGCAGACCCTGCTTGTCACCCGCTTTGTCCGTGACCATGAAGGTCGGCGTCGCGCTCTCGACCTCTTTGGTATTGTCGATAACTTTTGTTCGGGTTCCGCCGTCATCCCCGTGCGCCAGCAGCGCGCCGATGGCGCCGCCGCCCAGCGCCGCACCTGCGATCCAGCCCCACGGGGCATCGCTTAAAATGTTGTCCTGCGCCATGAAGGGTTCGATGCTGGAAATCGGCGTGGCCTGAGCGGTCAACTCCGTGGCCGCCAGACCCGCCCCCTCTGCCGTATCGGCAAAGGCGATATGCGTCAGCTCCTGCTGATCGTTAAACACCAGTTCAGACTGCTTTTGCGTGTCAGGATCTTCGACGAAATAGTTATTGCACCGAATCACACTGCCATCTTTCATATAAATCAGCAGATCTTTCCCCTGGCGAATATAACGCGCCACATCCTGGGCAGAACCGTGGATTTCAATCACGCTCGGCGCAGAGACCGATACGGACAGGTTACCTTCACCCATCAATACCGTTTTCTCTGACGTCTTGCGAACGATGACATCAACAACTTTAGTTTTATTCATATTATTCTCCATTGCAGGCGTACTTAATGCTGTGGGTAATCCTGATGCAGGGATGTAAAAAACCCTGGGAATTAGCCCCATGACTTCCAAACTTATTGCTGCGGTTAAACCGCGAGGTATTAACTTAAATCGGGTATTTTGACGCCGGCGTTATTATCAATCCCCACTAGCGACATTAAATTATTGGTGGCGGAAGAATAATTAATGGCAGAACTCCAGCCATCATATTCCGCGGTTATTTTTGACAGGGTTGCCTGCCAGACGTCCTGCTCGACGCTGAGCAAATCGTTGATACTTCTTTTGCTTAAGGTGTATTCATTTTTATAAATATCGCGAGTGCGTAAGGCATTTTGCAGCTGCACTTTTCCGGCTTCCATTCTGCCGCGCGCACCGGTCCAGTCCGCCTGGGCCACGGAGGCTTTTTGCAGCACATCAAAGCGCGCCTGTTCCACCTGGGAGGTGGCCATTGCGCGGGCACCCTGCGCCTGACGCACGCGGGCAGAGACGGCGCCGCCCTGATACAGAGGGGCCTCAACGTTCAGTCGAATTTGATCGTCCCAATAAGAACGGTTGTTCGACTCATAGCGCGTTCGCCCGCCCTGGACGCTCACCGTCGGCCAGTACTGAGATTTGGCCCGGTCGACGCCATATTGCGCGGAGGTTTCCATGGTGCTGGCGGCCAGTACTTTTGGAATCATCGAGTAATCAATGGTATCCAGCGAATCCTGCTTGTTTTCCAGGCTCTGCGGCAGGGAAGAAAGCTGCGTCGCGTTCACGCCCGTCAGGACCGCAAGCCTGGCCCGCGCACTCTGAAGCGCCGCGTTGTATTGCTGGACCGTTGCCTGCATACCGGCGATGCGCGTCTCGGTCTGGAGCTCATCCGAGTTGGAGCTTAAACCGGCATTCGAACGCAGCTGCGCCAGGCGTTGCACATTTTTGAGCGCCTTAACATTCTCTTCTGCCGCCTGTGTCAGGTCCATGTAACGCTTGACCTCAACGTAGCTCAGGGCGGTTTTTTCCGCGACGTCAGACAGCGTGTCCATCAGCTGATAACGGTAGCTGTCGCGCTGAGATGAAGTCTGGTTGATCGAGCTGTTCGTTTTACCGAAGTCATAAACGAGCTGCGTCAGGGTTAATCCCCAGGACGCGGAATTCTTCAGCGATCCGCTGGAGTCAGTGGTTTGACTATGACCCGTGCTGCCATTCAGGGCAACTTGTGGCATCCATCCACTGCGCGCTTCATCAATTTGCGCCTGTCCAATCCCCATCTGTGCCGCCTGCTGGCTAATTGAGGGATCGCGATCAAACGCAAAAAGAATACTTTCTTTTAATGAAGTTGAAGGGACAAGGGCAGTTCCCACTGGCGTGTTTAAGGCCAGTGCTCGCGGAATTAATATTGAAGCGAATATCAGTGTCGAACCGAGGAAAAGTATCTTTCTCATAATTTCGTCCTTCTCTTTCACCCCCACAAGGATGTTTTTTAATGACCACCTCTTTTATCTACCTCGAAGGGAGTAGAAGAGACTCGCATAAAGTACATATGATCCCATCCCGAAATTATCACCCAACATCAGAGTCAGCCTTGTATTAAAGACCCGCTTCCTTTGGATTAATTTCAATTAAGAATGAGCTTATTCATTAGTACTATTTAACCTGGAGCATAACAAAATGCCTTAAGTGGAACTACACCTCCAATGTTAACGACGTGTTAATAACAAGAAAAATGTTTCCCTTTACTCGGCATAATGTAAAAAGTGTGTTTTTTACTCAAATAATAAAGCGCTGTTATCAAAGGAAATATCCTCCCGGCCCACCTGTACATTTTTGAGTTAATTCCGCCATTCATCTGACACAAAGATTTTCAAAGAATCGTCAGTTTTATGATTAAGCTGATTGCTTCATGAATAATCAACGGGTAATGACCGAGCGGATAGTATGGCGTGCTGCCTTTACCTTCAAAGTAGCATTTAACACCATCATTAATGTTAATAATGGTGGTTTATCGTATATGTAATAAATAAAACAGAGTGATAACAAAGCCATTGAGTTTCAAGCCAACTGTTTATGTTTTTTAAATACTTTCTCACCTTTACTGAAAAGCACGCATAACAACAGTGAGATGACTCCCGGCCGTCAGCACACCGCAACTCATCTTCAGGCGTAAAAAAACCGCCCGTAGGCGGTTTGATTGCTGATGTGGTCAGAGCGGTTTTACAACATCCGGATCTTCAGGTAGCAAGGGATCATTCACATCAGGTGTTTCAGGGATATCGTCACCAGGAATCGGGTCATCTACAGGGACCGGATCAATTAAATCAGGACGTTCAGCCATAAAGCCTCCGTCAAATACGATGAACTCAAGCTATTTACTTTTGCTCGGTTGTTGTTTGCCGTGATCGTTTGGCTGTTTTTGTGGTTGTTGCGGCTGCTTAGGCTGCTCTTTATTCACATTTAAGATGGTGGATTTCATTTGGAACTCCGGTAGGGTAAGCAGCATTTTGCTGCTCACTAACTATACGAGGGGATTGCTGATAATTCGAGCGAGGCGACAGGCAGAATTAAGCTATCTCATTAAGATATTAAGTGTTTTAAGTGAAATTATTTTTATGCTTACCACGATGAGAAGATTCCGGGGCGCTGTCACGCCCGTTATATTGACAGCGTGTATACTCTTTAAGATGAGATTATTCGCTACCGGCTGATGGAATTGATGACCGAAAGCGAAGCGTTTCGCGCCAGTACCACGGTGGAGAAATATATCCGGACCAAAACCCATTTATCCCGCAGCGGGATACTGAAAATACTGGCCGAGCTGAAAACCGGTGGATACGTCGAAATGGACGAAGGCCGACTGGTGAAAATCAATAAACTCCCGGCGAAGTATTAGCCCACTGTTTTCTGGAAGAAAAAATAATAACAGGTGAATGTGGATGAAACAGATTGCGATTATCGGTGCCGGACCCACCGGCATTTACACCCTCTTCTCCCTGCTGAAAAACCAGACACCCCTCGCAGTGACGCTCTACGAGCAAGGCGACGAAGCCGGTGTTGGCATGCCCTACAGCGATGAAGACAACTCGCGGATGATGCTGGCGAACATTGCCAGTATCGAAATTCCGCCGCTTTTTTCGACCTACCTCGACTGGCTGCGTACCCAAAGCAGCGCGCATCTGGCCCGCTACGGCGTGGAGAAATCCACGCTTCATGACCGCCAGTTCCTGCCGCGCATTCTTTTGGGCGAGTACTACCGCGACCAGTTTGTGCAGCTGGTGCGTCAGGCCCGAGAAAACGGCTTTGCGATTAAGGTCCACGAATCGTGCCAGGTCACGGATCTCGAAGCCACGCCTGAGGGCGTCAACATCTGGGCGGATAGCCAGGCAGAACCCACGACTTACGATCTCGCGGTACTCGCCACCGGGCATGTCTGGCCGGACGATGACGAATCGACCCGCTCGTACTTCCCGAGCCCCTGGTCCGGACTGATGGAAGCCAAAATCAACGCCTGTCGCGTCGGCATTATGGGTACGTCTCTTAGCGGACTGGACGCAGCGATGGCCGTCGCCATCCAGCACGGCGACTTTATCGAGCCGGAAAATCAGCCGGTAGAATTCAGGCTAGATAAAGGCAGCGAAGCGCTCAACATCGTTCTGATGTCCCGTTCGGGCATTCTGCCGGAAGCAGATTTTTACTGCCCGCTGCCCTACGAACCGTTAACGCTCGTGAGCGAACAGGCGATCGAGGCGGAAATCGCCGCCGGATCGGACGGCCTGCTGGATCGCGTGTTTAGCCTGATGGTTGAAGAAATCGAGCTCGCCGACCCGCAGTGGAGCGCCTCCATCAATTTGCCGACGCTTAACGCCGACAGCTTCCACGACGCCTACTTCGCCGAGCGCCACAAGCACGATCCCTTCAGCTGGGCGCAGTCGAATCTCGATGAAGTCGAGCGCAACAAACGCGACAAACGTACGGTGCCCTGGCGCTACACCATTTTGCGCCTGCATGAAATGGTGCAGGAGATCGTCCCGCATCTGACCAGACAGGACCGCAAACGCTTTGACGCCGGGCTGTCGCGTATTTTCATCGACAACTACGCCGCCATCCCGTCCCAGTCGATTCGCCGTCTGCTGGCGCTGCGCGAAGCGGGAGTTATCAGCGTGGTGGCGCTGGGCGCAGAGTATGAAATGGATGTGCAGGACGACCGTACGGAGATTGTCTTCGACGGTAAAAAAGTGGAATTCGATCTGTTTATCGATGCCCGCGGGCAGAAGCCGCTGAAAACGAAAGACCTGCCGTTCCCGACCCTGCGCCAGCAGCTGCAGGAAAATGGCGATGAAATCCCGGACGTCGGCGAGGATTACACCCTGCTCGCGCCCGACAGCGTGCGTGGGCGCATTGCCTTTGGGGCGTTGCCGTATCTGATGCACGATCAGCCTTTTGTTCAGGGGCTGACGGTGTGCGCGGAGATTGGCGAGGCGATGGCGAAAGCGATAACGCAACGTGCGTCACGGGCGCGTCGTTGGTTGCCGCCGATCGAATGGTAAGGTCTGGTGGGGCGATTCAGGGCGGGTGAATTCCCGCCCTGAAAACAGTTTACTCGAAGTAAATCTGCGGATTATCAGACAGGGAGATAAAGGTTTTGCTCTCTTTATCCAGCGCCAGAATCGCGCCGCTTTCGATGTCGTACACCCAGCCGTGCAGGCGGATGGCGTTATTGCGCAGACCCACTGCCACCGATGGATGGGTTTTGATGTTGCTCAGCTGGGCGAAGACGTTTTCCTGCACCATCGCGTTCACTTTGTCGGTCGGCGTTGCCCAGGTTTTGTTCTCCACCACCGCTTTGGCGGCATCGGAGTAGCGCAGCCAGTGGGAGACCGCAGGCATCGGATCGAGATTGGCATTGTCGGCAATCGCCTTCATCGCACCGCAGTTGGAGTGGCCGCAGATCACAATGTCGGTCACGCCCAGCGCCACAACCGCGTACTCAATTGTCGCAGAGACACCGCCCGGTTCAGGACCAAATGGCGGCACGATGTTGCCAGCATTACGAATGACAAAGAGCTGTCCCGGCTCCTGCTGCGTCACCAGTTCAGGGACCAGTCGGCTGTCTGAGCAGGAGATGAAAAGCGCTTTGGGATTCTGGCTGGACGCTAAACTGCGGAAGAGTTCTTTACGTTGCGGGAAAATCTCTTTTTGAAAGCTGAGAAAACCTTCAATGATATGTTGCATAGCAATGTCTCTTTTATCTGTTTTAGTTTAGGCATGAAGCGATCACGCTTCCTGAGTTTACCCACCGCGCTTTATTTCATACAAGAAATATATTTCTCCCCTGATTGCATGACGATTTCATGAGCATTCTCAGTGATATTTTGTCCCTCGAACGCGCCGTACAGCCGCTCGAAGGGTACCGCTTTCAGGCGATCGGTGATCCCCTCCACCGCCGACCCGGGCAGCGGGAGCATGTTCGGGTAACTCCACATAAAGGAGACGCGGTCCGCGCCGGGTGTGACCTGCAAAATATCCCCGGCGAGCAGGACGCCGGTGTCGTTATTCCAGTGCAGTACCGTGCCGCCAGCAAAGTGCCCGCCCAGACGCAGTAGCCGGACGCCGGGCAAAATATCCAGCGAATCGCCCTGCCAGAAGTGGAGCGCCGGGCTGTCACGCATCACCCACTCCCGGTCGCTGGCGTGGAGATAGACCGGAGCGTCAAACGCCGCCGCCCAGTCCTGCATGGTGGTGTAGTAATGCGGATGGGAAATCGCGATGGCCTGGAGTCCGCCCAGCGCCTTAATCAGCGTTAGCGTGGCCGGGTCGAGCGTGGCGATGCAGTCCCACAGCACGTTGCCGTGCGGCGTTTGCAGCAGGATCGCGCGCTGGTTGATGGCAAATTTGGGGACGGTTTTGAGGCTTAGCAGGCCCGGCTCAAGCTGCTGCCATTTGTTGGTATGGCTTTGCGTCACGGTGTCGTAACTCACCCACTGTTGCCCGCCGACGGGCACATACTGGCGCTCATCGTCGCAAATCGCGCAGCGTGCGGGCGTGGTGTCATAGGATGTCCCGCAGGTTTTGCAGAGTGTGATCATTTTCCCTCCTCTTATCCGTCAGAGAAAGAGTATGGCAGGGATTGGCGTTACGTGCGGTGAGGTACTTTCCCTGACTTTTTTATCCTATAATCTGCCAACAGCAAAAACTGAACCAAGCAGGTGCATGATGGAAATTGATCTCGATAATCTGGTGTTTAACGGTCTGGAAGAAGCGCAAGAGCGCAACGCGGAACGTCTGGAAGATGCAGACAAGAAAGCGCAGGCGGTTGTTGCCGACGATGATTGCGGTGATGCGTGTAAGATTTGAGGTCTTTTGCCGGGTGGCGGCTTCGCCTTACCCGGCCTACAAAAACCGATGCCATTGATGGTTTTGTAGGCCCGGTAAGCGCAGCGCCACCGGGCGATAACCCCGCACCGAACTACTTCTTCAACCCATCCAACGCCTGCTGCGCGCACGCCTCATCCAACTGACCGCCCGGCGCACCGCCGATACCGATCGCACCGATCACTTCGTCGCCCTCTTTCACCGGCAAACCACCCGCCAGCAATAAGAACCCCGGCACATCACGCATATTCTGCGCGCCTGCGTTGCTTTGCGCGGCTTCCATCACTTTGCCGGAGGCATTTTTGGTGCTGAGCGCCGTGAAGGCTTTCATCTCGCTGGCTTTCACCGTGTGTGGACCGGCGTTATCGGTGCGCTGCACCGCTTTCACCACGCCCGCGCGATCCACCACCGTCACGCTCACCTGATAATTTTTGGCGCTACAGGCCTGAATCGCCGCGCTCGCCAGGGCATTCGCCTCGGTCAGAGAGATATTTTTCTGCGTCAAAGTATCTGCCTGAGCGGATACCGATACCATTCCTGCCACCAGCGCGGCCACCGTCATGAACTTTTTCATCGCAATTCCTCGAATGTGGGAGACAAGGCGATGCTATCGGGATGCGCGATGGAGCGATATTCGGTTGATTACGCAGGCCACCTGGTAGTTATACGGATTGCAATTTGTCGTATTCGCGCATCGCCTGCACCAGGCTGCTCACCCCGAGCTTGGCAAACAGCGCCGCGCGGTGCGCTTCGACGGTTCTGGGGGAAAGATTCAGCCGCGCCGCCACCTCTTTATTGCTGCGCCCCTCCATCAGTTCGGCGAGCACTTCGTGCTCACGCGCCGTCAGCTGTTCAAACAGCGCTTTCACCCGTTTCAGCTCCTGCCAGTTGGCCATGCGGCGCTGGCTCTCTTCGAACGCGCGGGCGAGGGTTTCGATGAGTTTATCGGCGTCCAGCGGCTTGGTGAAAAACTCAAACACGCCGGTGTGAAACGCGCGACGGCAGGCATCGACGCTGCCGTGTCCGGTCATAATGATCACCGGCAGCAGCGGCCAGGGCCACGCGCCCTCCTCCAGCCAGGTGAGACCGCCTTTGCCCGGCATGCGCATGTCCAGCAGCAGACAGCCGGTGAGCGCTTTTTCCGCGTCATGTTGCGCTGTAAACGCCTCGATGCTGGCGAAGGTTTGCACCTCCCAGTTCATTCCCGACAGCAGAAACGCCATCGACTCCCGGATGGCGGCGTCGTCGTCAATCAAATACACCACATTAGTCATGCGCGGCTCCTTTACCCGGTTCCAGTTGCAACACAATCTTCGCCCCGCCCTGCGGCGCGTTGCCGAGCGTGATACTGCCGTTCATGCGCAGCATCAGGGATTCCGTGAGCGTCATCCCGAGGCCAATCCCCTTTTCTCTGCCGCTGTAGAACGGCATAAAAGCATTCTCCAGCGCCTCGGGGCTGAACCCCGGCCCGCCGTCGGTCATGATGATTTCTATCACCTCGTTCTGGCGCTGACTGGTGATGTGCACCCAGCCGCGCGCGTTCTCCTGCTGCGCCTGAATCGCGTTGCTGAGCAAATTATGCAGCACCTGTTCGAGCCACAGCCGGTCCGCCTGCACGCGCGCGGCCTCAGGCGGGAAATGATGGCTGACGGTGATGTGCTCATTTTTGCGCTCATGCTCCAGCAAATTGCCTACGTGCTGCCAGCACTCGGCCAGATCGACCTCGCTCAGGGTGACTTTTTCCTGCACCACGTGTTCGCGAAAGCGCGCCAGCAGTTCGCCGATGCGCTGGGTCTGAACCCGCGCCGCATCGAGCGCATGGGAAACCGCCGCAGGGTTATTCTGCCCCAACTGGCGCTGCGCGCCCTGGATCCACGTCTGGGCCGCCGTCAGCGGCTGGTTGATCTCGTGCACAATCCCGGCGGTGATCTCCCCCAGGGTGTTGAGGCGCGCGTGCTGATAATACCAGGCGCGCCGCTCGGCGTTTAATCGCTGCAACCGTTGCCAGACCACGCCCGCGCCCACAGCGACAATCCCCGCCCAGCCGAGGAACAGCAGCGGGAACAGCGCCCAGGAGATTTGCAGCCAGTGCGGTTCGGCATCCGCCGTCAGCGTGAAGGGCTGGGTATGCTGGGGAAAATCGCGCTGCCAGTGCCAGAACGCGGTCGAGGGTTCTGAGGCAGTCGCCGACAGGTTGATGTGCAGAGGGGAAAACTCATGCGCCGCCGTGAGCAACGGGCGCAGATCGACTCGTACCCGAATCTGCCGCCACGGGTTGTAGAGCCAGTATTGTTCGTCGCCGAGCGGCTCAACGCGCGCGGCGTCCAGCGCACGATCGTGCGTTTTTTCCAGGGCAAGGATCTGGGGGAATTTTTTGCGCAGCGCCGTCAGGTCTTCATCGCCATTGAGCAGCGGCAGCACGGACTCGTTTTGCGTCAGCACGGCGCTGATGCCGGAGAAGAGCGCGGTGAATTCGCGATCGCGCTCCCAGAACTGGCGACGGATCTGTTCGGCATACAGCAGGACGCTGCTCAGCAGGCAGAGAATTATCCACACCACCAGGGCTCGTCGGATCAATTTTTGGCTGGTCATTCGGTCTTCAGGCGAGGTGATTTTTGCCTTAGACCTTAGCAGGTTGACCGATTAAGAACAAAAAAATGCCGATACGTTCAGGTATCGGCTGCACAGTTCGTTCCAGTAGGTCAGGCGCGTACGCCGTAACTCAGCGTGGTGTTTTGTCATGGAACCACTCCGGGTCGATGTTGGCCACATCGACGCCATACAGACTGGCAATCGGCAGCACCGATTCAATAACACGTTGCGCGCTGTTCTCCGCACTCTCTGATTTGGCGACAAAAAACCGCCGTAACGTATTCACCCAGTTTTGCATGGCCCGACTCCTCTCGATTGCGTCTGAACTCAGTTAAAACCCAAACCCGACTTAACGGAAATACCAATATCAGCTGACCATTTTCAGAATCCGCAAATGCGACGTTTCCCGTCACTTACCCGTAACACCCTGTTCACTAATAACTTTTCTTATATAGCAAAGAACATTTTCTTATTTGGCGATACATAACGCTTATGGGAGCGTATTCGAACAAAACAAAAACAACGGGATACTTGAGGGAACTATGGCTACACACAAAAAGCATTATCACAGACTGGCGCTGGCACTGGGTTTACTGACCGCAGGCGGCTTTTTATCGACGCAGGCTCAGGCCGATCAGCTGGCGGATATCAAAGCCGCTGGCGTGGTGAAGGTCGCGACCTTTGACGCCAACCCGCCGTTCGGCTCGATCGATGCCAAAACCCACGACATCGTCGGGTATGACGTCGATTTCGCCAAAGCGCTGGCTAAAAAGCTCGGCGTGAAGCTGGAGCTGGTCGCCACCAACCCGGCGAACCGCATTCCGCTGCTGCAGTCGGGCAAGGCCGATCTGATCGTCGCCGACATCACCATCACTCCGGAGCGTGCGCAGGTGATCGATTTCTCCACACCCTATTTCGTGACCGGTCAGCAGTTCCTGGTCCCGGCAAAATCGGCGGATAAACTGGATGCCTACAGCAAAGCGCGCATCGGGGCGGTGAAAGGCACCACCGGTGAGCAGGCGCTGCATCAGCGTTTCCCGCAGTCTCGCGTGCTCTCTTATGACGATATTCCTCTGGCGTTAACCGCCCTGCGTAACGGCAACGTGCAGGCGATTACCCAGGACAGCACCATTCTGGCGGGCCTGCTGGCACAGGCGCCGGATAAAGCCGATTTCAAAATTCTGCCGGATCTGCTGAGTAAAGAGGAGATCGGCGTGGGGGTGAAGAAAGGCGAAACCGCGCTGCTGAAAGTGGTTAACGACGAGCTGGTCAATCTGGAGAAAACCGGCGACGCGGCCAAAATCTATGACGTCTGGTTCGGCCCGCAAACCCAGTCACCTCAGCCTCGCGCCTTTAAAATAGAAGCCCAGTAATATGCTCTCAGGTTTATTTTCACGCTCCGCGGCCCGTGCCGCGGATTTTTCACATCTGGACCAGGCAAGCGTTGAGTTCCGTGAGGTGGTCAAACGCTACGGCGATCATCCGGTTTTAAAAGGGATTAACCTCAGCATCGCGCCCGGCGAAGTGGTGGCGATCCTCGGCCCGTCCGGTTCCGGTAAGTCCACGTTGATTCGTCTGATTAACCAGCTGGAGTCGCTGAACGGCGGCGAAATCCTCATCGACGGCAAACCCACCGGCAAACTGACCGGCACGGCCCTGCGCCAGCTGCGCAGCCGGGTCGGATTTGTGTTCCAGCAATTTAATCTTTACGCCCATCTGACGGCCAGCCAGAACATCAGCCTGGCGCTGGAGCATGTGCACGGCTGGAAAGCGCCGCAGGCTCAGGAGCGCGCTCTGACGCTGCTCGATAAAGTCGGGATGGTGGAGAAAGCTGAGCATTACCCGGCTGAGCTGTCCGGCGGACAGCAGCAGCGCGTGGCGATTGCCCGGGCGCTGGCGTCCTCGCCGCAAATCATCCTGTTTGATGAGCCGACGTCGGCTCTCGATCCAGAGATGATTGGCGAGGTGTTGCAGGTGATGAAGGCCCTCGCCCACAGCGGCATCACGATGATCGTCGTGACCCACGAGATGCAGTTTGCCCGCGAGATCGCCGACCGGGTGGTGTTTATCGACGGCGGACTGATTCTGGAGACCGCCCCGCCGGAGCAGTTCTTCCGCCATCCGGAACATCCGCGCGCCCGACAGTTCCTGCAAAAGGTGCTCAACCCGCTGCATCAGGAGTTACCGTGATGCCCGCCCTCGACTGGCAAGGGGTGCTTTCCGGACAGCCCTTGCAGTGGATTTTATCCGGTTTTCTCACCACGCTGTGGGTGACGCTGGCAGGCATGATCATCGCCAGCGTCTTCGCGATTCTTTTTTTGCTCCTGCGCCTGGCAGGCGGAAAAACGGGCAACGCCCTCGTGGCGGTGTGGGTCTCTCTGTTTCGCAATACGCCGTTACTGGTCCAGCTGCTGTTCTGGTATTTCGCCGCCTGGAACGGGCTGCCGCGCGCGTTTCGCGATTACCTCAACGCCGATCACAGCTGGTCGATTCTGCCGGGTGACGTCTGGTGGTTTACCCCGGAGTTTCTCTGTTCCGCCTGGGGGCTGGGGGTGTTTACGTCGGCGTTTTTGATCGAAGAGATCGCCTCGGGTTTACAGGCGGTGTCATCCGGACAGCGACAGGCGGCGCTGGCGCAGGGGTTTTCTTCCTGGCGGCTGTTCCGCTACATCCTTCTGCCCCAGGGGCTGGCGAACGCCTGGCAGCCGGTCGTCGGGCAGTATCTGAACTTAATGAAACTCTCGTCCCTGGCGAGCGGCATCGGTTTTGCCGAGCTGACCTATCAGGTGCGGCAGATTGAGAGCTACAACGCCCACGCGCTGGAGGCCTTTACGGTCGGCACTGTGCTTTATCTGCTGACCGGCGTGGTGCTCGGGCTGCTGCTGGTGAAACTTGGACCGTCGACCGTGAAACGCCGCCCGCGTCCAACGGCCATCCGCACCGGGAGGGAGCGCGCATGATCGCCGGACTGAACGTGATTACTGAAAACCTGGATTATCTGCTGTGGGGCCGGATGTCGGCGGGGGAACCTGGCGGCGTGTTGCTGACGCTGCTGATGGCGCTGGGCGCCGCCGCGCTGGCGATGCCGGGTGGGATTGCCCTCGCCGCGCTGGCCTGGCGTTTTCCGGGTGTCGTGCGCAAAATGCTGTTCCTGTGGGCGGAGCTGATTCGCGGCATTCCGCTGATCTTCGTGATTTTCTGGATGTGGTATTTGCTGCCGCTGCTGACCGGCGGCGATCTGCCTGGCGCGTTGACCGTGACGCTGGCGCTGGCGTGGTTTACCGCGGCGGCGGTGATGCACTCGGTGCTGGCCGGGCTTCGGGCGTTGCCCGGCGGGCAATACGAAGCGGCGCAAACCCAGGGGTTTGGCACGCAGCAGACGCTGTGGCTGATCCTGCTGCCGCAGGTATTACGCAATATTCTGCCGTCTCTGCTGGGGATTTTTATCAGCCTGCTGAAAGATACGTCGCTGGCCTTTATTGTCAATGTGCCGGAGCTGACGACCGTCGCCGGACAGGTGAACAACCGGGTGCAGATTTACCCGGCGGCCATTTTTATCTTTACCGGCGTGGTCTATTACCTGCTCTGCTGTGGTCTTGAGCAGGTCGCGAAACGCTGGCGTTTTACCCCGCGAGCGCTTTAACCACTGTTTCCATCGCTTCTGTCGTCAATTCGCTGCGTTTCACGCGCTGGTTCGCCAGCGCGGTACGCAGCACGCCCGCAATGACGATATGCTTCGGCTCCTGGCCTAAATCCCGCATCTCAAGAACGACCTTCCCGACTACCCGGCACATTTCCTGATAAAGCGCGTCGTCTTTAGTCACATTGCCCATTGCTATCACTCCATTGCTGTAAAGGAGCAGCTTAAATGATTAACAGAATGGATACAAAAAAGGGTGAGGGGAAACCGCGGTTTCCCCTCACCCTAACCCTCTCCCACAGGGAGAGGGGACCGACCGTGCTTAGTTATTGACTGGGATCACCGCGCCTTTATATTTGGTGCGGATCCAGTCCTGAATCTCTTTGGAGTGCAGCACGTCCACCAGCGCGACGATATCTTTCTTCTTCTCGTCACCGCGATGCACGGTAATGATGTTCGCGTATGGGTTGTTCTCACCGCTTTCTACCGCGATCGGGTCATGAACCGGGTCGAGACCCGCGTCGATGGCGTAGTTGGCGTTGATCACCACCGCCGCGCCTTCGTCGTTGTTATACATCTGCGGCAGCAGAGAGGCTTCGACGTTCGGGGTGAACTGCAGCTTTTTCGGGTTTTCCACGATGTCGCTGATGCGCGCGGTCACTTTGTCGATGCCTGGCTTGAGCTTAATCACGCCCTCTTTCTCGAAGATAGAGAGAATACGGCCTTCTTCAGACACCGCATCACGCATGATGATTTTGCCGCCTTCTGGCAGATCTTTCAGGGATTTGTATTTTTTGGAGTAGATACCAATCGGCTCGATGTGGATCGCCCCGGCACTGACGAAATCGTAATCTTTGTCGCCCGCATGATCTTTCAGCACGCTGTTCAGATACGGAATGTGCTGGAAGTAGTTCGCGTCGATGTCACGGCCCGCCAGCGCGGTGTTAGGCAGGATGTAGTCCTGGAAGGGTTTGATCTCCAGATCGATACCCTGTTTCGCCAGAATCGGTTTCGCCTGCTCCAGAATTTCAGCGTGCGGGGTGTTGGATGCGCCGACGGTCAGCGTATCCGCCCAGGAGGCAAAGCTCAGGGCGCTCAGGGTTGCGGCGGCAATCAGTGTCAGTGTCTTTTTCATGATGTGTGTTCCTGTGAATTAATTGTTTTTAGCGTTTATCTAACAGTGAAGTAATGACGTCGCCGCAGAACTGGATAATGAAAACGATGATCAAAATGGTCACCGTTGCCACCAGCGTGACATCACCGTGGTTGCGCTGGAATCCTTCCAGATAAGCCAGATTTCCCAAACCTCCTGCCCCAATCACCCCCGCCATGGCGCTGTAGCTCACCAGGGCAATCAGCGTGACCGTGATGCCTGATACCAGGGCGGGTGAGGATTCCGGCAGTAAAACCCGAAAAATTAAGGTGCTCAGGCGTGCGCCCATCGAACGCGTCGCCTCGATCACCCCTTTGTCCACTTCGCGCAGGGCGATCTCCACCAGACGCGCATAGAACGGCGCCGCACCAACAATCAGCGCCGGGAGCGCGGCGTTAGCACCCAGAATCGTCCCGACGATGGTCTTGGTGAACGGGATCAGCAAGACAATCAGGATGATGAACGGAATCGAACGAAAGACGTTCACCACGATTGAAATTACGCTGTAGACCGTGCGGTTATGGAACAGCCCGCCGCGCGCGGTCAGAAACAGCGCCAGACCCAAAACAATCCCCAGAGCAAAGGTCGCGACGCCGGAAATCGCCGTCATGTAGAGCGTCTCCAGGGTGGCGGCCCACAGCTGGTCCCATTTCAGATGCGGAAAAAGAGTCTCAAGCATGTTTAATCACCTCGCCTTCAATATCGCTGTGCTTCAGGTCGGCGAGGATATTGTTCAGTTGTTCTTCGGATGCCACCACGTGCAGCCAGAGCTGGCCGAATACGCCGTGTGCGGTCTGCGTCATTTTGCCGTGCAGAATGTTAAACGGCAGGCCGTAGCGCAGGGTCAGTTCCCCGACGACGGGCTTGTGGGTGCTGTGTCCGGTAAAGGTCAGGCGGATCACCGTCCCTTCCAGCTCGTTCGCCAGCTCCGGGTTAAAGGCTTCTTCTTCGGCGTACTGGCTCACCTGGCGCACAAACTGCTGAGTGATCGGTTTATGCGGATGGGTGAAGACGCTCAGGACGTCCCCCTCTTCCACCACTTTGCCGTTTTCCATGACCGCCACGCGGTCGCAGATTTTGCGCACCACGTGCATCTCGTGGGTGATCAGCACGATGGTGAGATTGAAACGACGGTTAATGTCGAGCAGCAGATCGAGGATCTGATCCGTCGTTTGCGGGTCGAGCGCGGACGTGGCTTCGTCGCACAGCAGCACATCGGGATTATTCGCCAGCGCACGAGCGATGCCGACGCGCTGTTTCTGCCCGCCGCTGAGCTGTGACGGATAGGCATTTTCGCGGCCTTTCAGCCCCACCAGATCCACCAGCTCGGCGACGCGCGTTTTGATTTTGGCTTTGGGAACGCCCGCGATTTGCATCGAGAAGGCGATGTTTTCTGTCACCGTGCGCGACCACAGCAGGTTGAAGTGCTGGAACACCATGCTGATCTTCAGACGCGCCTGACGCAGCTCTTCCCCTTTCGCCGAGGAGATCTCCTGACCGCTGATGGTTACGCTGCCTGACGTCGGCTTTTCCAGCCCGTTCAGCAGACGGATCAGCGTACTTTTTCCGGCACCGCTGTAGCCGATAATCCCGTAAATCTGCCCCTGCTCAACCGTCAAATTGACGTCATCCACGGCGGTAAGCGCCACTTTTCCGTTGTCAAAAACCTTCGAAATATTCCTCAGAACTATCATTCTTTTTCTTATCCGTTACGCATATAGCGGTTTAGCAGTATGGATGTCCAAACGATAGTAATCAGAGGTTATGAGGTTTTAAATGAACAAAATCGCATGTCTTATAACTCTGAGGAATATGTGGCGTGGCGACTGGGCGCAGAACGAATAGCTTATTTTCAGCAATGATTATCTGTGGAATGGATATGAGACAGCGCCTCAGGCTCGAAAACGGTCATTTTTCCCGCATTTTGTCCTTATATAGCCATCCTCACATCTGGAGCACTTTACGGCTTGCTATCTTGACTGCCAAATCAGGCATTTATATTACTTTCCGTTCTAATAGGCAGTGAAAGGTTCTTTCTTGAGAAATTTTCATGGTCCTATCATCCAGCCATGTCCCTGTTAAGGAAAAGACCATGGCGATTTATCACTCTGTCACCGAACTGATTGGCCGCACGCCGCTGATCCAGCTGCACAAGCTGGATACCGGCCTGTGTTCGCTGTTTTTGAAACTCGAGAACCAGAATCCGGGCGGATCCATTAAGGACCGCGTGGCTCTGTCGATGGTTAACGAGGCCGAACGCAAAGGGCTGCTCGCGCCGGGCGGCACCATCATTGAAGCCACGGCGGGCAACACCGGGCTGGGGCTGGCGCTGATTGCGGCGCAGAAAGGCTACGCGCTGGTGCTGGTGGTGCCGGACAAAATGAGCCGCGAGAAGATTTTCCACCTGCGCGCGCTGGGCGCTCAGGTGGTGCTCACCCGCTCTGACGTCAACAAGGGCCATCCGGCCTATTACCAGGATTATGCGCAGCGTCTGGCGCAGGAGATTCCGGGCAGTTTCTATATTGACCAGTTCAATAACGAGGCTAATCCGCTGGCGCACAGCACCTCCACCGCGCCGGAGCTGTTTGAACAGCTGGAAGGAAAAATCGACGCTATCGTCGTCGGCGTCGGGTCCGGCGGTACGCTCGGTGGGCTGCAGGCGTGGTTTGCGCAGCATTCGCCGCACACGGAGTTTGTGCTGGCCGACCCGGCGGGGTCAGTGCTGGCAGATCAGGTGGAGTCGGGCCGTCATCATGACGCCGGTTCGTGGCTGGTCGAAGGCATCGGCGAGGATTTCATTCCGCCGCTGGCGCACATCGAGGGGGTACAGCAGGCGTATCGCGTGACTGACCGTGAAGCCTTCACCACCGCCCGCGATCTGCTGAAAACCGAAGGCATTCTGGCGGGCTCTTCCAGCGGCACGTTGCTGGCGGCAGCGCTGCGCTACTGTCAGGCGCAAACCACGCCCAAACGGGTGGTGACCTTTGCCTGCGACAGCGGGAACAAATATCTGTCGAAAATGTTCAACGACGACTGGATGCGCCAGCAGGGGCTGATCTCCCGCCCGCCAACTGGCGATCTCTCAGACTATATCGCCCTGCGGCACGACGAAGGCGCCACCGTCACCGCCGCGCCGGATGACACCCTCGCGACCGTACTGGCGCGCATGCGCCTGTACGACATCTCCCAGCTGCCGGTGTTAGAGAATGGTCAGGTGGTGGGCATTGTCGACGAGTGGGATCTGGTCAGCCATATCGCGGGGGACGGCGAGCGTTTCGCCCTACCCGTGACCGAGGCAATGACCCGCCACGTGGAAGTGCTCGACAAACACGCCTCTGAGAGCGCACTGAAACCGATCTTTGACCGCGGTCTGGTGGCGGTCATTAACGACCGCGATCGCTTTCTCGGCCTGATTACGCGCAGCGACGTCCTCACCGTCTGGCGCAACCGTCTTCAACAATAAGGAACAATAACGATGAAAACCCTGGCAACTCTGAGCGTCCACAGCGGCGAATTTAACGATCAGCACGGGGCGGTGATGCCGCCGATTTACGCCACCTCGACGTTTGCGCAACCCTCTCCCGGGGAACATACGGGCTATGAATATTCCCGCAGCGGCAACCCGACGCGCCATGCCCTGGAAACGGCAATTGCTGAACTCGAGAGCGGCACGCGCGGATATGCGTTTGCATCCGGTCTGGCGGCGATCTCCACCGTGCTGGAGCTACTGGATAAAGACAGCCATATCGTCGCCATTGACGATGTGTACGGCGGGACCTATCGCCTGATCGAAAACGTGCGCAAACGCAGCACCGGCTTGCAGGTGAGCTGGGTGAAACCAGGGGATTTGGCGGCGCTGGAGGCGGCGATTCGTCCTGACACCAAAATGATCTGGGTGGAAACCCCGACCAACCCGCTGCTGAAACTGGCCGACCTCGCGGGGATCGCGGAGATTGCGCGCCGCCACAACATCATCAGCGTGGCGGATAATACCTTTGCCTCGCCGGTGATCCATCGTCCGCTGGAGTTTGGTTTTGATATCGTCGTCCACTCTGCGACCAAATATCTCAACGGCCATTCTGACGTGGTGGCAGGTCTGGCGGTGGTCGGCGATAACCGCGAACTGGCCGAGCAGCTGGGCTATCTGCAAAACGCCGTCGGCGGTGTGCTCGACCCGTTCAGCAGTTTCCTGACGCTGCGCGGCATTCGCACCCTCGCCCTGCGAGTCGAAAAACACAGCGCCAACGCGCTGGCGATTGCGCAATGGCTGGAGCAGCACCCGCAAGTCGAAAAAGTGTGGTTCCCGTGGCTGGAATCTCACCCGCATTACCAGCTGGCGCGCGAGCAGATGGCGCTCCCGGGCGGGATGATCTCCGTGGTCGTGAAAGGTGATGCGCAACAGGCCACTGCGATAATCCGCAAGCTGAAACTGTTTACCCTGGCTGAGAGTCTGGGCGGCGTTGAAAGCCTGGTCAGTCAGCCCTACAGCATGACCCACGCGTCGATTCCGCTGGAGCAGCGTTTAGCCAACGGCATCGTGCCGCAGCTGATTCGCCTGTCCGTCGGGATTGAAGATGCGAACGATCTGATCGCTGACCTTGAACAAGCGCTGAAAAATTAATCACATTGCGGCAGACATCGCGTCTGCCGCAACAAGATGCTGTTTAGCCTTAACGCCTTGATAACAATCTTTGTGAATCTGCACAGAATGGTTTTGAAACACCGTTTCCATTTTCCTTTTATCTGAAAATCAGCGTATAATACGCGCCTAATCCCTGGGTGAATGGTTTCAGCGCTTGGAATACAAAAAACAACGTACAACTTCTCCTCTCCTTCGTTGGGCCAGGTCTCAGGCACACTTTCTTCTGCACGCTCATTTGATGTCACCTATCCTTAGTGCGTGTCATTTAAAATTTCGCAACACAGGTTTGACTCTGCGGCAGTGCGCCCCCGGAGCGAGATTTCCATATCCTTCCCAACTTAAAGACTAAGACTGTCATGAAAAAGACGAAAATTGTTTGTACCATCGGCCCGAAAACCGAATCTGAAGAGATGCTGAGCAAAATGCTGGACGCCGGCATGAACGTGATGCGTCTGAACTTCTCTCACGGCGACTATGCTGAACACGGTCAACGTATTCAGAACTTGCGCAACGTGATGAGCAAGACTGGTAAAAAAGCAGCGATCCTGCTGGATACCAAAGGCCCGGAAATCCGCACCATCAAACTGGAAGGCGGCAACGACGTCTCCCTGAAAGCGGGTCAGACCTTCACTTTCACCACTGACAAAACCGTTGTGGGTAACAGCGACATCGTTGCTGTGACTTACGAAGGCTTCACCACTGACCTGTCCGTTGGCAACACCGTTCTGGTGGATGACGGCCTGATCGGTATGGAAGTCACCGCTATCGAAGGCAAAAACGTTGTTTGTAAAGTGCTGAACAACGGCGACCTGGGCGAAAACAAAGGCGTTAACCTGCCGGGCGTTTCCATCGCACTGCCAGCTCTGGCTGAAAAAGACAAACAAGACCTGATCTTCGGTTGCGAGCAAGGCGTTGATTTCGTTGCAGCGTCCTTCATCCGTAAACGTTCTGACGTGACCGAAATCCGTGAGCATCTGAAAGCCCACGGCGGCGAGAAGATCCAGATCATCTCCAAAATCGAAAACCAGGAAGGCCTGAACAACTTCGACGAAATCCTCGAAGCCTCTGACGGCATCATGGTTGCGCGTGGCGACCTGGGCGTTGAAATCCCGGTTGAAGAAGTGATCTTCGCGCAGAAGATGATGATCGAGAAATGTGTGCGTGCACGTAAAGTGGTTATCACTGCAACACAGATGCTCGACTCCATGATCAAAAACCCACGCCCTACCCGCGCAGAAGCCGGTGACGTGGCGAACGCCATCCTCGACGGTACCGATGCAGTGATGCTGTCTGGCGAATCCGCAAAAGGCAAATACCCGCTGGAAGCCGTGACCATCATGGCCACCATCTGCGAGCGTACTGACCGCGTGATGACCAGCCGTCTGGATAACAGCAACGACAGCCGTAAACTGCGTATCACCGAAGCGGTGTGCCGTGGTGCTGTAGAAACCGCTGAGAAGCTGGATGCGCCGCTGATCGTGGTAGCGACCCAGGGCGGTAAATCCGCTAAAGCTGTGCGTAAATACTTCCCTAACGCCACCATCCTGGCGCTGACCACCAACGAAACCACTGCTCGTCAGCTGGTTCTGAGCAAAGGCGTGATCCCACACCTGGTGAAAGAGATCGCTTCTACCGACGATTTCTACCGTCTGGGTAAAGAAGTGGCTCTGCAGTTGGTTGATTGTGGTCTGGCGCGTAAAGGCGACGTGGTAGTGATGGTTTCTGGTGCTCTGGTTCCAAGCGGAACGACCAATACTGCCTCTGTTCACGTGCTGTAATCATTACCAAACGAATTGTTTTCGTAAAAAAGCGCCCCTTGGGCGCTTTTTTTATTTATGGCGTCGCCATATTTATTCAAAATGCAAATCGAGTTTTTCTATTTAAGAGACGATTATCTAAGATGAATCCGATGAAAAATGTCTTTTTTAACATAGCTTTTTCGGCAAAAGGGGCAGATTCGTTGTTTCTTTGAGCGAACGATCAAAAATAGGTGTATTCCCATCAAAAAAATATTCTCAACCTAAAAAACTTTGTGTAATACTTGTAACGCTACATGGAGATTAACTCAATCTAGAGGGTATTAATAATGAATCGTACTAAACTGGTACTGGGCGCGGTAATCCTGGCTTCTACTATGCTGGCTGGTTGTTCTAGCAATGCTAAAATCGACCAACTGTCTTCTGACGTTCAGACTCTGAACGCTAAAGTTGACCAGCTGAGCAACGACGTGAACGCAATCCGTTCTGACGTTCAGGCTGCTAAAGACGACGCAGCACGCGCTAACCAGCGTCTGGACAACCAGGCTACTAAATACCGTAAGTAATAGTACCTGTTAATAAAATGGCGCACATTGTGCGCCATTTTTTTTGCCCTTTTTCCGCCCTACTGCATCACCACTTCTTTCTCGCCTTCTGAGACTGCGCTTGACGCGCTATTGTTCTGCACCGACAGCACTGGATTAGCCACCGACGCCGATGGCACGTTTCCCGTTGAGACTGCAACAGGAATGCCCGCGCGACGCGACAGCGCTTTATCAATCAGCGTTTTGTCATTCCCGTCAAGCGAGGCGAACGACGCAAAGCCGGCGTTGTGAACAATCGGCGTGGTTTGCGGATTCTCCCCTTCGACCTGCGCCAGCGGGCGATGGACCTCGACATAGCGTTTCCCGTCAGGCTCTACCGAGTACTTCACCGGCTCGTTGATGATCTGCACGCGCGTGCCCACGCGAGCCTGCTCGAACAGCGCTTTAATGTCCGGCGCATTCATGCGCATACATCCGGAGCTCACGCGCAGCCCGACGCTGTCCGGCGCGCTGGTGCCATGAATCAGATACTCCCCGTTACCTATCCCCAGACGCAGCGCAAAGCGCCCCAGCGGGTTATTAGGGCCTGCCGGGACCACAGGCGGCAACTTGATACCCATTGCCAGCGAACGCGCTCTGATGCCCGGCGTAGGCGTCCAGGTTGGATTCGGGATTTTCTGGCTCACGCGGGTGGTGCTGACCGGCGTTTCCAGTCCCAGTTGACCGATTCCCAGCGGATAGACCTGGACGATATTTTCGCCCGGCGGGAAATAATAGAGCCGCAGCTCAGCCAGATTCACCACAATGCCTTCGCGCGGCGTATCCGGGAGCAGCATTTGCGACGGGATGGTAATCACCGTTCCCGGCGCGGGGTAGACCGGGGCAATCGTATTATTGGTTTCGAGGATCAGCTGCGCCGCCGTATTAAATCGTCGGGCGATCGCCTGCAGATTTTTGTCCCCTTCCTGAATGGCATAGGTTTGATTTTGACCAATAAGGCGGCTGCCCGCTGGCGGCAACGGATAATCCATCGCGCTGGCAGAATTAAGGCCACCGAAAGTGCTGATGAGTAAGAGTGTAATTATCGACGCGCGCTTCATACTGAGATTCCTTATTCACTGGCAGAACGCCAGAAAGCCGAAAAACCAGCGAGGTGAGAACCACCTCGCGAAACAGAATGAATGCAGTCTTTTTAGTTTAGCTAATGTTGGACGCTTTGGAGCGGATTGCGCGGATCATCGCTTCCAGCCCCTGAGAACGGGAAGGCGTTAGGTGTTGAGTCAGCGCCATTTTTTCAAACCACGGACGCACATCGAAGGCGACGATGTCCTGGGCTGACATCTGGTGGTACAGAATAAACACCACGGCCACCAGCCCTTTGACGATAGCCGCATCGCTGTCGCCCTCAAGCTCAATCACCCCGTCGTCCCGCTGGTTCATGACGATCCAGACCTGGCTCTGACAGCCCTGGATCGTATTCTCCGGGCTATGCGCTTCGTCGCTGAGGGCAGGCAGACGCTGCCCCAGCTCAATGATATACAGGTATTTCTCTTCCCAGTTGGCGCAACGACTAAAGTTACGCAACAGCTTTTCTCTGTCCGGCAACGCGGCCATGTCTTGCCTCTCTTTTATCCCAGCAGGTGATGGATGCGTTTCAGCCCCGTCACCAGCCTGTCGATCTCTTCTGTCGTGTTATACATCACCAGCGACGCGCGGCACATCGCCGGGACCTGGTAAAACGCCATCAGCGGCATCGCGCAGTGATGCCCGGTACGCACGGCGACGCCGTAGTTATCGAGGAAACTGCCGACGTCGTAGGCGTGATGCTTACCCAGATTAAAGGCAATTACTCCTTTGCGCGAGTCTGGGCCGTAAAGAGCGAGATCCGGCACGCTGGCCAGCTGATCCAGGGCGTAACGCATCAGCGTCTCTTCATACTCGGCGATCGCATCGAGACCGATGGCCGAGACGTACTCTATCGCTGCGCCCAGCCCGATAATCCCGCCGGTATTCGGCGTACCCGCTTCAAAACGCCACGGCGCTTTCGCGTAGGTGGTGCCCTGCGTCAGGCTGACGGTGGCGATCATCGACCCGCCCCCTTCCCACGGCGGCATCGCCTGCAGGATATCCTCTTTCACATACAGCACGCCAATCCCGGTCGGGCCATAGAGTTTGTGACCGGAGAAGACGTAAAAATCGCAGTCCAGGGCCTGAACGTCGATGGTGTGATGCATCACCGCCTGGGCACCGTCCACCAGCACTTTCGCGCCGGTCTGATGCGCTTTGGCGATGATCTCCGCCACCGGGTTTTCCGTGCCGAGGACGTTGGAGATCTGAGTGATGGCCACCAGCCGCGTGCGCTTGTCGAGCAGGGAATCCAGCCGCTCCAGTTGCAACGTTCCGTCCTGATTCAACGGGATCACCCGCAGCTGGGCGCCCACGCGCTCGCAGAGCATCTGCCAGGGCACGATGTTGGCGTGGTGTTCCATCTGGGTGATGATGATGTTGTCACCCGCGTGGACCTGCGCGCTGCCCCAGCTGTTCGCCACCAGGTTAATACCCTCGGTGGTGCCGCGTACAAAGACCAGTTCTTCGGGCGAACGGGCGTTAAGGAAGGCCGCGATCTGCGTGCGCACGTTTTCCATGCGCTGTGTCGCTTCGGCACTCAGGGTGTGAATGCCGCGATGCACCGCCGCATAGCCGTGGCGGTAGAACTCCGCCTCGGCGTCGATCACCTGGTTCGGCTTCTGCGCGCTGGCCGCGCTGTCGAGATAGGCAAGCGGCAGACCGTTCACTTCACGGGTCAGGACGGGAAAATCCGCCCGCACTTTCTCTACGGGAAAACTCATGCTTCGCCTCCTGGCAAACGCTGACCAATGCGTGCCAGCACCTGCTGTTTCAGGGTTTCATCGCGCAGAGCTTCCGTCAGCTCCGCGGCAAACGCGTAAATGATCATCTTCTGCGCGGCGTTTTTGTCGATCCCACGCGAGCGCAGATAGAACATCTGTTCATCGTCGATGCGCCCAACCGTCGCGCCGTGGCTGCACTTGACGTCATCGGCGTAAATTTCCAGCTGCGGCTTGGTGTCCACTTCCGCCAGACGCCCCAGCAGCAGATTGTTGTTGGTCATCTGCCCGTCGGTTTTGATGGCGTGTTGCGCCACGTTAATCAGGCCGTTAAATACCGCGCGACCTTTGTCGTTGGCGATAACCTTGTGCATCTGACGGCTGTTGCAGTAGCCCTTGTTGTGCTCAAGCCAGGTGCGGGTGTCGCACACTTCTGACTTAACCGGCATCGCCAGGCTGTTGATCCGAAGCGTGGTGTTTTCGCCGTTCAGCTGGGTGCTGGTGTTGTGACGCAGCACCGCTCCGCCGAGCAGGAAGCTGTGGCTGTATGCCGCCGCGTCCGGGCCGATCAAAATGTCGTTATGAGCAAAGTGATGGCAGGCCGGGTTTTCAAACGCCAGCTTGATATGATGCAGCTGGGCATTAGCCGCCACGTTCATCGTCAGGCGCGCGCCGGTAAAATGTTTGGTCTCATTCAGGCTGACGTAGTGCTCAATGATCGTCGCTTCCGCGCCCTCGGACAGCTCAAGATGATGACGATAGTGCGCGGTGTTGACCTCATCGCCGTCCAGCCCCTGGGTGATGTGCAGAAGCAGCAGCGGTTTCGCCGGGCGCTGGTTGCGCTTCACGCGGATGTGCGTCACGCCCGACGCCAGGCTTTCGGTCAGATGCAGGAACACTTCCGGCTGAACCGGTGCAGGCAGAGACTGGCGCTGGTCATTAATCTCGACCTCAAAGCCGCTCGCCTCGGTGCTGTCGCTCAGTTCAGGACGGTAGCGCCCATCGACAAACACCAGCCGCACGGCGTCCACATTCAGCGCCAGGGCATCGCGCTGCGCCGGAGCGACCTCCGCCAGACGGGTGACGAACTGGCTGTCGAGCAGGCCGTCCAGCGGCGTGTATTTCCAGTTTTCATGTTTGCGCGTCGGCAGACCGAGGCGCAGCATCTGTTGCAGGTGTTGTTGCGCCTGCTCGGATCGCGTTTCGCCCTGGGTTTCAAACAGGCGATGCCACTGCTGCAGCGCGTTACTGCTGTTCGGTAAGCCAGCCATAGCCCTGCTCCTCCAGTTGTTTGACCAGAGTAAAGTCACCGGATTTCACGATGCGGCCCTGATACAGGACGTGGACGTAATCCGGTTTGATGTAGTCCAGAATACGCTGGTAGTGGGTGACGATAATGAACGAGCGTTTGCCGTCGCGCAGGGAGTTCACGCCGTCGGCAACAATTTTCAGCGCATCGATGTCCAGACCGGAGTCCGTTTCATCCAGGATGCACAGCTCAGGCTCAAGCACCGCCATCTGCAGGATATCGTTGCGCTTTTTCTCGCCGCCGGAGAAACCGACGTTAACGGAACGGGTGAGCAGATCTTCGGGCATTTTCAACAGCTTGATCTTCTCTTCCATCAGATCCTGGAAATCAAAGCGATCCAGCTCCTCTTCGCCGCGGTATTTGCGCACCGCATTCAGCGAGGTTTGCAGGAAGAACTGGTTGCTGACGCCCGGAATTTCGACCGGGTACTGGAAGGCCATAAAGATCCCTTCCCCGGCGCGATCTTCCGGTGACAGTTCGAGGAGATCTTTGCCTTTAAACTCGACGGAACCGCCGACCACTTCGTAATCTTCACGCCCGGCAAGCGTCGCGGAGAGCGTACTTTTCCCGGAGCCGTTCGGCCCCATAATGGCGTGCACTTCGCCCGGACGGACTTCAATATTCAGCCCGCGCAGGATCGCTTTATCTTCCACACTGACCTGTAAATCTTTAATGCTTAACATGTTTATTCCTTAACCGACACTGTGTTCAAGGCTGATGGCCAACAGTTTTTGTGCTTCTACGGCAAATTCCAGCGGCAACTCAGAGAACACGTCCTTACAGAAGCCGTTCACAATCATCGAAATCGCATCTTCTTCGCTGATACCGCGCTGCAGGCAGTAGAACAGCTGATCTTCCCCGATGCGCGAGGTGGTCGCCTCGTGCTCCAGCTGGGCGCTGTTATTGCGGCATTCGACATACGGGAAGGTGTGCGCCCCGCAGTCGGTACCGATCAGCATCGAATCACACTGGGTGAAGTTACGCGCGTTGGTCGCCGTCGGCATGATTTTCACCAGCCCGCGATAGCTGTTCTGGCTGTGTCCGGCGGAGATGCCTTTCGAGATGATGGTCGATTTGGTGTTTTTGCCGATGTGGATCATCTTGGTGCCGGTATCGGCCTGCTGATACCCGCTGGTCAGCGCCACGGAGTAGAACTCGCCGATCGAGTTGTCGCCGCGCAGAATGCAGCTCGGGTATTTCCAGGTGATCGCGGATCCGGTCTCGGACTGGGTCCAGGACATTTTGCTGTTTTCGCCTTCGCACAGGGCGCGCTTGGTGACGAAGTTCAGGATACCGCCGGTGTTGCCATCGCCAGGGAACCAGTTCTGCACCGTGGAGTATTTCACTTCCGCGTCTTTGTGGATGATCACTTCCACCACCGCGGCGTGCAGCTGGTAGCTGTCGCGCACCGGTGCGGAACAGCCCTCAATGTAGCTTACGTAGCTGCCTTCGTCGGCGACCAGAATGGTGCGCTCGAACTGGCCGGTTTTTTCGGCATTGATGCGGAAATAGGTCGAGAGTTCCATCGGGCAACGCACGCCTTTCGGCACGTAGATAAAGGTCCCGTCGGAGGCGACCGCCGCGTTCAGCGCCGCAAAGAAGTTGTCGTTACTCGGGACCACGGTACCGATGTATTTCTTCACCAGCTCCGGGTGATCGTGAATGGCTTCGCCAAAGGAGCAGAAGATAATCCCCTGTTCGGCCAGCTTGCCACGGTAGGTGGTGGCGACCGATACGGAGTCAAAGATGGCGTCGACCGCGACTTCTCGCCCTTCGCGCACCGGCACGCCGAGCTGCTCGAAGGCCTCTTCGACCTCTTTGCTCAGGAAGGTGTTGCCCCCGGTTTGCTGCACCGCGCCAGGCTGTGAGGCGCAGGTATCGTCACAGCTGCCGCAGGATGGCGCGGAGTAGTAGCTGTAATCCTGATAGTTGAGTTTGTCGTAGTGCGCCTTCAGCCAGTGGGGCTCTTCCATCTCCAGCCACGCGCGAAACGCGCTCAGGCGAAACTCGAGCATCCACTCCGGCTCGTTACGTTTGGCCGAAATCGCGCGCACCACCTCTTCGTTGATGCCTTTCGCTAATTCGTCCGTTTGCAGCTGGGTGAAGAAGCCCTCTTTATAGTTGAGGTGCCCGCCACTCCAGGTATTCACATCGTCAGTTGCTTCAGTATTACGAGACATAGTACCGCCTATACCCCAAAGCTTTCGCCGCAGCCGCATTCATTCTGCGCTTTCGGGTTATTGAATTTGAATAACTGGTTTAAGCCTTCGCGCACGTAGTCGACTTCAGTGCCATCGATAAACGGCATCGCCTGCAGGGCGACAAACAGCTTCGCCCCGTCGGTTTCGAATACCAGATCATCTTTTTCGGGCACGCTGACCGTATCCAGCACGTAGCCAAATCCGGCGCAGCCAGTCTGTTTAACGCCTAAACGCAAGCCCACAATTTCCGGCTTTTTCGCCACCAGCTCGTGAATATGCGCCGCCGCCGTGGGCGTCAGCGTCAAACCACGCCAGGCAAAATCAGCGGGATTAAAGGTTTCTGAATGCAATTCCATAGGTCCACCTCATCTATTAAGCCACCAGGGGCATTACACCATGTTAGTGATAACGATTATCACTTCAACCCCCTGACAGCAGGGGCTTTCGGCTAAACCGCCCTTTTTGGCTACTTTTATTAAGCATAGACCCTGCCACGCAGGTTACTTAGCTATGTCGAAATTGTTTAATCTATTGATGTATAACGCATTTGAGGGGGTTAAAGCGTGAGAATGGTGCAAGGGGAAAATATGTATCGGGAATACCTATTTATTTAATTGGATTTTTAAAAGTTGTTAAATCATACGATTAAGGGAAAAGCAGAAGCTGAGAATGTCCGCATGGCAGTTATTGTAGCTTTTTTAATGCCCTCTAAAATCTCTAGATGAAACGTTTTCCTTTCCGTTTTAAATTCGTTACATAATCTATCTCTATAATTTTACTCATGTTATTTATTTTACCTATAGCACCTAATGCCACGAAAAGCGCCACGTGCGGTGATTTATTACGAAAATCATCATCGTTCAACAGGAGTTTTTTATGGGATGGAACGCAACCGCAGCGGCAAGCTACGCCCGTTGGCATGCAGGAACGACTTCTCAGCATCGGTGTGCAGAATTCACACGCCAGGCTATCAAAGCAGGCGGCATCGATATAGGGCACACTAAGGACGCCAGAGATTATGGGCGCTTACTCGAAGGATCGGGCTTTAGAGCTATCGGTACGGGAGAAAATCCACGCGCTGGGGATGTTGTCGTTATTCAGCCGTATGCTCGTGGGAATCACAGCGGCCACATGGCTATTTTTGATGGCACGACCTGGTACTCTGATTTTGTTCAGCGCGATATGTGGAGTGGCCCTGGTTATCGCACCGCCCGCCCGGCATACGTCATTTACAGGAAAAATTAGATGCGCGCCCTTATATTGCTCGCCCTTTTCTTAACCGGCTGTGCATCGCATATCCCGGCACCGGAAGCCACCGTTAAAGATTTCTATGTTTTTTACCTTAACGCCTTCGTTTCTGACAGCCACGCAGATTCCCTCGACTCACCACAAATGAAGCAATATGTGGCAAAAGATACCCTCGCGAGGCTGAAAACAATTCAAAGTCTTGAAGAGCAGGAAATTGTTGAGGCTGATTACTTCACTTACAGCCAGGACTATGCCGAAGAATGGATTCCCGCACTTGAGGTTGGAAAGGCTCGGGATGGCGCAGGCGGAAAAGTGATTGATGTCTGGCTGGGCATGCAGGATGGCAAAAAGTATCAGCTGCGTGACTACCTGCGCCTGGAGGATCAAACCTGGAAAATTTACCGCGTCGTTAGTGTCTCAGACGGATTTGAGCAAAATATCTTTGATGACAAAGCAATTGCTGCCGCCCGGACGTACGCACAGAGTATTCAAAAATGACATAGGCCGTTTTTCCAGGAAAACACCGAATCCTGAGCGGGTGTGCAATGAGGGACTAAACTTTAGTCTGACACCTAAAGGAGATAACTATGTCATCACATGATTTTGAAAATGAAGCCGATCGCCTGGCGAAGAAAGCCCTGAACAAAGCCGATGAATTTGCGGGCGAGGCTCAGTCACAGTTTGGCGATGCGGTGGATTCACCGAAGCATCAGTTGAAAGGTGCCGCTCGCAAATACGCAGCACAGGCATCAGACGTCGCGTCAGAGGTCTCAGACAGAGTCCGTGATAATCCATTGACCGGATTGATGGCGGCGGGTGCGATTGGTCTTATCATTGGTTTACTGGTAGGCCGGAAATAAGCAGCAGAACGAATACGACAGGCCCGCAAGGGCCTTTATGCTATCGACAGGACGGTTAGCCTGCGATGAAAGAGACGGAAAAACCTTGCTCTCGCCAGTGGTCTAGCTGTTCCTGTTGACGTCTTGACGGCGCATGGCCGGTCCAGACAAAGAGTTTTTGACCGGGGAACAGTTCCGGTTTCGGCGAGTCAATCGGCTCAGCCAGCACATCAACATGCCATCCCTGCTGTGACAAACGCCCTGCTTCAAGCCATAAACGCGTACGATCATCCGTATCCCAGCCAATCAACAACGCCTCTTTGCCCGGTTTTTTACGCGCTTCGACCAGTAGCGTGGCAATAAAATCGATCAGCACGCCGTCCAGCAGGCTGGACATGTGTCGGGCGGTATTGTGATCGAGGCTTAAACGTTGACGAACGGGGATGAAAATGTGGTCAATGAGGGCTTCAACGGCGTGGTCACGACGGAATTCCGCAATTTTAAGTCGCAGTTTTGCCGGACTGGCAAAACGCAGCACCGTCATCATCTCTTCCTGGAAAGAGACCCAGTTGCTGTCGACCAGAGGATTACCGACTTCAAGCAACGCCTTTACCTTGCCAACCGAAATGCCGGTTTTCATCAGGCGTTTGATCTCTTCGATGCGCTGGATATCCTCTTCGTCAAACTGACGGTGGCCCCCTTCACTGCGCTGCGGTTTTAACAAACCGTAGCGTCGCTGCCAGGCGCGCAGTGTGACGGGGTTGATTCCGCATCGTTCGGCGACTTCGCCGATACTGTATAAGGCCATTAACTCCCTCATGCTTAAACGCAATACTTCCATACCAAACCTGTTCAACTTTAGCAGATTGTACAAACTCATTGTATAACTAACAAATCACCAGGGTTCAAGCCGAATTTGTACAAGATTTGTTGTCCCTGGTCTGATTTGTACAACCTATGTCACTGTGAAAGGGGTTACAGCCCGGCTTTTTTCTCCGGCCACGCCACCGCTGGAATACCGCCAAAACGTGGGCTGGCAAACAGATGGCCCTGGAACTGGGAGATCCCCGCCGACTCAAGCCACATCCACTCTTCCGCTTTTTCGACACCCACGGCGCAGACCAGGATCTCCAGCGATGTACAGCATTTGATGATGGCCTGAATAATCGCCTGGCGCGGTCCGCTGCGATGGACATCCGCCACCAGATCGCGATTAATCTTGATTCGGTCTGGCTGGAACTGCGCCAGCAGTAACAGTCCGGCGAATCCGGCGCCAAAGTGATCGATTGCCACGCTAATACCGGCACTTTTCAGCTGCCTGACTGCGTCTTTAAATTCATCAAAGCGCGAAATCACCTCGCTCTCGGTAAACTCGACCACAATCTGCTCCGGCACCAGGCCGTTGGCTTCGATTTCATTCAACAAAAAGCCTACCGCGCCGGGCACATTCACCAGCGTCATCGGCAGCAGGTTGACGGACAGCGCCTGCTCTTTCAGGCCCAGTTTACCCGCCATGGCGAACGCCACTTTCTTGCTGTCGAGGTCCGCCTGATAAATATCGTTCCCGGTATAAGCCTTGAAATACGCCTGCGGAGAATCGCCGGTATGGGTGCGGATCAGCGCCTCGAACGAGACCACTTCCCGGGCAAACGGATCGACAATCGGCTGAAACGCAAAACCGCAGTCTGCGGTTTCATCCACCGCCAGCGGCCCGGAGGGGAGATCGTCCTCGTCCGGGATAAAGTCCCACGTATCTCCGGCGGGAATTTCGTAATAGTTGGCTTTTTCCGTGGCTTCGACAAAGGTGCGGAAGAACTGCAATGCGCGGTCGTTGTAGGTCAGCTGGTACTTAGTCGTCCCTTTATCCAGAACCTGCTGGAGCACCTCTTCGCGCTCATAGGTTCTTAAATCGAACAGCTCCATTCCGGCTTTACCGAAGCGACGCGACGGGGCGTAATCGCACAAAAGTTCAACGAGATTGTAATGACGTGGGTCCTTGCAGATATCGGCGTAAATGCGGAAAACGCTCTCCTCGGGACCTTCGAGCAGCTGAAAGAAGTGGGTTCCATTAAACAGTAAAATCCCGGTGACATCGGATTCCCCGTTTTTGATATTGGCCGCCGCGACCATCTCTTCCAGCGCTTTCACCGGAACGGTTTCGCAGAGATGACTGCGGTAGATAATTGTTGTGAGCATAGTGATTCCGGGAGTTAAAGGGGTGTTTGCCGTTGGGCTCAGGACGCCCAGGTCTTTGTTATATCACATTAATTGATTAACAAATAATTCACATCACAATCAGTTTAGCCGCTATCGGCTATCCGTCCTCTTCGATCGGACAGATTTTCAGAATGAAACATCTTGTACAATATATTCTGTACTGATATCAACTGCCATCGCCAATAACCTACTGATTATCAACGAATAGCACTTTTTGATCAAAATTAACCTAAAAAACTGTACATCAGAAATGTACAACTTTTTAAAAAACGTATAACTTAAATTGTAACTTAGCTGACTACTTAATTTTACAGGAGTGATACATGCGTCAGAACAGCTACATTCCCGACAGCGCCAATGCGATTGTCCAGTACTTTGAGAAAGCCGCGCTACCGACGCAGCAGGAAACCCTCGGTCAGATCGTGGTGGAGATCCTGAGCGATGGCCGTAATCTGAATCGCAAGACCCTGTGCACCAAGCTGCTTAGCCGCCTCGACACGGCGTCTGGCCCGGAAGAAGAGAGCCACTACCACACCCTGATTGGTTTGCTATTTGATCGCTAAGATCCAATAGCAAACCCATTGAGCAGATCACCTGGTTTTTAAGGCAATTCTGACGAAGGAACGTTGCAGGCACTGAAAGACCTGGCAATCTTCAGCAGACCCCCTCGCGAGGGGATCTGACTTAATGCCGCACGGTGTAACATCACCCAGCGGCAATCAGAGATGCAGTTATGAGAAGTGAAACAGAGCAACTAATAGATGAATTAATTGGAGAGGCGGTTTTATCTCTTTTGAAAGAGCACGGCCCTGTCAGCAAGCAATCGCTTTTGCGGCGATTGCGGGACATGGAGGCGAGTGAGGCCGACCCTCGCCGTCGCGAAGCCCTCGCGGCGGTGATCGGCGAAATCAACGCCAGCGGTACGCCGTTTGCCCAACGTAAGAGAGCCCGTCCTCAGAGGGATCTGAACGGTCTAAAAAGTGAGCAAAACGATAATGTTTTCCCGCTGTTTGGCGATGGTAAGCCCGGCGGTTCAAAAAACATTCATTAACAGCAACCGATCAATAACCCTTACGGTGAGAATAAATGAGACAAAATATTCAAGTTCAACCCGCTATGTACGCTGGTTTTAGTGATAATCCCCTGTCTGAGTATTTCCGTAATGCGGGCGATAGACTGGCTGAAGAGTCTGCCCTTTTTGCTTCTGCGGTGAGCTGTATCATGGCCTCCGAAGGGCATCTGACCAATAAAGCCATTATTCTGTGGCTGATTAATGCCCTCGAATCCACCGACGACGTGGTGATGGGCGATGTGATCCGCAAAACCCTCGAAATCGTCGTCGGCTATACCATGGACGATATTTAAGACGCGATTTTTGCTTTACAGGAGGCCAGAAGAGAGTATCGCCCTTGCTGCGGTTTTCTCACTGGCCTTCTCATTTTGTCGACACTTATGTCGAATGTCATGTCGAGCCCGGTCCTCAAAAATCAGTAATCCCTGTTAAATCAACGAACTAAAATTCTGGCACAGAACCTGCTTTAACGGTCTGTCAGATGACGCTCGTTCAACTCTTAACAGGTCTGTTATTGATGAAAAAAATCGCAAGCGTCTGCCCCTACTGTGGCGCAGGCTGTAAATTAAATCTCGTGGTTGAGAACAACCGCATCATTCGTGCCGAAGCCGCCGACGGCGTCACCAACCAGGGCACCCTGTGTCTGAAAGGCTTTTACGGCTGGGACTTCCTCAACGATACCCGTCTGCTCACCCCTCGCCTCACCCAACCGATGATCCGCTACAATAAAGGCGACAAATTCACTCCTGTCACCTGGGACGAAGCGATCCGCTACACCGCCAGCAAGCTGAAAGCCATCAAAGAGCAATATGGTCCGCGCTCGATTATGACCACCGGCTCGTCACGCGGTACCGGTAACGAAACCAACTACGTGATGCAGAAATTCGCCCGCGGCGTGCTCAACACCAATAACGTGGACTGCTGCGCCCGCGTCTGCCACGGCCCGTCGGTGGCCGGTTTGCAGGAGACACTCGGCAACGGGGCGATGAGTAACTCGATCAACGATATCGAGAACTCAAAATGCCTGCTGGTGTTTGGCTACAACTGCGCGGATTCTCACCCGATCGTCGCCCGTCGAGTGATCAAGGCCAGGCAGAACGGCGCGAAGATCATCGTTTGCGATCCGCGTCGCATCGAAACCGCCCGCATCGCCGATCAGCATTTGCAGCTCAACAACGGCAGCAACATGGCGTTGATCAATGCCTTTGGCTACGTGCTGCTGGAGGAGGAGCTGTACGACAAAAACTACGTCGCGCGCTTCACCGACGGCCTCGAAACCTATCGCCAGATCGTCAAAGATTATGCGCCAGAAAACGTCGAGCATCTGACCGGCATTCCGGCGCGCGATGTGCGTCAGGCGATGCGCACTTTCGCCGCCGCGCCGTCCGCCACGGTGATGTGGGGTATGGGCGTGACGCAGTTTGGTCAGGCCGTCGACGTGGTAAAAGGCCTCTCCAGCCTGGCGCTGCTGACCGGCAATCTTGGCCGCCCTGCCGTCGGCGTCGGCCCGGTTCGCGGACAAAATAACGTCCAGGGCGCGTGCGATATGGGCGTGCTGCCGAACATGTTCCCGGGCTACCAGGAGGTGACCGACGCCGCCGTGCGCGCAAAGTTCGCCAAGGCGTGGGGTATTGACGTCAACGACATGGACGACCAGGTCGGGACGCGCATCACCGAAGTGCCGCACCTGGCGCTGGAAGGCAAAATCAAAGCCTATTACATCATGGGGGAAGATCCGCTCCAGACCGAAGCGGATCTGGGCCTGGTGCGCCGCGGCTTTGAGGCGCTCGACTTCGTGGTGGTGCAGGACATCTTTATGACCAAAACCGCCGAAGTGGCGGATGTGTTGCTGCCAGCCACCTCCTGGGGCGAGCACGGCGGTGTGTTCACCTGCGCGGATCGCGGCTTCCAGCGCTTCGGCAAAGCAATCGAGGCCAGCGGGAACGTGAAGCGCGACTGGGAGATCATCAGCCTGCTCGCCAGCGCGATGGGCTATCCGATGCATTACGATTCCAATCAGCAAATCTGGGACGAAATGCGCGAGCTGTGCCCGCTGTTCTTCGGCGTAACATACGAAAAAATGGGCGAAATGGGTCACGTTCAGTGGCCGTGTCCGACGCTGGATCATCCCGGTACGCCCTACCTGTACAAAGATAATCAGTTCGACACGCCGAATGGCAAAGGCCAGCTGTTTGCCGCCCCGTGGCGCGCGCCTGCGGAAGTGCCGGACGCGGACTATCCGCTGGTGCTGTGTACGGTGCGCGAAGTCGGCCACTATTCGTGTCGTTCGATGACCGGTAACTGCGCCGCGCTGCAAAGCCTGGCGGATGAACCGGGTCGCGTGCAGATTAATCCGGCGGACGCTGCGGCGCTTGGCGTATCGGACGGACAGCTGGTGTGGGTGCGTTCGCGTCGCGGGAAGGTGATCACCCGGGCGAACATCAGCGAGCGCATTAACGAGGGCGCGGTGTATATGACGTATCAGTGGTGGATTGGAGCCTGTAACGAGCTGACGCAGGACAATCTCGACCCGACGTCAAAAACGCCGGAAACTAAATATTGCGCGGTGCAGCTGGAGGCGATCGACGATCAGCGCTGGGCGGAAGATTATGCCGCATCGGCGTATCAGTCGATGAAAACCCGGTTGATTGATGCGGTGAACGTGTAACGAAAAAAGCCCGATGGCGCTACGCTTATCGGGCCTACAAACACCTCAACCGTAGGCCGGGTAAGGCGCAGCCGCCACCCGGCAACCCCGTTTACTCGTCCTCTTTCGCCTCGACCTCACGATACCAGCGCGGGTGATGTTTCTTCGCCCAGCGACGGCTCACCTTCCCTTCGATCATGCCGGTTATCGATCCCTTCACCCAGAACGCCATATAGATATGAATCAGGATGGCGTGGATCAGCACAATCGCCGCCGTGGCGTGAATGAGCAGGCTCCAGCGCACCAGCCAGATCGGGAAGTAGTGGGTAAAGTAAGGCCGCCAGATGATCACTCCCGTCGCCAGCAGGACGAAAATCAGGCTCATGATCGACCAGAACATCATCTTCTGCCCGGCGTTGTATTTCCCGACGTCCGCCACCTTATGCTCGTTGCCTTTCAGCACCTCCACAATACCCTTGATCCACGGCAGATCCTGTTTATCCGGGATATTGTGATGCACAAAACGGACAAACATAAACATCAGCGCGAAAAAGATCAGCACCCCGAAAAACGGGTGCAGGATGCGCCCCATCTGCGGTGTGCCGAAGGTCTCCGTCAGCCACTGGAGGGTCGGGAAAAAGAGCGCAATACCGGATAACGACACCAGGAAAAAGCAGATCACCACCGTCCAGTGACAGGCGCGGTCGATAAACTTCGTGCGCAGGATCATTTTGCTCTTACTCATGCGGATTCTCCTCTTCGTCGTCGTCCGTCTCCTTGTTTGGCCCCACGCCGATGTAGTGGTAAATCAGCCCCGCGAAGGTGGCGATAAACCCGGCGGCGGAGAGCGGCTTGAGGATCCCCTTCCACAGATTCACCGGCAGATCGATCTTCGGATCCGTCGGCAGGTTGTGGTACAGCGCCGGCTGGTCGGCGTGATGCAGGACGTACATCACGTGCGTCCCGCCCACGCCCTGCGGGTTATAGACCCCCGCCTGCGCGTAGCCGCGTTTTTTCAGTTGCATCACGCGCGATTCGCCCAGCTCCAGCATCTCTTTTTTGGTGCCGAAATGAATCGCACCCGTCGGGCAGGTTTTGACGCAGGCAGGCTCCTGGCCGACGCTCACCCGATCCACGCACAGGGTGCATTTGTAGACCCGGTTGTCGTCAGGATTGAGACGCGGAATATTGAACGGACACCCGGCGATGCAGTATCCGCAGCCGATGCAGTGCTCAGACTGAAAATCGACAATCCCGTTGGCGTACTGGATAATTGCCCCGGCGGACGGACAGGCCTTCAGGCAGCCCGGCTCCGCGCAGTGCATGCAGCCGTCCTTGCGGATCAGCCACTCCAGTTTGTTGTTCTGCGTGGTTTCGCTAAAGCGCATCACCGTCCAGGATTTGGCACTCAAATCCATCGGGTTGTCATAGACGCCCTCGCACACGCCCACCTCGTCGCGAATATCGTTCCACTCCGAGCACGCCACCTGACAGCCTTTGCAGCCGATGCAGGTTGAAACGTCGATTAGCTTCGCCACTTCCGCTTTAAAATCGCGCGCCTGCGGCGGCGGGGTCATGACGTTGGTGGCCGAACGTTTGATAATATCTTGTGATTGCATAGACATACGCGGCCTCCCTTACGCCTTCTCGATATTGACTAAAAACGCTTTGTATTCCGGCGTTTGCGAGTTGGCGTCACCAACGGACGGCGTCAACGTATTGGCAAGGAATCCTTTGCGCGTGGCCCCTTCAAAACCCCAGTGGCATGGGATGCCAATGGTGTCGATCTGACGCCCATCAATGGTCAGGGTTTGCAGGCGTTTGGTGACCACCGCTTTGGCTTTGATATACCCGCGTTTCGAGGTCACTTTCACCACGTCCCCGGCGACAATGCCCTTCTGCAGCGCCAGCGCTTCCCCCATCTCGATAAACTGATCCGGCTGGGCGATGGCGTTGAGCCGCGCATGTTTGGTCCAGTGGCGGAACAGTTCTGTGATCGAGTAAGTCGTGGCGACATACGGGAAGTCAGCCGCTTTGCCCATATTGGCGACATCTTCCCTGAACACGCGCGCCACCGGGCTGGAGATCACATTCGGATGCAGCGGGTTAGTGCCAATCGGTGATTCAAGCGGTTCGTAATGCTCCGGGAACGGGCCGTCGTTCATCTTGTCGATGGAGAACAGACGCGCCACCCCTTCCGGGTTCATGATAAACGGCCCAACGTTCGTGCCCGGCGCCGAGGCGTTGTAATCCGCCACGTCCATACCCGCCCATTTTTTCCCGTCCCAGTGCAGCAGGGCACGTTCCGGGTCCCATGGTTTTCCGGCGACATCCGCCGACGCGCGGTTATAGAGAATGCGACGGTTCGCAGGCCACGACCACGCCCAGCCCGGCGTACAGCCCAGGCCGTAAGGATCGCTGTTGTCGCGATTCGCCATCTGGTTGCCCTGCTCGGTCCAGCTTCCGCAGTAGACCCAGCAGAAGCTGCTGGTCGAGCCGTCGTCGCGCAGCTGCGCAAAGCTGCTGAGCTGCTGCCCTTTTTTAGCAACCAGCTGGCCTTTGTCGTCATACAGATCGGCGAGCGCCATGCCGTTGGCTTCGCGGGCGATCTCCTCCGGGTGCGGGTCGCGCGGATTTTTGTAATTCCACGACATGTTCAGCACCGGCTCAGGGTTTGCGCCGCCCTCCTGCTGATAAAGTTCACGCAGACGCGTAAACAGACGCCCGAGGATTTTGCCGTCGTGCATCGCCTCGCCCGGTGGTTCTGCCGCCGCCCAGTGCCACTGCAGCCAGCGGCCCGAGTTGGCGATCGAGCCGTCCTCTTCTGCAAAGCAGGACGATGGCAGGCGGAACACTTCGGTCTGGATCTCTTTCGGATCGACGTCGTTCATCTCGCCGTGGTGCTGCCAGAAGGTCGAGGACTCGGTCACCAGCGGGTCGATCACCACCATGTACTTGAGTTTCGCCAGCGCGCGCGCCGATTTGTTCTTGTCCGGGAACGCCGCCAGCGGGTTGAAGCCCTGCACGATGTAACCGTTGATTTTGCCGTCGAGCATCAGCTTCGCCTGGGTCATCACGTCATACAGACGATCCCACTTCGGCAGCCAGTCGTAGCCCCAGTTGTTCTCCGCCGTGGCGCGATCGCCCCAGAAACTTTTCATCATGCTGACAAAGAATTTCGGCGTGTTTTGCCAGTAGTTGACCTCATTGAGGCCCAGGGATGGCGGCGTGATTTGCGAGATATAGGTCTGATAATCCTGCTGTTTTTCCGACGGCAGCGGCATGTAGCCGGGCAGATTGGTGGAGAGCAGGCCGAGATCCGTATAGCCCTGAATATTGGAGTGACCGCGCAGGGCATTCACCCCGCCGCCCGCCATCCCGATATTCCCGAGCAGGAGTTGCAGCATCCCCGCCGCGCGGATGATCTGCGCCCCGGCCGAGTGGTGCGTCCAGCCGAGAGCGTACAAAATGGTCGCCGTGCGATTCGGCACGCTGGTGCTGGCGAGGATCTCGCAGATGCGGTTGAAATCTTCCAGCGAGGTGCCGCAGAGACGGTTGACCATCTCCGGCGTGTAGCGATCGACGTGCGCTTTGAGTAAGTTCCAGACGCAGCGCGGATGGCTCAGGGTATCGTCACGCAGGGCATGCCCCTGCTCGTCCAGCTGATAGAACCAGCTCGATTTGTCGTACTGACGTTTTTCGGCGTCGTACCCGCTGAACAGCCCGTCATCGAAAGCATAGTCGTCGCGAATAATCAGGCTGGCGTTGGTGTAGGCGCGCACGTATTCGTGCTGGATGGCGTCATGTTCGATCAGATAGCGGATGGCACCGAGCAAGAAGGCGGTGTCAGATCCGGCGCGGATCGGGGCATACAGATCCGCCACGGCAGCGCTGCGGTTAAAGCGCGGATCCACCACAACTACGGTCGCATCGTTTTTGGTCTGCGCTTCGATCACCCATTTGAAGCCGACCGGGTGCGCTTCGGCGGCGTTGCCACCCATGATCAGCACCACGTTGGCATTTTTAATATCGACCCAGTTGTTGGTCATTGCCCCGCGTCCGAAGGTCGGGGCCAGCGCGGCGACGGTCGGGCCATGGCACAGACGCGCCTGGCAGTCGATGGCCACCATCCCCAGCGCGCGGGCAAATTTGCCGTCGAGAATCCCGGTTTCATTGCTGGCCGCCGAAGAGCAGAGCATGCCGGTGGTGGTCCAGCGGTTGACCGTCAGACCCTGGGCGTTTTTCTCGATAAAGTTGGCGTCGCGATCCGCTTTCATCAGCCGGGCGATGCGTTCGATGGCGTCATCCCAGGAGATGCGCTGCCACTTGTCAGAGCCGGGCGCGCGGTATTCGGGATAGAGCAGACGGTTGTCGCTGTGGATATAATCCAGCACTCCGGCCCCTTTCGGACACAGGGAACCGCGGCTGACCGGATGATCCGGATCGCCTTCGACGTGATAGATACTTTCTGTGACGTTTTTGGCGGTGTCGCCGAGGCTGTACATCAGCATGCCGCAGCCAACTGAGCAGTACGTACAGTTATTACGCGTCTCTTTTGCTTTTAAGAGTTTGTATTGACGGGCTTCTGCGTGCGCAGAAAATGATGATAAAAATCCGAGAGATGCAACAGTGGTTCCTGCCATACCGCCCGCGCAGATCTTAAAGAACTGCCTCCGGCTAAGCTCCATTTATCCTCCAGCTTAAACTTAAGACTCGAAAAGGGATGGAGATTATAGGGTTATTAGAATTCAGAAACCATTATCCATTTGTGGTTATAAGACCATGAACTCACAAAGGACAAAAACAAAAAAGGCCGCATTAGCGGCCTTTTCAACAAGCGGGAGATTAATGGACGTGAACGCCTAACCGCCAGGCAAAGTAGATCTCTTCTTTCAGTTCGTTGGAAGAGAGCGCGAGCAGGTCGGCAAACTCCAGTTCAAGCTGTTTCAGCTTTTTCAGGTACTGCGCCGGGGACAAATTGCTCTTATCGCGACGTAAAAACTCTACTGCCAGTTGGGTGGGGCTCATTTCGGTATCCATAACATCCTCTCTATGTACAAAACCTGACCAGTATAGCACGTCTGACTGACCAATTTTTGACCAAAGACAATTCCTCTCAGATGTTTACCTTTATTTAAACCACCGCCGTGGTGAGTCGCGACGAGCAGCACAGTCGTTCCTGCTCGTCGAAAATGTCGATCTGCCACACCTGATGGCGACTGCCTGCGTGCAGCGCACGACACACTCCGCGCACGCGCCCGCTGCGCACGGAACGAATGTGGTTGGCATTGACCTCCAGCCCCACCACTTTTTGCTCGCCCTCGGTACAGAGATAACCCGCCACCGAGCCCAGCGTTTCCGCCAGCACCACCGACGCGCCGCCGTGCAGCAGGCCAAACGGCTGATGCGTGCGGCTGTCCACCGGCATAGTGGCTTCGAGGTCATTTTCGCCGATACGCGTAAACTGAATATCGAGCAAACCGACCATATTCCCCTCGCCCATGGCGTTGAGCGCCTCAAGCGATGCGGTACGTTTCCAGATCATCCCATAATCTCCAGTAATGCCTGCAGTGGATGGCGAACGCCGCTGCCTTCCACGCGTTTCACCTGGCTGCGACAGGAATAGCCCGTTGCCAGACAGCGGTTGCGCGGCAGGCGTTGCATCGCCTGATGCCATGACAATTCGTAGATCCCCAGCGAGTTAGCGTGGTTTTTCACTTCGTGACCGTAGGTCCCGGCCATCCCGCAGCAGCCGACGCTGACGTTTTCCAGCTTCGCGCCAAAGCGGGCAAAAATAGACGCCCACTGCGCCGGTGCGCCCGGCAGCGCCGTCACTTCCGTACAGTGTCCGAACAGATACCAGGCTTCACCGCTCACCTCTTTCGCCGCCGCAGTTTGCAGCGCGGCAGGCAACCATTCATGCACCAGCATCACGCTGAAATCCCCGCGCTTATCGCCCAGCGTCTGTTTGTACTCATCGCGATAGCAGAGCACCAGCGCCGGATCGACGCCCACCATCGGCATGCCCAGCTGCGCGATGCGGTTCAAAAAGTCCGACGTTTTCTGCGCCGTTTTCGCAAAGCGATTCAGGAAGCCTTTGATGTGCTGCGCCTTGCCGTTCGGCGAGAATGGCAGGACCACCGGCTGATAGCCGACGCGCTCCACCAGACGGACAAAATCGGCCACCACCTGCGCGTCGTAATAGCTGGTGAACGGGTCCTGCACCACCAGCACGGTTTTGGCTTTTTGCTCGTCGCTCAGGGCCTCGAGCTGTTCCAGGGTCATATTGGCCGACCGGTGGCCGACCAGCTGACGCTGCAGCGATGGCGTGGAGAGCAGCGGTAGATCGACCATCCCGATATGCTTTTCGGAAAGCTTGCGCACCAGCGGCTGATTAATGAAAAAGTTGAAGGTCTTCGGCGCACGCGCCATCAGCGGGGCATAACTTTCGACCGTCGCCACCAGGTGATCGCGCACCGGGCGTAGATAGCGGGAGTGATACAGCTGCAGGAAGCGCGAGCGGAACTCTGGCACGTCGATTTTGATCGGGCATTGCGTCGAGCAGGCTTTACAGGCCAGACAGCCGGACATCGCCTCTTTCACTTCGTGGGAAAAATCGTACTCGCCTTTACTGGCATGCCAGCTATTCCTGGAACGTTCGATCAGCGTGCGCAGGCTGGCGCGTTTTTCCGGCAGATCGTTTTCCAGCTTCAGCGGATCGACGCCGCGATCGGCCAGCAGACGCAGCCACTCGCGCACCAGCGTCGCTCGCCCTTTTGGGGAATGGATGCGGTTGCTGGTGATTTTCATCGACGGGCACATCGGGCTTTTCACGTCGAAGTTAAAGCACAGGCCGTTGCCGTTACACTCCATCGCCCCGCGCCAGGATGAGCGCACGGCAATCGGAATTTGTCGGTCATAAGTGCCGCGTTTTATCGCGTCGACCTGCATCATCGGATCGTCCACGCCCGCAGGCGGGCAGATTTTGCCGGGGTTAAGACGGTTATTAGGGTCAAACGCGGCTTTGATTTTGCGCAGTTCGCCGTACAGCTGCTCGCCGAAGAACGCCGGGCTGTACTCCGCGCGGAAGCCCTTCCCGTGCTCGCCCCACAGCAGGCCGCCGTATTTTGCCGTCAGCGCCACTACGTCGTCGGAGATCTGCTTCATCAGCATCTCCTGCTGCGGGTCGCACATATCCAGCGCCGGACGCACGTGCAGCACGCCCGCATCGACGTGGCCAAACATGCCGTAGCTCAGGCCGTGGCTGTCGAGTAATGCGCGAAACTCGACGATGTAATCCGCCAGATGTTCCGGCGGCACGCAGGTGTCTTCCGCAAACGGGATCGGTTTGGCTGCCCCTTTGGCGTTCCCCAGCAGGCCGACCGCTTTTTTACGCATCGCGTAGATGCGCTCAATGCCTGAGAGATCGTTACACAGCTGCCAGCCAATCACGCCGCCCTCGCCCTGCGCGATCAGTTCGTCGAGACGGGCGCAGAGCGTCTGCACCTGTGAGTCGATAAGTTCCGCATCATCGCCAGCAAATTCCACGATGTTCAGGCCGAGCATCTCTTTATCCGGCACGTCGGTGATCAGCTCGCTGACTGAGTGCCAGACGATATCTTCTCGCGCCAGATTAAGCACTTTCGAGTCGACGGTTTCCACCGACAGGGCGCGCGCCTCGACCATAAAAGGCGCGTTGCGCAGGGCGGCATCGAAGGAGTTGTATTTGACGTTCACCAGACGGCGCACTTTTGGCAGCCGGGTGATATCCAGACGCGCCTCGGTGATAAAGGCCAGCGTCCCTTCGGAGCCGGTCAGAATGCGGGTCAGGTCGAACTCACTGAGGTCGTCATTAAAGACGTGGCGCAGATCGTAGCCCGTCAGGAAGCGGTTCAGTTTCGGGAATTTATCCAGAATCAGCTGGCGGTTGTCACGACAGCTGTCGAGCACGCTGCGATAGATGCGCCCGACCGCCGTGTTATCTTGTCCAAGGGTTTCGGCCAGTTGCACCGGCACCGCCTGGGTATCGAGAATGTCGCCGCCGAGCAGTACCGCACGCACGCCGAGCACGTGATCGGAGGTTTTGCCGTACACCAGCGAACCCTGGCCGGAGGCATCGGTGTTAATCATCCCGCCCAGGGTGGCGCGGTTACTGGTGGATAATTCCGGGGCGAAGAAGTAGCCGTAAGGTTTCAGGAACTGGTTGAGCTGATCTTTGATCACCCCCGCTTCGACGCGTACCCAGCCCTCTTCCGGGTTGATCTCAATGATACGATTCATGTAACGCGACATATCAATGATGATGCCCTGATTCAGGGCCTGACCATTGGTGCCGGTTCCGCCACCGCGCGGGGTGAAGACCAGCGAGGCGAAACGCTCCTGCGCCGCCAGCCGGGAAAGCAGGGCCACATCGGCGGTCGAGCGAGGAAATACGACGGCATCGGGAAGTAACTGATAGATACTGTTGTCTGTCGCCATCGTCAGCCTGTCGGCATAGTTGGTGGCGGTATCACCTGTAAAACCCTGCTGCTCCAGTGCTTGCAAATAAGTCAGCACCAGCTGAACGACGCCGGGTGCCTGAGAAATCAATGGGATCATTACGGAAGACCCTAATTAGAGTTGTTTATCGTTTGCGTTGTGCTTGCCTTTGAATTGTTGTATCACATTTTTTTCTTATACGCCCAGCAGAATTACGGGCAGAATTCGCCTGTCAAAAACCGCTGAAATCACTAATGATTAAGGGATGCGGTTTTCTGTTTCGACCAGACAGTCTGGTCTTCATTTAAGGTAAATTTCATTTATGGTCACTTCTCGTCAGCCCAGGGACGTTGCGCAAATACTGCTGTCGGTGCTGTTCTTAGCCATCATGATTATTGCGTGTCTGTGGATAGTTCGTCCGTTCATCCTCGGATTTGCATGGGCGGGCACGGTGGTTGTCGCCACCTGGCCGCTGCTCTTACGTTTGCAGAAGCTGTTGTTCGGCCGCCGCACCCTGGCGGTGCTGGTCATGACGTTGCTGCTGTTCCTGGTCTTTATCATTCCCATCGCGCTGCTGATTAACAGCCTTGTCGACACCAGCGGACCGGTGATCCGCGGGATCACCAGCGGTGAGATGACCGTGCCGGATCTGGCGTGGCTGAACAGCATTCCGCTGGTCGGCGCGAAGCTTTACAGCGGCTGGCACAGTCTGCTGGAGATGGGCGGCAGCGCAATCATGGCGAAAGTGCGTCCGTACGTCGGCACGACGACCACCTGGTTTATCGCCCAGGCGGCCAATATCGGCCACTTTATGATGCACTGTACTCTGATGCTGCTCTTCAGCGCCCTGCTTTACTGGCGCGGTGAACAAGTTGCGCATGGCGTGCGTCATTTTGCGACGCGCCTCGCGGGGAGTCGCGGTGATGCGGCAGTGCTGCTGGCGGCACAAGCCGTGCGCGCGGTGGCACTGGGTGTGGTGGTGACCGCGCTGGTGCAGGCGGTGCTCGGCGGGCTAGGGCTTGCGATTACCGGCGTGCCGTACGCGACCATTCTCACCGTCATCATGATCCTCACCTGTCTGGTGCAACTCGGGCCGTTGCTGGTGTTAATCCCCTGCATTATCTGGCTCTACTGGAGCGGCGATACCACCTGGGGCACGGTGCTGCTGGTGTGGAGCTGCGTGGTGGGCACCATGGATAACGTGATTCGCCCGATGCTGATCCGCATGGGCGCAGACTTACCGCTGATTCTGATTCTCTCCGGCGTGATCGGCGGATTGATTGCCTTTGGCATGATCGGGCTGTTTATTGGCCCTGTGCTACTCGCCGTGACCTGGCGTCTGTTCTCCGCGTGGGTGCATGAGATCCCGCCGCCAGCAACAGACCCGGATGTGGTGCTTCACGAACTCGAAGATAAGAATAAGCAGTAATTGAACCACAGGCGGGGTAACCCGCCTGATACTTAAGCACGCCTAATCTGTATTAAGACTTTTCTCAGCCCCACCCCGCTTCGCTGCGCCATTCACCTCGCAAAATCTTCATGGTTCTTAAACTATTGAGACGAATCTGATCGACGCAAAAACGTCGCATGACCTACTATTAAGTCACGGTTATGAATCAACACATTGATTTATAAGCATGGAAATCCCCTGAGTGAAACAACGAATTGCTGTGTGTAGTCTTTGCCCTTCTCCCACGAAGGGCTTTTTTTTCGCTTAAAAACAGTGGTTTACAAAATGTGGTGAGCACTCAGTGTACTCTTTGTGTATTAATCGTGTCTTTGCGTAAAAATACTCTGATGAAAATATCCTTATAATTCACATAATTAGAAGTATGTATTATTGTTTCTTTATAGGTGTATTGACCGTGTTTTCCTGTAGAATGTGCGCTCTGCTTTACTTCCCGTTCAGCAGAATTAGAGCGCTCTTTCGCTCCTCCTCTTCTGTAATAATTGCCCCTCTCTGTAGGGGCTTTTCTTTATCAATCCCTCTAATTCATTCATCATCTAAATAATTGATCCTGTTGCTGATAATGCTAACATTGCCCCTTCACTAAGGAGGGTTTATGTATGACTGGACAGTGAAAGATACAGGCATAGGGACGGGCGGCCTACGCCTTATGAAGCTAGGTGAAATCAATCTAGCCAGTTCTCTCTATGGCTTCAGCATTCATTACAATCAGGTATGGATTCACAGAGGGAGCTACCTACCCTTTAATCTTCAAAATAACAATACGGCTATGACTCCTAACGGGGAAATCTGGTTTCAAGAAGGTGTCTATGAAGATGATTTTTCAATGCCGAAAAGGGACAGGATAGGACAGCAGCACATCTTTCTTCACGAAATGATGCACGTATGGCAAAAGCAAAGGGGAATGTGGGTAAAGACTAGAGGCGCTTTCTCATGGGCTGCTGATTATAGCTATAGCCTAGACAAGGCTACTCTCAGCGATTATTCAATGGAGCAGCAAGCTTGTATAGTTAGTGATTACTGGCTATTAAAAACCTACGGCTTTTTCAGGAATAGCTATCTGATAAAGCTTAGAGACTACGACCCTTCTATTTCTGAATTGGAATTAATGAACCAATATCAAAGGGTGTTAGGGAGTTTCCCACAATGAAGAGGATCTTAATTCCCTTTGTTCTTCTCCTTGCTGGTTGCCCTAGAGGGGAAAAGTTAGGGGCTGGTGAATGGAAACCTATCTATATAGATGGTGATACTGTCTGCTTCACTGTTAAGAAAGAAGAAGTGTTAACACGCTACTCACTTGCAAACAATGGTAAAGCCTATCAGAGGCTAATAGCTGATGAACATGTTAACCTTTCATATCCTCACACCTGCTTCATAGTGAAATTAGAAAAGGGTGTGCTGTATTCCGCTACTTATTCACTGAATAATGAAAACTATCAATATTCTTTCATCATTGATAATGATGGTCATTTATTAGATTTTGGGAGTAATTAAAATGTCATTACCGGCTTATATGTTTTTATACGATGAAAATGGAATGTTAGTAGATGGAGGGTGTAAAGCATTAGGTAGAGAGGGCGCTATAGAAGTAATGAGTAGCAGCTATGGTGTATATCAGAACGTAGACAGCCACACAGGAAGCATGACAGGAACAAGACAGCATAGCCCCTTTGTAATTCATAAGCAGATAGACAAAGCAAGCCCTTATCTAGCTGTGTGTGTCTGTGAAAGCAGAAGATTACAGAAAGCAGAGATTAGGTATTATGACATTAATGAAGCTGGTATAGAGCGTGAAGTATATAGAATTACTCTTGAGAGTGTTGTAGTGATGGGCGTCTCTGCTAATCACACATACATTCCAGGCTCTAACAGCCCTAATATGCTTGAAACTGTTTCATTAAGATCTAGGGGTATTGAATGGCATTATATAGAAGGGGTAATTAAATACGGGGATTCATGGATGAAGAAGGAAGAGAAGAAATAACAATTCATAATGGATGGGATGTAAGGGATTATAAATGGCTGAAATGTTCTATGCTGCTATCAGAGCAGTGATGATTGTTTTTGGTGGTGATGTAGATGCAAGTGTGTGGTGGACTATAGGAAAGTGGATAGGAGGTATTATTCTATTCATTGTTCTGCTAGTAATAGCTATCATAGCCGTTTTAATTGTATACAGGATAATCCGTTTCCCATTTGAGAGGATGAAAGAAAATCGTAGGCTTATGGAAGCAATGCACAGAGAATTAGTAGAGATAAGAAAACAGAAGAAATTATAATAGAGCAAAGCCCCTAGCGGGGCTTCTTCTCACTGATACCAATTGTTAGTTTCACATTCTTCTATTCGGGCTACGGCATCTTCATAGTTTCGAAACTTTCCATACTTACAAAGCTTCTGTTCTATTTTACGCTGAACTCTATAGGATTTATGCACCTTATCCCACGTTAAGAATTTAATCTTCTTCTCTCCAGTAGGATAGAAAGGGGTGTAGCTTTTAATTTTCTCCCTTTTAGCATCTTCTTCATAAGCAGCAATTTCAGCTAGCTTGATTTCCCATGCAAGCTTTCTATTTTTATCTTCCTCTATTTTTCTTTTAATGTTTTCATCTCTTGTTATCGCTCTTTTTTGAGCATTAGCTAGTTTAATCTTTTCTTTCTCTAATCGTCGTTCTTCAACCTTCTTCAATCTAGCAAGCTGTTTATTCCTCTTTTCAATCCTTTTATCTTCTTTCTTCTGAATGGCTGCTAGTTTCCTCGTTTCCTTTTCAATCTCTTTTCTTACCTTTGATCTTACCCACGTAAAGTGGACACAGTCCTAAGCGAGATTCTGGTTTTCAAATTGTTCAGGGCTGAGACCGCCGCACGCACTGTGGCGACGCCAGCGATTGTAATCACACTCGATATAATTAAACACCGTCGTCCGCATTATTTCCCGGCTGGCAAAACGTTCTCCGTGGATACATTCCACTTTCAATGAGTGAAAGAAGTTTTCCACACAAGCATTGTCATAACAGCAACCTTTTGCGCTCATGCTCCCCTGTAGATTATGGCGTTTCAGTAATGTCTGATAATCCGCTGAACAGTACTGGCCGCCACGGTCGGTGTGAACGATGACATTTTGCGGCCGTTTACGCCGCCACAGCGCCATCTGAAGCGCATCGCAGGCCAGTTGCGCCGTCATACGTGGCGACATCGACCAGCCAATAACGGCGCGTGACCACAGGTCGATGGCTACTGCCAGATAGAGCCAGCCTTCGTCCGTGCGCAGATACGTGATGTCACCTGCCCACTTCCGGTTCGGACCGTCGGCACTGAAGTCCTGCTTCAGCAGATTCTCCGATACCTGCAGACCATGTGCACGATAGCTGACCGGGCTGAACTTCCGGGTGGCTTTCGCCCGCAGTCCCTGACGACGCAGGCTGGCAGCAATGGTTTTGATGTTGTACTCCGGTAGTTCGTCAGCGAGACGAGGCGCACCATAACGCTGTTTTGCCTCAGTGAATGCCTGACGGACAGCAGCATCACAGATGAGCCGGAACTGCTGGCGCGGACCGGGCTGATGGCGGCGCAGACGCCAGGCATACCAGCCGCTGCGGGCAACCCGAAGCACACGACACATGGCTTTAATGCTGAATTCAGCCTGATACTTTTCGATGAAGACATACTTCATTTCAGGCGCTTCGCGAAGTATGTCGCGGCCTTTTGGAGAATGGCCAGCTCCTCGTCACGTTCAGCCAGCTGGCGTTTAAGGCGGGCATTTTCTGCGGCAAGTTCGCTCTCGCGTTCGGTGGAAGTCAGCTGCTGTTTCTGTTTGCTACGCCAGGCATACAGTTGAGATTCATACAGGCTGAGCTCACGGGCTGCGGCGGCAACGCCAATACGTTCCGCGAGTTTCAGGGCTTCCTGGCGGAATTCAGGTGTGTGTTGCTTACGGGGCTTTTTGCTGGTTGATACTGGTTTTGTCATGAGTCACCTCTGGTTGAGAGTTTACTCACTTAGTCGTGTGTCCACTAATACTGGGTAAGATCATTATTCTCAACCTCCACCCGCGAACTGTGGGGCTGCACCGAGGAATTAAGCGTCGCCCGGACAACCGCAATAAGATGGTGCAGTGGCTAGAGACGTTTCCGGGGACGCTGAACGATACCGCCGATGTGCCAGTGTATAAGCGCGGGGACGGGCGCTGTAAGTAGCGACGGATCGTGACAGATAAAAAGATCCCGGTGACTTGGCCGGGATCATAATTTAGTTAGATGATTCTATTTGGTCTAACACATTGCCGATTTTCCCTAATAGCTCTGCAACAGTCTCTTTAGAAGAACCTATTCGGGTATCAAATTCCTGAACATCGATGCCATTACAGATTTCGTTAAGAGCCGAATTTAATATCAACAATTCAGATTCATTTAATGCCACGAGAGCACTACGCCCTTCCAGATTCACTAATTCCATAAAATCACCTTAAATTATCATAGTAAGCTCTGCCATTAGTGGGCCTGAACGCAGTCCCACCATCTGCCGATTTAGGATTGCGGATGACAACAGTGCCTGATGGTTCATCCCAATATGCTGTACGACCGCCACTGAAGTTTTTACTTGAGGTTGGATTTTTTACTACTTTTTCTATATGAGCAGCAAACTGCTCTTTAGTTGAGATCCCTAACTCTTTGAACTCGCTTTGCTCGATAACATGTTTATCGAATGCGTGCCCATTGGCTATTTCCTCACCGACCAACTCGGAATTTAGATCTCTTGCACTAGTAGAACTATGAGGATCATTATTCCTCGCATTTTCCTCATCTTCCGGCCCCAGCCTCCCGGAGTTCCTGAACCCGTACCACCCAGCTCAGCTTTATCGGCATCAGACATATCCTTGCCAATATTCGCCTGGTTTTGTTTCTCATCGTCCTCTGACGTACATGCACGACCGAAGGAGCATTGGGTGGCTACGCCTAAAGATCCGCCTATTTCCTTCAGCTTCTTGTCCTAGGCCGAAGCCATTGTCTGGTTCGCGTCGTTGACTGCATCTCCAGGATTCGTTCCAGCAACACACCGTGAATTCTATCGCCGGGCCGTCCATTACGCGCTGTTTTTACTTGGTGAGTGGCTGGCTCTGGCGGGGTTTACTGACGGAATGCCCGTTAAGATCCGGGTGATGCCAGACTGCATCGTTATCACCGCCCAGAACATCCGCGAACTCTGGGCTGCGCCGAGGGATTAAGCGTCGCCTCCGTCAACCGCAAGAAAATGGTGCAGTGGCTGGAGACGTTTCTGGGAGCGCTGAATGACACTGCCGATGTGCCGGTGTATAAGCGCAGGGACGGGCGCTGTATGTAACGGCAAATCAGGACAGATAAAAAGATCCCGACGAATTGGCCGGGATCTTGATTTATTGTCCGAAATTTTTCCAGGCAACGGCATGTTTATTCGATTCCCTACCAAGATACCTCTCGATAGCTCTCCATAGCTCATCATTTCCATCTGATGCAGTTACTAGAGACTCAACTAAACCAGTTGCTACGGCGGTGGCTAACTCATCTTCATCAGATCGCATGCCATCTTCTATATGCTGGAATAGTACAGTTTTCTCATTCTCGCTAAGTACATCTAACTGTTTTATAAGTGCCTTACCTACAGTTGATAACAGTAAAATTAGCGGCACTTGTTCAGGGGCCCAATATTCGACACACCGATTTACTGCATTTTTTATATGCTCTGATCGCTGAGTAAAAACGCCTATATAATCATTTAGTAACCTTGTCATTACTTTCCTTTCACAGCATTTTGCATATCTTTCCTCCATCAAATTCCGACAACTTGCCGAATGACCGAGGAAATAATCCTAACCTCTTAAGGAGGGGCCGAATCTAGTTATTTAGATGATTAAAAAAATCTTCTATATCAATAAAGTACATCCATTCGCTATCATTATCCGAAAGGGATATTTCATAATTATGTTTTGACTTCCCAATATAGATCTCAGGAAAATTAGTGCCACGACTTGCAAATCGGAGACAATGATTAGAACGATATTCAAACATTGCATCAACAACGACATCATGTGTCTTATCCATATTTTCATAAAAATGTCGTATTTTTCTAGCTAATGACCCACTACCTTTTCTGTTGATTGGTATATCCATCGACTTAATTTCATGTTCATTTTCTATGAGCCAGCTGATTAGTTCAGACAGATCTATTTCCCCTTGAAAAATAGCCTCCCTTCCCCTATTACTTATAACTGAAATATCAATCAGCTGAAAATCATCTAGTAACGAACCTTCGATTAAAGATATACGTAGCTTATTCATTACTATTTTCCTTTAATCATTTTATTGTACTCAGTTTATTCTGCTCACCTTTCGGTGTTGAGGTTGTGTTCCCGCCACTAGCAGTAGTACTTTCCGTGTTGCCACTGCCGCTCAGGCTGATGCCCTAGTGCTGGGTTTTGAGATCGGCTTCGTTGTGCAGGTTGCTAAAGCCCGGCGTCCCGGTATCGAGGCTGCCTTTATCCGCCATTGACCTACGCCCCGTCAAGAATCGATTTCAGGAAATTGAAACCCTATATCGGCCCCCAGTAGCGGAGAAAGGGAGTTTGAGGGGCAACCAGTCTCCAGGTATCACATGACTTCAAACAGATGAACCACTTCTCTTCAAAACCCCAGCCGGCATATTTTTCCTGAACGGGGACCTGGATTACCCTTCCATTTTTACCTTGATCATCAATCCATATTTCAAAGCGTTCATATTCATATGGAGATGAAAATGCGTCGATGACTTCCCAACCACACTCATTCATTTTTTTATCCAAGAAAATTCAATTTTACCATCTTTCGGGAAGAGAACTTGAATTCCCCTACCAACTAATCCTCTGGAGGTGGTGAAATGCTTTCATAATATTTAGGCCCTGCAGGCACCTCAATTTTTATTACTTTTGTCGCTGTATTTCCCCATTGAGGGTTAAGAGCGCTATCAATAATTGATTGGACAGAATCTGATGGTTTTTTCGTCGTACAATAACCACCGATTTTCTGAGCGACTCCATCATAAACACCATAAACAGTATTAGGCTCGAGATTGTTAGTTGAATGGGGTAAAGAATCTCGACTACGCCATAAGGGTTGGGATTCTTCTATTTATTTGATTCTCTTGTAAAAAATAAATAACACTTTTCAGTGTCAGCATTCCATTCTGATATTTTCATACCATCTTTATCATAACTAATTAGGGCATCAATAAATTCATTTATTTTCAGATCGTTATGATATTTTCCAGATAATATTAAAGAGCAACTACAACAAATCCCAATCTAAATGTGCAGCCGATACAAGAATATTGGATGCGTACATTTGGCTTATTCTGCAGACAAGAAAATCCCGGCGCGATGGCCGGGATTGATCATTTTATTTGCTTACTTATATGTTTCAGCCATTCTTCAGACGAAGGCCATTCGTTAGGGTAGTAATAGCCACAATCAATTTCGTTAAGCAGCAAGTCCTGTAATTCATTATCTGATAGAGAAAGATCCAGCAAATAATCTATTTCAACTTTCAACTGCAACTGCTCTTCAACAGTTTCAGTAGTTTTGTAAGCAGTCAATGTTTCATCTGCATTCCCAAAGAGCACCTCAAAATCTTGGTTAAAATAACATCTTAAGAAATATGTTAGATATGGGTATTTTTCGCGAATATTCATTGTGTTGGGCATCCTGTAATAATTTTATAGCCGCCAGGCATTGAAGCATCTCTTCAAATGATGATTCTGGCATATGTTGCAAGTACAGCACTTGTTGAGCCGCGAGTAACGCTAATGCCGATAGCAGCAGAGGATTGACAATCAAGCTTAGAAATGATTTTACCATTTACTGACACAGAGGTAGACGGTACACCAGATTCAGCACCAGAGATCCCAACACCAGTTGACGATGGATAAAATCCATATACCTTCGCGCCCTTTGTCATTACGGTAAGTGGGGGATCGCAGGTCAAATTATTTTCAGTAACATGATATTGTTGGACTAACGGAAGACAGAACATCAATCACATCATCATCTGTCACTATTAAATAATGAGTTATGTTATCTCCGTCATGGGTATTAGCACTTTGTTCGTTAAACCATGCTAAATAGTGAGATCCTTCCACTTTGTAGATTCCTGTAACCATCTGACCATTCAAGTCATCTTGCATTTTTAACAGATCACCTTCGTCAGTAACGCGGAAAGAATGCACCCAATCAAATACAACACGGATTTCGTTCATTTCATCAGCACTGCCAGAAGCTAAAAACAGCTCCAGGATTCCAGATAAATACCTAAAATCAACTAATTGATTTATCTGGGAATGATTTATGCCGTAGGAAATATGTACCAATGTCTCAGTCATATACCATCACTCATTATATTCAAATTTGCTCCTGTTATTGCCCGACGGGATTTCTAATGTTGATCTTCCGTCAGTGCTGAGTTAGCGAACAATAACAGCTCGACTATCAGGAATTTTCCCGCCTGACCACCTGGAATCTCTTTAATATCTCGAAATGCTAATGAATCAAACACTTTGTTAGCAGCATTATTCCCGACTGTTCTTTCAAAAGCTTTGATTTGTCACTTTGTTTCTTGACCCTTTGATGATGAAGACATTAAATCATCAACAGTTGACTTTGCTCGCCTCGTGCCTTTTCCTCATCCTCCGGTGCCCAGTCACCTGCGTGTACCTGAGCTCGCACTGCCGTAAGAGGTGATCTGCTCTCTCATGCCCATTCGACACCTGAAAAACCACTGGTGATGCTAATATTGGTCAAGTGGCAAAAAAACAACCACAACAAAAAGGCTGGAGTTGTTTCTTAGTCACTTTAAATAAATCTTAACTATAGATATATAAATCAATATCTATTTCGGCGCCAACTTCATTTATAAAATCTATTTTTTTTGCATTAAAATGCATGCCTTGTTTTTCACCATTCTCTATCTTAATCACTAACGTAAAAGTGAAACTAACTTCATATTTATTCTTTATACATTTTAATTGACTCTCTTTACCCTCAAGCAGATTTATTATTTTATCTAACTGTATATTAACATCATTTGATTCTTCATCAAACGTAGACAATTTCCAACTAGTCTCAACACTTGGCCTTTTTTTTCCATTCGGAATGTTCCCTTTCAGCCTTACTTCTGTGGGCGTCAGGGACATTTCTTGCGTAACATAATCAGTATCAAAGCAGTCACCATAAATAGAAAAATATGCCATTACTGTTGTTTTATTCATAATTAAACCCTACTTAATGTACTCACCTGTTGGTATACCATCCCCCTTTCTACCTTTCTTAAAGATCCAAAGTTGTCCAGAGTCTCTATCTACATAGATATCATAATTAGAATTTTTACCATTGCCTAAAAAATCATCTTTCAAAGCATGAGCATCTACACCATTATTTTTCAAAAAATTATCATCTGCCATTTTGATATTAGATGGTTTGTCTGCCTCATTATCATGCCCATCACTTGTCATATGATTTGGCAGTTCGAGAGCACCTTCTGTTATTACCCGTATTACTAGGCAATTGATCTACAGTTTGATCCCCACCTGTATGACCTGGTCCCGTATCATGTAATCGGAGCTTAACCACTGCTTCTTGTTGGTGAAGCACGGATAGGTCTCCACCAGGTACAGGCTGTTGCTTTCGGGGGTGAGTTATGAACAAGCTGTAGTCCGGAATGCGGGTTTTGGGCCCAAACTCGCCGGAAGCCAAATTACGGGTTAGCGTTTGAGCTAATATTTTTATAATAAAACGTTACATGAAGTTGTATTATTTCCTGATGCGTTCTCGCTACTTTTAACATTGCCTACTTATCAGGTGCTATGTTTTTATTCAGCGATGTATAATGGGAACAGAAAAATAGCTGAAAGCCCGTAACAGTTAAGTAACGTACAAGATAATTTAATTTATTAAAGAGCGCGGCGTAGAAGTACTACCAACACTTCTACGCCGCTAACCACAAGCAACTTACAGGAGTTGAAAATGGCTGCCACAAATATTAAGCCAGAAGTCGCTATTGCCAAAACAGATTCTGAAACTTTGACTAATATTTCCAAAAATCGCGAAGCGGTACGCAAAACTGGCGTCCACTCGGTGGAAGAGAAAGCAAGAGGAAAGAAATCACGCCGGAAAAGGGCGGGATTTACACTTTATTTGGATTTGAGTAAAAATTCCTTTCGAGCTTCCAGGAGACTCAACGTGTTCGCTCCGCCTGGAAAGTCCGGATCTGACGACTGAACTGGATCGTCTTCCCAATCGCAAACAGGGCAAATCTCATAATTCCCAATCTCACCTATCGTCTTATTGCCGCAGCGCGGGCAAGGATAAAATTTGCTTTTTGTCATTGCTTGTTCCAATACTCCATTCCCTTCCAGGCCTGAACATTGTCCTCGGGACACTATTAACGTCTTTGGACGCAAAAGTGTTTGTTTGCGGATTTTAATACAACGTCTCACCATTTGGGCGCGTTTTGGTCAACATACCTTCCGGTGGATTTGTCACGAAGTCATGCCAGCGTTTGTTTGGATAAGCCTGACGGTTAAAGCAAGATCCCGGCTCAGTGGCCGGGATTTGAGTTACTTACTTATTCTGAAGCGTTTTTTTTGCTTCAATCAAAATATTAATCAGGTCATCAAGAGGCATTTTTGCGATAAATCCATGCTCTTTGTCTGTTCCAAACAGCTCAACTTCAAGGTTATCCACCCCTTGTTCTTGATTGATCTCAATCACTCTTTCTCGATCTAACTGAACTTCAAGAGTTAATTCCTCATATTCCATTGGGCTGGAAAAAAAAAGTTCTAATTTTTTCTGAGTCATTTTTTCACCGGTGGATCTAGTAAGGTATTGAATGAACCATCAGGATTAAATCTAACCCCTTACCCATTAGACGCACGATATTCAATCCCACCTCGAGATAGTTCATTTCGTACCGTGCTAGGGTCATTTAGAAGATCCCGTATAAAATTTTCCGCGGCTGCATTTTTCTGGGCTTGGTTACTCTTCAGAAGCTCGACTGTTCCTCCAGGCCTACCAGGATGCTTTTCCCATGCCCTGGCCGCATCAGACATTCCTTGATTATTGATCGGTTTGTTCGCCGATGCGATCCGATCATCAATCTCCGAGTTAGTAAAATTACTTCCCTTTTGTGAGGGATTATTACCCTCATTATTTCGACCATTCTCTTCATCTTCCGGTCCCCAGCCTCCTGGCGTTCCGGAACCCACACCACCTAACTCAGCTTTCTGGTCATTGTCCAGGTCTTTACCCAAATTCGGGTTGGATGAAGTCTCCGGTACATACTTATCCTGCAACAGTCCAAGATACTTACGGGTGATCTCATCGTTACCAGTCAGTTTGTCGCCGAGTGTATTCTCAACCTCCACCCGCGCTGGATATCGCTGCCGGTGCCGTACTTCTGCATTTCCTCTTTTTAGGCCTGCTAGTTACGCAGAGCCGCAAGATAATCCAGCCGCTCTTTGTCGTATTAGCTGGCAGCACGGCCTTCGGCTCGCTCTGGACTTTCTTCAGTGCGTTCAGAACCCCATGCGTCCGCGCTATGCCCGCCACATGGCTGCTAATTTCGCTAATCATTCTCACCTCTTTCAGACCCTAGCGACAGCTTTAACTATCTCAGTATTTATTTTAAAAAAGAGTCTGCATACTCTCTTACATTGCTCATGATTTTATTGAGATCACTCTTTAATATAGTGATATCTTGCAAAAATGGTTTCTTAATATATTCCCATGAATTTATCTCTTCACATTCATCTTTCACTAAATGTTGTATTATCCCACCAATAATTCTCAATGAGGTATCGTTCGAAACGGCAAAAAAACATCCACCACAACTACTAATATTCGAAGACGTAATGCAATAATCGAATATTTGCTCAGGATACTCATCTTGTTCAGAAGGTTCAGGGTAAGTCAGTTCAAACATCCGCTTAAAAGCAATTTCTGTAGATAAATAAAAAAGCTCATCATTTCGAGGTTGTGACATTAAAGCACAATCGCTATCAGTGATCTCATAGAGATCACTGGATAATGTTGATGTCCTGATATCATCCGGATACAGATTTCCATTTATAACTAAATGGAAAAGGCCATTCTTATATGACTCACTCCACTGAGGGACAAGCTCTGTCCAAATAGCAAAATGATACGGGTTACCAAATATCATCATTATCTCCACTTTCCAGGCAATCCAAACTCTTTTTTAACATTATTTGGAATATCGTTTTTTTTCAATGGAACTGTTTTATCTCCTGTACTTCCTGACCAGTGCCATGTTCCATCATTTGTATTTGTAAATTGATGAACATTTCCTTCACTATCAATTGAATACCTTTTTTTGCCACTAGCTACTGACGTGCTAAATAGATCGATAGAGTTTACAGGTTCTGTCCCAGCATTGAAGCTATAACCTTGCTGTCCTGGGGTATGTTTCGGGTTGGACTGATAGTTCAGACCATTCGCTGCCGAAGTGATTGTAGGAGTAGGTAACGAACTACCTTTTCCTCCTTTCCCAATACCTGCTGCTATTCCCGCCGCACTGGTTCCTGCTACCTGCGCCAGTGAGTTTATAGCAAGCAGCTCATTGGTACGGCTGGAGTAATCGGCTTGTAACTAGCTAACTTCATTAGCTTTGTTAACGCAGTCCTTAGCGCCTTTACATTCAACTACGCTTTCATGCTGCTCAGCATTGATTTTTTTGTACTTATCAATGACATCTTTTTCGCAGGCGACTTCGCACTGACATTGAGACATTTCCTGAGCACGGGATTTGTTACCCGCCACACTCAGCGCATTATTCTCCACCTCCACCAGCGCCGCATTCGCCCCACTCGACGCTGAGAATGTATCCCCGCCTGCTGTGGCACCCACTGCGGCCGCAAGATCGGAGTGACGCCTGATTGCATCGTCATCACCCGCGACCTGTGGGGCTGTGCTGAGGACTTAAGCGTCGCCCCGTTCAATCGCAAGAAAATGATGCAGTGGCTGGATACGTCCCTGGGAGCGCTGAACGATACCGCCGATGTGCCGGTGTATAAGCGTGGGAACGGGCGCTGTATGTAATGGCTGATAAAACGATCCCGGCGTTTTGGCAGGGATCTCTGACAGTTAATGACAGCTTGAATCTGTCCGACCTTCCATCTTCAGGATTTCAATAAAACAATTGTATGTTTCTGGATCACCCTCAACCAAATCATCCAATATTCTCTCTGCTATGAGGGGCTTAAAAAAGATACCATCCTCAAAAAAAATAAAATCGCCTGATATTGTAGGGTCAATAACTTCTACTTTATCTGCGCTAAACACAGACAAACCATATTCCTTAATTAGACCATAAAAATAGGTTTTACCTTTTATCCAATAAATAGCATAGACATCTATTATCGCACCATCATTTTCTTTTATTTTCATTTGGTTACATCCTTAATAGAATTAATTACCTTAACTGGATCGCTAACATTTCTCTGATGCGTGGTAATTTTCATATCATAAGCTTAACAGTATATGAATTATATTGATAATGCACTGTTATTGTTGAGCCATCAGATAGTTTTTGTTTGCTTCCATCTTCTGGAATTCCGCAGATGTTGGGAAGCGTGGATCGCTATTCATTCCTTTGAGTGGCTCCCCAACCGCCGCCGGATTAGCCCGAACCTGGTTCCATACGATTTTCTCATTTAAATCCCGCGGGAACGGATTCTGTATCCCTTTCGCCGTTGTAATAGTTTCAGCACTTCTGATTAACTGTTGTTGTTCTTTTGTCAGCCGAGATATAGGGCTGTTTGCAGTTGGCTTATCAACTGTTAGACCAAAATAACACCTGCCAGTATTGCCTTATTCAGATTGTTCTTGTGTAATTCCGTATTATTTGCCACAGGTTCCAGTTCAGAAATTGAGTAGGCAACCAGCTGTTGACACTGTGTATTGCAGTCTAGCGAAGCACCTAAGATCTTTAATTTCTCAAGTTCAGCTTTCTGTTCGTTAACCGGGATACCTGTCGCCAGCGCCTTCGTATGCTGCACAACGTCCAGCTTTTTCAGTTAGGCCAGAAGCTGCTCTTTTTCAGCATCAGTCTTTGCAGCCGCATATTTTTCGGTGAAAGCGGTGATATCTGTATTGCTCAGATAGTTATTCTCTACTTCCACCCGCGCCGCATTTGCCCCACTCGACGCTGAGAATGTATCTCCGCCCACGCTACCGCCTGCCGTCGCAAGGTTGCTGATAAACGTGCGCTGGTTGGCATCCAGGTCTTTAACGTCTTTTGATGATGACGGAGTCCCCGGCGTGCAGGGTGTGCCCTGTTGCTGTCGGCTGGACTGGTCCTGCTCCTGAGAGGATGTGCCCCCCGTGGCGGTCACACTCACCTTAAAGGCGGACGGGTCCATGTTGCCCTGCATGGTCTGAGTGGCCGCATCCAGCCCGGCCTGGGTGGCATAGATCCCGGTCAGTCGCGGGTCGCGATCATCCTGCGCCGAGCGCGCAGTCCGTTCAATGTTCTGCGCCGCACTGGCTGCCCAGCCGGAGACCTGCCCCTGCAGCCCATACTGCGTTGAAGAGGATTCACTGTGGCTTTTCAGGCTGTCTTCACTGACGTCGAACAGCACGTTGTTGCCGCTGACGACCAGTGATTTCCCGGCGCTGATACCGGCTCCGTGAACGGAGACATCATTCCCGGCCTGCAGGGAGACATTGCCTTTCTGGCTGGTGATGTCGCTGCGCAGGGTGCTTTGCTGATTACTCTCGGTATTTGAACTGTATTCATCCTTACGCCACCCGACCATGCCGCTGTAACCATCCCCGCCCAGATTACTGACCAGTGGCTGGAGACGTTTCCGGGAACGCTGAAAGACACCGGTGATATGCCGGTGTATAAGCGCGGAGACGGACGTTGTATGTCACGGCGGATCATGGCAGATAAACATATTCCCGGCCAAGTCACCGGGATATTTATTAGATAATATTCCTTTTTGCTTGATCTATAATCTTTTGAAAATCATCAAAATCAAATACCCACCCCCCTCCACTAGGACAGCTGAATATCTCTATACGAAAACCCTCTTCTGGCTCATTTGATATTTCTGCTATCGTGTTGTGCGGTGAGGGTGCTGCCGCTGTTGGTCACCGTGCCGCCCGCAAGCACGACATTATTGCCGGAGATCACGCTGCCCTGATTAACGACGACGTCTTTTGGCGAAAGATAAACTTTCGGGATCATCACCGTCTGGCCGTTTACCGTTGCGGCTTCCCACCACAGGATGCTGCTGTCGAGCGCGGCAATCTGCGCGCTGGTCAGCGCAATACCAAACTGGAGCCCCAGAGCCTTTTGCGCAGTGGCGGCGTTATCCATCAGATATTGCATCTGTGCCAGGTCCGATCCGATGCCGTTGATGTAGCGGCTGCCGGTCTGGTTGAGCACGTAATTTGACACATAGCGGGTATCGAACGCCGCATCACCCAGGAAGCGGTAGTCGTATTCCGGGTGCAGATTCAGCCGCTCCAGGAAGTAAGACGAGCCGAGGAAAGAGTTCTGATCGGTATAGGTGCTGCCGGTTTCCTGTGGCGCTTTACCGGGCTGTATTCCCATCATTGCGTACAGATCGCCAAACAGGCTTTGGTCGAGCTTGCCAAGACCGTCGAGTTTTGGGTTAACGGTAATGAGGTATGGGCTGGTGGAATCGGTGGATACCACAAAGTAGCCATTTTTACCGGTCGGAATCGGATAAGCGCTGGTATCGACGCTGTTGCCGGAGTGTGGGTTGAGGTGATCTAAGCTGGCATCCTGAAGTGTTCCTCCAGTCGCCGTCGTATCTTCTAATTCCGTATTACCGCTGAGACTGGCATTGCCCTGCCCCTGGCCGCCATAGTTGGCAAGGCCAAGACTCCCGCCGGAAGCGTCGAGACCGCTGCCACCGCTAATTTGCTGCAGGGCTTTCTGCAGCTGGTCGTTCCACTGCGGGGAGTTGATTTCTACCGAACCGGCGCCCGCCAGATTTTGCTTCTGCGTGGCGTCGCCAATGGTCTGGTTGCTCAGGGTGTTGAGCGTTGGGGCGTGGATAGTCGGGCTGTTACCGCCAATATGCGCCGTGGTGGAGGTGTTGCTGATGTCGTTGGTGAAATTGGCTAATACGTTGCCGCCCGCCTGGATGACGGAACGTAATATTTCGCCGTCCGCTTCCTCCGAGCGATGGCCGCTTAATTCGAATGCAAGTGTTGAGTCCGCATCCGGCACACTGACGCCATCGCTATCTTTGGCTGGCATTTTATCCACAGTGTAAGTGGCATAACCAAGATAACTTGGCGACCAGGCGTAAATATCATAGTCAGTAAATGTGCCAGCCTGTGCGCTCTGGTTATTAAGTGTTGTGCCTGAAAGGAGGATGTCGTCGTTTGCCAGAATGTTACTGGCATGGTTATCCAGTGTACTGGCATTAATACTCAGACTGGCACCTGAAGCTATGCGCGATGCCTGTCCGTCGCTGGTGACCTGGATTACGATCTGACGAGCGATAAATTCAACCGGAGCGGAATTTTTCCATGGCGCATAGTACCAGGATTCCGTTGTATCGTAGCTCCCGCCACCGCGTCCCGGCGATCCACCGTTCCATATGGATGATATCCTGCTGTAAACACCATAACTGTTGTCCGGTAACAATGTTACCGGTACATCAATGGTTGCATTTCCCAGGCCATTAATGCCGTCAGGATTCTCAGTTATGCTCAAGGTCTTCGCCGAGAATCCATCCCGTTCATTCAACAAATGCCCGGTCTTAATGGAAATATCCCCGCGCAGCGTCTCAATATTCCCCGACGTATTCACCACCTCACTATTGGCATTCCCTGCCATATCGCGCTGCATCCACAGGCTATTGCCCGCCAGAATATCGCCGCGATTATTTTTGATGCTTTTTGCCAGCAGATACATATTGTTTCCGGCATACAGCAGCGCGGTATTCACAATATTTCCGGCGGCGTTCAGCGTCAGCGTTCCGTTAGTGCCAGTAAAGCCGTTTACCGTAATATTGCTTCGGCTGGTCAGCGCGACGTCTCCGCCCGCCTGCAAAGAGCCCGCTGCATTCAGCACAATATTGCTGCCTGAAAGCGTGCTCGCCCCATTACCGGTGGTCAGTTGCCCGTTGTTAGTCAGGACGCCCCCCGCATTCAGGTTGACGGCCTGGCCCTGCATGACTTTCTGGTTGGTAATGGCGCCATTACTGGTGATATCCAGCGAGTTTCCCGCCGCCAGCACATTTTTGCTGGTAAAGGCGTTGGTCAATTTCAGGGTCAAATTCCCCAGCGCCACGACCTGACCCAGTTGATCAAATCCGACGCTGGTTATTGGCAAGCGTACCCGCAATATTTGCCTGCACGCTGTCGTTGCCCAGCAATGAGCCGCTGTTTTGCCAGCTATTGGCCTGCGCGCTTATTTGTGCGCCCTGCACGGTGCCAGCCGTGTTCAGATCGCTGGCGTTCAGAGTCAGTATGCCGTTGCTCAGCACCCGGCCTGACTGAGAGAGACTCAAGGAACCGGCGGTCGCATCCAGTCGGCTCGTTCCCTGCCACAGACCGCTATTGCTGAGTGACCCTGCGTTGAGGGACAGGCTATCCGCGATGATTTTTCCACTGTTGCTCAGGCGATCCGCGTTCAGCACGCTATTTTTCAGGCTATAAATTTGCCCGACATTAATCAGTTCGCCCTTCACCTGGCCATAAACACCGTCTGCACCATTGATGGTGCCCGTGTTGGTGAGCGAAGCCAGATCAAAATGGATTGCTTTGCCCTGCCATACGCCCGCGTTTTGGCTCTCGGTACTGTGTAAAGCCAGTTCACCGCCGCTCAAAAGCTGGCCGCTGGCCTGGTTATCCAGCGTCTGAGTTTCCAGTTGAAAAGCAGAATTGCCCTGCACCACACCGCTATTGGTGAACAGGGTGTTGGTAAACTCAAGCGAATTGGCTGCCAGAACGCCCCGGTTGAACAGACTTTCCGTGTGGAAACGGGCCGTATCACGGGCCAGCAGTTGCCCCTGCGCCTCGTTCGTCAGCACCCCGCTGAGTGTGAACAGCAGGTTGTTGGCAGCGATAATACCCTCGTTAGTGAAGTTCTTACCTGTCAGCGTAAAGTCGTCGTTAACCTGAAGCAGGCCAGCATTATCGAAGCTACCAGGCACCAGATTGAGCGCCCCACCGCTGATGATTTTCCCGGTGCTGAGGTTGCTGATATTACGCGCATCCAGCACGAGGGCGTTGTTGCCCTGGAGCAGCCCGGCATTGTTGAGCGAAGCAGAGACCAGCCTGAGGTCTTCCGCCGCCAGGCTGCCAGAGTTAAGGATATCAGCCGCACTCAGGTCGAGTTGATGCAGGCTTTGCAGGCTTCCGCTGTTATTCGCAGAAGCGGTGATACGCGCGGTCAGCGCATCCATCGCCTGGGTCGAACCCTGGTTTATCCAGTCCTGAGCATTGAGCGCTACCCTGTTCCCCTGGATTACCCCCCGGTTTACCAACGTCTGGCCGTCGAGCGTCAGCGCGCCCCCGGTAAGCAACTGCCCCGAATCCTGGTTTTGCAGGCTGGCGGCATCAATGAACAGACTTTCATCGCCCTGAATCAGCCCGCTATTGACTAAATCACCGTAGAACGTCACGGCGGTCGCCGCCAGCCAGCCGCTGTTATCCAGCTCGTCCGCGATAAGATAGAGCCCTTGCTGGCCTATAATTTTGCCCTGATTAATCAGAGTGTGGCTGACGGCTAACGTCGCGTTTTCTTCGCTCAGCGCGTTACCGGTGTTGACCCACTCCCCGGTGGCGAGGTTCAGCGTTTTGCCTTGCAGCAGCCCGGCATTTGTTAGTGTGTCGGCGTTGAGTGTCAGATCTTGGGCGCTGAGCAGCACACCGCGGCTCAGGTTGTTGAACGTCGCGCTCTCCAGGTTCAGTGGCCCGACGGTGAGCAGTTTCCCGTTATTGATAATGGAATTGGCCGTCAGCGAAAGCGCGTCGTCCCCCTGTATATCTCCGCTATTGGTTACGTCATGACTGTTAATTCGCACGCTGCGCGCAGCAATCTGCCCGCTGTTCTCCAGCAAATCACTGGTGAAGGTCATCAGCCCATCAGCAAACAGTTTCCCGTTGTTCTGATTGGCAATTTGAGCAGTGCTGGCGACCAGACGAGCGGCATTTATTTCACCGCTGTTGAGCAGTGAATCGCCTGAGAGAAGCAGCTCACCATCGACAGTGACCAGCCCGGCGTTTTTGAACGTAGGCAGGTCCAGGGTCAGGTCATGCTCGCTGTAGATCGTGCCGCTTTCACTGTTTTCCAGCTCACGGGCGTTGAGGTTAAGCGCCTGATTGCCTTCGAGCAGCCCGCTGTTCACAAGGCGGGAGGTATTGAGAGTCAGGGACGGCGAAACCAGCGTTCCCGAGTTCGTGATGTCGTGAGCGTCAAACAGGATCGATGCCGCGTTACTTTTACCGCTATGCGTGAGCGAGTCAGACGAAACCTTCAATGCGCCTTTAGCTGCCTGGGTGCCGTTCAACGCGACTTGCTTGCCTGTAATCGCCAGCTGGCCTTGGGTCTGTAACTGGGCCCCGGACTTCGTTGTAAGCTTATTAGCCTCAATGCTCAGGTTGCCTGAGGCATCAATGTTACCCTCCAGCGCTGCGTCATCGGCCTTGATCGCCAGCGTTCCGCTGCTGGTCGTCAGCGAGTGTGACCCTGTCGATAATGTACTGCTCTCCAGTGCCAGGCTTTTTTTCCCGGAGATAATACCGTTCTGTATCAACTCCCCGGATTTGATCGCCACATCGCGCTCACCGAGCAGGCTGCCCTGGTTTTTTAATGACCCTTTGGTCATCACATTGGCGTCGCCTTTCGCCGAAAGGATTCCGCCGTTGAGTAAATCTCCAATACTGACATTCAGGTCCCGTCCGGCGATGAACTGACCTTGAGAATTTGCCGCTCCACTGATGGCCGCATGGATATCCTGCCCCGCATCGCCACGGCTGGTGGCATCCACCGAGAGATCTTTTCCGGTCAGATTGAGATTTTTCGCCGTTGTGATGCGGCTGTTTGTAACAATCAGTTTTCCGTTACCGGACAGTGAGATATCGCCATCACTGGCCAGCTGAACGTCATGAATGGCGAGGCTGTTCTGGCTGGTGACCGACACTGCGCCGCTGGCTTTATGCTCGCCGCTCAGCGTCACGCTTTCCCCTTTGGCCATCAGGCTGCCACCCGCCAGGCTGTTTTTGACCGTCAGTTTGCCCTGGGTATCAAGGGTAATATCACCCTGCTTCGCATTGAGATTTCCGAGGTTTACCCCAACTCCTTTTTCACTGGACACCAGGTGAATACGGTTGGCGTACATTCCGCCAAGTGCCCCTGTATCAACCGCAATCACAGGAGCCTGACCTTCTCCTTGCAGTGGTGTTGCACTGCCGTTCGCCGCAACACGATTAGCACCCACCACCACTTTCAGATCTTTTGCATGAATTCCGGCGTTGATCTCCGTGGCACGCGTGATAACAGAGAGCGCATCCGTCTGGCTGGCATCCAGCCCCTGGCCTTCAATCGTGATCGTGCCTTTGGTGACACTCAGCTGTTGCAGGTTGCCGTTGACATCAAAAGACGGTTTGCCGGTGGTCAGCGTGACATTCGGCGTGTTGATAAATCCGCAGCCGTTACAGGTGATGCCGTACGGGTTGGCCACGATGACATTCGCGGCTTTGCCTGCGACTTCCGTATACCCCTGCAGTTGTGAACGATTAGCGCCGGTGACTTCGTTGATAATTCCGCGCGCTTCTTTCCCTGCTTTCAGGTTCGGGTTGTTCTGGATGAGCCCGCCAAGTTGGGTCGGATTGAGCTGCCCGGTGGCGTTATTGAGGATGATGCCCTCTTTCCCGACGTGGTAATCAATGAACGTGTTATGGGAAACCCCCGCACCATTGGGTGTCGCAATATTCACGACAGGAACACCATTTCCGGCTTTATCCATTTGCGTGGCGTTACTGGCGGGCACACTTGCCGCAATAGCAGGGAAAACAGGCTGCCCGGCAATCAGGGCGCAAATCAGATAACTCAGCAGACGCTGGGAAAATGGAACGAGCTTTGTGTGATTATCCATAATCGTGTTCCCTTAAAGTGCAAATGTGATGCGGTAATAAACGCTGAAGCGATCGGGTGCCAGCCAGCCCGGGTATTTCACCGGCAGACCAGCTGTAAACTGGCTGGAGTAATAACGATGCGCAGTGGAAAACCCAACAGCAGCGCCCCATAACGTGCCGGAGGCCCACGGATCCTTTTTATCTTTCTGCAGCCAGCCGCCGTCGATCGCCGCCACGCTGCTGACCTGTCCGATAAAGGGTAAAGTGAACAAGTTATAGCTGAGCTCGTTGCGCCAGTAGCCGCCGTTATCACCTGAGAGATACTGCTCTTTGTAGCCTCGCACCGAGCTTTCTCCCCCGATCGTCAATCTTTCACTGCCGTAAAGTCTGTCTGGCGACCATTGCCCGTATACGCTACTCAGCCACCACACATCGTCAGTCACCGGAAACTGGAAGCTGGCGTTCGCGCTCCATTTTTTAAAACCAGCCTTCGGCAGATCGCCGTTTTTGCCTTGGTCACTTTCCGCGCCCAGCCACGACACGCCGTGACTGAACGTTGGGTTAAACGTCGCCACCCCACCGAGGATTTTTTGCGTGTGATTCAGACCAAACAACAGGCTGGTCAGCTTGCGGCTGCTGCTGTCGAGTTTTGCGTCATTCAGGAAGTTGTTGCTGATTTGATGGGATAAGCCGAGCGAAGCGCCGGTTTTTATATCCCCGTTGCGAAACAGCACGTGGGAAAAGTTCAGCCGGTGGGTCACACTGTCTCCGGTAGATGCCCAGTTAAAACCCTTGTTGTTGATGGTGCTGAGGTAATTGCTCCAGCTATAGCTGTAATCCAGCAGTGTGTAGCCATAGGGAATACTCAACCCTGCCTGGACGTTTTGCGCATCGTGAGAAGAAGAAAAATCGCTGCTACGACCGCCGCTGGCAAACCATTTATCGGCAATACCCAGCAGGTTATTGCCGGTTAGCGAGCCGCTGATTTGCCCGGTTCCGGTACTTTTCTGGCCGCTGTTGTCAAAACTGAGCGATGCATTCAGCGGAAATTCTGGCGTGGCCGTCAGGTTGACGATTGAATAACCGGGTTTATCGCTGGGTAAAATTTCAATTTGCACCGGATTGCTGCGTAACCGGTTAATCTGCTCCATCCCCTGTTCAATATCACGCAGGTTAAGGATTTCGCCTTTTAGTCCAGGGAAAGCCATAAGCAACTGCCGTACGGGTGCCCCCTCCAGGAGAATTTTCTCCAGACGCCCCTCTAAGACAGAGATGCGTAATTCTCCTCCAGACAAATCTTGTTCAGTGATAAAAGCGCGACTAGTAATATAGCCTTTCTGAATATACCAGTCGGATATCTCGCGAACTAATTTCGCGATTTTATCCATGTTCATGCACTGATTAGCATAACGCTGCGTGAATTCAGCCTGCTTTCTTTCAGATAGGAGCGTGGCATGATTAAGATATATTTTATGAATCGTAAAACAGGGGCCCGCCAGATTGACGGCATCAGGCTCAGCGCGCTGGACGGGGGAAAGAGTGCGTTGTAACTCGTCGCGCTGCTGCTGATTTTGTTTGAGTAATTCTTCCTGACTTTGTCTTATCAGATCCCGATCGGCAGGGTTAAGCGGGGCTGCGTTTAAAGACAGCGCAACGCTTGCCAGATTAAGCAGCGTGATATTTATAATAAGCCTGTAATTTACGAGCACACATATCTTCCATGAATGTGTATCAACCGCGAAATTTAACGTTTTGATACAGAATTTAAGATTAGTTCACATCGATGGCGAATAAATCACATTCATTAAAGACATTCAAGCCAAAGCATTTTTATTCTGAAGAGACTTCCGTTTATTTTATAGATTAGCCAGACTTATTTTATTAAGGAGTTCGGTTGGAGAATTCAGAGATTTTTATATGGGTAGCGACGTTAATTAAAATGCCCGGCCGCATTTCACCGCCGGGCATATTCTCACGACCTTACGACCTAACCTCACACCCACTCATCATCCGCCACTCCCCCGGCAGAACTCGCGTTTCCCCGGTCACGTTCACCGTCACTGCCCCGCGGATATCCGCCGACGATAAACCGACCTGCAGTTCAAACTCGCCCGGCTCGACCACTCTTTTGCCGTCGCGACGGGTAAAGTTGAACATATCCACCGGCAGGCGGAAGGTGAGCGTCGCGCTCTCATTTGGCGACAGGGTGACGCGCTGGAAGGCTTTAAGCTCCTGCAACGGGCGCACCATGGAGGCGACTTTATCGCGCACGTACACCTGCACCACTTCGCTGCCGCTGCGCTCGCCGCTGTTTTTGACTTTCACGCTCAGGGTCACTTCGCCATCCACCGGGACAGAGTTTTCCGCTAAGCGCAGCGATTCGCAGGAGAATTGCGTCCAGCCGAGGCCAAAACCGAAGGGATAGCGCGAACCAAAGTGGAAGGCGAACGGCGTACCGCCGCTTTTCAGCTTGTGGTTGTAGTAATACGGCATCGCGCCCGCGCTTTTCGGGACGCTCACCACCAGACGTCCCTCAGGTTCCGCGCGTCCGGTCAGCACGTCGGCGATTGCCCAACCGCCCTCCTGCCCTGGAGCCCAGGCCAGCAGCAGGGCCGCGACCTTATCTTCCAACCCCTGCAGGTTATAAGGACGTCCGCCGGTCATGACCACCACCACCGGTTTACCGGTTTCCACTAATGCTTCCAGCAGTTGCTGTTGCACGCCGGGCAGGTTCAGGCTGTCGGTGTCGGAGCCTTCGCCGACGGTGCCGCTCTGGAATAATCCAGCCAGATCGCCGACGCAGGCGACCACGATATCGCTCTCCTGCGCGGCGCTCACCGCCTGCGGGATCAGGCTGGTATCGAATGAGACCGGTGATTGCTGCATCGGTTTGCCGCCGCTGTCACCAGGGAAGACCGGCGCGCCCGCCATGCGGTGCTCAATGATGTGGCAGCCTTTGGCGTAGCGAACCTGAGCATCGCCGAGATAATTTTTCAGGGCGGCAAGCGGCGTCGTCACCTGCGAGGTCTCTTCCACCATGTCGCTGATGATCAGATGCACCGGGAAGCTGTAGCCGCTCAGCAGCGCCAGCGGATCGTCAGCGGTCGGCCCGACGACGGCCACGCGCGGTTTGCAGGATATCGGCAGCACGCCGTTGTTTTCCAGCAGCGTCAGGGAACGCGTCGCGACCTCGCGCGCCACCTGACGGGTTTGCGCATTCTGCAGATCGATAGTCTCTTCTGGCACATACGGACGCTCAAACAAGCCTAAGCGGAATTTTTCGCTGAGCACGCGGGAGACGATTTCATCGATCTTCTCCATCGAAATCAGTCCGCGTTCGACCGCCTCCGCCAGATGACGGGCGCAGTCATCTTTCGGCAGCTCCACGTCCAGCCCGGCGTTGAAGGCCAGCGCGGTGGACTCGGCGGCGTCGTGGGAAATGCCGTGATGCTGATGCAGCAGGCTGACGCCGCCGTAATCGGCCACCACAATCCCGTCGAAGCCCCACTGTTCGCGCAGAACGGTGGTCAGCAAAAAGCTATCACTGTGGCCAGGCTGATTGTCGATATCATGATAGGCCGGCATCACCGATCCGGCGTTGGCCAGTTTTACCGCCATCTCAAATGGCAGCAGGAAGGTGTCATTCAGTTCGCAGAAACCGAGATGCACCGGGGCATGGTTGCGCGCCCCTTCGCTAAACGAGTGGCCGACGTAATGTTTAAGGGTCGCCAGCAAATCGCGTTTTTCGCCCTGCAGTCCTTCGACATAGGCCGTCGCCATCACGCCCACCAGCCAGGGATCTTCGCCAAAGGTCTCTTCGGTGCGCCCCCAGCGCACATCGCGCGACACATCCAGCACCGGGGCCAGCCCCTGCTGACAGCCCACCGAACGCGCCTCATGACCAATCTGCTGCGCCGCGCGTTTCACCAGCTCCGGGTCCCAGGTCGAACCGTAGTTCAGGGACGACGGGAAGAGCGTCGCGTCTTTGCACAGCAGGCCCACCAGGCACTCCTCATGGAACAGCGCCGGGATACCGAGGCGAGTCTCCTCGATCATCATTCGCTGCAGACGGTTCGCGGCGCGTACGCCGGTGTGGGCATCGACGATATGCGTCCCTAACGGGCGGGTGATCTGCCCGACGCCGAGTTTAAGTCGTTCGCTTAACGCGGCCTGTTCACTCACGCCTGCGAACTCGTCACTGAGGTCGCTGCGTTCCCGATGGTTCCCGTTCTCATCCAGAATCAGCCAGTACGCGTGCATTTGCGCGAATTTCTCTTCCGGGGTCATACGCGCCAGTAAATCGGCGACACGATCCTGCACGGGATATCCCGCATCCTTGTAGATGGCAGTCATGTTTTACTCCTGTGTAGCGGAATGAAATGCCGGGCTGGTCTGCCCCGCTTCAGTACGAGCTTCGCGCTTGCTGGCGAGCTCTTGTGCGATGGAATCCACCAGGCGGCTGTTGAGTTTGTAAATCGAGAGCAGCACGACCATGGCGATAAACAGCACGCACGGAATGAGGGTGAACAGCGCGTTAATGGTGGTAAGCACCTGCGGGCTTTGCATCTCCTGCCCCGGGATGTAGTGCATCATCCCCAGCACCCAGCCGACCACCGCGCCGCCGAGGGCGAGGCCGAATTTGATGGCAAACAGCGCGGTGGAAAACACCAGCCCGTCCAGACGGCGACCGCTGCGGTGCTCTTCGTAGTCCACCACGTCGGAGAACATCGTCCATTGCAGCGGCGTGGTGAGGTTCTGAATAAAGCTAAAGACGATATTCAGGCCGAAGATCAGCCAGATTTGCGTCGGCGGCAGGAAGAAAATCAGCGCACCAAAAATAACAAACGAAATAATCGTCCACTGATAGGCCCGCACGCGGTCAAATTTCCCCAATAACCTTTCAGATAATAAGGCACCGCTTAAGGAGGCCACCATTCCGGAGACGATAAAGGCAAAAACGAGATCCGGACGTAACAACACATAATTGACGTAATACATGGTGGCGGAGCCGCGCGTCACGACCGCCGTCAGGAGTAAAATATTAAACACAAAAACAATGCGCCACTGGCTGTTACCGGCCAACAGTTTTAAATCCGTGAGCATCGAGCCGGAGGTGTCATTGCGCGGAGAATAACGCTCGCGGGTCATAAAGAAGCAGATAAAGAATAAGATGATGCCTAACAGGCCCATCAGACTCATGGCATAGAAATAGCCTTTCTGCACGTTGCCCTGACCTAAATGGGAGACCAGCGGCAGGGCGATGACCGTGACGATCAGGCCGCCAATGAACGACAAACCAAAGCGCCAGGACTGCAGGGAGTGGCGCTCGCGCGGATCCATCGTCAGGGCGCCCGGCATAGCGCAGTAAGGGACGTTAATCGCAGAATAGATTAGGCTCAGCAGTGTGTAAGTCACGCAGGCGTAGGCAATTTTTGCCGTCGGGCCGACATCCGGCACGTAAAAGGTGATCAGGCAGCTCACGCCAAAAGGAATGGCGAACCACAGCAACCAGGGTCGAAAACGCCCGTGCCGCGTCTGGGTGCGATCCACCAGCGCGCCAATGCACGGATCGACAAAAGCATCCACCACGCGCACCACCAGAAACATGGTGCCCATGATCGCCGCAGGCAAACCAAATACATCCGTATAGAAATAGGCCAGAAATAAGGTGGCGGTTTGCCAGACCAGGGCGCTTGCCATATCGCCGAGTCCGTAACCTATTTTATCTTTCGTACGTAATACAGAGGAGATCGTCATTTTTTAATTGCCTTTTATCAGGTTAAAACGTATTTCAACCAGTGCGCAAGATGTAGGGTAATGCGCAGTAAGGCTCAATTATTAGCAGCGCTTTGCTCGCTAACAATTGTAGAAATTAACAGACTGATTACGATATTTGGTTAATTGCGCTAAGTGTGACGGGGAGCATACTGGGGGGGAATAGTTTATTGCCGTCCCTTTTGGGGAAAAAAGGGACGGCGAGGTCAATCTTACTTATTCAGTTCTGCCAGGCTCAGCCAGGTTTGCACCACGGTGTCCGGGTTCAGGGACAGACTGTCGATCCCCTCTTCCATCAGCCAGGCGGCGAAGTCTTCGTGGTCCGACGGACCCTGACCACAAATCCCGACGTATTTGCCCTGTTTCTTCGCCGCGCGGATGGACATCGACAGCAGCGCTTTCACCGCTTCGTTACGTTCATCGAACAGCTCGGAGACGACGCCAGAGTCGCGGTCCAGACCCAGCGTCAGCTGCGTCATATCGTTGGAGCCGATAGAGAAGCCGTCGAAGTGTTCCAGGAACTGCTCTGCCAGCAGGGCGTTGGACGGGATTTCGCACATCATGATGATCTTCAGCCCGTTCTCGCCGCGCTTCAGACCCTGACGGGCCAGCTCTTCCACCACCGCTTTCGCCTGATCCACGGTACGCACGAACGGGATCATGATTTCGACGTTGGTCAGACCCATCTCGTTGCGCACGCGTTTCACCGCGTCACATTCGAGAGCGAAGCAGTCGCGGAAGCTGTCCGCCACGTAGCGTCCGGCCCCGCGGAAGCCGAGCATCGGGTTCTCTTCTTCCGGCTCGTAGCGCTCGCCGCCCACCAGGTTGGCGTATTCGTTGGACTTGAAGTCCGACAGACGCACGATCACGCGTTTCGGGTAGAACGCCGCGCCCAGAGTCGCAATCCCTTCCGTCAGACGGCCGACGTAAAACTCTTTCGGCGAGTCGTAGCCTTTCATCATATCGCGGATTTCGTTCTGCAGCTGAGGCGTCTGGTCGTCAAACTCCAGCAGCGCGCGCGGGTGCACGCCGATCATACGGTTGATGATGAATTCCAGACGCGCCAGGCCCACGCCTTCGTTCGGCAGACAGGCGAAATCAAAGGCGCGATCCGGGTTCCCGACGTTCATCATGATCTTCAGCGGCAGGTCCGGCATGGTATCGACGCTGGAGCTTTTCACGCTGAAATCAAGGATATCGGCGTAGACGTAGCCGGTATCGCCTTCGGCACATGAGACGGTGACTTTCTCATCGTCTTTCATGCGCTCGGTAGCGTCACCGCAGCCGACCACAGCCGGAATACCCAGCTCGCGGGCGATAATTGCCGCGTGACAGGTACGCCCGCCGCGGTTGGTGACGATTGCCGCCGCTTTCTTCATGATCGGTTCCCAGTCCGGGTCGGTCATGTCGGTGACCAGCACGTCGCCAGGCTGAATGCGGTTCATCTCGCTGATGTCGTGAATGACTTTCACCGGACCGGCACCGATGCGATGACCGATGGCACGACCTTCGGCGACGATTTTGCCCTGGGCGTGCAGCGTGTAACGCTCCATCACCTGGCCACGGGAACGCACGGTTTCCGGGCGCGCCTGCACGATAAACAGTTTGCCGGTGTGGCCGTCTTTCGCCCATTCGATATCCATCGGACGCGCGTAGTGTTTTTCAATCTGCACGGCCTGTTTCGCCAGCTCCTGCACTTCCGCGTCGGTCAGGGAGAAGCGGTCGCGCTGCTCCTGCGGCACGTCCTCGATTTTCACCTGCTTGCCGTGCTCCTGGCTCGGGGCGTAAATCATGCGGATTTTTTTGGAACCCATGGTGCGACGCACAATCGACGGACGGTTAGCCGCCAGTGTCGGTTTGTGGACGTAGAATTCGTCAGGGTTGACCGCGCCCTGCACCACCATTTCGCCCAGGCCCCAGGCGGAGGTGATAAACACCACCTGGTCGAAACCGGATTCGGTATCGATGGAGAACATCACGCCGGAGGAGCCGATGTCGGAGCGGACCATACGCTGCACGCCCGCCGAGAGCGCCACGCCGCGGTGGTCATAGCCCTGATGCACGCGATAGGAGATCGCACGGTCGTTGAACAAGGAAGCAAACACATGCTTCACCGCCACCAGCACCGCGTCGTAACCCTGAACGTTCAGGAAAGTTTCCTGCTGACCGGCAAAGGAAGCGTCCGGCATGTCTTCTGCGGTGGCAGAGGAGCGCACAGCGAACGAGGCCTGCGCGTCGTCAGCAGAGAGTTGGTTATAAGCATCGTGAATGGCTTTTTCCAGCTCCGGCTGGAAAGGTGTGTCGATGATCCACTGGCGGATTTGCGCCCCGGCTTTCGCAAGCGCCGTCACATCATCAATATCCGTTTGGTCCAGCAGGTCGTAAATGCGCTGGTTAACACCGCTCTGGTCTAAAAAATAGTTAAACGCGTCGGCAGTTGTGGCAAACCCGTTCGGTACGGAAACACCCATACCCGACAGATTTGTAATCATTTCACCCAGGGAGGCATTTTTGCCTCCAACTCTGTCTACATCATTCATGCCGAGTTGGTTATACCAAAGCACCAGCGGTGACGAGCCATTGTTGGACATCGAAACAATCCTTTTGTGATATTTAAACGGAGTAAGTAACGCCTGACTTCGTATTTATACTGGCATATTTATTCCCGGCAAAAAAACGGTGAATCGTGTAAGCACTTTTATTTTTCTGTTTTTCGGACACTTTCCCATCAAGCGCTAACCCGATGATTCCTATAGATTCATACAAAAACCCTTAAAACAAAGTGACTAATTTAAAAATGAAATCCACTTTTCAGTAAAATCAAAAACACCGTTTCATTTATAAATCAGACAAGTTCTTTGCTGTGTATTTTACTTTTTTAATTTATGCTTTCAGACAATTAGGTACGATATTCAGGGTGGATAAAATGGATAATGCTGTAGATCGCCACGTTTTTTATATTTCTGATGGGACGGCAATCACCGCCGAGGTGCTGGGGCATGCGGTGATGTCGCAATTCCCGGTTGCGATAAACAGCATCACCCTGCCGTTTGTCGAAAACGAGAGCCGGGCAAAAGCGGTGAAAGAGCAGATTGATGCGATTTTTCAGCAAACCGGGATTCGCCCGTTAGTCTTCTATTCCATCGTGATCCCCGAAATTCGCACCATTATTCTGCAAAGCGAAGGTTTCTGTCAGGATATCGTCCAGGCGCTGGTGGCCCCGCTGCAAAGCGAGCTGAAGCTCGATCCGACGCCTGTCGCCCACCGCACCCACGGTCTGAACCCTGGCAACCTGGTGAAATACGACGCGCGTATCGCGGCCATCGATTACACCCTCGCCCACGACGACGGCATCTCGATGCGCAATCTCGATCAGGCGCAGGTGATTTTGCTCGGCGTGTCGCGCTGCGGCAAAACGCCGACCAGCCTCTATCTGGCCTTGCAGTTTGGCATCCGCGCGGCGAACTACCCGTTTATCGCCGATGATATGGATAACCTCGTGCTGCCCGCGGCGCTGAAACCCCTGCAACATAAGCTGTTCGGCCTGACGATTAACCCGGAGCGACTGGCTGCGATCCGCGAGGAGCGTCGCGAAAACAGCCGCTACGCCTCGATGCGCCAGTGCCGCATGGAAGTCTCAGAAGTGGAAGCCCTGTACCGTAAAAACCAGATCCCGTGGCTGAACAGCACCAACTATTCGGTGGAAGAGATAGCCACCAAAATCCTCGACATCATGGGACTGAATCGCCGCATGTACTAATATGCTAGTACGATGGTTTATTTTCGGTTATCATCGCGTTCACTCTCGGGGTCAATGGGCCCCGAACTTGAATTCAGCAGGGATTGGTTTAAGGTGATGCCCATCACTTCCGGTAGTCTGCCGATGAAGCAAAAATTTCTGAGAACTCCCATGAACAAAACTGACGAACTTCGCACAGCGCGTATCGAAAGTCTGGTGACCCCCGCCGAACTGGCGCAGCGCCATCCTGTCTCCGCAAGCGTGGCGGAACACGTGACAGCGTCACGTAGACGCATTGAAAAAATCCTCAACGGTGAAGATCGCCGTTTACTGGTAATTATTGGCCCCTGCTCGATTCACGACCTGGACGCGGCGATGGATTACGCCCAGCGCCTGAAAGTGCTGCGCGATAAGCACCAGGACCGCCTCGAAATCGTGATGCGCACCTACTTTGAAAAACCGCGCACCGTGGTGGGCTGGAAAGGACTGATCTCCGATCCGGACCTGAACGGCAGCTACCGCGTGAACCACGGTATCGAGCTGGCACGCAAACTGCTCCTGCAGGTGAATGAGCTGGGCGTGCCGACAGCCACCGAGTTTCTCGATATGGTGACCGGGCAGTTTATCGCCGATTTGATTAGCTGGGGCGCCATCGGGGCGCGGACCACAGAGAGCCAGATCCACCGCGAGATGGCTTCGGCACTCTCCTGCCCGGTGGGCTTTAAGAATGGCACCGACGGGAATACCCATATTGCGGTGGACGCAATTCGCGCCTCGCGCGCCAGCCATATGTTCCTCTCGCCGGATAAAAACGGCCAGATGACCATCTACCAGACCAGCGGTAACCCTTTCGGGCATATCATTATGCGCGGCGGGAAAAAGCCGAACTACCACGCGGAAGATATCGCGGCGGCGTGCGATACGCTGCATGAGTTTGATCTGCCGGAGCATCTGGTGGTGGACTTTAGCCACGGCAACTGCCAGAAGCAGCATCGCCGTCAACTGGACGTGTGCGATGAGATTTGCCAGCAGATCCGCAGCGGGTCGACGGCGGTGGCCGGGATTATGGCGGAGAGCTTCCTGAAAGAAGGGACGCAGAAAGTGGTGGCCGGTCAGCCGATTGCCTATGGTCAGTCAATTACCGATCCGTGTCTGAGCTGGGAAGATAGTGAGCTGTTGCTGGAGAAACTGGCGGCGGCGGCGGGAACCCGGTTTTAGCATTTCTGCCTTCCTGGTGTCGGGTGGCGCTTCGCTTACCCGACCTACAAAACCCTGCCCCCTTACTGTCGGGTGGCGCTGCGCTTACCCGACCTACAAAATCCTGCCCCCTGCGTCGGGTGGCGCTTCGCTTACCCGACCTACAAAATCTTGCCCCCTTATGTCGGGTGGCGCTTCGCTTACCCGACCTACAAAACCTTCTGAAAAATCACGGAAATTGATCCCGTCACAAATTTTTCACAAAAACGCTTGCCGTAAAATTTCACTTTGTTGATAATGATTATCATTGTTACATTGATTGTTATTTTTAAACACTATGTCACGCATCAATAACAGCACGGCAACGCTCGAACAAGACCGCACACAGCCAAAACCTGCTCCCATTGAACGTCGCATTGACAGCAAAACGCTGCTGGGCGATGAGGGGCGGGTCATCATAGAGCATGACGGCCAGCTGTATCTGCTGCGCCAGACCCATGCCGGAAAACTGATTCTCACTAAATAAACAAAACCCATAAATTTCGCCAGCCACCCAGGTAATCCCCAGGCAGCCAGCGCTTTCGATTTCCAAATGGAGAGTTGCTATGCCATACCTGCATTCCGCGTCTTTGCGTCCATCGTTGCTGGCGCTGGCCGTGGTCAGTGCCCTTCCGGGCGCTGCGTTTGCCGCCTCAGAAGAGATGACCGTCACCGCCACGGGTAACGCCCGTAGCGCCTTTGAAGCCCCGATGATGGTGAGCGTGATCGACGCGACCTCCCCTGACAAACAGACCGCCAGCTCTGCCGCCGATCTGCTGCGCAACGTGCCGGGCATTAGCCTGGACGGTACCGGACGCACCAACGGTCAGGACGTGAATCTGCGCGGTTACGATCGCCGCGGCGTGCTGGTGCTGGTGGACGGCGTTCGCCAGGGCACCGACACCGGCCACCTGAACAGCACCTTCCTCGATCCGGCGCTGATCAAACGTATCGAAGTGGTGCGCGGCCCGTCCGCCCTGCTGTACGGCAGCGGCGCGCTGGGCGGGGTGATCTCTTATGACACCGTGGATGCGAAAGATCTGCTCGATGCCGGGAAAAACAGCGGCTTCCGCGTCTTCGGTACCGGCGCGACGGGCGATCATAGCATTGGCATGGGGGCCAGCGCCTTTGGTCGTACGGATACGCTTGATGGCCTGGTCGCCTGGTCCAGCCGCGATCGCGGGGATTTACGTCAGAGCGACGGCACCACCGCGCCGAACGACGAATCCATCAACAACATGCTGGCGAAAGGTAGCTGGAAAATCGACAGCGCCCAGACCCTGGGCGGTTCCCTGCGCTATTACAACAATGCCGCGCAGGAGCCGAAAAACCCGCAAACCATTGAGGCGAGTGACAGCAGCAACCCGATGACGGATCGCTCCACCATCCAGCGTGATGCCCAGCTCACTTACAACATTGCGCCGGAAGGCAACGACTGGCTGAATGCCAGCACTAAGCTGTACTGGTCCGAAGCGCGGATTAACGCCCAGAACATCGACCGCACCGCCGAGTTCCGCAAGCAGACCACCAAAGGCGGGAAAGTGGAGAACCGCACGCGCCTGTTCAGCGACTCCTTCGCCTCTCACCTGCTGACCTACGGCGGGGAATATTATCGTCAGGAGCAGAATCCAGGCGGCTCAACCACCGGTTTCCCGGACGCGAAAATCGATTTCAGCTCCGGCTGGCTGCAGGACGAAATCACCCTGCGCGATCTCCCGGTCACCCTGCTGGGCGGGACGCGCTATGACAACTACCGCGGCAGCAGCGACGGGTACGAAGATGTGGATGCGGACAAATGGTCCTCCCGCGCGGGACTGACCGTGACGCCAGCCGACTGGCTGATGCTGTTCGGCTCCTACGCGCAGGCGTTCCGCGCTCCGACAATGGGCGAGATGTATAACGATTCCAAACACTTCTCCATCGGCAATTTCTACACCAACTACTGGGTGCCAAACCCGAATCTGCGCCCGGAAACCAACGAAACGCAGGAGTATGGCTTCGGTCTGCGCTTTGACGATCTGATGCTCGCCAACGACGAACTGGAGTTCAAAGCCAGCTACTTCGACACCAAAGCGAAAGATTACATCTCCACCACCGTCGACTTTGCGGCGGCGACCACCATGTCCTATAACGTACCCAACGCCAAAATTTGGGGCTGGGACGTGATGGCGAAATACTCCGCTGACCTGTTCAGCCTGGATATGGCCTACAACCGCACCCGCGGAAAAGACACGGACACCGGGGAGTACATCTCCAGCATCAACCCGGACACCGTCACCAGCAAACTGAACGTCCCGGTGGCGCAAAGCGGCTTCTCCGTGGGCTGGATCGGCACCTTCGTCGATCGTTCGACCCACATCAGCAGCAGCTACAGCAAGCAGCCGGGTTACGCGGTCAATGACTTCTACGTCAGCTATCAGGGTCAGGAGCAGCTCAAGGGCGTCACCACCACTCTGGTGCTCGGCAACGCCTTCGACAAAGAGTACTGGTCCCCGCAGGGCATCCCGCAGGATGGCCGCAACGGCAAGATTTTCGTCAGTTATCAGTGGTAATCACCTTGCCCCGGCTCGCCGGGGCGCTTATCTGGAAGGAAGAGACAATGAATCACTACACACGCTGGATTGAGCTAAAAGAACAAAACCCTGGCAAATATGCACGTGACATCGCCGCGATGATGGCGATCAGCGAAGCCGAACTGACCTCCGCGCGCGTGGGCCATGACGCCTGGCGTCTGCACGGAGAGATCCGTGAGATCCTGAGCGCGCTGGAAGCCGTGGGCGAAACCAAGTGCATCTGCCGCAACGAATACGCGGTGCATGAGCAGGTCGGTGCCTTCACCAATCAACATTTGAACGGCCACGCCGGGCTGGTGCTGAACCCGGGCGCGCTGGATTTGCGCCTGTTCCTGAACCAGTGGGCCAGCGTGTTCCACATCAGCGAAGCCACCGAGCGCGGCGAGCGCCAGAGCATTCAGTTCTTCGACCATCAGGGCGATGCGCTGCTGAAGGTTTACACCACCGACAACACGGATCTGTCCGCCTGGGGCGATGTGCTGACCCGCTTTATCTTTGCCGACAATCCGCCGCTGGATCTTAAAGCCGCCGACGCGGTGGTTCACGCCGCTGACGTTGACGGTAAAACCGTGGATAACGAATGGCGCGCGATGACCGACGTGCATCAGTTCTTCAGCCTGCTGAAACGCCACAATCTGAGCCGCCAACAGGCGTTCCGCCTGGTGGGTGACGACCTGGCCTGCAAAGTGGACAACAGCGCCCTGGCGCAACTGCTGGAAACCGCGCGTCAGGACGGGAACGAGATCATGGTCTTCGTCGGCAACCGCGGCTGCGTGCAGATCTTCACCGGCGCGGTGAAAAAGCTGGTGCCGATGAAAGGCTGGCTGAACATTTTCAACCCGACTTTCACCCTCCATCTGCTGGAAGAGACCATCGCCGAGACCTGGGTGACGCGTAAACCGACCGCCGACGGCCATGTCACCAGCCTTGAGCTGTTTGCCGCCGACGGTACGCAGATTGCGCAGCTTTACGGCCAGCGCACCGAAGGCCAGCCGGAGCAGACTCAGTGGCGCGCGCAGATCGACGCCCTGACGCCAAAAGGGCTGGCCGCATGAGAAAACTGCTTGCCCTGATTGTCGCGCTGCCGCTGACGGCCTTTGCCGCGACCCAGGAGAAAATTGTCTCGCTGGGCGGAGACGTGACGGAGATTGTCTATGCTCTGGGCGCGGAATCGTCTCTCGTCGCGCGCGACAGCACCAGCCAGTGGCCGAAGCCCGCCACCGCCCTGCCGGATGTCGGCTATCTGCGCCAGCTGAACGCCGAAGGGATTCTGGCGATGCGCCCGACGCTGGTGCTGGCAAGCGCGCAGGCGCAGCCGTCGCTGGCGCTGAAACAGGTCGAGCAGAGCAAGGTTAAGGTGGTGACTGTGCCGGGCAGCAACGATCTCAGCGTCATCGACGAAAAGATCCGCGTTATCGCCGGGGCGACTCATCGCACAGAGCAAGGCGACGCCCTGCGCAAATCCGTGCGTGAAGCGCTGGCGGCACTGCCGTCGACGCCGCTCAATAAACGGGTGCTGTTCATCCTCAACCACGGCGGAATGACCGCCATGGCGGCCGGACAGCAGACCGGCGCGGATGCGGCGATCCGCGCCGCCGGGCTGCACAACGCGATGCAGGGCTTTGCCCGCTACCAGCCGCTTTCGCAGGAAGGTGTGATTGCCAGCCAGCCCGATCTGGTGGTGATTTCGCAGGACGGCGTGAGCGCGATGGGCGGGGAAGAGAATCTGTGGAAGCTGCCAGGTCTGGCGCAAACTCCTGCGGGCAAGAATAAGCAGGTGCTGCAGATTGACGATATGGCGCTGCTCGGTTTCAGCGTGCGCACGCCGCACGCCATTCAGCAGCTGCGCGACAAAGCGGAGCAACTGCCCTGATGCCTCGCCGGATCACGCTCTCTCTGTGGGTGCTGGCGTTAACGCTGGCGCTAATGACGCTGCTGGCGACCGGTTTTGGCGCGTTGCGTCTGCCGGTGAATCTGCTGTGGAACGGCACCGACGAAGCGCTGCGTCAGATCTGGTTCACCATCCGCCTGCCGCGCGTGCTGCTGGCGCTGGTGATTGGCGGGTCGCTGGCGCTGGCGGGCTGTGTGATGCAGGGGCTGTTTCGTAACCCGCTCGCCGACCCTGGTCTGCTTGGGATCAGCAGCGGGGCGGCCTGCGCCGTGGCGCTGTGGGTGGTCTTGCCCATTACGCTGCCTGCCCTGCTGATGCTGTATGCCCCGATGCTGGCGGCATTTCTTGGCGCCCTGGCGGCGACGCTGGTGATCTTCCTGCTGAGCCAGCAGCGTGACAGTTCTCTGTCGCGCCTGCTGCTGGTGGGGATTGCCATCAACGCCCTGTGCGGCGCGGCGGTGGGCGTACTGTCATGGGTGAGTAATGATGCCCAGCTGCGTCAGCTGTCGCTCTGGGGTATGGGGAGTCTGGGATCGGCCCAGTGGTCAACGCTGCTGGCCGTCACCTCGCTGATGATCCCGACGGTACTGATCATCTGGCGTCTGGCGGGCGCGCTGAATCTCCTGCAGCTCGGCGACGAAGAGGCGCACTACCTGGGCGTCGATGTCCGCGTCGTTCAGCGGATTTTACTGCTCTGCAGCGCGCTGCTGGTCGCTTCGGCGGTCGCCGTGAGCGGCGTGATCGGTTTTATCGGTCTGGTGGTGCCGCACCTGATGCGCATGTGGCTCGGGTCGGATCACCGCGCGGTGATCCCCGGCTCTGTGCTGGCAGGCGCATTTCTACTGCTGATTGCCGATACCCTCGCGCGAACCCTGGTGGCACCTGCCGAAATGCCGGTCGGGCTGCTGACCAGCCTGCTCGGCGCGCCGTGGTTCCTGTGGCTCATTTTCCGTCGCGGAGAACAGCATGGCTGAACAATTTAGCGCCCAGGCGCTGACCTACGGCACGGCAGACAAAACGGTGATCCGCGATGTCTCCCTCTCGCTGAAACAGGGCGAACTGGTGGCGCTGATCGGGCCTAACGGCGCGGGGAAATCCACGCTATTACGCTTGCTGACCGGCTTTCTCAAACCCGGCGCCGGGCACATCATGCTGGGTGGAAAACCGCTGGACGCCTGGAGCACGCAGACGCTGTCCCGTCATCGTGCGGTGATGCGCCAGCAAACTCAGCTGGGATTCGACTGGCCGATTGAAGCGGTGATCGGTATGGGTCGCGCGCCCTGGACTCAGCAGCCGGAAGCAGCGGTGATCCAGCAGGTGATGCAACTCACCGGCTGTCTGCCGCTGGCGGGAAGGAAATATGCAGCTCTGTCGGGTGGTGAACAACAGCGCGTGCAGCTTGCCCGCGCGCTGGCGCAGCTCTGGTGTGACGGCGCACCGCGCGGCTGGCTGTTTCTTGATGAACCGACGTCGGCGCTGGATCTCTACCATCAGCAGCATCTGCTGCGACTGATGAAATCCTTAACCGCCCAGGGAAATCTGCACGTCTGCGTGGTGCTGCACGATCTCAATCTGGCCGCCCTGTGGGCAGACCGGATTGTGTTATTGCACGAAGGAAAAATTGTGTCGCAGGGATCGCCGGAAAGCGTGCTGCGGGCCGAGGATTTGGCCCGCTGGTACGGTGCCGAGGTGCAGGTGGGCCAGCATCCGGCGAATGCCGCCCCGCAGGTGTTTCTTGCCCCTTAGCTTGAACAGCTCACTTCCAGCCGCTTGCCCCAGTCCGGTGGGCGGCTGACATACTCATCGTTGCGATCGGCAAACGGGGTGCGCAACGCCTCGTGCAGACGGTGCAGTTCTGCGTAATCCCCCTGCTCGGCCTGTTCAATCGCCCGCTGCGCCAGCCAGTTGCGCAGAACCATCGCCGGGTTAACGGCTTTCATCTGCGCCTGACGGGCGTCATCAGTGATTTCTTCACGCTGCAAACGCTCGCGGTAAGTGACGAACCAGCTGTCAAATGCCGCCCTGTCGATGAACTCATCGCGCAGCGGTGAGGCGGAACTAAGCTGCTCGGTCTGGCTAAGCATACGGAAGGTGCGAGTATAGTCGCTGCCTTCCCTTGCCATCAGCGCAAACAGCCCATTCAGAACATCGTTATCGCCCTTCTCTTGCGTCGTCAGCCCCAGCTTGCGGCGCATCAGCCTGCCGTATTCCTGCATCAGGACCTCCTGATAGAGATCCAGCGCATCGTTCAGGGCGTCAACATCAATAAACGGCGACAGAGACTGCGCGAGGCGCTGCAAATTCCACAGCCCGACCGCCGGCTGGTTTTCAAAGCTGTAGCGCCCCTGATGATCCGAGTGATTGCAGATCAGATCTGGCTGGTAGTCATCCAGAAAACCGTAAGGACCGTAATCGATGGTCAGCCCCAGAATCGACATGTTATCGGTATTCATCACGCCGTGGGCGAAACCGACGGTTTGCCAGCAGGCCATCAGGGACGCAGTGCGGGTGACAACATCCCGGAACCACAGGATGTATTTGTCCGCGTCATCCGCCCACTGCGGCCAGTGATGGCGAATAACAAAGTCGGCCAGCTGGCGGACTTTTTCCGGCTCGCGGCGATAGTAAAAGTGCTCGAAATGACCGAAGCGCACGTGGCTTTGGGCGATACGCATCAGCATCGCGCCCGGCTCGTAGGTTTCGCGGGCAATCTGGGTATCACTGGTGACGATGGATAACGCGCGCGTCGTCGGGATACCCAAAGCGTGCATCGCTTCCGAAGCCAGACTTTCACGGATTGTCGAGCGCAGCACCGCGCGTCCGTCGCCCATGCGGGAATACGGCGTTAAACCGGCTCCTTTCAGGTGCCAGTCGAGGGTTTGACCGTTGGCGAGCTGTTGTTCGCCTAACAGAATCCCGCGCCCGTCGCCGAGCTGTCCGGCCCAGACGCCAAACTGGTGGCCGCTGTAGACCTGCGCCAGGGGCTGCATGCCGGGAAGCAGCGTTTCGCCGCCCCAGACGCCTGCGCCGGACTCAGGCTGGAATAGCTCAGGCGGAACACCTAAGTCGTTCGCCAGGCTGGCGTTATGCCAAATCAGACGGGCATTGGTCAGCGGTGTGGGATTGAGTGCGGTGTAGAATCCTGGCAGTTCATCGTGCCAGTGAGCAGTAAAAGACAGGGTCATAAGTCCTCCTGCCTGTAGTGTAGAGGGTTTACCCGCGGTTAAACACGGGCGAATATCAGGGTTATCACTGAACCAGCGTGGTGACCTGCTCGGCGGTGACCGCAGACCACAGATTGCCCTGCATGGCGCTGAAACTAAACGGCATCATGCGGCGCAGAACCTCTTCGTCGTCCACGCCCGCCACCATCACCGACTGGCAATAAGGCGAGATTTGCGCGAGGATCGCCCGCATAAAGGGCTCGAAGGAGAACTCCACGACGCGCTGCTGGATAAAGCCTTTGTCCAGCGCCACACGGGTAAAGAGCCCGTCAAAAACGGCTTTATTCGACGCCGCGCCTGCACCGTAATCGGCCAGCACCATCGGGAAGTGGATCGCCATTCTTGCCAGAGTGAGATCATCCTTACCGTTAATTAAACCGGGATAGTTCTCATTAACAGTAAACTCAAGAAACGGATAACGATCTAATATTGCAGCGGCATTCCCGTTACTTAAAAGAAACTCGCCTATCGCAGGGGTAATATTTATCCATGCTATAAGCTGATGCTGAACGAAAAAAAGTTTACAGGAATCCAGCAGATCGAGTTTCTCTTTAAACAGCGTTAACTCTTCTTCTTCGGTGAGATGGGGAGCCACCAGCTCGGTGGGAATACGGACGTCAGCACCCACACCAACAAAGTTAGTTAAAATTTCCAAACCACGTAACTCCCCTGCGTTATTGCGCGCCGGGAGTAATAAAAGTTCAGATTGCCAGGGTTTATTGAGGGTGACTATCATAGCGCCTGCCCCGCGGTAACGAAGATAACGTGCATCCTGGAGCAATAGCTAAAACAATTCAACTTTATTGATTTTAATAGAGTTAATTTCATTCGTTCCTTTTATTTTTAAGATTTATCCCTCAATCTAAAAATAATCTTATCCTGGTTATCCGATAATATCCAGTTTTAGCGAAAACAGAGATTTAAAGAAATTAATTAATGTTACTTAATGTATCGGACACAGCAGTTAGTTATCCGCACGGCTTAAGAAACCGCGCGGAATCGCAGAAATGGGGGCTAAATACGTCGGGCCTGCCAGAAGTTCTTCCGCCAGTAAACATTATCCAGGGAAGATCTCATGACACCGCGACTGGTCGAGGCGTGAATAAACTGGTTATCGGTATCATAAATGCCAACATGCAGGCCGCTTTCGCCTGAGCCGGTTTTAAAGAATACCAGGTCGCCGGGCAGCAAATCGTCTTTATCGATCTCCGTGCCAATTTTCGCCTGCGTGCGCGTGTCGCGCGGGAGTTGCAGATCGAATTTATCGCGCATCGTCATTAACACGAATCCCGAGCAATCCACCCCGCCACGGCTCATACCGCCATAGCGATAGGGCGTCCCGCGCCAGTTTTGCAACTGTTCGTTCAGGTTGGCAATCACGGTAATCGAATCCGATAACCGCGGATTTGGGGGTGGCGCACGATGGCTGCTGCATCCTGCAAGTAATAACATGCCCACGATCAGAAACCAGAAGCGCATTTCCAGACGAATCCTCTGCTTTTTTTGTCCTTTCCGTAATTTAGCCTGTGATTACGCTACCTTGCAAGAAACGCTTATTCCTGGGCGGTAGAAATCAGCATTCTGTGCCCTTCTATGTCCAGACGGCGGAAAGGCATACCGTAAGCTTTCGCAAGATGCGGTGGCGTCAGGACGCTGTCACGCGGACCGCTGGCGAGGAGCTTTCCGCGCGCCAGCAGCCACACGCGATGCGCGTGACGCAGCGTATGGTTCAGGTCATGGCTGCTCATCACGATGGCAATCCCTTTACCAGAAAGCTGACTCAACAGTCTGTCGAGAGCCGCCTGTTGGGCGACGTCCAGGCTGCTCATCGGCTCGTCCAGCAGCAGCAGGCAGCCATGCGGGTTCCCTGCCGGATGGATTTGCAGTATCACCGCGGCGAGCCGCACGCGCTGCCATTCTCCGCCGGAGAGCTGATTCACATTGCGCGAGAGCTTATCTGTCAGCCCCAGCGCAGCCGTGACGTCGTCAAGCAGCGCGGTTTGGCTTTTATCATGCTGATGCAGCGCCAGATAGTGCCAGACGGGCATGGCGAAAGGCGGCGTTTGCTGTTGCACCAGATAGCTGCGGCGGTGGGCCAGCGAGACGGGCGACCATTCATGCAGAGAATGTCCGTGCAGGATAATCTCGCCTTCGCCCGACGTTATTCCGGCCATCCGCGCCAGCAGCGTGCTTTTACCGGCACCGTTTGGGCCCACGATGTGCACAATTTCACCCGGGCGGACTTCGGCGTTAACCGGCTCCAGCCTGCCCTTTTCCGCCACGCCTGTCAGCTGCAACAGCATACTCATTACTTCGCCAGCGCCAGCTTAATGGACTCCATGACGATCGGATCTTCCGGGGTCATATCTGGAGAGAAACGCTGCACCACCTGACCATCGCGACCAATCAGGAATTTTTCGAAGTTCCACAGAATATCGTCAGGATAGAGCGGCGCGCGCCCTTTGCTCGCCATACGCTCGTAGAAGCCGCTGTCTTCCGGCGCGACGGCGGTAGGCGCTGCGGCCACCAGTTTTTCATACAGCGGATGACGGTTGTCACCGTTGACGTCGATTTTGCTGAACATCGGGAAAGTCACGCCGTAGGTGGTACTGCAGAACGTTTTGATCTCGTCTTCGCTGCCCGGCTCCTGACCGAGGAACTGGTTGCACGGGAATCCGAGGACCACCAATCCGTCTTTCTCCCAGGCTTTCTGGATGTTTTCCAGCTGTTCGTACTGCGGCGTCAGGCCACACTTCGAGGCCACGTTAACCACCAGCAGCACTTTGCCGCGGTAGTCTTCCAGCGTGGTTTGCTTGCCATCAATGGTTGTTACGTCGGTATTCAGAATATCGTACTGCATAGCGTCCCCTTAGATTGTCTTACGGTTGGGCGGATCTAACGTCCGGCCTTTAATAGTAGCCAGATAAATACGGGCGCGCCCAGCGTTGCGGTCACCACCCCGATCGGCAGCTCGGCGGCACTCATGGCCAGACGGGCAATAATATCGGCAATCAGCAGCGTCGCCGCACCGGCGATAGCGGCGGCGGGTAATAAGGTGCGATGGTTTGTGATGCCCGCCAGACGCAGCATATGAGGGATTACCAGGCCAATAAACCCGATAGCACCGGCCAGGGCGACGCTGACGCCTACCATCCAGCCGATAGCCACCACCAGCACATTACGCCACAGGCCGATAGACAGGCCCAGCTGGCGGGCCGAGATTTCCCCCAGCGCCAGCATGTTCAGCGGCTTCGCCTGAAAAGCGGCCCACAGGATCGCCGGGATCAGGAGCGCCATCAGCCAGCCCTGTCGCCAGTCCACGCCGCCAAAACCGCCCATCATCCAGTACATCAGCTGGCGCAGATCGAACGACGTGGAGAAGTACACCGCCCAGGTCATCAGCGCGCTGCAGATAATCCCTAGCGCGACCCCGGCCAGCAGCAGACGGCTGGTCGACAAATGTCGCCTGGCGAAACGCAGTAAAATGACGGTGATAAGAAGTGCGCCAGCGATGGCGCTGAGGCTGATGCTCCAGCCAGAAAGGGTCCCGCCGCCAAGCATTAACGCGGCGATAAGGCCGACGCCCGCGCCATTGGAGACGCCAAGCAGCCCCGGCTCCGCCAGCGGATTTTCAAACAATGCCTGCATGATAGTGCCGCACAGCGCCAGCGCCGCGCCGACTAAAACCACGGCCACCGTGCGCGGCAGGCGGATTTGCCAGACAAATAGCTTGCCCTGCTCGCTCGCCCAGTGTTCTGGCCCGATCCACTGCTCTCCGGCACACAAACTCAGCGCAAAAACGGCAGTCAGTAATGCCAACAGCACCAGTAACCAGCGCAGATCGGAGCGGTGTTGTCGACGGGCAAAATCAAGCATGGGTTCTGTTTTCAAGTGGGCGATGATATTGATTTTACGGTGGGTATGCCTTCGCGCAAAGAAAAAAGGCCGCGATTGCGGCCTTTTTGGGTTAGTTCATATTACTCTGCTTTGGGCGTTGCGTTTTCGACACGGCTTTTTAACTTCTGGCCGGGTCTGAAGGTCACCACGCGGCGGGCTGTAATGGGAATATCTTCCCCCGTCTTCGGGTTACGGCCCGGACGTTGGTTTTTGTCTCGCAAATCAAAATTGCCAAAACCGGAGAGTTTTACCTGCTCACCATTTTCCAGAGCACGACGGATCTCTTCGAAAAACAGCTCTACCAGCTCTTTGGCATCCCGTTTGCTAAGCCCAAGCTTATCAAACAGATATTCTGACATTTCAGCTTTTGTAAGCGCCATAGGTTCAATCCCTCAATGATGCCTGGAATCGCTCTTTTAATGCCTCTACACATCTGGCAACGGTAGCGGCAATCTCCTCTTCTTCGAGTGTACGGCTGGTATCCTGAAGGATAAGGCTAATAGCGAGGCTCTTAGAACCTTCTGCTACGCCCTTGCCGCGGTACACGTCAAATAAGTTTACGCCAACTACCTGATTTACGCCAACTTTCTTACACTCGGCCAAAATATCTGCTGCAGGCACATTTTCAGCGACCACAACGGCGATATCGCGACGGTTCGCCGGGAAGCGCGAAACGTCCTGAGCCTGAGGAACCACGCGGTCTGCGACCTTGTTCCACTCCAGCTCAAACACCATGGTGCGGCCGTTCAGGTCCAGTTTGCGTTCCAGTTCCGGGTGAACAACGCCAACGAAACCAACGCGTTCGCCGTGTAAATAAATGGCAGCGCTCTGGCCCGGATGCAGGGCTGGGATAGCTTCTGCGCGGAATTCAATTTCAGACAATTTACCGGTCAGATCGAGAACAGACTCCAGATCGCCTTTCACATCGTAGAAATCGACGCTGTTTTTGGTCAGATCCCAGTGCTCTTCATAGCGGTTGCCGCAGATAGCACCAGCCAGCATCAGATCCTGACGGATACCGAGATTTGCCTGGGTATCAGGCACAAAGCGCAGACCGGTTTCGAAGATACGCACGCGGCTCTGCTGACGGTTCTGGTTGTAAACGATAGTGCCGAGCAGACCGGTCCACAGAGAAAGACGCATCGCGGACATTTCGCTGGAGATCGGGCTTGGCAGAATCAGCGCTTCCTGACCTGGGTGGATCAACTGCTGCAGTTTCGGATCTACGAAGCTGTAGGTGATCACTTCCTGATAGCCTTTGTCGTTGAGCATGGTTTTCACACGCTTCAGGGACAGGTTGGCTTCGCGGTGGGAACCCATTACCAGACCGGCCTGCACAGGCTCATTAGGAATGTTGTCGTAGCCGTAAACACGGGCCACTTCTTCCACCAGGTCTTCTTCGATTTCCATGTCGAAACGCCAGCTTGGCGTAACGGCCTGCCACTGGTCCTGACCTTCGGTCACTTCGCAGCCCAGACGACGCAGGATATCGCTCACCTGTGCATCAGCAATGTGATGGCCGATCAGACGGTCCAGCTTGCCGCGAGTCAGGGTGATGGTCGCACGCTTAGGCAGCGTCGCTTCATTGGTCACATCAATCACCGGACCCGCTTCACCGCCACAGATGTCGATCAGCAGGCGAGTCGCACGTTCCATGGCCTTATACTGCAGAGCAGGATCCACGCCGCGCTCGTAGCGGTGAGAGGCATCCGTGTGCAGGCCATGGCGACGTGCGCGGCCGGTAATAGACAGCGGGCTGAAGAATGCGCACTCCAGCAGGACATTTTGCGTCTCGTCGTTCACGCCAGAGTGCTCGCCACCGAAGATGCCGCCCATCGCCAGCGCTTTGGTATGGTCAGCAATGACCAGCGTATCAGCGTTCAGTTTGGCTTCGCTACCGTCGAGCAGAACCAGGGTTTCACCCTCTTTCGCCATACGCACCACGATCCCACCTTCGATACGATCTTTATCGAAGGCGTGCATCGGCTGACCCAGTTCCAGCAGAACGTAGTTGGTCACGTCGACCACCGCATCGATAGAACGAATCCCGCAGCGACGCAGTTTTTCTTTCATCCACAGCGGAGTTGGCGCTTTAACGTTGATGCCTTTCACCACACGACCGAGGTAACGTGGGCAAGCGTCAGCGGCTTGCACAGAAATTGGCAGCGTGTCATTGATGGTGGCCGCAACCGGTGCAATTTCCGGTGCGTTCAGTTCGGTCTGGTTCAGCACCGCAACGTCGCGCGCCACGCCGATGATGCCCAGGCAATCGGCACGGTTTGGCGTCACGCTGATTTCGATGGTGTTGTCATCGAGCTTCAGGTATTCGCGGATGTCAGTGCCAATCGGCGCATCAACAGGCAGTTCGATAATGCCGTTGTGATCGTCGGAAATACCCAGCTCGGAGAAGGAGCACAGCATGCCTTCAGACGGCTCGCCGCGCAGTTTCGCCGCTTTAATTTTGAAATCGCCCGGCAGAACCGCACCGACCGTTGCCACAGCCACTTTCAGGCCCTGGCGGCAGTTTGGCGCGCCGCAGACGATGTCCAGCAGGCGATCGCCACCGACGTTAACTTTGGTGACGCGCAGTTTGTCCGCGTTCGGGTGCTGGCCGCACTCGACCACTTCACCGACAATCACACCGTTGAATGCGCCTGCGACCGGCTCAACGCCGTCCACTTCCAGGCCTGCCATGGTAATTTGGTTAGAGAGCGCTTCGCTGTCGAGCGCGGTGTTCACCCATTCGCGTAACCACAGTTCACTGAATTTCATTGTTCTGTCCTGCCCTTATTTAAACTGTTTGAGGAAACGCAGATCGTTTTCGAAGAATGCGCGCAGATCGGTCACGCCATAGCGCAGCATGGTCAGACGCTCCATGCCCATGCCGAAGGCAAAGCCGGAATAGACTTCCGGATCGATACCGACGTTACGCAGAACGTTTGGATGGACCATGCCGCAGCCGAGCACTTCGAGCCATTTGCCGTTTTTGCCCATCACGTCCACTTCTGCAGAAGGTTCGGTGAACGGGAAGTAGGACGGACGGAAACGAACCTGCAGATCTTCTTCAAAGAAGTTGTTCAGGAAGTCGTGCAGCGTGCCTTTCAGGTTGGTGAAGCTGATGTTCTTATCGACGATCAGGCCTTCCATCTGATGGAACATCGGGGTGTGCGTCTGGTCGTAATCGTTACGATACACGCGGCCCGGCGCGATAATGCGGATCGGCGGCTCTTGTTCTTTCATGGTGCGGATCTGCACGCCAGAGGTCTGGGTACGCAGCAGACGGGTCGCATCAAACCAGAAAGTGTCGTGGTCAGCGCGTGCCGGATGATGGCCTGGAATGTTCAGGGCATCGAAGTTGTGATAGTCATCTTCGATTTCCGGGCCAGTCGCCACGGTAAAGCCGAGCTCACCGAAGAAACTTTCAATGCGGTCAATGGTACGGGTGACCGGATGCAGACCGCCGTTTTCGATACGACGACCTGGCAGAGAGACGTCGATGGTCTCTTCGGCCAGACGGGCATTCAGCGCGGCGCTTTCTAAATCATATTTACGCGCATTCAGTGCCTGCTGAACCTGCTCTTTGGCTTCGTTAATCACCGCACCCGCTGCCGGGCGCTCTTCTGGCGGCAATTCACGCAGGGTGGTCATTTGCAGGGTCAGATGCCCTTTCTTGCCCAGATATTCGACGCGGACATTGTCTAATGCGGCAACATCTGAGGCCTGGTTAATGGCTGCCGTTGCACTGGCAACCAGCTCTGCGAGATGTGACATGGTTTTCCTCGTTATGTGGCGATATTCATAAGCGGTAGAAACAAAAAAAGCCTCCATCAGGAGGCTTTCTGGCGCTGTTTTTCGTTTCATCTTTCACGCGCAAGCCCCCGGAATTCAGGTGCTAAAGTAAAAGAAGAAGCGGAAAATAGCAGCATTCATGCTTGCGTTACCTTGTGTTTTCAATCGTCCCGGATGGGGTGGAAATGAAAGAGGGAGCAAAGCCCCCTCTCTCAACTGGCTTATGCCAGTGCTGCTTTCGCTTTTTCGACCAGAGCGGTGAACGCTAATTTGTCGAATACTGCGATGTCAGCCAGGATCTTACGGTCGATTTCAACAGAGGCTTTTTTCAGGCCGTTGATGAATTTGCTGTAAGAAATACCGTTCTGACGTGCTGCTGCGTTGATACGCGCAATCCACAGTTGACGGAACTGACGCTTACGTTGACGACGGTCACGGTAAGCATACTGACCAGCTTTGATAACAGCCTGGAAGGCAACGCGGTATACGCGAGAACGCGCACCGTAGTAGCCTTTAGCTTGTTTCAAAATTTTCTTGTGACGTGCACGGGCAACTACACCACGTTTTACGCGAGCCATATGTGCTCTCCTGTATCTATTCTAAGTTAAAAAAGGTTAATAAACGTTTACGACTTATGCGTACGGCAGGCACGCGATGACCAGGCCCAGATCGCCTTTGGAAACCATGGCTTTCGGACGCAGGTGACGTTTACGCTTGGTAGCTTTTTTAGTCAGAATGTGACGCAGGTTTGCGTGCTTGTGCTTAAAACCACCTTTACCGGTTTTTTTGAAGCGCTTAGCAGCACCGCGTACGGTCTTAATTTTTGGCATTTTAATAACTTCCACTTCGCATTGTTAATAAACGAAACATAGGCGAACAAAACCTGCGAAGCCCGTAGGCTCCACAGGAATTGCTACTTGAAGGCCTTACTGTTTCTTCTTAGGAGCGAGCACCATGATCATCTGGCGGCCTTCGATCTTCGATGGGAAGGATTCGACCACTGCCAGTTCACTCAGATCGTCACGGACGCGATTAAGCACTTCCATACCGATCTGCTGGTGAGCCATCTCACGACCGCGGAAACGCAGCGTGATCTTAGCTTTATCACCCTCTTCCAGAAAGCGTACCAGGCTGCGGAGTTTTACCTGGTAATCGCCATCGTCGGTGCCAGGTCGGAATTTAATTTCCTTAACCTGAATAACTTTTTGCTTTTTCTTCTGTTCCTTAGAAGACTTGCTCTTTTCATAGAGGAATTTGCCGTAATCCATGATACGACAAACTGGCGGCTCGGCGTTAGGGCTGATTTCGACCAAGTCTACTCCGGATTCTTCAGCTTTTTCCAGAGCTTCTCTCAGACTCACAATACCAAGCTGCTCGCCTTCCAGACCTGTTAAGCGAACTTCTTGCGCGCGAATTTCGCTGTTGATACGATTCGGGCGCGCCGTTTGAACTCGTTTTCCGCCTTTAATACCTTATTCCTCCAGTTGTTGAAGACTGCGGCTGCGAATCTCTTGTCGCAGCTTCTCAATCACTTCACTCACGTCCAGGCTTCCCAGGTCTTTACCACGGCGGGTGCGAACGGCAACTTTGCCTGCTTCCACCTCTTTATCACCACAGACCAACATGTACGGGACCCGACGTAAAGTGTGCTCGCGGATTTTAAAGCCAATCTTCTCATTTCTCAAGTCCGCTTTTACGCGAATGCCCGCATTTTGTAGTTTCTGCGTCAATTCTTTAACGTAATCGGCCTGAGAATCGGTGATGTTCATGACCACGACCTGCACTGGCGCAAGCCAGGTTGGGAAGAAGCCAGCGAACTCTTCGGTCAGAATGCCGATAAAGCGTTCGATAGACCCAAGAATTGCACGGTGAATCATTACCGGCACCTGACGCTCGTTGTCTTCGCCAACATAAGAGGCGCTTAAACGCTGCGGCAGGGAGAAGTCCAGCTGGACTGTTCCGCACTGCCATGCACGATCGAGGCAGTCATACAGTGTAAATTCAATTTTCGGACCGTAGAATGCGCCTTCACCCACCTGATATTCAAACGGGATGTTGTTCTCTTCCAGCGCAACTGCCAGATCCGCCTCAGCACGATCCCAGGTCTCGTCGCTACCGATACGCTTTTCCGGACGAGTTGAGAGTTTGACGACGATTTTCTCGAAGCCAAAGGTGCTATACATATCGTAGACCATACGAATACAGGCGTTGACTTCATCACGCACCTGGTCTTCAGTACAGAAAATATGCGCATCATCCTGGGTAAAGCCACGAACACGCATCAGACCATGCAGTGCGCCTGATGGCTCATTACGGTGGCAGCTACCAAACTCCGCCATACGCAGCGGCAGGTCACGATAAGATTTCAGACCCTGGTTGAAGATCTGAACGTGGCCCGGGCAGTTCATTGGCTTGATGCAGTATTCACGGTTCTCAGAAGAGGTGGTGAACATCGCATCTTTGTAGTTGTCCCAGTGGCCGGTTTTTTCCCACAGCACACGGTCCATCATGAACGGGCCTTTCACTTCCTGATACTGATACTCTTTCAGCTTGGAGCGCACGAAAGTTTCCAGTTCACGGAAGATAGTCCATCCGTCGTTATGCCAGAACACCATACCTGGTGCCTCTTCCTGCATATGGTACAGGTCGAGCTGCTTACCGATTTTACGGTGGTCGCGTTTCGCGGCCTCTTCCAGACGCTGCAAGTAGGCGCTCAGGGCTTTTTTATCTGCCCAGGCGGTACCATAAATACGCTGCAACATCTTGTTATTGCTGTCGCCACGCCAGTAGGCGCCTGCGGTTTTCATCAGTTTGAAGTGATGACAGAAACGCATGTTCGGCACGTGCGGTCCACGGCACATGTCGACGTATTCTTCGTGATGATACAAGCCAGGCTTGTCATCATGCGCGATGTTCTCATCAAGGATCGAAACTTTATAGTTCTCGCCACGCTTCACGAAGGTTTCACGCGCTTCGTGCCAGCTGACTTTTTTCTTGATGACATCGTAGTTGGTCTCGGCGAGCTCGTGCATACGTTTTTCGAGCGCGTCGATATCTTCCTGGGTCAGGGTATGGTCAAGGTCAACGTCATAGTAGAAACCGTTGTCGATCACCGGGCCGATCGCCATTTTGGTGTTTGGCCACAGCTGTTTGATGGCATGGCCTAACAGGTGCGCACAAGAGTGACGAATGATCTCAAGACCTTCATCGTTCTTGGCGGTAATGATGGACAGCTGCGCATCGTTTTCAATCAGATCGGAGGCGTCAACCAGTTCACCATTGACACGGCCGGCGATGGTGGCTTTTGCGAGTCCAGGACCAATGTCCAGAGCAACATCCATCGGGCTAACGGCGTGGTCGTAATGGCGTTGGCTGCCATCAGGAAGAGTAATTACAGGCATTTTATATCCTTATTTGCAGTGATGCCCCACACATAAGAGCATATACAAAGAAAATAATCGTGTTTTATCAATAGATTGCGACACCATCTGACCAACAATCGTCAAATTGGCTCGCAGTCTGGAACAGCGACGAATCAGACAAAGGCTGATTTACGTTCTGCCCTGCGATGGTAACACTAAAAAAAGGGTGAATGCACCCTCTGCGACCAGATTGATGCCTCTCATACTTTTGCATGAGTTTTTAGGGGTGGCGCTCGCAATCCCATTTTGCTGAGCTAATCTTGAACAGGTCCTGACAACGAAAGGGGCGTTACATGAATGTTTCCAGTCGAACAGTGGTGATCCTGAATATTGTTTCCGCAGCGGCGTTGGTCATGATTCTGGCGGAGAAGTTCCATTGGTTCTGACCCCGAGGGTGCGCGATAGGGCCGTTTTTGATAAACTCATGTTTATCAACTGACGAAGGAACGGTTTATGCCATCAAAACGCTTTGCGCAAAAACACTGGAAAATGGTGGTCGTATTAATCGCTATCTGTGGGGCGATGCTTTTATTACGCTGGGCAGCGATGATCTGGGGCGTGTAGATTGAGTGAGTTATTAATTCACGTCTGTTCAGAATAATTCCGCAGCACATATCAAACGAAAAACCGGTACATCATTATCCGGTTTTTTCACTGGTCATAACCATTTAGCGTAATGCTCAATTAAGACCACTCACCTGCGACCAGTTTATGCACATCAAACGCGTCATTCATTGACTGACCGGTAGACTGGGAGCCCGGCGCGATGTTTGAGCCCGCTTCAACATCAGAAGCACGGGTAATGCCGATTTGGTTGGTGGTATCACTGGCAGGTTGAGTCACTGAATCAGCAGCAAATACACCAAATGACAGTGCAGAAAGCACCATTGCTGCGGCAGCGTTTTTGATTTTATTCATAATGATTCTTCTCTATCTGAATTAATGCAGAACAACTTGAGGCAATGAATTGCCTGTATTGTTAGTGTAGATCTGGATCACACTTTTGCCTAGTCAATTTATTTATCAAATCGTGTCAAATAAACTGAATATTAATGTACAGAGGGAATTATGAAGAAATGATGGAGAAACAGAAAAACAAATAAAATAAAACGCCGTTTAATATTAAATAGCACAGTTTGTGAAAATATAAAAACGGGCCGAGAATATATCGGCCCGCCGGAATTACATTTTATAGCCTAAAGAAACCGTGGTTCTGCGGTCGGTGTGTTCTGGCGCAGAAGCCGGTGGCTCCGAGTTCCAGGTCACGTTGTAAGCGACTTTCAGACCAAAGTGTTCGTTGATCGCCACGTTCAGCGCGGTCTCAGAGTTCAGGGTCGTGTCATCAGCACCAAATACGGAAACACCCTGGGTGAATTTGGCGTTATCGGTGAACTGCCAGGCGTAAGTACCGGACGCGTAACCCAGCGGCTGCGTTTTGGTATCGCCATCGGTGTACTCGTCATAACGCACACCAGGACCGAATTCGAAACGGAAGCTGTGGACCGGACCATTCAGGAACTGACGACCATAACCGGCCGTAAACACGTCACGCTGGCGATAGCCATTGTAGCGGTCAGTTAACCAGCTTGCCTGGCCGAAAAGATAGTCATAATCCGTCATGTTGTAACGGCTACGGCCACCCACTGCATACTTCTCAGAGGAGCGCTCGTCGTTAGATGAGGTGTTGCTGGCGTTACCCCACAGGGACCAGGCAGTGGTATTGCCGTACCAGGTCATGGTGGTGTCTGCGGTCAGGGAAGAGCTTTTGGTGTTACCTGATTGCGCCAGATACCCAGCGTTAAGGTTACCTTCAAACGGTTTCTGCGCAGTGGATGGGTCATCCATGACAGTAAAAACGGTATCGTCAGCGGCTGCGTACATCGAGGCAAACACGCCACCCGCCAGCATCATTGCGGCAGGTACTGTCTTCAAGAGCTTCATTTATAAAGGAGTCCGTACAACAAAAAAAGAGACCATCACGGTCTCGGAAACTTTCTTGAGGATCAATGACAAGGCATCCTTAGAAAGGTAACAAATTATAAAAAGGCTCATATAACATAGCAATGATTTCTTATTTCAATTTTTGAATAAGAACGATCTCAAAACGTTATTTCCTTCATAATAAAAACGCACAAAGCGTCTAAACATTTATATTTAAAATCATACTGTTATTTACTTTCCCTTCTCGTCTTTTGTGCCATGCTTACCGGAGCCCATGCTAAAAGGAGGTCATAATGGTCCGAATTTATACGCTAACGCTCTCCCCTTCCCTCGACAGCGCCACGCTGACACCGCAGATCTATCCCGAAGGTAAACTGCGTTGCACTGCACCGGTGTTCGAACCTGGCGGTGGCGGCATCAACGTCGCGCGCGCCATCACCTATCTTGGCGGAAAAGCCACGGCGATCTTCCCGGCGGGCGGCGCGACCGGTGAACATCTGGTGGCACTGCTGGCGGATGAACAGGTGGCCGTCGATACGGTGGAAGCCAAAGACTGGACGCGCCAGAACCTGCACGTCCACGTCGAATCGAGCGGCGAACAGTACCGCTTTGTGATGCCCGGCGCCATGCTGGATGACAATGAGTTTCGCCAGCTGGAAGAGAAAGTGCTCGCCATCGAAAGCGGCGCCCTGCTGGTCATCAGCGGCAGCCTGCCGCCCGGCGTGAAATGTGAAAAACTTACCCAACTGATTCAGGCGGCGAAGAAGAAAGGCCTGCGCTGTATCGTCGACAGCTCCGGCGAAGCGCTGACCGCCGCGCTGGAGTCCGGCGATCTGGAACTGATTAAACCGAACCAGAAAGAGCTGAGCGCGCTGGTCAACCGCCCGTTAACCCAGCCGGATGACGTGCGCTCTGCCGCGCAGGAGCTGGTGCGCAGCGGCAAAGCGCGTCGCGTGGTGGTGTCTCTGGGACCACAGGGTGCCCTTGGCGTCGACGAAACCGGATCGGTACAGGTCGTTCCGCCGCCAATGAAAAGCCAAAGCACCGTCGGTGCCGGTGACAGTATGGTCGGCGCGATGACCTTAAAACTGGCGCAAGGTGCGTCGCTGCTGGAGATGACGCGCTACGGCGTCGCGGCCGGTAGCGCCGCCACGATTAACCACGGCACGCGCCTGTGCTCTCTCGAAGACACGCAAAAAATCGTCGATTACCTGTCCCAGAATTAAAAACCGCCTCCCCTCAGCGATGGGGGGAATTTCCCGTTAAGTCGCCAAACTGGCGCAATCGACTATGCTAAGAAAACTTTCGCGATAACAAAGAGGTGAAATATGAGCAGTGGTGACATCACCCGCTACGTTGTAACCATCAAAATTCATGAAGACTCGCTGACGGAACTCAACGAGATCACCAATCACCTGACGCGCGGCGGTTTCCTGCTGACCCTGACGGATGACGAAGGCAACGTTCACGATCTGGGGACCAATACGTTTGGCCTGATAAGCCCCCTCGATCGTGACGAAGTGAAAACGCTGGCCAGCGGCCTGGTTGAGAGCGCGACCGGCAAAGAGGCAAATATTGACGTAAAAACCTGGGAAGAGTGGCAAAAAAGAGAACAATAAATGCCCTGCAGTGATCCTGACGGCTCAGGTGTGCGTTAGCTCGTATTATTGAACGGCGTTTTTGCGCTAACTTAATGATCTGGCGGACAACATGGGAGAATCATCATGTGGCAGGCTATCAGTCATCTGTTAAACGAGCAACTGGGCGACGGGGAGATCGAGCTGCGTAACGAGCTGCCGGGTGGTGAAATTCACGCCGCATGGCATGTGCGCTTCGCGGGGCGGGATTTCTTCGTCAAATGTGATGAGCGGGAATTGCTCCCCATCTTCACCGCCGAAGCCGATCAGCTGGAACTGCTGTCGCGCAGCAAAACTGTCTCCGTCCCGCAGGTCTGGGCGGTGGGGAGCGACCGCGACTACAGCTTTCTGGTGATGGACTATCTCCCTGCCCGTCCGCTGGACGCGCACAACGCCTTTCTGTTAGGCCAGCAAATCGCTCGCCTGCATCAGTGGAGCGACCAGCCGCAGTTTGGTCTCGATTTTGATAACGACCTCTCCACCACCCCACAGCCCAACGCCTGGCAGCGCCGCTGGTCGACCTTCTTTGCCGAGCAGCGCATCGGCTGGCAGCTGGAGCTGGCTGCCGAAAAAGGCCTGGAGTTCGGCAATATCGACGCCATTGTCGAGCACGTTCAGCAGCGCCTGGCGTCCCACCAGCCTCAGCCTTCGCTGCTGCATGGCGATCTGTGGTCTGAAAACTGCGCCTTAGGGCCGAACGGGCCTTACATCTTTGATCCTGCCTGCTACTGGGGCGACCGCGAATGCGATCTGGCCATGCTGCCACTGCATCCGGAGCAACCACCGCAAATCTACGACGGATATCAGTCGGTTTCACCGCTGCCGTCGGGGTTCCTCGAACGCCAGCCTATTTACCAGCTTTATACCCTGTTTAACCGGGCGATTCTGTTCGGAGGTGAACATCTGGTGAATGCGCAGCGCGCGCTGGACAGGATTTTAGCGGCGTAAAGGCGAAAACGGGTGGTGCCTGACCACCCGTTTTGCGTTACAGAAAACCGAGCAGTGAGAAGAAGAAATAGCCGCAGACGATGATAATCACAGGCAGGACATACAGCGGGAAAATCTGCAGGAAAATGGTGTGATGTGGCACCACGATACGCGACTCAATCTGCTCGCGGGTTAACCCTTCGGGCCCTTTCGCCTGCTCCAGAATCAGCTGATCTTCCACCCCTTCACGCAGAAAACGGGTCTGGCGACTCATGCGCGCGCCGGAGGCCTGCAGGGCCAGGGCGATGAAAATCAGCGCAAAGATAATCCAGAACACAATGTTCAACTGTTGATGAAAATCGGGCGTGGGCGAGTTGTACCAGAAGATGTTAAGAAACGGCGTATTAAAGCGCATCATCTCGATCATCACATGCGCAAAATCAAGCATAACCGCATTGATCCCTGCCTGTTTTTCGCTGTGCTCGTACATGAATTTCAGCACAGAGATCAGCGTGGAAATCACGGCCGGAATAAAAATCACCCATCCGGCAATGCGTTTTAGCACCGCTATGCGTCCAGCTTGTTGATACGTCATCAGTTCCCCTTCATTAAGACGCTCTCTTTGAGCCTAAGTTTACCTTCTGCTTACGAATTTCGCCCGTTCTTTAGGGGCAATATGGTAAATTGCGGAGTAACTCAGGACTCTCCCTGTGCTGTAAACCTGTGAAAGGAGATATCGTTATGTCGACCCCGCGCCAGATTGTTGCTGCCATTTTCGATATGGATGGATTGTTAATCGATTCCGAACCGCTGTGGGATCGTGCCGAACTGGATGTCATGGCCAGCATTGGAGTGGATATCAGCCGCCGTAGCGAACTCCCGGACACGCTGGGACTGCGCATCGATATGGTTGTTGAGCTGTGGTATGCCCACCAGCCGTGGAATGGCCCGAGCCGCCAGGAAGTGACCGACCGTATTATCAGCCGCGCGATTTCGCTGGTAGAAGAGAACCGCCCGCTGCTGCCGGGTGCTCGCGAAGCCATCGCCCTGTGCAAAGCGCAGGGGCTGAAAGTCGGTCTGGCGTCCGCCTCCCCGCTGCACATGCTGGAAAAAGTGCTGGAGATGTTCGACCTGCGCGACAGCTTTGACGCGCTGGCCTCGGCGGAAAAACTGCCGTACAGCAAGCCGCATCCGCAGGTGTATATGGACTGTGCCGCCAAACTGGGCGTCGATACCCTGGCCTGCGTGGCGCTGGAAGATTCGGTGAACGGTATGATCGCTTCGAAAGCGGCGCGAATGCGCTCCATCGTGGTCCCCGCCGAAGAGGGCCAGCACGATCCGCGCTTTGCCCTGGCGGATGCGAAACTGACGACGCTTGCCGATCTCACCGTAGCCCATCTGCGCGGCTAAGCACTCCCCTTCGGGCAACGCTCCGTTGCCCGAAAACATGACACCTCGTCAATTTTTAAAACATCATTTCATTTTTATTTGTATTTCCGCGAAGCGGCTCCTATTCTTACCTTCAGAACGATAATAACCCTACACTCTGAGGTAAATATGATACTGGATGCCTTTAATCTGGCGGGAAAAGTGGCCATCGTCACCGGCTGCGATACCGGTTTAGGCCAGGGAATGACGCTCGGTCTGGCGCAAGCCGGATGTGACATTGTGGGCGTGAACCGCAGGATCCCCGAAGAGACCGCCGCAAAAGTCAAAGCCCTGGGCCGACGCTTTATGGCGATTCAGGCCGATCTCAGCCAACAGGACGCTCTCGAATCCATTGTGGCCCAAACGGTCGCGGAGATGGGCCGCGTCGATATTCTGGTGAACAACGCCGGAACCATCCGCCGGGAGGATGCCCTGTCTTTCAGTGAAAAGAACTGGGATGACGTCATGAACCTGAACCTCAAATCGGTCTTTTTCCTTTCCCAGGCCGTGGCGCGCCAGTTTATCGCCCAGGGTGACGGCGGCAAAATCATCAACATCGCCTCGATGCTCTCCTTCCAGGGCGGGATCCGCGTGCCTTCTTATACGGCTTCCAAAAGCGGCGTGCTGGGCATCACGCGCCTGCTGGCCAACGAATGGGCCGGGCATCACATCAATGTCAACGCGATTGCGCCGGGGTATATGGCGACCAATAATACTCAGGAGCTGCGGGAGGATGATCAGCGCAGCAAAGAGATTCTGGACCGTATTCCCGCCGCGCGCTGGGGCGTACCGGAAGACCTGCAAGGCCCGGTGGTTTTCCTTGCGTCAAAAGCCTCTGACTATATCAATGGCTACACCCTTGCCGTGGATGGCGGCTGGCTGGCGCGTTAACGCCAGTTTGTGACAAAGAGTTACACCGTAACCTCTTCCGCCTACTGTATAAAAACCCTATACTGTATGAATTGACAGTTTCATGGGTTTTATCATGACGGCGGAAGGCCACCTCCTTTTTTCTATTGCCTGCGCAGTGTTTGCCAAAAACGCTGAGCTAACCCCTGTTCTGGCGCAGGGCGACTGGTGGCATATTGTTCCTTCTGCGGTCCTGACCTGCCTGCTGCCGGATATCGATCATCCGAAGTCATTTCTCGGCCAGCGGCTGAAATGGGTATCAAAGCCTATCGCCCGGGCCTTCGGCCATCGCGGGTTTACCCATAGCCTGCTGGCGGTATTTATTCTGCTGACCCTCTTCTATTTAAAGATCCCCGAAAGCTGGATTGTCCCCGCCGATGCGATTCAGGGGATGGTGCTCGGCTATTTAAGCCACATTCTCGCGGATATGCTCACTCCCGCGGGTGTTCCGCTGCTGTGGCCGTGCCGCTGGCGCTTCCGTTTCCCGATTCTGGCCCCACAAAAAGGCAACCAGCTGGAGCGCGTGTTGTGCATGGCGCTGTTCGCTTATTCGGTCTGGATGCCCCAGACTCTGCCCGAAAATGGTGCAGTTCGCTGGTCGTCGCAGATGATCAATTCCCTGCAATTTCAGTTCAATCGCTTTATTCATCACCAGATTGAACATTAAACAGACTAAATAATCCCATTTGTCATAATCCATTCCATTTGGATATAAGCGCCACATCACACTTCTGCTAACCTTGCGCCAACAGGATCGGAAAATACCGGTCGGTAATAAATCAGGAGAACGGGGATGAATTTTCCACTTATTGCGAACATCGTGGTGTTCGTTGTCTTGCTGTTGCTGCTGGCGCAGACGCGTCATAAGCAGTGGAGCCTGGCGAAAAAGGTACTCGTCGGTCTGGGTATGGGTGTGGTATTTGGTCTTGCGTTGCAGGCGATTTACGGCTCAGATAACCCGGTGCTGAAAGATTCGATTCAGTGGTTCAACGTTGTCGGTAACGGCTACGTGCAACTGCTGCAAATGATTGTCATGCCGCTGGTCTTCGCCTCTATTCTGAGCGCGGTGGCCCGTCTGCATAACGCATCACAGCTGGGTAAAATCAGCTTCCTGACCATCGGCACCCTGCTGTTCACCACGCTGATTTCCGCGCTGGTCGGTGTGCTGGTCACTAACCTGTTTGGCCTGACCGCTGAAGGTCTGGTGCAGGGCACCGCGGAAACCGCGCGTCTGGCCGCCATTCAGACTAACTACGCAGGTAAAGTCGCCGATCTGAGCGTGCCTCAGCTGCTGCTCTCCTTCGTACCGAAAAACCCGTTTGCCGATCTGACGGGCGCGAACCCAACCTCCATTATTAGCGTAGTGATTTTCGCCGCCTTCCTGGGTGTGGCTGCGCTGAAACTGCTGAAAGACGATGCGCCGAAAGGCCAGCGCGTCCTGACCGCCATCGACACCCTGCAGAGCTGGGTAATGAAGCTGGTTCGTCTGGTGATGCAGCTGACCCCATACGGTGTGCTGGCGCTGATGACCAAAGTCGTTGCCGGTTCTAACCTGCAGGACATCATCAAGCTGGGCAGCTTCGTGGTCGCCTCTTACCTGGGTCTGATCATCATGTTTGCCGTCCACGGCATCCTGCTCGGCGTGAACGGCGTGAGCCCGCTGAAGTTCTTCCGTAAAGTGTGGCCGGTGCTGACTTTCGCCTTCACCAGCCGCTCCAGCGCCGCGTCGATTCCGCTGAACGTGGAAGCGCAGACCCGTCGTCTGGGTGTACCAGAGTCAATCGCCAGCTTCTCCGCCTCTTTCGGCGCGACCATTGGTCAGAACGGTTGTGCGGGTCTCTACCCGGCAATGCTGGCAGTGATGGTGGCTCCAACAGTCGGTATCAACCCGCTGGATCCAATGTGGATTGCAACGCTGGTCGGTATCGTGACCGTCAGCTCCGCCGGTGTAGCCGGTGTCGGTGGTGGCGCAACCTTCGCCGCGCTGATCGTGCTGCCTGCGATGGGCCTGCCGGTGACGCTGGTCGCCCTGCTGATCTCCGTTGAGCCGCTGATCGACATGGGTCGTACCGCCCTGAACGTCAACGGTTCCATGACCGCCGGGACGCTCACCAGCCAGTGGCTGAAGCAGACCGACAAAGTGATCCTCGATAGCGAAGAGAACGCCGAACTGGCGCACCGTTAATCGTACAAGCGACAAGAGGCCCTCCATTGAGGGAATGCTGATCAGTTAAGCATCTGAGGTTGTTCCGTTCACCTCATGTTCAGCAGAATATAATCGCGTCACAACCTGTGAACGTGCAAAGGGGGCCACGCGGCCCCCTTTGCAATCCCCGCGCCCCGCCATGAAATCGGTGCTTCGCACTGCGCTCACCTCCCGGCCATCTGCCTGCGGTCGGCTCGACTCGACTTCCTGTCTCGTTTCGCCTCTGGCCGCCATCCATGGCGTCCAGCCCTTGTCATCTGGCCTCCGGTTCGCCGATTTCTGCGGGGACCCACACCGGTGCAACATGCAGACGGCTGAAAAGGTTGAGGGAACGTGAGTCCGGCTGAAAATCGCTGAGGCGTTGACTGGAGGCAGGGGCGACGCACAGGGATGTGCGTCGAGGGCGCGACTTACAGGGATGTTACCTGCGCCCGTCCCCGTCAGCCGGAAGGAATAAGACGAAGGCACCGCGAAGCGGCGATTTTCTTTGCCGGGAGCCGGGGTTGCCAGGGTGGTGGCGATTGAGCCACCCTGGCACGTTCACCGCAGAGAGATGGACCGGAAGCAGAGGAACGAAAGTGAACGGAACGATTCCACTGATGCCATAAAGGTCCTGGGACCAGCATTACCTCCATTGAGGGCCTTTTTTTATGCCATTTTTCCGCTACAAGAAATTCAGCTTAATCGTCGCCAGGGTTTCCACTTTACCTGCGGTGACCTTCCCGGATGTGGCGACATACCGCGCCGACAGCGGAATATCGCCCTGATTGTTGAGGAGTGGAACATCATCCAGCGATATCGGCGAGCCGAACGCCACAGGCGCATTGCGATACAACAGCTGAACGCCAACTCCCGTCGCCTGCTCCGTCCCCTCTTTATTGCGTAACACCCCATTCGCTACCGCATCCGCCGCACCGTAGAGCGTCATTTCGATATGCGCGGGTGCGCCGACGCAGGCAAAGTTGATGGGCAGCGGCGTTGCGGGCAGCGCCGAAGAGGATATCACCGCGCTGCTGTCCACCGCCGCCAGGCTGAACGCCGCGTGAGTGGAGGTGAACCGGCAATATCCGGCTGGTGGCGTCACAGCGAGGGAGTAATCCACGTTGACGATCTGCTGCGTCGCCGAGCGCGAAAACGACAGCAACGACGGGGTCTGGTAGCTAATATTACCCAGCGTCGCGATCGGCCCGGTTTTGACCAGCTCGGTTTTGACAAACACGTTGTCGCTGGTGATATCCGTCGCGCTGTTTAGCGCAATTTGCTCTGATACCGGCAACGTCAGGAGTGACGTGTGATTCCCTTTTTGCCCCACCACCACCGACAGCCGCACGCCGATCCCCGGAACGGACGTAGGATAAACATGGTCTCCCGTCATGGTACCGGTCATGTTGCCTTTGAGGATCAGCTGCTCCTGCGACTGAACCGGCGTGCAGAGGATATCCTGCTTGCGGTGCGCCAGCGTCGAGAGTGACGCCCTTTTGACATACAACGTCTCGCCGACGCTGGCGCTAAGCGGGTCTTTTTGCAGCGCCCCGCTCAGCGCGACGGATACCGTTGCCTGACGTTGCAAATCGCAGGCTGACGCGAGCGCGGGCAGCGCCGCACCGCCTGCGATGAGCAGAAACACCGTGGCTGGAAAAATACGCATTTATTGATCCCCGCAGGCTAATGGCATCATGGTAATCGGCAACTTACCTTTGCTTTTCGGTAACTGATAATGAGCCTTGCACTGATGGTCTTCGGTCATGTCCACGGTGATCTCCCCTTCTTCGGATGCGCCGGTAATAAACAGTTCTCCACGATCGCCCACAAAAAACATCCGATCGCTGCCTTTCAGGTACGCCTGGGAACCAAACGGGATCACATCCCCTTTGTAGTTGAGCGTGAAAAGCACTTTGCGCCCGATATTGACCGGGAAACTGGCCATCACCACCGCATCTTTAGTGGGAATGACCTCTGCCGAAATATTCTCAAACGACATGTTCTGCCCCACGCTGTCAGGATCGATCTGCACCGAGTTTGTTTTATAGGCGGTTAAATCAGGCACGAGGGTATAGCCACGCCAGTCGGTGTAAACGCCGAGATTATTGGTAATACCCACATGATCGGCGCCCGGCGCACTCACCAGGGCGATCGAGCCGTCGGAGTATTGCCCCAGCGTCAAACCGTGCCGATGGAGAACCAGCTGGCCGTTAAGCCCATAAGTGAATTGTTTTTGCTGGTCGTCCTGGTTGTATCCCGCCTGCGCCTCGCCGTAGCGCCCTTTGTAGGTCGCACCGACGTTGGCATTTTTGGTGTCATCGTCATGCTTTTTGACGTTGTAACCGAACTGGGTGTTATAGGTTAGCGCCGGGGAATTCATGATGTTGCCGTTCACGCCGACCGTCTGATTGCTGTTGCCTTTTAAATCATTGGTGATCATCGCCGTCGCATTAGCCGTCGAGGCTGAGTCAAATACCGAGAGCGGTAAGGAGAAGTTGAACAGCAGCTGCTTATCGCGCGTCACCGAGCCATTTTCATCGAGATTTTGATTCAGTCCAAAGGTGACAGAAGCATTGAGTTTCCACAGCGGAGTGTTAAATCCCACCTGATACATTTTCGCGCTTGCGCTGTTCTGGTAATCCGTTTTGTTCATCGACACAAACAGGCTTTGGGTATCGGTGAGCGCCTGATTAAACGACAGCGAGAGCTGCTGTTTTTTAGCCTGCTGAGCATCAGTATCCGCGTAAGTATCGGCAAAGGAGATATAGCGTTTACTGTACTGAGTGAGATCCAGATTGATGTCGCTGCGCGTTTTATTGATATGGTTTTGCCAGACAAAATGCGTGGCGCTGCCTTCGCGGTTTTCATCGTCCGTGGAAAGCGTGGCTTTCTGTTTTGCCACATCCAGCGACATAGCCCCGAGGAACCCTAAATCCAGCCCCAGCCCCAAATCGACGCTTTGATATTCATTGCTGTGCTGCAAACCACTGAGCAAGGTCAGGCTGTACGGCAATCCGTAGGCGAGAACCGCCTGGAAAACGTCAGGTTCGGTGCCGTGGGCTTCTGCTTCCGAGTATTTCCCGGCAGAGAAGGCATATTTTAGTGAGCCTTTACGCTGCAAAATCGGCATCGAGGCAAAAGCCTGGTTGTAGCGCGTCTCCGTCCCGTCCGCCTCTTTCACCGTCACTTCCAGCGAACCGCCGGAGGATACCGGCGCCAGATCGGTAATGGCAAACGGCCCAGGGGCGACGTTGGTCTGGTAGATAATGTTGTTATTTTGCCGGATGGTGACCGTGGCGTTGCTTTTGGCGATCCCGCGGATCACTGGCGCAAAGCCATTAATACTGTCTGGCACCATATCCGTATCTGACGCCACCTGAACGCCCTTAATACGGATGCTGTCAAAAAGATCCCCGGTGGTATAGGCATCGCCCACCACCAGTTCCCCTTTGATACCCGGCAGGGCGCGTTCGATGTAGGTACTGGTGCTGTCCCAGTGTGTCCCGGCATCGCTGCTTTGGGTGAAAGTGGAGAGATTACGCAAACGCCAGGCGCCAAGGTTAATACCGTTTTTCAGGTTCACGAAATTATCAGAACCTTTAGAACTCTCGTCCTGACTTTGCAGCGTTTGCGAGCCCGATGCCTGGTAGCCCACCAGCAACGCCGGAATGCCGTCATCCCAAAGCGCCGCGGGGATTTCATCTTTCAGATGCGCACGCAGCGTACTTTGCGGAAAAGAGAGGGACAATTTCTTGGTTAAAAAATCGAAAGACGATTGCGCCACGGGAACCGCTTCGGTCAACAACGCGCAGGTACGATCGTCTTTTTCAGGATTGAGATGCACATCCGATGCCGAGGGATCGACGCCAATTTTGGCATACATCGTCATGGGCACACAGGGCACCAGCTCGTCATTCTTCAGGCTAAATTGAATATCACCGGTCGCAAATTTTTCGCCGTTAACATCAATATAGACATGATAGGTCCCCTCTTTTTTCTGATTCGCCATCACCGCATTCAGATCGCCAATGGCCGGCGCGCCGTCAACAGGCTGCATCATGCCAGGATCGAAATAGGCTTCCCCATGAGCGGCCGAAACAGAGAGCAAAACGCACAGTGAAACCGCACTACGCGCAAAGCGCGGGGACGTCTTTTTCCGGGTATGGACTGATGGCATACAATAATTACAGCGTTACGCTGTGCTCAGCAGACACCACTGAGTATTCATTAATGGCGCTCCAGGTCACTTTGGTTCCCGCTTTCGCTGCTTTAACCGGATAGGTTTTGCTGCCATGAGGGGCCACCACGGTATTGTTGTCTTCAATGGAGACTTTCACTTCGTCATCATTGATTTTGACTTTATTCATGACGACGTAATAAGGAGAGTCATTTTTTACCGTCACGGTATTATTGGCCTCTTTTTTCCATGACAGCGCGGCAATGGCATCCGTCGCATTGCCTGGCAGATTTTCCGGGCGATAGAAGACTTTAATACGGGTCAGAACGGCGACCATGACTTTGGTTTTGACTTTTTTCTCGCCATCGGTCATTGCCGGAATGGCTTTGACGTCCAGCCAGACCAGACTTTCGCGATCGGTTGGCAGCCCTTCACCGGAATACATCATCTGCACAACGGCTTCGCTTTTATTCGCCATATGGAACAACGGGGGTGAAACAATAAAAGGCAGTTTCGCGTTATGTTCTAATTCGGGATTACCTTTTGCATCAACCCAGGACTGCACCAAATATTCGCGGTCTTCAACATTCTTAACCGTAATATTCACGTCCTGATTTTTGGCGCTATAAAAAAGGCGGTTCGCAGATAACTGGACGGTCGCCTGTGAAGCAAAGCTCAGCCCTGCCAGCGAAATAATGGCAGCAGCAACAATCGGATTTAATTTCATGGTCGTTCCCGGAGATAAAAAAAGGGCTGGCCTGTTAGCCAGCCACTGGAGAGTTAAAAATTAATTACAGGAAATTCACTTTGATGCTGGTGGTGGCACTGATGGTGCCTGCTACAGCCGCCTCTGTAGTCGACTGTACCGGTGCGATGCTCAGAGGGATGTTAACGGCACCGTCACTGTTCACTTCGCGCGGCACTGAGCTGTTGTCGTTCACGGCCAGCAGTTTGTGTTCGTTGGTCGCCATAATCGTGTCCCAGAAACCAATACCCACGCCTTGTGCAGCGCCTGGAGCATCATTTAGCGCCACCAGCTGTACGTTTTCCGCATCAGGCGTTCCCTGAATGGTCACAGAAATCTTTTGGCCCGCCGGGCATTTGGTCACGGCAATCATGTAGGGTTTTGCTGCGCCATTCGCCAGCGGTTTTCCTGACTCGAGGGTCCCGATCTGAGTCATTTCGATATTATCAAAGCTCAGCGTTGCATCCGCTTTAACCTGACAGGAAATTTCATTCAGTACATGACCGGTGATGGTAACGTCCTGAGAAATAGGCTCCTGCGCCGCATTGCTCATGCCTACAACGCCGGAAAAGGCCATTGCCATCGCCATCGCGATAATTTTCTTATTCATAATAAATCCCTTAATATTTTATCTGAGCAATAGCCGTGGTTTAGAGGAAAGTGACTTTGATCTGCGCGGTAGTGGTCACATCACCGGCAGTCACTGCAGCAGAACCATCCGCTTTCGCTAATGCGAAATCCAGATTGGTCATCGTTGGGGAATTAGGAACCAGAATAATAGGGTCCCCGCCAATTTTGACCTGGCTGCCATCTTTCTTATTCCACACACCCACGCCAACGTTGGTTGCCGCATTCGTTGCTGCACTGTTTGCCAGCAGCGTGCTGTCGCCTTCTGCAGAAGCACCCAGAACGCGGAGCTCCACGTTGGTGGTTGGCTGACAATCAGTGAGAGAAACCTGCAGCGTACGGGTGCCAATTTCTGCCGGGGTTTGATCGGAGGTTTTCAGATCGCTAATCAGAGAAGAACCCAGATCCAGCGCAGTTTTGCTCACGATCAGCCCACACGGTGCAGGATTAATGGTGCCTGATACCTGTAAAGACAAAGTGTCAGAATCATCTGCAGCGTTAGCCATTGATGAAACCAGGGCGCTTGCAGCAATTAAAGATGCAAGCGTCATTTTTTTATAAAACATTTTGCTCATATGATTTCCCTTTTATAAGAATAAAAACCAAACCCTATTAACACGATGTTAATAAGATTTGATATTTATATTGTCCTGTCAGAAATAGATTTCCGTTTGTCATGAAATTAATGACAAACAGGCTTTCTGACTTGTGGCGTAGCGTACTGTGGATTGCACATTCGTTCAGCAAGGCGAGCGTCTATTTTTAGACCCCAAAGCTGAGCGCGGCATAAGATGAATCAAAAGGGAGCAGCAGAAGCGGTAAGAAATAATTGTTCAGGAATTAGGAATATAAAGCGGGCGCAGAATTAACATCGCGATTTTAGTGTGCTTCTCAACAGAGCCACAGGCTCTGCGCCCGAAATGTCATGGCTAATCCTGAATATCGTCATCCTGGCGGATTTGCGTTGCCCAGCGCTGGGCCGATTCCGGAACGGTGAAGGTCGGTGAACGGCGGAAATGCTCTCCCATCAGGACAAAGGCCACATATTTGCCACGCAGCTGCCAGACGTCGCGAAAGCCATCCACTTTCAGGGCGTGGTCCGGCGGCGCGGGTTCAACACGAGGCACGTAGCTAATGACACGACGGTTTTGTTGACGAAATGGTTTCATAAGCGACTGGTTCACTAAAACAAATTCTGGAAGCGTAAAACCCCAATCATAGCCGATTCCTGCCCCGTCCGTCGCGCCTTGCATGCGATATGCCCTCCTTTTGCTAAAGCGTCAGCCCGAATACTCTCAGTTTCCCGGCCGCAAAATCACATTGTTCTATAGTTAATGGGGCTTTTCGCCACAACGAACGTATTTCAGCAATGAAGACAGGAGAAGTGAGCAATGTCGAAGCAAAAAGATAAGACCGAAAAACAGCACCAGTCACCGATTCACGGCGACGAAGAATCCAGACCGGGGATGGACTCGCTGGCGCCAGAGGATGGGTCTCATCGCCCCTCACCTTCCCCATCCGCGCCGGGTGAACAACCTACCGCGCCAGGCAGCCTCAAAGCGCCTGATACTGACAACGAAAAACTGCACGCTCTGGAACCGCATCGTAAAGGCGGGGAGAATTTTCCGCTCACGACGAATCAGGGCGTGCGCATCGCCGATGACCAGAACTCCCTGCGCGCGGGGAACCGTGGCCCGACGCTGCTGGAAGATTTTATCCTGCGGGAGAAAATCACCCACTTTGACCACGAACGCATTCCGGAACGCATCGTCCACGCTCGCGGCTCTGCCGCCCACGGCTATTTCCAGCCGTATAAAGATTTAAGCGATCTGACCAAAGCCAACTTCCTCTCGGACCCGGATAAAGTGACCCCGGTCTTTGTGCGCTTCTCCACGGTTCAGGGCGGCGCGGGCTCGGCGGATACGGTGCGTGATATTCGCGGTTTCGCCACCAAGTTCTACACGGAAGAAGGCATTTTTGACCTTGTCGGCAACAATACGCCAGTGTTCTTCATTCAGGACGCGCACAAATTCCCTGACTTTGTCCATGCGGTAAAGCCGGAGCCACACTGGGCTATTCCGCAGGGACAAAGCGCGCACGACACCTTTTGGGACTATGTTTCGCTCCAGCCGGAAACCCTGCATAACGTCATCTGGGCGATGTCCGACCGCGGGATCCCGCGCAGCTATCGCACCATGGAAGGCTTCGGTATTCACACCTTCCGCCTGATCAACGCCGACGGCAAAGCGACGTTCGTGCGTTTCCACTGGAAACCGGTGGCCGGTAAAGCCTCCCTGGTGTGGGACGAAGCGCAAAAGCTGACCGGGCGCGACCCCGATTTCCACCGCCGCGAGCTGTGGCAATCCATCGAAGCGGGCGATTTCCCGGAATACGAGCTGGGGTTCCAGCTGATTCCTGAGGAGGATGAATTCAAGTTTGATTTCGATCTGCTCGACCCGACCAAACTGATCCCGGAAGAGCTGGTCCCGGTGCAACTGGTGGGCAAAATGGTGCTCAACCGTAACCCGGATAACTTCTTTGCTGAAAACGAGCAGGTGGCGTTCCACCCGGGGCACATCGTTCCGGGGCTGGATTTCACCAACGATCCGCTGCTGCAGGGTCGCCTGTTCTCGTACACGGATACGCAAATCAGCCGTCTCGGCGGGCCGAATTTCCACGAGATCCCGATCAACCGTCCAACCTGCCCGTACCATAACTTCCAGCGCGACGGGATGCATCGTCAGGATATCGACACCAACCCGGCCAACTATGAACCGAACTCGATCAACGATAACTGGCCGCGCGAAACCCCGCCAGCGGCGAAACGCGGCGGTTTCGAGTCGTATCAGGAGCGCGTGGAAGGCACCAAAATCCGCGAGCGCAGCCCGTCGTTTGGCGAATACTATGCCCACCCTCGCCTGTTCTGGCAAAGCCAGACGCCGGTTGAGCAGGAGCACATCATCGGCAGCTTCAGCTTTGAGTTAGGCAAAGTGGTGCGGACCTATATCCGTGAGCGAGTGGTCGATCAGCTGGCGCATATCGACATTCAGTTAGCCCAGGCTGTCGCGGATAATTTAGGCATTACCCTCACCGACGAGCAGCGTAACACCGCCCCGCCGAAAGAGGTTAACGGCCTGAAAAAAGATGCGTCCCTGAGCCTGTATGCCGTGCCGGGCGGATCGATAAAAGGGCGCGTTGTGGCGGTACTGCTCAACGACAACACTGCCGCAAAAGATGTGCTGGCGATCCTGAAAGCGCTAAAAGCCAAAGGCGTGCATGCCCAGCTGCTCTACAAGCGTATGGGGGAAGTGAAAGCGGACGACGGTTCCGCGCTGCCGATTGCCGGGACCTTTGCCGGGTCGCCGTCCCTTACCGTCGATGCGGTGATTGTGCCGGGCGGGGATATTCAGAGCCTGCTCGACAATGGCGATGCGGCTTACTACCTGCTGGAAGCCTACAAACACCTGAAACCTGTGGCACTGGCGGGCGATGCGCGTCAGTTTAAAACTCTGCTGAAAGTGGCGGATAAAGGCGAAGAAGGGATTGTGGAGGGTGATAAAGCCGCTGGTCCGTTTATGGATCAGCTGTTCGAGCTGCTGGCGGCGCACCGGGTGTGGTCGCGCAGTAGTAAAATCGCTCAGATCCCGGCGTAAAAAACGCCGGATGCGCTTCGCTTATCCGGCCTACAAGGTCAATGCAAAACGGCAACCCGAAGGTTGCCGTTTTTGATGTTTTCTCCCTCTCCCGTGGGAGAGGGTTGGGGTGAGGGCATCAAACCGCACGAACCCCGTAGGCCGGGTAAGCGCAAGCGCCACCCGGCAATGTTTACAGATCGCTAAACGTCCCCAAACGATACCCACGCTCCGCAATCGCATACTTCAGCGACGGCGACGTCAGCACGTCCAGTTCCGCCAGGCGCGGCCAGCAATAGGCGCTTTTTCGCACCGTATTGTCGACAAACGCCGGGTGGGCCATCACTTCCAGCGACCGTTCTCCGCGTGCCGCAGAAGCGTCCAGCTCCTGCAACAGCAGCGCTTCGCTGATCTCATCTCCGTAGAAATCGCTGCTGAACCCGTCGGTGGTCGGCGCAGCGCTCAGAGTGAGACCGTGCAAAGCTTGCACCTGACGATCCACACGCATCGCCACACCTTTACGCGCCGCAAATTCAGCCACCAGCGGGAAAATCGCCGGGATCATATGCACGTGGTGATGGCTGTCGAGGTGCGTCGGTTCACGGCCAAAGAGATCGACAAAGCGGTTAAACTGGCAGTCCAACTCGCGCGCAATTTCGTCGAGCGGCAGCGCACCCTGCTCTGCCATCTCCCAGATCCATTTTCCCAGCTGCCCGTCACGCGTCAGTTCCGGCATCGGGGAAAGCGGCATGCCGAGCGTCAGCACAAAGTGCATCCCGACGCCGAGCTTCGGCAGGTCGCGGCTTAGCGCCGCGGCATGCTCCACCGCCTCGCCGTTCACCAGCGCGGTGGTCGAGGTGACCACCCCGTGGCGACAGGCTTCGACAATGCCGTAGTTTTGCCCTTTCGACAGGCCAAAGTCATCGGCATTGATGATCAACAGATTTTCCATCTCTGTTCCTCTTAGCGTTGTTTGAGCTTCTCAGCCGTGGCCGCAAAGTTTGGCAGCCATTTCTCATGGGCGAGGATCATTTCGCGCGCCAGCGATTCCGCGTCGCGATCCGAATGCACCAGCGGGCTGAGGTTCAGCGCCAGCAGCACGTCGTTGAACTCACCGCTCAGGGCCGCATGGCTGGCAGCAATTTCGAAGCCTTTGATGGTGTGGATCAGGCCCATCACTTTGTCATCGAAATGGGTGATGCGGGAGTGCGGCTTCGCCCCGTCGCGCCCCAGGATACAGGTCATTTCAACGGCCCAGTCAGCCGGAATGTTATCGACATGTCCGTGATGCGGCACGTTCACATAGTGTTCGGCCTGTTTGTCGTTGTAGATCGCGTTGATGACTTCGCAAGCCGCATCGGAGTAGTACGCCCCGCCGCGCTGCTCCAGCTCTTTCGGTTTAACGTTGAGGTTCGGATCTTTGTACAAATCAAAGAGCTGTTTCTCAACCTTCTGCACCACCTGCGCACGCGCGCCGCCCTTATAGTACTCGCCCATTTCGATGGCGAGCATCTCTTTCTGCTTGAAGTAGTAGAGCAGATAGGAGCATGGCAGCAGGTTCAGGGAGCGAATCAGCCCTTCGCTGAACGGCAGGTCGAAGATGTTTTTCACGGAACCGGCGGTCAGGCGCCCAGAAGCGACGCCGTCCAGCAGTTCGGCAAAACGGGATTCGCCGTTGACGATCACATCTTTGATAAACACCATGTGGTTCAGGCCGAACAGATCGATGGAGAGATCGTCGCTGTCGGTCAACTTCAGCACATCGCGGATGAACATTTTCATGCCGATCGGAATGTTGCACACGCCGATGAAGCGTTTGAAACCGGTGTGGCGATAAACCGCTTCCGTCACCATCCCGGCCGGGTTGGTGAAGTTGATCACCCACGCCTGCGGGCAGACCTCTTGCACGTCTTTGACGATGTCAAAAATCACCGGAATGGTACGCAGGCCTTTAAACAGACCGCCCGCACCGTTGGTCTCCTGGCCCAGATAGCCGTGGCTCAGGGGGATGCGTTCGTCCAGTTCACGCGCTTTTAGCTGGCCGACGCGCAGCTGGGTAGTGACGAAGTCGGCGTCTTTCAGCGCTTCGCGACGATCCAGGGTTTTGTATACGGTTAACGGGACACCGGCTTTCTGCACCATGCGCTGGCAGAGTTCGAAAATAATATCGAGTTTCTCCTGCCCTTCTTCGACGTCCACCAGCCATAATTCGCTGACCGGCAGTTCATGATAACGTTTCAGAAAACCTTCGAGCAGTTCCGGGGTATAGCTGCTGCCGCCGCCGATTGTCACGACTTTCAATTTCTTTTGCATAATATCTCCCTTAGCGTATCAGGTTAACCGCCTGCAAAGTATAGCGAGGCATTCCCGCTAATTTGGGCAAGCGTTTAAGTCAATATTTCTGGCGAGTTAATTCGCCGCAAGTCAATTAATTATTCATTACCGTTAAATTCTTACGGTAGCTATTTGGCGTAAACGAAGTGAATTTTTTAAAGGTCTTAATAAACAGGCTCGGGCTGCTATAACCCGACTCATAGGCAATATCGGTGACCGAATAGTTGGTAATTTCCAGCTGCTTTTTAGCGAAATTAATGCGGATGCCGTTAATAATCTGCACCGGTGTTTTTTGATAATAACGCTGGGTGGCGCGGGTCAGGTATTCTTGCGATTTCCCCGACAGCGCAATCATATTTTCCAGCGCACTGTCACCAAACTGATGTTTGTCGTGCATTAATTCGACGGTGGTACGCAGCCATTGCGGAATATCATCGATCACCTGCTGCTCATCGCGATGATGGCGCAGGCGGTTCATCACATAAAAAGTGACCGTTTCAATGAACTCATCAAACTCATTGTCGCGGAAGTTCAGCGAGGCGATGACCGTTTCGATCCAGGTCATGAACTCGTTTTTAATGCGATAAACCTGTGAGGCGACAAAACAGAACGGCACCAGCGGCAGGTAGTGTTTCTCGAAGAAACGTCTGCTGACACCCACGTTCAGAATGCGCGTAGCACCAAATTCATAAAAGCTCTGGTGATATGAGCCCATCGGCAGGAAGACAAAGTCCCCGCGCTCCAGCAGAACGCGCTTGCCGTTGATCTCCTGGTAGTAGCGCCCGGTCAGAACAATCGTGAACTCGTAGTAATCATGCTGGTGCAGGCCACTCACGCTTTCGGTTTTGTTGTAGATAACCACGTGAAAATTCTTGCCGTTAAACAGTTGCTGCTCAAATGCGGTTTTAATTTCCATCGTGTTTACCTCCAGCGGCCTGACTTATTGCATCTTCTCGTGAAGCTCGATGAGCTCGGTCACCAACTCGCGAGCCAGCATGGAGGTCATCAAATGATCCTGGGCGTGAACCAGCACCAGACTCACCTTCATTTTACCTTCACCCTGGTCACCTTCAATCAGTTTAGTTTGTACCAGGTGAGCTTCGTTCAGCGCGGTGCGCGACTGATCCATCATCCGTTTCGCGGCGGCAAAATCGCCCTGCTTGGCTTGTTTGAGGGCGGCATACGCCAGGCTGCGCGCCTGTCCGGAATTGATGATAAGCCCCATCACCACTTCTTCCAGATCGTTCTCGACCGCCTCTTCTGCCACAACATTATCCAAATCAAACATCTTCTCTCTCCTTATACTGGCGCGGGTTTCCCCGCGCCGGACAACTTAGAATTTCAGTGCGTTAGCGATGTCTTCTTCGCTTTCCTGCTCATCAAGTACCGCCTGCGCCTTGTTCGACACCGCCACGAATGGCAGGTAAACCAGCGTTGAGACACCGAGGTTGAACAGGGCCACGCAGAGTGCGGCGATGCTGCCGTTACTGTTGAAGAAGGCGCCTAAACCGGTTGGCATGGTCCATGGTGCGAGGTTAGTCACCGGTGGGATAATCCCCATCGAGTAAGCAGCCAGGGTAATGGCAGCCAGAATCGGCTGAACCAGGACGAACGGGATGAACATCACCGGGTTCATGATGATCGGCAGACCAAACAGAATCGGTTCGTTAATCTGGAAGATGCCTGACGGCAGGGCCAGTTTCGCCACCTGACGGTGATCCGCACGGCGTGAGCCGATGAAGATAGCGATAATCAGACCCAGCGTTGCCCCGGAACCACCCAGCAGGATGTAGGAGTCCAGCATCGGTTTCGCCCAGAAGTGGAACTCTTTACCGGCTGCAATCGCTGCTTCAACAGAACCATACTGGTTGTACAGGGCGATGTTTTCCAGTGCCCATGGGGTCATGATGCCGTTATCCAGCGCGGTCAGCGCAAGGGATCCGTGCACGCCGAAGAACCACAGCAGGGAGTTAAAGATAACGTAAGCCCAGCCCACTACGCTGCCCATGGATGCCAGCGGCGTGGAGATGGAGTCCATGATGATCTGGTGGAAGTTGCTGCCGTGGTTGGCCAGCAGCCAGGAGATAATGCCGAAGATCGACAGAATCAGGAAGCCAGGGATCAACGCCGAGAAAGAGCGTGATACGGAGGACGGCACGCTGTCTGGCAGGGTAATGACCCAGTTGCGACGAATCACAAAGGTAAACATTTCTGCCACGATCAGGCCAATCACCATCCCGGAGATAATGTTCTGTCCTCCGAGCCAGTTGGCACCGACCGCATAGGCTTCGCCCACGCTGTAAGGGGTGACGGTCATAAAGGCCGCGACCGCTAAAAGACCGGCGGCCATCGGGTCAACTTTTCGTTCTTCAGCTAACGCGGAACCAATGAAAAAAGGCGCCATCAGCGACATAATGCCCAACGTACCGTTGTACACGTTGCCGCCGATGGCTTTAAAACCATTCAGGGTCTCAATGGTGGAAGCGTCTAACCGAATGCCCATAGAATAGAAAAACGAGCCTTCGCCGAAACTTAAAAAAACGTTATTGATTAAAACGAACATGGCCCCTGCGAGGGTCAGCGGCATTAATTTAATAAAGCCGTTTTTGATCGCATTAATATGCGGCTGCTTTCCTATTTTAACAGCAAAAGGAAGGAGGACCTTTTCAAGAGAGCTAATAACTTGACTCATAGAAATTACCCTTAAATGCCGCAATGAAAATATTGCGGCGTAAGTATGTGAAATAACTCTTTGACGGGAAAAATTTAAAATTTAATTAGCGGCAGCTTTTTTAATTGATGCGACTGCAGCTTTAAGCACACCCAAACCATCAATTTTGCCGTACAGCACAGAATCGATCACTTCCACAGGTTTGTTCGGTAATAAACGCTGGATTTCTGGCAGCATGTAAGCGATTTGTGGTCCGAGTAATACCACGTCCGCGTTCTGGCCTTTTTCGCCTGCCAGCGTTTCAGGAAACGCTTCGATAACAACGGGAACTTCATACTTTTCAGCCTGCGCGCGCATTTTAGACACCAGCAGCGACGTTGACATGCCCGCAGAGCAGAACAGGTAGATATGTTTCTTTTCCATAGCAACTTCCCTCTTGTATGACCCTCACCCTCGCCCTTCAGGCCGTTTGTGAGTGTTACTATTGTTTATCATTGAATGGAGTATACGGCATGGCGCAGGGAGGGGATAATTCCAGACACATCACAATTGTCTCTCCTTGACCTGGCGTTTTGACTACCCTCACATTTTAGGCAAATAATTCGCGATAAGAAATAAGATTATTGCAGGCACAAAAAAACCGGCCCAGAGGCCGGTTTGTGACATTGCGCAGGCTACAGGTTATTGCGCCTTAGGAGCCTGCGGGTCGGTATCGTACTCAGCACAGGTCTGGTAACCGGAATTGATCACGTGTCCTGTGTCATCCAGTGCAACGAAGTAGGTCTCTGCTTTACCATCCCGTTGACCCAGAATATAGGTCTGGCACGTCCCACGTGCGTGGATCATGGTGACTTCTGAAGAAGGTTTACCCGCCACCTGCGCCACCTGCGCACGGCTCATACCCTTCTTCACATCTTTAACCACCGGCTGTGTGAATTGATCGGTTGTACGATCGTAAGCTGTACACCCTGCCAGCATAGTCAATACCGCCGCTGCGCTCAGAATTCCCGCTACATTCTTGTTCATATTCCGTCCTCTTGTTTATCAGCGTGTTATCTAAGCATGGAACAAAAAATCCTATTCATCAACTTTGACTACGAAGCGGCATGTTTTTCGGAAAATTCTAATAAAACAACGATAACCTGCTAAATCGTCGCAATTTGCCGCACTCGAAACTGTGATCCTTGTCGTTTTACGCCCAAAGGGTTAGTTTTAACGGATACTCATTCTGCTTCGTTTTTGCTAATGGAGGGCGTAATGGCTCTGCAACAAGAGATTATTCAGGCGCTTGGCGTAAAGCCCGCTGTCGACGCAAATCATGAAATCCGCCGCAGTATCGATTTTCTGAAAGACTATCTCAAAACCAACGCCTTCCTGAAGTCGCTGGTGTTGGGGATAAGCGGCGGCCAGGACTCGACCCTGACCGGCAAACTGTGCCAGATGGCGATCTCAGAATTGCGTCAGGAAACCGGCGACGACACCCTGCAGTTTATCGCCGTGCGCCTTCCTTATGGCGTGCAGGCCGACGAGCAGGATTGCCAGGATGCCATTGCCTTTATCCAGCCTGACCGTGTTCTCACTGTGAACATCAAAGGCGCAGTCCTGGCCAGCGAGCAGGCCCTGCGCGAAGCGGGAATTGAACTGAGCGATTTCGTACGCGGCAACGAGAAAGCCCGCGAACGCATGAAAGCGCAGTACAGCATCGCCGGGATGACCAAAGGCGTGGTGGTCGGCACCGATCACGCGGCAGAAGCCGTGACCGGTTTCTTCACCAAATACGGCGACGGCGGCACCGACATCAACCCGATCTTCCGCCTCAACAAGCGCCAGGGTAAGCAACTGCTCGCCACGCTTGGCTGCCCGGAGCACTTATATAAGAAAGCCCCAACTGCCGATCTCGAAGACGACCGCCCTTCTCTGCCGGATGAAGTCGCGCTGGGCGTGACCTACGAAAACATCGACGATTATCTGGAAGGCAAAACCCTCGATGAGAAGATCGCCCGCACCATTGAAGGCTGGTATCTGAAAACCGAGCACAAGCGCCACACGCCAATTACGATTTTCGACGATTTCTGGAAGCGGTAATTTTCGCACCTGTTGCCGGATGGCGCTGCGCTTATCCGGCCTGGCTGACCGGTGCGGTCTGGTGCCCTCACCCCAACCCTCTCCCACCGGGAGAGGGGGCAAACATTAAAAACGGCAACTTGCGTTGCCGTTTTACATTTACCTTGTAGGCCGGGTAAGGCGAAGCCGCCACCCGGCATTTGTCTCTTTTTTAACCGGCACCTCTCTGCTACACTGTATGCCTGAACAGTATCAGGAGTCTTTTGTGAGCAGGCGTCAATCCGCCCCGCGACTGGAATTTGAAGCGGCGGCCATCTACGAATATCCCGAACATCTTCGCCCCTGGCTGGAAGCACTGCCGAAACAGCCCGGCGTCTATTTTTTTCATGGCGAGAGCGACGCCATGCCGCTTTACATCGGCAAAAGCGTCAATATCCGCAGCCGGGTGTTATCGCATTTACGCACCCCCGACGAGGCCGCGATGCTGCGCCAGTCGCGGCGCATCACCTGGATGCAAACCGCCGGTGAACTCGGCGCGCTATTGCTCGAAGCCCGGCTGATTAAAGAGCAGCAGCCGCTGTTCAACAAACGACTGCGCCGCAACCGTCAGCTCTGCTCTCTGCAAATCACCGACGGCAAACCGCAGGTGGTCTATGCCCGTGAGATTGATTTCTCTCACGCGCAGAATCTGCACGGGCTGTTTGCCAATCGCCGCGCGGCGCTGCAGGCTCTGCAAACCATCGCGGACGCAGAAAAGTTGTGCTACGGATTATTAGGTCTGGAATCCCTCACCCGCGGGCGCGCCTGTTTTCGCTCGGCGTTAAAACGCTGCGCGGGAGCCTGCTGCGGCAAAGAGAGTGTGGAAGATCATCAGGCGAGATTAGTGGCCGGACTGGCCGCGCTGCGCGTCACCTGCTGGCCGTGGGACGGCGCGATTGCGCTGAAAGAGGGCAGCCATGAGATGACGCACTACCACATCATTCATAACTGGCTGTGGCTGGGTGCCGTCGACACCTTAAAAGAGGCAACGGCCCTGCTGAAAACCCCCGCCGGTTTTGATCACGACGGCTACAAAATTCTCTGTAAACCGTTGCTCTCCGGCGAGTATGAGATCATCGAGCTTAATGCCCCGGCAGCCAGGTGATCTCACTGAACAGCAGCGTACCTTCGGATTCCAGTAAGCGCAGGGTGTGAGTTCCATCCTGCCAGCTGGCGCCCTGGTCGGCGGTGAGAAGTTTATCCCCTAACTGCCACGCCCCGCTTAAAACAAACGCCACCCCGCCGCGCGAGGCGAAGGTGGTAAAGGTACGGTCAGCCACCCGCACTTTGGCCTGACAGTAATCCCGGCGGGTCATGATATTAAAATCCATCGACATCTGCCCTTCGGTGAGCTTCGCTTTCACCGGATGATCGCCTGCAAAGCTGAACGGCTGATGACGTTTCAGGGTGTGGCAAAAGGTGTGGCCCGCATCGAGGGTCACTTCGCCGCCCTCAATCAGGGTAATTACCCGATCGACACCGGGAAATAATGAGAATTCGCCGTTGCTGGCGATAGAAGCAATGCTGGCGCGCCAGTGAAAATCACGGGTCGCAGTGGGAAAGCAACAGATCTCACGGGTTTCGCCCGCGCCATTTCGCCAGAGGTTCACCGGCATCTTGCGGATATCAAAAAACTCCATCACCACTCCTGAAAGGCGCACCTGCGCCAGGGCGACGATATATCGCGTCGCTGTCTTGATTGTTATCGTTAGGTGTTCACAGGCGTATTATCGGCAGCAATGGGAAGAGGCCTTAGTGTCGTGATGAAAAAAACACTAACGCCCTGACTCTGCTACTCATTCTTAAAACCGACTACAGGAGCATACCGTGATGGCGGCGCGTGACAAGAGGGTGCGAAAGAAAAAACCGCCGGACCTGTCCACAGCGATTGCGCTTATGTGGACAGGTTTCCGGCGGTCTTAATAGTTTGTGCTGATTATTCAGCAGGCGGAGCCATTTTACCTTCTGGCGCCGGACGTTCTGTCAGACGCTTCTCAAAATTGGCATTAAATTGCTTTTTCTGTTCCGGGGTCAGAATGTTGTAGATCTTGTTCTGAGTTTCCATACGGGCGAGCATTCCGGCTTTGTGCTGCTCGGCCATTTTGTCGATCTGCGCTTCGGCTTTTGCCTTATCGAAGCTGTCGCTGGCAATGATGTCATGCATTGCGCGGCGCTCTTCCAGCGGCGGACGTTTCATCTGGTCACGCTGGCTTTTCATGATGTCGCGCACCTGCTGTTTCTGCGCATTGGTCAGGTTCAGGTCTTTAAACATCATGTCGTGATGCATGCCCGGCTTGCCTTTGTGATGCATCATCTTGCCTTCAGTTGGCGCTGCGGTGGTGGTCGCGGTATCTGCGGCGAACGCCATGCTGGTAGCGCCCAGAGCCAGGGTAGAAGCAACAAACAGTGCAGTTAATTTACGCATAATTGTTTTCCTTTCTTTCAGTTATTCTTCGGCGCTATGCCGTGTTGACGAGATTAACTTTACGGGGTTTATCGTCAATTAGTCAGAGCAACGGTAAAACAATGAAAGTGTAAAAAACAAATTATCGCCAAATGTGGAGGAATTAAGGATAAAGCGTGGAGAGTTGAAACAAAAATATTCAATGCGATGATTTTAAAGAGATTATGAAGAAGTATAGCGAAGTGCCGATTAATAATAAAGCAGTTATCCAGGAATAATCTGCAAAAAGATCGTCAGCACTCTCTTTATTAAAACCTCATAGAGGATACAGGCCTCAGCGACCGGGATAAATCATCAGACAAACTCCACCAGCAGATCCTTAAAAGCGTTGATCAGGCCCATCTGCCGGGTGTCTGCGTGATGATAAACGAAGCAACGAATATAAGACGTTTCAATACGCTCCACCTCAATCCCTTCGAGGCGAAAAATCTGCGCCATTTTCTCAGACGAAACGCACATCCCCTTCCCCGCCCGCACGAAGGAGAGCAGCGTGAAGAGGTCGTGGTTGTGTTCAATAAACTCAGGGTCAATCCCCTTCGGCCCGAGGATGTTTTTGATCCTGGCTTTATACAGTGGCGTATGCTGATCCTTCCAGACGAAGAATTTCGGCTTGCCGCTCGGCGTATCGGTCATTCGCTTGCGCAAAATGACATGGTGGCAGCCGTGCCAGGAATCGCACTGCAAGCCAGGCTCAGAATCCAGCGGCCTGAACGCTAGCACGGCCGTATTTGGCTGATAGGTCAGCGCACTAAAATCCTCGTTTGTCAGCTGGGTTCTGTGGGTTTCGAATTTGAGATTTTCCGACTGGAAAACGCGCTGTAAATGATGGAAGAGGATGTGAGGAACGGAGATATCAAAATAGATGAGCATTTGCGTGTCGTGAGGGTTTGTCCTGAGACTGTCTTCGAATGCCAGCAGATTCTGATAGGCGGGCAGGCACCGGTTGTAGCAATCCCAGGCCAGCTGCGTCGGCTCGAGATCGTTATGCTTTCGGCTAAACAACTTGCCTCCCAGCGACATTTCCAGCTCGGTTAAGACCTTACTCAAAGGCGACCGGGTGATACACAACTCTTCCGCCGCCTTGCCAAAATTTTTGTTTCTCATGATAACCATGAAGTAACGCATCTTCTTTGACAAAAATATCCCCATAGCTAGCCTCGTAAAAAATTCGTTAATACATTTTTTTGCGCAACAAACGGGTTGCGCAGCAAAGAGTCATTGTTGCGCTATTGCAATAAAATGCGTTTCCGTCCGGGAAACAATTTTTTCAAATCAGGAAACCCATAACCCTGAGGAAAAATAAACACCTCTTACGTCGCTTAATTTAGTTATTTATCCTCTTCACAAGACACACCTATTTGTCATGGTATCGTGGTTTAGCGCGGAAGAAAACGGGCGAGAATAAGAAACATAATAGTTCTCAATGCCTTAAAATAAATTTTAATAACGCGATAAATAATTACCACGAAAACAAAAACGCTAACGCATTGATTTAAAGCGAACAATGACACACAAATCATAAACAGTTTTATTAAATTAAATAGTTAAAACAACAAGTTGTTACACAATCATAATATCAACCACACTCACCCTGCGGATTACCCGGTTTTTGAAACGTCCTGAACCCCCTCGCCAAAATAGACACAATTATTTCGCAAAATAAGAAATTAGCCGAGGCGAAGTTCGTAATCTGTCTTCACCCCGCCGGGAAAATGTCTTCTCCCCGGGCAAATCCGACAGCTAAGCATCTGCTTAATGTTAAACCACTCACATTCATCAAGGTGTTAATTATGAAAAATACCGCTCAGGCCGTCATTGCTTATGCAAAATGGGAATCTGGTGTCACTCCGGCCCCCTATTACGATAACTGTATCATCACCCTTTATAATATGACCGACAGCGATATTGTTAATCCGCTGATAGCCTTCACCCTCGCGGCAGGACAACAGCCGAGTCAGGATCTTAATTTCGCATTTTCCGTCAGCGGCAGCTCGGTAAGCGGATATTTAACCGATAACAACAGGGTTCCCGCTCAGGGCTCCGTGGCGTTTGCAATCGGTATTAATGGTGGGGAACAACTGGGCGCGCTGCCAACCGGGTTTGTCGTTAATGGCGCCTCCGCCGACGCACCACCCGACTCAGAAGCTCCTTCCGTTCCACAGGGAGTGACGGTCACCGGAACCGGGGCGAAAACCGCATCACTTGTCTGGCAGCCTTCAACGGACAATGTCCTCGTGGTCGGGTATATCGTCGAGTACGCGGCGGGCTCTGCCAAAACTCAGCTTTCCGTTGACGCTGCCAGCGCCATCATTACCGGTTTAACGGAACTGACCGCCTATACCGCCACCGTCAAAGCCGTGGATGTCGCGGGAAATACCTCGGCCATCTCTGACGTCGTCTCCTTCACGACGCAAACCGCGGTGCCGGACCCGGGCGAGTACCGCTTCTCCGTTGCGCCCTATATCGATTACATGGCCTACCCGCAGTTAACCACCGGGATGTGTCTGGACGCTTCGGGCATCAAGAACTATACGCTGGCATTTATTGTTGCCGGGACCAGCAGCGCCGACAACACGCCGATGCCCGCCTGGGGCGGACAAAGCGATCCCGCCTTTGACGCCCGCACCAGCAGCCTGGCGAAAGACGATATTGCGGCATTGCGCGCCGCCGGCGGCGATGTGGCGATTTCCTTTGGCGGCTCCGCCGGTATTCCCATCGAAGAAGCCGTGGCAGATACCGATACCCTGATCGACTGGTATCAGGAGATCATCGATAACTACGCCCTGAAATACATCGATTTCGATCTCGAGGGCGAAGTCCTGGCCCAGCCGGATGTTCTGACGCGCCATGTGGTGGTAGTCGAAGCCATCATGCGCGCCAACCCGTCACTGCAGGTCTCTTACACCCTCCCGGTTGACGGGCAAAACAGCGCCTCCAGCCAGGGCTTAAGCTCCTATGGGATTGATTTCATTGCCATGCTGGCCGATGCCGATATCCTGCCTTCGATGATCAATGGCATGACGATGGACTTTGGCGCGGATTCGCCTGCGGATATGTTTACCGGTGTCAAAAATGCGCTCGACGCGATGAACACGCAGATCGTGGCGAACTGGCCGCAGCTGAGCGCTAAACAGGCGTGGCGTCGAACCGGCGCAACGCCGATGTTCGGGGACAACGATGTGCAGGGCCAGACCTTCACCCTCGATAATCAGTCGCAGCTTCTGGATTATGCGAAAAAGGTTAATCTGGGGATGTTGTCGGGCTGGAGCGAGAACCGCGACCACGATCTCTTCGCCTGGGGTTACAGCAAGGTGATTGCCGATTATCAGCACAAAGACGCTTAACCCGGTAAGGGGTCAAAGAAAAACCCTGAGCGCCACGCGATCAGGGTTTATTCGTTTTAAAAATGCGCCGCCGATTTACGTCACCTTCTCCAGCATCAGCCCCGCCCGCAACCCCAGTGCCACCGACGGATTCGGGAACAGCACATACTCCGTCGTTTTCTGCACTTCATAACGCTCGCCCCCGTCCTCTGCCAGCAAAATTCCCTGGCGGAACGGCGTGAAGTTCAGGGTATGCGCCGCCATATGCAGCTGAAACGCCTCGCTGCGACGGGTGAGCTGTTGCACGACGCGATAACGCTCCACCGGCTCCGCATGCGGTTCCGGCTCAGCGCCTGAGAGCAGCGCCCGCAGCGCCAGATGGGTAGGCGCAAAACGCGTCAGATCGTTATGCCCAAACGGCAGGGCTTTACCCAGCTCAAGGGTACAGGCCAGCGCGCCGAAATGCTCACAGGTGAAATGGGTGAAAGTCCCGCCCGGCGACTGATGGAACACCAGCGCTTCGAGGCCCGCATCGCCCAGCCAGTCGAGGAAAGTTTCATCCCACGGCTGCTCGCGCTGGGGCAGCACGCCGAAACGCACGTGATACGACGCGCGAATGGCGGTGTGCAGATCCAGATGCCAGCGATCTTCCCCGGCTGTGGCATAAAAATCCCTGACCGCCTTCTCCAGCACCAGCACCCGTTCGGTTTCTTCGCAGGGCGCGAAATGCGCCGCGCGCCCGCCAAACATCCGGTTGATATCGCTCACCAGATAACGCTTGTTCTGCGCCAGCGCTACCGGGTTCCCGAGCACCACCAGCACGCGGCAGCGCAGCGGAATATCCCCGCGAAACAGCGCGCGGAGCAGCAGATCGACAATTTCCACCGGGGCGGTTTCATTGCCGTGAACGCCCGCCGAGAGCACCAGAGCACGTTCACTCGCCTCGAACGGCGTCAGTTCGAGCAGCCCGCGCCCCAGCCATTTCCAGTGAAAGGTCGCGCCCTCACCTTCGGTTTGCACAGGCGTTTCGTCCGCCAGGGTCAGCGCCAGTAAATTCTCCATCCTCTCTCCTTAGCGCTGGAACGGGTAAACCGATCCCAGGTGCAGGATCGAGGTCAGAGCGTCCAGCGCTTCGCGGCCTTCGCGCAATAGCTGCGGATCAACCAGATCCGCCTGCGTCAGCTGATCGCGATAGTAGCGATCGACCCAGTTATTCAGCGTGTTAAACAGGGTGTCATTCATCATGACCGCCGGATTTACCGCCTGCATTTCGGCCTGGGTCAGCACCACGCGCAGCCGCAGGCAGGCAGGGCCGCCGCCGTTGGCCATACTTTCACGCAGGTCGAACACCTTCAGCTCGCTGATCGGGTTGTCGGCCTTCACCAGTTCCGTCAGATAGCGCCACACGCCCTGATGGTTTTGCGACTCCTGCGGCAGGACCAGCAGCATGCTGCCGTCGTCGCGGCTCAACAGCTGGCTGTTAAACAGGTAAGTTTCCACCGCATCCTGCACGCTCACGGCGTGCGTCGGGACCTGAATCGGCGTAAAGCCCGGCACGCGCTCGGCAAGCGCGGCAAGCAATTTATCCTGCTGGGCAAACGCCTGTTCGTGGCAGAACAGCACCTGACGGTTCGACACGGCGATCACGTCGTTGTGGAACACACCCTGATCGATAACATCTGGATTCTGCTGAGCAAAAACCACCTGCCCAGGATTGACCTGATTCAGCCGCGCCACCGCCTGGCTCGCCGCCAGGGTCTGACGCGCCGGGTATCGCACGGGTGCGTTGTGCCCACTCTCGTCGCGTCCGTAGACAAACAGCTGCGTCGCCGGGTCGCCGTAGTTACCACCCAGACGGTTATGGTTTGCCGCCCCTTCATCGCCAAACATCGCCACCTGCGGGAGCGCTTCGTGAACGCTGAACCGTTCAGCATCGCTGAAAATGGCGCGCAGCACGCGCTCGGTGGTCACCGCCTCGGTCGCGCGATGGAATTTGTTATTCAGGTTGGCGACGGTGAGATGCACTTTGTCGTCGAGGGTATCCGCCGAGGGCGCAACGGTGGCGGCGTTTGCCACCCACATGGACGAGGCGGAGCTTGCCGCCGACAGCAGATGCGGCACCTGCGTCCCCGCTTTTTCCACCACCTGCTCGTCGCTGCCGCTAAACCCGAGCTGACGCAGAACCTCGACGTTCGGGCGCTCCTGCGGCGGGATCAGCGCCTGCGGGAAACCGGCGTCAGCCAGGGCTTTCATCTTTTGCAGCCCCTGTTTCGCCGCAAGCTTAGGATTCGAAATCTGGAAGCGGTGCTTCGTTGAGGCCTCATTGCCAAACGACAGCCCGGCGTAGTGGTGAGTCAGCCCCACCAGCCCGTCAAAGTTGACCTCATGCGCTTTCATGACGATCCCCTTGCGTAAAATCGAGCCCCGGATTGAGGCTTTCCGGCAGGGTCAATGCAGGCGTTTCGAGGCTCGCCATCGGCCACGCGCAGTAATCCGCCGCATACCAGGCGCTGGCGCGATGGTTGCCGGAAGCGCCCACGCCACCGAACGGCGCGGTACTCGCCGCACCGGTCAGGGGTTTGTTCCAGTTCACAATTCCGGCGCGCGCTTCAATCAGCAGCGTGTCGAATTTCTCGCGATCCGGTGAAATCAGCCCGCTCGACAGGCCGTAGCGGGTGTTGTTCGCCATCGCAATGGCGCTGTCGAAATCATCGTAACGCCAGACGCAGAGCAGCGGACCGAAGGTCTCTTCATCCGGGACATTACTCGCCCCACTCATCTCCACAATCCCCGGCGTTAGCAGGGACGTACCCGGCTGGACAAGCTTCGGCTCCAGCAGGCTTTTTCCGCCGCGCGCCACGTGCTCGCGCCAGGCGTTGACCACGTTGTTCGCGGCTTGTTCAGAGATCAGCCCGCCGATAAACGGCTGCGGATCGGCGTCCCAGGCGTCGGGCACCAGGCGCGCGGTCACTTCCACCAAACGGGCCAGGAAGGCATCGCCCTGCGCGCCGCGTTTCACCAGCAGACGACGCGCGCAGGTGCAGCGCTGCCCGGCGGTAACAAACGCCGACTGGATGGTCAGATGCACGGCGGCGTCGATATCCTCCACGTCTTCGACAATCAGCGGGTTATTCCCGCCCATCTCCAGCGCCAGAATTTTCTCCGGCTGCCCCGCCAGCTGGCGATGCAGCTGATAACCCGTCCCCGCGCTGCCGGTAAACAGCAGCCCGTCGATGTCACTCAGGGCGCTCAGGGCCTGGCCGGTTTCGCGTCCGCCCTGCACCAGGTTCAGCACGCCCGGCGGCAGACCCGCCTGCTCCCAGAGTTTGACCACCGCTTCACCCGTCCACGGCGTCAGTTCGCTCGGTTTGAAAATCACGGTATTGCCCGCCAGCAGCGCAGGCACGATATGCCCGTTCGGCAGATGGCCGGGGAAGTTATACGGCCCAAACACCGCCAGCACGCCGTGCGGACGATGGCGCAAGGTCGCCGCGCCGTCGGCCATATCCGTATGCTGCTCGCCGGTGCGGGTGTGATAGGCCTTCACGGAGATGGCAATTTTGTTGATCATCGCCGTGATTTCGGTCGTCGCTTCCCAGCGCGGTTTGCCGGTTTCGCGGGCAATAATGCTGGTCAGCTCGACTTTGTTGGCCTCCAGCAGGGAGGCAAATTTCTCGACCACCGCCTGACGCAGGCTAAAGGGCTGTTTCGCCCACGCCGGGAACGCCGCACGCGCCGCTTTACAGGCCTGTTCCACCTGAAGCGCACTGGCATCGGTACCGGTCCACAGCGCCTCTTTGCTCACCGGGTTAGTTTTCTCGCGACGCTCGCCTTCGCCCGTCACCCAGTCGCCATTAATCCATAAACTCATGCTGTTTTCTCCTCGGGGCAGAGTCGCACCAGGCGCACCGTGTCGCCTGCGCTACATTTCAGGGCATCCAGCTGGGCTGCGGTCAGCACCAGGCGGTCGCATTTGGGGTTCGCGCGGATCAGCATGGCGCGAAAATGATCGTATTGTTCATTCGCCACCAGACAGGCCGGCCATTCGCCCGGCGCAGGCTGCCCTTCGGCGACGGTCACCAGACGGCTTTTACGGATGGCGCGGACGCGATCGATATCGCACTCCAGCGTCGGGCCGCCGTCAAAAATATCGACGTAGTTACGGTAGCGGAAACCCTCTTTCTCCAGCACCGCGCGCGCCGGGGCGGTCTGCGGATGGACTTCGCCAATCACCGCCTGGGCTTCCGGGCTGAGGAAATGGGTGTAGATCGGGTGTTTCGGCATCAGCTCGGCGATAAAGGCTTTCTGCCCGGTGCCGCACAGGTAGTCCGCGCGAGAAAATTCCATCGAGAAGAAGCGCTCGCCGAGGCTTTCCCAGAACGGGGAGTAGCCTTTTTCGTCGATCACGCCGCGCATCTCCGCCACCACTTTTTCGTTAAAGCGATCGCGGAAGGCGGCCATAAACATGAAGCGCGATTTCGAGAGCAGATAGCCGTTGCCCTCTTTGCGCCACTCGGGATCGAGGAATAGCGTGCAAAGCTCGCTGCTGCCCGTGTGATCGTTGCTGAGCGAGAGCGTGGGCAGCGCGTTGTAGATGTTCAGCTCTTTCGAGGCGTGAACCAGCGTGCCGACGCGGTAGTTGTACCAGGGCTCATTGAGGCCGACCGCCACTTCGATGGCGCAGATCCCGGCAACTGCCCCTGTATCCGTATCTTCCAGAACAAAGACGTATCCCTGTTCGCTTTTCGGCACCGTCCCTTGCCAGGTATTGATGGCGCGCTCGATGCGCGCCGACAGCGTTTTTTCGTCGGCAGGAAGCGAGGTCAGCCCGCCTCCCGTCTTACCGGCAAGCTGCATAAGCCCGGCGAGATCGCCGCGCTCAACGGGACGGATGACCATCATGATGACACCCCGGATTTCACCTGTTCACAGGCCAGCGCAAAGCGATCTAATCCGGTGGTGACCTCTTCTTCACTTACCACCAGCGCCGGAGCAAAACGCACCACGTTCGCGCCCGCGATCAGCACCATCACACCCGCTTTTGCCGCTTCCTGTGAAATAAGTTTAGCTTTTCCGGCAAATTCAGCCGTCAGTTCGCAGCCAATTAACAGCCCCAGACCGCGAATTTCTTTGAACATGCCGACCTTGCTGTTGATCGCATTCAGGCGCTCAACAAACCAGTCGTGACGCTGCTTCACGCCGTTCAGCACTTCTGGCGTATTGATGATATCCAACACCTGTCCGGCGACCGCCGAGGCCAGCGGGTTACCGCCGTAGGTGGTGCCGTGGGTGCCGACGACCATCACGCTGGCGCATTTATTGGTGGTCAGCATCGCGCCGATCGGGAAACCGCCGCCTAATGCTTTCGCCGTCGACAGCACGTCCGGCGTGACGCCGTAGTGCATATAGGCATACAGCTCGCCGGTACGGCCCACGCCGGTCTGGACTTCATCAAAAATCAGCAGCGCGTTGTGCTGGTCGCACAGCTCACGCAGCCCCTGCAGGAAGGCTTTCTCCGCCGGGACCACGCCGCCCTCGCCCTGCATCGGCTCGACGATCACCGCGCAGGTGTTGTCGTTGATCAGCTCTTTCGCGGACTGGAGATCGTTAAACACCGCGTGACGAATATCCGGCGGTAACGGGGCGAAATCCTGTGAATAGGCAGGCTGTCCACCGGCGCTGACGGTAAACAGCGTGCGACCGTGGAAGGCATTTTTGAAGGCCACAATTCCGCTTTTCTGTGCGCCGAAGTGGTCGTGGGCGTATTTACGCGCCAGCTTCAGGGCCGCTTCGTTGGCCTCTGCGCCGGAGTTACAGAAGAAGATTTTTTCGGCAAAGGTGGCGTCGATCAGTTTTTTCGCCAGGCGCAGGGCAGGCTCGTTGGTGTAACCGTTGCCCGTGTGCCAGAACTTCGCCGCCTGATCGTTCAGGGTCTGGCGCAGCGCCGGGTGTGCGTGTCCCAGCGCGTTCACCGCAATCCCGCCCGCGAAATCGATATACTCTTTACCCTGCTGATCCCACAGGCGTGAGCCCTCCCCGCGTACCGGAATAAAAGCCGCCGGAGCGTAAACCGGCATCATCCATTCATCAAAATTTTCACGCGTAATTGACAGAGACATAGCGACCTCATCCGGTAAATAAGAAGTTGTTTAAATGTTAAATAATTGAGTGTTTGCACTGTGAATGTAGATTGCAGAGTTCGTGCCAGCCAGCGATAAAAATGCATAAACGCCTTGAGGTGACAGAATATCAATGAGTTAGAATATGGAGTTATTCACTGTTAGTGCATAATAAGTGAATATTTTTACGACAAGCGGCGGTTCGCGGGACGAAAACGAGAAATATTATGCACAGGCAAAATATAATTCTGGAATTGTGATCGCTCGCGAAATTTATCGACCGTTTACGCCCCCTTTGAGGGCAAGGCGCGTCGAAATGGTGCAAAAATTGCACCAACGGGATGATCTGTTGCAGTTATTGGCTGAACCCGATAACAGGCGGCGCAAATTCTGCTACCATCCTTGCACTATTCACCTTGCATTGGCAGCGACTATGAAATTTGTCTCTTTTAATATCAACGGCCTGCGCGCCCGCCCTCACCAACTGGAAGCCATTGTCGAACAACATCAGCCAGACGTGATCGGCCTGCAGGAGACAAAAGTTCACGACGATATGTTCCCGCTCGAAGACGTTGCGAAGCTGGGTTACAACGTCTTTTATCACGGACAGAAAGGCCATTACGGCGTGGCACTGCTCACTAAAGAGACGCCGGTCTCCGTCCGCCGCGGCTTCCCGGGCGATGACGACGACTCACAGCGTCGCATTATCATGGCGGAGATCCCCTCACCCGTCGGCAATATCACGGTAATCAACGGCTACTTCCCGCAGGGCGAAAGCCGCGACCACCCGACCAAATTCCCGGCGAAAGCCAAGTTCTACCAGGATCTGCAGGATTACCTGACCACCGAGCTGAACAAAGACAACCCGGTGCTGATCATGGGTGATGTGAATATCAGCCCGACGGATCTGGATATCGGCATCGGGGAAGACAGCCGCAAACGCTGGCTGCGCACCGGTAAATGCTCCTTCCTGCCGGAAGAGCGCGAGTGGATGGACCGTCTGATGAACTGGGGCCTGGTGGACACCTTCCGCAGCGCCAATCCGCAAACCCAGGATCGCTTTTCGTGGTTTGACTACCGCTCAAAAGGCTTCGACGACAACCGCGGCCTGCGTATCGATCTGCTGCTGGCCAGCCAGCCGCTGGCCGAACGCTGCATCGAAACCGGGATCGATTACGACATCCGCAGCATGGAAAAGCCGTCCGATCACGCGCCGGTCTGGGCGAAATTCAAACTGTAATTGCCGGTGAAAACGCAAAAAATCCTCTTCCTGTGCGCCCTGTTGGGCGCATTTGCTTTGCTTATCGCACTCCTGCCGCCAGGCTTTCTCTCCCTCGAATCACTCCGAACGCACCGGCTGGTGCTGATTGATTATGTCCATCGCGCCCCGGTGCAAAGCGCTGCGCTCTATTTTGCGCTTTACGTGGTGGTCTCTGCGTTTTCGATTCCCGGCGCGGCGCTGCTGACGCTGCTGGGCGGGGCGCTGTTCAGCTACTGGGAAGGGATTGTCCTGGTGTCGTTCGCTTCGACGCTGGGGGCAACGCTGGCGATGCTCGCCAGCCGCTACCTGCTGCGCGACTGGGTGCAGCGCCGCTTTGCGAAACCGATGCAGACGGTGAATGCAGGTGTCGCCCGCGACGGTGCGTTTTATCTGTTTGCCCTGCGCCTGATGCCGGTGTTTCCGTTCTTTGTGGTCAATCTGCTTTCGGGCTTAACCGCTATCGGCGTGGCGCGCTACTGGTGGATCAGCCAGCTGGCGATGCTGCCTGCGACGGTGATTTTCCTCAACGCCGGGCGCGAGCTGGGAGAGCTGACCTCCCTGCGCGATATTCTGTCGCCGGGAATGCTGGTAGCCTTTACACTCTTAGGGCTATTGCCGCTGGTCACCCGCTGGCTGTTCTCTCGCTTTACCCCTTCATCTCATTAACAGGGAGGCATTATGCGCCGTGTGCGTTCTTGCATGTTTCTGACCGGGCTGCTGCTAACAGCCCCGGTTTTCGCCGAAAGCGACTGGCAAACCGTTCAACAGGACGCCAAAGGCCAGACCGTGTGGTTCAACGCCTGGGGCGGCGATCCGGCGGTCAACCGGTATCTCGACTGGGTGAGCGAGGAGATGAAAACCCACTACGCCATCACCCTGAAAATCGTGCATCTGGCGGACGCCGCCGATGCGGTCAAACGCATCCAGACCGAGTCCCGCGCCGGGCGCACCAGTAAGGGCTCCGTTGATTTACTCTGGGTTAACGGGGAGAACTTCCGCACCCTGAAAGAGGCGAATCTCTTGCAAACCGGCTGGGCGCAAATGCTGCCCAACTGGCGCTATGTCGATACCACCAAACCGGTGACCGAAGATTTTGCCATTGCCACCGACGGCGCAGAATCCCCGTGGGGCGCGGCGCAGCTGACCTTTATTGCCCGCAAAGCCACGCTCTCAGCCTCGCTGCACGATCCTGCCGCTCTCCTCGACTATGCGAAGCAGCATCCGGGAAAAGTGACCTATCCACGTCCGCCTGATTTTACCGGCACCGCGTTTCTGGAACAGCTGCTGCTGAGCCTGACCACAACGCCGGATGCCCTGAAAACTGCGCCCGACCCGCACACCTTTGACGCCGTCACCGCCCCGCTGTGGCGCTATCTCGACCAGCTTCACCCCCAGCTCTGGCGCGAAGGCAAAGATTTTCCGCCGTCACCGGCGCGCATGGATGCCCTGCTTGCCAGCGGCAATCTGAATCTTTCCCTGACCTTTAACCCGGCCCACGCGCTGCAAAAAGTCGCCAGCGGCGAACTGCCTGCTGACACTTTCAGCTTCGGCTTTGCCGACGGGACGATGGGGAATGTCCATTTCGTGGCGATCCCGGCCAACAGCAGCGCCAGCGCGGGGGCCAAAGTGGTCGCCAATTTCCTGCTGTCACCGGACGCGCAAATTCGCAAAGCCGACCCGAAAATCTGGGGGGACCCGAGCGTGCTTGACCCGCAAAAATTGCCTGCTGACCAGGCCAGCGTACTGCGCCAGTTTATTCCGGCGGGTCTACCGACCATGCAGCCTGAGCCGCACGCAGCCTGGGTGAACGCTCTGGAGCAGGAATGGCTGCGTCGCTACGGCACCCGCTAGGCTGGCTGGTGTGGCTGGTCATCGCGGCCATTTACGCGCCGCTGTTCCCGGCCACCGTGATGCTGCTGGAACCGGCGATTTCCGTCGCCGGATGGCAATCCCTGTTTAGCGATCCGCAGCTGCCTCAGGCGCTGATCGCCACTTTGGTCTCCACGGCCATCGCCACCGTTGGTTCGCTGTTGATCGCGCTCTGCATCGTGGCGGCGCTGTGGCCCGGTAAGCGCTGGCAGCAGATGAATTCCCGTCTGCCCTGGCTGCTGGCCGTCCCGCACGTCGCGTTTGCCACCAGCGTGCTGCTGGTTTTTGCCGAAGGGGGCGCGTTTTATCAATTTTGCAGCGCCTGTTCGCCTCTGCTGGATCCCTACGGAATTGGCCTCGGCCTGACGCTTGCAGTGAAAGAGAGCGCCTTTGTGCTGTGGGCGATTTACGCCGTGCTGCCGGAAAAGACGCTGGCGCAGAAAATGGTGGTGCTGCAAACCCTCGGCTACTCCCGCATCCAGGGGCTGTTCTGGCTGGTGCTGCCGACCATTGCGCCGGCACTCGGCGCGGTGATGCTGGCGGTGGTCGCCTGGTCCCTCTCGGTGGTGGATATCGCGATCATTCTCGGGCCGGGCAATCCGCCGACGCTGGCGGTGCTGGCCTGGCAGTGGCTGAGTCAGGGCGATGCGGAGCAGCAGATCAAAGGTACGCTGCTCTGTCTGGTGCTCCTTCTCCTGCTGGCCGCGTTTGCCGCCGTCGGGGTCGCCCTGTGGAAGCCGTGGCGACGCACGATCCCATCGGTGTCGGGTCAACGTCACGAAGCCGGGCCGCCGATCGCAGGAACCGCGCTCGGCTGGCTGCTGCCCCTGAGCGGACTGGTCTGCGCCGCAGTGCTGCTCGTGCTGGCAAAACAGAGTGATTTTGATGTTGTGCCGTTTAGCGCCAGCCTCTCGTTCGCCCTGGTTTCCGCTCTGATCGCGCTGGGCACCGCCCTGCTGTGGCTGGAGTGGGGGCCGTCGCGCGGCACGCTGTGGCTCTGGCTGCCGCTGGCCCTGCCCGCCCTGCCGCTGGTCGCCGGGCAATACCGGCTGGCGCTCAATCTGGGTTTCGACGGCGAGTCTATTGCCGTGCTGTGGGGTCATCTGTTGTGGGTGTTCCCGTGGACGCTATTAGTGCTTCAACCCGCGTGGCGCAGGCTCGATCCACGGCTGATTCTGATCGCCAAAACGCTGGGGCTGTCGCGCAGTCAGGTATTCTTTAAGATCAAATGCCCGCTGCTGGTACGCCCGATTCTTATCGCCTTTGCCACCGGGTTTTCCGTGAGCATGGCGCAATATCTGCCGACGCTGTGGCTCGGCGCCGGGCGCTTTGCAACGCTCACCACCGAAGCCGTGGCGCTCAGCAGCGGCGGCAGTACGGCGATTCTTGCGGGCCGTGCGCTGTGGCTGCTGGCGCTCACCGCCGCTGCCTTTGCCCTCGCGGCAGGACTCTCGCGCCTCGCGGGACATTATCGACAAGGGTTACGCTGATGTTGACCGTCAAAAATCTCACTCTTAACCCGCTGCTGCGCGAGGCGAATTTCAGCGTTGAACGCGGGGAAATCCTCACCCTGATGGGGCCTTCGGGCAGCGGAAAATCGACGCTGTTTGCGTGGATGATCGGCGCGCTGTCCGCCGATTTTCAGGCCCACGGCGAGCTGTGGCTCGACGATGAACGGCTTGACTCGCGCCCGGTCGAAAAACGGGGGATTGGGATCTTGTTCCAGGATGCGCTGCTGTTCGATCACTTTAGCGTCGGGCAGAACCTGATGCTGGCGCTGCCTGCGAGTATTCGGAAGGCGCGCCGCGAACAGGTCGAGCAGGCGCTGGCGAGCGCGGGTCTGGCCGGATTTTATGCCAGCGATCCGGCGACGCTTTCAGGCGGTGAACGCAGCCGCGTCAGCCTGCTGCGTGCCCTGCTGGCGCAGCCTCGCGCCTTGTTGCTGGATGAGCCATTTAGTCGTCTGGACAAATCCCTGCGGGTGACGTTTCGGGAGTGGGTCTTCGCCCAGGTTCGCGCGCAGAACATTCCGGTGGTGCTGGTCACGCACGATGACGACGACATTCCGCCGGGTGGACGGGTGATTCAGCTCGCCGGGTGGCAATAAACCCTGTGCTAACGCAAGGAATTCTGTTTAGGGGAAGACGAAAATGACGCACCTTTTATTTCACGTCAGGTTCTTCGATGAAACGTGTTTCTCAACTGACCGCGCTGGCGCTCTGTCTTGCCAGTTTCTCCACTTTCGCCGCTGATATGGCCTCATCTGTGACGCTGGCCCAGCTGCAACAGCAGCACGGCGCGGTGATCGACACCCGCGCCAGCGCCTTCTATAACGGCTGGCCGCAAACATTGTCCGGCACCTCCGGGCATGAACCCGCCGCGCTGAACCTGTCAGCCAGCTGGTTAACCCTCATGAGCGACGAACAGCTCGCCGCCTGGGCTAAACAGCACAACCTCGCGCCCACCTCCGCCATCGCCCTGTACGGCAGCGACGCGGAGAACCAGGCGGTGAAAGCACGCCTCGCCAAAGCCGGGTATCAGCACGTTTCCACCCTGGGCGATGCGCTGCAAAATGCCGATCGCCTGCAGCGTCTTCCCCACTTCGAACAGCTGGTCTATCCCGAATGGTTGCATCAGCTGACGCAGGGTAAACCGGTCGCGGCGAAACCTGCGGGCGACTATAAAATTATCGAAGCCGCCTGGGGCGCGCCGAAATTCTATCTCCTGAACCACATTCCGGGCGCCGGGTACATTGATACCAACGAAGTGGAAAGCGAACCGCTGTGGAATAAAGTCTCCGACGACAAACTGAAAGCGCTGCTGGCGAAACAGGGTATTCGTCACGACACCACCGTGATCCTCTACGGTCGCGATGTGTATGCTGCAGCGCGCGTGGCGCAGATCATGCTCTACGCCGGGGTGAAAGATGTGCGTCTGCTGGATGGCGGCTGGAAAACCTGGTCCGATGCCGGTCTGCCGGTCGAGCGCGGAATGCCAGCAAAAGTGACGCCTGCCGCTGATTTCGGCGCCCCCATCCCAGGCCAGCCGCAGCTGATGGTCGATATGGAACAGGCACGCGGGATGTTGCATCGCAAAGATGCGTCGCTGGTGAGCATCCGTTCCTGGCCGGAATTCACCGGCGAGACCAGCGGCTACAGCTACATCAAGCCAAAAGGTGAGATCGCGGGCGCACGCTGGGGCCATGCGGGCAGCGATGCCACCCATATGGAAGATTTCCACAATCCGGACGGGACCATGCGCAGCGCCGATGATATCGCCGCGATGTGGAAAGAGTGGAATATCCTGCCGGACCAGCACGTTGCCTTCTACTGTGGCACCGGCTGGCGCGCGTCAGAAACCTTCATGTACGCCCGCGCCATGGGCTGGAAAAACGTCTCGGTCTACGACGGTGGCTGGTACGAATGGAGCAGCCACCCAAGTAACCCGATCACTACGGGTCCGCTGACGCCAGAAAGCACCCTTTAAGATTTGACAGCTTTCAGGGTCTGATACCCGCTCCAGATGCGCGTTGTGGTGGTGAGCCAGCACAACGCGCCAAAGATCCAGGCGAACAGCGCAAAGTGCGCCGGGAACAAACAGCACAGCACAAACAGCGCGATAGTCTCCGTCCCCTCCGTTAATCCCCCGATGTAATAAAACGACTTGTGCGCGTAGCCCGGGTTATCAATATTGTGTTTTGCGGCCAGCGCCGCAAAGGCCAGGAAACTGCTGCCGGTGCCGATAAATGCAAACAGCAGCCAGGCGGCAGCCAGCGCGTTTTCCAGCGGTGCGGCCAGCGCAAAGCCAAAAGGCACTAAGGCATAAAAGAGAAAATCGAGGGCGATATCGAGAAAACCGCCCGCGTCCGATAACCCGCGACGCCGCGCCAGCGCGCCGTCCAGTCCGTCGAACAGTCGGTTCAGCACAATGGCGATCAGCGCCGCAACATACCAGCCGAGCGCCAGAAACGGCAGCGCCAGCACGCCGATGGCAAACCCGGTCAGCGTCAAACCGTCGGCGCTGATGTACGGCTTATCAATCACCTCTACCAGGCGGTTGAGCAGCGGTTTCACGCGCGGATGCAGATGCCGATCAAGCATGGGGCTTCCCCTTCAACGCGTCGCAAAGCCCCTGAGACGGTATCTCCAGCGCGGCGTTGAAGCGCGCAGAAAGATTCTGAAAGGCAATCAGGGCCGTCATTTCCGTGATCGTCGCATCGCTGTAAAAGCGTTTGAGTTCGCTTTTGATGGACTCCGTGACCAGCGGCGGCGTAGCGGTGGTGGCTTCGGCATACTCCAGCGCCGCACGCTCTTCCGGGCTGAACAGCGCGGACTCACGCCAGTCGCTGACCGCCTGCACCTTATCCAGCGCGCCGCAGCGCTCGGCCAGACGCAGGCTGTTGGCGTCGACACAAAATGCGCAGTGGCACAGCTGCGAAACACGCGTCATCAGCAGTGCGCGCAGGGCCGGATTGAGGCGCGCATTTTTACGTTCCAGAAAACCGACAAACAGCGCCACCAGCCAGAAAAGACGCGGCATGCGTCCCCACCAGCGGGTGGGATTCAGCACCACGCCGAAGTGTTTTTTTTGCATGGCGGCAATGGGTTTTAAACTGGCGGGGATAGATTCTACGGGCTGGACCCAGGCGGAAGTTTCTTTCACCGGACTCTCCTGATGGCTGGACTCTTTGAAAGCCGACGATAATATGTCGTTTTTCCCCTACAAGTATTGACGACCATGCTGAAAACTCTCGATGTTGTTGCCGCCATCATTGAAAAGAATGGCAAAATTCTCCTCGCGCAACGCCCCGACCATGCCGATCAGGCGGGAATGTGGGAGTTTGCCGGGGGCAAAGTTGAAGCCGGTGAAACCCAGCCCGAAGCGCTGATTCGCGAGCTGCGCGAAGAGCTGGGGATTGAGGCGCAGCCGATGCAGTATGTCGCCAGCCATCAGAGGGAAGTCTCCGGGCGGCTGATTCACCTGCATGCGTGGCACGTCCCGACCTTCAGCGGCGAATTGACCGCGCATTACCACAGCAACCTGGTGTGGTGTACGCCACAGGAGGCGTTCGCATATGATCTCGCGCCCGCCGATATCCCGCTGCTGGAAGCCTTTATCCTTTTACGCGCCGCCACACCAGCGGGTTCGTGCTGATGGTTTTCTCATCGCGCTGGCACTGGAGCAGCACGCCGTCTGCCTTCACCACCGCTCCTTCCGAATAGTTCTGATCCTGATAGATGCAGCACTGGTTGCAGGGCTGCGCGCGCTGACCGCCGGAGCTGAACACTTCCGGCGGTACGTTGACCTCCACGTCCGGGCGAATACGGTCAGCCTGGGCACCGGCGGACAACAGGGCAAGCAAAGCAGTTAACAGGTAGCGGTTCATAAAGATTCCTTTTGTGTGCTGATAATGACTATAACGGTTGTTTGCCGCCGTTCCTTTAATTTCTCTCATCATCGTTTTTAGTTATGACACAAGGCCGCTGATTAATTTCACTTTCCCGCTAAATTTTCCCTTGCCTCGCCAAGCGGTACGGGTGGTATAGTCGAAAACGACCACAAATCACCCACACAACACACAAAATTAAAAAAATCTTTATAAGAGGCTCTTATATCTATGGATCAGACACGCTCTCTGGAATCGTTTCTTACCCACGTTCAACAGCGCGACCCGCATCAGAGCGAGTTTGCCCAGGCCGTTCGTGAGGTCATGACCACCCTGTGGCCCTTCCTCGAAGAAAACCCGCGTTACCGTCAGATGTCCCTGCTTGAGCGCCTGGTTGAACCCGAACGTGTGATTCAGTTCCGCGTGGTCTGGGTCGACGACAAAAATCAGGTGCAGGTGAACCGCGCGTGGCGCGTCCAGTTCAGCTCGGCGATTGGACCGTTCAAGGGCGGAATGCGTTTCCACCCTTCCGTAAACCTGTCGATCCTCAAATTCCTCGGCTTTGAGCAGACCTTTAAAAACGCACTGACTACCCTGCCCATGGGCGGCGGTAAAGGCGGCAGCGATTTCGATCCGAAAGGCAAAAGCGAAGGCGAAGTGATGCGTTTCTGCCAGGCACTGATGACGGAGCTGTATCGTCACCTCGGCCCGGACACCGACGTGCCAGCGGGTGATATCGGCGTGGGCGGTCGTGAAGTCGGCTTTATGGCCGGGATGATGAAAAAACTCTCCAACAACAGCGCCTGCGTGTTTACCGGGAAAGGGCTGTCGTTCGGCGGAAGTCTGATCCGCCCGGAAGCGACGGGTTACGGCCTGGTGTACTTCACCGAGGCGATGCTCAAACGTCACGGTCTGGGCTTCGAAGGAATGCGCGTGGCGGTGTCGGGCTCCGGTAACGTGGCGCAGTATGCGATTGAAAAAGCGATGCAGTTTGGCGCGCGCGTGGTGACGGCGTCGGACTCGAGTGGCACGGTGGTGGATGAGGCCGGTTTCACGGCGGAAAAACTGGCGCGCCTGTGCGAAATCAAAGCCAGCCGCGACGGCCGCGTGGCGGATTACGCCCGCGAGTTTGGTTTGACCTATCTGGAAGGTAAGCAGCCGTGGTCAGTGCCGGTGGATATCGCCCTGCCGTGTGCGACGCAGAACGAGCTGGACGTGGAGGCTGCCCGTACGCTTATCCAAAACGGCGTGAAAGCGGTGGCCGAAGGGGCGAATATGCCGACCACCATCGAAGCGACGGATCTGTTCCTCGAAGCGGGCGTGTTGTTCGCGCCGGGTAAAGCGGCGAACGCCGGTGGCGTGGCGACGTCAGGCCTCGAGATGGCGCAAAACGCCGCGCGTCTGGGCTGGAAAGCCGAGAAAGTGGATGCGCGTTTGCATCACATCATGCTGGATATTCACCACTCCTGCGTGGAGTACGGCGGGGAAGCGGAGCAGACCAACTACGTGCGCGGCGCGAATATCGCCGGATTCGTGAAGGTGGCCGATGCGATGATTGGGCAAGGGGTGGTTTAAGCCGCATCATCGTGTGTTGCCGGGTGGCGGCTTCGCCTTACCCGGCCTACGTTCATGGTGTTGTAGGCCCGGTAAGCGCAGCGCCACCGGGCATTTTTCACGCCGCACTCTTCTTCTTAAACTTCTTCTTCGCGTCACCGCCGCCCGGTGCCACCATTCCGCGGAATGATTTCACCGGCGTATTGCGCGCCTGATTGATCAACTCAAACAGGGTACCCACCAGCGGCTGCATAAAGTCCTGATAGCGGCACTGCTTCTCGCTGATCTGCGTCAGGATCGACTCCCAGTGCGCCGTCATATCCGGTCGCGCAGCCAGCTCCGGCAGGGAGTGAATCAACGCCCGCCCCGGATCCGTCGAGTGGATATAGCGCCCTTTTTTGATCAGGAAGCCGCGCTTAAACAGCAGCTCGATAATCCCCGCGCGCGTCGCCTCTGTGCCTAATCCATCCGTGGCGCGGAGGATCTTTTTCAGATCTTTATCCTGCACAAAACGGGCAATCCCGGTCATCGCCGAGAGCAGCGTCGCGTCTGTAAAGTGGCGCGGCGGCTGAGTTTGTCGCTCAATCACTTCGCCCTTTTCGCACAGCAGTTCGTCGTCTTTCGCCACCACCGGCAGCGGCGTGCCGTCGTTCTCTTCGTCGCGCTCTTTGTTGCCGAGCAGCGTGCGCCAGCCCGCTTCAGCGAGGAAACGCGCTTTGGCGACGAATTTGCCTTTGGCGATCTCCAGCTCAATGACGCATTTGCGGAACATCGCGTCCGGGCAAAACTGCATCAGATACTGACGCGCCACCAGGTTATAGACCTTCGCTTCGTTCTCGCTGAGATTAACGTTGCTGGCGCGCGCCGTCGGGATAATCGCGTGGTGCGCGTCGACTTTTTTGTCATCCCAGCAGCGGTTGCGGGTGTCCGGATTCACGGCGGGCTGCGGGAGCAGGTCCGGCGCGTGAACGCCAATCGCATTCAGCACCGCATGACGCCCGGCGAAATGCTCTTCCGGCAGGTAGCGGCTGTCGGAACGCGGATAGGTGATCAGCTTGTGGGTTTCGTACAACTTCTGGCAAATATCGAGCACGTTCTGCGCGCTCATACCGAAGCGTTTACCGGCCTCAATCTGCAGGGCTGAGAGGGAAAACGGCAGCGGCGCGGGTTCTGATTCCCGTTTATCGTTATAGCTGGTGACTATCGCCGGCTGGCCGTTGATGCGGTTAACCACGTGATCCGCCAGCGGACGATGCAACAGCCGACCCTCTTCGTCCTGGTAAGATTCACAGGCGTCGCTCGGCTGCCAGGTGGCGGTAAACCGTTCCTCTTTCGGGGTGACGATATGCGCCTTCACCTCGAAGAAATCTTTCGCGACGAAGTTTTCGATCTCTTCGTCACGGCGCACCACCAGTCCGAGGACCGGCGTCTGCACGCGCCCGACGGAGAGCACGCCCTGATACCCGGCGTTACGCCCGAGAATGGTGTAGGCGCGGGTCATATTGATGCCGTACAGCCAGTCGGCGCGGGCTCGCGCCAGGGCCGAGACGCACAGTGGGATAAACTCGCTGTTGGCGCGCAGACGCGTAATCGCGCGCTCCACCGCCTGCGGGTTAAGATCGTTGATCAGGCAGCGCTGAACCTGCTGGCGCTTTTCTGGCGCCAGCTCGAGATAGTCGAGCACCTCGTCTACCAGCAGCTGCCCTTCCCTGTCCGGGTCACCCGCGTGAATCACCTCTTCCGCGTCGTGCAGGAAACGTTTGATAACGTTGAGTTGCTTAGTCACGGAAGGACGCGGCTGCAGTTTCCACTTCTCCGGCACGATCGGCAGATCGTTGAGATTCCAGCGCGCATATCGGGCGTCGTAGACATCCGGCTGCGCCTGTTCCAGCAGGTGACCGATACACCAGGTGACCACCTGCCCGTTACCGCATTCGATAAAGCCGTCGCCCTTACGATGCGGCTTGGGAAGCACATCGGCAATCGCACGGGCCAGACTCGGCTTTTCCGCAATAAACAGACGCATCGAATTAACGGATCTCAATCATCGGACGACCGCCGCGGGCAGTCACCAGCTCGCCAATGGCGCTCAGGCTGATGCCAAACTCGGCCGCCGTGGCTTTGACTTCGGCTTCCGCGTCAGGGGTAACGGCCAGCAGCAGGCCGCCGGAGGTTTGCGGATCGCACAGCAGATCGCGCCACTCTGTTGGCATGTCGCCCATCAGATGGCCGTAGCTGGCAAAGTTACGCTGGGTGCCGCCCGGCACCGCGCCCTGGGCAATGTACTCTTCCACGCCCGGCAGTTTTGGAATGTCCTGATACCAGACCTGTGCCTGAACGCCTGCGCCCTGGCAGACTTCGCTCAGGTGGCCGAGGAGACCAAAACCGGTAACGTCGGTCATCGCTTTGACGCCGTCGATATTGGCAAACGCCGCGCCCGCCAGGTTCATCTGGCACATCACTTCCGTGGCGAGACCGATATGTTCTGGCTTAAGCAGAGATTTTTTCTCCGCGGTAGTGAGCACGCCAATCCCCAGCGGTTTGGTGAGGAAAAGCTTGCAGCCTTCCTGCGCGGTGCTGTTGCGCTTCACGCGCTCGGTTGGCACCACGCCGGTGACGGCGAGGCCGAAGATCGGCTCTGGCGCGTCGATGGAGTGTCCACCCGCCAGCGCGATGCCCGCCTGCTGGCAGGCAAAGCGACCGCCTTCGATCACTTCGCGGGCGATTTCCGGTGGGATAGTGTTGATCGGCCAGCCGAGGATGGCGATCGCCATGATCGGTTTGCCGCCCATCGCGAAGATGTCGCTGATGGCGTTGGTCGCCGCGATCCGCCCGAAATCAAACGGGTTATCAACAATCGGCATAAAGAAGTCGGTGGTGCTGATAATGCTGGTGCCGTTACCTAAATCGTATACCGCCGCATCGTCCCGCGTTTCGTTGCCGACAAGCAGGTTCGGGTCGACAAACTTCGCCTGTTCGCTGTGCAGGATGGTCTCCAGCACTTTAGGGGAAATTTTACAACCGCAACCCGCTCCGTGGCTGTATTGCGTTAAACGAATAGTTTGCTCGCTCATGGACATCTCCTGTCATTGCAATCGCGCTATGGTAGCGCTCATTCCGTGATGAGGTAAGTATGACTGTCTGAATTATGCGACGCTTGCTCATAATCCAGACAGTTTAGCGTGATTATCAGAATCGGGTGACGAACGGGGCGGTGTCAGGCGTGGAAATGGTGGTCGAGGCTTTCAGCTGCGGCGTACCTAAATAGAGGAAGCCGACGATTTTGTCGTGCTCGGCGCAGGAGAGTCCTTCGCGTACCACCGGGCTTTCCGTCAGCGGACCGGTGCGCCAGATGCCGTTAAAGCCCTGGGCGACGGCGGCCATTTGCATCGCCATCACCGCGCAACCGGCGGACATCTCTTGCTCCCAGACCGGTACTTTGTGTTCGGGCTGGCATTTTGCCACCACCGCAACGATCATCGGCGCGCGAAACGGCGCATTGCGCGCTTTGTCGATCGCCTTTTCATCCTGCTCGGCGGCCATCGCCCCATTCTCCAGCAGGGTGCTGAAACGGTCGCGGCCCTCGCCTTCGATGATAAAGAAGTGCCACGGCGTCAGGGTGCCGTGATCCGGCGCGCGCATACCGGCGCGCAGAATGTTTTCCAGCTGTTCGCCTGCAGGCGCAGGTTCCGCCAGGCGTGAAGCGCTACGGCGGTTAACAAGCAGTTCAAGTGCGTCCATTGATTAACTCCTGTCTTGAAATTTATTCACAAAATTAACACGAGAGCAGAATTTGTTACAGCGCAGTGGGCGATTCCTGCTGACAAGTGGCGGTTGGGTCATTACGATAACCCCACATTGCCGTCCAGTCGCGACGGAAACGGTCATTATCTGGTTTGGGAGAATACATGCGAACCCTTTGGCGAATTTTTGCCGGTTTCTTTAAATGGACGTGGCGGTTGCTCAACTTCGTGCGCGAACTGGTGATGAATGTCTTTTTCATCTTCCTGATCCTGGTCTGCGTGGGCGTCTGGATGCACATCAGTAGCAGCAATCAGGCGCAGCACTCCGAGCGCGGCGCGCTGCTGCTGGATATCACCGGCGTGATTGTTGATAAGCCGTCCACCAGCAATCGTCTGGGCGTGATTGGCCGCCAGCTGCTGGGCTCGACCTCCGACCGCATGCAGGAAAACTCCCTGTTCGATATCGTCGACGCCATTCGTCAGGCGAAGGACGATCGCAACATTACCGGGATCGTGCTGGATCTGAAAAACTTTGCCGGGGGCGATCAGCCGTCGATGCAGTACATCGGTAAAGCGCTGCGCGAGTTTCGCGACAGCGGCAAGCCGGTGATTGCGGTCGGCGATAGCTACAGCCAGGGGCAATACTATCTGGCGAGCTTCGCAAACAAAATCTGGCTCTCCCCGCAGGGCACCGTCGATCTGCACGGTTTTGCCACCAACGGTCTGTACTACAAATCGCTGCTAGATAAGCTGAAAGTCACCACCCACGTCTTCCGCGTCGGCACCTATAAGTCCGCCGTTGAGCCGTTTATTCGCGACGATATGTCCCCTGCCGCGCGCGAAGCGGACAGCCGCTGGATCGGCGAGCTGTGGCAGAACTACCTCGCCATCGTGGCGGCCAACCGTCAGATCACCCCCGAGCAGGTCTTCCCAGGCGCGCAGGCGATGCTGGATGGTCTGACCAAAGTCGGCGGCGATACGGCGAAATACGCCCTGGATAACAAACTGGTCGATACGCTCGGCTCCAGCGCCGAGATCGAAAAAGCGCTGACCAAACAGTTCGGCTGGAGCAAAGAAGACAAGAATTACAGCGCCATCAGCCTTTACGATTACACGCCGAAAAAACCGGATGAATCGGGCGACAGCGTGGCCGTGGTCTTCGCCAATGGCGCGATCATGGACGGGGAAGAGACGCCGGGGAACGTGGGCGGAGATACCACCGCGTCGCAGATCCGCGATGCGCGTCTGGATCCAAAAGTGAAAGCCATCGTCCTGCGCGTGAACAGCCCTGGCGGCAGCGTCAGCGCCTCGGAAGTGATCCGTGCGGAACTGGCCGCAGCGCGTGCAGCGGGCAAACCGGTGGTGGTGTCGATGGGCGGGATGGCGGCATCCGGGGGTTACTGGATCTCCACGCCTGCGAACTACATCGTGGCGAACCCAAGCACGTTGACAGGCTCGATCGGTATCTTTGGCGTCATTAACACCGTCGAAAACAGCCTCGATTATCTGGGCGTGCACACGGACGGCGTGGCCACCTCGCCGTTGGCGGATGTGGCGGTGACCAAATCCCTGCCGCCGGAAGTGTCGCAGATGATGCAGCTGAGCATCGAAAACGGCTACAAGCGCTTTATCACTCTGGTCGCGGAGTCGCGTAAATCGACGCCAGAGCAGGTGGATAAAATTGCTCAGGGCCACGTCTGGACCGGTCAGGATGCGAAAAGCAACGGTCTGGTCGATAGCCTCGGCGACTTCGATGACGCCGTCGCGAAAGCGGCAGAGCTGGCGAAGCTGAAACAGTGGCACATCGCCTATTACCAGGATGAGCCGACGTTTGTGGATATGGTGATGAACAGCATGTCCGGTTCCGTACGCGCCATGCTGCCTGCCGCGATTCAGGCGTATCTGCCTGCGCCGGTGGCCACCGCAGCCAATGTCGTCAAAGCCGAGAGCGATAAGCTCGCCGCCTTTAACGATCCGCAAAACCGTTACGCGTTCTGCCTCACCTGCGCTAACGTACGCTAAACCCCGTCCCCTCTTCTCGCGAAGAGGGGATTTTTCTTTGAAGCACAAGAACACACTATCATGCAGAAGAAATCGATTTATGTGGCGTATACCGGCGGGACCATCGGTATGCAGCGCTCCGAAAATGGCTACATTCCTGTTTCCGGTCATCTGCAGCGCCAGCTCGCGCTCATGCCTGAGTTCCACCGCCAGGAGATGCCGGACTTCACCATTCACGAGTATGATCCGCTGATGGACTCCTCGGATATGACGCCGGAAGACTGGCAGCATATCGCGGAAGATATCAAAGCCCATTACGACGAGTACGATGGCTTTGTGATCCTGCACGGCACCGACACCATGGCGTTCACCGCCTCGGCGCTCTCCTTCATGCTGGAAAATCTCGGAAAGCCGGTGATCGTCACCGGATCGCAAATCCCGCTGGCCGAGCTGCGTTCTGACGGGCAGATCAACCTGCTGAACTCCCTGTACGTGGCGGCCAATTATCCGATCAACGAAGTGTCGCTGTTCTTCAACAATCGCCTCTATCGCGGAAACCGTACCACCAAAGCCCACGCCGACGGTTTCGACGCCTTTGCGTCGCCAAACCTGCAGCCGCTGCTGGAAGCGGGTATCCATATTCGCCGTCTGGGCACGCCGCCTGCGCCGCACACGGCGGGCGAGCTGATTGTTCACCCGATCACCCCGCAGCCGATTGGCGTGGTGACCATCTATCCAGGCATCTCTGCCGACGTGGTGCGTAACTTCCTGCGCCAGCCGGTGAAGGCGCTGATCCTGCGCTCCTACGGCGTTGGCAATGCGCCGCAGAACGGCGAGTTCCTGAAAGAGCTGCAGGAAGCGAGCGATCGCGGCATCCTGGTGATTAACCTGACTCAGTGCATGTCCGGCAAAGTGAATATGGGCGGGTACGCCACCGGTAACGCGCTGGCGCACGCCGGGGTGATCAGTGGGTTTGATATGACGGTCGAAGCGACCCTGACTAAACTTCACTACTTACTCAGCCAGAATCTGGACGTGCCGTCCATGCGGGCCGCGATGATGCAAAACCTGCGCGGCGAGCTGACGCCGGACGAATAAGGAGTTTTTTATGAAGCAACGAGCCCTGCTGCTGGTCGATCTGCAGAATGATTTCTGCGCCGGTGGCGCGCTGGCGGTGGCCGGTGGTGATAGCACCGTGGACGTCGCCAATACGCTGATCGGGTGGTGTAAAGCGCGCGGCGAAGCGGTGGTCGCAAGCCAGGACTGGCATCCGGCGAATCACGGCAGCTTTGCCAGCCAGCATAACGTGGAGCCTTTTACCCAGGGTGAGCTGGACGGACTGGCGCAGACCTTCTGGCCGGATCACTGTATCCAGCAGACCGAAGGGGCGGCACTGCATCCGCTGCTGGAGCAGAAGGTGATCGACGCGGTGTTTCATAAAGGCGAAAATCCGAATATCGACAGCTACAGCGCCTTTTTCGATAATGAGCACCGCCACAAAACCGCCCTCGACGACTGGCTACGCCATCATGAGATCAGCGATCTGATCGTGATGGGGCTGGCAACGGATTATTGCGTGAAGTTCACCGTGCTCGATGCGCTAAAATTAGGGTATAACGTCAGCGTGATCACCGACGGCTGCCGTGGCGTAAACATTCAGGCGCAGGACAGCGCGCTGGCGTTTATGGAGATGTCGACCGCAGGGGCGACGCTTTACACGCTGGCAGACTGGCGAGAGACGCAGGCGTAAACGCATTTTTTATATCATTCAGGAGTGCCAGTGTTATGGCTTTTATCCCTAAAAACTATGCCCGGCTGGAAGTCGGTTACCGCGAAAAAGCGCTGAAGCTTTTCCCGTGGGTGTGCGGTCGCTGCAGCCGTGAGTTTGTCTATTCCAATCTGCGTGAGTTGACGGTGCACCACATCGATCACGATCACTCGAACAACCCGGAAGACGGCAGCAACTGGGAGATGTTGTGCCTGTTCTGTCACGACCATGAGCACTCCAAATACACCGAAGCGGATCTGTACGGCTCAACGGTGGTCGCAGGTGAAGATGCGCAGAAGAGCGTCGGGGAAGCCACGTATAACCCGTTTGCGAATCTCAAATCGATGATTGATAAGAAGTAATCGCACGGTCTTAGCCGGGCAAGGTAACCTTGCCCGACTCACATTTCGACTTCACCCAGGCTTAGCCGAGCGGCCATTTTCCCATAATAAAGTTGAAATAGATTTCGCAGCCTTTAGCAAAAAACAGAAATGTAAAAAAGCGCCAGAGATGAAATCCTTTGTACTTAATGGCGTTATTCGCGATAGCCACCAGACATATTGGAATATAAATAAGAAAAACCACTTCATCTATTCTTAATAATAAGTTAGCAGTGTGAAACTGAATGGTGTGTTCAAAAAAAACATGCAGAATCGACAGATGAAATTGTAATAACATCATATAAGGGATGACACCGGTCAACCAGCAAGTAACCCATAGCGGACACTCCCCTTTGATCCAGCGGGAAATTAGTAGCAAAAAATTTTTATTCACACTAACTCCTGAATAAAAAATATGACAGTCTTAACTAATTCTATACAGCCCCTTACCACCACCAGAATGGCCAGAATCCGCCATACCTTGGGCCCAGAGTACTTGACTGCACTGCATACAATAGCGATATAGGAGCAGAGGGTATAAATTAATGCAAAAGCCGCAAGGGTCAAAAACGGGCGCATCAACGCCGAGGGATCTGTTGACTGCCCTATGACGTTAATAATGAATGAATAAATGCTGATGGCGATAACAACCTGAGGTATAACGCCTGTAACCCAATACGTCATTACCAATGAATAATCACCCGATATCCATTTTTTAAATATTCTGAACGAAGCTGCCAGGCAATTAATAAATCGATTCATACTATCCCTGTGTTGAATTAAATACATATACATTAAAAAGCGGTCGCAATACTCTACACTAAGGCTTTAGGGTAACCATTTCCGATTCCGGACACTTATGGCTTGTCCTTCATGCTGTTAACAGTCATTTGTTCCCGGCATAACAAAAATTCAACCTCTCTCGCAGTTTCAGCGAAGCGGCACTGCTATCCTCAATGGGCTGTTTTTTGTCACATCCCTGATGTGGCTTACTTTTTTTAAGTCAAAGAGGATACGTTATGAAGCTATTGCCTGTGATGGCAGCATTACCCCTGCTCTGCGCGCCATACCTTTTCGCTGCTGATTTGATGTCCGTCGGCTACTTCAACGGTGGCGGCGATGTCACTGCTGGCCCTGGCGGTGATATCGATAAGCTGGACGTGCGCCAGATTACCCATCTCAACTACTCGTTTGGTCTTATCTACAACAACGAAGCCGGTGAAACCAACGCCGCGCTGAAAGATGCCAGTAAGCTCCACCAAATCTGGCTGTCGCCGAAAGTGATGGCTGACCTGCATAAGATCCCTGAACTGCGTAAGCAAAACCCGCAGCTGAAAGTCCTGCTTTCGGTCGGCGGCTGGGGCGCGCGCGGATTCTCCGGTGCGGCGGATAGCAAAGAGAGCCGCGCCGTGTTTATTCGCTCGGTGCAGGATATCGTCAACACCTACGGTCTGGATGGCATCGATCTCGACTGGGAGTACCCGGTGAACGGCGCGTGGGGACTCGTGGATAAACAGCCCGCGGATAAAGACAACTTTACCGCTCTGCTGAAAGAGATCCGCGAAACGCTGCCGAAAGAAAAACTCGTCACCGTGGCGCTGGGCGCGAATGCGGAGAGCCCGAAGAGCTGGGTCGATGTGAAAGCGATCGCGCCGTATCTGAACTACATCAACCTGATGACCTACGATATGGCCTACGGCACGCAGTATTTTAACTCGAAGCTGTACGACTCCACGAAGTGGCCGACGGTGGCCGCGGCGGACAAGTACAGCGCTGATTTTGTGGTGAACAACTATCTTGCCGCCGGGCTCAAACCTGAGCAGGTGAACCTGGGGATCGGTTTTTATGGGCGCGTCCCGAAACGCAGCGTTGAGCCGGGCATCGACTGGACCAAAGCCGACGCCGAGAAAAACCCGGTGACGCAGCCGTACTTCGGCGCAAAAGAGATCGGGATGTTCAAAGCGCTGGGGTATGACCTCACCAAAGACACCTATGTGAAGTACAACGATATCGTCAGCAAGCTGATTAACGATCCAGAGAAGCGCTTTACCGAGCACTGGGATGACCAGGCGAAAGTGCCGTGGCTGTCGATCAAATCGGCGGAGGGCAAAGAGTTGTTTGCGCTGTCGTATGAGAACCCGCGTTCGGTCGACCTAAAGGCGCAGTACATCAAAGAGAAAGGTCTGGGCGGCGCGATGTTCTGGGAGTATGGCGCGGACGATCACAACCAGCTGGCGAAGCAGTTGGCTAAGTCGTTGGATATTAAACAGAAGTAAATGCTGTTTTGTTCCCTCTCCCTGTGGGAGAGGGTTAGGGTGAGGGCATCAGGCCGCTCAGCCGTTTTATGCCGGGTGGCGGCTTCGCCTTACCCGGCCTACGGTTTAGGTTACGCTTTCGGTTACTTGAACGTGGCGATGGGTTTTGGCGTGATGCCAAAATCTTCTTTCAGCTCGCGCTTACTCTTCATCACCATCTGCCCCTGAGTGTCGATAGTCATGTGCTGCGCTTCGCTGTTATTGCGCGCCTGCCACAACATCACCAGTTGAAGACTGTTCTCTTTTTGCTCTGCCGTCAGCGCCACGCCATCAGGCCATTTTCCCAGCTCTACGGCTGTTACCAGGCGCTGATACACTTCCGGCGTCATGCTGCTAATCATGTCATCAATATTCATCAGAAATCCGCTGTGATGGAATAATTTGCTGAATCGGTTTTTCAACCTTTCGTCTGGTCGCCATTTTCATCATCGGAGAAGCTCATCGACGCCGAATTGACGCAGAAGCGTTCCCCCGTTGGCTGCGGGCCATCCGGGAATACGTGTCCGAGATGAGCATCGCAGTTTCCGCAGCGAATTTCTGTGCGCTGCATACCGTGTGACGAGTCGGTTAAATAGCGGATAGCCTCATCGCTGACGGGCTCATAGAAGCTCGGCCAGCCGCAGCCAGAATCGTATTTTGATTGCGAATTGAACAGCGGGGCATCGCACACCAGACAGTGGTACACGCCATCGCGCTTATTGTGCAGCAAACGCCCGGTGAATGGGGGTTCAGTCCCGTGGTTCTGCGTCACGTAGAACTGCATTTCTGTTAGATTTTTTTTGAGTTCGTCAGGGTTACGTTGATTCGACATATGCTCAGATCTCGCTGTAGAAACAGATACCTTTCATCGCGAATTCTAACAAAACATTAACACTGAAGTGTGAACTTTTGTTCTAAACTTATGCGTTGCGGTACGGCAGTCAGGCAATTGTGATCTTGCTCACATATTTATCCTGATAGCCCTTTAAAATTCCGGGCGCAGCCCCCATGTGGTTGCTAGCTCAAAGGGAAAGTGAGGCTGTCAGTCGCACAAAGGTTATGCGCAGGATTGATTTGTCGCAATGATTGACACGATTCCGCTTGACGCTGCGTAAGGTTTTTGTAATTTTACAGGCAACCTTTTATTCACTAACAAATAGCTGGTGGAATATATGACTATCAAAGTAGGTATCAACGGTTTTGGCCGTATCGGCCGTATTGTTTTCCGTGCTGCTCAGGAACGTTCTGACATCGAAATCGTTGGTATCAACGATCTGTTGGACGCTGAATACATGGCGTACATGCTGAAGTACGACTCAACTCACGGTCGTTTCAAAGGCACCGTTGAAGTGAAAGACGGCCACCTGGTTGTTAACGGCAAAACCATCCGTGTTACTGCTGAAAAAGATCCAGCTAACCTGAAGTGGAACGAAATCGGTGTTGACGTTGTTGCTGAAGCGACCGGTATCTTCCTGACCGACGAAACCGCGCGTAAACACATCACCGCGGGTGCGAAGAAAGTTGTTCTGACTGGTCCTTCCAAAGACAACACGCCTATGTTCGTTAAAGGCGCTAACTTCGAAAAATATGCTGGCCAGGACATCGTTTCCAACGCATCCTGCACCACCAACTGCCTGGCTCCACTGGCTAAAGTTATCAACGACAACTTCGGTATCGTTGAAGGCCTGATGACCACTGTTCACGCAACTACTGCGACTCAGAAAACTGTTGATGGCCCGTCTCACAAAGACTGGCGCGGCGGCCGTGGCGCAGCTCAGAACATCATCCCATCTTCTACCGGTGCTGCTAAAGCTGTAGGCGTTGTCCTGCCAGAGCTGAACGGTAAACTGACTGGTATGGCGTTCCGCGTTCCAACTCCTAACGTTTCCGTAGTTGACCTGACCGTTCGTCTGGAAAAAGCTGCTTCTTATGAAGAAATTAAGAAAGCAATCAAAGCTGCTTCCGAAGGCGCAATGAAAGGCGTTCTGGGTTACACCGAAGACGACGTTGTATCTACCGATTTCAACGGCGAAGTTTGCACTTCCGTGTTCGATGCTAAAGCGGGTATCGCACTGAACGACAACTTCGTGAAACTGGTTTCCTGGTACGACAACGAAACTGGCTACTCTAACAAAGTACTGGACCTGATCGCTCACATCTCCAAATAAGTTGAGATGAGACACTGATCCAAAAAGGCGACCTCGGTCGCCTTTTTTTATGCTTTAACTCACTGAATTTATTAAGCATTACTCAACTACAGTCCACGGATTGTCCACGCGTAATCATTCAACACCCCACCCTACCCCTTTCAAAATCATTAAATTAGTAATTAAACTCACAGCCATTACAGATCTTTTTTCGAATCAGTTGCGCAGCATTTTGCAAAATCCAAATACAAGCCAGCAGACCGCCAGCCCTTGCCGCTTAAGGCTTCGCAATCGTCACTATGAAAATTCCCTGACTACCGCCGCGCGCATTTGATCGTGACGGAAAGTGTAACGATCCTTTTAAAAACATCATGTTAACCAAAAGGTTAGCCGCTGACAGCGCTGTGAATTTTGCGAAGCGCTGCAAATCCTTGCGCGTTGTGCAAAGGCCAGCAGATCGCAGAAGCCCAGCAGCGGCGCGGTCTGGCGGGTAGCTTTGCGCAAAATTTCTTTTGCAAAATTTTTATGATCCAAATCGTGCAGGCGGGTGCGGTGTAGCGCCGTTTCCGTCTCGGATCCGCTTCCGTCTTCGCTCTGTCGCTTCGTCTCTGGGGCATGGTTGTACGAACGCAAAAAAGGCCGCATGGTAGCGGCCTTATGTTTTTGCGCGTGCTGTGGGGCGTTCTGCGGCGTCTGGTGGTGTGTTGGTTTTCGCCTGCTTTCCGTCAGGCGATCAGTGGGCTGTATTTAGCTTTTAACGTGGTGGTTTTTTCTGCCGCGCTGGTGAACTGTGCTGCCTGGCTACTCGTCCCTACGCTTGGGTGAGTGTGGGAGGCACACACTTTCGCCAGCTCGTTCACCACGTCCAGCGTATCAGTTAACAACGTCAGGACGTTGATTTCCTCGCTGCCCAGTTTGACGACCGGCGCGATCAGCTGCTGCGCAGCCGCCACGCTTTTGCGAATGCCGGTGATTTTCTCCGTCAGGGATCCGCCGACTGTCATTTCGGCATTACCTTTGATGCTGTCGTCCAGTTTGCCGCCGACCTCCCGTTTTACGTTCTGGCCAACATTGACAGAATTGTCCTTCCCGCAGGACATCGTCAGATTGCCGGATGTGCCCACGCTGTAATCTCCCTCGCTGATATGGACCACTGCACCGGCCAGAAGTGTGGCAGTTCCCAGCACGGTGGTTTTATCAGTAGCCTGTACGGTGGTTTCACGGGCAACCAGCGTGCGCTTTTCATCATCGGCGGTGATAATTCGCGTCATTGAATTTTCGCGGATCGCCTGGTCAGTCTGTCGCTCCCAGTCTCCGGCCACCGTCACGCGCTGTGATACGCCGTCACGCTGTTGCTGTAACTGCTCGCCAATCTGATTACCAGCAGGCTGGCGGCGCGTGGAAAACTCACGGCGGCGACTGCGGCCACGCTGGCGTTTATCCGGGGTCACGTTGAAGGCTTTCATGGCTTTAGCCAGGTTGGCTTTTGCCACGCTGAACTCTGCCGCTTTGACTTCGTCTTCCGGGTTCTCTGCCACTTCCTCGGCAAGGTCGGCCACTTCGGCGGCGGCCTCGGCGATCTGGTCTGCAACAGCAGCCACTTCTTCGGCGGCCTGTTCCGGCGTATCAACGCCGTCCGCGTCACCGCTGGCAGCGTCTTTGCCGCCTTTCGCTAATTCCAGCAACTGCTGGATAAGGGCTTTTAACTCTTCCATCTTCTCTTCCTCGCCCTCGTTGGGCTTATCGGTGTTAGGTTCTGGTGTTGGCGTAAACTCTTTACGAGTCGAAAATAATTTCGACCAGAAAGAATCTTTTTTATCGGCCTGGCTCGTCTGCAATTTTCCCAGGCTGAACGTTTCGAGGCTTCCGCGCTCCGCGTCTTTTTCTTCGCCAGCCAAAACGAATTTAAGTTTTTCCGTTCCCAGACTTGCCGGAATATCGGTAACAGCCAGCCCGAAAAGATATTCACGACCACTGCCTGCAAAGTCAGTGACAAATTCAGCAGACGTAAAAAGCTTTTGTCCCATGCGATTCGCATCAATTAAAAATTGATTCGGAATTAACTGGGCATAAAGTTTGGTGACATCACCTTCCGTTTCAACTTTCAGCGCGTCCACTTCGCCCAGGTTGCAGGTGAATTCACGTTCGCCGATATCGTATTGCGGATGGTGCGGCCAAATCATGGCCGTGTAGGTTTTGCGGGTGTAGGTTTCTGCCGCATCAATCAACCATTGCGGTTCAATGGTGCGACCGTCCACGGCCTGTCCAGACGTGGCAATACATAACCAATCGGTGCGGTAATGAGATTGCGGCATAACTAACCTTCGTTGATGAATTTAAATAACGATAATTCGTTCGTGGTGGTCAGTATTGCCAATTAAATAAAACGGCGCACCCGCTTTATTTCTGATGCGTTCGGTTATAAAGGGTTAACCACCTATTGCCGAAATTTAATTATCAATCTGGTCAAATAATCCCGTCATAATAGCCCTATGGCTAAATATTCCGATGAATTAAAAGACGCGGCCCGCACACTTTATATTAAAAGCTGGTCGCCGAAAGACATCGCGCAGGAATTGAATATTCCCCCGCGCACTATTTACCACTGGGCTGACGTCGGCGAGTGGGGATCACTGCTGCCCGCTGAATCGGTCGAAAATGTTATCGCCCGCCGCATCGACCGGCTGACTAACCGTGATAAAAAAACCGCGCTGGAACTGGAAGAACTACGTGACCTGGTCGCTCACCACGTCAAACTCATGGCGCAGCGCAACAAACACGCCGAAAAGCTGGCAGAAATTCAGACTAAAAAAGCGGCCTGTGACGGTGACAGCTACAGCCTGGGCGGGAACGGCGGCGAAGCCGGGGAAGGAAAACGCCGGTATAAGAAAAACGATGTTTCCGGCATCACGCCTGAAATGCTCGATACCTGGGCGCGGGAACATCTTTTCGATTACCAGCTGCATTGTCGCGATCACAAAGATGAAGACTGGCGCTTTATCCTGAAAAGCCGACAAGTCGGCATGACTTACTATTTTGCCTGGGAAGCATTCGAAGACGCTGTCGTCAGCGGTGAGAATCAGGTTTTCTTCTCCGCCTCCCGCGCCCAGTCGGAAATTTTCCGCGAATACATCGTCCAGATTGCGCAGAACCATTTCGGCGTCACGCTTACCGGCAAAAATATCCGCCTCAGCAACGGCGCAATCCTGCGCTTTCTCTCCACGAACGCCAGCACCGCGCAGGGCTTCAACGGCCACCTGTATGGCGATGAAGTTTTCTGGATCCCGAAATTCACGCGCCTGCATGAAGTTGCCAGCGCAATGGCGACGCATAACAAGTACCGCACAACCTACTTTTCGACGCCCAGCGCGAAAACGCATCAGGCTTACCCGGTCTGGACCGGTGACGAATGGCGCGGCGACGACGCGAAGCGCAAAGGTATTGAGTTCCCGAAAGACGCCGCCATGTGCCAGGGGATTATCTGCCCGGATGGGATCTGGCGCTACGTCATCACGATGGAAGATGCCATTAAAGGCGGGCTGGGGGCGCTCGTCGATATTGAACGCCTGCGGAACAAGTACAACCCGACCGCGTTCGCCATGCTTTACATGTGCCAGTTTGTTGACAGCAAAGACGCGGTGTTCAAGTTCTCCGCGCTTGTTGGCTGCGAAGTGGACCGCGCGACATGGGGTGACTTTGATTTAACCGCAGCGCGACCATTTGGAAACCGCGAGGTCTGGGCAGGGTTCGACCCGTCGCGCTCTGGTGACAACTCCACCTTTGTGATTATCGCGCCGCCTGTCCACGACGGGGAACGCTTCCGCGTGCTGGCCTGCTGGCAATGGCAGGGATTTAATTTTAGCTGGCAGGCCGACCAGATCAGGCAACTGATGCGCCGCTTCAATATCACCTATATCGGGATCGATACAACCGGCATCGGGAAGGGAGTTTATGACCTGGTCAGCAAGTTTGCGCCACGCGAGGCCCACGCAATCCTTTACAGCGTTGAAAGCAAAAACCGTCTGGTTATGAAGATGATCGACGTCGTCGAACGCAAACGCATTGAATGGGCGAAAGACGCCATTGATGAAACGAACAAAGAGCGCGTCGAAATTCCGGCGTCATTTATGGCTATCCGGCGCACCACGACTAACAGCGGCAACGCCCTGACGTTCGTCGCCGAACGCTCAGACGCAACCGGCCACGCGGATGTTTTCTTCGCTATCTCGCACGCCGTTATCAACGAACCTATCGATCACGAATATGACCGCCCATCGACCTGGGCTTTTGGGAAAGCAGCATGACAACCAAACGAGAGAAAGCTAAAAAATTCATGGCAAAAACGGGCAGTAATGCGAAAGTGTTCACGCCTGGGCGCGGCAGCGTGATCACTTTCGGCGAACCAGAACCCATCCTGACGACCGGCACCGATTACCACAATATCTGGTATGACAATGAATATGACCACTGGCGGCTCCCGATTGACCGCCTGGCGCTGGCTCAGTTGCCAAACCTGAACGGCCAGCACGGTGGCGTGCTTTACGCGCGGCGCAATATGGTTGCCGGTGGCTATATCAGAGGCGGCCTGTCGCCGGACCAGGTCGAACAAGCGATCTTTGATTACCTGCTGTTTGGCGACGTCGCTATCCTGAAAATTCGTAACGTCTTCGGGGAGGTGATCGACCTGCTGCCGCTGCCGTCGCTTTATCTCCGCTGCCGGAAGGACGGGACGTTCGCCATTCTCCAGGAGGGGCCCGCGCTGATTTATGAGCCGGAAGATATCGTCTTTTTCAAAATGTATGACCCGCGCCAGCAGGTTTATGGATTGCCTGATTATATCGGCGGGATTCATTCCGTCTTACTCAATAGCGAAGCCACTATTTTTCGACGCCGTTACTACAACAACGGGGCGCATATGGGCTTTATTCTGTACACCAGTGATCCAAACCTTACGCTGGAAATGGAAAACGAAATTAAAGACAAGATTGCGCAGTCCAAAGGCCTGGGCAACTTCCGCAATATGTTTATCAATATCCCGAAGGGCGACCCGGAAGGGGTCAAAATCCTGCCCGTGGGGGAGGTCAGCGCCAAAGATGAGTTTGCCAATATCAAAGGGATCACTGCGCAGGATATCTTTACGGCTCACCGCTTCCCCGCTGGGCTGGCAGGCATCATCCCGACCAACGGCGCGGTAATGGGCAACCCGGAAACCGCCCGAACGACCTATCGCAAAGATGAAGTGATCCCGCTACAGCGTAAATTGATGAATGGTGTGAATAACGACCCGGAGATCCCCGCCCATTTACATCTCATTTTTGACGTGGAAATTCCGGCCATTGCCGCCGACAAGGGCGAAAAATGAACGTAATTAAGTTAAAATCATCCCCATTGTTAGCAATGGCGTGCGGGATGGTGAACATGCGAGTTTTTAAAATTAAATGTCCTGAATGCGGCTCACCGGCCATCATTCGTAAATCTGACTGGAAAGATAAGAAACTGGCGGATTTGTACTGTGCCTGCGCGGAAGTGGAATGTGGTCACACGTTTGTTTTTAATGCTTCATTCTCACATACACTCAGTCCCAGTGGGCTGACTGGAAATAAGTTGGTAAAATTCCTGGTTGACCGACTTAAGCCTGAAGAACGTCAATTTGCACTCGACCTCCTTAGTAGCCAATTAAACTAAAAACAACCCCGTGCAATCGGGGTTGTTTTATTATTAGCCTTCTATAATTTTATCCATTTTATTTTCATCGCTTAGTAAGCGCATTTTTTCCTCTTCACGCTCCAAGTCCCTCAAACAATTTTCACGAGAAAGGAAATAAACGACAGGAGCTTCCTTGAGAGTATAACCAAAATTAATTAAAACTTTCATTCTTGCGAGCAAGTCAATATTCAAATCAGTATTTGTAAAATTAGCTGAAGAAACATATTCCTGAGTCAAAGGCATAAATGAGACATCAAGAATATTCTCTTTTGAACATCTGAAATTAAAATTATCACTCAAGCAAACATAATAGAATCCATTATTAATGAAACAACCCTGGTCAAGATAGTAATTCGCTCTAACATTGTTTTTATGAAACTTATACGTATCTGCAAACCCTTCAGCGAGAGAGTTTATTGATATATATGTTTTCTCAGGCAAATCATCAATACTATGAATTTCTATGACTACCGCGTTACTATCGGTGAAATGTGCTAATAGTTCGTCAATAATTTGATTGATAATCCTACTTGCATGGAGAGAATAGCTCATAGCAAAAGTAGTATCATTTAAAGGCGGGAGTATTTCTCTCTTTTCAATGATTATATTTTTAACTTTAGGCTCAACAAACTCGAGCACATTATCTAAATATTTTTGATTTACAAATTTTGTTAATTTCGCCAAAAATATCTTTTGTAAGTTTTCTCGATATCCCTTCATCAAAGCTTCATCGTAGGGTAGTGATAAAATGAGATTTAAATAATAATTAGTTACTTTATTCCTAATTGCATTGAAAATTGTTAACAGCCTTTCCTTTCTTTCATCAAAGTCAGTATAGTTATCGATGTCATGGCCTCCATCAATCATCAATACTGTATTCATAAATTCCTTAGACTCAATAAAATTAATTATTAACTCAATAAAGTTTGTATTTAACTCATTGGCTTTGATGAAATCTCCATCGATAATTACAAAGCTCATATCAAGGTTGTTATTAAATGTCTTCCACGGATAAAAGAGTAACGCTAACACTGCGCTCTCATGGTATCTAAGGCTAGATGGAGTTATTATCTGAGATAAATCCTTCTGTATAACAAAATTATAATGACGATCACTGAACTTTGCATTTCTTCTGACAAGAATCTTATAAAGCATTTGATGGAAAAATAGATCATTAAGAAACACTGGATTTAACCAACGCTTTAAAAGCGAAACGACCTCTGAAACATTCACAACTCCATGAATTTTATGTTCAACAAATGATTCCTTCTCTTCATCATACATCGAGTTCAATAAAACATGCAGATATGTTAATACAGATTTCATCGCCTCAATATGACTTTCCTGATCTTTTTCAATTATTGTGTAATCAGTAACATCGAAATATTTTTCTTCATTAGCTAAAAACTCAGTGTTAAGCTTAAAAGCTTCTAAATTAAAATATAACAAATTTTTCAAAGAACTTTTGATATAAGTTTCTAAATATAAAACATTTTGTTGAAACTTTGTTTTCTGACTGGCAAAAGAGTGAATATTCCGTATATAACTTTCATAAAAATCCTTCTCATAAATACTCATCGGAAGTGAGAACATAGAATCATATACAATATTTGAAAACTCCTCACTGTCAGACTGTAAGCGGTCTATAAGATTGCGATAGAAAAAATCCATACTTTCAATAGCAATCTTTTTCGAAGACGGCATCCCATAAATGTAGTTTTCAAGACTATTAAAGGCTTCTATACTTTGACTATTTAAAATCAATAATACCAAAGCATTAATGTTGAAATTTATTTGTGGTTCGTTATTAGTTAAAAGTGCATTTAAAGTGCTAACTTGCGTTTTACTTACTACTTCAGTATAAAAATATATGTCCTCGCTAATTGCATCGTAATTAAAACACTTTGATAGCATTTTATTTATAACGTTATTTTCGTTCAAACCTATATCATAGTCACAAATTAAATATGCTTCGGCGTGAAAATTAGAAACAAGAAACACAGGATTTAAGTACAACTTAACTCTTTCATCTACATACTTCTCATGCAAATAATCACTAAGTTTTTTGATGTTAACTTTATTATACCCACTAATAATCTTGTCATTTTCTTTATATGCAGGTGATATTTTATATGCCTCACCAGTTTTGTATATTAAACCGTTTGCAGTTGTTAATTTAGAATGCCCCTTAATGCAATCTTCGAATTCAAATTTTAGAAGATCGGAATTTTCTCGCTGCTTACAAATAAATTCGCTAATATCTCTAATCTTCCTTAAAAGAATATCCTCAATCAACTCCTTTTTCTCTGTAATAAAGTATAAATCTTTAAATATTTTCATATATTGGTATATAAAATAAAGAGAGAAGGCCATTGATAACGAATAATGTATCAACCCTCCTCCAATAACCAAGAAAAACACTCCAACTAAAAGTCCGCAAACCGCATCCACACTAAATTGATAAAATTTATATTCTCTCAAGACCAGTTGCCGACAAATAAAAACAAAATCTTTTTCAGAGGCTTCAGAAACTTGAGCTATAAACATACTCATAAAAGTAATTGCTAATGCTGCAATAGTTCCATGAATAGATAACACAGCACTCCACGTACTAATTATCCAACCAAAATTATTGTTAGATGTGTAAAGAGGCGATATAAATAGCCATGAATAATTGGGAAGGAAGCTAAGTTCTGCATATAACAGAATAAGCAACCCTCCCAAAACAACACTTACCCATAAAAAAATCTGCGATGACCGTGTACTTGTTGCAGTCGATTTTTTTATATGCCCTAGAATTATATTCCTATTCATTAATACTCGCCTAGTAATTTACACGCCCAATTAATAATCATTTTTAGACTGAAGGGACCATTCCCTTACACGAGTCTCACACCTAAGAGATGTAAGAACCGATCTATATGAAATCCAGGATTAATCTTTCGTCATGTTATGTCAAAGTCACTACTATACCCGTTGCTACTTTTAGTTTTATATTCCTATTATGCTCATTGACTCCATCATTGTCACGAATCAGATATCAATACTGCTAACCCGCTTACACTTAGATATGCTGATCTAAGGATACATCCTCAAACTTACCAATGTCATTGTGAGAGTGAATCAGCCGGTTACTGACATAACGGTCTCATACCCCCCCCCGTTCTGTCCGTAATTCTCCCTGTATAGAAGCATGATAAAAAGTGTTTCCTACTTTCAACCGACTACCATTTATCAAAGAGACCGCTTGCGCCAAGCTTATCTGAAGTTCATAGACCGCCCCTTCTGCTATGAGCCTCTTAATAGTTGATTGTAATTGCCGAACACATGCACACTCTTTTCGTTTTTTGTCCTGCAAAGTGTATACCGCGCTACGCCAAATGTTATCCAAGTCACTACCAGGCTCGTAAGGCGATCCGCTTTTCTTCGAATTTAATGGAGCGTTACGTAGTCGCCGCATCAACCTGTGCCGCGTCGAAGAGTCCATATTGTCAAAATCGAACATTTCTTCCTCTGGTTCTTCAGTCATTGCCTTCACGTCAGACGGTAAATAGGTGATTTTTTCGTCTTCCGTAGAGTTATTGACAGAACTCCAAGCGTCGCCGGGTGGCGACGGCAAAACGTCAACCCCCAAACCGGGGCCGCTTTTGGCTCCGGTGGTGGTTTTGGATTTGGCGCGAATGGTCCACTTAACCAGGCGCGTGCAAATACGGGAGATCTCACCGAGGCGCGGCGACCAGACTCCGTAAACCTTTTCCGGAGTTTCGCAGTAGGCGTTCAATTCGTCAGCGTCCTGATACGCCAGACGGACGATATAGTCTTCGCGCGGGATTAACACACCACCCTGTCGCAGGATGTAAGTTGCGAAGCAACCCACGTCAGCAGCTGCGCAGACCGCATCCATTGCAGGATCGGCCAGCATGGCCGCGCCGCGCTTAAAGGTATTCGCAATTTTCTGGCGGGCTGTGATCTGGTTGCTCAATTTGCGCAGCTCACGATAAACCGTTACAGGCGGCTGGCCCATTGGCTGGAACTGGCGGATGCGGTGAAGGGATGCCCAGGCCATTGCATATTTGGCCGTTTCATTCAGCGGCTTGCCGCTTTCGTCGTCCAGCTCCCCGGCCAGCGCGTGGCCGTCGATGTTCTTCGAAATATATTTAGCGATGTACGCCGTTGCAGAACCTTTGCGCGGGTCCATCTTTTTGGACTTGAAGCGAGCGCCGGTATTGCGGCCCAGCTCGGCGCGGTCCTCTTTGATGAAGTATTCCCGCAGAATGGCGATCGTCGCTTTGACTTCCGCTTGCGGCATGAATAACAGAGCGTGCCAGTGTGGCGTTCCGTCGTGATGCGGCTCGGCGACACGGAAGCCATAAGGGCGCAGGTCTTCGCGTTTCAGTTTGGCGGTGGCGCGGTTCCATACGCGGCAAAGATACTGCTGCGCCTGGGCAACCGTGGTGTGGTTCCATTTGGCGTTATGGTGGCCCGACTGGATATTACTGTGATATTTGGATGGGCAAGTGATAGTCAGGAAAATGCCCACGTCACCGCGCTGTTGCGCGACAAGCTCAACCCCAGCCATTCGCGCCATAAGTTCATGGCGGCGGATCGCAGGATTAGACGTGGACTTGTTTATCATTTCTTCCAGTGATGAAACGTTTCCTTCTTCGTCAACCAGCTCATGACTTTTGAAAAAATCGCGATTCTTACGGCGCTGTTCCTGCCATTCCATCAGGCTGGAGGCGCTGACATAGGCGTGGGCTTTTTTGTGAACGGCTCCGATTGCACGCAGCTGGTTTTAGCGCCAGTCGCAGCGAAGACGCCAGATTTTGCGGCCCCACCAGTCTGGCGAACACATACGCAAAATGGCAGTAAAGATCCGCTCACGTTCCCACGGTGCATTCCATGCCGGTGGCACAACGCGGAGGGCCAGCATTTCACGGCCCAGGTGGCAATAAAGCCAGTCCAGCTCCTCAACGCTCATACCCTCGGCGGTTAATCCCAAGGCTTCGCATTCCGTTTCGAGCATTTCAGCAATGCGGCTGCCGATCTCATTCGCGGCGCTTAAAGCTTCCCGCTTTGTGAAGTCTGCCAGGCGTTGCCAGCGCCCGTGCCAGTACGCGGCCAGCTCACTGGTGACATCAGTCGTCACGCCTTGCTTACTGCGCACGACATCAAGACGCAGTAATGATTTTTTCACGGTCCCCATAAGAAAATCATTAATGTGTCGGGTTTCACGATTTGCGCGTAACCAGTCAATTTTTTTGCGCCACACTTCCCGGATAAAGAACGGCTCAGACAACAAGCGGCCCTCTACCCCTTCCGGCGTTTCTGCCCAGGCGGCTGCGGCGGCAATTGCGGCCGCATTGTCAGCACTGACCATCTTTTGAAGAATGGACAGCGGCAGGCCGCGCGGCTCATATTTATCCAGGGCAAGGATTAGCGCTTCGCGGTTGCGAACCTCTTTAGGGTTGTAACCGGCGCGTTTGATCAGCCGGTCGATATGCTTTTCAACGGCAGGGTGATGTGCAACCGCCCCGGCAAGCGGGGCGAGTTTTGCGGATTCAAAGGTAAACGCCCCAATAGCGGGGCGGGGCTTGTTCCAGGGCCAGGCGAAATCCGTCACTTCTTACTTTCCACGTTGTACTTTTCGTGGGTCAGCAGCGACCACGCCTTGCCGCCGTTCTTACTCAACAAGCGCCAGCGGCAACCCAGACGAATCACCAGGTAATGGTGTGGGAGGATGCGGGAATAATTTTTCCGGCCTTTCGAGTAGTGGCTTAATTCAGCGGCTGCGCGCTTGCTTACGCACAGCGGTGCGGCGCATGAAATCTGCAAACGGATAGCCATTAAAGATCCCCGTCAAATTCAAACACCTCAGACGCAACCATCGCGGCGTAAGAATCATCACCACAAACTGGTCCACAATCAGGGCAGCATCCGCCACCGGCACGCCCGCAGCCGTCGCAAACTTTGAGGGCGCCGATCACCTCACTGGCGGCTCCTCTGGTTATGGCATTCGCGCTAACTGAACGGTTAACGCTGATTTCCTGGAATTTGAAAGCGCTGTAAATCTCACGGGTGACAGGAGTATCACTGTTTGACAGGATCACCGGCGAACCTGTCAGGCGGTTGGCCTCCAGCAGCGCCGCAGCTAACTGACGGTGTTGTTTCTCTCCAAATGGGGCGGTGTGGTACTGGGTAAAGTTCGCGGTTTCGCTTGCTGGTAGATATGGCGGATCGCAGTAAATAACGGCGTCACTGCCGACCATGATTTTTAGAGTGCTATGGAAGTCGCAGCAAACGAAAATTGCTTTCGTGTCGTTGGCTTTTTCAGAGAAAAGGCGGATTTGCTCTTCTGGGAAGTAAGGCGCGGTTTTGTGCTTTCCAAAAGGCACGTTATATCCGCCCTGGCGGTTGTAACGCACCACGCCGTTATAGCCGTGGCGATTCAGATAAAGGAATTGCGCTGCGCGAAGTACCTTGCCCACATCCGGGCCGTTATCAAAAACATCGCGCGATGAAAGACTATCGCGGGCGCGGGCGTTGAAATCCTCTCGGATCCAGAGGTAACCCTCTTTGTCGCCGTATACCTTAAACAATGGGCGAGCGGCATCAATCACAGCATCAGGCCAGCGTGTTATCTGGCGATATAGGTTGATTAAATCGGGGTTGATATCACCCAGGATATAACGGCGATATTCCGTATTTAGAAATACAGATGCCCCACCGACAAACGGTTCCACCAGGCAATCAGCTTTAGGCAATACCGGCAGCAGATCGGGAATAACTCGGCTTTTACCACCAGGCCATTTCACAAGCGAACGAATCATTTTACTTTCTCCAGGGTGCAAGAAGCCCGACGCGTTAGCGTCTGTTTCTTTTTTGTGGTCAGTTATGTATTAGTTGGTTGGGGCGTCTGGCTCTGGAGGCTTATCGCGTAGCGCCTGCATTTCTGCGCGGGGCGCGGCGTAATCCTCAAATTCCCACGGCATCGATGCGGCGAATTCAGAAAGGCGCTTAATGCCCATCATCAGGCAGGTTTGTTCCCCTTCGCTCAGATCGGCAAAAGCTAAATCCAGGTGTCGGCGGGTCAGTTGCGGCAAACCAGCCACGCGGCTGGCGGCATCATTCGCCAAAATGAAAACCACTTTTTTGCGTGTATCATCAAGGCGATTAAAGCGGGCTGCCGTGTCATTTGCGCGGTTAGTATTGACGCAGTCTTGCAGTCGGGCGCGTTGCTCCAAAAACTTGCGGCGGCCTGGTTGCTGACCGGTTACATCCCTTAACATATCCCCCTCCCAGATCTAAAAACAGATACCCATAAGACGGGCAAACCAGCGGCGCTTATTGCGTGGGCGAGACATAAACGGCAAACGGCAGTGCTTGATGAATTGCACATCCGCAGCTTTTGGCTGGAAGAAACGACCATCCGGGGATTCAATCCAGCCGCGTGAATGGGCACGATGTGTAATTTGCTGGCCTTTAGTCAGCAGGCTGGCAAATGAAGGGCATTCAGTCATATCCATGATTTTCTTCACCTCAATTCATCATTTCGGTGTAACGCTCGCCTTTGTAGCGAGCATTCATGTAAATCGCGTAAAGGTTGACCTCACGCTTTTTCCCCGGAGCGGCCTGCAAGATTGGAAGCATTCCCCTATCCGCTCGCGTGCGCATTGCACCCACAGAAACGCCCATACGTTTCGCGTAATCAGCAAGTGACTCTGAAACCCGATTACCGAACGGGTAATCACCAGGTAAATTCCCCGCCGTTGGGGCTGAATTAACCGAGGTTTTCAGCTTCTTAGGCATAAGTGTTATCCTCACGTCTTGGCGCTATCTGCTGTAGTTTGCCGCAGTTAGCAATTGCTCATAGTTGATTGGGAGTGTTTTCACTACCAACGACGCAATACTAGGAGTGAAAACACTACCATGTCAAGCGATCGCGGAAAAAGACTCAAAGAAATACGTGAGGCAGAGGGTTTCAGTCAGGCAGGTTTTGCTGAGTTAACCGGCATAAACATCGGAGTTATAAAGAATTATGAATCTGGACGTTCGGGCGCAGGGATTTCTGTAATCGATAGGGTCATTGAAACTAAGGATTTTAGTAAATACACCTTATGGATCATGACAGGCGAAGCGAATGAGGCTGCCGGACAGATCGGTCCGGCTCTCTCCCCTGATGGGCAAAAGACCACATCCAGCCACCAAAGCGGCAAGAAGGCTGGTTAGTTGCTTTGAAAATCAAAGAGTTCTGGTCCACTGGTGGTATTTGCGCCTACAAGGTTAACTTTTGGGAGGGTAACTAATGACAATTTCTAAACTACCTGACGGAAGATACCTTGTTGACGTTCGCCCGCAAGGGCGAGATGGAAAGAGGTTAAGAAAACGCTTCTCGACCAAATCAGAGGCTCAACAATACGAGCGCTGGGCTGTTGCATCCTTCCATAACAAAGACTGGCAGGAACGACCGGCAGATCGACGACCGCTTTCTGAGCTGATCGATATTTGGTATCAGCTAAAAGGCCAGATGATGAAATCGGCCAGTAATACTCACAATAAACTCAAGGCTATAGATGAGCGCCTCGGATTCCCTAGGGCCGATAAAATCGACAAGAAAATGATTGCTAACTATCGAGCTTCAAGGTTCGAGGCTGGGCGAAAAGCAAACACCATTAACCGTGAAATCTCTGCGGTGTGTGCGGTGTTTGGTGCGCTAATTGAGTCCGGTCACTATCACGGTAAGAATCCATTCTCAGAACTTAAGAAAATGAAAATTACACAAACTGAGATGGGTTTCTTATCCAAAGCGGAGATTTCAGCCCTGCTCTCTTTGCTCCCTATTGGTGAAAAGTTGGCAGCCGAACTATCACTTTCCACTGGCGCGCGTTGGGGGGAAGTTATGAAATTAACCAGCACCAGAATCGCTCACTCTCGTGTCACGTTCTTAGACACCAAGAATGGTAAAAACAGAACCGTTCCTATTAGCCAGCGGCTTGAATCGGAACTACAAAAACGGCCAAGTGGCTTGGTTTTTTCGGGAGTCGATTACTCGCTTATTCGGGAAGCACTGAAAGAAGCGGCCCCCAACTTGCCTAAAGGTCAGGCTGTTCATGCATTGCGGCATACCTTCGCATCGCACTTTGTCATGAACGGAGGCAACATTTTGGCGCTACAAAAGATACTCGGTCACGCGACTATCCAGCAGACAATGGTTTATGCACATTTAGCGCCTGACTTCTTGCAAGAAGCTATACAATTTAATCCATTAAGTGAGAGTTTTCATCATGATTGATATCTAGTTCAGAACATCTCTAAGAGAAAGCAAAAAAACAACTCTTGAATAAAAACTCATATCAAATGATTTAAATCAGAAAGGACTTAAAGTGACTCAGTTGATCGTGAAACCAAAGGCAAAGAGACCCCGCCCTTCATTGCAAATTACCTCTGTATCAAGCTTCGTTTATCATGTAGTGCGGTGGCTTTTAGATGGTCATGCTCCAACAGCATTTAGAGGGCAAAGGCATTTTGGTTGGCACTCCTTACCTAAGATTTTTCGTGAAGATAATAACGTTTACGACAGTGAGAGTCTGGCGGTAAGAGATATCGTTTCTCTTCATCCAGGAGAGTTTGAACCAGATAAAACTATGTTCGATCGCCTCGTTAGGATGCAACATTTTGGCCTACCTACTAGACTGCTGGATGTTACGACCAACCCTCTCGTTGCTTTGTGGTTTGCTACAGAACCAAGTTCCACAACAGATGAGTTTCACGGTGTGGTTCAAGCACTCTTGGTCCCGCAAAATAGACAACGATACTATGACAGTGATCGTGTAAGTTGCATGGCTAACCTTGCTAATTTAACAAAAAAGCAAAAGATTGACCTTTCTATTGCTGCGATTGAAAGCAACTCCAACGAGGAATTTAATAATACCCCTATCGTTGACACGCTTGTTTTCCAAGTTGGCATGGAAAAATCCCATTTCCGAAAAGTTGTAATTGCGAGCGATTTGGAACTTCCTATCTATGTCAAACCCAAAATGTCCAATAAGCGAATAATTGCTCAGTCTGGCGCTTTCATGCTTTGGGGTACGCAGATCTATTCAGGTGCAGAAGCAACCAGGCTTAGACAAGACAGAATCTGGATTCATGAAGACGACAAGGCTGAAATTAGAAGAGACCTCGGACTTCTGGGGATAAATGAAAGAACACTGTTTCCAGAAATTGATAAATCTACAAAATTCATCGCAGACCTATATGGGACTGGCGGCAAACCACGTGGTATGAGCACTTTGCTTTAATGGACTTTCTTTTTCTGAGTGTCCACAAATTGCCCCAAACACTGATGTTACGTGTGGTTTTATGTTGTAGAATGCTGTAACCACATTACTGAAAAAACAGTAACTTATTGAATTCAATATACAAAGAGAGGCCACCTCGGTCGCCTTTTTTTATGCTTAAAGACAGAGGATTGCGTAATGATTCACAAAATTTTTGCACTTCCAGTAGTCGAACAACTTACCCCTGTACTCTCCCGCCGCCAGATTGATGGCGCCGATATTATTGTCGTCGATCACCCGCGCGTGAAAGCCTCCGTCGCCCTCAACGGCGCGCACCTCCTCTCCTGGAAACCGGAAGGCGAAGAAGAAGGCCTGTGGCTGTCAGCTGCGACCTCGTTCAAAAAAGGGGCGGCGATCCGCGGCGGCGTACCGATTTGCTGGCCGTGGTTTGGCCCGGCGGCAGAAGCTGGCCTGCCAGCGCACGGTTTTGCCCGTAACCAGCAGTGGACGCTGAAAGCGCATAACGAAGATGATAACGGCGCAGTGCTGACTTTCGAGCTGCAGAGCAACGATGAAACCCGCAAACTGTGGCCGCACGATTTCACCCTGTACGCTCGCTTCAAGCTGGGTCAAACCTGTGAAATTGAGCTGGAAGCCCACGGCGAATTCGAAACCACTTCTGCCCTGCACACCTACTTCAACGTGGGTGACATTGCGGATGTGAAGGTGAGCGGCTTTGGCGATCGCTTTATCGATAAAGTGGATAACGCGAAAGAAGGCAAACTGAGCGACGGCGTCCAGACCTTCCCGGACCGTACCGACCGTGTCTATCTGAATCCGGAAGCCTGCAGCGTGATCCACGATGCAGCGCTAAACCGTGGCATTGAAGTGGTTCACCATCATCACAGCAATGTGGTGGGCTGGAACCCAGGCCCTGCACTGTCTGTGAGCATGGCTGACGTGCCGGATGACGGGTACAAAACCTTCGTCTGCGTCGAAACCGCGTGCGTCACCGCACCGCAGAAAACCAGCGCAGATAAACCGTCTCGCCTGGGTCAGACCATCAAAATCGTTAAACGCTGATCCTGTTTTTCTGCACCACCATAAAGCAAAAGGGGCGCAAGCGCCCCTTTGTCATACACAGAATGCACGTTAAAAGTGCACAATCAGAAACTGTAGGTCACGCCTGCAGAGAACAGACCGGTCCAGGACTTATCGACCATCGGACTGTCTTTCACTACATCGCTCAGACGGGTATAGCGGGTAGACGCATACAGATTCCAGTCACTGGCAAACTTAAAGCTTGCAGTCAGTTCCAGGTACGGGTTCCATGCGTCGTCAGCTTCGTAGCTGTTCAGGCCACTACGTCTGGACTCTTTATGGGACACCCCATAATAGTAGTCATTGTAGTTTTCGCTGTTGTACTCCACACCGATACCCGGCGTCAGCGTGATAGCGCCGTTGGTATAACGGTACAGCCACGCCAGATCCCAGATAAAGCCGTTGCTGTTATCCAGCGTATCGCCTGCCAGCGCGGTGCGCAGGAAGCCATACTGAGTGTTGTGGACGTAAGACAGGCCTGCCATCAGCGAGCTTCTGCGCTTATCGAGCTGGCGCAGCGCATGGCTGTCACTGTCGCCCGGTTTGAAGTGACGCGGGTCGTAGTAGGCCATAACGGAGAGCTTGTCGGTGTTGTCATTCCACAAGTAATAACCGCCACCCAGACCGCGGAACCAGAAGTTATCGCCTTCATACGTGATGACCGGCACCGGATAAACATCGCGATCGTACTGTTTATACGGGCTGTTGATAACGCCGACGCCTGCGCCAACGGACCACTGATCGGCCGCGTGAGCGGTGCTAACGGACGTGGCGACAAGTACGCCCAATGCCAGAAGTTTGAGTTTGGTCACAATCCATTCTTTCCTGTAGTCAAATAATCAGCGGGTGAAGTGTAACCGCCCTGCCCGCACATCCCAAAATTTTTTGCCTGCTAATGAGTTTAATTAACCGATTATTTTCATCATTTAAGATGACCGGAGGCTTTCATTTCTGTGACGAAGCAATGAAACCCGCACTTTCGTCCCGATTCCCGCGGCAGTTTTTTTGGATGAGTTATTGATATGTCATTGAAATTAGATTCTGAGGGCATGCAAGTTTTGCAAACTCCATCTACGCTTAATTTTAGGAAGATGAATTGCTGAACGCCCGGCGGTTTAGAGCGCAAGACCTGGCACACGGGTTGCTGCTCTGGTACTGAGGTGCGGGGGTGAAGATGCTTCCAGGAGCCTCCACTATTCATACGAACGGCTCTTTTCCTGTGCTAAAAAACGAAAGGACGGCATGCCATGAATATATTCGATCACTATCGCCAGCGCTATGAAGCTGCCAAGGACGAAGAGTTCACACTGCAGGAGTTTCTTGCTGTCTGTAAGCAAGATCGCAGTGCCTATGCCAATGCGGCAGAACGGCTATTGATGGCTATCGGTGAGCCAAATATGGTCGATACAGCCCTCGAACCACGGCTCTCCCGTCTCTTTTCGAATCGTGTGGTTGCACGATATCCCGCTTTTGAAGAATTTTATGGCATGGAAGATGCCATCGAGCAGATTGTTTCGTACCTGAAACACGCGGCTCAGGGTCTGGAAGAGAAGAAACAGATCCTCTATTTACTCGGCCCCGTCGGTGGCGGTAAATCGTCCCTGGCAGAGCGCCTGAAATCACTGATGCAGCGCGTGCCGATCTACGTTCTTAGCGCCAACGGAGAACGCAGCCCGGTTAACGATCATCCGCTGTGCCTGTTCAACCCGCAGGAAGATGCGCAAATTCTGGAAAAAGAGTTTGGCATCCCGAACCGCTATCTCGGCACCATCATGTCGCCGTGGGCGGCGAAACGCCTGCATGAGTTTGGCGGCGACATCACCAAATTCCGCGTGGTAAAAGTCTGGCCGTCGATTCTGCAACAGATTGCGATTGCCAAAACCGAGCCGGGCGATGAGAACAACCAGGATATCTCTGCGCTGGTCGGTAAAGTGGATATCCGTAAACTGGAACACCACGCGCAAAACGACCCGGATGCTTACGGCTATTCCGGTGCGCTGTGCCGTGCCAACCAGGGGGTGATGGAATTCGTCGAGATGTTTAAAGCGCCGATCAAGGTGCTGCATCCGCTGCTGACCGCCACCCAGGAAGGGAACTATAACGGGACGGAAGGTATCTCCGCCCTGCCGTTCAACGGGATCATTCTGGCGCACTCAAACGAATCCGAATGGGTGACCTTCCGTAATAACAAAAACAATGAGGCCTTCCTTGACCGTGTCTACATCGTCAAAGTGCCTTATTGCCTGCGGATCTCCGAAGAGATCAAAATCTACGAAAAACTGCTTAACAACAGTGAGCTGGTGCATGCTCCTTGCGCGCCGGGCACGCTGGAAACGCTGTCACGCTTCTCGATTCTGTCGCGTCTGAAAGAGCCAGAAAACTCCAGCATCTACTCGAAGATGCGCGTCTACGACGGGGAAAGCCTGAAAGATACCGATCCGAAAGCGAAGTCCTATCAGGAGTATCGCGATTACGCCGGTGTCGACGAAGGGATGAACGGTCTGTCCACGCGTTTCGCGTTTAAAATCCTCTCCCGCGTGTTCAACTTTGACCACGCCGAAGTGGCGGCTAACCCGGTCCATCTGTTCTACGTTCTGGAACAGCAGATCGAGCGCGAGCAGTTCCCGCAGGATCTGGCGGAACGTTATCTGGAGTTCCTCAAAGGCTACCTGATCCCGAAATACGCTGAGTTCATCGGGAAAGAGATCCAGACGGCGTACCTGGAGTCCTACTCTGAATACGGGCAGAACATTTTCGACCGTTATGTCACCTATGCAGACTTCTGGATCCAGGATCAGGAGTACCGCGACCCGGATACCGGCCAGCTGTTTGACCGTGAATCCCTGAACGCGGAACTGGAAAAAATTGAGAAGCCGGCCGGGATCAGTAATCCGAAAGACTTCCGTAACGAGATCGTCAACTTTGTTCTGCGCGCCAGAGCGCACAACAGCGGACGCAACCCGAACTGGACCAGCTACGAAAAACTGCGCACGGTTATTGAGAAGAAAATGTTCTCCAATACCGAGGAGCTGTTGCCGGTCATTTCCTTCAATGCCAAAACCTCAACCGACGAGCAGAAAAAGCACGACGATTTTGTCGACCGCATGATGGAGAAAGGCTACACCCGCAAGCAGGTTCGTCTGCTGTGCGAATGGTACCTGCGCGTGCGTAAATCGTCTTAACTGAAGTGCCCGGTGGCGCTCGCGCTTACCGGGCCTACAACGACAGCGATCCGTAGGCCGGATAAGCGTGAGCGCATCCGGCAGACAGGTAGCGCGAAAGTTGGCAATGCAGTACGGGGGGCATATGACCTGGTTTATTGACCGGCGTCTTAACGGCAAAAACAAGAGCACGGTGAATCGCCAGCGCTTCTTGCGTCGTTATAAAGCGCAAATTAAACAGTCGATCTCCGAGGCCATCAACAAACGTTCGGTGACCGATGTGGATAGCGGCGAGTCCGTCTCTATCCCGACGGATGATATTAGCGAACCGATGTTCCATCAGGGACGGGGCGGCTTGCGCCATCGCGTACACCCGGGTAATGACCACTTCGTCCAGAACGATCGCATTGAACGCCCGCAGGGCGGAGGCGGCGGTTCGGGCAGCGGTCAGGGGCAAGCGAGCCAGGACGGTGAAGGCCAGGATGAGTTCGTCTTCCAGATTTCCAAAGATGAGTATCTCGATCTGTTGTTCGAGGATTTGGCGCTGCCAAACCTGAAGAAAAACCAGCATCGTCAGTTAAACGAGTACAAAACCCACCGCGCGGGTTACACCGCCAACGGCGTTCCGGCGAACATCAGCGTCGTGCGTTCTTTGCAAAATTCGCTGGCCCGTCGTACGGCGATGACGGCAGGCAAACGTCGCGAACTGCGCGAGCTGGAAGTCAGCCTGAAAACTGTCGAGAACACCGAGCCCGCACAGCTGCTGGAGGAAGAACGGCTGCGCAAAGAGATTGCCGAATTACGGGCGAAAATCGATCGCGTGCCGTTTATCGACACCTTTGACCTGCGTTACAAGAACTACGAGAAACGTCCGGAACCTTCCAGCCAGGCGGTGATGTTCTGCCTGATGGACGTCTCCGGTTCGATGGATCAGGCCACCAAGGATATGGCGAAGCGCTTTTATATTCTGCTGTATCTGTTCCTGAGCAGAACCTATAAGAACGTGGATGTGGTTTACATCCGCCACCACACCCAGGCCAAAGAGGTGGATGAGCATGAGTTCTTCTACTCTCAGGAGACGGGCGGGACCATTGTGTCTAGCGCCTTGAAGCTGATGGATGAAGTGGTCAAAGAGCGCTACGACCCGGCACAGTGGAATATCTATGCCGCGCAGGCGTCCGATGGCGATAACTGGGCGGATGACTCTCCGCTGTGTCACGAAATACTGGCGAAGAAAATTTTGCCGGTGGTGCGGTATTACAGCTACATCGAAATCACCCGTCGCGCGCATCAAACGCTGTGGCGGGAATATGAGCACCTGCAGGCGATGTTCGATAATTTTGCCATGCAGCATATCCGCGACCAGGATGATATTTATCCGGTCTTCCGCGAACTGTTCCACACGCAAAGTACCAGCAACGCATAATAAACAGCCAGCGCAAAACGCTGGCTGTTTTCTGTTCATCCCTCGCCCGCACGATCAAAATGAAATGTGATAATGTAGACCCTGCATCTCACCAGGTCACAGGGAAAAACAATCATGTCCGAAGCGATCAAAGGCACCCATACTCATCAGCGGCTGATTGCGCTGTTATCCGAACAGGGCGCGCAATACCGGGTGGTGGAGCATGAGGCGGTCGGAAAATGCGAAGCGGTCAGCGAAATTCGCGGGACGGAACTCGGTCAGGGTGCCAAAGCGCTGGTGTGCAAAGTGAAGGGAAACGGGGTGAAAAAGCATATCCTGGCGATTCTGGCGGCGGATCAGCAGGCCGATCTGAGTCAACTGGCCAGCCATTTTGGTGGGATCAAAGCGTCGCTGGCAAGCCCGGCGGAAGTGGACGATTTAACCGCCTGTGTCTTCGGTGCCATCCCGCCTTTCAGCTTTCATCCCGATCTGACGCTGGTCGCCGATCCGCTCCTGTTCGAGCGTTTTGATGAAATCGCCTTTAACGCCGGCCTGCTGGAAAAATCGGTGATCATGAGCAGTGCAGATTATCTGCGTATCGCCCAGCCGGAGCTGGTTGCCTTTCGCCGGTCCTGAACGTCGCGGCTGACAGCGCTGTCAGTCGTGCTTTTCCAAGAACATCACCGACGCCACCAGAATCATCGCGATGGTGAAAAACGTAGACGAGATAATCAGCGTTTCGACAAACATGTGATCGTTCATGTTGATTCCCCTTTTGCTGCCTTTGCTTATTTTTAATCCACACAGATGACAATGGCATGACAATAACAGGTCAGCCGGATGAATAATGTGATGAGGATAAATTCGCCTCAGGCAGCCGCCCAAATTTGAGAGATTTGTCGATAAAAGCCTGTTTACGCACGGCTTTGCGGGTAAAGTAAGCAGGCTTACTTTTTCTGGCAAGGAACCCCTCATGTTTGACCCTACCCTGCTGATCCTGCTGGCGCTGGCGGCGCTCGGCTTTGTCAGCCACAACACCACGGTGGCGATTTCGATCCTGGTGTTAATTATCGTACGCGTCACCCCGCTCAATACCTTCTTCCCGTGGATTGAAAAACAGGGCCTGACCATCGGGATTATTATTCTGACCATCGGCGTAATGGCCCCGATCGCCAGCGGCACGCTCCCGGCATCGACGCTTTTACACTCATTTGTGAACTGGAAATCGCTGGTGGCGATCGCCGTGGGCGTGTTTGTCTCCTGGCTTGGCGGGCGCGGTGTGACGCTGATGAGCTCCCAGCCCTCTCTGGTCGCCGGTCTGCTGGTCGGGACGGTGCTCGGCGTGGCGCTGTTCCGCGGCGTACCGGTCGGCCCGCTGATTGCCGCCGGGCTGGTCTCGCTGTTTATTGGGAAGTCGTAGACAGACTGGCGATATAGCGTGCGGGGGTTTGTCCCAGCCCTTTCTTGAACATGGTGATGAACGCGGTGGTGGAGTCATACCCCAGTGACTGCGCCGCCTGCTGCACCGATTTGCCGCTGATTAACAGCTGGAGCGCCACAATCAGCTGCAGCTGATGCCGCCAGCGACGAAAACTGAGTCCCGTTTCCTTCACCACCAGCCGCGCCAGATTGCGCTCGCTCATGGCAAAGTGGTTTGCCCACTGGGCCAGCGTCTGCCATTCGGCGGGGTGTTCCGCCATGGTTTCGCTCATCATGCGAATTTTCGGGTGCGGTGAAACCGGAAGCTGAAGTTGCTCCTGCGGCTGCTGCGGCACTTCGTCAAACAGCACATCCACCAGCCGGGTCGTCGCCGCAAGCGACAGCTCTTCGGGCGTTTTGGCTGCCAGCGTCAAAATCAGCTCGCGTACCAGCGGGGAAATTTTCAGCGTGCAGCAGCGATCCGGCAGCGTCACCGCGCCGGGCTCGATAAACAGAAAACAGAGCTGCGCGCCGGGCGTGGCTTTGTTGCTGTGCGGAATTTGCCCAGGGATCCACACCGCGTACTGCGGCGGCACCATCCACATCGCGTTTTCCACTTCGCAGGTGATGGCCCCGCGCAGGGCGAGGATCAGCTGACCTTTGCGATGCTGATGGACGGGAATGCGTTGTTCGTCTTCCACCACGCGGATGCGAAACGCCACGGCCGCATCGTGCTGGCTATCAGGATCGTAACCGTCGAGTCTAAGACCTTGCATAAAGTTGTCCGATATGAGCGATAAACTGTCATTTTAGCTTGATTCAAACACCGCTGAAAACGGGTATTGTGTGCCCTCGTTACGATGTAAGAGAAAACCATGACCACTGCCATTCCCTCTTCCGGCAAGGATCGCCTGCTGCTGATTGCCGGTATCCTGATGATTGCCACCACGCTGCGCGTGACCTTTACCGGCGCGGCCCCTCTGCTGGACATGATTCGCCATGACTACGGCCTGACCACCGCCCAGACCGGTTTACTGACCACCCTGCCGCTGCTGGCTTTTGCCCTGATCTCTCCGCTCGCCGCCGGTGTGGCGCGCAAAATCGGCATGGAGCGCAGCCTGTTTATCGCCATGCTGCTTATTTGCGCAGGCATTGGCATCCGTTCGCTGCCCTCCTCCGCGCTGCTGTTTATCGGCACGGCGGTGATTGGCTGCGGCATTGCGCTCGGCAACGTGCTGCTTCCCGGCCTGATTAAACGCGATTTCCCCGGCCAGGTGGCCAAACTCACCGGGGCCTACTCTCTGACCATGGGCGCGGCGGCCGCGCTGGGTTCGGCGATGATCGTCCCGCTGGCGCTGAGCGGCGCGGGCTGGCACGGCGCGCTGCTGATGCTGATGGTGTTCCCGCTGGTGGCGACGCTGCTGTGGCTGCCCCAGTGGCGTCAGAAGCATACCGCCTCATTAAGCGGCGCGCGGGCGCTGCATAACCGTGGGATCTGGCGCTCGGCGCTGGCCTGGCAGGTGACGCTGTTCCTTGGAATTAACTCGCTCATTTACTACGTGATTATCGGCTGGCTGCCGGCGATTTTGCTCAGCCACGGTTACAGCGAAACCGAAGCCGGGTCGATGCACGGTTTGCTGCAGCTGGCGACAGCCGCCCCGGGCCTGGCCGTGCCGTTGCTGCTGCATAAGCTGAAAGATCAGCGCGGCATCGCCGGATTATCGGCCCTGATGTGCGCCGTGAGTCTGGCCGGGTTCTGGTTTGTGCCGGATCAGGCGGTGCTCTGGACGATTGTCTACGGCTTTGGGTCCGGCGCGACCATGATTCTCGGCCTGACCTTTATCGGCCTGCGCGCCAGCTCGGCGCATCAGGCGGCGGCACTTTCCGGCATGGCGCAATCGGTAGGCTATCTGCTGGCGGCCTGTGGGCCTCCGCTGATGGGGAAAATTCATGATACGGCAGGTGACTGGCGAATTCCGCTGATGGCCTGCGCCCTGGCGGGGGTAGTGATGGCGGTCTGTGGGGTGCTTGCCGGGCGCGACCGCGAGATCACGCCCAACTGAGTCTGACGGCAGGCCGGGCGGCCTGCTCGTTTAGCTGCGTGCGGCGTGGAGCATCGCCTGCACCAGCGGCACCGGACGCCCCGCCAGCGCGCCGCGCTCGTGCTGGAACAGGGTGGCGACGAAGAACGGATGCGTCACCAGCTCAACCGCCCGGATTTCACCCTGCTCATCCCAGCCCGTCACGCGCATATCGCCGCTTTCCAGCTCCTGCGTGAACTCAGGCGAGACGCCGTAGTTGCAGTGATACCCCTCTTCAATCTCTTCCCGACCATAGGCTTTGGCGATAATCGTATTGGCGCGAAGCTCGATGGTGTCCGTTTTTTCCACCAGCGAGCAGGTCAATGGCGCGATCACCATTCTGCCGTCGGTGTCGGTTTCCGCGTGGGCCGCATCGCTCCAGCCCAGCACGTTGCGCGCATACTCAATCAGCGCATGCTGGAACCCGCCGCAGGTGCCGAGGAACGGAATGCTGTTTTCACGCGCAAAGCGAGCGGCGATGAAGGCCCCGTCGACATTTTTATAAGGACTTGCCGGAACCAGCCAGATCGCGTCGTAACCCACCAGATCTTCCGGGCTGGTCAGCTCGGGGGTGGCGATCCAGTCGTAATCCGCCGTTAAATCCAGAACGGCAGCGGCATCATCGATGGATAAAGGGATCGCCTGATGGGCGATAACGTCAGGGTTGTAGTCACCGACAAGGGCAATGCGCAGCGTATCTTTTACCGGGGTGTGTTCCATGAGGGGTTCCATATGCCAGAGAATTATCAGATAACATAAGGAACCTCAGCCTACCGATCTTTTGCAGGCTTCACAATACCTTAAATTGGAGGGGGAAAAACTCGGGTGGTATAGTGGTAACGTATTTCCCCCCCTTCTTCGGATCGTTATGAAAACCAAAATTCTGGTCAGCGCCTGCCTGATGGGCCACAAAGTTCGCTATAACGGCAGCGAAAAAGCGGCGATCTCTGCAACCCTCCACCGCTGGCAGCTTGAGCAACGCCTGGTCACCCACTGCCCGGAGCTGGCGGCAGGATTGTCGATCCCCCGTTTACCGGCTGAGATTGTGGACGGCGGCGGAACTGAGGTGATGGCAGGCCATGCGCGAATTCTGGAAAGCGACGGCAGCGATGTTACCGCGCACTATCAGCTTGCCGCCTGGCTGGCGTTACGCGCCGCTCAGGAGGGAAAGTGCAGCGCCGCGCTGCTCACCGACGGCAGCCCGACCTGCGGCAGCGAACAGATCTACGACGGCACGTTCAGCGGGCAAAAACGCCGTGGAATGGGTGTCGCCGCCGCGTTGTTACGTGAACATGGTATTCAGGTATTTTCCGACAACCAGCTTGCAGAGCTGATCGCCTGGGTTGAGGAGAGAGACAATGATTCAGTGTAAACGGGTGTATGACGCGGCGAGTCCGGACGACGGCTATCGCATTCTGGTCGACCGGCTGTGGCCGCGCGGCGTCAAAAAAGAGGATCTGGCGTTTGATGAGTGGTGCAAAGCGCTGACGCCTTCAAGCGATCTACGCAAAGCCTTCCACGGCGAAACCATTGATTTCACCGCTTTTCGCGAGGCGTATCAGCAGGAGCTGGACCAGCAACGAGACGAGGGAAAACGTGTGGCCGCCCTCGCCCAAAAACAGACCGTGACGCTGCTCTACGGCGCGAAGAATACTCAGCAGAATCACGCCCTGGTGTTAGCCGACTGGCTGCGTCAGTTAGCTGTAGGTTAACTCGTCGAGTGTTTCGGAGGCGTCGTCCGGCGTCAGCGGCAGGAGATGTTCCGGTCGCACAAACGCGAACCCATGCTGATTATCGACAGCAAAAACATCGCCGGTAACCAGCCACAGGGCGCGGTCGGCGCTGGCAGGCAGTTCGGTCATCACGCCGTTGACCGGATTGAGAAAACGCTCGCCTGGCTTGCAGAGTTCAAAAAGCTCAACGGATTTGCCGATATTGCGCCGCCCGGCGGCGGTGCGGGCGCCAATGACCATGCACAGGCTGCCCGGTTTTAACTGGAACATACTTCTCTCGCGGTAAGGGTTATCAGCCCCGGGGACTGAGATAATTCTTAAAGAGAAGTGTATCGCAGTCGCGCCTTGACTGTCACGTGGCAGGCGTGGGGTGATCGCGGCGGAACAGATCCCACTCGTCAATCACTTCCCCGCCCGGCAGTTTGCACTCGGTGCGAACGCCCTGCGGACTTTGTACCGGAACGCGCTCTCCGCCCTTCTTCACGCAGTAGACGGCAGCAGGATTCGCCATACCGATTTGCGGCGGTTTTGGCGCATCGGGAGGGGTCGAACAGGCGGCTAACGGCAGAGCCATCGCCAGCAGCAGATATCGCATCGTATTGTCCTTTCTGTTTGCAGAGCGTAAAGCGTACCGACTCTTCGGCGTTTTCTCCATGATTTCTCCATTAAACCTGCACTTTTTCACCCTATAGTGGCTGCGTTCTCAATGACCAGAGAACATCATTCCGTAATCAAGATGTCTTTTGCCCTGCCCTCAACGGCGGGGCTTTTTTTCGCCTGCCCTGCGGCACCTGCCGCGACAATATATAAAATTTCCTGTATTCGTGTTCTACTATGCCCCAGCCGAAAAATTCAGCACAACATGCAGATACTGGCGTCTTCTGCATGGGAGTCTACCTACGTCATGTCGGATATTATTCTTGCCCGTGTTTCAGAAACCCTCGCAACCGAACAATCTCTTGAAAGCCTGGTGCGTCAGCTCCTGGAGATGCTGGAGATTGTCACCGATATGGAATCGACCTATCTGACGAAAGTCGATATCAATGCGCGTTTGCAGCACATTCTTTACGCCCGCAACAGCAAGCAGATGCAGATCCCCGAGGGGCTGAGCGTGCCCTGGGGCGATACCCTGTGTAAGCGCGCCATCGACAGTAACTGCTTTTTCAGCAACGAGGTGGCGGAACGCTGGGCGGATTGCGACGCGGCCAAAGCGCTGGGTATCACGACCTACGTGAGTATTCCTATTCATCTGGCCGATGGGTCGCTGTACGGTACCCTCTGCGCGGCCAGTACGCAGAAACAGACCCTGAGCGACCGCGGTGAGCAGGTGCTGCAGCTGTTTGCCGGTCTCATCGCCCAGTACATTCAGAAAGAGTCCTTAGTCATTCAGCTGCGCGAAGCCAACGCGGCCCTGATCGCCCATTCGTATACGGATGCGCTGACCGGTTTACCCAACCGCCGCGCGATTTTTGATAATCTCAATACCCTCTTCTCGCTGGCGCGTCATCTCAAGCGCAACGCCATTATCGCCTACATCGATCTGGATGATTTTAAGCTCATCAACGATCGCTTTGGTCATGAGACTGGCGACCAGTTTTTAGTAGAAGTGGGTAAGCGGCTGACCGACGGGCAGACAGAAGATGATATCGTGGGCCGACTCGGCGGCGATGAGTTTTTGGTGGCGTGTCTGAGTAAGGGCGATAACGCGGCCGACAACGCGCAGATAAATATTCTGCGCACGCAGATCGGAGCGTCAATTGCCGGGGAATACTGGCTCGGCAACGTGCATCTGGTTTATCCTGGCGCAAGCCTGGGCGTAGTCGAAGTCGATCCTGCCGATACCGATGCTGACAGCGCGCTGCGCGCTGCGGATACGGCGATGTATCGGGAGAAAAAAGGCAAAAGCAAAACGCGCTTTCTCCCGGAGGAGTAACCCCGTACACTCTGCGGGCAAGGAAACCTTAGAGGTGATGTGATGAGGATCGGAATTGTTTTCCCGGTCGTGATTTTTATCACGGCAGTGGTCTTTTTAACGTGGTTTTTTGTCGGCGGTTACGCCGCGCCGGGGGCGTAAATGCGCAAGACAACCATTATTATGTTGATCGTCGCGGTAGTGGCTGTGGCAGGCACCCAGCTCGGCTGGTGGTGACCTCTGCAAACGAAAAAGGCTGCCCGATGGCTAATGCCAGTCAGTTAAGCAAAATAATGAATTTAAATTCATTATTTTGCTTGCTCAGGACCTTTATGGCTTCAGTGGAATTGTTCCGTTCACTTTCGTTCCTCTGCTTCCGGTCCATCTCTCTGCGGTGAACGTGCCAGGGTGGCTCAATCGCCACCACCCTGGCAACCCCGGCTCCCGGCCAAGAAAATCGCCGCTTCGCGGTGCCTTCGTCTTATTCCTTTCGGCTGACGGGGACGGGCGCAGGTAACATCCCTGTAAGTCGCGCCCTCGACGCACATCCCTGTGCGTTGCCCCTGCCTCCAGTCAACGCCTCAGCGATTTTCAGCCGGACTCCCGCTCCCTCAACCTTCACAGCTGTCTGCATGTGGCGCCGGTGTGGGTCCCCGCTGAAATCGGCGAACCGGAGGCCAGATGACAAGGGCTGGACGCCAGGGATGGCGGCCAGAGGCGAAACGAGACAGGAAGTCGAGTCGAGCCGACCGCAGGCAGCTGGCCGGGAGGTGAGCGCAGTGCGAAGCACCGATTTCTTTGCGGGGCGCGGGGATTGAAAAGGGGGCCGCGTGGCCCCCTTTTCACGTTCACAGGTTGTGAAGCGATTATATTCTGCGGAACATAAGGTGAACGGAATAACCTCAGGTGCTTAACTGACCAGCATTAGCCCGATGGCAGCCTTTTTCACGTTTCTGACGCTTAGCTTTTGATTTTTCTGTAGATAAACAGAACGACCAGCGCGCCGATCACCGCAACAGCAAAGCTGCCGAAGTTAAAGCCATCGACTTTACCAAAACCGAACAGGGTGCTGATCCAGCCGCCGACGACGGCGCCCACGACCCCCAGTATCACTGTGACGAAGAACCCGCCGCCATCTTTGCCCGGCATGATCCACTTCGCCAGAATCCCCGCAATAAGCCCAAAGATAATCCAGGATAAAATTCCCATAGCTTTCCTCTCTGTATGGTTTTTGTCATTAAATCAACGACACAGAAAAGGATAGCACAGGATCACCAAAATGAAATTTGTGATAAGGATCACACTGCCTGACTGCGCGTTTTATCAGCAGTAAAAAAATACTGCGCCACACAAAAGATGGGGTTGCAACTTTAGTTGAGAAAGATTATCTTTCTCAACACTGGATAGTTGAGCAAAACACTCAGGTATTCAGTACGACATTGCTCACATTGCTTCCAGTATTTCTTGCCCACTTTATAGTGGGCTTTTTTTTTGCGACATCGCGCCCCGCCTGACATACGCATCCGGATCATCAAGTTTAAATCTCGCTTTTCCCCTCAGAAAAAACAGTAAACGTCATATTTTGGTTTTGGGCTGCTTTTGCTGTTTCTGCGAATCAAGACACCTCCCCCCGTGCCGATAACCCTTCCAACATTGATGGTACTCGCTACAGGTTACAAAGGGGTTTATTGTGAAAAATATTAAAATCAGCGTCGGGCTGTTGATCGTTCTGACGACATTTACGCTCATGCTCATTCTTTCCAGCGGCCTGGGGCTCTACTTCCTCCACCGCAGCAACAGTGATATTCAGACTCTGAGTTACAACGCCGGAGAGCAAAAGGCGCTTAACAACGTGCGTAACGCCATTTTGCGCGCGCGAGTTATCATTGATACTGCCGCTCAGGCCAAAACTCACGGCGATGATATTGACGAGCCGGGTATCCAGGAGAGTATCCGCAAAGAGATGCAGACCGCTGCCGAGCAGTATCAGCTGTTTGTGCAGATCCCAGGGCTTTCAACCATTCATCCCGAAGTCGGCGAGAGAATGAAAGACCGTTACGACCAGCAAATGGGCGTGATTACGCATAATGCGGGCCTGGTGATCAATGTGAACGATCCGCAGGAGCTGAAGTCCGCGTTAGCCAAATATGCCGAAACCACCCAGCAGGTTCGCCAGGCCTGGGATGATGAATATCGCTCTTACATTGATACCACACAGAGCAATCTGGACGGCGTCATCAGTTACAGCAACAGCTCCTATCACTTTGCCCTGTATGTGATGATCGCCATGCTGGTGGTGGCTGCCGTCTTGTTCTTTGTGATCAACGGCTGGATGCGCAAAATGTTAGTCCTTCCGCTGCAGGAAGTGGCTGAGCATTTCGAGTTTATTGGTAAAGGCGATCTGACCGGGGAAATCCACGTCGAAAACAGCAATGAAATTGGTTTGCTGTGCGCCTCGCTGCAAACCATGCAGGCCGAGCTGAACTCCACCGTGGTCTCTATCCGTCAGGGCGTTGAGTCGATCAATATCGGCACGCAGGAGATTTCAGCGGGCAACAGCGACCTCTCCCGTCGTACCGAAGAGCAGGCAGCCGCCGTCGTGGAAACCGCCGCGAGCATGGAGCAGATCACCTCTACGGTGAAACTGAATACCGACAATGCGCTTGAAGCGGCACAGATGGTGCAGAATGCCGCCGGTATTGCCAACGAAGGCGAAGAGCAGATGCGCGGCATGATGAAGAAGATGGAAGCCATCAGCCAGAGCGCCCAGAAGATGGTTGAGATTATCAGCGTTATCGACAGCATCGCGTTCCAGACCAACATTCTGGCTCTTAACGCCGCAGTAGAAGCCGCCCGTGCCGGTCAGTCCGGACGCGGTTTTGCGGTGGTCGCAGGGGAAGTCAGAAACCTGGCCCGCCGCTGTACGGACTCCGCTAAAGAGATCACCACGCTGATTAACGAATCACGACTCTATATCGAAGAAGGCGCGGAGCTGGCGAATAAAACCAGCCAGACCATGCTGGATATCAGCGGGGCCGTCAGTAAGGTCAACGTGATGATGGAGAACATCGCGCTGGCATCGGAAGAGCAGAGCCGCGGCGTGGAACAAATCCGCATCGCCATCACGCAGATGGATCACGTTACGCAGCAAAACGCCGCGCTGGTGGAAGAAGTGGCGACGACCGCATCGGGCGTGAATGGCCAGGCAAACCTGCTGTCACAGTCCGTAGCGCTGTTTAAAGTGAAGGATATTTTCTAAACCGGCTGTCCGGGAGCAAAGTTGCTCCCGGATCCGCGTGAGAACATCGTGATGGATGAAAACGGTTAGCAGAATATTGACGCTCAGTGATGGTGAATTTCACCATTGCTGTGCTTAGGCCCTATTCGTCCTGCTTCAATTAAGATCTCTTCTATCAACTCCTCCAGACACTCCCGCCCGTGATGATCGCAGACCAGGTGTACCTGACGAGAAATCTCCTCCGTTTGCATCCCATCGCATAACGCCGATTTCAGCATTACCGATGCCCACCGTTTGGCTTCAGAATGAGTCAACATAACCCCTCCCGCTATAGGTTACCTGTTTAAGCGTAGCTACAAGAAAGTTAATCGCCAGGGTTTTTGACCGGTAAAATGCAACACCTTTTTACAGGGCTTAGAGATAGACCAGGCTTATCGTCGCAAGCCCTTCATACGGCTGGTCGTCCGTCAGCGCCAGGGTTTTGCGGCTTTGCACGATGGGATGGACTGACAGTTCCACTTCGGCGGTTTCAACGGCCAGCGGATGGGTGAAATCCTGAGTATCGGAAAAGGCCGCCAGATTGCTGCCGCTGTTTGAGGCGCGGGTTGAGCTGGAGGCCAAATTCCAGTCAGCGCCGTTATTGTCAGAGAAGATCGTGCGGGCCGGGGCATTATTGACCACTGGCGTGTCGGGGCCGACCAGGTAGAGGTAATAGTGGCCGATATTCACGCCCCCTGCTGCTTTGCCGATGCCAAATCCGTAAGTGGCAATATCCGCGCTGCCGCCGTCCAGGGTATCGCTGCGGTCATCCTGAAAGGTGAAGGCTAACGCGACAGGTTCAGAACAGGTAATGTGGAGGCTGATATTGCGCGTATCCAGCCCGCTCGGGGTGTCTTCGTAGAGGTGATCCACGGGAAATCCGCCAAAATCCAGCAGACCACCGTTATCCAGCGAAGGTGTACAGGAGCCCATTACCAGCATGGCCTGGACTTTGATAATCGCGGTATCTGCGGCCATGACATCAGGTGAAAGCAGCAGCGGGACAACCGCTGTTGCACGCATTAATGATTTTATCATTGCCAGTTCCCATTTTGAGCACGGGTAAATACAGCATCCATATTATGAATACCCTTAGTGAATCTGTTCAGAAGTTAATGATATACGGCTGTTTTTCTATTTTGCAAATAAATAAATCGCAAAATCGGACTCCAAATTGACTTTGTTTTTGGTTTATTTTCGAGCTGATTTTAACAGTGCACCTAATTAGAATGCACGGCATCGGATAGCGATGTTCGTCATCAACCTCCGCCTTTTAATATAATTTAATTACCGACTGGAGATAATATGGTTCACCTGAAAAAATCAGCAAAACTCATTACATTATTACTTATTATTAAATCCGCCGCCGCACTGGCCACGGGTATGGTTCCAGAATCCTCGCTGCTTATTATTGAAGAGCAGGATAAAGGCGGTAGCATTAATGTTAAAAATACCGACCCGCACCCTTCCCTGCTGTATACCAATATTGTCGATATTCCTGGGGATACAGGTACGCATCTGACCGTCACCCAGCCCGTCACCCGTGTCGAAGATGGACAGACCCAACAGCTGCGTTTTATTCTGGCGACCGATGCCCCATTAACAACAGAACATTTGAAGCGCGTGACCTTTGAAGGTATTCCACCGAAAATAAAAAGCGATCACAGCCGGGTGTCCATTAATATTCGTCAGGATATTCCGGTACTGATTCATCCGGCAAGTCTTGCGGTCGTAAAAGATGCCTGGACACTGCTGAAATGGTCTGCATCCGGTAACACAGTTACTGTCAAAAATGACTCTCCTTACGTGGTGCGTATGGCTGAAAATCTGGTGGCTCAGCCTTCAGGTACGCAAATGAAAATTAAGCAGACTTATATTCTTCCAGGTCAGACGCTGACTGCTCAGGCAAAAACATCACTTGCCGGAGATAGCCAATTAAAATTCTTCCCGGCCAGTCGCTACGGCATTGATGTCCCAAGCTACACCGCCACTCTGAATAAATAATCTAACCGAGTATTCTGAGATGGTTTCGTTATCGCGTCGTTATTTATCGTTAGCCGTACTGTGCTGCCTGTATCCGGTTCTTTCCTCGGCGACTGAAGCTCCGCTGGAATTTAATACCAGCATCATCAAAGATCGTGGGCTTGATCCTTCACTGGGTCACTATTTTGCCTCTACTCCGAAATTTACGCCCGGCGTAAAAATGGTCACCGTGGTGGTGAATGGCGAGAGAAAAGGAAAGGTATCCGCAACTTTTGGCCAGGATGGCCAGCTTTGTGCCACCACCCCTTTTCTGCAGGGAGCTTCGTTAGTGGTGCCGCATGAAGTAACAAAGTTCAGCGATGACGAAAAGAGTAATGCCTGTTTCGACTATACCAAAACCTTCCCAGGCACAGTGATTACTCCCGTTCCTGCACAGGAAGAGCTGGATCTGGTCGTTCCGCAAGAGGCCATTGATACAACAGGCGAAGGCGATCAGGCCAAAGATTACAGCACGGGCGGTACGGCAGGCATTCTCAATTATACCGCTTTCGCGACGCAAAACAGGTCTGACAGCGGCAACAGCGAGACTAAGCAACTGATGCTGGAAGAGGGTTTGAACGTCCATGACTGGCTGTTTCGCAGCAGACAATCCCTGGCAGAGAATGACGGCACGCGTACCACCGATAACCTTTACGCCTATCTGCAGCATACGCTTGTTGATAGTAAGAAATTATTCCAGGCGGGTGAAATCAACACTGGCGGCACGATTTTCGCTGGCACCGCCATTTCAGGTATGCAGATCATGCCGGAAGAAGCACTGAGCCCGGAAGGCAGCAGCGGTGTGGCTGTTTCTGGTATTGCCCGCACAGCCCAGGCGCGTGTTGAAGTCCGCCAGGGAGGCCGGATGGTCTATTCCACTCTGGTCCCCGTGGGTCCGTTCACTCTGAACGATGTTCCGATTATTCGCAGCAATGCCGAACTCGATGTCACGGTCACGGAAACCGACGGCAGTAAAAGCCATTTCGTGATCCCTGCTGATGCGGTGAACAGTCATCAACTGACCAGTCCGTCAGGCCTTTCTGCCGCCGTGGGCCGCTATCGCAGCAACGGCGACGGGGAGAGTCAGCCGATGCTGGCGACCCTCTCCGACGGCTGGCGGGTCAAACCCTGGCTGAATATCGGTACCGGCGTGATGACTGCACAGGGCTATGACTCTGCGGCTATCACGCTGGATACCTTACCCTTTAATAAAATGCTGCTATCGGCCACTTTTAAGGCGTCGATGGATGAAGAGCATGGCGTAAAAGGACGTAGCAGCACCTTGTCAGCCAGCTACGCCTTGTCCGGCCAACTGACGACCGATGTCAGCATGACGCGTTATACCCAAGGCTATCGCGAACTGGAAGATTCTCTTGAGGATGATTTTCAGCAGTACGAAGGCCAATACTCTGCAGGGATGCATTACTCCCTGTCAAATTTGGGTTCCTTTAATCTGCGTTACTCAAAGAACCAGGGTACAGAAGGAACCGAAGGCAGCGAATTTGTGAACGCCTCATGGGGTAAGTCATTTGGCCACATGAACCTGAACGTCAGCTGGCAGCGCTCTGTGAATCAGAAAAACGATGATCAGGACGATGGTCGCAACGAGAGCGAAGACAACGGGGACACGGTGTTTGTGAATATCAGCATGCCCCTTGGCGGTCAACACGTCAGCGCCTACTCGCACACCATGCATCATGAGACCAATACCGGACTGCAGACCAGCGGGGATATCAGTCAGAGCACCAGTTATTCCCTGGCGGCCGAGCGCGATCTGGCCGATCGGGAAAACAGCTTCAGTGGCTCGATCAACAGTAATCTGCACTACACCCGACTGGGCGTTAGCGCCGGAACCGATGGTCAAGATGGTCGTAACTATGGTGTGGCACTTTCTGGTGGCGTGGTTGCGCATGATAGCGGCGTAACCTTCTCACCCTGGCCGGTTAAGGACACATTCGCCATCATCGATGCGGGTAAAGATTTGGCCGGAACGCGAATCAACACCCCAGCGGGTGATGTCTGGACCGATCATTGGGGCAAGGCCATCGTACCTTCCGTTAATCCGTACCACAAAGTTCGAGTCGAACTGGACAGTAATAGTCTTCCGCAGGATGTGGACGTCGAGAACGGTTTCAGTGAACTGGCAGCAGGTCGCGGAGCCGTCGGGCACGTAGCGTTCAATACGCTGCATGTCCACCGGGCCATGATCCGCGTGCAAATGGCAAATGGTAAGACCCTGAAAAAAGGCAGTACCGTGGTTGATGGTGACGGTAACTACGCTGCCACGGCAGTGGACGATGGCCTTCTGTTTATGGAAGACGTTTCTGCCAAACCGGCGCTTTATCTCACGAACGAAGATGGTGTGAACGTATGCCAGATCAGTTACGCCCTGGCAAAAGGTGGCGAAAATCAGACTTATGAAAATATCAACGGGGTATGCAAATGAAAATCCAATCCATCATTAAATTCACGCTACTGGCGGGATTACTCTGCGCAAATGCTGCCCGCGCCGAATGCGACGTCACCGTTTCTGATACGACTGTTGATTACGGCAAGCTCAGCAACAACGACATTACCAGCCATCGCGGCGGTGTCTATACGCTGGATGATCGTGAGGTCAGAGTGAATGCTATTTGCAGTGAACCGCAAGCGATGGCGCTGTTCATTAGCGATGATTCTGGTGAGCGACGGTTTCGCTTTGGAGACAACGGAGATATTCTGATCTCTGCTCAACAGGCGGTGCTGGACGGTAAACCCGTTGATCTCGGTAAGACTCTGTCCCATGGCTCCTTTGTCCCTAAGCAAGAGAGAAATCGGAAAAAGGTGCTGGTGCTGAATAACGACGGCCTGCTTCCTGTTCGTAACGGTGAAGTGCCTGCCGGTCAGCAATTCTCTATACTTTTGCATATTCGACCCGCGCTTAAGCAGGGGATACATTCCGTCCAGGATGAAACGAACTTGATGACCAACCTGACGGTTCAGCTTGAGGGCCAGTAATAAAACTGCATATGCATCAGGTCGTATCTATGTGGCTATCAAGTCACACCTCCTTCTGAATATAGGCTACCATTAACGGCAACAGTGACGAGTGGAAAAAATCATGTTAAATCCCAAGGAACATATTCAGCTCTTAATTGACAACTTATCACAACAAGAAAATATATTTTCTAAACGTAAAAACCAAATTGTCACAATGGATGGTTTCACGGAAAGAAATATACTTATATTCCATGAGGGTGTAATTTCAGGCTGTCGTCCAAGTGATGACCGTCTGTTAGTTAACTTTAGCGCCCCGCGAATTTTCGGCATCAACCTCTACTTCGATACCACATATCTCTATTTTCGTGCCTGCACTGACATTCGTTATGAATTTCTACCATTCGTAGAGGCAGAGAAAATCATCAATGATAAAAACCTGTGGCAAGGTGTCTCCGTCAACCATATGACAACCATCGCTAACATGCTGAAGTATGTTAACAATATGGCTGGGGTATCCAGCTATGCCCTGGTGATTAACTGTCTGTATCAGCTGCAGGCAGAACCTGAAATTATTCGTTTACGTCGTACAGCAGCTGATTATATTGTCGATAAAAGCGGGCTATCGCGCAGCACAGTGATGAAGATGCTGGCCCAGTTTAAGGCCGAAGGTAAGATATTGCTCAGCAAGGGCTTGCTGATGGATGTGAAGAACCTCGAGTAATCAGCCTTATAACTCATCTACTTTGCGGATTGCCAGTATCGATTGTTCAGGCAATCCGTAGTCTTTTTAGATTCTGTTGATCCCTCCCCCTTTACATTACCACGCGTCGTTGCTCTTAATTCTATCTAGATTAAAAAATTGCATTTATTTCCACACCTCATTAAAAATGCTGATTTCTATAAATATAAATTCAAGTCCAATTTTACACTCAACATTGAATCCATAACTGCGTGCTTATTGAATTGATGCATTGAGAGGAAACACAGATAATATGTCCAACAAGACAACAGTGTCTTATTTAAATCATCCAACTGAAGAGTCATTATTCCATGAAAAATATTTTTAAATTCTGTGCAGCCGCTGCACTCGTTATCTCTACCGCTAATTCAGCATTCGCAGCTGATACTGCCGACCTGAAAGTACAAGGTAAGTTAATTATGGGTTCCTGTACGCCTTCTCTTTCATCCGGTGGCGTAGTGGATTATGGAACACTGCCGATCGCTTCTCTGAGTGATACTGCCGTAAACCAGTTGGGTGATAAGAATATTACCCTGACTCTGAGCTGCACAAGTCCAACTAAAGTAGCCTGGACGACAATGGATGATAAATCTTCAAGTGTTGTCGATACAGCTCCGAAAGTAGGCAGTGCTGTTACAACCGCAGCCAATGAGTTTGGTCTGGGCGAAACAGCAGATCATGTCAAATTAGGCTCATATGGTCTCGTTGCCATTTACGATCAAGCCACAGTTGATTCAGCCCCTGGGCATCTGGCAGATTCTGTTGATAATGGTGCCAACTGGGCCCCAGAGGCTGGTGACGTCTATAACCACCCAGACGGTAGCCGACTGATCACCTTCGCTGATACTCAGGGTAATCCCGTTGCAATCACCACAGCCAGTGATGTTTTGACTGTTGGCGCATCAATCCAGGATACTGCCACTCTGGCGATTACCGATGACACCCCTCTGGACGGCCAGGCGACCATCTCTGTGAAGTACCTGTAAGCGACTCTTACGAGGCAAAGTCACACCTAAACAGACATAAAAAAACGGGAGCCCATCGGCTCCCGTTTTCATTTAATCCAGAAAATGGATTACATGTTTTTAATGATCGCGTCACCAAACTCTGAACATTTCAGCAGCTTAGCGCCGTCCATCAGACGTTCGAAGTCATAGGTTACGGTCTTAGCGTTGATCGCGCCTTCCATACCTTTAACGATCAGGTCTGCGGCTTCGAACCATTCCATATGACGGAGCATCATCTCCGCTGACAGGATGATAGAACCTGGGTTCACTTTATCCTGACCTGCGTATTTAGGTGCAGTACCGTGGGTCGCTTCGAACAGCGCGCACTCGTCACCGATGTTAGCGCCTGGGGCGATACCGATACCACCAACCTGGGCTGCCAGGGCGTCGGAGATGTAGTCACCGTTCAGGTTCATACAGGCGATCACGTCGTATTCCGCCGGACGCAGCAGGATCTGCTGCAGGAATGCATCGGCGATCACGTCTTTAACAACGATCTCTTTGCCGGTATTTGGGTTCTTGATTTTCACCCATGGGCCGCCGTCGATCAGCTCACCACCAAACTCCTCACGCGCCAACTGGTAACCCCAGTCTTTGAAAGCGCCTTCGGTGAATTTCATGATGTTGCCTTTGTGCACCAGGGTCACGGAATCACGGTCGTTGGTGATCGCGTATTCGATGGCTGCACGTACCAGGCGTTTAGTGCCCTCTTCGGAGCACGGCTTGATGCCGATGCCGCAATGTTCAGGGAAACGAATCTTCGTCACGCCCATCTCATCGCGCAGGAACTTGATCACTTTCTCGGCTTCGGCGCTGTCGGCTTTCCACTCGATACCGGCATAGATGTCTTCGGAGTTTTCACGGAAGATCACCATGTTGGTCAGCTCAGGGTGTTTAACCGGGCTTGGCGTGCCCGCGTAGTAACGCACCGGGCGCAGACACACGTACAGGTCAAGCTGCTGGCGCAGCGCAACGTTCAGGGAACGAATACCGCCACCGACCGGGGTAGTCAGCGGGCCTTTGATGGCAACGCGGTAATCACGAATCAGGTCCAGAGTTTCTTCTGGCAGCCAGACATCCTGGCCATACAGCTGGGTAGATTTTTCGCCGGTATAGATTTCCATCCAGGAAATTTTCCGCTCGCCCTTATAGGCTTTCTGCACGGCGGCATCCACCACTTTGATCATGGCTGGCGTCACATCCACACCGATACCATCACCTTCAATGAAAGGAATGATTGGGTTGTGAGGGATGTTCAGTTTGCCATCTTGCAGGGTGATCTTCTTACCTTCCGCCGGAACGACTACTTTGCTTTCCATTAACCTCTCCTTCGAGCGCTTCTGGTTTTTTGTTAATGAGTTGTAATATGCGAGCTCATACTACTCGAATATCAGGCTCGCGCCAATCACTCATGAATTTCCGTTATAATGCTCGAATACACCCATTCTGAAAACACTATGAACAAAACTTCTTTTAGAAATCACCAAGTTGAACGATTCAGCACGCGACGCAGCGCCAAAAAAAAGCCTGACACTGGACCGAAGCGGCTGGTTATCTTCAATAAACCTTATGATGTGCTGCCGCAGTTCACGGACGAGGCGGGACGCAGCACCCTGAAAGATTACATCCCGTTACAAGGAATTTATGCCGCTGGCCGCCTGGATCGCGACAGCGAAGGGCTGCTGGTGCTGACTAACTACGGTCAGCTACAGGCGCGACTGACCCAGCCAGGCAAGCGCACCGGCAAGATTTACTACGTGCAGGTGGAAGGCGAACCGACGGCAGAGGCGATGGATGCCCTGCGCAATGGCGTGACACTTAACGACGGTCCCACCCTGCCCGCGGGCATCGAGCTCGTCGAAGAGCCAGCGTGGTTATGGCCGCGCAATCCGCCGGTTCGCGAACGCAAAACCATCCCCACCAGCTGGCTGAAAATCACCTTATACGAAGGGCGGAACCGCCAGGTGCGACGCATGACGGCGCATGTCGGGTTTCCCACGCTGCGCCTGATACGCTATGCGATGGGCACATTGACGCTCGACACTCTGGCGTCCGGTGAATGGCGAGAGATCCCGATCGACTCAATCTAAGGAGAACAGATGTTTAAACCACACGTTACCGTCGCCACCCTGGTGCACGCCGAAGGCAAATTCCTCGTCGTTGAAGAGACCATCAACGGCAAAGCCCTATGGAACCAGCCCGCTGGCCATCTTGAAGCCGACGAAACGCTGGTCCAGGCCGCGCGTCGTGAGCTGTGGGAAGAGACCGGCATCCACGCCGAGCCGCAGCACTTTGTGCGTCTGCATCAGTGGATCGCCCCGGATCGCACGCCGTTTCTGCGCTTTTTATTCGTCGTCGAACTTAACGAAATGTGCGCCACTGAGCCGCACGACGATGATATCGACCGCTGCCTGTGGGTCACGCCTGAGGAGATCCTGAACGCGCCAAACCTGCGCTCACCGCTGGTTGCCGAAAGCATTCGTTGCTATCAGTCTGGCAGCCGCCTGCCGCTTGAGGTGATCGCAGAATTTAACTGGCCGTTTACAGAGGGTGCCAATGCGGGGGGCGCGTGATAGAATACGCCGCCTTTAAGTTCAATGTCGTGAGTATTCCATGTCAGATAACAGCCAGAAAAAAGTGATCGTCGGCATGTCCGGCGGTGTCGATTCCTCCGTTTCCGCCTACCTGCTGCAACAGCAGGGCTATCAAGTGGAAGGCCTGTTCATGAAGAACTGGGAGGAAGACGATGGCGAGGAATACTGTACGGCGGCAGCGGATCTTGCGGATGCGCAGGCCGTGTGCGACAAACTCGGCATTGAGCTGCATACCGTTAACTTTGCCGCAGAGTATTGGGACAACGTGTTCGAACTCTTCCTCGAAGAGTACAAAGCGGGCCGCACCCCGAACCCGGATATCCTCTGCAACAAAGAGATCAAATTCAAAGCCTTCCTCGAATTCGCCGCGGAAGACCTGGGCGCAGATTACATCGCGACCGGTCACTACGTGCGCCGTGCGGATGTCGACGGCAAAAGCCAGCTGCTGCGCGGTCTCGACGGCAACAAAGATCAGAGCTATTTCCTCTACACTTTAGGCCACGAGCAGATTGCGCAAAGCCTGTTCCCGGTCGGTGAGCTGGAAAAACCAGAAGTGCGTAAAATCGCCGAAGAACTGGATCTGATCACCGCGAAGAAAAAAGACTCCACCGGCATCTGTTTTATCGGCGAGCGTAAATTCCGCGAATTCCTCGGGCGCTACCTGCCTGCTCAGCCGGGCAAAATCATCACCGTTGACGGGGATGACGTCGGCGAGCATCAGGGGCTGATGTACCACACTCTAGGCCAGCGTAAAGGTCTGGGGATCGGCGGCACCAAAGAAGGCAGCGAAGAGCCGTGGTACGTAGTCGATAAAGATGTCGAAAACAATATTCTGGTGGTGGCGCAGGGGCACGAACATCCGCGTCTGATGTCCGTCGGCCTGATTGCCCAACAGCTGCACTGGGTCGATCGCGAGCCGTTCACCGGCACCCTGCGCTGCACGGTGAAAACCCGCTATCGTCAGACGGATATCCCTTGCACCGTCACGGCCATTGACGACGAGCGCATCGAAGTACGCTTCGACGAGCCGGTGTCTGCCGTCACGCCAGGCCAGTCCGCCGTCTTCTACAGCGGCGAAATTTGCCTCGGCGGCGGGATCATTGAACAGCGTCTGCCGCTGGCCGAATAAACTGATTTCACACCAAAAGGAGCACGTGTGGCGAAGAATTACTATGACATCACCCTGGCGCTGGCAGGCATTTGCCAGTCCGCCCGTCTGGTGCAACAGCTGGCACATCAGGGTCATTGCGACGCTGATGCGCTGCACGTTTCGCTCAACAGCGTTATCGACCTTAACCCAGGCTCGACGCTGGGTGTGTTCGGTGGCAGCGAAACCAATCTTCGCCTCGGTCTCGAAACCCTGCTCGGGGTGCTGAATGCCAGCAACCGTCAGGGGCTGAATGCAGAGCTGACCCGCTACACCTTAAGCCTGATGGTGCTGGAGCGTAAGCTGAGCGGCGCAAAAGGCGCGATGGACACGCTCGGCAACCGCATTGACGGGCTGCAGCGTCAGCTCGACCATTTTGATTTGCAGTCCGAAACCCTGATGAGTGCGATGGCCGCGATTTATGTCGATGTCATCAGCCCGCTCGGTCCGCGCATCCAGGTCACCGGCTCCCCTGCCGTGCTGCAAAGCCCGCAGGTGCAGGCGAAGGTTCGTGCCTCGCTGCTGGCCGGTATTCGTGCCGCCGTGCTGTGGCATCAGGTTGGCGGTGGCCGACTGCAGTTAATGTTCTCTCGTAATCGCCTGACGACTCAGGCAAAACAAATTCTTGCTCATTGTTAACCTCCCGGAGTTGCGAATTATGGAATTATCCTCACTGACCGCCGTTTCCCCTGTCGATGGACGTTACGGCGATAAAGTCAGCGCGCTGCGCGGGATCTTCAGCGAATATGGTCTGCTGAAGTTCCGTGTACAGGTTGAAGTGCGCTGGCTGCAAAAGTTAGCTACCCAGGCAGCAATCAAGGAAGTTCCTGCTTTTGACGCCCAGGCAAACGATTACCTTGATAAAATCGTCGCGGAGTTCAGCGAAGAAGACGCGGCGCGTATCAAAACCATTGAGCGCACCACCAACCACGACGTAAAAGCGGTTGAGTACTTCCTGAAAGAGAAAGTGGAAAGCGTACCGGCGCTGCACGCCGTGTCTGAGTTCATCCACTTCGCCTGTACTTCAGAAGATATCAACAACCTGTCTCACGCGCTGATGCTCTCTACCGCGCGTCAGGACGTGGTGCTGCCTTACTGGCGCAAAATCATCGATGCGGTGAAAGACCTGGCCGTGCAATACCGTGATATCCCACTGCTCTCCCGTACCCACGGTCAGCCTGCCACCCCGTCCACGATGGGTAAAGAGATGGCGAACGTGGCGTACCGCATGGAGCGTCAGTATCGCCAGCTGGAGCAGGTTGAGATCCTCGGTAAAATCAACGGCGCGGTCGGGAACTACAACGCCCACATCGCCGCTTACCCGGAAGTGGACTGGCACCAGTTCAGCGAAGAGTTCGTAACATCTCTGGGCATTCAGTGGAACCCGTACACCACTCAGATCGAGCCGCACGACTACATCGCCGAGCTGTTTGACTGCATCGCGCGTTTCAACACCATCCTGATCGACTTCGACCGCGATGTGTGGGGCTATGTGGCCCTGAACCACTTCAAACAGAAAACTATCGCCGGTGAAATCGGCTCTTCCACCATGCCGCACAAAGTGAACCCGATTGACTTCGAAAACTCCGAAGGCAACCTGGGCCTGGCGAATGCCCTGCTGCAGCATATGGCGAGCAAACTGCCGGTCTCCCGCTGGCAGCGTGACCTGACCGACTCCACCGTGCTGCGTAACCTCGGCGTGGGTATTGGCTATGCGCTGATCGCCTACCAGTCCACCCTGAAAGGGGTGAGCAAACTGGAAGTGAACCGCGACCGTCTGTTGGACGAGCTGGATCACAACTGGGAAGTGCTGGCGGAGCCGATTCAGACCGTGATGCGCCGTTACGGCATTGAAAAGCCATACGAAAAACTGAAAGAGCTGACCCGCGGCAAGCGCGTCGACGCCGAAGGCATGAAACAGTTTATCGATGGTCTGGACGTGCCAGAAGAAGAGAAAACGCGCCTGAAAGCGATGACGCCGGCGAACTACATTGGCCGCGCTATTGCTATGGTTGATGAGCTGAAGTAATTCCCCTCACCCTCTTTCCGCCCGGAAAGAGGGTTCCTTCCTCTGCGGTTTACTCAATGTTTATCCCCATAACAACATAATCAGCGTTAAACTATTCATACCATTCATGTTAGGGAGAAGAGATGATGCGCGTACTGGTTGTTGAGGATAATGCATTGCTACGTCATCACCTGAAAGTTCAGCTTCAGGAACTGGGGCATCAGGTCGACGACGCGGAAGACGCAAAAGAAGCGGATTATTATCTCAATGAACACCTGCCCGATATCGCCATCGTCGATCTGGGGCTGCCGGACGAAGACGGTCTGTCGCTGATCCGCCGCTGGCGCAGCCATGATGTCTCGCTCCCGGTGCTGGTTTTAACCGCCCGCGAAGGCTGGCAGGACAAAGTCGAAGTGCTCAGCGCGGGTGCCGACGACTATGTGACCAAACCTTTCCACATCGAAGAAGTGGCCGCCCGTATGCAGGCGTTGATGCGCCGTAACAGCGGCCTGGCGTCGCAGGTGATCTCTCTTCCTCCTTTCCAGGTCGATCTCTCGCGTCGTGAATTCTCGATCAACGACGAAGTCATCAAACTGACGGCGTTTGAATACACCATTATGGAAACGCTGATCCGCAACAGCGGCAAAGTGGTGAGCAAAGATTCCTTAATGCTCCAGCTTTATCCGGATGCCGAGCTGCGTGAGAGCCACACCATCGACGTGCTGATGGGTCGTCTGCGTAAAAAAATCCAGGCGCAGTATCCGCAGGACGTCATCACCACGGTGAGGGGTCAGGGATACCTGTTTGAACTACGCTAAATGAAAAAAATCCTTCGCCACTTTTTGCCGCTGTCGCTGCGGGTCCGCTTTTTGCTGGCCACCGCCGCCGTGGTGCTGATCCTGTCACTCGCGTACGGCATGGTGGCGCTGGTCGGGTATAGCGTCAGCTTCGACAAAACCACCTTCCGCCTGCTGCGCGGCGAGAGCAATCTCTTCTATACCCTGGCTAAATGGGAAAACAATCGCATCAGCGTGGAAATGCCGGAGAACCTGAACCGGCAAAGTCCGACGATGGCGCTGATTTATGATGAAAAAGGCCAGCTGCTGTGGGCGCAACGCCATGTGCCGTGGCTGGAAAAGAGTATTCGTCCTGAGTGGCTGAAAACCAATGGCTTCCACGAGCTCGAAGCCGATCTGAACGCCACCAGCAGCCTGCTGGGCAACGATGCCTCGATGCAGCGTGAGCTCGACGAAATCCGCGAGGACGACGACAATACGGAGATGACCCACTCGGTGGCGATCAATCTCTATCCCGCGACCATGGATATGCCGCAGCTCACCATCGTGGTGATCGACACCATTCCGGTTGAGCTTAAACGCTCCTATATGGTCTGGAGCTGGTTCGTGTATGTTCTGGCAGCTAACCTGCTGCTGGTGATCCCGCTCCTGTGGGTCGCCGCCTGGTGGAGCCTGCGCCCTATTGAATCGCTGGCGAAAGAGGTCCGCGAACTCGAAGAGCACAACCGGGATAAACTCAATCCGCAAACCACCCGCGAACTCACCAGCCTGGTGCGCAACCTCAACCGTCTGCTGAAAAGCGAGCGAGAGCGTTACGATAAATACCGCACCACGCTGACCGACCTGACGCACAGCCTGAAAACCCCGCTGGCGGTGATGCAGAGCACCCTGCGCTCCATGCGCAGCTCTAAGCTCAGCGTTGACGACGCCGAGCCGGTGATGCTCGAGCAGATCAGCCGTATCTCCCAGCAGATTGGCTATTACCTGCACCGCGCCAGTATGCGCTCGGGCAGCCCGTTGCTGAGCCGCGAGCTGCACCCTGTCGCCCCGCTGCTGGACAGCCTGACCTCGGCGCTGAATAAAGTTTATCAACGTAAAGGGGTGAACATTAGCCTCGATATTTCGCCGGAAATCAGTTTTGTCGGCGAGAAAAATGACTTTATGGAAGTGATGGGCAACCTGCTGGATAACGCCTGCAAATATTGCCTCGAGTTTGTGGAAGTGTCTGCGCATCAGACTGATGACGAGCTGCAAATCATCGTCGAGGATGACGGCCCCGGCATTCCGCAAAACAAACGCGACGTGGTGTTCGACCGCGGTCAACGCGCCGACACGCTGCGCCCCGGTCAGGGCGTGGGATTATCCGTCGCGCAGGAGATTGTCGATCAGTACAACGGGCGAATCGAAACCAGCGACAGCCTGCTGGGCGGCGCGCGCATGGTCGCCATTTTTGGTCGTCAGCATCCCTCTTCTGACGATAGTTAGAACGGAATGTGAAAAAAGCGAGATTCTCGCGCGCAGGCTCTTGCGCTTCCGTTATAATCCGAGTCAGTAAGAGCCTGCGGAAATATAATTATGGATTATCAATTAACACTTAACTGGCCCGAGTTTATCGAACGCTACTGGCAAAAACGCCCTGTCGTTCTGAAACGCGGGATCAGCAATTTTGTCGACCCGATCTCGCCGGATGAACTGGCTGGACTGGCGATGGAAAACGAAGTCGACAGCCGCCTGGTGAGTCATCAGGAGGGGAAATGGCAGGTCAGTCACGGTCCTTTTGAAAGTTACGATCACCTCGGCGAGACCAACTGGTCGCTGCTGGTGCAGGCCGTGAACCACTGGCATGAACCTACCGCTGCGCTGATGCATCCGTTCCGCGCCCTGCCAGACTGGCGCATGGACGATCTGATGATCTCCTTCTCTGTGCCGGGTGGTGGCGTGGGTCCGCACCTCGATCAGTACGACGTGTTTATCATTCAGGGTACCGGTCGTCGTCGCTGGCGCGTCGGCGAGAAAGTGCCGATGAAACAGCACTGCCCGCATCCAGACCTGCTTCAGGTCGACCCGTTTGAAGGCATCATCGACGAAGAGATGGAGCCGGGCGATATTCTCTATATTCCGCCAGGATTCCCGCACGAAGGCTATTCCCTCGAAAACTCTCTGAACTATTCGGTCGGTTTCCGCGCGCCAAGCGGCCGCGAGATGATCAGCGGATTTGCGGATTACGTTCTGCAACGCGAGCTGGGCAGCCATCGCTACAGCGACCCGGACGTGCCTGCGCGTGAGCATCCTGCGGATATTCTGCCGCAGGAGCTGGATAAACTGCGCGAGATGATGCTCGGTCTGATTAACGAGCCGGAGCATTTCCGCCAGTGGTTTGGCGAGTTTGTCAGCCAGTCGCGTCACGAGCTGGACGTTGCGCCCGCCGAGCCGCCTTATCAGCCGGATGAGATTTACGACGCCCTGCAACAGGGTGATTCGCTGGTGCGTCTGGGTGGGTTGCGCGTGCTGCGTATTGGCGACGATATTTTCGTCAATGGCGAGAAGCTGGATTCCCCACACCGTCCGGCGCTGGAAGCCCTTGCCAGCCATATGGTGTTGAATGCAGAGACCTTCGGCGATGCGCTGGAAGATCCGTCATTCCTCGCCATGTTGGCGGCGCTGGTGAATAGCGGGTATTGGTTCTTCGAGGACTGAGTTGGCTGATTGTGTCGGGTGGCGCTTGGCTTACCCGACCTACAAAAACGGCGCGGATGCGTCGTTTTTATTTTGGCTCCCCGGCCACCAAATCTTCTGGTTCACCCGCCCAATCTTCCGGATATAAACCGTCGCGCACATCGCGATGAAACGTTGAAAACGGCCAATCCGCCACGCGGGTGACATGCCCATGTTTGACCGGATTGATATACACATAATCCCTATGCCGCCGGAAATCCTCTTCGTTGCGAATCGTGTGTTACCAGAATCGTGATTGCCACACGTGACGCATCTCAATCGCACGGGTGAAGGTTTTCTTGATTTCCCGCCAGCGCCCTGAAAAGTCATCATCGTTTTCCGGTAAGGTCCAGATGCAGTGCATATGTTCAGGAAGCACCACCCAGGCGTTGATGGTGAAGGGTTTGGTGCGTTTCACGGTTTGTAATGCCGCACGCAGGTGATCGATATGGCGGGTCAGCAGATCGCTCTGGCGATTTTGCAGATTAACGGTGAAAAACCAGGTTCCACCAGGGAGGTAGTTGCGGCGGTAATTTGACATGGGAAATCCTTTTCCGGGTGCAGGGTGTCGGGTGGCGGCTACGCCTTACCCGACCTACGATTCGGGTTTTGTAGGCCCGGTAAGCGCAGCGCCACCGGGCGTTTTTTCACTGCTTCGCCGTCAACTCCGCAATCCGCACAATCACCTTCACCGCTTTCTCCATCCCTTCCAGCGTCACAAACTCGTGCTTACCATGGTAGTTATAGCCACCGGTAAACAGGTTCGGACACGGCAGTCCCATGAAGGAGAGTTGCGACCCGTCGGTGCCGCCGCGAATCGGTTTCAGCTGCGGTTCGATGTCGCAATCGCGCATCGCCTGCTGGGCGATATCGAGAATATGCGGATGCTCCATCACCTTCTCGCGCATGTTGTAGTAACTGTCTTCTATGATCAGCTCAATGTAGCAATCCGGGTGCAGCCCTTTGCCAACTTTTTTAGCGATCTCCATCATCTTGCGCTTGCGCGCTTCAAAGGCTTTGCGGTCAAAATCGCGGACGATGTAGTGCATCTGCGCGCTATCTACCGTGCCTTTGATGCTGGTCAGATGGTAAAAACCTTCATACCCGTCGGTCTGCTCCGGGCTCTCTTGCGCCGGGACTTCCGCATGAATCCGCGAAGCCAGCGACAGCGCGTTGACCATCACCCCTTTCGCCGACCCAGGATGCACATTATTGCCAACGATTTTGATGGTGACTGAAGCCGCGTTAAAGTTTTCAAACTCCAGCTCACCCACACCACCGCCGTCGACGGTGTAGGCCCACTTCGCGTCGAACGCTTCCACGTCGAAATGCTTCGCCCCTTTGCCCACCTCTTCATCGGGCGTAAAGGCCACGCGGATATCACCGTGGGGAATGTTTTTGTCTTTCAGCACCGCCAGGGCGGTCATGATCTCCGCGACGCCCGCTTTATCATCCGCACCCAGCAGCGTTTTACCGTCGGTGGTGATCAGCGTCTGGCCCAGCAGCTGGTGCAGCACCGGGAACATCACCGGCGACAGCACCTCATCGCCGATACCGAGGGCGATATCACCGCCGCGGTAATTTTCCACGATCTGCGGGTTGACGTTTTTACCGCTAAAATCAGGTGAGGTATCAACGTGAGAAATGAATCCAATCGCCGGAACCGAACCTTTGACGTTCGACGGCAGCGTCCCCATCACAGTGCCCTTCTCGCTTAAGGTCACGTTGACCAGGCCGAGCTCCTCCAGCTGATCCTTCAGCAGGTTTAAAAGCTTCCACTGGCCCTCGGTGCTCGGCACCTGTCGGACACCCGCTTTAGATTGGGTATCCAGCGAAACGTACTGTAAAAAACGCTCAAGTAATTTTTCCATGCAGTCACCCTCACTTTTTGTGACAACATTATCAGGAAGCATCAAATCCCAAATATTGCGTCAGGTCACTTTTATCCCGTAAACGAGAATATTTTCGATTTTGTCGTGATTCGTTAATAAATGTAGCTTATCAATCAGTCACAAGGATTGGTGATTTCAGTGGTTTGCCGTAGAATGACCGCCCTCATTAAGAGTCACCAAGGTGGTTACACACAAACCCCGCTGTCGGTAAACCCACCGACGCGTTTATATGGGACAGCGCCAAAAATTGAATACACAACCGGGAACACTGTCACCGCTGGTTCTTCTGTCGGGGATCAGCAAAAGTTTCGATGGTAAAACCGTCATTGACGATCTTAACCTGACTATCAATAACGGTGAGTTTCTTACGCTGCTTGGCCCTTCCGGCTGCGGCAAGACAACCGTTCTGCGCCTGATTGCCGGACTGGAAAACGTCGACAACGGCCAAATTCATCTTGAAAATCAGAACATCACCGATGTTCCCGCCGAACATCGTCACGTTAACACCGTCTTCCAGAGCTACGCCCTGTTTCCGCACATGACCGTGTTCGAAAACGTGGCCTTCGGCCTGCGCATGCAGAAAACCCCTGCCGAGCAAATCACGCCCCGCGTGAACGATGCCCTGCGTATGGTGCAGCTCGACGAGTTCGCTCAGCGTAAACCCCATCAGCTCTCCGGCGGCCAGCAACAGCGCGTGGCGATTGCCCGTGCGGTGGTCAATAAACCACGCCTGCTGCTGCTGGATGAGTCCCTCTCCGCGCTCGACTACAAGCTGCGCAAGCAGATGCAGAACGAACTGAAAGCCCTGCAGCGTAAGCTTGGCATTACCTTTGTGTTCGTCACCCACGATCAGGAAGAAGCCCTGACCATGTCGGACCGTATCGTAGTGATGCGCGACGGCAAAATTGAGCAGGACGGCACGCCGCGCGAAATCTACGAAGAGCCGAAAAACCTGTTTGTCGCCAGCTTCATCGGTGAGATCAATATCTTCGACGCCACGGTGATCGAGCGTCTTGACGACCAGCGCGTGCGCGCCAGCGTTGAAGGCCGTGAGTGCAATATCTACGTCAACTTTGCCGTCGAAAAAGGCCAGAAGCTGAACGTCATGCTGCGCCCGGAAGATCTGCGCGTCGATGAGATCCACGACAGCACCGACGTGGAAGGCCTGATCGGCTACATCCGCGAGCGTAACTACAAAGGTATGACTCTGGAATCGGTGGTTGAGCTGGAAAACGGCAAAATGGTGATGGTCAGCGAGTTCTTTAACGAGGACGACCCGGACTTTGACCATCCGCTCGATCAGAAAATGGTCGTTAACTGGGTAGAGAGCTGGGAGGTTGTGCTGGCCGATGAAGAACACCAGTAAATTCCAGAACGCGGTGATCGCCACGATCGTGGGTTGGCTTGTGTTGTTTGTTTTCTTGCCCAACCTGATGATCATTGTCACCAGTTTTCTGACCCGCGACGACACGAACTTCGTCAGCCTGGTCTTTACGCTGGATAACTACGCGCGCCTGCTGGACCCGCTCTACTTCGAGGTCCTGCTGCACTCCCTCAACATGGCGCTGATTGCCACCCTCGCCTGCCTGGTGCTGGGATATCCCTTCGCCTGGTTTCTGGCGCGGCTGCCGCAGAAAATCCGTCCGCTGCTGCTGTTTCTGCTGATTGTTCCCTTCTGGACCAACTCGCTGATCCGCATCTACGGCCTGAAGATTTTCCTCAGCACCAAAGGTTATCTGAACGAGTTTCTGCTCTGGCTGGGGGTGATTGATACGCCGATCCGCATCATGTTCACGCCGGGCGCGGTGATTATTGGTCTGGTCTATATCCTGCTGCCGTTTATGGTGATGCCGCTTTACTCCAGCATCGAAAAACTCGATAAACCGCTGCTCGAAGCGGCGCGCGATCTCGGTGCCAGCAAGCTGCAAACCTTCCTGCGGATCATTATTCCGCTAACCATGCCGGGCATTATTGCCGGTTGTCTGCTGGTGATGCTCCCGGCGATGGGACTGTTTTACGTCTCGGATCTGATGGGCGGCGCGAAAAACCTGCTGATCGGCAACGTGATTAAGAGTCAGTTCCTGAACATTCGCGACTGGCCGTTTGGGTCGGCCACCAGCATTACGCTGACGGTGGTAATGGGCCTGATGCTGCTCGTCTACTGGCGCGCCTCCCGCTGGCTGAATAAGAAGGGAGATCTCGAATGATCGGTCGTCTGCTGCGCGGCGCTTTTATGTCCGCCATTTACGCATTCCTGTACATCCCGATTATCATTTTGATCGTGAACTCGTTTAACAGCTCACGCTTCGGGATTAACTGGCAAGGCTTCACTACCAACTGGTACAGCCTGCTGATGAACAACGACAGCCTGCTGCAGGCAGCACAGCACTCCCTGACGATGGCGATTGTCTCCGCGACCTTTGCCACGCTGATTGGCTCCCTGACTGCCGTGGCGCTGTATCGCTACCGTTTTCGCGGTAAGCCGTTTGTCAGCGGGATGCTGTTTGTGGTGATGATGTCGCCGGACATCGTAATGGCGATTTCCCTGCTGGTGCTGTTTATGCTCCTTGGCATTCAGCTCGGCTTCTGGTCGCTGCTCTTCTCCCACATCACCTTCTGCCTGCCCTTCGTGGTGGTGACGGTTTACTCCCGTCTGAAAGGCTTTGACGTGCGGATGCTGGAAGCGGCGAAAGATCTGGGGGCGAGTGAAATGACCATCCTGCGCAAAATCATTCTGCCGCTGGCGATGCCCGCGGTCGCCGCCGGATGGCTGCTGAGCTTTACCCTCTCGATGGACGACGTCGTGGTTTCGTCGTTCGTCACCGGCCCAGGTTATGAAATTCTGCCGTTGAAGATCTATTCGATGGTGAAAGTCGGCGTGTCACCTGAGGTGAACGCGCTGGCGACGATACTGCTGGTGCTATCGCTGGTGATGGTGATTGCCAGCCAGATTATTGCTCGTGATACAACCAAATCTCAGGGGACGTCAAAATGAAAAAATGGTCACGCCACCTGCTCGCGGCAGGCGCTCTCGCAATCGGCATAGGCGCTGCGCACGCCGACGGCAGTAAAACGCTCTACTTCTACAACTGGACCGAGTATGTGCCGCCGGGCCTGCTGGAGCAGTTCACCAAAGAGACCGGGATCAAGGTGATCTATTCGACCTACGAGTCGAACGAGACCATGTATGCCAAGCTCAAAACCTACAAAGACGGCGCGTACGATTTGGTGGTGCCATCGACCTACTTTGTCGACAAAATGCGCAAAGAAGGGATGATCCAGAAGATCGACAAAACCAAGCTGACCAATTTCAGCAATCTCGATCCGGAGATGCTGAATAAGCCGTTCGATCCGAACAATGACTACTCCATTCCGTACATCTGGGGCGCGACCGCGATCGGCGTGAACAGCGACGAAATCGATCCAAAAACCGTTACCAGCTGGGCCGATCTGTGGAAGCCGGAGTACAAAGGCAGCCTACTGCTGACCGACGACGCGCGCGAAGTGTTCCAGATGGCGCTGCGTAAATTGGGTTATTCCGGTAACACCACCGATCCGAAAGAGATTGAAGCGGCCTACAACGAGCTGAAAAAGCTGATGCCAAACGTGGCGGCGTTTAACTCCGATAACCCGGCCAACCCGTATATGGAAGGCGAAGTGAATCTGGGGATGGTGTGGAACGGCTCGGCCTACGTGGCGCGTCAGGCGGGTACGCCTCTGCAGGTGGTCTGGCCGAAGGAAGGCGGGATCTTCTGGATGGACAGCCTGTCGATTCCGTCTAACGCCAAAAACGTCGACGGCGCGATGAAGCTGATTAACTTCCTGCTGCGCCCGGAGGTGGCAAAACAAGTGGCGGAAACCATCGGTTATCCCACGCCAAACCTGGCGGCCCGCAAGCTGCTGAGCCCGGAAGTGGCGAACGATAAGTCACTGTATCCGGATGCGGAAACCGTGAAGAAAGGCGAGTGGCAAAACGACGTGGGCGACGCGAGCCGCATTTATGAAGATTATTATCAGAAGTTGAAAGCGGGTCGTTAACCTTAAGTAGGCCGGGTAAGGCGAAGCCGCCACCCGGCAAAAAACGACTGTGCGGGTTGAATAATGCCCGGTGGCGCTACACTTACCGGGCCTACAAGAGCATTAAACCGCCTTACAATCCCTTCAATCTGGCACCTGAAAACGTTAAGTAGGCCGGGTAAGGCAAAGCCGCCACCCGGCAAAAAAAGACTGTGCGGGTTGAATAATGCCCGGTGGCGCTGCGCTTACCGGGCCTACAAGAGCGAGAAAGCGGTCTTATAATCCCTTCAACAGCTTCTCGACAAAATCCGGCACCACTTCACTCGCCAGACCATACTGTTTCTCTTCAAACTCGCTGCCGACCTGGCTCGGCTCCAGATTCAGCTCCACCGTATGCGCCCCATGCAGCCGCGCCTCGTGGACAAAACCCGCCGCCGGATAGACATGCCCGGAGGTGCCAATCGCGATAAACACATCGGCCATCGCCAGCGCACTGTAGATCTCATCCATCCCCAGCGGCATTTCGCCGAACCACACCACGTGTGGACGCAGGGGTGACGGAAACTGGCAGCAGTGACACTTATCGTCCGGGGTGATATCACCCGTCCAGTCCAGCACCTGCCCGCTCCACGCGCAGCGCACTTTCAGCAACTCGCCGTGCATATGGATAATGTTGTGGTTCCCGGCGCGCTCGTGCAGGTTGTCGATGTTCTGCGTCACCAGCAGAAAGCGGTCGCCCAGGGCCTCTTCGAGCTTCGCCAGCGCCAGATGCGCCGCATTGGGCGCAATCTCCGGCGACTGAAGCTGTCGGCGGCGGTCGTTGTAAAACGTCTGCACCAGCTGAGGATTACGGGCAAAACCTTCCGGCGTTGCCACGTCTTCCACGCGGTGCTCTTCCCACAGTCCGTCAGTGGCGCGGAAGGTGCGAATTCCGGACTCTGCTGATATCCCCGCCCCCGTCAGCACCACCACTCTTGGCTTTTCCATACCTTCTGGCATCACCCTGTCTCTGAAAAAGATCCGCTGGCGCAAGCGCTCACGCAGGCGGCGTTTAGTTTTGCGAAAACGGCTCAGTCGACCTAACCGACGCGACAGCATAAAAACCTCGTATAACTAGCGGGTGAGATGAAGGAATGCCGCACCGCGCATGCCTCCGGCATCCCCATGGCGCGCACGTTCGATACGCGGTACGCGGGCGACCGGCAGCAGATGTCGGGGCAGTCGCCCGGACAGGTGCTCGGTGATCGCCGAGAAGTTGGATAACCCGCCACCGATCACCAGTAAATCGGGATCGACGATGGTCAGAATATTGCCCAGACACACCGCCAGCAGATCAAGATAGCGTTCAACGTGTTCGCGAGCCTGTTCATCGCCCTGCTCCCACAAGGTGATGATTTCCGGGGCCTCACGTTTCTGATGATAGAAGTGTTCGTAAAGCCATGCAAACCCGCGACCGGAAAGATAATTCTCAATACAGCCGTGCTGTCCGCAGCCGCAGCGCGTCAGGGGAAAATCACGTCCGACCACCTCGAGTGCATCGACCGGCAGGCGAATATGGCCGAACTCGCCGGTGATGTAGCTGCGCCCGGTAATCGGCTTGCCGTCAATGATGATCCCGCCGCCGACGCCGGTGCCGAGGATCAGCCCCATGACTAAAGGATATTGACGGAACTCGTCGTCCCAGGCTTCGGAGAGGGCAAAACAGTTGGCATCGTTATCGAGGCGCACGTCGCGGTCAAGGCGTGCAGAGAGATCGGCGCGCAGCGGTTTGCCGCTGGCGGCGGGGACGTTGGCCGCGTACAGCGTGCCGTCGTCCGTTTCCGGCATCCCCGGAATGCCAATCCCCACGGAGCCTTTCACGCCGAAACGGGTATCGGCTTCGGTCACCAGGGCGGCGACCGCGTTTAAAAATTCGTCGTAGCTGTCGCGCGGCGTGGGAACGCGGGTTTCCCACTGCAGTTTGAGCTGTTCATCAAAGACGCCGAGCGCAATTTTGGTGCCGCCAATATCAAATCCATAATACATAACGCATTCCTCTTTCTGATTTGGCGGCACAGCATGCCGCTCAAATCATGACGTAATTACTGGCCACTTAGTACCCTCGCCGGATCAATTCGGCTTGCGCGACGCGCCGGATACCAGCTTGCCAGCAGACTCAGTAAAAGTGCTGTAATCAGCACATAAATAACGTCCAGCCAGTGCAATTCAGACGGCAGGAAGTCAATAAAATAGATATCACCCGACAGGAATTGATGCCCAATCAGCTTTTCAATTCCGTTGATAATCGGCGTCAGCTGCAGGGAAACCACCACACCAATCACCACGCCGCACAGGCTGCCGAACAGCCCCGCCAGCAGACCGTACCAGACGAAGATGGCGCGAATAAGACCGTCTTTCGCGCCCAGGGTGCGCAGCACGGCAATGTCGCTGCTCTTGTCTTTGACGGCCATCACCAGCGTCGAGACGATGTTAAAACAGGCCACGCCGATCACCAGCACCATCGCCAGATACATAATGGCGCGGATCATCTGGATATCGCGGTACATATAGCCGTAGGTGCCGATCCAGCTTTTGATGTAGACGTAGCTGTTGGTCACACCGCCCGCGTCACGCACCAGTTTGTTGGCGTTAAAGACGTCGTTCACCTTGATGGCAATGCCCGTGACGCTGTCGCCCATATCCAGGTACTGGCGCGCATCGTCCAGCGGGACCATCGCAAAGCTGTGATCGAGCTGACCGCTCAGCTGCAAAATACCGGTCACGTGCAGACGCACGCGCTTCGGCTGCTGGAGCTTATGATCGGCGCTGGCGTTGGGGATCATGATGGATACCCAGTCGCCCTGCTTCACCTTCAGCGCATCGGCGACACCTTTGCCGATAATAATCTGCTGCTCACCGGCTTTAAAGTTCGCCCACGCGTTGTTCTGCACAAACTGTGGCAGCGCGCTCAAACGTGCTTCCTGCTGCGGATTGACGCCTTTCACCTGGATGGCGCGCAGATTGGCACCGCTCTCCACCAGCCCGGTAAAGTTAATGTACGGCGCGGCGGCGGCAATGCCCGGCACTTTCTCGACGTGGGTGAGCGCCTCTTTCCAGTTGGTCCACGGCTGACTCACCGCTTCGATTTCGCCATGCGGAACCACTGCCAGAATGCGGTTATTCAGCTCACGCTCGAAGCCGTTCATCGCGCTCAGGCCGACAATCAGCACCGCTACGCCCAGCGCGATACCGACGGTGGAGATCACCGAAATCAGCGACACCATGCCGCCGCGACGGCGGCCACGGCTAAAGCGCATACCGATCAGTAAGGATAACGATGAAGCCATTACTCGGCTCCCATCAGGGTCAGTTCCGCCGTCAGACGACCGTCGCGCATCTCCAGCTGACGGCTCATACGACGCGCCAGCTGCAGATCGTGGGTCACCACCAGGAACGCGGTTCCCTGAGAGGCGTTGAGTTCACCGAGCAGCTCAAAAATACTGTCTGCGTTGCGCGCATCGAGGTTACCGGTCGGTTCATCGGCCAGCACCAGACGCGGGTTGTTCACCAGCGCGCGGGCAATCGCTACGCGCTGACGTTCGCCGCCGGAGAGTTCCGACGGGCGATGATTCGCGCGATGACCGAGCCCAACGGCTTTCAGCATATCGCTCGCGCGGGTGTTGATCTCTGCCGGTTTCTTTTTGCCGATCAGCAGCGGCATGGCGACGTTTTCCAGCGCGGTGAAATCGGGCAGCAGATGGTGGAACTGATAGATAAAGCCCAGCGACTGGTTGCGCAGATCCGCTTTCGCGGTCGACGACATTTTGCTCATCGGCTGGCCGGAGAAAATCACATCCCCGGAAGTTGGCGTATCCAGCCCGCCCAGCAGATGCAGCAAGGTACTTTTGCCCGAGCCGGAGCTGCCGACAATCGCCATCATTTCGCCTTCGCCCACGCTGAAACTGACCTCATGCAGGACATCGGTCTGCACGGTGCCTTCCTGATAGCGTTTGGACAGGTTGTCGCATTGCAACAGGATCTTATTCATAACGTAAAGCCTCAGCGGGTTGGGTGGCGGCAGCGCGCCAGGAAGGATAAAGCGTAGAGAGCAGCGCAATCGCCATTGCGACCAGCGCAATAGTGACGACCTGCAGCGGCTCGATCGCCACCGGCAGCGCGGCACCGTCGAGCAGAATACCGATAACCGGCATTAAATTATTCAGCTGGCTGGCAAGCAATGCCCCCAGCACGGCCCCGAGCAGCGCACCGATAATCCCGGCGCTCGCCCCCTGAACCATAAACACCGCCATGATTTGGCGCGGCGTCAGCCCCTGGGTTTGCAGGATCGCCACTTCGCCCTGCTTCTCCATTACCATCAGGCCCAGCGACGTGATGATGTTAAACGCGGCCACGGCGACGATCAGGCTCAGCAGCAGGCCCATCATGTTCTTTTCCATGCGCACGGCCTGGAACAGCTCGCCTTTACGCTCGCGCCAGTCGGTCCATTTGGTGCCTTCAGGCAGTTTTTGTTCGCTCAGGACGTCCACTTTCAGCGGCTCGTTGAGCCACAGACGCCAGCCGCTGATGTTCCCCAGCGGATAGCGCATCAGGCGGGAGGCGTCCTGAATATTGACCAGCATCTGATAGCCATCGACTTCGCTGTTGGCGGCGAAGGTGCCGATCACGTTGAACAGACGCTGACTCGGCAGGCGCCCCATCGGCGTGAACTGGCTGGCCGAGGGCACCATCACGCGCAGCTGATCGCCGCGATTGACGCCCAGCTGGCTGGCGAGTTGTTCGCCGAGAATGACGTTGTATTTGCCAGCTTCGAGATCGGTCTGTTTGACGTTAACCAGATACGGCGTAAGGGGATCTTTTTGCGCCGGATCGATACCGAGCATCACCCCGACCGACACGCTGCGCGCGCTTTGCAGCACCACATCACCGGTAGTCAGCGGCGCAATGCGGCTCACGCCCTGTAACTTCACGGCATTTTCCGGCAGCTGTTGCGGGTTGATCGACCCCTGAGAAGAAGAGAGAACCGCCTGAGGCATTAGCCCCAGGATGTTGTTTTGCAGCTCGCGCTCGAAGCCATTCATCACGGACAGAACCGTCACCAGCGCCATCACGCCAAGCGTAATGCCAATAGTGGAAAGCCAGGAGACAAAGCGACCGAAGCGGTCCGCGGCGCGCCCACGCATGTAGCGTAAGCCTATGAAGAGTGCGACAGGTTGATACATGAAATCCGTCTGGTTGCTGATAGCAGACCCACGAGTATATAAGCGAATCCGTTAAGCGTAAATGACTGAAACCGTAAGCTTTGGTAATGATTTTGGCGAAAAAGTCAGAGAAATCATCACGCTACTTCACGAATCGACTTTCCCGCGAGACGCGCCCTTCTCCACCTTTTCTGAAAATCGTCCTGATACAGACTCTTACCCATTACATCTCTGGCCCCTTAGCCCAGGATTAACGGCTTCTTTTATGGCAAAACAGGGTTCAAAGACCGATGAAACAAAAAGCATTATGGATTAATCAGATAAAGGGGCTGTGCATCTGCCTGGTGGTGATTTACCACTCGGTGATCACCTTTTATCCTCACCTGAACGGGCTGCAACACCCGCTATCCGGTCTGCTCGCCAAATGCTGGGTCTACTTTAATCTCTATCTCGCGCCGTTCCGGATGCCGGTGTTTTTCTTTATTTCTGGCTATCTGATCCGCCGCTACATTGACGACGTGGGCTGGCGTGTCAGTGTCGATAAGCGGATCTGGAGCATTGTCTGGGTGCTGGCCCTGTGGGGCGTGTTGCAGTGGCTGGCTCTGAGCCACATTAACGCCTGGCTCGCGCCGGAGCGCGAATTAGCCACTTCCTCTAATGCCGCGTATGCCGGTTCGATCGGCGAGTTTATGCGCGCCATGCTCACCGCCAGCACCAGCCTCTGGTATCTCTACGCCCTGATTGTCTATTTCACCCTGTGCAAAGTGCTCAGCCGCTGGAAACTGCCGGTGCTCGTATTACTGGCCCTCGCAAGCGTGGCGATTAACTTCCTGCCGCTGCCGTGGTGGGGGATGAACAGCGTGGTGCGTAATATGATCTACTACAGCCTCGGGGCCTGGTTCGGTGCGCAGCTGATGGAGTGGATGAAAGGGATGACGATGCGCCGCACCTGGCTGCCGGTTGTGGCATTTGGCGCGGTCTCGGTGGTGCTGTGGTTTGCCAACGTTCCCCTGCTGCTGTCGCTTCTGTCGATACTGCTTATTATGAAACTCTTTTACAGCATCGAGCAGCGCTACGCCGTGCATCCGAACAATCTGCTGAACGTCGTCGGCTCGAACACCATTGCGATTTACACCACTCATCGCATTTTAATCGAACTGTTTAGCCTGTTCCTGATCGGTCAACTCAACGCCGGGACCTGGCCGGTGTGGGCAGAACTGAGCCTGATTCTGGTCTATCCGTTTATCAGTCTGCTGGTGTGTACGCTGTTTGGCCTCGGCGCACGGAAAGTCTCCAGCGCCCTGTTTGGCGACGTGTTCTTTGCGCCTCCCGCCCGTCTCGCCCCGGCTCAGGCCACGCGCTAACCTCTCTTCTCGCCCTCATCCGGGGGCGAATTTACCCTCTGTGCGGTTCCGGTTTGCTAATGCAAAACGATCAAGGATAATAATGGCATTGCGTATCAGTGATATGTCCCAAAACTCATAAGAGACTCTGACAAAGCCATGCCTGAACAATACCGTTATTCCCTGCCCAACAAAGCGGGCGACCAGCGCCAGCTAGGCGAACTGACGGGCGCAGCCTGCGCCACGCTGGTGGCAGAGATCGCTGAGCGCCACGCGGGGCCAGTGGTGCTCGTTGCCCCCGATATGCAAAACGCGCTCCGTCTGCACGACGAGATCCGCCAGTTTACCGACAGCCTGGTGTTTAGCCTGGCTGACTGGGAAACGCTGCCGTACGACAGTTTTTCCCCGCATCAGGAGATCATCTCCTCGCGTCTCTCCACGCTTTATCAGCTGCCGTCGATGCAGCGCGGCGTATTGATCGTGCCGGTCAACACTCTGATGCAGCGCGTCTGCCCGCACAGCTACCTGCACGGTCATGCGCTGGTGATGAAAAAAGGCCAGCGCCTGTCGCGCGATGCCCTGCGCGCGCAGCTCGACAGCGCGGGATATCGCCACGTCGATCAGGTAATGGAACATGGGGAGTACGCCACGCGCGGCGCGCTATTAGATCTCTATCCGATGGGCAGCGATCAGCCCTATCGTCTGGATTTCTTTGATGATGAAATCGACAGCCTGCGCGTCTTCGACCCGGACACCCAGCGCACGCTGGAAGAGGTCGAGGCGATAAACCTGCTGCCGGCCCACGAATTCCCGACGGACAAGACCGCCATCGAACTGTTCCGCAGCCAGTGGCGCGATAAGTTCGATGTGAAGCGCGACGCCGAACATATCTATCAGCAGGTGAGCAAAGGCACCCTGCCCGCCGGGATCGAATACTGGCAGCCGCTGTTCTTTAGCGAGCCGCTCCCGGCGCTGTTCAGCTATTTCCCGGCGAAAACGCTGATCGTCAATACCGGCGATCTCGACGCCAGCGCCACCCGTTTTGAAAGTGAAACCCGCGCCCGTTTTGAAAACCGTGGCGTCGATCCCATGCGCCCATTGCTGCCACCTGAGCAGCTGTGGCTGCGCACCGACGAGCTGTTTTCCGAGCTGAAAAAATGGCCGCGCGTGCAGCTCAAAACGGAAAGCCTGGCGGACAAAGCCGCTAACACCAACCTGGCGTTTACCACCCTGCCGGATCTCTCCGTTCAGGCGCAGCAAAAAGCGCCGCTGGATAATCTGCGCAAGTTCCTCGAACACTTCACCGGGCCGGTGATTTTCTCGGTCGAGAGCGAAGGCCGCCGTGAAGCGCTGGGCGAACTGCTGGCGCGCATCAAAGTCTCGCCAAAACGCATTTTGCGTCTCGACGAAGCCGCCGACAGCGGGCGCTATCTGATGATCGGCTCCGCCGAGCACGGTTTTATCGATACCCTGAACAACCGGGCGCTGATTTGCGAAAGCGATCTGCTCGGCGAGCGCGTGGCGCGCCGTCGTCAGGACAGCCGCCGCACCATCAACCCGGACACGCTGATCCGCAACCTGGCCGAGCTGCACGTCGGCCAGCCGATTGTCCATCTGGAGCACGGCGTCGGGCGTTACGCGGGCATGACCACCCTCGAAGCAGGCGGGATCACCGCGGAGTACCTGATGATCACCTATCTCGGTGACGCCAAACTCTACGTGCCGGTCTCCTCTCTGCATCTCATCAGCCGCTACGCCGGTGGCGCCGAAGAGAGTGCCCCACTGCACAAACTCGGCAGCGACGCCTGGACGCGCGCGCGGCAGAAAGCCGCCGAGAAAGTCCGCGATGTGGCCGCTGAGCTTCTGGATATTTACGCCCAGCGCGCGGCGAAATCCGGCTTCGCCTTTAAGCACGACAAAGAGCAGTATCAGCTGTTCTGCGACAGCTTCCCGTTTGAAACCACGCCGGATCAGGCTCAGGCAATTAACGCCGTACTCAGCGATATGTGCCAGCCGCTGGCGATGGACCGTCTGGTGTGCGGCGACGTTGGCTTCGGCAAAACCGAAGTGGCGATGCGCGCGACTTTCCTCGCCGTCGAGAACAACAAACAGGTCGCCGTGCTGGTGCCGACAACCCTGCTGGCCCAGCAGCACTACGACAACTTCCGCGACCGCTTCGCCAACTGGCCGGTGCGCATCGAGATGCTGTCGCGTTTTCGCAGCGCCAAAGAGCAGACGCAAATTCTGGAGCAGGCCAGCGAAGGCAAAATCGACATTCTGATCGGCACCCACAAGCTGCTGCAAAGCGACGTGAAGTGGAAAGATTTGGGCCTGCTGATTGTCGATGAGGAGCACCGCTTCGGCGTGCGCCACAAAGAGCGCATCAAAGCGATGCGCGCGGATGTGGATATCCTGACGCTCACCGCGACGCCGATCCCACGAACCCTGAATATGGCGATGAGCGGGATGCGCGATCTGTCGATCATTGCCACCCCACCGGCCCGTCGTCTGGCGGTAAAAACCTTCGTGCGCGAGTACGACAGCCTGGTGGTGCGCGAGGCGATCCTGCGTGAAGTGCTGCGTGGCGGCCAGGTGTACTACCTCTACAACGACGTGGAAAACATCCAGAAAGCGGCGGATAAACTGGCGGAGCTGGTGCCGGAAGCGCGCATTGCCATCGGCCACGGCCAGATGCGCGAGCGCGAGCTGGAGCGGGTGATGAACGATTTCCACCACCAGCGTTTTAACGTGCTGGTCTGTACCACCATCATCGAAACCGGGATCGACATTCCAACGGCGAACACCATCATCATCGAGCGGGCCGATCACTTCGGTCTGGCGCAGCTTCACCAGCTGCGCGGTCGCGTCGGGCGTTCGCACCACCAGGCCTACGCCTGGCTGCTGACACCGCATCCGAAAGCGATGACTACCGACGCGCAAAAACGTCTGGAAGCGATCGCTTCGCTGGAAGATCTGGGGGCCGGTTTCGCGCTGGCGACGCACGACCTGGAGATCCGCGGCGCGGGCGAGCTGCTCGGAGAAGATCAGAGCGGATCGATGGAGACCATCGGCTTCTCGCTGTACATGGAGCTGCTGGAAAACGCTGTCGACGCCCTGAAAGAGGGGCGCGAGCCGTCGCTGGAAGATCTTACCAGCCAGCAAACGGAAGTGGAGCTGCGCATGCCGTCCCTGCTGCCGGATGATTTTATCCCGGACGTGAACACGCGCCTGTCGTTCTACAAACGCATCGCCAGCGCCAAAAACGAGGCTGAACTCGAGGAGATCAAAGTCGAGCTGATTGACCGCTTTGGTCTACTGCCAGATGCGGCGCGTAACCTGCTGGATATCGCCCGACTGCGCCAGCTGGCGCAGAAGCTGGGTATTCGCAAGCTGGAAGGCAACGAGAAAGGCGGTGTGATTGAGTTCGCGGAGAAAAACCACGTCGACCCGATGTGGCTCATCGGTCTCTTGCAGAAACAGCCGCAGCATTTCCGCCTCGACGGCCCGACGCGCCTGAAATTCATGCAGGAGCTGAGCGATCGCAAAACGCGGATGGAGTGGGTGCGTAACTTTATGCGCCAGCTCGAAGAGAACGCGGCCGCGTAACCCTCTGGCCGGGCGGCAATCTCCGCCCGGCCGATTAATTTACAAACTCTTTGCACTTCTCCTGATTTCCCGACACGCCCCTTCGCCATAATCATCCATTAACGTTTTGAATAACAATAACCCTGTTTTTACTCTGGATTTAGTGATGATGACTGTGCGTTTTACTCGCTGGATAACCTTGATTGCCCTTGCGGCAACCGTCGCGATCGCCCTGCCCGCGCGCGCCAACACCTGGCCGCTGCCCCCTGCCGGGAGCCGTCTGGTGGGCGAGAACCGCTTCCACGTGGTGGAAAATGACGGCGGTTCGCTGGAGGCGATCGCCAAAAAATACAACGTCGGCTTCCTGGCATTATTGCAGGCCAACCCTGGCGTCGATCCTTACGTGCCGCGCGCCGGCAGCGTGCTGACCATCCCGCTACAAACCCTGCTCCCGGATGCGCCGCGCGAAGGTCTGGTGATTAACCTCGCCGAACTGCGCCTCTACTATTACCCGCCCGGGAAAAACGAGGTGACGGTTTACCCGATCGGCATCGGTCAGTTGGGTGGCGATACCCTGACCCCGACGATGGTCACCACCGTCTCGGATAAACGCGCCAACCCAACCTGGACGCCAACGGCCAACATTCGTGCGCGCTATAAAGCCCAGGGCATTGATCTGCCCGCCGTGGTTCCGGCAGGCCCGGATAACCCGATGGGCCATCACGCGATTCGCCTCGCCGCCTACGGTGGCGTCTATTTGCTGCATGGCACCAACGCCGACTTTGGTATCGGGATGCGCGTCAGCTCAGGCTGTATCCGTCTGCGCGATGGCGACATCGAGACCCTGTTCCGCGTGATCACGCCGGGTACCAAGGTCAATATTATTAATACGCCGATTAAAGTCTCTGACGAGCCGGGCGGGAAACGTCTGGTCGAAGTGCATCAGCCGCTGTCGAAGAACATCGGCGACGACCCGCAGACGCTGCCGATAACGCTCAACGCCGCGATGCAAACCTTTAAAGCGCGCGCGGACAGCGCGGTGATGGAAAAAGCGATGGACGTGCGCTCGGGCATGCCAGTGGATGTCACGCCGCATCACGAGGTGACTCAGCAAACGATGTAAGATCGCCAGAAACAAAAAGGCCCTGCTTTTCAGCAGGGCCTTTTTTATTGCAGTGGCATTAATGAGGGTTAAGCCATGCTTATTTGTAGATCACCGCAGTCCCGTGCAGGGTGTTCGGACCGGTGACTGAAGTGATGCGGAATGATTTCGCGCCCATCTGTTCAGCTTTCTGCGCTAACTGGTCTTCCAGTGAACCCAGGTTAGTCCCGGCGTTGGCAGAGATGGTGCCGACTTTCTGCTGGTCAGCAGGGGTGGATTGCACTTCGACAGCGGCGAAGCTGGCGAATGACAGGGAACTCAGTACAGCAGCAGCGATCAGGGTGTTGATGGTTTTCATGATTTTTAGCCTTTAACAGATGAATTTGGGAGGTCGTTAGTTATTTACTTAACGATCGATAGGTAAATGATAGATGTGATCCAGGTCACACGTCAACATGATTTTATAACGATCATTAAATTAATTTTAAACCTCTTATTTTTCATACCCATATGATTAATTTATTTTTGTGAAATGAGTGCTGGTCGCCGCTGGCTATTATTTTTATAATGATCATTCAATAAACCAACAAAGGTACAACGGCAAATGACAACCGACGTCACGAGTTGCGCAAAAAAAAGCCGTGGCCGACCGAAAGTGTTCGACAGGGATGCGGCGCTCGATAAGGCCATGACACTCTTCTGGCAGCATGGGTATGAAGCGACTTCGCTCTCCGACCTGGTCGAAGCGACAGGCGCAAAAGCCCCGACGCTGTACGCAGAATTCACCAACAAAGAAGGCCTGTTTCGCGCCGTGCTGGATCGCTATATCACGCGCTTTGCGGCTAAACACGAAGCGCAGCTGTTTTGCGAAGAGAAAAGCGTTGAGCAGGCGTTGCAGGATTACTTCGCGGCCATCTCGGCCTGCTTTACCAGTAAAGACACGCCTGCGGGCTGTTTCATGATTAACACCTCGGCGACGCTGGCGGCCTCTTCGAAAGAGATCGCCAATACCGTGAAATCGCGCCACGCCATGCAGGAAGAGACGCTGGGCGCCTTTTTACGCCAGCGCCAGGCGCGCGGCGAGATCCCGGCGCACTGTAACCCTGAGGAGCTGACGCAGTTCTTAAGCTGCGTCCTGCAGGGGATGTCGATCAGCGCGCGCGAAGGCGCAAGCCTTGAAAAGCTGCAAAGTATTTCCCGCACCACGCTGCGACTGTGGCCTGAGCTGCTGAAACTCTGATTTGAAGGGCGGCTCTCCGCCCTTTTTTTTCTCCTCTCCCCCACTTTTTTCACTTTCATCTCCTGTAAACCCTCTCATTTCAGCGGGTTGATAATGAGACTCTTTATCGGCAATATTCGCGTTTACATTTATTTCACAATGTTTCCATTGTGTGATTTGACCTGCCGATAAAAAAGAGCAAACGCTCAACAAGGAATGATGATGAAGAAGAGCCTCTGGGTGCTTAATCCCGTTCTGCTGGCTATCGCGATGCCGCTGTACGCAGAACAACAAAACGAAGAAAACCTGATTGTCAGCGCCAACCGCAGCCACCGCACCGTCGCCGAAATGGCGCAGACCACGTGGATTATTGAAGGTCAGGAGATTGAACAGCAGGTTCAGGGCGGGAAAGAGTTCAAAGATATTCTCGGCCAGCTGATCCCCGGTATGGACGTCAGCAGCCAGGGGCGCACCAACTACGGCATGAACATGCGCGGCCGCGCGATTGTGGTGCTGATCGACGGCGTGCGTCTGAACTCGTCCCGTACCGACAGCCGTCAGCTGGATTCTATCGATCCGTTCAACGTCGAGCATATCGAAGTCATTTCCGGCTCGACGTCGCTGTACGGCGGCGGCAGTACCGGCGGGCTGATCAATATCGTCACCAAAAAAGGGCAGCCGGAGACGCAGGTCGATCTGGAACTCGGCGGCAAAAGCGGCTTTAACAACAGCGACGATCGCGATGAGCGTGTTGCGGCTGCCGTCAGCGGCGGGAATGACAATGCGTCGGGCCGTCTTTCAGTGGCTTATCAGCGCTTCGGTGGCTGGTACGACGGTAACGGCGACGCCCTGACCTTCGACAACACTCAGACCGGCCTGCAACACTCGGATCGCCTGGACGTGATGGGAACCGGCACCATCGAAATCGATGAGACTCGCCAGCTGCAGGTGGTCACGCAGTATTACAAAAGCCAGGGCGACGACGATTACGGGCTGTATCTCGATAAGAACATGAGCGCGGTGACGGGCAACGGCACGGCGCGCACCTCAAGCGGCTTTAGCTCGGACCGTATTCCCGGCACCGAGCGTCATCTGGTTAGCCTGCAATATTCCGATACCGATTTCTGGGGACAGGAGCTGGTCGGGCAGATCTATTATCGCGATGAATCCCTGCGCTTCTACCCCTTCCCGACGGTGGCGAAAGGGCAAATCTCCAGCTTCTCCGCCTCCGAGCAGAATACGGATCAGTACGGTGCCAAGCTGACGCTGAACAGCAAACCGCTCGACGGCTGGCAGCTCACCTGGGGTATCGATGCCGACCACGAAACCTTTGATTCCAACCAGATGTTCTTCAACCTGGCGGATTCCGTCCCTTCCGGCGGGATGAATAACCAGTCGGCTTACAGCACGGGCCGCTATCCGGGCTACAGCATCACCAACTTCGCCCCGTTCCTGCAAAACAGCTACGACATTAACGACGTCTTTACCCTGAGCGGCGGCGTGCGCTATCAGTGGACCGAAAACCGCGTCGACGATTTCATCGGCTATAAAGAGCAGCAGACGATCGCCAAAGGCGACGCCCTCTCCGCCGACGCCATTCCGGGCGGCAAAACCGATTACGATAATGTCCTGTTTAACGCCGGGATCCTGGCGCACCTTACCGAGCGTCAGCAGGTGTGGTTTAACTTCTCTCAGGGCGTCGAACTGCCGGATCCGGGGAAATATTACGGCAATGGCTCCTACAGCAAAGCGGATGCGCAGGGCCACCTGGCGCTGCTGAAAAGCGTGAACCCGAATGATGCCAAACTCGAAGGGATTAAAGTCGATTCGTATGAGCTGGGCTGGCGCTTTACCGGCGATCAGCTGCGCACCCAGATTGCGGCTTACTACTCCCTGTCGGACAAATCCATTGATATCAACCGCGCGGACATGACCATCGACGTGAATCCGCAGAAGCGCCGCATCTACGGCGTCGAAGGCGCGGTGGATTACTTTATTCCTGACAGCAACTGGAGCCTCGGCGGGAACTTCAACGTCCTGAAATCCGAGATCAAAACCAACGGTTCCTGGGAGAAATGGGATGTGACTCAGGCGTCACCGTCGAAAGCGACAGCTTACGTCGGCTGGGCGCCAGAGCCGTGGGCGTTGCGTCTGCAAACCCAGCAGGCCTTCGATCTGAGCGACGCGGCGGGCAATAAAATTGATGGCTACAATACCGTTGATTTTATCGGCAGCTATCAGCTCCCTCTGGGCAAGCTGACGTTTAGCGTCGAAAACCTGCTCGACAAAGAGTACACCACCGTCTGGGGACAGCGCGCGCCGCTGCTCTACAGTCCAACCTACGGGAATGCGGCGCTGTACGAGTATAAAGGCCGCGGACGCACCTTCGGTCTGAACTACGCCCTGACCTTCTGACAGGCGAAAAAAAGGCTCCTCAGCCTGAGCGTTTGAGGAGCCAAATTCAAAAATACCGCTTTTTTTACACCTTGTTATTCAGAACCAGCTGACCGTTGCTATCCAGAGGGATCTGGGTACCCGGGTCTTTGTCCATCCGAATTTTGCCCTGCTGATCGCCAATTTTGTAGGTCACATCGTAGCCGAGCATTTTCTCTGATTTGTCATACACGGTTTTGCAGCGCTGCTGCGTGGTGGTGTAAGTATCGCCGTCCTGCATCGCGCCCTGGACCTGGTTACCGGCATAGCCGCCACCCAGTGCGCCGACCACGGTCGCGACATCTTTCCCGCGTCCGCCGCCAAACTGATGACCAATCACGCCACCCGCAACCGCACCCAGCACGGAGCCTGCGATACGGTTTTCATCCTGCACCGGACGACGGTGGGTCACCGCGACGTTGCGGCACTCCTGACGAGGGGTTTTCACCGACTCTTTAATCGGTGTGGCTGAAACAACTTGTGCGTACTGCGGGCCGCGTTCAAACACGTTCAGACTGGCCACTGCTGCCACGCCCAGCGCCGCAGCTACGCCAATCCCTATACCCGCCAACATAGATTTATTCACGGGACTTCCTCCTTTGTTGCTATTGGTAACAATTTTGCAATCAAAGAAAGGGTTCGCCAATCGGAATAACGCTCAAAAAGAGAGGCGTGAAATGAAAAGGTGCGCGTTTAGGAGAACTCTTAAGCACCCTGACGGATATTGTCAGCAGGAAATGCTAAAAATCCCTCCGGGAGCCGGAGGGATTGAAGGATCAGTGCAGTTTGAGGCGCGGACGAATGACGCGGTTGATACTGCCCACCAGCATCATCAGGCCGGTTTTGAAGTAACCGTGCAGCGCGACCTGGTGCATGCGGTACAGCGAGATGTAGACGAAACGCGCGATGCGCCCTTCAACCATCATAGAGCCGCGCATCAGGTTACCCATCAGGCTGCCCACGGTGGAGAAGTTCGACAGGGAGACCAGCGAGCCGTGGTCTTTGTAGACGTAGGACTTCATCGCTTTGCCTTTGGTCTGCGCCAGAATGTTGTGCAGCGCGAGGCTTGCCATCTGGTGCGCGGCCTGAGCGCGCGGAGGAACGAACCCGCCTTCCGGACGCGCGCAAGATGCGCAGTCACCGATGGCGAAAATGTTCGGATCGCGCGTGGTTTGCAGCGTCGGCTCGACCACCAGCTGGTTGATACGGTTGGTTTCCAGTCCGCCAATCTCTTTCATGAAATCAGGCGCTTTGATACCGGCAGCCCAGACCATCAGATCGGCCTGAATGTACTCCCCGCCTTTGGTGTGCAGACCGCCTTCGTCGGCGCTGGTAACCATGGTTTGGGTCAGCACGCGCACGCCCATTTTGGTCAGTTCGTTGTGCGCCGCACCGGAAATGCGCGGTGGCAGCGCAGGCAGAATGCGCTCGCCCGCTTCGACCAGCGTCACGTTCAACGCTTCGTTGGTCAGGCCTTTGTAGCCGTAGCTGTGCAGCTGTTTCACCGCATTGTGCAGTTCCGCAGAGAGCTCTACGCCCGTCGCCCCGCCGCCGACAATCGCGATGTTCACTTTGCCGCTGGCACCGAGGTTATTGGAATATTTCAGGAACAGGTTCAGCATCTCCTGATGGAAACGACGCGCCTGATGCGGGTTGTCGAGGAAGATGCAGTTCTCTTTTACGCCCGGGGTATTGAAGTCGTTCGAGGTACTCCCCAGCGCCATCACCAGCGTGTCGTACGGCAGTTTGCGCTCAGGAACCAGCAGCTCGCCCTTCTCGTCACGCAGCTCGGCCAGGGTAATGGTTTTGCTTTCGCGGTTGATGTCCATCACCGAGCCCAGCTGGAACTGGAAATCGTGATTACGCGCGTGCGCCAGATAGCTCAGGGCATCGACACCTTCGTCCAGGGAACCGGTGGCGACTTCATGCAGCAGCGGTTTCCACAGATGGCTGTGGTTGCGATCGACCAGCGTAATTTTGGCTTTCTTGCCACGGCCCAGCTTCTTGCCGAGTTGCGTAGCCAGCTCCAGCCCACCTGCGCCGCCGCCTACAATCACTATCTTTTTCAATGGCGTAGTCAATGTGACCCCCTCAAATTATTAACCAATTGTTAATTAAAAGTTATGAGAATAACCCTTAATTAACAACAGGTTACAACACTGAAACCATTCAGGTGCATTGAGAATAACACGCCAGGCGCATTGGTCATACCAAAATTGATGTGAATCAAGTTTTGGTGATTTAAATTTGTACAATTGTAGCAAAGACAAAGCCCGGCTCGCTTTCGCGGCCGGGCTTTGAGGGAGTCAGAGGGGGTTAGCCCAGGGTCTTGAAGGCTTTGATGCGCTGCAGATGCGGGGAGATATTTTTGAATTTGTGGGTCTGCTCTTCGTCCCAGACAATTTCATAGTAGTGATGCAGCAGCTCTGCCGCGCGGAGGTTATCCAGCGCCTCGTCATGACGGGAGAGGATCGCCATGCAGCGGTCGCGGTTCTTCTCGCGGAAATTGCTCACGCATTTGGTTGCAATATCGGTGTACTCTTCCGGGCGGTCAATCTTGCCTTCCATGTTCTCGTCAGGGAACAAATTCGGATTGAACACCACCTGGCGAATATCGCAGAGAAAACCGATCCGCTCTGCCCAGTAGCCACCGAGTCCCACGCCGCAAATCAGCGGACGATCGTCGACGTTGAGCTGCAGCATCTTGTCCACTTCTTTCAGCAGATGCGCCATGTCATGCTTCGGATGGCGCGTGCTGTAGCTAATCAGCCGCACGTCCGGGTCGATGAACTGCAGTTGCAGCACTTTTTCATGGTTACCAGGACTGTTCGAATCAAAACCGTGCAAATAAATGATCATTGTTTCCTCACCACACGACGCCTTCCGAGAGGGGTTTATTGGCCCGCTTTGTGTGCCTGCCAGCGCTCATTGAGTGCTTCAAGCTCGGCGTTCACTGTCTTCCAGCGAGACGAGCCCATCAGCTCCTGACGGCTAAATGAACCTTTATGATACAATTGTGTAACACGTTCAGCATTGATCGGCGACAGGTTATCTAACACGCTAACCGCCCCTTTACGATTATTGCAGACCAGGATCATATCGCAACCCGCATCCAGCGACGCCTGACCGCGCTCGGCGTAACTGCCCATGATCGCCGCCCCTTCCATCGACAGATCGTCGGAGAAAATCACGCCGTTAAAGCCTAGCTCCTGGCGCAGCACGGTTTTCAGCCAGTGCGGGGACCCGCTGGCCGGACGCGGATCGACCTCGCTGTAGATCACATGCGCTGGCATGATGGCGTCGAGCTTGTTGTCGGTAATGAGCGAGCGGAACACGGACATATCTTTGGCACGAATCTCCGCCTCAGGGCGCGGATCGCGCGGCGTCTCTTTGTGAGAATCCGCCGTGACCGCTCCGTGACCCGGGAAGTGTTTCCCGGTGGTTTTCATGCCCGCGTCGTGCATGCCGTCGATAAAGCGCGTCGCCATCGCCAGGGCAATCTGCGGATCTTCATGGTAGGAGCGCTCACCGATGGCCGCGCTGATGTGCCCGACGTCCAGCACCGGCGCAAAGCTGATATCGATATCCATGGCGATCATTTCGCTCGCCATCAGCCAGCCCGCGTCCTGCGCCAGCTTACCACCCTCTTCAGTACCAAGCAGGGCAGCAAAAGATTGTGCCGCCGGCAGACGGGTGAAGCCCTCGCGAAAACGCTGCACGCGTCCGCCTTCCTGATCGACCGCGACCACTAGACGGTTGCGGGACGCCGCGCGGATCTGACGCACCAGCTCGCGCAGCTGCGCAGGATCGTGATAGTTGCGGGTAAACAGAATCAGCCCACCCACCAGCGGATGCGCCAGAATATCGCGCTCTTCCGCATCGAGTTCATACCCTTCAACATCCAACATCACTGGACCCACACGAACCTCTCTTATCCTTTAGTTTGTAACTCACGCCAGACGTCATCTGCCAGCGCGATAAATTGTTTGTCAGCCGATTGCTGAAAGCGTAATTCGAACCATCCGGCCATCATCATCAGTACCCAGGGCCGCCAGCGCTGAACCTGCTGTTGCAGCTGATACGCATCCATATTCGCCGTGTTGGCATAGGCTCTAATAAGCGTCTGCCGGGCCTTTTCCGACGGCACCCAGACCGCCGCCAGCTCCAGCGCCACGTCGCCATCGCCCGCGTATTCCCAGTCGATCAGCCGTTCTCCCGATGGGGTATGGACGATATTTCCGGCATGCACGTCCATATGCAACGGCACCAGCCGCAGAGGGCGCGGTTCGCCGCGCTGGCGCAGACGTTTTAACGTCGCCAGCCAGAATGGCGATCGCCGTGAAGGCGCGGCTCCCTGCCAGTAGGCATCCAGCAGCGGCAGGATCGTGATGCGCCATCCAAGACGGGATTGCCGGTGCAGATAATACAGCATGCCTGCCAGGGTTTGGGTATCAGGAAGCTCGCTTTTGATCTCGCCCACAAGATACTCGACCGCCATCCAGTCGTGATGAAAGAAGTGCGGCTCAGGCACCAGATCGGCGGGAAGACGTTTCAGGGCGTGATACTGACGGCGAAACGCAAAGGCGGGCCCGGTGGCGTCATGACGCTGGCGCAACACCAGACGGCGATCGCCGTGCTCAATAATGCAACTCGCGCCGCTAAACCCGGCGTGGGTTTGCGGCGCGATAAGGCGATATTGCGGGAAGTCGCGCGAAAGCAGGGTTTCGCGCGTGACGTTATTGTTGTGTAACGGCACCTTTACCTGACCAGATAATTTCGCCTGTTTGAACCAGCATCAGCTGCATTTGCAGGGTTGGCGTGTTGACGTTGCCGGTCGCGTTGGAGTAGAGCACGTATTGCGCGCCAACGTTACGGGCGATGCCAATGGCTTTGCTGCGCGAGCCCAGGCTGTCCTGCGGTGACAGGCCCAACTGCTGTTTCGCCACGGACAATTGCTGGACGGAAACCAGCGTAAACTTGCCGTTGTTCGCCAGCGCATTGCGCAGGGTTTCCGTGGCTTCACCCGCATTCAGCGAGCCGTTGGTGCGGTTGTTGACGCTATCCACCAGCAGTACGCTGCCAGCGGTCACGCCCTGAGCCTGCAACATTTTGCCCACCATCGGCTGCATGGCACCGTTCCAGTCATAGTGACGGACGCGCGGCGCAGGCTGCGAGGTTTGATCGGGATGTTCAATCGGGCCCGGCTGTTCCGGGATCGTCGGTACGGATGGCACCGTTGGCACTGGCTCGGTCGGCGTCACCGGCTGTTCAGTGCCAGGCTTCACCTCATCAACAGGAGCAGGTTGCTGTTCCGTACGGTTGATACACCCCGACAGGAACAGCGCGAAAGCGGTAACGAGCGCGTAACGGCCCAAATTCTTAATCAAGGTTCACCCCTTACAAATAAAGATAAAGTCTGACCTTATGCGCACCCAGATAATTAGCGCTGCCATAAAGTGTGACCGACGAATTGGCCGGAATGATGACACTGCGTGGCGCTTCAAGCGGATGCATCTCGAGGCCTCTTACGTCATACCAGTAAAACCGATAGTGGATGGTAACTGGCTGGTTTCTTTCGTTATAAAGTCTGGAGGACGCCGACGGCTGAATTTCGCTGACCGTGAGCGACGGTGCCTCAGCGGTAATGCCCGCAGCCAGAACCGACGACTCCATCACCAGCGTCTGTTCATCGCTGACCGGGATCGCCGGACGCGAGCTACAGCCCGCGAGGACCATCGCCAGTGTCAGAGCCAGAACCGCTTTACGCCCTCTTTGCATATCAAAGACCTTTATGCGCCAGCATCGGACCCAGCGGACGACCGCCCAGCAGATGCATGTGAATATGATAAACTTCCTGCCCACCATGACGATTACAGTTCATGATCAGACGGTACCCGTCTTCGGCAATCCCTTCCTGTTCAGCAATTTTCGCTGCTACCGTCAGCATACGGCCTAATGCCACTTCATGCTCAGTTTTCACGTCATTGACGGTCGGAATCAGAATATTGGGGATAATAAGGATGTGTGTCGGAGCCTGAGGTGAAATGTCGCGGAAAGCTGTGACCAGTTCATCCTGATACACGATATCCGACGGGATCTCACGACGGATAATTTTACTGAAAATGGTTTCTTCAGCCATGACGTTTTCCTTTTTTGTTTAATCTGGCGTGACGTGACCGGCAAAGGCTGGCGGTGCGGCGATTGCCCGTGACACAACACAAGAGTATGAGCGAGTTTCTCCTGTCCTTTCAACCTTATCCCGTGATTTCTTTCCTTTACCCACAATGGATGGTCGCTGATTGACCATCCTGCCCTTAGATATGACTGAAACATAATTTCAGGTGAAATGGTTACATCTGTTTACATGGTTAATTCAAATGCGTATATTTCGCATTTGCATTTTCATGCGCATTTTCAACATAGAAATGACCTCCGACCGTTATCGGGACTGGGGCAGACAATTTACCATTCACTCAGAAAGGGTTTGATGATGTCTTTCATTAATCACACCAGGGATGGGCAACGTCAGCCTGTCGCAACACCTTCGTTGCTGGCAGCCTGTATTGCTATGGCATTGATGCCGACCGCAAGTTTCGCAGAATCCAATCCGGAAGATACCGTCATCGTTGACGGGGCTGATAACGCGCAAGATCAGAATAGCGCGCAGGATCAGGATTACAGCGTCAAAACCACCACCACCGGCACCAAATTATTACTGGTTTCGCGTGATATTCCGCAGTCGGTCAGCGTCATCAGCCAGCAGCGTATGCAGGACCAGGAGCTGAACACCATCGGCTCGGTACTGGATAACACCGTCGGTGTCAGCGCTTCCCGCATTGATACCAGCCGTACCAACTTCTACTCCCGCGGGTTCTTCATCAGCAACTTTGCCTATGAAGACATGCCGACCTTCCTCGACAACCGCTGGAACTTTGGTGATACCGCGGGCGATACCGCTATTTTCGATAAAATCGAAGTGGTGCGCGGCGCGGCCGGTTTGATGAGCGGCACGGGCAACCCTTCCGCTTACGTCAACATGGTGCGTAAACACGCGGACAGCAAAGAGTTTAAAGGCAACGTCTCCGCCACCTATGGCAGCTGGGATAAACAGCGTTACGTGATGGATCTCCAGGCGCCGCTGACGGAATCCGGCAACGTGCGCGGGCGCGTGATCGCCGGGTACGAAGACCGCGACTCCTGGGTGGAGCGTAACCACTATCGCAAGAAGTTCGTCTCCGGCATTCTCGATGCGGACGTGACGGACTCCACCACCCTCTCCCTGGGTTATGACTACCAGGAAAGCGAAGAGGACAGCCCAACCTGGGGCGGTTTCCCTTCCATGTTCAGCGATGGCAGCAAAACCGATTTCCGCCGCGGCTTTAACACCGCAGCCGACTGGACTTACTCGAACAACGATTCTACCAAAGTGTTTGCCAACCTCACTCAGCGCTTTGATAACGGCTGGGAAGCGAAGGTTAACGCCATGCACGCGGAAACTAACTTCGACAGCAAGCTGATGTACATCGACGGTTATCCGGACAAGGCAACTGGCCTGTACGATGCCTCCAAATGGTACGGTGCCTGGGGCGGCTGGAACCGCGGCGAGCGAAAACAGGACTCCGTGGATGCGTTCGTACGCGGCGGGTATGACCTGCTTGGCCGTCAGCACCAAATCATGTTCGGCGGGAGCTACAGCCGCCAGCGCAATAACTACGACAACTCCTATCCGGTTAACGACAATTACGGCCTGATGGATGTCGGCAGCATTTACGATTACAACGGCAACCTGGCCGATCCGACCTGGTCCGGCTTCTCACTGTACCAGCGCGACGTGATCCGCCAGAAATCTGTCTATGCCGCGACCCGTATCTCTCTGGCCGATCCGCTGCATCTGATCCTCGGCGCGCGTTACACCGAGTGGAGCGCCAAATACAACCTGGAGCGTAAACCGGACGAGATCCGCAACAGCAAATTCGATGACGTCACGCCGTATGCGGGCCTGATCTATGACATCGACGATACCTGGTCGGTTTACGGAAGCTACACTTCGATCTTCCAGCCGTCTGGCCAGCGAGATGTCAACAGCAACTTCATCGACCCGACCACCGGCAAGAGCTATGAAGCCGGTGTGAAAGGTGACTGGTTCAGCACCCGCCTGACCGCGACGCTCGCCGTCTTCCGTATTGAGCAGGACAACGTCGCCGTGAACACCGGGACAACCATTCCAGGCTCCGGCGGTCAGTCGGCGTATAAATCTGTGGATGGGACCGTCAGCAAAGGGATTGAGTTCGAGCTGAACGGCGCGTTGACCGACAACTGGCAGCTGACTTTCGGCGGCAGCCGCTACATTGCTGACGATGAGAACGGCACTGCCGTCAACCCAGGCCAGCCGCGTACCTCTCTGAAGCTGTTTACGCGCTACCAGTTGCCGATGCTGCCTGAGCTGACCGTCGGCGGTGGCGCGCGCTGGCAGAACAAAACCTGGCAGGATCTCGATAACGGCCCGAACGGCGTGAATCAGATCACTCAGGGTGGTTACACGGTGGTGGATCTCTTTACCCGCTACCAGGTCACCAAAAACTTCTCGGTTCAGGGCAACCTGAACAACGTGTTTGATGAGGAGTATTACGATTACCTGGGCAGCTACGGCGTTTACGGCGCACCGCGTAACTTCTCGGTGAGCGGTACATACCGTTTCTAAGTCGTGAGTGATGACGAAGGGAGCCGAATGGCTCCCTTTTTTGTGGGCGGTGTGCGGAAATTGTCGGGTGGCGCTGCGCTTACCCGACCTACAAAACCCGTAGGCCCGGTAAGCGCAGCGCCACCGGGCTTAAATGTTGGCACAATAAAAAAGGCAGCCATTCGGCTGCCTTAGTCTCCCCAGGTCACAACTTAGTTGCTGCGGATGTACTCATCCATTTCGGTTTTCAGGTTATCGGATTTAGTACCGAAGATTGCCTGAACGCCCGAACCTGCAACAACAACACCCGCTGCGCCCAGTTTTTTCAGGCCCTGCTGGTCAACTTTCGCGACGTCAGCAACGCTCACACGCAGACGAGTGATACACGCGTCCAGGTTAGTGATGTTTTCTTTACCGCCGAATGCTGCAATCAGAGCAGGAGCCATTTCGCTGGTAGAGGTTGCTTTCGCATCGTCAGTAGAATCTTCACGACCCGGAGTTTTCAGGTCCAGTGCTTTGATCAGCACGCGGAAGACGGTGTAGTACACCACTGCGTAGCACGCACCAACGATTGGGAACAGCCACAGTTTGCTGCTGTTACCGGACAGAACGATGAAGTCGATCAGACCGTGCGAGAAGGACGTACCGTCACGCATACCCAGCAGAATACAGATTGGGAATGCCAGGCCTGCCAGAATCGCGTGGATAACGTACAGGATCGGCGCAACGAACATGAAGGAGAACTCGATCGGCTCGGTGATACCGGTCAGGAACGAGGTCAACGCTGCGGAGATCATGATACCGCCCACTTTTGCACGGTTCTCTGGTTTAGCAGAGTGCCAGATAGCAATCGCTGCAGCCGGCAGACCGTACATTTTGAACAGGAAGCCGCCAGACAGTTTGCCTGCAGTTGGGTCACCTGCCATGTAACGTGGGATGTCACCGTGGAATACCTGACCTGCGGCGTTGGTGTATTCACCAATCTGCATCTGGAATGGAACGTTCCAGATGTGGTGCAGACCAAATGGCACCAGGCAGCGCTCTACGAAGCCGTAGATACCAAACGCCACAACCGGGTTCTGGTATGCAGCCCACTGAGAGAAGGTCTGGATAGCCGTACCAATTGGAGGCCAGATGAAGGACAGCACAACGCCCATGAAGATCGCAGCCAGACCAGAGATGATCGGTACGAAGCGCTTGCCCGCGAAGAAGCCCAGATACTCAGGCAGCTTGATGCGATAGAAGCGGTTAAACATGTAGGCTGCAATGGCACCAGAGATGATACCGCCGAGAACACCGGTATCGGCCAGGTGTTTCGCTGCGATCTCTTCAGCAGGTAAATGCAGTACCAGTGGCGCAACCACAGCCATGGTTTTCACCATGATGCCGTAAGCAACAACCGCGGCCAGAGCAGATACACCGTCGTTATTGGTGAAGCCCAGTGCAACACCGATAGCGAAGATCAGCGGCATGTTAGCAAAAACAGAACCGCCTGCTTCGGCCATCACGTGTGAAACTACGGCTGGCAGCCAGCTGAAGTTTGCAGAACCGACGCCCAGCAGGATACCTGCGATAGGCAGTACGGATACTGGCAGCATCAGCGATTTACCGACCTTTTGCAGGTTAGCAAATGCATTCTTAAACATAATTGAGAGTGCTCCTGAGTATTTGTGCTTTTTTTACGCTTTCACGCATGGGCACGGGGGGAGAACCGCGCCGTGGACAGGACATCTAAGCGCCCTTTATTTATTACACAGAGTAAAATAAATCCCTGTGACTTTGTTTGACGGCTATCACGTTTCAGCTTCAGACGATCGAAAAACTTTCAGTAATTTACAAAAAGCATGTCCAGATATGTCTAAATACACCGTCACCGCCCTAAATAAGGCGGTGAACTTTACTCGCTTTGTTTATTAATTACGAGCCCAAAAAAAACAGGTGTATCAAACAGATTGCAGGCGGGAGGGGGCGATGTGGAACAGATTAGCGAAGTTTTCCGTCGTGGTGCGCGCCAGCTCTTCGAGGCTGACACCTTTCAGGACGGCCATATACTCAGCCACATCTCTCGTCATGGCTGGCTGGTTCTCTTTACCGCGGTGCGGCACCGGTGCCAGATAAGGCGAGTCTGTTTCCACCAGGATCCGGTCGAGAGGCACATAACGCGCAGCATCACGCAGCTGCTCAGCATTACGGAACGTCACGATCCCGGAAAACGAGATATAAAACCCCAAATCAAGCAGCTTACCCGCCGTTTCTCTGTCTTCTGTGAAACAGTGTAGTACGCCACCGCAATCCGTCACTTTTTCTTCCTGCAGGATGGCGAGGGTATCTGCGCGCGCATCGCGGGTATGGACGATGACCGGTTTGTTCAGCTCGCGTCCGATACGGATGTGGTTGCGGAAAGACTCCTGCTGGCGGGGTTTTGTTTCCGGCGTGTAAAAATAGTCCAGCCCGGTTTCACCCATGGCCACTACGCCCGCTTCCGCCGCCATCCGGCGCAGATCCTCGACGTCGTACTCTTCATCCTGATTGAGCGGATGCACGCCGCAGGAGAAGACGACGTTGTCGCGCTCACCCACCAGATCGCGCATCGAGCGATATCCGGGCAGCGTCGTGGCGACAGCCAGACAGAATTTCACATCGCGGGCGGCGGCTTTTGCCAGCACATCGTCCACGTCTTTATGCAGTGATTGATAATCCAGGCCATCGAGATGGCAGTGTGAGTCGACTAAAAACATAATGTCTCTCTCAGAGATGGGAAGCAGGCAGCAGCGTGCCTGGTTGCAGGTAATGTTCGATACGCAGTAACAGGTCCGTGAGTAACAGCTCACGATTCACGCCGGTTACGCTTAAGAGTTGTTCGCGGCATACGCTGACATCATGGAAAATCGCGCGCAGTATAGCCCCGGAAAGCTGGTTTGCCAGGGTGTTGACCAGCGGCCAGACGTCGGCGTTGCTGAGCTGCTGCGCGCTTTGCTGCAGTTTGATCGCATCCAGAACCAGTGACGCCAGCCAGTGCAGACGCGCAGGTGCCTGTTCGTGGTTTAATGCGGGCAGCAATCCAGGCCAGTCGCGGCTTTCCAGCGTGCTGCTCAGGGCATCGCAAAGCTGTGTGCGTTGCGCCCAGGTCTCTTTTTGCAGCAGTTCCAGCGCTGCAGCGGGTGCTCCGCTACTTAAGCGCAGCGCCGTCAGCGCCGCGTCCTGTGACACCGTCACTTCGCGTTCAAGCCAGGTTAAAGCCCAGGATTCCTGCGGTGCAGCGAGGTGATGAAGTCGGCAACGGCTGCGCAATGTCGCCAGTAATCGACCCGGCTCGCGACAGGACATAAAGAACCAGGTATTGACCGGCGGCTCTTCCAGAGTTTTGAGCAGCGCATTCGCCGCCGCTTCCGTCAGCAGCGCCGCGTCTTTTAACCAGACGACTTTCGCCCCGCCGAGGCGCGCGTGTTCATACAGCTTTTCGCTGACTTCACGCACCGCGTCGATACCGAGCGAGCTTTTGCCCTTCTCAGGCTCCAGCGTGTAGTAATCCGGATGGGTTCCCGCCTGCATCAGCTGGCAGCCGCGGCATTTGCCGCAGCTTTTATGCCCTTCGGGCTGCTGACACATCAGAAAACGGGTGATGGCATAAATCAGCGCGTCGTCGCCCATGCCGGGCAGCGCCTGAATCAGTAACGCATGATGCCCCCGACCGGCCTGATAGCTGCTAATCAGCTGATCAAAGTGCGGACGCAGCCATGGATACCATTTCATGCCTGCTGCTCCTGTACCCATGCGGTCACGGTTTCACGGATAGAACGCGTGACGTCTTCCAGGGATTGAGTGGCATCGATGGTGCGAATCGAGCTGTCCTGCGCCGCCAGTTCAAGATAGCGCGCGCGGGTGCGGTTAAAGAAATCCAGAGACTCCTGTTCGATGCGATCCAGCTCGCCGCGGGCGCGGGCGCGCTTCAGGCCCACCGCCGGAGTGACATCCAAATACAGCGTCAGGTTCGGGCGGAAATCACCCAGTACCGCATCGCGCAGCGTCGCGAGCATGGTCTGATCGATTCCGCGTCCGCCGCCCTGGTAGGCCTGCGTCGATAAATCATGGCGATCGCCGATCACCCAGCGCCCTTCTGCCAGCGCCGGTTTGATCACCGTTTCGACCAGCTGCACGCGCGCCGCGTAAAACATCAGCACTTCGGCTTTATCGCTAATCACTTCGTCGCCGACGGATTTGATGTCCAGCACCAGGCTTCTGAGCTTTTCAGCCAGCACTGTGCCGCCCGGCTCGCGAGTGAAGACCATCTCTTCGATGCCCAGCTCTTTCAGTGTGTCGACCACCACGTTGCGTGCGGTGGTTTTCCCGGCGCCTTCCAGCCCCTCTATGACGATGTAATTACTGCGCATTTTTTTCCTTAAGTGCCTTCAGATAGTCCTGAACAGAGCGATTATGGCTGGCAAGGTTGGTGTTAAAGGTATGCCCCCCTTTTCCGTCAGCCACAAAATAGAGATACGGTGTGTGCGCCGGATGCGCGGCGGCATCCAGTGACGCCTGGCTAGGCGTCGCGATGGGCCCTGGCGGCAAACCGCTAATCACGTAGGTATTATACGCCGTTGGCGTCTCGAGGTCCTTACGGGATATCTTCCCGGCATAGTTCTCGCCCATGCCGTAAATCACCGTCGGGTCGGTTTGCAGGCGCATGCCGATACGCAGACGGTTGATAAACACCGATGCCACCTGATCGCGCTCGCTCGCCACGGCCGTCTCTTTTTCGACGATCGAGGCCATGGTCACAAACTGGTTTTGGTCTTTGTACGGCAGACCGTCCGCGCGCCCTTCCCAGGCTTTATCGACGGCGGCCATCATTTTTTTGTGCGCACGCTTCAAAATCGCAACGTCCGTGGTCCCTGCGGTATACATCCAGGTATCAGGCCAGAACCAGCCCTCCACCCACTCAGGATGCTCCAGCTTAAGAACCTCAGCGACGGTGGCGTAGCTGTCATCTTTCAGAGTGTGGCTGATGTACGGCGCATCACGCAGCTGTTTCAGGTAGTCGCTCAGGCGCATGCCTTCGACGAATCGCAGCGGGAACTGTGCCTCTTTGCCGCTTTCCAGCAGCGCCAGCATCTCACGCACCGTCATGCCCGGTGTAAAGCGGTAGGTCCCGGCTTTGAAATGCGACAGCTCAGGCTCAAGGCGCAGCAGCCACTGGAAAACGCGCGGACGGTTAATAATTTTATCGCCGTAAAGCTGTTCGCCCAGCGCTAAGCGCCCGGTGCCGGCTTTCAGCGTGAAGACGGTTTCTTCTTTAATCAGAATGTGACTGTTCGCCATCTGACGAACCTTCCAGACTCCCACGCCGCCCGCGATAGCCATCACGACGAGAAGGAGGAGGACAAAGCGCAACATTTTTTTCATGACTATCTTGTTTGCTCACACAGTGGGGCTAAAAACGAGTACAACTCACGCGATGACCAGGTCTTGTCACCGTAAGCTCGAACCGGCACGACGGGCATTAAGGCATTACAGACCACGACTTCATCGGCGTCCAGCAGCGCCTCAACGCCTGTGTGAACTTCGACAACGCGAAAGGCCGAGTGTGCCAGGTTCTGCAAACAAAACTGGCGCATGATGCCATTCACCCCGGCCTGATCCATCTTCGGCGTGAAAACATCGTTGCCCCGTCGCCACAATAAATTGGCCGCACAGCATTCCGTAATGAGCCCGTCGCTGTCAAGAACCAGCGCCTCTTCGGCGTCTGACTGTTCAAGATGAGCGCGGATCAGCACCTGCTCGAGTCGGTTGAGATGTTTTATTCCTGCAAGCATGGGGTTGCGCCCCAGACGAACCGGGCTGAGCGCCAGGCGGATGCCGTCGCGACGCCACAGGTCGTAGTGTGCGGGATAGGCAGAAACAGAGAGAATTCGGGTGGGATTCAGGCAACTGGCACCGCTGTAACCGCGTCCGCCCGCGCCACGGCTGATAATGGCTTTTAGCACGCCGCGAGGGTTGCCCTTCGCCATGTCGATCATTTCACGCTGAAGTTCAGCCCACTGTGTAAAAGGAATCAGCAACCTTTCACACGCCAGCTGTAAACGCTGAAGATGGGCGTCGAGCAGGCAGACTTCGCCCTCAGCAATGCGTGCCGTGGTGAAGCAGCCATCGCCAAACTGGGTCGCCCTGTCGCTCGCAGGAAGAGAGTCCTGCTGTTGGCCATTGATGAAGAACATGGAGGCTCCTTTTTCGTGACCCGATAGTTTGGCAGGATGAATAAGGCAGAACAAGGGAAGAAAACTGAATAAAAAAGGCCCGACAAGCGGACCTTTTTATTTAACGCTACCGGGCAGCAAGCCTTAGATCTTTTTAAAGATCAGAGAGCCGTTCGTGCCGCCGAAGCCGAAGGAGTTACACAGGGTGTACTCCAGACCGCTGACCTGACGCGCTTCGTGTGGAACGAAGTCCAGATCGCAACCTTCATCCGGGTTATCCAGGTTGATGGTTGGCGGAACAGCCTGATCGCGCAGCGCCAGGATCGAGTAGATAGACTCTACTGCGCCTGCAGCACCCAGCAGGTGGCCGGTCATGGATTTGGTGGAGCTGACCATAATGCGGCTTGCTGCATCACCAAATACGGACTTAACGGCCTGAGCTTCTGCTTTATCGCCAGCCGGCGTCGAGGTGCCGTGGGCGTTAACATAGCCAATCTGACCAGGTTCGAGACCCGCATCGCGAATCGCGTTAACCATCGCCAGTGCCGCACCCGCGCCATCTTCCGGCGGAGAGGTCATGTGATAAGCGTCGCTGCTCATGCCGAAACCGACGATTTCTGCATAAATTTTCGCGCCACGCTTTTTCGCGTGTTCGTACTCTTCGAGTACGATCATGCCAGCACCATCGCCCAGAACAAAACCATCACGGTCTTTGTCCCACGGACGGCTCGCAGCCTGAGGATTGTCGTTACGGGTAGACAGCGCACGCGCCGCACCGAAACCACCCACGCCCAGCGGAGTACTGGCTTTTTCAGCACCACCGGCAACCATGGCGTCAGCATCACCGTAAGCGATGATACGCGCTGCCTGACCGATGTTATGCACACCAGAGGTACAAGCTGTTGCGATAGAAATGCTAGGGCCACGGAGGCCAAACATGATGGTCAGGTGACCCGCCACCATGTTAACAATCGTGGACGGAACGAAGAATGGGCTGATCTTACGTGGGCCACCGTTCACCAGAGAGGTGTGGTTTTCCTCGATCAGGCCAAGACCGCCAATCCCGGAGCCAATAGCGGCGCCAATGCGGGTTGCGTTCTCTTCCGTAATTTCAAGACCAGAATCCTGCATGGCCTGAACGCCAGCGACAATTCCATATTGAATGAAGGCATCCATCTTGCGCTGTTCTTTGCGCGAGATGATCTCTTCACAGTTAAAATCCTTTACTAAGCCAGCAAATTTCGTTGCATAGGCGCTAGTATCGAAATGGTCGATTAGGCTGATGCCGCTCTGACCGGCAAGAAGAGCTTTCCAGGTGGACTCTACGGTATTGCCGACAGGAGACAACATGCCAAGTCCGGTCACAACTACACGACGCTTAGACACGTTTGTCCTCCAGGGAGGGATAAAAAAAGGGATTCGTGGGACTAAAAAAGATAAAACTCAGGCGGTCGAATGACCGCCTGGAGATGTTCACTTACGCCTGGTGACCGTTGATGTAATCAATGGCAGCCTGAACGGTGGTGATTTTCTCAGCTTCTTCGTCCGGAATCTCAGTATCAAACTCTTCTTCCAGAGCCATTACCAGCTCAACGGTGTCAAGAGAATCTGCGCCCAGGTCTTCAACGAAGGATGCGGAGTTCACAACTTCTTCCTGCTTAACGCCCAGCTGCTCGCCGATAATTTTCTTAACGCGTTCTTCGATAGTGCTCATACTCTTAAATTTCCTATCAAAACTCGCTTTCGCGATGGTTTTCGTAGTGTATAAAATGTTGAAAAATTTGCAACTAAATCCCGGCAGGTCGTACCACGATTTTACGTTATTTTGAGGCCATTCGCCCTAATAACGCAAATATTTTCGATCGTGGTTAAACCATGTACATCCCGCCGTTGACGTGGAGAGTCTCACCAGTGATGTAACTCGCTTCGTCAGAGGCTAAAAATGCAACCGCGCTGGCGATTTCCTGAGCGCCGCCGAGGCGACCCGCAGGAACCTGCGCCAGAATACCCGCACGCTGATCGTCAGATAGCGCACGCGTCATGTCCGTTTCAATAAAGCCCGGAGCAACAACGTTTACAGTAATCCCGCGTGACGCGATTTCGCGCGCCAGCGACTTACTGAACCCGATCAGACCCGCTTTCGCCGCAGCGTAGTTGGCCTGACCAGCATTTCCCATGGTACCAACCACAGAACCGATAGTGATAATACGGCCATGACGCTTTTTCATCATAGCTCGCATTACCGCTTTTGACAGACGGAATACAGATGACAGGTTGGTTTCGATGATATCGTCCCACTCGTCGTCCTTCATTCGCATCAGTAAGTTGTCGCGAGTGATTCCGGCATTATTGACCAGAATATCCACTTCGCCAAACTCTGCGCGAATATTTTCCAGAACAGATTCGATAGATGCAGCGTCGGTCACATTCAGCATCAGACCTTTACCGTTCGCACCTAAGTAGTCGCTAATGGCCTGAGCGCCGTTTTCACTGGTTGCTGTACCAATGACTTTCGCGCCACGCGCGACCAGGGTCTCAGCAATGGCACGCCCGATACCGCGGCTTGCGCCCGTGACCAGCGCGATTTTTCCTTCAAAACTCATGGTAATCCTCTTTTATTGCGCGAGTGCCGCTGACAGCGCTTCTGGCTCGTTAATGGCCGATGCAGTCAGGGTATCAACAATACGTTTGGTCAGACCGGTCAGGACTTTACCCGGGCCTGCTTCATACAGGTGCTCAACGCCCTGCGCGGCCATAAACTCAACGGTTTTGGTCCACTGCACGGGGCTGTAGAGCTGGCGAACCAGCGCGTCGCGAATCGCTTCTGGCGCTGTTTCGCATTTCACATCAACGTTGTTCACAACCGGAACCGTTGGTGCGTTAAAAGTGATTTTTTGCAGCTCGACTGCCAGTTTCTCAGCAGCCGGTTTCATCAGCGCACAGTGAGACGGAACGCTCACCGGCAGCGGCAGTGCACGCTTCGCGCCCGCAGCTTTACAGGCTGCGCCTGCACGCTCAACGGCTTCTTTGTTACCCGCGATCACAACCTGACCCGGCGAGTTAAAGTTTACCGGAGAAACCACCTGCCCTTCGGCAGATTCTTCGCAGGCTTTTGCGATAGATGCATCATCCAGACCAATAATGGCGGACATAGCGCCAGTCCCTTCTGGTACCGCTTCCTGCATGAATTTGCCACGCATTTCGACCAGACGCACGGCATCAGCAAAACCAATGACGCCCGCACAGACCAGCGCAGAGTATTCACCAAGGCTATGACCCGCCAGCATCACAGGCGCTTTACCGCCCTGCTCCTGCCAGACACGCCACAGTGCGACAGACGCCGTCAGCAGCGCAGGCTGCGTCTGCCAGGTTTTGTTCAGCTCTTCCGCCGGACCCTGCTGAGTCAGCGCCCAGAGATCGTAACCCAAAGCGTCAGAAGCTTCACGGAAAGTGGCTTCAATAATTGGGTACTGTGCCGCTAATTCAGACAACATCCCAACGGACTGAGAACCCTGACCCGGGAACACAAAAGCAAATTGCGTCATTTTTAATCCTTAATTAGAAACGAACCAGCGCGGAGCCCCAGGTGAAACCGCCACCAAAAGCTTCAAGCAAGACCAGTTGGCCTCGTTTAATTCGTCCATCGCGTACCGCTTCGTCAAACGCGCAAGGTACCGATGCCGCAGAGGTGTTGCCGTGACGATCGAGCGTCACCACAACGTTATCCATGGACATGCCCAGCTTTTTCGCCGTGGCGCTGATAATGCGCAGGTTCGCCTGATGCGGCACCAGCCAGTCCAGCGCAGAGCGCTCGAGATTGTTCGCTTCCAGCGTCTCATCGACGATGTGCGCCAGTTCCGTCACCGCCACCTTGAACACTTCATTGCCTGCCATTGTCAGGTAAATAGAGTTTTCCGGGTTAACGCGATCGGCGTTAGGCAGCGTCAGCAGCTCGCCGTAGCGGCCATCGGCATGTAAATGCGTGGAGATAATGCCCGGCTCTTCTGACTGACCTAACAGTACAGCGCCCGCACCATCACCAAAAATAATGATCGTTCCGCGATCTTCCGGGTTGCAGGTCCGCGCCAGCACGTCTGCACCAATCACCAGCGCATATTTCACGGCACCCGACTTCACGTACTGATCGGCCACGCTCAGCGCATAGGTAAAACCTGCGCAGGCCGCCGCAACGTCAAACGCCGGGCAGCCTTTGATGCCAAGCTTAGCCTGAATCTCACAGGCTGCGCTCGGGAAGGCGTTCGGTGCTGAGGTGGTTGCCACCACGATCAGACCGATCTCTTCTTTATCAATACCGGCCATTTCCAGCGCGCGCAGGCCCGCTTCGTAGCCCATCGTGGTTACTGTTTCATCTGGACCGGCGATACGGCGTTCACGGATACCTGTGCGGGTGACAATCCACTCGTCAGACGTATCGACCATTTTTTCCAGATCGGCGTTGGTTCGCACTTGTTCAGGCAGAAAACTGCCGGTACCTAAAATCTTTGTATACATGTACGCTCAGTCACTTTTAGCTAATACAGATTCCAGGCGAGCGGCAATCCGCTGTGGGACTTGTCGCTGCACCGCCTGCACTGCCTGTTCAATCGCGACGGTAAAGGCTCGCTGATTGGCCGCACCATGACTCTTAATCACCGTGCCGCGCAATCCTAACAGACAGGCGCCATTATACTGGTCGGGGTTGAGGTGACTGAATCGCCGCGCCAGGCTTTTTTGTAACCAACGCTTCAATAAAATGAGCCACCAGGACCGTTTTTTCCCTTCGCCCTGCGATTTCAGCAGGGAGAGGAACATCCGTACCACCCCTTCCATCGTTTTTAACGTTACGTTGCCGGTAAACCCGTCACACACCAGAACATCGGTCTTGCCGGTCAATAATTCATTAGCTTCAAGATAGCCAATATAGTTGATTGACGGCATGGATTTTAGCAATTCTGCGGCATCGCGAATGCTATCGAGACCTTTCGTCTCTTCTTCGCCAATATTCAGCAACGCAACGCGGGGATTCACAATCCCCACCACTTCTTCAGCCAGCACCGAGCCCATAATGGCAAACTGGGCCAGCATCGTACTATCACAATCCACGTTAGCGCCCAGGTCGAGCACCACCGTTTTGCCCTTCTGCTGATGCGGTAACACCGTCACCAGCGCAGGACGCTCAATCCCCTCAATGGGCTTGAGCATTAATTTCGCCAGCCCCATCAGCGCACCGGTATTTCCGGCGCTGACGCAGGCTTCAGCCCGCCCTTCTTTCACCAGTTCCAGCGCAATTCGCATTGAGCTTCCGCGACTGTTGCGGATCGCGTGCGACGGCCTGGCATCACTGGCAATAACTGACTGCGCAGGGATAATCTGCAGACGTGAACGTTGTTCAAAGTCAGCTTTTGCAAGTAATGGCGTGATGGTGTCGGGATTGCCGACTAAAAGAAGTGTGAGTTGCGAATTAGAATTCAGTGCCTGCAAAGCTGCAGGCACTGTCACGGAAGGCCCAAAATCTCCTCCCATGACATCTAACGCCAGGGTTAGACGTGTCAAGGTATATTCGCTGCCCGGCTCGGTGTATCCCCCGCTTTCGCGGGGAATGCCTCACTAAGCTTCATCACGCTTGCGCGTGATTACTTAGTGATTACCTTGCGGCCACGGTAGAAACCGTCGGCAGTCATGTGGTGACGCAGGTGTTTCTCACCAGAAGTCTTGTCTACAGACAGGCTGGTAACTGCAGTCAGCGCGTCATGGGAACGACGCATGCCACGTTTGGAACGGGTTGGTTTATTCTGTTGTACGGCCATGGACCTTACTCCTTAATTACTTACGCTTTAAGCTGGCTAATACGGCAAATGGGTTTGGTTTTTGCGCTTCATCAGGCAGTTCCCCAAAGACCATGTCCGCGTCGGACACTTCACAGTGTTCAGAATCATGCACCGGAACTACAGGCAGGGCGAGGATGACTTCATCTTCAACGACTGCAAGCAGATCGATTTCACCGAATTCGTTAACCTCAATCGGCTCATACGCTTCCGGGAGTGCTTCAGCCTGTTCGTCAGAACGAACCGGACTGAAACAATACGTTGTGTGAACATGACGTGTGAACGGTTTCCCGCAACGCTGGCACTCGAGCGTTACCGTGACCTTTGCATCACCGTTTAACACGGCCAGGCGCTGGTTATCGATAGCGAACGACATGGAGCATTCCACATCAGTATCCACACTGACCACAAACTCGGCGATACGCTCAACCTGATCGGCGGTATAAATACCGTCATAATCGAGGCGTTTTTGAGCCGTACGAACCGGGTCAAGAGTCAGGGGTAATTTTACTTTTTGCATAGGGCGCGCATATTAACTTTGTAACGTCATAGAGTCAAAGAAAAAGGCAACCAGGGCTGCCTTTTGCCAATTATTCGCACACATTGCGGGCTGTAGTTTAAAATGGCTGGCATCGATACGCTATATCTGGTGAAAAAAATATGCCAAATCTCGTGCTCGCTTCCACTTCTCCCTACCGCCGTGCATTGCTCGAAAAGCTGGGAATACCTTTTGAATGCGCCGCGCCCGTCACCGACGAAACGCCGCAACCGGCTGAATCGCCACGTCATCTGGTGTTGCGCCTGGCGCAGGAGAAAGCGCAAAGTCTGGCCGCTCGCTATCCTAATCATCTGATTATAGGCTCCGATCAGGTTTGCGTGCTGGACGGCGAGATCACCGGTAAACCGCACACCGAAGAGAACGCGCGCCTGCAATTAATGAAAGCGCGTGGCTCGATCGTCACGTTTTACACCGGCCTTGCGCTCTACAACACCGCCACGGGCCATCTGCAAACCGAATGCGAGCCTTTCGACGTTCACTTCCGTCATCTGAGCGAGCAGGAGATTGAAGATTACGTGCGTAAAGAGCGCCCACTCAACTGCGCGGGAAGCTTTAAAAGCGAGGGGCTGGGGATTGCGCTGTTTGAAAAACTGGACGGCCGTGACCCAAACACGCTGGTCGGTTTGCCGCTGATTGCGCTGTGCCAGATGCTCAGACGCGAACATTGTAATCCGCTTTCGGCGTGAGTGTTGCCGGGTGGCGCTTACGCTTACCCGGCCTACGTATGCACGGTGCGGGGTAATCGTCGGGTGGCGCTGCGCTTACCCGACCTACGTATGCACGGTGCGGGGAATTGTCGGGTGGCGCTGCGCTTACCCGACCTACAAAACCCGTAGGCCCGTGCAAGCGTAGCGCCGCCGGGCAAAGATTAGCCGCGCAGGACTTTCAGACAGCGCTTCAGCTGGTCATCCAGCGGCGCTTCGACCCGCATCACCTCACCCGTACCCGGATGGGTAAATTTCAGCGCAGCGGCATGCAGGAACAGACGTGAAAGCCCCGTCCCGGCCAGCTGTTTATCAAACTCACGGTCGCCGTAGCGATCGTCAAACGCAATCGGGTGCCCGGCGTGCAGCGTGTGGACACGAATCTGGTGAGTACGCCCTGTGACCGGGCTGCAGCGCATCAGGGTCGCGAAAGCGTAACGTTCTTCCACCTTAAAACGGGTTTCCGACGGTTTACCTTCCTGGCTGACACGCACAATGCGCTCGCCGCTTTGCAAAATATTTTTAAGCAAAGGAGCCTGCACCGCTTTCACATGCGACTGCCACTGACCGCGCACCAGCGCCAGATAGTCTTTCTGCATTCCCTTCTCGCGCAGCTGTTCGTGCAGCGATCGCAGCGCAGAACGCTTCTTCGCCACCAGCAGCACGCCGGAGGTATCGCGGTCCAGACGGTGTACCAGCTCCAGGAAACGCGCTTCCGGGCGCAGAGCGCGCAGCCCTTCGATCACGCCAAAGCTTAACCCGCTGCCGCCGTGCACTGCCGTACCGGAAGGTTTATTCAGCACCAGGATATGATCGTCTTCATACAGGATAGCGTCCGTCAGCGCGGCCACTTTATGCAGGTGCGGCGACACCGCCTCTTCTTCGCGCTCAGCGACGCGCACAGGCGGAATACGCACTTCATCGCCCGCTTCGAGTTTGTACTCAGGTTTGACACGTTTTTTGTTAACCCGCACCTCGCCTTTACGCAAGATGCGATAAATCATGCTTTTTGGCACGCCTTTCAACTGGGTGCGCAAAAAGTTGTCGATTCGTTGCCCCGCTTCGTCATCAGCGATAGCAACCATTTTTACGGATGGAGTCTCTGTTTTCATGGTTGGCGATTCTAAATATCGATACGCATTAGCGCCACTCATTTTTCTATGCTTATATTTACTTTTATCCGGGCAGCTTTCTTTGTACGCAAACGATTTGGTGGTTATTAGACCAATCGTCTCGTTGAAGTGGAGAAACTGTGAGTAACCGGGTGATAAATGGTAAAAGTCATCTTGCTATAACCGGGTTAGCAATGGAATAATGAAGTCGTATTCCGCGTTAAATCCGTGTTTTGTAAGGATGTCGACGGAATGACCCATTTTGTCTGACCGATCATCCACGCAGCAATGGCGTAAGACGTATTGATCTTTCAGACAGTTAGCGGGCTGCGGGTTGCAGTACTTACCGGTAAATGGAATCTTCTCTGGAGAGTGTTCCCAGGCTGTTCCCCTGATAATTGCGCTGTGTTTCCGTATGAAATACAGGCAACCGACACTTTGCGCCTCTTAAGCGAGCGACAACCGTGAGGTTGGCGACGTCAATAGTCACGAGGCCATCGGTTCAAACCCCGGAAAGCGTCACCTTGCCCGCAGCTTAGTCGTCAATGTAAGAATAATGAGTAAGTTACGATGAAAAGAATGTTAATCAACGCAACTCAGCAAGAAGAGTTGCGTGTCGCCCTCGTGGATGGGCAGCGTCTGTACGATCTGGATATCGAAAGTCCTGGACACGAACAGAAAAAAGCGAACATTTACAAAGGCAAAATCACCCGCATTGAACCAAGCCTTGAGGCCGCATTCGTCGATTACGGCGCTGAGCGTCACGGTTTCCTTCCTCTTAAAGAAATTGCCCGCGAATACTTCCCTGCTAATTACAACTCCCATGGTCGTCCGAACATCAAAGATGTGCTGCGCGAAGGCCAGGAAGTTATCGTTCAGATTGATAAAGAAGAACGCGGCAACAAAGGCGCTGCGCTGACCACCTTTATCAGCCTGGCAGGCAGCTATCTGGTTCTGATGCCGAACAACCCGCGTGCAGGCGGTATCTCTCGCCGTATCGAAGGCGACGACCGTACAGAGCTGAAAGAAGCGCTGGCAAGCCTTGAACTGCCAGATGGCATGGGTCTTATCGTTCGTACCGCAGGCGTTGGCAAATCTGCCGAAGCGCTGCAGTGGGACTTAGGGTTCCGTCTGAAGCACTGGGAAGCTATCCAGAAAGCCGCAGAAAGCCGTCCGGCTCCGTTCCTGATTCACCAGGAAAGTAACGTTATCGTTCGTGCCTTCCGTGACTATCTGCGTCAGGACATCGGCGAAATTCTGATTGATAACCCGAAAGTGCTTGAGCTGGCTCGCCAGCACATCGCGGCGCTGGGTCGTCCGGATTTCACCAGCAAAATTAAACTGTACACCGGTGAAATCCCGCTGTTTAGCCACTATCAGATTGAATCCCAGATCGAGTCCGCCTTCCAGCGTGAAGTGCGCCTGCCGTCCGGCGGTTCTATCGTTATCGACTCCACCGAAGCGCTGACCGCTATCGACATCAACTCCGCACGCGCAACCCGCGGCGGCGATATCGAAGAAACCGCCTTCAACACCAACCTTGAAGCCGCAGATGAAATTGCCCGTCAGCTTCGTCTGCGCGACCTGGGCGGCCTGATTGTTATCGACTTCATCGACATGACCCCGGTTCGCCATCAGCGCGCTGTGGAAAACCGTCTGCGTGAAGCGGTGCGCCAGGACCGTGCGCGTATCCAGATCAGCCATATTTCTCGCTTTGGTCTGCTGGAGATGTCTCGTCAGCGCCTGAGCCCGTCACTGGGTGAATCCAGCCATCACGTCTGCCCACGCTGTAGCGGCACGGGTACCGTTCGTGACAACGAATCGCTGTCCCTCTCCATTCTGCGTCTCATCGAAGAAGAAGCGCTGAAAGAGAACACCAAAGAAGTTCACGCGATTGTTCCGGTGCCGATTGCCTCTTACCTGCTGAACGAAAAACGTGAAGCGGTGAGCGCCGTTGAAACCCGCCAGGGCGGCGTGCGTTGCATTATCGTGCCAAACGACCAGATGCAGACCCCGCACTACTCCGTTCTGCGCGTGCGTAAAGGCGAAGAGACCAGCACCCTGAGCTACCTGCTGCCGAAACTGCACGAAGAAGAGATGGCGATGCCGTCTGATGCAGAGCCTGCAGAGCGTAAACTGCCTGAACAACCGGCGCTGGCCACCTTCATCATGCCTGAAGCGCCTCCGGCTCCAGCCATGGAAAGCGCGCCAGCGAAAGCGGCTGCGCAGAAACCTGCCGCTGAAACCAGCGCCAAACCTGCTGATTCTGGCCTGCTGGGACGTTTCTTCGGCGCGCTGAAGAAAATGTTCGCCGGTGAAGAGCCTCAGCCGGAGCAGCCAGTCGTTGCACCGAAAGAAGAGAAACAAGAGCGTCCGCAGGATCGTCGTAAACGTCAGAACAACCGCCGCGATCGTAATGATCGTGACCGTCGTGATAACCGCGATAATCGTGGTGACCGTGACAACCGCGGTGAGCGCGATAACCGTTCCGACAACAACGAAGGTCGTGAGCCGCGCGAAGATAATCGTCGCAACCGTCGCGAGAAGCCACAGCAGCAAAAAGTGGAAGATCGTGAAATCCGCCAGCCAGCGGGCGATGAGTCTGAAAACACCAGACAGCGTGACGAGCAGCAGCCACGTCGTGAACGTAACCGCCGCCGCAATGACGACAAACGTCAGGCGCAGCAGGAAGTTAAAGTCGTTAACACTGAAGCCCCTGTTGAGCAGGATGCGGATCAGGAAGAACGCGTTCAGGTGATGCCGCGCCGTAAGCAGCGTCAACTGTCGCAGAAAGTCCGCTTCGCCTCTGAACAAGCTGAAGTGGCGACCGTTGAGGCCGCTGAGCCGGTTGTTGAAGCCGCTCAGAACACCCAACTGGCGAAACTGGATCTGCCAGCCGTCGTTGAGTCTGCTGCAGAGCATGATGACAATGGCGAAGCCCGTGATAACAACGGTATGCCGCGTCGCTCCCGTCGCTCTCCGCGCCACCTGCGCGTGAGCGGTCAGCGTCGTCGTCGTTACCGTGACGAGCGTTACCCGACCCAGTCTCCGATGCCTCTGACCGTGGCCTGTGCGTCACCAGAACTGGCCTCCGGCAAAGTCTGTATCCGCTATCCGATTGTGCGTCCACAGGATCAGCAGTTCGACGAGCAGAACGTCGCGTCTGAAAACGTTGAGCCGATGGTTGAAGCGCCAGTTGAAGTGGCAGCCGCCGCTGTGGTCGCTGAAGCCGTGCAGCAACCTGCCGTTGAACCACAGCCGGTTGTTGAAGTGGAGCCAGTGGCAGAGATTCAGCCGGTCGTTGAACCCGCAGAAATCGAAACCACGCATCCGGAAGTGATCGAAGCGCCAGTGGAAGAGCAGCCTCAGTTCATCGCACAAGAAGATGTCGCTGTGGCTGAGCAGGTTGCAGAAGAAGCTGTACCGGCTGAAGCTGCGGTTGAAGCAGAAGTGGTGACAGAAACGGTTGCTGAGCAACCGGTTGAAGTCACTCCTGAACCACAAGCGCCAGCCCCGGTTGCGAAACCAGAGCCTGTTGTTGCCGTAGTTGCTGAGCATCACCACGCCACTGCACCGATGACTCGCGCTCCGGCACCGGAATACGTTCCAGAAGCGCCACGTCATAGCGACTGGGTGCGTCCTGCGTTCGATTTCGATGGTCGCGGTTCTGCAGGTGGTCACAGTGCCACCCACCAGGCAACGGCTCCGGCCACGCGCCCACAGCCTGCTGAGTAACTCGCAGTCATAACGAAAAGCCGACCTTGATGGTCGGCTTTTTTTTGGCCCTGATTTACGGGAGAGGTTTTCGCATTCCGCTCAATTGCGGCATCACCTCGCGCATCATCTCCAGAAAACGCCGCAAGCGCGCCGGATAATAGCGTGACCATGGGTATACCAGATGCACCGGAAGCGGCGCGGGCTGCCAGTCGGGCAAGAGATGCACCAGCCTCCCGGCTCGAATATCCTCCTCCACTGTCCAGCTCGACACCACCGCCACCCCTAATCCATTCAGAGCCGTGTTGCGTGTGACGTACAGGCTGTCGGTGCTCAGACGCGGCGAAATCGCCACGCGCGCGGGCTGCGGGGAAACCCCATCGAAGAGTTCAATATGTTGCTGGTAGAAGGTGTTTAGCGCAATCCAGGGGAGTGCGCTGAGGTCGTCTGGTTTCTCGGGTACGGAATAATGCGCCAGCAGCGCCGGTGTGGCGACCACACAGCGCGGAACCTCCGCCAGCAGAACCGAGACCGTCGCCGGGTCGATCTCCGCCCCCACGCGGATCGCGCAGTCGATGTTATCGCTCAGAAAATCGACCGAACGGTCATTGAGCTTCCATTCGACGGAGAGCTGCGGGTAGCGCTGCAAAAACTGGCACAGCGGCGTGAGAAGCTGCTCCTGCCCAAACGCATGTGGCGCTCGCACGCGGAGCGTGCCGACGGGTTCATCCTCCGACTGCCCCACTTCATCTTCCAGCGCCAGCCAGCTGTCGATCACCTTTCTGGCGTGTTGATAACACCGCTCACCGTCGTCCGTTAGCTTAGTGGCGTGGGTGGTGCGCAGCAGCAGACGCACGCCGAGTAAGGTTTCCAGGGACTGCAGGCGACGGCTGACGGTCGCCTGCGTGGTGCCCAGCTGACGCGCAGCGGCAGAAAGCGAACCCGATTCCACGATACGCACAAAAGTACGCATCAGCTCAACCCTGTCTATACGCTCTGTTCGTTTCATTTTTATTCTGGCTATACGTTTAACGTATAAACGTTTTACCACTCCGCTGGCTACCGCCTCAAGCGCGAATGCACAAGAATAGCCTCACTCCATGAATGAGGACCACCGAATGAACACCACGACTCTCGCCCATGCCACCCGCCGCTGGATGATTTTTATTCTCGCCATCGGCGCCGGTTTTAGCGTGGCATCGATTTACTACGCTCAACCCCTGCTGCCGTTGATGGGTGCCGATCTGCATCTGAGTATCGAAGGGATGGGTCTGGTCCCTACCCTGACGCAGACGGGTTACGCCCTCGGCATCCTGTTCCTGCTTCCGCTCGGCGACCGTCACGATCGGCGGACGTTGATTCTCATCAAAAGCGCGGCATTGGCGCTGTTTCTTCTGACCTGTAGCCTGACCGGGCAACTGCACTCGCTCCTGCTGGCGAGCCTGCTGATCGGCATGGCCGCCACTATGGCGCAAGATATCGTCCCGGCCGCGGCAATTCTGGCCCCGGAAGGTCAACAGGGCAAAACCGTCGGCACGGTGATGACCGGCCTGCTGCTCGGGATTCTGCTGTCACGTACGGTGAGCGGCGTCGTCGGTGAAGCCTTCGGCTGGCGCGTGATGTATCAGCTGGCCGCCGCGAGCATTGCGCTGATCGGCGTGGTGATGTGGGCGGTGCTGCCGCGCTTTGCGATTCACTCCACGCTCAGCTATCCGGCCCTGATGCGCTCGATGGAACACCTGTGGCGTCGCTACCCGGCTCTGCGCCGTGCGGCGCTGGCGCAGGGATTTCTCTCGATAGCTTTTAGCGCTTTCTGGTCCACGCTGGCTGTGATGCTGCTCGAGCGCTATCACCTCGGCAGCGCCGTGGCGGGCGGGTTTGGTATTGCAGGTGCCGCCGGTGCGCTGGCAGCCCCGCTGGCTGGCGGGCTGGCCGATAAACTCGGCGCGGGCAAAGTGACGCAACTGGGCGCGGCGCTGGTGACCGTTTCGTTTGCGCTAATGTTCCTGATGCCCGCCCTCGGCACTCACGGACAGCTCGTTCTGATTGCCCTCTCCGCCGTCGGGTTTGACCTCGGGCTTCAGTCGAGCCTGGTCGCTCACCAGAATCTGGTCTATAGCCTTGAACCCCAGGCGCGTGGCCGCCTCAATGCCCTGCTGTTTACATTAGTGTTTATCGGCATGGCGCTGGGCTCGGCGTTAGGGAGCAAAGTGTACGCCATGGCAGGCTGGCAAGGTGTAGTGGCGCTGGCAATGCTCTGCGGCGCGGTGGCGATGGTGATTCGCCTGATGGAAAGCGCCCGCGTGTTACACGCCCAGGCACAAAATCAGTAAAAAAAAGCCCAACCTGAAATCGGGTTGGGCAGACAAAACCTATCCAGTTTCAAGATAGGTTCTAAGAGGCTAAAAGATTATTTATTCAGCTGGAACAGCGACATGCCCTGCATATCACTGAACGCTTTGTACGAGGCCTGAAGCGCCGCCTGCTGCATGGTGTAAGACGAAATCGCTGAGTTCCAGTCCACATCGACCAGGTCACTCATCTGCTTCGTCTGACCGAGGGCGCGATCGGCACCCAGCGCATCCAGCTTATCCAGTTCATTCATCTTGGTACCAACATCAGCTAATACGGTCAGGACGTTGTTCTGCGTATTCTTGATACCTACCGCGGAAGCCGCGACGATGGCCCCCTGAGTTTCGGCCGCCGCAGGATCATTGGCGACAGGCACTTTCAGTGCCGCGATGGCGTTATCCAGAATTTTGAACATATTGGTATCACCGTAACCGCCGCCTGGGATCTCTTGCGCGTTGCTGGTGATACTTTCAAATACCTGCTGCCCCGTGTGGCTGACGGACATGTTTCGGGCGGAATCCACCTGCTGAGAGATCGCTTCAGTGCCGCCGGAGTACGCCCCGGTCGCCGAATCGAACGGCGCAGACTCGGTTTTGTAGCCCGCGAAAATGTAGCGTCCATTACCATCGGTGGAGTTGGCCAGGTTCATCAGCTGATCGCGAATCCCCTGTAAATCCGTCGACAGGGAGAGACGGTCATCGTCGCTCAGCGTGCCGTTCCCGGCATACACCAGTTTTTCTTGCGCGCTGGTGATAGCCGTATTCACCTGGCTTAAAACGTTATCTTCCAGCGAGACTTTCTGCGAGGCGAAGGTACGTGCCAGCGCAAACTGGCTGTTCTGAGCCTGGGCCTGCGACAGGACAACCGCCTGTGAAGCCGCAATCGGGTCATCAGAAGGGCGGTTCACACGCTTGCCCGTCGACATCTGTTCGCCATATCCCAGCCATTTGCTTTGGGAGTCCGTGATCCCACGCATATTCTGCTGGTACATCATTTGGGTGCTAATACGCATTGTTGACCTCGGCCTTAGCGAATATTAATTAACGCATCGAAGAGCGTACTGGCAGTTTGCAGAACCTGCGCATTCGCGAGGTAATACTGCTGGAAACGCTGCAGGTTGCCATATTCTTCGTCGAGGTTAACCCCGGAGATAGACTGCTGCTGATTGCTTAACTGGGTGACCACGTTGCTCTTGGTCGCCGCGCTGATTTTCAGTGAATCCGTGGTGCTGCCGACGGTACTGACCAGCGCTGCGTAGGAGTCGTTGAAGGTTTTATTTCCGCCGACGGCTTTGGCATTCTGCAACGCCACCAGCGCTTTACCGTTCACGTTATCACTCTCACCGCCCGTCGCCGAACCGGCCATCGCCAGTTTGGATTCGTCGCTGATGAGCAGATCCATGTTCACGATCGCATCGACGACCGGTTTCACCGTGAAGCTGTCTTTGTTGGCCGCCGCGCCGCTGACATTGACGGTTAAACCGTCGAAGGTCATGTTGCCGCTGCCATCTGGCGTCGCGGTAAACGAGGTTTTGTCAGAGCTGCGCGTCACGGTCCAGTTGGAGCCGTTATATTCGACCTTATAGTCAGTCGCCTGCACCTTAGTGCTGTCGGTAACCGTCGCGGTCATGCTCGCGCCCGGCATACTGTTTTTCGCGTTGCCGGTGACAGCCGGAGAGCCGATGCTGAACAATGCGCCGCCTGCATCACCGTTGGCGTCGAAACCTTTTTCGTGCTGCTGGTTCATCGAATCCGCAAACGCGAGTGCCAGTTGGTTCAGGGAGTTACGCGCTTTATCCAGATCGTCGTTACGGAATGAAATCAGACCGCCCAATGAACCGGTAGTCAGCTCTTTATCAGGAATTTGGATATTGCCCGCAATGGGATCGACAAACGCCACGGTGGTACGCGCAGGATCCGCGTTCGATGGCACGGCCGCGAGCTGATTGGCTTTGCTGCCCTGCACCAGGTTGTAACCGTTACCGAAGGAGACGTTGTAGGTGCCGCCGTCCTGAACCGCGACTTCCACACCGACGATCTGGTTCAGTTCGCTCACCAGCTGATCGCGCTGATCGAGCAGGTTGTTTGGCGAAGCGCCTGCGCCGACGCCGGTCAGACGGGAGATCTGATCGTTCAGATTCGCAATCTGCTTCGCATAGGTATTGATCTGATCGACGCTGGTCGCCACCGCGGTATTCACCTGGCGGTCCTGATCGCGAAGATACTGGTCAGTGGTTTTGAACTGGTTCACCAGGCCATCGGCTTTCCCGAGCACAGTCTGGCGCGCCGCCGGATCTTCCGCGTTGCTCACCAGCGTTTGCATGCTGGTAAAGAAATCCTGCAGCGTGGCTGAAAGGGAGTTAGTGGTATCAGACAGCACGTCGTCAATTTTCGACATCTGCTGATAACGCGTGGTCAGGCCGCTGCTCTGGGTCTGGGCCGCACGCAGCTGGTTGGTGATGAATGAATCGTATTCGCGCTGCACGCCGGAAACATAAACGCCATTGCCAACCCAGCCGCCGCCGGTCAGGGTACTGTTCGCTGCACCCAGCACCGTGGTCTGGCGGGTATACCCGGCCACGTTATAGCTGGAAATGTTGTTACTGACGGTATTCAGTGCCGACTGTGCCGCACTGAGGCCACTCATGGCGCTGTTAATCAAACTGGACATTGAGGTTCCTTGTAAACTTTCAGACACGAGTCCTGATAAGGATTATCGACACCGCGCGCTCAAACTTGAGCCCTTAGAACAGATTTTCGATATCGGTGCTATAAGCCTTGCTCACTTTCTCGCCCATCGCTTTAAGCTGTTGAATCATCCCTGTCAGCTTGCGGGCATACTGCGGATCGGTCGCGTATCCGGCGTTTTGTAACGCCTGTGCGCCCTGCTCCGGCGTTGCGGCCTGCGTCACCGCGGCATAGCGCGGATTGCGGCTCAACAGCCCAACATAATCTGACAAGGCTTCGAGGTATGAACTGTAAACACGGAATTTGGCTTTGGTTTTCACCGCCGCGCCGTTTTCATATTCCGTGGTGGTGATCTCTGTGGTCGGCCCCTTCCATCCTGGCGTCGCTTTCACGCCGAAGATGTTAAAGCTCGGCTCGCCGTTTTCACGGCGAATCTGGCGTTGCCCCCAGCCGGATTCCAGCGCGGCCTGCGCCAGAATCAGGTGATGAGGCACCCCGCTCTGCTCACTCGCCAGACGTGCCGGGAGCGAAAGTTGTGCGAGGAAGTCTTTGCTGTCGCCAGACAGCGGTTCATCGCTCGGCCCGGACGGTTTCGGCATCGCTTTGCGTACCATCTGCGTCACGGCCTGGTTCTGATAGCTGGTCACCGTTTCAGGGTCAAACTTCATTGGCACTTGCCGGGACAGGGTTTCAGTCTGGATCCCCTGCGCCTGCTCCATCTGTTTGACGATCATATCGGCGAAGCCCAGCCCTTTCCCGGCGGTCATCTGCTGGGCAATCTGTTGGTCATACATGCTGGTGTAGAGCCGCGTCGAATCGCTGCTGAACATTCCGTCTTTCGGCAGCGCATCACGCATGCTTTTCAGCATCATCTGTACAAACATCCCTTCCGCCTGGCGGGCGACCGGGCGGAGGTTGGCCGCCGGGTCAGTGCCTGCTTTGGCTTTCAGGTCGTTGAGCGACTGGGCATCCCAGGCCGCACTAGTCAACAGCTTGCTATCACCCAGCATTAGATGATTTCCAGTTTCGCGCGCAGGCATCCTGCACTTTGCATCGATTGCAGAATCGACATCAGATCCATCGGTGTCGCACCCAGCGCATTCAGCGCCCGGACCACGTTGTTCAGGTTGGCGCTGGAACGCACGCTTTGCAGCGAGCCGCCGCTCTGGCGAAGATCGATCTGCGTTTGCGGTGTCACGACCGTCTGACCGCCGCCAAATGGCGTATCCGGCTGGCTGACGTTGGCCGAGCGGTTGACGCTGATTGAGAGGTTACCCTGTGCAACGGCGCAGCTGTCCAGCGTCACTTCGCGGTTCATGACCACGGATCCGGTACGCGAGTTGATGATCACTTTCGCGTCCTGGACCGGCACGTTAACTTCCATATTCTGGATATCCGCCAGCATACGTACCTGATTGCTGCTGCCGCTTGAGGTGCGGATCTGCACGGTACGGGCATCCAGCGCTGTGGCGCTGCCAAAACCGCGGCTGCGGTTGATGGTGTCAGCGATCTGCTGCGCCATGGTGAAGTCTTCGTTGTTCAGCTGCAGGTTGATGGTGTTCCCGGCGCCAAACTGCGTCGGCAGTTCACGTTCGATGATCGCACCGTTGGTGATACGTCCGCCGTTGAGCTGGTTCACCTGCACGCTGCTGCCGCCCGCCGATGCACCCGCACCGCCGACCAGAATGTTACCTTGCGCCAGGGCATACACCTGACTGTCCACGCCTTTCAGCGGGGTCATCAGCAGCGTACCGCCGCGCAGGCTTTTGGCGTTACCCATCGAGGAGACAACCACGTCGATGGTCTGCCCCTGGCGCGCAAACGCCGGGTAGGATGCGGTAATCATGACCGCCGCCACGTTTTTCAGCTGCATGTTGGTGCCCTGCGGGACGGTGATCCCGAGCTGGGACAACATGTTGTTCAAACTCTGAGTGGTAAACGGCGTCTGGGTAGTCTGGTCGCCCGTTCCGTCCAGGCCGACCACGAGGCCATAGCCAATCAATGAGTTTTCACGTACGCCCTGTACACTGGTGAGATCGCGAATGCGGTCGGCCTGGGCGCAGGTCGCGACCAGGATCAACAGCATGGCGAAGAGGGATTTAAACATGGGTCACCTCGCTTACATCGGCGATAAATTAAGGAAGAAGCGTTGCAGCCAGCCCATATTCTGCGCTTCATTGATGTAGCCGTTACCGACGTACTCAATGCGCGCATCCGCCACCTGGGTGGACGGTACGGTGTTGGTGCCACTGATGGTGCGAGGGTTAACCACACCGGAGAAGCGAATGAATTCAGTGCCCTGGTTAATGGCGATCTGTTTTTCACCCACCACGTGTAAATTGCCGTTCACCAGAACCTGGTCGACGGTCACCGTCAGCGTACCGCTGAAGGTGTTGCTGGCGTTCGCGCCGCCTTTGCCGTTAAAGCTGTTGCCGCCAGAAGCGTTCACATCGGCACGCGCATTGCCAAACAGGCCCTGCAGATAGCGCGGAACGGTATCAAAGCCGAAGTCGGTTTTGCCGTCGCGGCTGGCGTTCGCCGAGGAGCTTTTGCTCGCGCTGACGTTTTCCTGCAGCGCAATGGTCAGCGTATCGCCCACGTTACGCGGACGACGGTCTTCAAACAGCGGCTGATAACCGTAGTTAATCGGCTGCGCTGACTGGAAAATGGAGCCGTTTACCACCGGCGTCGGGCCGGGAACGGGTTGGGCGGTAGTCGCACCCTCTACCAGAGGTTTTGACGGGATCAAGGCACACCCGCTGAGGGTAACGGCCAGGACAGTCAGTATTGGATAACGAAAAACCGCGTTTTTTTGCATTGCCTTCATCTTCGAAAACAGGGAGCCGGTACGGCGGAAACCGTACCGGACTACACCTTAAAGTTGCGTCAGTTTTTGCAGCATCTGGTCGGTCGTCGACACTGCTTTGCTGTTAATTTCATACGCGCGCTGAACCTGGATCATGTTCACCAGCTCTTCCGCCACGTTGACGTTAGAGGTTTCGACATAACCCTGATACAGCAGACCTGCGCCATTCAGACCCGGCGTACTTTCATTCGGGGTACCGGAGGACTGGGTTTCGGTGTAGAGGTTCTCACCAATACTTTCCAGACCGGTATCGTTCATGAAGGTTGTCAGGTTCAGCTGACCCACCTGAACAGGCGCGGCCTGCCCCTGCTGAGTCGCGCTCACGATGCCATCACGCCCGATAGTAATGCTCAGGGTGTTCGCCGGAATGGTGATCGCAGGCTGGATCTGATAACCGCTGGAGGTCACCAGCTGACCATTCTGATCGACCTGGAAAGAGCCGTCGCGGGTATAGGCTGAGGTTCCGTCAGGCAGCTGCACCTGGAAGAAGCCCTGGCCTTTGATCGCCACGTCTTTGCTGTTGTTGGTCTGGGACAAGTTACCCTGGCTGTGCAGACGTTCGGTCGCAACCGGACGCACACCCGTACCAATCTGCAGCCCTGACGGCAGCGTGGTCTGCTCGGACGACTGCGCGCCCGGCTGACGAATGGTTTGATAAAGCAAATCTTCGAAGACGGCACGCTGACGCTTGAAACCATTGGTGCTCACGTTCGCCAGGTTGTTGGCGATCACATCCATGTTGGTTTGCTGCGCGTCGAGACCCGTTTTCGCGATCCATAAAGAGCTGATCATAAGAAATCCTGTTAACTCATAGACAGCAGTTGGTTAGCACGGCCTTCGTTTTCATCGACGCTGGTGATAACCTTCATTTGCATTTCGAAACGGCGGGCGTTGGCGATCATATCGGTCATGGCTTCAACCGGTTTGACGTTACTGCCTTCCAGTACGCCGGACATCACGCGAATGCTCGGGTCCGCCTGGAAGGTTGGGCCACGCGTGGTTTGCGCCTGTGCGGATGGACGGAATAAGCCGTCATCGCTGCGTACCACTTCCTTATCCTCGGCTTTCACCAGCTTCAGTTTCCCCACCGGGGCCACCGTGTTCGCCGGATCGCCAGGGTTCAGGGCCGATACTGTCCCGTCCGCCGCAATCGTCAGCTGCGATCCTTCCGGAACCGTCAGCGGGCCCGCTTCGCCCATCACCGGACGTCCCTGGATCGTCAACTGACCCGCCGCATCAACCTGAATGTTACCGTTGCGGGTATAGCCTTCAGTGCCATCAGCCGCCTGTACCGCCAGCCAGCCGTCCTGTTGCATCGCAACGTCCAGCGGGCGAGAGGTGTAATCCAGCTGACCAGGGGTCATATTGGCACCTGGCGTAGAGGCGATAACCAGCGTACGCGTCGGCAATGTCAGCCCCTGGACCGGCACCGCGCGCAGTGCATTCAGCTGCGCACGAAAGCCCGACGTCGAGGAGTTTGCCAGGTTACTGGCCGTTACTGCCTGCTGATTTAACGTCTGGCTGGCAGCGCCCATCGCCGTATATATTGCGTGATCCATGACATCATCCCGTTAGACGATTAACGCAGGTTGACCAGCGTGTTGAGGATCTGATCCTGGGTTTTGATGGTCTGCGCGTTCGACTGGTAGTTACGTTGCGCGACGATCATGTTCACCAGCTCTTTACTCAGGTCGACGTTGGAGGCTTCCAGCGCGCCGTTGGTCAGGGTACCGAAGTTACCGGAACCCGCCGTACCGAGCAGCGCCACGCCAGAGGACTGGGTGGAAGACCAGACGTTGTCACCTTCAGATTTCAGACCTTCGTTGTTGGCGAAGTTCGCCAGCACGATCTGGCCCAGAACCTGAGTCTGTTCGTTGGAGTAGTTACCCACAACGGTGCCGTCATCGTTGATCTGGTAGCTCACCAGGTCGCCCGGCTTGTAGCCGTTCTGGTTGGTTGCCACGATGTTGTTCGCGCCGGTGTTCTGCTGCATGGAGTTCGCAAAGTCCAGTGCAAAGGTCGCCGGTGTCGCACCAGGCATGGTCGCCGTCGTGACGTTAACTTTGCCACCGCCGGTCAGAACACCGTTGGCGTCAAAGGTCAGCGTGGTGGCTGTTGCGACAGGGCTACCTGCTACGCTGCCATCCTGGGAATAGACCTTCCAGCTGTTCGCGGCAGTGTCTTTGACGTAAAACAGGTTCATGTTGTGCGCATTACCCTGGCTGTCAAAGACAGTGATGGTCCCTTTTTTGTTGTAGGAATCCGGGTTGGTCGCATCAAACGGGGACACGGACGGCACGGCATCCGTGGAGTTCAGGTTGATCTGCTGAGACGCGTTGGTGGTGGACTTCGCCGCCATCAGCGTAGTCGGAATGGAGATCCCCTGCGGGTTCGCACCGGTCTGAACCGTTGGTGGCGTCCCGGCAACCGGATAGCCGGTCAGCTGCAGACCCTGCATGTTGACCAGGTTACGGTTTTCGTCCAGCTTGAACTGGCCGTTACGGCTGTAAAACACAGAGCCGTTTTGGTCGACCATACGGAAGAAACCGTTCTGGCTGATCGCCACATCCAGCCCGCGGCCAGTGTTAGTGGTGGTACCGTCGGTAAAGTCCTGGGTGATGCCCGCAACTTTAACACCCAGACCCACTTTAGAGCCGGCAAACATGTCTGCGAAAGAGGCTGAACCGGATTTAAAACCATAGGTCGCGGAGTTGGCAATGTTGTTGCCAATGACGTCCAGGTTGGTGGCCGCAGCATTCAGGCCGCTGACCGCTTGAGAAAAGGCCATGACTTACTCCTGATAATGTTAAGTCTTAAATAATCTGTCGAACTTCGTCGAGTGTGGTGGTGCCAGAAGTACCCAAATCCAGTTTGTTGCCATCAGAGCCACGAGTCACACCCTGCACCAGAGCGAACTGCAGTGGCTGAGCCACCAGCTGAGTCGATCCGTTGCTGGCAGAAATCGCCACTTTGTAAGAACCGTTAGGTGCCGTGGTCCCGTCAGTCAGGCTGCCATCCCAGGTAAAGGTATGGACGCCCGCTTTCAGATCACCAATGTCGATAGTGCGCACAACCACACCGTCTTTGTTGGTGATGGTGGCGGTGACTGTATCGGCCGGCTGTTGCAACTCAACGCCAAATGGCGTGGTTGTGGTGGTGCTGCTTCCCTCGGCGCCGCTGGTCCCAGCCAGAATGGTGGTCCCAGGGATCATCACGCCATGACCGATCAAGCTCGCAGCCTGCAAAGACTGGCTGTTGTCGATCTGGCCTGAGACAGAACCCAGCGTAGTGTTAAGTTTTTCGATGCCGCTCACGGTACTGATCTGCGCAAGCTGCGTGGTCAGTTCGTTGTTCTGCATCGGGTTGGTCGGATCCTGGTTTTTCAACTGCGCAACCAGTAACGTCAAAAAGCTGCTCTGTAAATCGGCAGCGTTATTCCCGGTTACCGAGCTGGAGCCGGCGGAACTACTCGCGCCGGTAACCCCAGATGTGGTCGGGTCATTCATATTGACGGTGATGGACATGGGCGTTTCCTTTACTGACCGAGAGTAAGCGTTTTGAGCATCATGCTCTTCACGGTATTGAGCACCTCAACGTTCGCCTGGTAGCTGCGCGACGCTGACATGGTGTTCACCATTTCGCCGACCACGTCGACGTTGGGCATCTTGACGTAGCCGTTGGCATCCGCCAGCGGATTGCCTGGCTCGAACACCAGTTTGTCCGGCGCCTGGCTCTCAACCACATCCGCCACTTTCACGCCGCCGGTTGCCGCGCCCGGCGCAGCATTGACCTGAAACACGACCTGTTTGGCGCGATAGGGCTGACCGTCGGGTCCGGTCACGCTGTCGGCGTTCGCCATGTTACTGGCGGCCACGTTCAGACGCTGGGACTGCGCGGTCAGTGCTGAACCCGCGATATCAAAAATGTTCAGTAAGGCCATAAATTAGTTGCCCCCCTGCAGGACGGTCTTCATGCTGTTGATCTGTCCGCCGAGAACGGTCAATCCCACCTGATATTTCAGGCTGTTATCGGCAAACTGGGTGCGCTCCCGGTCCATATCGACGGTGTTACCGTCCAGGGATGGCTGGTCGGGAATTCGGTAAAGTAAATCCGTAGAAGGCGCAGTCATTGCCTGAGCGGGAATATGGCGTGAAGACGTCAGCGCAAGGGAAACACCCGTCCCTTCCGCCCGTCCGCGATCCATCACTTTTTTAAGCTCACTGGAAAAATCCATATCGCGCGCCTGATACCCTGGGGTATCCGCATTCGCGATGTTAGAGGCCAGGACTTCCTGCCTCTGGGCGCGCAGATTGAGCGCTTCCTGTTGAAAACGTAACGCGGCGTCGAGTTTATCGAGCATGTCTCCTCCGCTGATGGCGAAATTTCAGCATGTAGCTTAAATCTCAACCCGTCCGCTTTATCGACGGAATAAACGCAAAATGCGTCGCTATTTGTTGCGTTGATAGGAAACCCTAAAGGGTAGAATTGTGTTAAATCCAGGAACCGCGGGAATTTGAGATGCTGACGTTTAAAAGTGGCCTTGCCGCAACCCTACTGCTGTTAAGCCCCCTGTCACAGGCCGCGGATCTTAACGCCCAGTTGAGCGCATTTTTTGCCGAGAAGCTGGCCGGGGTGAGCGATGACGTGACGGTCACGGTGAAGACGCAGCCTAATCTTCTTCCCTCCTGTGACCAGCCTTCGTTCAGCGTCAGCGGCAGCGCGAAGCTGTGGGGCAACGTGAACGTGCAGGCACGCTGTAATAACGAAAAACGTTTTTTACAGGTGGTGGTTCAGGCGACCGGCAATTATGTTGTCGCCGCTCAGCCGATCTCCCGCGGCAGCGTTTTACAGCCCGCTAACGTGGCCTTAAAACGGGGCCGTCTGGATGAGCTTCCACCGCGGACGATGCTTGATATTAATCAGGCACAGGACGCGGTCAGCCTGCGCGATGTCGCGCCAGGTCAGGCCATTCAGCTGTCGATGCTGCGCCAGGCATGGCGCATTAAAGCCGGGCAGCGCGTGATGGTGGTAGCAAACGGAGATGGCTTTAGTATTAATGGTGAAGGCCAGGCGTTGAACAACGCTGCGGTCGCCCAAAGCGCCCGAGTAAGGATGTCTTCAGGTCAGGTGGTGAACGGAACCGTCGGAAATGATGGGATTATTCTGATTAACCTATAATCTTTTTAAAGATTTCACGGCGGCTGCCGATAAATATTCAACAAATGATGATGTCAGGCGCCCACGCCGCGAACCTCTATGAGGACAACACTATGAGCATTGATCGTACATCGCCCCTGAAGCCGGTTAGCACTGTACAACCTCGCGAAACGACCGACGCGCCAGCCCTTAAAGCGCGTCTGGAAAAATCGTCCACGGCCAACAGCACCAGCGTCACCTTAAGTGATGCGCAGTCCAAACTGATGCAGCCGGGGACTAACGATATCAACATGGAACGCGTCGAAGCGCTGAAAACCGCGATTCGTAACGGCGAACTGAAAATGGACACCAGCAAAATTGCTGATGCGCTGATTCAGGACACGCAGAACTTCCTTCAGAGTAAATAACCGTATGAGTCGACTGTCAGAAATATTGGATCAAATGACGGTAGTCCTGAACGATCTGAAGACGGTGATGGATGCCGAGCAGCAGCAGTTATCCGCAGGCTACGTTAGTGGCAGCGCTCTGCAGCGCATTACTGAAGATAAAAGCTCGCTGCTGGCGACTCTGGATTATCTGGAGAAGCAACGTCGTGCGGAGCAAGACCCGCGACGCAGCGCCAACGACGATATCGTTGAGCGCTGGCAGACCATCACGGAAAAAACGCAGCACCTGCGCGATCTCAACCAGCATAACGGCTGGCTGTTAGAAGGGCAGCTTGAACGTAACCAGCAGGCGCTTGAGGTGTTGAAACCTCATCAGGAGCCGGGACTGTATGGCGCAAATGGCCAGACATCCAGCTCGCGCGGTGGTGGGAAGAAGATTTCGATTTAATCGCCCGAGCGATTAAGCGGGAAACGGGGAGCACCAGCAGGTGACTCCCCTTTAGTCGTTTATGCCGTGCGACGAGCGAACTCTTTTACCTTAAAGCCCAGCACGGCGAGTGTCGCGAAGTAAGCCACAATCCCCACAACCACCACCGCCATCAGGCGCAGCAGACGATACGGCATGGTGCCGAGCGACCATTCCGGCATGACGTACATCATGCCCACCAGCGCCGCCGCCATCACCACGACCGCAATCAGCAGGCGAATCAGGAAACTCATCCAGCCCGGCTGCGGCGTAAAAATTTTCTGCTTACGCAGCTGCCAGTACAGCAGACCGGCATTCAGACACGCCCCGAGACCAATCGACAGGGACAGACCGGCGTGTTTCAGCGGGCCAATAAATGCAAGGTTCATCAGCTGGGTCATCACCAGGGTGACAATCGCAATTTTGACCGGCGTTTTGATGTCCTGACGGGAATAGAAACCCGGTGCCAGCACTTTCACCACAATCAGCCCCATCAGGCCGACCGAATAGGCCACCAGCGCGCGCTGGGTCATCAGGGCATCAAAGGCGCTGAATTTTCCGTACTGGAATAAGGACACGGTTAAGGGTTTCGCCAGAATCCCCAGCGCCACGGCGCTTGGCAGCGCCAGCAGGAAGCACAGGCGCAGGCCCCAGTCCATCAGGCGGCAGTATTCATCGTGATTGCCGCTGGCGAAGCTGCGCGACAGCGACGGCAGGAGAATCGTCCCCAGCGCCACGCCCAGCACGCCGGACGGGAACTCCATCAGACGGTCGGCGTAGTACATCCACGACACGGAGCCGGAAACCAGGAACGACGCGAAAATGGTGTTGATGATCAGAGAGATCTGGCTGACGGAAACGCCGAGAATGGCCGGGCCCATCTGCTTGATGACGCGCATCGCCCCCGCATCGCGGAAGTTAATGCGCGGCAGGACCAGCATGCCAATCTTTTTCAGATGCGGAAGCTGGTACGCCAGCTGCAGCACGCCGCCGACGGTCACCGCCCACGCCAGAGCCAGCACCGGAGGATTAAAGTGCGGCGCGGCAAACAGAGCAAAGCCGATCATGCTGACGTTTAAAAACGTCGGGGCAAACGCCGGAACGGAGAAGCGGTTCCAGGTGTTGAGGATCGCCCCCACCAGCGAGGCCAGGGAGATCAGCAGAATATAAGGAAAGGTAATGCGCAGCAGCTGCGTCGTCAGGGTGAATTTTTCCGCCGTATTGGCAAAGCCAGGTGCCGTCACCATGATCACCCAGGGCGCGGCCAGCATCCCAATGACAGTGACGACCGCCAGGGCCAGCGTCAGCAGGCCCGCGACGTAAGAGACAAACACGCGGGTCGCGTCTTCGCCCTGCTTACTTTTGTACTCGGCCAGGATCGGCACAAACGCCTGCGAAAACGCCCCTTCGGCGAAAATGCGGCGCAGCAAATTAGGGAGTTTGAACGCCACGAAGAAGGCGTCCGTTGCCATCCCGGCGCCAAAAACCCTGGCCACAATCGCGTCGCGCGCAAAACCGAGCACGCGAGAAAACATGGTCATCGAGCTGACGGCTGCCAGCGATTTTAATAAGTTCATTAACGTGAATTTCCACAACCACACGGCAAAACGCCTGCATAGCAGGCGTGAAAAGTGCGCTTAGTCTACCCGTATTTAAGCGAATTACTATCCGCAGATGTTACAGGGATTAAACTGTTTTTATTCGCTCATCGCCTCGCGCCAGAGCTTGTCCACGATGCGCTGGGCCAGGATTGCCTGTTCGCCCGCTGTTTCAGGAACCGTCTGATTTTGCACGCACTCAATGAAGTGACGCGCACAACCTGCAAAGCCGCGCTGCTCGAGCGTGCTCTGCCAGCCAGGGACTGGACGTGCCACCACCCCGCTGCCTTTTTCCTCACGCCATTCGCGCATATCGGTGACATCAATCAGTGCGCCATCGGTCACGGCCTGCACGGACTCGCGCTGGCTGCCCGCACGACGATGCATGCTGGTCGTCACCTGCAGATGCTCAAACGCAAAGTGATGCTCGGCATAAACCATCTCACCCTGATCGTTGGTTTGCAGGGTCCCGCTTTTCAGTTGCGCGTTGCCGTTGGTCAGCCACAGGGCGGTATCCACCACGTGGAGATAATCGTCCAGCAGGGTAAAACGCAGATCGTTCGGGCCAATGCTGTCGGTGCGGTGCTTGTCCATGCGCAGCGACGCCGCCGCACCGAGCTGAGCTTTGAGGTCCTGATACAGAGGCGCAAAGCGACGGTTGAACCCGACCATCAGAGTCAGATTTTTACGCGCCGCCAGCTCAATCAGACGCTCGGCGTCCGGCACGTTTTCCGCCAGCGGTTTGTCGACGCAGACGTGAACGCCCGCGTTGAGCAGTTCGCTCACCACCTGATAGTGTGTCGCCGTCGAGGTGTGAACAAAGACCGCGTCGCAGTCGCGCGCCAGATCCGCCATGGACGTAGCATAAGGGATGCGCCACGTATCGCACACCCGCTGCGCTTTTTCGCGCGTTGGCGACCATGCGCCCTGCAGCGTCCAGTCGGTCGCCGCGCCGAGAACCGGCAGCCAGGCTTTTTGCGCGATCCCGCCCAGACCGACCACGCCAATGCGTAATTTACTCACCGTTAGTCTCCTAAATGGGCCAGCAGAGAATCCAGTCGTTGCTTGAGCTCCGCCACTTCGTTTTCCAGGGCTTCAACGCGCGCCGCGAGAGTTTCATCCTCGGCGGGAGAGACCGCTTCAACGACATTAATCAGCGTTTCCACGTCGCCGCTAAAGAGATGCATATAGCGGCTTTCGCGCTTGCCCGGCTCGCGCGCCAGGCGCAGGACGAACGGGCCATCTTCGCGCGCGGCGAGGTTTTCCAGCGTCTGCTCCACCTCCTGCATATCGCTGAACTCATGCATTCTGGCGGCGCGGGAACGCAGTTCGCCCGGCGTTTGCGGCCCGCGCAGCAGCAGCGTGGTGATCACCGCCACTTCGGCGCTGCTCAGTTTCAGATCGCCAAATTCGGAATTGCAAAAACGCTGTTCATACTTGGTGACGCGGTTGCCAAACCCGCTGACGGTGCGCAGATAGTGGCGTTTGACCAGCGCGTCCAGATGCTCCTGAACTTCATGCTCACTCAGGTTGAGCACCGGCTCGCGGTTGGTTTTCTGGTTGCAGGCGAGGGTTACGGCATTCACTGACAGAGGATATTGCTCTGGCGTGGTGACCTGCTTTTCCAGCAGGCAGCCAATCACGCGCGCTTCTGTGGCCGTTAACTGATATTTCATGAGAGAGCTCCTTAGCGACCTGCGGTCCATTCTTTGGTGGTTAACGCCGTCAGCACGTGGTCACGCCACTCGCCGTCGATCAACAGATAATCTTTCGCGTAGCCTTCTTTCTCAAACCCCAGACGCGCCAGCAGATCGCCGCTGCGCTGATTGTGGGGCATGTAGTTGGCCATGATGCGATGGATGTGCTGGGAGCGCTGCATGTAGCGAATCGCGCTGGTGAGGGCTTCAAACATCAGCCCCTGCCCCTGCCATTTCTGGCCGATGGAGTAGCCGAGATAACAGGCGTGGAATGAGCCGCGCACCACGTTCGAGAAATTGGCGATGCCGATAATCTCTTTCTCTTCCGGGTCCAGCAGCGCGAAATAATAGGCGCTGCCCTGCTTATGAAATTCAGCAATCATTCCCAGGCGAGCCTGCCAGCCAGAGGGATAGCAGTGGCTTTCATCCCGAACGGGTTCCCAGGGCTTTAAAAACTGGCGATTCTCGGCGTAATAATCCGCCAGACGCCAGGCATCACGCTCATGCACCAGACGAACGACCAGTCTGTCTGTTGTCAGGCGCACTTTTGGCACATTACTGCGATAGCCAAACATCGATACCACTCCTTTCCGTCACTTCTGCTCTAGCTGTTAGCTTTACTATACCTGCGCCGGTGCTTTCTGTGAAAACAGTGACATACCCTTTTTCACAGAATTCACAAAATTCGATTAAAAAGCTGAATCAAACCACTCTTTTGATAAAAAAATATTGTCGCTGGATGGGTGGGAAAACAGACGCTAACCCCGCAGAATATTAGCGTGCTCACCTTTATATACACCTAAGCCTTCAGACTCCCTTTTGGGCAGCCTGAAAGGTGATGTGTATTTCCCCTCTGGAGAGAAGATGTCCCGCGTATCACAGGCCCGGAGCCTGGGTAAATATTTCCTGCTGGTCGATAACATGCTGGTCGTGCTCGGCTTTTTTGTCGTGTTCCCCCTGATCTCCATTCGCTTTGTCGATCAAATGGGCTGGGCGGCATTAATGGTCGGCATTGCGTTAGGTTTGCGTCAGTTTGTTCAGCAGGGGCTGGGCGTGTTTGGTGGGGCGATTGCCGACCGCTTTGGCGCAAAACCGATGATTGTCACCGGCATGCTGCTGCGCGCGGCAGGCTTTGCCACCATGGGCATTGCGCACGACCCGTGGCTTCTGTGGTTCTCCTGCTTCCTCTCCGGGATTGGCGGCACGCTGTTTGACCCGCCGCGCACCGCGCTGGTCGTCAAACTGATTCGCCCGCAGCATCGCGGTCGTTTTTTCTCCCTGCTGATGATGCAGGACAGCGCCGGGGCGGTCGTCGGCGCGCTGCTCGGCAGCTGGCTGCTGCAATATGACTTCCGCCTGGTGTGCGCCACCGGCGCGGTCCTGTTTATTCTGTGCGCCGGGTTTAACGCCTGGCTGCTGCCGGCCTGGAAGCTCTCGACGGTGAAAGCCCCCGTCCGCGAAGGTCTGGGTCGCGTGCTGGCCGATAAACGCTTCGTCACCTACGTCCTGACGCTGACCGGGTATTACATGCTGGCCGTGCAGGTCATGCTGATGCTGCCGATTATGGTCAACGACATCGCGGGATCGCCTGCGGCCGTCAAATGGATGTACGCCATTGAAGCCTGTCTGTCGCTGACGCTGCTCTACCCTATCGCGCGCTGGAGCGAAAAACGTTTTCGTCTGGAACATCGCCTGATGGCGGGCCTGCTGCTGATGACCCTGAGCATGATGCCGATCGGATTAGTCGGCACCCTGCAGCAGCTCTTCATCCTGATCTGCACTTTCTATATTGGGTCGATCATCGCTGAACCAGCGCGTGAAACCCTCAGCGCCGGGCTTGCCGATCCGCGCGCTCGCGGCAGCTATATGGGCTTTAGCCGTCTGGGTCTGGCCTTTGGCGGCGCGCTGGGATACGCCGGTGGCGGCTGGCTGTTTGATGCGGGCAAAGCGCTGAATCAGCCAGAACTGCCGTGGATGATGCTCGGCGTGGTGGGCTTTATCACCCTCATAGCCCTGTGGTGGCAATTCAGTCCGAAACGCAGCACCAGCGGGATGCTGGAGCCGGGCGCATAAAGAGACATTTCGGGCGAATGGGACTCTTTCCCCCCTGATTATCAGGTTTTTCTGCTGGTAACTGGTATACCCCCCTGACATACTGAGGCGTCAGGACAGAAGCGCCGACATCATGTTGAGGAACCCCATGAAAAAGATCGTTATTGCTGCTGCGTTCGTTGTCAGCGGCCTGCTGGTCGGTTGTAACCAGCTTACGCACTACAGCGTCAGTGAGCAGGAAATCAACCAGGCGCTGGAAAAACACAATAACTTTTCGAAGGATATCGGCGTGCCCGGCGTTGCCGATGCCCATATCGTACTGAACCACCTCGTCAGCCAGATTGGCCGCGAGGAGCCGAACAAAGTCACCCTCTCCGGTGATGCCAAACTGGATATGAACTCCCTGTTTGGCAGTCAGAAAGCGAACATCAAACTGAAGCTGAAAGCGCTGCCGGTGTTCAACAAAGAGAAAGGCGCGATCTACCTGCAGGAGATGGAGATCGTCGACGCGGAAGTGACGCCGGAGAAAATGAAACCGGTGCTGCAAACGCTGATGCCGTATCTGAACCAGTCCCTGCGGAACTATTTCAACCAGCAGCCGGCATATGTGCTGAGCGAAGACCGAAGCAAAGGCGAGGCCCTGGCGAAGAAATATGCCAAAGGTATCGAAGTGAAACCGGGTGAAATTATTATTCCGTTTACGGATTAACCCTGAGGGCGCCGCTGGCGCCCTTTTTTACACACCTATTTAACGGAAATGAGTGCAAACGAAAACGTTTCCCCCTATGATTTGTGTCCGGCAAAAACAGCCATCCTTATGACTGATTCCTGATAAGCCGGAGCATATCAATGACTGCACATCCCCAGGTTCTGAAAATCCGCCGCCCTGACGACTGGCATATCCATCTGCGCGATGGCGACATGCTGAAAACCGTTGTCCCTTACACCAGCGAAATCTATGGCCGCGCGATTGTCATGCCTAACCTGGTTCCGCCAGTCACCACCGTGGATGCCGCGATTGCCTATCGCCAGCGCATTCTCGACGCCGTTCCGGCAGGCCATGATTTTACTCCGCTGATGACCTGCTATCTGACCGACTCCCTCGATCCGAACGAGGTCGAACGCGGCTTTAACGAAGGCGTGTTTACCGCCGCCAAACTCTATCCGGCCAACGCCACCACCAACTCCAGCCACGGCGTCACCAGCACCGATGCGATTATGCCGGTGCTGGAACGCATGGAAAAACTGGGTATGCCGCTGCTGATCCACGGCGAAGTGACACACCCGGACATTGATATTTTTGACCGCGAAGCGCGTTTCATTGAGACCGTCATGGAGCCGCTGCGCCAGCGTCTGCAGGGGCTGAAAGTGGTATTCGAGCACATCACCACCAAAGATGCCGCAGAGTACGTGCGCGACGGCAACGAGCTGCTCGCCGCGACCATTACCCCCCAGCATCTGATGTTCAACCGCAACCACATGCTGGTCGGCGGCGTGCGCCCTCACCTGTACTGCCTGCCGATCCTCAAGCGCAATATCCACCAGCAGGCGCTGCGTGAACTGGTGGCCAGCGGCTTTACTCGCGCCTTCCTCGGAACCGACTCCGCCCCACACGCACGCCACCGCAAAGAAGCCAGCTGCGGCTGCGCAGGCTGCTTCAACGCCCCAACCGCGCTCGCCAGCTACGCCACGGTATTTGAAGAGATGGGGGCGCTGGAACACTTCGAAGCCTTCTGTTCCCTGAATGGCCCGCGCTTCTACGGTCTGCCGGTGAATGAAAGCTTTATCGAACTGGAGCGCAAACAGAGCCAGGTCGTCGATGCTATCGCCCTGACGGACGACACCCTGATCCCGTTCCTGGCCGGTGAAACCGTTAACTGGACGGTTAAACAGTAATTTTTTGTCGCCCCCTGTTGTAAGTTCGAGATGATGCCTGTATAAATACACAGTATATTACACAGGGGGCCATTATGCGTATTGAAGTCACTATCGCCAAAACCACCGCTTTGCCTGCTGGCGCGCTGGATGCGCTGGCCGGAGAACTCTCCCGTCGCATCAACGAGACATTCCCCGATCAAAACGGGAACGTCACCGTGCGTTACGCCACTGCCAACAATCTCTCCGTTCTCGGCGGGGCGAAAGATGATAAAGATCGCATCAGCGAAATCCTGCAGGAAACCTGGGAAAGCGCCGACGACTGGTTCATCACCGAATAATTATTTCTCCCTCATTGTCTTTTTTTGCCGGGTCGCCCCGGCTTTTTTTATGCTTTTAAAATAAGTTCAAATTAATTGCGTATCTTCTTAAAAAAACGTGAATAAGATGGCGTTTTATTGTTCAAACAATCCTAAAAAGCAGAAAAATGTGTTGCTGCCTGTTTATTTTCCCCTGCATATCCCTTATTTATTGATATACTGAAGTTGCTTCAGAAAAACACGCATTGAACCTCACAGTCGTTGTCTTCTAACACGTATTACGGGGGTTATGATGGAAAAGAATAATGAAGTCATCCAGACCCATCCTCTTGTCGGATGGGATATCAGTACCGTAGACAGCTACGATGCACTGATGCTGCGTTTGCACTACCAGACCCCGAATCAGCCTAGCCGTGAAGAAGCGGAAGTTGGTCAGACACTGTGGCTGACCACCGATGTTGCACGCCAGTTTATTTCTATTTTAGAGGCAGGTATTGCCAAAATAGAGTCTGGGGACTACCAGGAAAATGAGTATCGTCGGCATTAAATTTATGCCCTACATTCACTCAACAGGCACCTTAAGGGTGCCTCATTTATTTCTCCCTTGAATAAGCCTTTCATCTTAATTACTCTGCAAACTTAAGTCCTGGTTTAAGAGATTCTCATGAAATACGACTTGATTATTTTAGGCAGCGGCTCGGTCGGTTCTGCTGCGGGTTATTACGCCACCCAAGCTGGCCTGAACGTCCTGATGATCGATGCCCACCTTCCTCCACACGCTGAGGGTAGCCACCACGGCGATACTCGTCTCATCCGCCACGCCTATGGCGAAGGCGAGCGTTACGTCCCGCTGGTGCTCAGAGCACAGCAGCTCTGGGATGAGTTATCGGCCCTGAGTGAAGAGAAGATTTTTGAGCGCTCGGGCGTGGTGAATCTCGGCCCGGCACATTCGGAATTCCTGGCGAACGTCGAGCACAGCGCGCGCGAATTCAATCTGGACGTTGAGCGCCTCGATGCCGCCGCCGTGATGAAACGCTGGCCGGAAATCACGGTCCCAGAGGATTACATCGGGCTGTTTGAATCCAGGTCCGGCGTGCTGCACTGCGAAACGGCGATCAAAACCTGGGTCTCCCTGGCAGAACAGGCTGGCTGCGCGCAGCTCTTTAACTGCCCGGTAACGGCCATTCATCATCACGACGACGGCGTGACCGTCGACACGCCGGAAGGCCCATATTCGGCAACCCGTCTGCTGGTGAGCGCCGGAACCTGGGTGACAAAATTGCTTCCCAACCTGCCGGTTCAGCCGGTGCGTAAAGTCTTCTCCTGGTTCCAGGCCGATGGCCGTTTCAGTACGCAGAACAAATTCCCGGCCTTTACCGGTGAACTGCCGAACGGCGATCAGTTCTACGGTTTCCCGTCCGAGAAAGACGCCCTTAAAATCGGCAAGCATAACGGCGGCCAGGTGATCTCCTCGCCGCAGGAGCGTAAACCCTTCGGCGATCTGCCGGGCGACGGCTCCGAAGCGTTTAACTTCCTGCGCAACGTGCTGCCGGGCGTCGGTGGACTGCTCTACGGCGCCGCCTGCACCTACGACAACACCCCGGATGAGGATTTCATCATCGATACGCTGCCGGGGCACAGCAATACGCTGCTGATCACCGGGCTGAGCGGCCACGGGTTTAAATTCGCCTCGGTGCTGGGTGAGATCGCAGCGCAGTTCGGGCAGGGAATAACCCCGCAGTTTGATCTGACGCCCTTCTCTCTCACGCGTTTTGGCGGATAATCCTCTCTTCAGGCTCCGACTTTCGGAGCCTTTCTCTTTCTACTCTCGGTAACAAAAATGATGCGCAGGATCTTCGATTATCTGGTTAACAATATTCGCGAACATTTCATGCTCTATATTTTATTATGGTCCTTACTGGCTATCATCGATGTTATTTATATTGTATTTTTCTGAAAAGAGATGCTGACGATAATTGACAATACTTTATATTACCTTAATTTTGCAGCAAATAATTTGATTGCAACATATCTTCTGCATTACCCTTTCCTACTCAAAACACCGACTTACCCACGAATGAATTGAAGCAAAATCGCAATACACAATCAAAAATATTGAAATAGAAAAATGAATATTCCTAATGCTTAAATATCAGTTGCAATAAACGTTTTCACAGGCCATTTTTACCCTTCAAATTAATTAGGGATGGTCATCATTATGCAACTGCGTAATTCTTCTGCACGCTATGGAATAATATCCATGAGTTTGCACTGGTTAATTGCTCTCGCGGTTTATGGCATGTTCGGCTTAGGTTTGTGGATGGTGACGCTGAGCTATTACGACGGCTGGTATCATCAGGCGCCTGAACTGCACAAAAGCATAGGCATTCTGCTGATGATGGCGTTGGTCGTCCGTCTCGTCTGGCGACACCTCTCTCCGCCTCCCCCGGCGCTGAAAAGCTACAGCAAGCTGACGCGTATCGGTGCCGCCGCTGCTCATATCATCCTGTATGTCCTGCTGTTTGCCATTTTGATCAGCGGCTATCTGATTTCCACCGCCGATGGTAAACCGATCAGCGTCTTCGGCCTCTTTGAGGTTCCGGCCACGCTCGCGGATGCCGGTTCGCAGGCCGATCTGGCGGGCCAGGTGCATCTGTGGCTTGCCTGGGGCGTAGTGATTATCTCTGTCCTTCATGGCCTTGCGGCCCTTAAACATCATTTCATCGATAAAGACGCCACGCTCAAGCGCATGCTTGGCCGATCGTCTGTTGACTCTGGAGCATAAAAATGAAAAAACACCTGCTGGGTATCGCGTTAGGTTCGCTGGTATTTGCCACCGGCTCTGCCGTCGCCGCTGACTATAAAATTGATAAAGAGGGCCAGCACGCCTTCGTCAATTTCCGTATTCAGCACCTGGGCTACAGCTGGCTGTACGGCACCTTTAAAGATTTCGACGGCACCTTCACCTTTGACGAAAAAAATCCCGCAGCGGACAAAGTGAATGTGACCATTAACACCAACAGCCTGGACACCAACCATGCCGAGCGCGATAAACATCTGCGCAGCGCGGAATTCCTGAATGTGGCGAAATTCCCGCAGGCGACCTTTACCTCAACGGAAGTGAAAAAGGATGGCGACGGGCTGGATATTACCGGCAACCTGACCCTGAATGGCGTGACCAAACCGGTGACGCTGGACGCGAAACTCATTGGTCAGGGTGATGATCCGTGGGGCGGCAAGCGCGCAGGCTTCGAAGCGGAAGGGAAAATCCGTCTGAAAGATTTTAACATCACCACCGATTTAGGCCCGGCGTCACAGGAAGTGGATCTGATTATTTCCGTGGAAGGCGTGCAGCAGAAGTAAAAAAATCCCGGCCGCATTGCGCGCCGGGATAACTTTTTTACTCCGGGTCAGGAATACCCAGTTTGGTATTCAGTCGACCGCGTGATTTATTGAAGATCTTGTTGCCGTTTTCACGCCCCGCGCGACGGCGACGCTGCTCTTCTTCCGGCAGAACGCTCTCTTCGCTACAGAGTTCGCTACAGCAGCCGCGGAACTTCTCCGCACACGCCGGACACTGGATAAACAGCAGATGACAGCCGTCGTTTTTGCAGTTGGTGTGGGTATCGCACGGCGTACCGCACTGATGACAGTGCGCAATTACGTCTTCGGAAATACGCTCGCCCATGCGCTCGTCAAAGACGAAGTTCTTGCCGATAAAGCGCACCGGTAAGCCCTGCTCACGCGCGCGACGGGCGTATTCGATAATCCCGCCTTCAATGTGCCAGACCTTATTGAAACCGCTGTGCTTCATGAAAGCGCTGGCTTTTTCGCAGCGAATACCCCCGGTGCAGTACATCACAATTTTTTTATCTTTGTGCTCCTGCATCATCTCCACGGCTTTCGGCAGCTGCTCGCGGAAGGTATCCGCCGGGATCTCCAGCGCGTTTTCGAAATGGCCCACTTCATATTCGTAGTGGTTACGCATATCGATAAACACGGCGTCGGGATCGTCGAGCATGGCGTTCACTTCCGCCGCTTTCAGGTATTCGCCGACGTCAGCCGCGTTAAACGTTGGGTCGTCGATGCCGTCTGCCACGATGCGTTCGCGTACTTTCATGCGCAGCACCCAGAAGGATTTCCCGTCATCGTCGAGGGCCACGTTCAGGCGCAGGTTGTCGAGCGCGGGATCAAAACTGTAAAGCACATCGCGGAAGGCGCTCACTTTACTTTCTGGCACACTGATCTGGGCGTTGATACCTTCGTGAGCCAGGTAAACGCGGCCAAAGACATTCAGTGCTTCGAAAGCCTTGTAGAGTGCGTCGCGGGTTTCCTGCGGCTCTGAGATAGTAAAATATTTGTAGAATGAGATAGTTACACGCGCTTCGGTTTCCGCCAGCATGCGTGCTTTCAGGGTCTCATTCGAAATGCGGTTGTGTAACACTGGCATGGTGTACGGTTCCTGCAATCGTTAAGAGAAAGAAAATCGGCGGCATCATATAGCATACAATGAGAATTTACATCCCCACATTTTGCGCTACATTTCTCTCATCCAAAAAATAATGTAGCAACAATTGCTGCAAAAGCGCTCATTTGGCGCCCATTCGTTTTGGTTATGGTTTTAAAAAATGCGAGAATGACGGCATAAGGACGAAAAAGACAGGAAAGACATGACCCGATTACCCCAATTTTCTGCGGCGCTGCTTCACCCACGTTACTGGCCAACCTGGGCCGGCGTCGGCCTTTTATGGTTGCTGGTACAACTGCCCTACCCGGTGATTTATCGCATCGGATGCGGTCTCGGCCACATTGCTCAGCGTTTCATGAAACGTCGCGTTAAGATCGCGAATCGCAATCTGGAACTCAGTTTTCCAGAGATGGGCGCGCAAGAGCGCGAGCGTATGGTCAGGAAAAATTTCGAATCCGTCGGCATGGGCCTGATGGAGACCGGAATGGCCTGGTTCTGGCCTGATAAGCGCATGGCGCGCTGGTACGACGTCACCGGAACCGGGATGGAACCAGTGCATACGCTGCAGGCGCAAAAAACCGGCGTGCTGTTGATCGGCATCCACTTCCTCACGCTCGAAATCGGCGCGCGGATGTTTGGCATGCAGGCCCCCGGCATCGGTGTCTATCGCCCGAACGATAATCCGGTGATCGATCTGCTGCAAACCTGGGGCCGTATGCGTTCCAATAAGAGCATGATTGACCGTAAAGATCTGAAAGGCATGATCCGCGCCCTGAAAAATGGGGAAGTGATCTGGTACGCGCCAGACCACGATTACGGGAAGCAATCCAGCGTGTTTGTCCCCTTCTTCGCCGTTCAGGAGACCGCGACCACCACCGGCACCTGGATGCTGGCGCGCATGTCAAAAGCCGCCATTGTGCCTTTTGTACCGCGTCGCAAACCGGACGGGAAAGGCTACGAGCTGATGATGCTGGAGCCGGAATGCGCCCCGCCGCTGGATGATGCCGAAACGACCGCCCGCTGGATGAACGGCGTGGTCGAAAAGTGCATCATGCTCGCCCCGGAGCAATATATGTGGCTGCACCGCCGCTTTAAGACCCGCCCGGAAGGTATGCCGTCGCGCTACTGATCTCAATGCGGCCTCCGAGGCCGCATCCCTTTTAGCTTTAAAAGCCCTTCGCATTGCAGCAATCATCACCCAGGCGCATAATTAGCAGGCTTACTACCTTCTCTTTTCGCGTTACGGATTGCTATGTCACCCTCAGATGTCCCCATAAACTGGAAACGTAACCTCGTGGTTGCCTGGCTCGGCTGTTTTCTGACCGGCGCCGGATTTAGCCTGGTGATGCCTTTTCTGCCGCTGTATGTCGAGCAACTCGGCGTCACGGGGCATAGCGCCCTGAATATGTGGTCTGGCCTGGTGTTCAGCATTACGTTTCTGTTCTCCGCCATTGCGTCCCCTTTCTGGGGCGGGCTTGCCGACCGAAAAGGCCGCAAAATCATGCTCCTGCGCTCCGCGCTCGGTATGGCGATCATCATGGTGCTGATGGGGCTGGCGCAGAACATCTGGCAGTTTCTGATTTTACGCGCGCTGCTTGGGCTGCTGGGCGGGTTTGTCCCCAACGCCAACGCCCTGATCGCCACGCAAATCCCACGTCATAAAAGCGGCTGGGCGCTCGGAACGTTATCGACCGGCGGCGTCAGCGGCGCACTGTTAGGTCCCCTCGCCGGAGGGCTAATGGCCGACACTTACGGGCTGCGCCCGGTGTTCTTCATCACCGCCAGCGTGCTTTTCGCCTGCTTCCTGCTGACCGCGTTCTGTATCCGCGAAAAATTCACTCCGGTGCCGAAAAGAGAGATGTTGCACGCACGCGATGTCATCGGCTCGCTAAAAAACCCGAAACTGGTGCTGAGCCTGTTTGTGACGACGATGATTATCCAGGTGGCGACAGGTTCTATTGCCCCGATTCTGACGCTGTACGTTCGCGAGCTGGCCGGAAACGTCAGCAATATCGCCTTTATCAGCGGCATGATTGCTTCCGTGCCCGGCGTCGCCGCCCTACTGAGCGCTCCGCGTCTCGGTAAACTGGGGGATCGCATTGGGCCGGAGAAGATCCTGATTGCGGCCCTGGTGATCTCGGTTGTGCTGTTGATCCCCATGTCGTTCGTGCAGACGCCGTGGCAGCTCGGCGTGCTGCGCTTTTTACTCGGCGCTGCTGACGGGGCGCTGCTTCCGGCGGTGCAAACGCTGCTGGTCTACAATTCGACGAACCAGATTGCCGGGCGGATATTCAGCTACAACCAATCTTTCCGCGACATTGGCAACGTCACGGGGCCGCTGGTTGGGGCCGGGATTTCCGCGAGCTTTGGCTTCCGCGCCGTGTTTATCGTTACCGCAAGCGTGGTGCTGTTCAACGCGATTTACTCGTGGTGGAGCCTGGCCCGCGCGTCGCAGCCCGCGCTTAATGCCTCCTCCTGATAACTTATTGGCGCATTCATACTTGCAAAATCGGAGAATCAGCTATTCTTTCCCTGAACACCACTGCGAATCACAGGGAGATACCGATGACCATGTATGCCACGCTGGAAGAAGCCATTGATGCCGCTCGTGAAGAGTTTCTCGCCGATAACACCAACATCGAGGAGGAAGATGCGGACATTCAGCAACTCAATATTCAAAAATATGTCCTGCAGGATGGCGATATCATGTGGCAGGCCGAATTCTTTGCGGACGAAGGTGAAGACGGTGAGTGTCTGCCGGTGCTGAGCGGCCAGGCGGCTCAGGCCGTTTTCGACGGTGATTATGAGGAAATTGAGTTGCGACAGGAGTGGCTGGAGGAAAACACCCTTCACGAATGGGATGAGGGTGAGTTTCAGCTTGAGCCGCCGCTGGATACCGAAGAGGGACAAACCGCAGCGGACGAGTGGGACGAGCGTTAACCGACCTTATTCATAAGGACCGTGCTGCGCGTCGATAGGCAGCAATAGCGTATCGAACACCAGCGAGAACGGCAGGTCGAGGATCGTGACATAGCGCCATGCGGAGTCGCGAACGTCCCATTGCACGCCGGGATAATACTGGTTGCCATGGCCCTGACCGGGAATGGTACGGCTGATAATGCTGCCGCACCCGCTGAGCAGCAGCGCCATCATCACCACGCTGAGTATTCTCATTCAAACCTCATATAAAAAAATACCGGCCTTGGCCGGTATTTTACTTTCGTTCGGCTTACTTCGCCTTCAGGGCCAGCGGATTGAGCTTAATCGTCGTGTAGTAGTTCACCCACGAGGAGTATCTCTCCGGAGAGGACCAGACGCGATAGTGCAAGCGGGCCATGGTGACCGGGTCGCTTAACAGCACCAGACGGCGATCGCGGTTCAGTTTTTCCGGCGTTTCGTTCAGCGCTTGCTCGATGTGGCGATCGCGGGCGATCTCCAGCACCTGGCTGGCGCGGTGACGCGCGGTGGCCATGGCAGTCGCGAGAGCGTTAAACGACGGGTTAAACACCGCGTGGATAAAGCCATCGTCCAGCGAACGGCTGCGGTTCAGCACCAGATACTTGTCGGTGTCCACCAGCACCTGCGGCGGAGAATACTCTTCCGGGATCAGGAACAGTTTCCAGCGTTTGGTACGCAAGCCCACCGTTGAACGGCTGGAGATCACGGAGACAAACGGCGACAGGATCAGGGAGAACACGATCGGCGCGAGCCAGAACAGGAAGCGCAAATCCAGCCACGCCATACCGGCAGCCCACACCAGACCCAACAGCATCTGCGAGCCATGACGCATGAAAGCTTCGCTCCACGGCGTCGAGTCATCGTCACGCTGCGGTGAGTTCCAGACCACTTCCCAGCCGAGGAACGCGCTGACCACAAACACCGTGTGGAACAGCATACGCACCGGCGCCAGCAGCACCGAGAACAGCACTTCGAGCAGCAGGGAGAGCGTCACGCGACAGAAACCGCCGTACTCTTTCGAGCCTTTGCACCAAATCAGGATGATACTGAGCAGCTTAGGCAGGAACAGCAGGATCATCGTCGAGGCAAAGAGCGCAATCGCCAGCTCAGGACGCCACTGCGGCCACACCGGGAACAGCTGGCGCGGTTGCAGGAAGTACTGCGGTTCGGTCAGAGCATGGACCACCTGCAACGCCGTCGACAGGGCCAGGAACATAAACCACAGCGGCGCAGACAGATAAGACATCACGCCCGTCAGGAACACGGCACGGTGAACCGGGTGCATCCCTTTCACAAGGAACAGACGGAAGTTCATCAGGTTGCCGTGACACCAGCGGCGGTCACGTTTCAGTTCATCCAGCAGGTTCGGCGGCAGCTCTTCATAAGAGCCCGGCAGATCGTAAGCAATCCACACACCCCATCCTGCACGGCGCATCAGCGCCGCTTCCACGAAGTCGTGAGACAGAATGGAACCGGCAAACGAACCTTCGCCCGGCAGCGGTGCCAGCGCACAGTGTTCGATGAACGGCTGTACACGGATAATGGCGTTGTGACCCCAGTAGTGGGATTCACCCAGCTGCCAGAAGTGCAGACCGGCGGTAAACAGCGGACCGTAAACGCGGGTTGCAAACTGCTGACAGCGCGCATACAGCGTATCCATACCCGAGGCTTTCGGCGACGACTGGATGATCCCGGCGTTCGGGTTCGCTTCCATCAGACGCACCAGCCCGGTCAGACACTCACCGGTCATCACGGAGTCGGCGTCCAGCACCACCATGTAGCTGTACTGATTGCCCCAGCGACGGCAGAAGTCATCGATGTTACCGCTTTTACGCTTCACACGACGTCGACGACGACGGTAGAAGATCTGCCCTTCGCCCTGCACTTCAGCAATGAGTTCCATCCAGGCTTTCTGCTCGGCAACGCAGATATCCGGGTTGTAGCTGTCGCTCAGGATGTAGACGTCGAAATGCTCGGCGTTACCGGTCGCCTTCACAGACTCCCAGGTGGCGCGCAGGCCCGCGAATACGCGGTCAACGTCTTCGTTACAGATAGGCATGATAAGCGCCGTACGGTGCTCAGGATTGAGTGCTTCATCCCCGACCGTTGACGCCGAAATGCTGTATTTGTCACGCCCCATCAGCAATTGCAGGAAGCCCATCAGCGCGGTCCAGAAACCGGCCGAGACCCAGCAGAACAAGACCGCGAAGAGGAGGAGGATCCCACTTTGCAGAATGTACGGCAGGAGCTGCATGAAGGAGACCCACAGATCTTGCCCGACCATGTCAGCCGGATTGATCAGCGCCCAGCCCTGATAAGGCAGGATGGTTTTCATGTACCAGGTGGCGACCACAGTCTGGGCCAGGGTCAGCACCAGCAGGGTATAACGACGGATCGTGCCGACGGTACGCCATTTCTGCTCAGACGCCTGCTGCTCTTTGGTCAGACGAGACAGATAGCGCGGCGCCACATCGCGACCGCGCAGACGATCCCAGAAGCGGCCTACCGGGTTGGTACGCCACGGGTCCGGGAACATCGAGGAGCGCGTCGCTTTCGGCATCGCCTGAAGCTGGGTACGCCCTTCATCGTCTTTAATCAGCTGCCCTTCTGCCAGCGAATCTGGCCAGGCCTGCTCCAGGCGCGCCTTGACTGACCCCAGAGGCGTATCGTCATCACGGGTAAATTCGTGATGCTCGCCATCCAGCGCGGTATGAACCGCGCGGATGTCGCTCTTGGGCAGCGCCGCTTTCTCAATATCTGTCAGCGGCATGGCATCGATATATTCAGATGTATTATTCATTGGCAGGTAGCTGATAGCTCCAGGTTTCACTCAGCGTCTGATCGGCATTGACCAGCGCAGCGCGCATTTCCGTGGTCTGTTTAGGATCTTTCACTTTTACGCGCAGGGTTAAGCGCCACCCTTTGGTCACCGGGTTGTAACGCACGGTGTTTTCAACGATTTCACCGTTATCACCAATGCTGGTTTGCGCGGTGACAGGCGTATCCGGCGTCAGTTTTTTCATATCCTGACCGGCGAAATCAACCACAAACGCCACGGTACCATCAGGCTGGCGAATGAGATTCGACTGCTTCACATCGCCCGTTGAGCGGCGAGTCTGCATTACATACGCGTTGTCCGGCGCATGCAGTTTGTCTTCATCGCGGCTGAAGGTGATGGTGTACTTGAAGTTCATCTCTTTCCCGGCTTCCGGCAGCTGATCCGGCGTCCAGTAAGCGACGATGTTGTCGTTGGTTTCGTCGTTGGTTGGAATTTCAACCAGCTCGACTTTGCCTTTACCCCAGTCCCCTTTCGGTGTGACCCAGGCGCTTGGGCGCAGATCGTAACGATCGTCGAGGTCTTCAAAGCGAGAGAACTGACGACCGCGCTGGAGCAGACCAAAGCCCTGCGGGTTTTCCATCGCAAAGCTGCTGACTGCCAGGTGTTTCGGGTTGTTCAGCGGACGCCAGATCCACTCGCCGTTGCCAGCAAGAATGGACAGACCGTTGGAATCATGCAATTCCGGGCGGAAGTTGGTCGCCGGAGACGGCTGATTTGGCCCGAACAGGAACATACTGGTCAGCGGCGCGACGCCCAGTTTGCCCACTTTGTCGCGCAGGTAAACTTTGGACTGCACGTCGATCACCGAGTCACGACCCGGAATGATCACAAAGCGGTAAGCACCGGTCGCACGCGGAGAATCCAGCAGTGCGTAGATAGTCAGGCGTTTATCCGTTGGTTTTGGACGCTCAATCCAGAACTCACGAAAACGCGGGAATTCTTCACCAGACGGCAGCGCCGTATCGATTGCCAGACCACGCGCAGACAGACCGTATACCTGGCCTGAACCGATCACGCGGAAATAGCTGGCCCCCAGCATGCTGACAATTTCGTCGTTTTTATCTTTGCTGTTGATGGGGTAAAGCACTTTAAAGCCTGCGAATCCCAGGTCTTTAACGGTGTCTTTGTCGTGTTTCACATCGCCAAAATTAAAATAATCCGGGCTGTATTTGATCTTACGTACCGCGGTGGCCGTCACTTCATTGATAGCAACCGGGGTGTCGAAGTACATGCCCTGATGATAAAACTCAAGCTTGAACGGGGTCTTAATGTTGTTCCAGTACGCTTTATCGTGATTGAACTGGATCTGCTGATAGTCCGCATATTTCATGTCGCGGAAGACGGAGGGCAGGTTACTTTTTGGCGCCTCATAGCCTTTGTCGGCCAGCGATTTTGCCTGTTTTGCGACATCATCGATGGAAAAAGACCATGCAGAAGAGGTATACAGTGACAACAAGACTGCTGCACCCAACCAACGCATTTTCATCATTTGTGGTTTATGTTTCATAATAAGTAAGCACTTCCCCCTTTGTGTGCTTAATTCGATCCGATCCATTTTACTGGAAATTCAGGCAATCCGACAACAATATCACTGCTTTGTTCAGCGCGCTGGCTCATGGATTAAGCAACCAGAAGAACCCTCTCTTCACTTTGCGTGCTTATCCTGGAGACAGGGTGTCGGTCTTGGTGTAGGGTTGGCTTCGAATGTAACCACTATTAGTCTTATGGATAAGACGAAAAGTCCGAGAATGCAAAAAGTTATATGACCACTGCACCCGTACAACGTGAATATTTCCTCGACTCGATCCGGGCATGGCTGATGCTGTTGGGGATCCCTTTTCATATCTCCTTGATTTACTCCAGCCACACCTGGCATGTTAACAGTATAGAGCCCTCATGGTGGCTGACACTCTTTAACGACTTTATCCACTCTTTCCGCATGCAGGTGTTCTTCGTCATTTCCGGCTATTTCTCCTACATGCTGTTTCTGCGCTACCCGATGAAACGCTGGTGGAAAGTGCGCGTCGAGCGCGTCGGCATCCCGATGCTGACCGCCATTCCGCTGCTGACGCTGCCCCAGTTCATCATGCTGCAGTACGTGAAAGGCAAAGCTGACAACTGGCAAAACCTGACCTTCTACGAAAAGTACAACACCCTGGTCTGGGAACTGGTATCACACCTGTGGTTCCTGCTGGTGCTGGTGGTGATGACCACCGTTAGCCTCTGGATTTTCAGCAAGTTGCGCCGCCATCTGAGCCGCCATCACGAAACGCAATTCCCTCACATCACCTGGGCGAAACTCTCCCTGATTTTCCTGGTGCTGGGTATCGCCTACGGCGCGATTCGCCGCATTCTGTTCATTGTTTATCCGCCGATACTGAGCGATGGGCTGTTCAACTTCGTGGTGATGCAAACCCTGTTCTACATCCCATTCTTTATGCTGGGCGCGCTGGCCTTTATCTCGCCAAAACTTAAAGATCTGTTCACCACGCCGTCACCGTGGTGCGCTGTGGGTTCCGCGCTGGCGTTTGCCGCCTATCTGCTCAATCAGCGTTATGGCAGCGGCGATGCGTGGATGTATGAAACGGAAAGCGTGATTACGATGCTGCTGGGACTGTGGATGGTCAACGTGGTGTTTGCCCTGGGGCACCGTTTGCTGAACTTTAAGTCGACCCGCGTGACTTATTTCGTCAACGCGTCGCTGTTTATCTACCTGGTACACCACCCGCTGACGCTCTTTTTTGGTGCATATATCACCCCGCACATTAGTTCTAACGCATTAGGCTTTTTCACCGGGCTGGTGTTTGTGGTGGGCGTTGCCATCCTGCTGTACGAAATTCACCTGCGCATTCCGCTGCTGCGTTTCCTGTTTTCCGGTAAACCGCAAACCAAAACGGCTTAATGACGCTTCGCGCCGGGCCTTCCGGCGCGATTACAACAGCCACTCAACCGGTAACCACCACGCCAGACGCACCAGCACCCGCTGCCAGAAGCGTGTTTTTGGCTCTTTCTTCAGCACTATCTCTTCCCCGTCTTTCTGCTCGACCCAGTTCAGACGCCCAAAGTTATCGAGCCGAATCTGCCACGCCTCGTGCTGACGGCTTTTCAGGAAGCGGCGATGGATCAGGCGCGCCAGGGTTTCGCTTTCAATCACAAAGCCCATTTCCGTGTTGAGCATCGTCGAGCGCGGGTCAAAATTCAGCGAGCCGATAAACACTTTCTGGCTATCAATGCTGAAGGTTTTGGCATGCAGACTGGAGCCGGAATTCCCCGTCAGACCGCGATCCCGCAGCCCAGGAACGAAATCCTGAGTGGGTTTCAGCTCGTAAAGCTCAATCCCGTGACGCAGCAGTTTTTTGCGCCAGCGCGCGTAGCCCGCATGCACCACAGCCACATCGTTAGCGGCGAGGGAGTTGGTGAGAATGGCGATTTTAACGCCCTTGCGCACCAGCTGCAGCAGCTGTGCGACGCCCGCGCGGGTGGGAACAAAGTAGGAGGAGATGATATCGATCTGCTCCGCCGGGGTGCCCATCACATCCAGCAGACGCTGAGGCAGCAGCGAGTGGCGCTTCGCGCGCCCTAAGCCTTTGCGCGGGTCATCGCTGAGTAACCGGGTTTTCGCCCAGATCAGCGGCAAATCGCGCGCTTCGAGGCGGGTAATAAACTGGCTCGATTCCAGTTTATCCAGATAGCGCTGGGCAATTTCGTTCTGATACCAGTCATCCGGCGGCTGGAGGCGAGATCCGATCTCCTCCTCCGATAATTCCAGTACCTGCTTTAGCGTCGAGACGCAGGCGCTCTGCCAGTAGCGTTCGAAATCATTAGCCACTTCCGCCACCACCGGCCCGATCGCCATCACATCCAGATCGGAAAAGAGCGGTGCCTCCCCTGCCCCGAAATAGGCATCACCGACATTGCGGCCACCGATGATGGTCGCTTCGCCATCGACGGTGAAACTTTTATTGTGCATGCGGCGGTTAAGCCTGGCGAAATCGGTGAGATAACCCAGCGCGCGCAGGGTGCGGAACGAGAAAGGGTTAAACAGGCGGACATCGATGTTGGGGTGGGAATCGAGCAGGCGCAGGATCGCGTCCAGCCCTTGCGTGTTGTTGTCATCCAGCAGCAGCCGGACGCGGACACCGCGTGAAGCGGCGGCCACCAGCACGGAAAACAGCAGCCGCCCCGACATATCGTCTTCCCAGATGTAGTACTGCACATCGAGGGTTTTCTCCGCCATTTCCGCCAGCCGGTAGCGGCAGGCGAAGGCATCGAGGCTGTCATCCAGGGGGAGCAGACCGCACAGCCCCGGATGTTCGGCATTGACGGGCGCGATCGCCCGCCCGAGCCGCGTATTATGCGTCGAGTTCTTGTCCTCGCTGGGTAAGAAGTCGCTGGTAGAGCCGGGCATTTTCTTCATCATAGCAAACGAAGTATACCCGCTCCGGCAGGGGTTTGCGGGTGAGATAGTCTGAAACCGTCGCCACGGCTATCGCGGCGGCGGCGGCCTTTGGAAAACCATAAACGCCGGTGCTGATGGCCGGAAACGCAATAGTTTTATAACCATTGGCGGCCGCCAGGCGCAGACAATTAAGATAAGCATCCTCAAGGCTGCGCGCCTCATGATGCTCCCCGCCTTCCCAGATTGGGCCGACGGCGTGGATCACCGCTTTCACCGGAAGATCCCCGGCAATCGTAATCACCGCATGGCCTGGCGCTAACTCACCCTGCTGTTGACGGACAATTTTGCAGGCTTCCAGCAGCTGCGGTCCGGCCGCACGATGAATGGCACCGTCAACGCCGCCACCGCCCATCAACGAGGGATTGGCTGCATTAACAATGACATCAACGTGCTGTGTGGTGATGTCCCCGAGGACAACGTCAATTTGCGGTTTCATATCCATTCCTCTACTACCCGACTTTTATTAAGTGTATAGCAGGGGCTGGTTGCGAAGAAGAGCCAGATGAGAAAAGCCCTCCGGTCCGAAGACGAGAGGGCTCTGTCCTAACGATAGTTGACTTGCACAACCGCCAACGTTTTTTCCGGATTGATATATTTCATACTTACCGTGGCGACATCTGGGTAAGGGTTACGCCCCCGCAGGGCTTCACCGTAACTTACCTGGGTGGTTTGCACGCGTCCTTCGTGCGGGCATGACAGCGCAAACTGATTATGCTGCGGGGAGATCACACACGGGTCTTCTACAATCGCCCCGCGAAAATGAATCACACCGCCGTTAACCGTGGTTGCAGCTAATGCTGGAGTCAGTGCCGATAAAGCAATAATACCTGATGCAATAATACTTTTTACAATGGACGCTGCCATGGTTGGCTCCTCAATGAGAAATCATCCTTGAGGGGTCGCGCATTCCTTATTCAAATCATAGAAACATTCATTGGGAACCGCCAAATTATCCAATATATTGATTTCGTGAATATATTATTCAGAACCCGGCCATTGTTTTGATAAGTGTAGCGATTGCCCGTCAGAGACATTAACGACAATTCTCACGGAATCTTTAGGGCTAATATTCAAACTGAGGCGAGTTAAATCAATCGGCTGGTTAGCGGGAATAGAAATCGTGTTGCGCTGGCTGGACGTACTTTGTCCTCCCTGCCCTTCCCGCGAGGAAATGATTTGTACCTGGCACACGCAGGGTTCAGTCAGAATGACCTGCGGAATAATGGTCGTCATCTCCCCGTCGTGGGTGGTTTTAAAGGTGATCTGGCTGGAGAGGGCTGCAAGCAGTAATAAGGTATGCATGATCAACTCCCGAAAAAAAACAGGGCAAGCGCCCTGTTTTTTTATAGTACAGATTCGAAATTAGTACTGATGCGCAGTCGCGTTGTTGCCGAAACCAACCTGGTGCACAGTTACAGTTGAACCGGAAGCTGTCTGGTCCACTGCCGCGCCGTTACCGCCGCCGAACTGTTTAACTTCCATGGTGGAGTTTTTACCATTCCACTGATCGAGGGTTGCGCTGTTACCAAAGCCTTTCTGCAGCAGGTCAATGGAGCTGTCATCAGAGCCCTGTCCTACGTCAGCACCGTTACCGCCACCGTGCTGAGTAATAGTCAGGTCAGAATTTTTAGCGTCAGATTGCAGAGCAACAGCTGAGTTGCCGCCACCGTACTGATAAATGCTCAGAGTTGAATTAGGGCCGCTGTTACCACCACCCCAACCACCACCGCCGCCACCGCCATATTGAGGAACCGCACCAGCCAGAGCACTGCCAGAAACAAAGATTGCTGCAATTGCTGCCACTTTGAAAAGTTTCATGGTAAACCCCCATCGGATTGATTAAGTCGTCGTAAATAGTTAGCGTTGGATAACGCGGATAGCCATTTGCGACTGTCTCTGAACTACAACTGCTGTTTTTTGCGTACCATACTGCGTAATATTCGCTTTGTTACCCGAGCCTTTCTGGATAATCATCGCGGTATTACCAAAAGCCCCTTGCTTAATACTCGCATCATTGCCGTTGCCGTCCTGATCGATATAAGCAAGGTTATAAGTCCCTGATTGGTCAACTTTCGCTCTATTGTTCCCACCTTCCTGTGAAACAACGGACAGTAATTTAGAACCGCCCTGACGAACATCGGCATTATTTCCTGAACCGTGTTGACCAATAATGGCTGCCTGATTATATGAAGACTTGCTTAATTCATTAACCGCGAAGTTATATTCCGAACCTGCCAGGTCCGAACCTGCCGCGATTGATAACCCAGGCGCACCCAGTAATGTAAACATCATAAATAACGTTCTGTTTTTCATGTTGTCACCTGGACCTGGAAATAATTAACTGCACGGTGTTAACGCGATTCGTTTTTTGTTAACGCTGCGTTACGATGAAGAGTATGTCTATCGAAACAATTTAAATATCTCACCCGCGCGGCTTATTTTGATTTATTCGCTCACCTCAAAGTATTAATTCACGCTAAAAATTTCAGTCAGCAGCGTAAGTTAGTTTTTTTTTTTTTATTTCTTCGGCAAGTTGGCGCTTCGTTCAGGGCAGCTTGTCACCCTTGTCACGTCTGTACTTTGCGCTTTACAAAGTTCATTGCCTGACAGACTTGTCACAGGTCACTCGATTTCTTAAGGGCTTTCGCTTAGCATGCAAAGTCTTAGAAATTTCACCACTCTCATACCTGAGATCAGAGAATCACAAATAATAAATACTGATTAAAATCAACTCACTATAAATATTTGTATGATTTTTAAAATGTGTGCAGCATTATTAACGTGTACAACTTTTTTATCATTCCTGAACTTTTTTACCACTTGAAATTCACAAATTAATATTGATTTTTACATCTTGTTACACCATTAACACTTGATTTAAAAATCGTAATAGCTAGATTGAAATCAGCAGTACGAATTATTTTTTATATTTACCTCCTGCTGGAGGTTATGGTCTGATTCTACACACAGCAGTGCAACATCTGTCGGTACTTCTGGGTCCCCCGAATATATCGGGGGCAACTGCCGGGTGTAATAAAAAAGTGGGGTTTCATCATGTTTAATGAAGTCCATAGTTTACATGGTCATACATTACTGTTGATCACAAAGCCTTCTTTACAAGCGACAGCCTTATTACAGCATTTGAAGCAATCTCTGTCACTGAACGGGAAATTGCACAATATTCAACGTTCTTATGATGATATTGCTCCTGGCAGCATCATTCTCTTCGATATGATGGAAGCGGATAAAAAGCTTATCCATTACTGGCAGGATAACTTAAGCAGGAAAAACAATAATATCCGCGCGCTATTGTTGAATACGCCTGATGAGTATCCTTTCCGCGATATTGAAAGCTGGCCGCACATCAACGGCGTCTTTTACGTCACTGAAGACGAGACGCGTGTGGTGGAGGGGCTGCAAGGTATTTTACGTGGGGAATGTTATTTCTCGCAAAAACTTGCCAGCTACCTCATCACTCACTCCGGAAATTATCGCTATAACAGTTCAGAGTCTGCTTTGCTGACCCACCGCGAAAAAGAAATTCTGAATAAATTACGTATTGGTTCTTCAAATATTGAAATCGCCCGTTCGTTATTTATCAGCGAAAATACAGTGAAGACTCATCTCTACAATCTTTTCAAGAAGATAGCTGTTAAAAACAGAACTCAGGCAGTTTCATGGGCAAACGATAACCTCAGGCGTTAACAACATGAAACGCACGTCAAGATGGATAGTGGCAGCGGGCTTTCTGCTTGCTGCCGGAAATCTTCACGCTGTTGAGGTAGAAGTTCCTGGATTATTAACCGACCACACCGTCTCTTCTATCGGCCACGATTTTTATCGGGCGTTTAGCGACAAATGGGAAAGTGATTATCCAGGCAACTTAACAATCAATGAGCGGCCCAGTGCTCGATGGGGAAGCTGGATCACCATAACGGTTAATCAGGACGTGGTGTACCAGACCTTTTTATTCCCGACGAAACGAGATTTTGACAAGAACATCAGTATTGCACTGGCACAAACTGAAGAAGCGGTAAATCGCCTGCAAATCGACAAGGCTCTGTTGAGCACTGGCGATTTAGCAAAAGATGAATTCTAGCGACAAATAATCTCCGGAGGCTGTAATGCGTCTCGCACACACAGTGATTTCATTAATGCTGATTGCACCGTTGAGCTGGGCCGGGAATATGACTTTCCAGTTCCGTAACCCAAACTTTGGTGGCAACCCGAATAACGGGGCTTTTTTACTCAACTCAGCACAAGCTCAAAACTCTTATAAAGACCCCAGTTTTAACGATGATTTTGGGGTTGAAACGCCGTCCGCACTGGATAACTTTACTCAGGCTATTCAGTCGCAAATATTAGGTGGCTTATTAACCAATATTAATACCGGCAAACCCGGTCGCATGGTGACCAACGATTTTATTGTCGATATTGCGAATAAAGACGGGCAGCTGCAGTTGAATGTGACCGACCGGAAAACGGGCAAAACGTCCACCATTCAGGTTTCAGGTCTTGCCACCAATTCAACTGACTTTTAAACAACGACGAAATAAGGACAACGATCATGCAGCGCTTTCTGATTCTTGTTGCAGTGTGCTTATTGAGCGGTTGTTTAACTGCTCCACCTAAAGAAGCCGCCAAACCCACGCTGATGCCCCGGGCGCAAAGCTATCGCGACCTGACGCATCTGCCGGCGCCGACGGGTAAGATATTTGTCTCGGTTTATAACATCCAGGATGAAACTGGCCAGTTCAAACCGTATCCGGCAAGTAACTTCTCGACCGCCGTTCCGCAAAGTGCCACCGCCATGCTGGTCACCGCGCTCAAAGATTCACGCTGGTTTATTCCTCTGGAACGCCAGGGGCTGCAGAACCTGCTGAACGAACGCAAAATCATTCGTGCAGCGCAGGAAAACGGTACGGTTGAGGTGAATAACCGCGTACCGCTGCAATCGCTGGTTGCCGCGAACGTCATGGTGGAAGGGTCCATTATCGGCTACGAAAGTAACGTGAAATCGGGCGGCGTCGGGGCGCGGTATTTCGGGATCGGGGCTGACACGCAGTACCAGCTCGACCAGATTGCCGTTAACCTGCGCGTAGTTAACGTGAGTACCGGTGAAGTGTTGTCATCGGTCACCACCAGCAAAACGATTCTCTCTTATGAAGTGCAGGCCGGTGTATTCCGCTTCATCGACTACCAGCGTCTGCTGGAGGGTGAAATCGGCTATACCTCGAATGAACCGGTGATGATGTGTCTGATGTCAGCCATCGAAACAGGGGTCATTTTCCTGATTAACGACGGTATCGATCGCGGGCTGTGGGACCTGCAGAATAAAAACGACGTGAAAAACGAAGTGCTGGTGAAATACCGTGAAATGTCGGTGCCTCCGGAATCCTGATTCTGACAGCACCAAAAAAAAGCGAGGCTCTGAGGCCTCGCTTTTTTATTTGCTTAATTCCGGGAGATTTTGCGCCCGCGATCGTCGGGCAGCCAGCCAAAGCCCGCTGTTCTTCATCGCGTAGCCAAACACCAGCCCCAGCAGCAGAGACGGAACAATCATTTTCCAGTCGCCCTGCCCGGCAAAGGTCGCACACGCGCCGATGAAGGTGCCGGGAACAAACGACAGCAGCAGGTGTTTTGCCTGAATGCACATCAGAAAAGCCACCACGCCCGTCATCATATAGCCGACGATCTCGAGGTGCGGAGCCAGCGCGCTGCCGTGCATGATAATCAATGCCCAGACCACGCCGCTCATCATGGTGCAACCGGAGATAAACAGCCCTTTGAGTCCGCCCTGCGGGCAGGCGAAATAGGCCGTACAGCCCAGGAAACCGGCCCAACCGAGCAGTCCCAGAGACACGGCAACCCATCCCCATATCCCGGAGAGGATCCCTGTTGTGATGGCAATAGAAAGTAATATATTCATGGCGCGCATCTTATCAGATACGCGCCAATGAAATGAGATCACGAGCACATTTTATGCAAGATAAAATGTACCGTTACATTGACAATGTGACGCAAATCACTCTTCATTCTCTTCCTGCAGTTCATCCCACATGGCGGAGATCGCTTCGCGGGTCAGCGGTGCCATGGTGCGCCAGAAAGGTGAAGTGGCGTGGGCTTCGATCTTACCGAGGAACGCGCCGCACCATGGCAGAATGTAATCGCCAAACAGGGTTTCCAGGGCTTCACTTTCGTCTTCACCGGAGTGATCTTCAATCCAGGAGGCGGCCAGCAGCAGCGTACCGATATGATCGGCAGGCGCATCGCTCAGGGGCATACCGCGCTCGGAGAGGAACGCGCGCACTTCAGACTCCGTCGCCCCCTCTTCCCAGGAAGAGCGATACGGCGAAACGCGGCCCTCTTCGCCCACAAACAGGGCGTTGTAATCCGCCGAAATCTGCTGCATATCGCAGCTCTTTTGCAGGCGCTGCAACAGCTCGTCCTGCTCCAGCGGCCAGTTGTCCGCGAGCTTACCTTCGCGAATCAGCGTAAAGAGCGGAACCAGCAGCGGATCTTGCGGCTGGCGATAGTACAAAGTGCCCAGTACGCGGCAAAGGATTGAAAACTCGTTCATTTGATTATTCCATGACTATATTAAAGTTCAGCAAATTCAGGGATAGCAGGCATACCGCGTGATTCAAGGAAATCGAGCATCCGACGCGGCGTGACGTTCAGAATTCTCTCTTCCGGGAAGCCCACTTCATCTAACACTTTTCGGCACTCGCCGAATTCACCCAGCGTAAAGGCGGTGTGCGAGTCAGACCCCAGCGCAACCATGCCACCTGCGTCACGCACGGCTGCCGCCACGGCACGACAGTTGGCTTCACTGCCGATACGCGAGTGGGTAAAGGAGGAGTTGTTAATTTCCAGCGCCACGCGATGTTTCGCCGCAGCTTGCGCCACGGCCTGAATATCGATAGGGAATTTCGGGTTGCCCGGGTGGCTAATAATGTGGACGTTGCCGCTGGCAATGGTCGCGATCATCGCCTGGGTATTCGTCTCTTTATCCTGTGGCGCAAACACCGGCTCATGAAAACCGGCGATAATCAGATCCAGAGAAGTCAGCATTGGGCCTGTACAGTCGATCTCGCCGTCCGTATTTTTGATATTCGCCTCAATGCCGCGCAGGATCCCGACGCCCTCCACCAGACGAGGCCAGATGCGCATATTCACAAAGTGCCAGTAGTGCGGCGCATCTGCCATATCAGGACCGTGGTCGGTAATCGCAAAGAGCTTAATCCCTTTCAGTTTGGCTTGCGCGATGTAGTCATGAAGGGTGCTGTACGCGTGGGTGCTGGCGACGGTGTGCATATGCAGGTCAACGGGATACATCTCTCTCTCCTCTGGTGTTTTACCCCAAGGATAGCAGGTCTGCCCGGCGTTTATTAGCAAAAACCCGGCGAATGCCGGGTTGCTGTTAGTAGCCGCGCTGTCTGTCGACCTGCCCCGTCGCCGGTGTCCCCTGCTCGAGGAGGCCGATGGTGCGGGTAATATAGTCAACCGCTTCCGCCGGACGCGTCACCGCCGCAATGTGTGGCGTCATGGCGACGCGCGGATGCGCCCATAGCGGGCTTTCCACCGGCAGTGGCTCACGGCTGTAGACATCCAGCATCGCGCCTTTCAGCTTGCCGCTATCCAGTGCTTTAAGCAGATCGGCTTCCACCAGATGCACGCCGCGCGCCAGATTCATCACGTAGCTTTGGTCCGCCAGTTGATTAAGCAGATCGTGATTGATAATCCCGACCGTCTCCGCCGTATTCGGCAGCAGGTTGATCAATACGCGCGTCCCCTTCAGGAAGGCCGGGAGTTCTTCGGCACCGGCAAAGCTTTCTACGCCCGGATATTCCTTGCGCGTGCGGCTCCAGCAGCGCAGCGGGAATCCCCACGGGGCCAGCGCTTCTGCCACTTTTGAGCCCAGCACGCCCGCGCCCAGCAGCCCGACGGTAAAATCTTCGCGCTGATAATCGGCCAGCGGCTCCCAGTGTGATTGCTGCTTCAGCGCCTGATAGTCATCAAAGCGTCGGAACCAGTGCAGCACCTGGCTGACGGCATATTCCTGCATTTGCTGACCCATGCCGGTATCTTCGAGTCGGAACAGGGGAATATGTTCTGGCAACATCTCGGGATGGGCTTTTAACTTGCTCAGGATGGAATCCACGCCCGCGCCGAGGGCAAACACCGCTTTCAAATCGCGCCCCTGTAACATCTCCACCGGTGGATGCCAGACCAGAGCGTAATCCGCGTGTTCGTTATCGCCCCGCTTCCACTCGCGAACGCGCGCGCCGGGAATGGCTTTCGACAGCGCCTTGATCCAGTAAGAAGTATCAAACGTAGGGTGATAGAAGATGATATCCATAATGACTCCTGCCTTTTTATTGCGATGATTTATAGGTGTTTTCAAGAGGATTATCAGGATAACAAATAAACCGCCGGCTGTGTTGCTGATAAAAAAAGCGCTTTCAGCACATTCAGGAATCACATTGCTGAAACTTTGTCTAAACGCGCCAAACATCTGAAAAAGTTGATTGACGCCAGTGCCCCTTTTACTTACATTAGCGCCCGTCCCAGCAACAACGGGATGACAATACGGTGAGGTGTCCGAGTGGCTGAAGGAGCACGCCTGGAAAGTGTGTATACGGCAACGTATCGAGGGTTCGAACCCCTCTCTCACCGCCATATTTGAAGAAGAGCTCGCATGAAAATGCGGGCTTTTTTTTCGTCTGCAGAAAACCCACTCCCCGACTTAACGCCAATTATTGTCCACAGTGATTAATGCTTAACCGAACAGCCACTCAGGCATAAAATTTGCTTGACCGTTTTAGCGCAACTCCCTATAGTAGCGCCCCGTTGCCCCCGAGAGGTCAGGCAGCGAAACAATACGGTGAGGTGTCCGAGTGGCTGAAGGAGCACGCCTGGAAAGTGTGTATACGGCAACGTATCGAGGGTTCGAACCCCTCTCTCACCGCCATATTTAGAGAAGAGCTCGCATGAAAATGCGGGCTTTTTTTTCGTCTGTCGTTTGGGTTTTACAGAAAGCAAAGCCCGGTTTCTGGACTGACCCCATAAAGTTGGACAGTTCATGTTAAGCGGCTATCGGGGTCTGGGTTCGGTATTCTACCGGACTCAGGCCTTTTAATTTCAGACTGATCCGCTCGTTGTTATAGTAATGGATATAGTCCTCTATCGCCTTCCTCAGTTCATTCAGATTGCTGAACCTGTTCAGGTAAAAACACTCCGATTTCAGTGTGCCAAAGAAGTTCTCCATTACCGCGTTATCCAGGCAGTTTCCCTTGCGTGACATGCTTTGTGTCATACCCTTCGCCTTTAACTTTGCCTGATAACCTGCCATTCGATATTGCCAGCCCTGATCCGTGTGCAGCAACGGTGCATCCTCCGGTTCGAGCACTGAGAATGCATCATGCAGCATCGTATTAACCATCTCCATCACCGGCCTTTCCGACAGGCTGTATGAGATGATTTCCCGGTTAAAAAGGTCCAGCACCGGCGACAGGTACAGCTTTTTACCCTGCACCGAGAACTCGGTGACATCCGTGACCCATTTTTCATTGGCTTTCGATGCACCGAAGTTCCGGCCCAGGATATTGGGTGCAGCCTTGCCCACCTCACCTTTCCAGGCACGATATTTCTTCACCCTTATCAGAGAGCGGAGCGACAGCTCTGCCATCAGCCGCTGCACTGTTTTATGGTTTACCAACAACCCCAGTTTTCTCAGTGAGAGAGTGATTCTGCGGTAGCCATAACGCCCTTTGTGATAGTGGTAAATCTCTCTGATTTTGTCTTTCAGCCCGGCATGCCTGTCCACTCGCTTCAGCGCATTTATATTGTGATACCACGTACTGCGGGACATGCCCGCCGCACGCAGAAGATCACTGAGCGCATACTCCAGCCTTAGCTCACTGATTATTGCGGCTTTCTGCCGTTTTTCTCGCTTTGAACTAAGGCCTTCAGCTTTTTTAGGTAGGCATTCTCTGCGCGCAGGTAACGAAGTTCAGCCCGCAACTCTTCGGGAGATAACTTTTCCAGCGCAGCATCGGTAAGTGGAGGTGTTTTTTTGGGTTTTGTCATGTCCTTGCTCCGGCCAGGTTTTATGCTCAGAAGTCCTTTTTCACCTGCGTCTTTGTAGACATTCACCCAGTGCCGGACAACGGTTTCAGTGGAGATATTAAACCGTGCGGCAGCTTCGCGCATCGAAAGTTCTTCAGCGAGAACAGTGCGTACGACAGCAATCCGGAACGCCGGAGAATGGCGGTCATTTTTCCAGGTAATGCCATCAATACCGTGGAGTTGCCATGCTCTTACCCAGCGTCGCACTGATGTTCTTTCAACACCAAAACGTTCAGCGGTACGATGTGTTCCATCTTTTCCGGCAAGGTAGTGATTGACTACAGCTAATCTGGTTTCGAGGGAATATTTTGGCTTTGCCATAAAAAACTGCACCTTACTCAGTTGGGTGTCCAACTTTTGGGGTGCAGTCCATTCCCGGGCTTTGTCATCAAAAATCAATTCAGTCGTAGGCAAGAAGTGCGCGCTGGCACAGGACCGAACGCACGCAGTCATCTTTGTTGAAACGCACCACCCCAACCATGTCATCTTCCACAAAACGTGCCAGCGCATCGCTCAGACCGGATTTGACACCCGACGGCAGGTCGCACTGGGTGATATCGCCGTTGACGATTACCGTCACGTTTTCCCCGAGGCGCGTTAAAAACATCTTCATTTGCGCAGCGGTCACGTTCTGAGCCTCGTCGAGAATGACGACCGCATTTTCAAATGTACGTCCGCGCATATAGGCGAACGGCGCGATTTCCACCTTACCAATCTCTGGTCGCAGGCAGTACTGCATAAAGGAAGCGCCGAGACGTTTAACCAGCACGTCATAGACAGGCCGGAAATACGGGGCAAACTTCTCTGACATATCGCCGGGCAAGAAGCCGAGATCTTCATCGGCCTGCAGTACCGGACGGGTGACGATAATTCTGTCCACATCCTTATGGATCAGAGCCTCCGCCGCCTTGGCAGTACTTATCCACGTCTTCCCGCATCCGGCTTCACCGGTTGCGAAGATCAGCTGTTTACTCTCGATAGCATTCAGGTAGTGCGCCTGAGCCTCATTGCGGGCGGCAATTGGGGAGTTATCACGGCTGTCTCGCGCCATGCCAATTGCTTCTACGCCGCCACTCATCTGCACAAGCGAGGTGACCGATTCTTCTTCACGCTGTTTATGGCTACGTGAATCCCGTCTCAGCACACGTTTTGCTTCGCGACGAGCTTTGATCACTGCTTTTTGTCTTCCCATGGATAGCACCTTGAGTTGTTGGTATTCATCACACGCGCTGTTGTCAGCGCGATTATCTGAACTAACATCTGAAGTTTGGCTTCCTTGTAAGCCATTGCTTGCCTTTTGGAATGACGATGCCGAACGGCTATGCGCACCGCTCTGCACGTCGGGTGAGTTTTGTTGGGTGTTTGGGGAGGAGAATTTTGTGGTGAAGAAATCGCTGCCGGAGTCAGAGCCTCCGCGCCGGGTGCTGCGGTTGTTGTGTTTACCTTGTCCAGAACAGGACCCAACCATTCGCGATCTCCATAGTGAATCGTTATCACTGCCGGGAACTACCGCTGTCTTATATTAAGTACATCAGGATTTATCACAATTGCAACAACTTTTTTACCTGAACGCAACTTTTTCAGACTCGCCCTGCAGCTGAGTTCAGTCTCATACAGAAATATGACAGAAATATAACAGTGGCGGTCATAGGAAAAAATAATCTCCCCGCGCGGCTGGCGGGGAGGATTATCAGGCTTCGATCAGCCCTTGTGCGAGATACGCGTTGCTGTCGCGCACGCCCGGCAGGGCAAAGAAATAGCCGCCGCCGATAGGTTTTATATACTCTTCGAGCGCTTCGCCGTTCAACCGTTTCTGCACGGTTAAAAAGCCCTTCTCCAGATCGTGCTGATAGCAAACGAACAGCAGACCCATATCGAGCTGCCCGGAGTTGGTCACGCCCAGCGAATAACTGTATCCGCGGCGCATCATCAGGCTGGACTCGGTCTCCGGCGTACGCGGGTTCGCCAGACGAATGTGGCTGTCGAGGGCGATGGTGTCGCCATCAGGATCACGCGCGTAATCCGGCACATCGTGTTCGTTTTTCATGCCCAGCGGCGCGCCGCTCTGCTTGTCACGCCCGAAGATGGTTTGCTGCTCCTTCAGCGGCGTGCGATCCCAGAATTCCACGTGGAACTGGATGATGCGTACCGCCTGATAAGTCCCGCCCACCGTCCACGCCGGTTCGCCCTGATCCGCCGTGGTCCAGACCACGTTTTTCATCAGCGCTGTATCGCGACTGTCCGGGTTCGCCGTCCCGTCTTTGAAACCGAGCAGGTTAACCGGCGTCTCTTTCCCCTGGCTGCGCGCCGCGTGGTCGGAGATAAACCCTTCCCGCTTCCAGCGCACGCTCAGCAGATCCGGCGTGTGCTTGATGATATCGCGCAGAGCGTGGATCACCGTGTCCTGGGTATTCGCGCAGATCTGGATCAGCAGATCGCCATGACACAGCGCCGCGTCGAGGGAATCATTCGGAAAACGCGTCATCTTTTGCAGCGTTTTCGGTTTGTGTTTCGCAAGATTGTAGCGCGCGTCAAACAGCGACTCGCCGACGGAGACCGTCACGGTCAGGTTATCCGGGGCGATAAACGGCCCCAGAATGCCCGAATCCATCGGTGGCATCCGCGGGTTTGGCGTTTCCGGTGCCGGGCCGCCGGCCGTCAGAAACGCAATGCGCTTCGTCAGCAAGCGGAACAGACGTTCCAGATCCGCTTTATCGCTGGCCAGAGAATCAAACGCCACCACCATCATCGCCGCCTGCTGCGGCGTCAGAATCCCGGCCTGATGCTCGCCGTAGAACGGCTGCGTCTCCATGCGGGCATTCGGGGAGAGCGTCCCCGGCGCGCTTTGCGGTTTGGCCGCATGCGCCACCGGGCAACCGCCCGCCAGAGCGAGCGCGCCGCCCAGCGCCCCCACCCCTTTTAACAGTCGACGGCGGGAAGGTTCCGCCACGTCGGCTTCCTGATATTTACTCATAATGCTTAGTCCAGACCCAGTACGCCGCGCAGCTGAGCCAGATCTTCCGCCAGGGTAGTGATAGGGCCTTTCAGCGCATTACGGTCGGCGTCGGTCAGCTTGTCATACGTCTCGTACCCGTCTTTGGTACGGTACTTCGCCAGAATAGTGTTCACTTTCTTGAAGTTGGCATCCACTTTCGCCAGCAGTTCGCTGTTGTCTTTCTGCAGCTGCGGACGCAGCAGGTCTACGATCTTCTGCGCGCCTTCAACGTTGGCCTGGAAGTCCCACAGGTCGGTGTGGCTGTAGCGATCTTCTTCCCCACTGATTTTGCTCGCGGCCACTTCTTCAATCAGGCCCGCCGCGCCACCCACCACTTTTGACGGCGGGAAGGCCAGCTCGCTGATGCGTTTTTGCAGCTCCAGCACGTCGGTGTTCAGCTGTTCCGCGTATTTCTCCATCCCTTTGGTGGAGTTGTCGCCAAACAGCGCTTTTTCCAGACGGTGGAAGCCGGTGAATTTCGGATCGGCGGCTTTCTGCTCGTAGTCGTCTTCACGGGCGTCGATGCTGCCGTCGAGGTCAGAGAACAGCTCGGCGATTGGTTCGATACGCTCGTAGTGCTGGCGCGTCGGCGCGTAGAGGGATTTCGCTTTCTCGATATCGCCCGCTTTCACCGCGTCGGTGAAGGCTTTGGTACCGGTCACGAGATCGGCGGTTTCTTTGGTGACGTAAGCTTTATAGGCGGTGATCGCCTCGCCCAGGCTCAGCAGCGCTTCGCCTTTTGCCGCATCCGCCGTGGCTTCGCCTTTGACGATCAGCTTGCCTTTCGGATTGGTCAGCAGGCCACAGGTCATGTCGTACTCGCCCGGCTGCAGGTTGGCAGTCATCTTCTGGCTAAACCCAGGGGCGATGTTTTCACGCTCTTCCACCACCATCACGCCTTTGAGGATCTCCCACTCCAGCGCCTTCTGGCTATGGTTCTGAATGATAAACTGGGTTTTACCGCTGTTGACCGTGATGGTCATCGGCTCACACTGTTTGTCGTTCACGGTGACTTTTACCTGAGGAACATCCGCCGCGCCCGCAGAAAATGCATAAGCAAACAGCGCTGCCACACCGGCCTGTAACGCAGTACGTCGAAATTGAATTGCCATGACCCTTCCCTTTCTAAAAGTATGTATAAACAACACGAAGCACTTCAGGGCGCAGTACGCGACGGCTGAGTACTGGGGCGTGATGGCATAAAGAACAGCACCAGCGCCGGAATGAGATAGATGAAATACATCGCCACTTCGCTGACGCTCGGCGTTTCCTGATAGCCGAAGATACCTTCGAGCAGGGTGCCGGTCAGAGAATGGGTGGAGAGCGTGTTACTGAAATCGAAAGCCACGTCCTGGAAGTGGTTCCACAGGCCCGCCTCGTGGAAGGCGCGAATGGCCCCCGCGGCCAGCCCGGCGGCCACCAGCAGAATAAACAGGCTGGTCCATTTGAAGAACGCGCCGAGGTTGAGGCGAATGCCGCCCCAGTAGATCATAAAGCCCAGCACCACTGCGGTCGCCAGGCCGAGCATCGCGCCGAGCGGCGGCCAGATCCCCACGTCCTGCTGGAATGCCGCCAGCAGGAAGAAGACCGACTCCAGCCCTTCACGCGCGACGGCGAAAAAGACCATCCCAATCAGCGCCCAACCGTGGTGATTACCCTTTTGCAGCGCGTTATCCACCGCCTGCTCCAGCTGAACTTTGACGTTGCGCGACACTTTACGCATCCAGAACACCATCCAGGTGAGGATCACCACCGCGATGACCGCGACGATCCCTTCAAACAGCTCCTGCTCTTTTTGCGGGAACTCACCGGTGGTTTCGTTGATTAAAATACCGAGCCCCAGGCAGAGTGCGGCGGCGAGGAAAACGCCCACCCACATCATCCCAATCCAGCGGCCCCGCTGGGTGCGCTTCAGATAGCTGGCGATCAAGCTGACAATTAAGGCCGCTTCAAGACCTTCACGTAACATAATGAGAAATGGAACAAACATGCCGACACCTTAAATGTTTATCGCGGTCAACTGATGCAAAGAAAGGTAAATAACTGTGATAGTGATTATCATTACGGCAGAGAGAAAAACAAGCGAAATGTGTTGGGTTTTGATGACGAGTTGTAAATCCATCGCCGGTTAATAGTTACGATCGTTACCGTTATGTATATAAGTTATAACGTAAATGCCCATTTACGCTTCCCCCTCCCTATGGCTAAATAAGCGCTTCGTTTACCTGCTGAAAATCTAAAATGTATAACTTTGTTCATTTCCTGCTGGCGCTGGTGATTATTCTTGCGCTCGCCTGGCTGGTGAGTTTCGACCGCCGAAAAATTCGTATTCGTTATGTTTTACAGCTTATTGTGATTGAAATTGCGCTGGCGTTCTTTTTCCTGCACGCCGAAAGCGGTTTATTCGTGATTAAATATGTCTCCGGTTTCTTTGAATCCCTGCTGAAATTTGCCGCAGAAGGCACCAATTTTGTCTTTAGCGGGATGGGTGAAAAAGGGCTGGCGTTCATTTTCCTCGGCGTACTCTGTCCGATTATCTTTATTTCTGCCCTGATCGGTATTCTCCAGCACTGGCGAATTCTGCCGATTTTTATTCGCGTCATCGGCACGCTGCTGTCAAAACTGAACGGGATGGGCAAGCTGGAATCCTTTAACGCCGTCAGCTCGCTGATCCTCGGACAGTCGGAAAACTTCATTGCTTACAAAGGGGTGCTCGGCGATCTCTCTTCTCGTCGCTTGTTCACCATGGCGGCGACGGCGATGTCCACCGTCTCCCTGTCGATTGTCGGCGCCTATATGACCATGCTGGATGCGAAATTTGTGGTCGCGGCGCTGATCCTGAATATGTTCAGCACCTTTATTATTCTGTCGGTCATCAACCCGGCGCGCCCGGAATCTGAGCCGGAAATCAAACTGGAAAAACTGCACGAATCCCAGAGCTTCTTTGAGATGCTGGGCGAGTATATTCTGGCCGGTTTTAAAGTGGCGATGATTATTCTGGCGATGCTGATTGGCTTTATTGCGCTTATTAGCGCGGTCAACGCCCTGTTCTCCAGCGTATTTGGCATGAGCTTCCAGCAGATCCTGGGCTATGTGTTTTATCCGCTGGCGTGGCTGGTCGGCATTCCCCTCAGCGATGCCCTGAACGCGGGCAGTATTATGGCAACCAAACTGGTGGCGAATGAATTTGTGGCGATGATTGAGCTGCAAAAAATTGCCGGTCAGATGACGCCGCGCGGGCTGGGCATTCTCTCCATCTTCCTGGTGTCGTTCGCTAACTTTGCCTCTATCGGCATTGTGGCCGGAGCGATCAAAGGGCTGAATGAGAAGCAAGGCAACGTGGTGTCACGCTTTGGCCTGCGCCTGGTGTACGGCGCAACGCTGGTGAGCCTGCTGTCGGCGAGCTTCGCGGGGCTGGTGCTCTGATTTCGTGATGATGATTTGTAGGCCGGGTAAGGCGCAGCCGCCACCCGGCTTTTTTTTCGCAACAACAACGAGGATACCAAACTATGACCATCAAAACCGGGCTTATGGTTGCCGCGCTTTTCCTGCTGGCAGGCTGCAACGCCCCCTCTCACACCGCCGCTGACGCCACCTGCAAAGCGGATAACCAGATGCAGCAAACTACCCTCTATTTCGGCCTGAATCGTCCGGCGGGTGCGGCGATCACCGGCCAGGAGTGGCAGCAGTTTGTCGATCAGGACGTGACGCCGCGTTTTCGCGATGGCTTAACGGTGTTTGATGCGCGCGGGCAGTGGCTGGGTAACGACGGGAAAGTAGCGCGTGAGCCGAGCAAAGCGCTGATGCTGATCCACGGGAAGGACGCCCAGAGCGAGAGCAATATCGAAGCGTTGCGCGGGATCTACAAATCCCGCTTTGCGCAGGAGTCGGTGATGCGGGTTGATCAGCCGGTGTGCGTGCAGTTCTGATACAAAAAAAGCCGGGTGGCGCTAACGCTTACCCGGCCTACATATTTTACAGATTTGCGGGTTTTGTAGGCCCGGTAAGCGCTAGCGCCACCGGGCTTTAGACCGCACAACTTATTCCGGCTGCAATTTCGACGGAGGTGCCGTGTGGTAATGCGCATCCGCTTCAGCAAAACGTTCCTGCATCGACGCCGACGGTGCTTTGCCCAGCAGGCTGAACACCACAATCCCGATGCTGCCGAAGATAAAGCCTGGGATGATTTCGTACAGACCCAGCCATGCGAACTGTTTCCAGACGATCACCGTCACCGCCCCGATAATCATCCCCGCCAGCGCGCCGTTACGGGTCATGCGTGACCAGAGTACGGAGAACAGCACGACCGGACCAAAGGCCGCACCGAAGCCCGCCCACGCGTAGCTCACCAGGCCCAGCACGCGGTTTTCCGGGTTGGCTGCCAGGGCGATGGAGACCAGCGCCACCACCAGCACCATAAAGCGCCCGACCCACACCAGCTCCTTCTGGCTCGCGCCTTTACGCAGGAAGGCCTTGTACAGGTCTTCGGTAATCGCACTGGAGCAGACCAGCAGCTGACAGCTCAGGGTCGACATCACCGCTGCCAGAATCGCCGACAGTAAAATCCCGGCAATCCACGGGTTGAACAGAATTTGCGCCAGCTCGATGAACACACGCTCAGCGTTCTGGTTCACCGCCCCCGCCTGCGCCGGGTTGTTGTTGAAGTACGCAATCCCGAAGAAGCCAACGGCCACTGCGCCCGCCAGACAGAGGATCATCCACGTCATGCTGATACGACGCGCGTGAACGATTGTGTGGTGGGAATCCGCCGCCATGAAGCGCGCCAGAATGTGCGGCTGACCGAAGTAGCCCAGACCCCAGCCCATCAGCGAGACAATCGCCACGAAGTTCAGGCCTTTCAGCATATCGACGTTTTCGATACTCTTTTGCTTGATCACTTCCAGCGAATCGCCAAAGCCGCCAACGGTGAAAATCACAATCACCGGCGTCAGGATCAGGGCGAAGATCATCAGGCTCGCCTGCACGGTATCGGTCCAGCTAACTGCCAGGAAACCGCCGACGAAGGTGTAGATGATGGTCGCGGCCGCACCGGCCCACAGCGCCGTTTCGTAGCTCATGCCGAAGGTGCTTTCGAACAGACGCGCACCGGCCACGATGCCCGAGGCGCAGTAGATGGTGAAGAACACCAGGATCACCAGCGCGGAGATGATGCGCAGCACGCGGCTCTTATCCTCAAAGCGACCGGTGAAGTAGTCCGGCAGCGTCAGGGCGTTGTTGTTCACTTCGGTGTGAACGCGCAAACGCCCCGCCACCAGCTTCCAGTTCACCCACGCGCCGACCGTCAGGCCTATCGCGATCCAGCTTTCTGAAATACCGGAGATGAAAATCGCGCCCGGCAGGCCCATCAGCAGCCAGCCGCTCATGTCGGAAGCCCCCGCAGAGAGCGCGGTGACCATCGGCCCTAAACTGCGCCCGCCCAGAATATAGTCGTCAAAACTGTTGGTTGATCGCCATGCCAAAAACCCTATCAGGATCATGCCAAAAATATAAACGAGAAATGTCACCAGCATCGGTGTGCTAATTGCCATTTAAAATCTCCAAAAATGTCGAGCGACAACCTTCCCGGTTGCCTTAATTATTCCATCACCGGAACGGGGTGATGATGAGTGTATTTCGGTTGGGCGCGCGTATCCTGCCGTAAGCGCTCCTCATGCACAAATGATTTAACACTGCATTTACATCAAATTCATCCCTGGTTTCATACGTCTTTTATATAGGTTGCACTCGCTCACGCTTTCACGGGTTGCACCTTTTAAAAGTGTTAACTGCCGCATAAAAACTGGCCTCACACGCAGAATTCCGCCTTATTTTCCAGCTAACTTATGCTTAACAATCCATTCATTTTTCAGCTTGCAGACCAGGTCACATTTAACACGGTTGCACAAAGTTGCAACATGGTGGATATTTCACGCTAACGACCGAACATCACTACAGATCAACAGGAGTTTTGGCATGGGCATGACCACCATGGGGGTTAAGCTGGATGACGCGACCCGCGAACGGATTAAGAGCGCTGCAACCCGCATTGACCGCACGCCGCACTGGTTAATTAAGCAGGCTATTTTTAATTATCTGGAACGTCTGGAAAACGAAGACGATTTACCGGAGCTGCCTGCCCTGCTGGCCGGTGCCGCCAATGAAAGCGATGAAGCCGCAGCCGCCGCCGAAGAGAATCACCAGCCGTTCCTCGATTTTGCCGAGCAGATCCTGCCGCAATCCGTCAGCCGCGCGGCGATCACCGCTGCGTACCGTCGTGCCGAAACCGACGCCGTGCCGATGTTACTGGAGCAGGCCCGTCTGCCGGAGCCGATTGCGTCTCAGGCGCACAGCCTGGCGTATCAGCTCGCCGACAAACTGCGTAATCAGAAATCCGCCAGCGGCCGCGCCGGAATGGTGCAGGGCCTGTTGCAGGAGTTCTCCCTCTCTTCGCTGGAAGGTGTGGCCCTGATGTGCCTCGCGGAAGCGCTGCTGCGTATTCCGGACAAAGCCACGCGCGATGCGTTAATACGCGACAAAATCAGCAACGGCAACTGGCACTCGCACATTGGCCGCAGCCCGTCGCTGTTCGTCAACGCCGCCACCTGGGGCCTGCTGTTTACGGGCAAACTGGTCTCCACCCATAACGAAGCCAACCTCTCCCGCTCCCTGAACCGTATTATCGGTAAGAGCGGCGAACCGCTGATCCGCAAAGGCGTGGACATGGCGATGCGCCTGATGGGCGAACAGTTCGTCACCGGGGAAACCATCTCCGAAGCGCTGGCCAACGCCCGTAAGCTCGAAGACAAAGGTTTCCGCTACTCCTACGACATGCTCGGCGAAGCGGCCCTGACCGCCACCGACGCGCAGGCGTACATGGTCTCTTACCAGCAGGCGATCCACGCGATTGGTAAAGCCTCGAACGGTCGCGGCATTTATGAAGGACCGGGGATTTCCATCAAGCTTTCCGCCCTGCACCCGCGCTACAGCCGCGCCCAGTACGACCGCGTGATGGACGAACTCTACCCGCGCCTGAAATCCCTCACCCTGCTGGCGCGCCAGTACGATATCGGGATTAACATCGACGCCGAAGAGGCCGACCGCCTGGAGATCTCCCTCGATCTGCTGGAAAAACTGTGCTTCGAACCGGAGCTGGCGGGCTGGAACGGCATCGGCTTCGTCATTCAGGCCTACCAGAAGCGCTGCCCGTTCGTGATTGATTACCTGATCGACCTCGCCTCGCGCAGCCGTCGCCGCCTGATGATCCGTCTGGTGAAGGGCGCGTACTGGGACAGCGAAATCAAACGCGCGCAGATGGACGGCCTGGAAGGCTATCCGGTCTACACCCGCAAGGTCTACACCGACGTCTCTTACCTCGCCTGCGCGAAAAAACTGCTCGGCGTGCCGAACCTGATCTACCCGCAGTTCGCCACCCACAACGCCCACACCCTGGCGGCGATCTACAGCCTGGCCGGGCAGAACTACTATCCGGGCCAGTACGAATTCCAGTGTCTGCACGGCATGGGTGAACCGCTGTACGAGCAGGTCACCGGGAAAGTGGCCGATGGCAAACTGAACCGACCGTGCCGTATTTATGCCCCGGTCGGCACCCACGAAACGCTGCTCGCCTATCTGGTGCGTCGTCTGCTGGAAAACGGCGCCAACACCTCCTTCGTCAACCGTATTGCTGACACCACCCTGCCGCTCGACGAGCTGGTAGCCGATCCGGTGCAGGCCGTGGAAAAAATGGCGGCACAGGAAGGCCAGCTCGGTCTGCCGCATCCGAAAATCGCCCTGCCGCGCGAGCTGTACGGCAGCGATCGCACCAACTCCGCGGGTCTGGATCTGGCGAACGAACACCGTCTGGCGTCCCTCTCCTCTGCCCTGCTGAACAGCGCGCTGCAAAAATGGCAGGCGAAACCGATCCTTGAGCAGCCCGTTGACGCAGGGGATACGCAGCCGGTGATCAACCCGGCGGAGCCAAAAGATATCGTCGGCTTTGCCCGCGAAGCCACCGCTAAAGAAGTTGAACTGGCGCTGGAAAATGCGGTGAACAACGCGCCGATCTGGTTCGCGACGCCGCCGCAGGAACGTGCCGCAATCCTTGAGCGCGCCGCCATCCTGATGGAAGGCCAGATGCAGCAGCTGATTGGCATTCTGGTACGCGAAGCCGGGAAAACCTTCAGCAACGCCATCGCCGAAGTGCGCGAGGCGGTCGACTTCCTGCATTACTACGCCGGTCAGGTGCGTAACGATTTTGATAACGAAACCCACCGCCCGCTCGGCCCGGTGGTGTGCATCAGCCCGTGGAACTTCCCGCTGGCGATCTTCACCGGCCAAATCGCGGCGGCGCTTGCCGCAGGTAACAGCGTGCTGGCGAAACCGGCTGAACAGACGCCGCTGATTGCCGCCCAGGGTATTAACATTCTGCTCGAAGCCGGCGTCCCGGCAGGCGTGGTGCAGCTTCTGCCAGGACGTGGGGAAACCGTCGGCGCTCAGCTGACCTCCGACACCCGCGTGCGCGGCGTGATGTTTACCGGCTCTACCGAAGTGGCGACGCTGCTGCAACGCAACATTGCGACGCGTCTCGATCCGCAGGGTCGTCCGACGCCGCTGATCGCCGAAACCGGCGGGATGAACGCGATGATCGTCGACTCGTCCGCGCTGACCGAACAGGTGGTAGTGGATGTGCTGGCCTCGGCCTTCGACAGCGCCGGACAGCGCTGCTCCGCCCTGCGCGTGCTGTGTCTGCAGGATGATATCGCCGACCACACGCTGAAAATGCTGCGCGGTGCGATGGCAGAATGCCGGATGGGCAACCCAGGCCGCCTGACCACGGATATCGGCCCGGTGATTGACGCCGAAGCCAAAGCCAACATCGAACAACACATTCAGGCGATGCGCGCCAAAGGTCGCCCGGTCTTCCAGGCGGTTCGCGAGAACAGCGAAGACGCCCGCGAATGGAACACCGGCACCTTTATTGCGCCAACGCTGATTGAGCTCTCCAGCTTCGACGAGCTGAAAAAAGAGGTCTTCGGCCCGGTGCTGCACGTGGTGCGCTACAGCCGTAACAACCTGGAGGCGCTGGTCGATCAGATTAACGCCTCCGGCTACGGCCTGACGTTGGGCGTGCATACCCGTATCGACGAAACCATCGCCCAGGTAACGGGCAGCGCGAAAGTCGGCAACCTGTACGTCAACCGCAATATGGTCGGCGCGGTGGTCGGCGTGCAGCCGTTCGGCGGCGAAGGTCTGTCCGGCACCGGTCCAAAAGCCGGTGGTCCGCTCTATCTGTACCGTCTGCTGGCGAACCGCCCTGATAATGCGCTCGGTGTGACCCTGGCGCGTCAGGACGCGGAACGCCCGGTGGATGCCCAGCTGAAAACGCTGCTCACCCAACCGCTGGACGCCCTCGTGAAATGGGCGGAGAAACGCCCGGAACTGCGCGCCATTTGTCAGCAGTATGGCGAACAGGCGCAGGCCGGGACTCAGCGTCTGCTGCCAGGCCCGACCGGAGAGCGCAACACCTGGACGCTGATGCCGCGCGAGCGCGTGCTGTGCATCGCCGATAACGAACAGGATGTGCTGGTTCAGCTTGCCGCCGCCATGGCAACAGGCTGCGAAGTGCTGTGGCCGGAAGATGGTCTGCATCGCGATCTCGCTAAACAGCTGCCCGAAGAGGTCTCCGCGCGGATCACCTTCGCGAAACCTGACGTGATCACCACCCAGGCTTTCGATGCGGTGATCTACCACGGGGATTCCGATCAGCTGCGCGAACTGTGCGAGCAGGTCGCGGCGCGCGACGGCGCAATTGTCTCGGTGCAGGGCTTTGCCCGCGGCGAAACCAACCTGCTGCTGGAGCGTCTGTACGTGGAGCACTCGCTCAGCGTCAACACCGCTGCCGCAGGCGGTAACGCCAGCCTGATGACAATCGGCTAATTGTGCAATACCCTAAATAATTCGAGTTGCAGGAAGGCGGCAAGCCTGTGAATCCCCAGGAGCTTACTTAAGTAAGTGACTGGGGTGAGCTGGCGCAGCCAACGCACATGCAGCTCGAAGTATGACGGGTAAGCTAGAATGAAAACCGTAGGCCGGATAAGCGCAGCACATCCGGCTTTTTTATACGGAGGGTAAAATGAAACGAGTATTGATTGCCGGAGCCGCGTTGCTGCTCAGCGCCAGCGCGCTGGCCGACGAATGTGCCAGTGCCACAACCCAGACCGATCTGAATACCTGCACCGCGCAGCAGTATCAGGCGGCAGATAAAAAACTGAATCAGACTTACCAGGCCGCGATGAAACGCGCCGCCGCGCCCCAGCGCGAACTGCTGAAAAAAGCCCAGCAGGCGTGGATTGGGCTGCGTGACGCCGACTGCGCCTTTGCCGCGTCCGGCAGCGAAGGCGGAAGCGTACAGCCGATGATTATCAACCAGTGTATGACCGAGAAAACCGCCGAGCGCGAAGCGTTTCTGGCCTCCCTGATGCAGTGCGAGGAAGGTGATTTAAGCTGCCCGCTGCCGCCTGGCAATTAACGCAGGCGGATCCCTTCAATAATCAGGCGCTGCACGTTATCGACCGCACTCTGGAAAAACGCCTCGTCCTGGAGCGTTTTTCCGGTCACGGCTTCGACCTGACTCGCAAAGTCCGCATAGTGTTGGGTCGAGGCCCAAATCATAAAGATCAGGTGCTGCGGATCGATCGGCGCCAGTTTTCCGCTCGCCACCCAGCCCGCAATAATCGCTGACTTATCATCGATTAACTGCTTCAAATCCCCCGTCAGCTCCGCCTGCAACAGCGGCGCGCCCTGTAGCATCTCCATGCAGAACAGTTTCGACGCCTGAGGATAGTCGCGGGAGACCTCCAGCTTGAGGCGAATGTACTCTTTGATCGCCACCAGCGGCGCGAGCTCTTCACGAAACGCCTTCAGCGGCGCCAGCCAGATATCGAGAATTTGTTGCAGCACGGCGACGTAAAGCGCCTCTTTCGACGGGTAGTAGTAGAGCAGATTGGTTTTCGACACCCCGGACAACTCCGCGACCTGCTCAAGGCGCGTGCCGTGAATGCCGAACTGCGAAAAGGTCTCCAGCGCGGCTTTCAGAATCGCCTGCTTCTTGGCGCTTACCGCCCGCGAACGTTTACCTGGTGTCTGCACTGCGCCTTGTGTCATGCCTGCTCTCCTTGAAAATGTGCGTTTAGCATAGCAAAACCCCTCGCGTCTCACGACATTCTGCACCTCGATCGCGCATAAGTGCCTGTTTTGTGTGCACTGCTTTTGACCAGTTAGTCCACTTTACTCGGTATCTTTTTAACAACCATCAGTTAACACATTAATAACACAACACTTTTCAAAACTGGCATCCCCTTTGCAAAACCTTAATCACGAGGCTGAACAGGAAATGCAGGATGCAGCGCCACGTCTGACTTTCACCCCACACTGAGATGAAGAGAGGTTCGTGATGAAAATTGGCGTATTCGTCCCTATCGGCAACAACGGCTGGTTAATCTCCTCCCACGCGCCGCAGTACATGCCGACCTTCGAGCTGAACAAAGCCATTGTGCAAAAGGCAGAGCATTACCATTTCGACTTTGCGCTCTCGATGATCAAACTGCGCGGCTTCGGCGGCAAAACCGAATTCTGGGATCACAATCTGGAGTCCTTCACTCTGATGGCGGGTCTGGCGGCGGTGACGTCGCGTATCCAGATCTACGCCACCGCCGCCACCCTCACCCTGCCTCCGGCAATTGTCGCGCGCATGGCATCGACCATTGACTCCATCTCCGGCGGGCGCTTCGGCGTGAATCTGGTGACCGGCTGGCAAAAACCAGAGTACGAGCAGATGGGCCTGTGGCCGGGCGATGAGTATTTCTCGCGTCGGTATGACTATCTGACCGAATACGTGCAGGTCCTGCGCGATCTGTGGGGCACCGGCAAGAGCGATTTCAAAGGCGACTACTTCACCATGAACGACTGCCGCGTCAGCCCGCAGCCCTCCACGCCGATGAAAGTGATCTGCGCCGGACAGAGCGATGCGGGCATGGCGTTTTCGGCGCAGCACGCAGATTTTAACTTCTGCTTCGGGAAAGGCGTTAACACGCCCGCGGCCTTCGCCCCCACCGCCGCACGCATGAAAGAGGCGGCGGAAGTGACCGGGCGCGATGTCGGCTCCTACGTGCTGTTTATGGTGATCGCCGATGAAACCGACGAGGCCGCCCGCGCCAAATGGGAACACTACAAGGCGGGAGCCGACGAGGAGGCCCTGAGCTGGCTCACCGAGCAGAGCCAGAAAGATACCCGCTCCGGGTCAGATACCAACGTGCGCCAGATGGCGGACCCGACCTCGGCGGTCAATATCAACATGGGCACCCTGGTGGGCTCTTACGCAAATGTGGCGCGGATGCTCGACGAAGTCGCCAGCGTGCCGGGGGCTGAAGGCGTGTTGCTGACCTTTGATGATTTCCTGATGGGCGTTGAGACCTTTGGCGAGCGCATCCAGCCGCTGATGCAGTGCCGCGCACACATCCCCGCGCTGACTCAGGAGGTGGCGTAATGATTTCATTAGATGCACGCCCGGAAGCCATTACCTTCACGCCAGAGCAGAGCGCGCTGATTGTGGTGGATATGCAAAATGCCTACGCAAGCCCTGGCGGCTATCTGGATCTGGCCGGGTTTGACGTCTCCGCCACCCGTCCGGTGATCGACAATATCAACACCGCCGTTGCCGCCGCGCGCGCCGCGGGGATGCTCATCATCTGGTTCCAGAACGGCTGGGACGATGAGTACGTCGAAGCGGGTGGCCCCGGCTCGCCTAACTTCCATAAATCCAACGCCCTGAAAACCATGCGCAAACAGCCGGAGCTACAGGGAAAACTGCTGGCAAAAGGCGGCTGGGATTACCAGCTGGTCGATGAACTGGCGCCCCAGCCCGGCGATATCGTGCTGCCGAAACCGCGCTACAGCGGCTTTTTCAACACCCCGCTCGACAGCCTGCTGCGCAGCCGCGGGATTCGCCACCTGATCTTTACCGGCATTGCGACCAACGTCTGCGTGGAATCGACCCTGCGCGACGGCTTTTTCCTCGAATACTTCGGCGTGGTGCTGGCAGACGCCACGCATCAGGCCGGGCCGGAGTTTGCGCAGAAAGCCGCTCTGTTCAATATCGAAACCTTTTTTGGCTGGGTCAGCACCGTCGCCGAGTTTTGCGATGCCGTCTCCCCGCCGTCATTAGCCCGTATCGCCTGAGGAGCCACACTATGCCGAAATCCGTGATCATTCCTGCGGGCACCAGCACGCCGATTGCCCCCTTTGTGCCCGGTACGCTCGCCGATGGCGTGGTGTATGTCTCCGGCACGCTGCCCTTCGATAAAGAGAATAACGTGGTCTGGCCCGACGACCCAAAGGCGCAAACCCGCCACGTTCTCGAGACCATCAGGAGCGTTATCGAAACGGCGGGTGGCACGATGGAGGACGTGACCTTCAACAGCATTTTTATCACCGACTGGAAAAACTACGCCGCGATTAACGAAGTCTACGCTGAGTTTTTCCCCGGCGATAAACCGGCGCGATTCTGCATTCAGTGCGGGCTGGTCAAGCCCGAGGCGCTGGTCGAGATCGCCTCTGTTGCCCACATCGGAAAATGAGGTTGCCATGAAAATATCCGTTTCGCCGCCCCCGTTTGCCGACGCGCCGGTGGTGGTGCTAATCGCCGGGCTGGGCGGCGGTGGCAGCTACTGGCTGCCGCAGCTGGCGGTCCTTGAGCAAGAGTATCAGGTGGTGTGCTACGACCAGCGCGGGACCGGGAATAACCCGGAGGTGTTGCCCGAGGGTTATTCTCTGGCGCAGATGGCGGACGAGCTGTATCGGGCGCTGGCACAGGCAGGCATTGAGCGCTTTTGCGTGGTCGGCCACGCGCTTGGTGCGCTGGTTGGGCTGCAGCTGGCGCTCGATCGTCCCGAGGCGGTCACCGCACTGGTGTCGGTGAACGGCTGGCTGAAACTCAACACCCATACCCGCCGCTGTTTTCAGATCCGCGAACGCCTGCTGCACGCGGGCGGTGCGCAGGCCTGGGTGGAAGCGCAGCCGCTGTTTCTCTACCCCGCCGACTGGATGGCGGCCCGCGCTCCGCGAATGGAGGCCGAAGAGGCGCTGGCCCTCGCCCATTTTCAGGGCAAACCCAATCTGCTTAAACGCCTTCACGCGTTGAAACAGGCAGATTTCAGCCGGGATGCGGCGCGCATTCGCTGCCCGGTGCAGGTGATCTGCTCCGCCAACGATCTGCTGGTGCCTGCCGTCTGTTCGTCTGAGCTGCACGCTGCGCTGCCCCACAGTGAAAAAGTGGTGATGCGCCAGGGCGGACACGCCTGCAACGTCACCGATCCCGATACCTTCAATACGCTGCTGCTGAACGGGCTCGCCAGCCTGCTGCACGCACAGGAAAGGGTTTTATAGATGAACGAAGCCATCAATCCGGGCGCGTTAAAAACGCTGTTTACCGACGCCCGAACGCACAACGGCTGGCAGGATATACCGGTCAGCGACGAGACCCTGCGCGAGATCTACAACCTGATGAAATGGGGCCCGACCTCCGCCAACTGTTCCCCCGCGCGGATCGTATTTGTCCGTACGCCCGATGGCAAAGAGAAACTGGCCCCGGCGCTCTCCAGCGGCAATCTGGCGAAAACCCTTGCCGCGCCGGTCACAGCAATTGTCGCCTGGGACAGCGAATTTTATGAGCGCTTGCCGGAACTCTTTCCCCACGGCGATGCCCGCAGCTGGTTTACCTCCAGCCCGGAACTCGCCCAGGAGACGGCGTTTCGCAACAGCTCGCTGCAGGCGGCGTATCTGATTTTTGCCTGTCGCGCGCTGGGGCTGGATACCGGGCCGATGTCGGGCTTTGATCCGCAGAAAGTGGATGCGGCCTTTTTCACCGGCACCACGCTTAAAAGCAATCTGCTGATCAACATCGGCTACGGCGATGTCAGCAAAGTTTATGGCCGTCTGCCGCGTCTGACCTTTGAAGATGCCTGCGGGCTGGCGTAAGGAGCCAATATGGATCAACAAACTTTTCGCGACGCGATGGCCTGCGTTGGCGCGGCGGTGAATATCATCACCACCGACGGTCCTGCCGGACAGGCGGGATTTACCGCCAGCGCCGTGTGCAGCGTGACCGACTCACCGCCCACCCTGCTGGTGTGCCTGAATCGCGGGGCGTCGGTCTGGCCCGCGTTCAGCGAAAACCGCACTCTGTGCGTGAATACGCTGTGTGCCGGGCAAGAGCCGCTGTCGAACCTGTTTGGCGGCAAAACGCCAATGGAAGAACGTTTCGCGGCGGCCAGCTGGCAGACCGGCGAAACCGGCTGCCCGCGGCTTGAAGAGGCACTGGCATCCTTCGACTGCCGCATCAGCCAGGTGGTCAGCGTGGGCACCCACGATATTCTGTTTTGCGACATTGTTTCCATTACCCGCCACCCCGCGCCGCAGGGACTGGTGTGGTTCGACCGCGGCTATCACGCACTCCTGCGACCCGCCTGTTAACCCTCCTTAAGGAGACAGCTCATGGCCTTGTTCGGTTTTCCACACTGGCAGTTAACATCGACCTCCACAGAACGCGGCGTGGTCGCGCCGGATGAGAGGCTTCCCCTGGTGCCCACGGTGGTGATGGGCGTTCAGCACGCGGTCGCGATGTTTGGCGCGACGGTGCTGATGCCCATTCTGATGGGGCTGGATCCCAATCTGTCGATTTTGATGTCGGGGATCGGCACGCTGCTGTTCTTTGTCATCACCGGCGGACGGGTGCCGAGCTATCTGGGATCGAGCGCCGCCTTTGTCGGCGTGGTGATCGCCGCCACGGGCTTTAACGGCCAGGGGATCAACCCGAATCTGAGCGTCGCGCTCGGCGGCATTATCGCCTGCGGGCTGGTTTACACTCTGATTGGCGTTGTGGTGATGAAGGTCGGCACCCGCTGGATCGAACGCCTGATGCCACCGGTGGTGACGGGTGCGGTGGTGATGGCGATTGGTCTGAACCTCGCACCGATTGCGGTCAAAAGCGTCTCCGGCTCGTCATTTGACAGCTGGATGGCGGCGGTGACGGTGCTGTGTATCGGTCTGGTGGCGGTTTTCACCCGCGGAATGATTCAGCGGCTGTTGATTCTGGTCGGGCTGATTGCGGCGTGCCTGGTGTATGCCCTGATGACCAGCGTGCTGGGCCTGGGTAAACCGGTGGATTTTTCGCTGGTGCAACACGCCGCGTGGTTTGGTCTGCCGCACTTCACCTCCCCGACCTTTAGCGGTCAGGCGATGATGCTGATCGCGCCGGTGGCAGTGATTCTGGTGGCGGAAAACCTGGGCCATCTGAAAGCGGTCGCCGGAATGACCGGGCGCAACATGGACCCGTATATGGGCCGCGCGTTTGTCGGTGACGGGCTGGCGACCATGCTCTCGGGCTCGGTTGGCGGCAGTGGCGTGACCACCTACGCGGAGAATATCGGCGTGATGGCGGTGACCAAGGTGTACTCCACGCTGGTGTTTGTCGCCGCAGCGGTGATTGCCCTGCTGCTGGGCTTCTCGCCGAAATTCGGGGCGCTGATCCACACCATTCCGGCCCCGGTGATTGGCGGCGCATCGATTGTGGTGTTTGGCCTTATTGCCGTGGCCGGCGCGCGCATCTGGGTGCAGAACCACGTGGATCTCAACCAGAACGGCAACCTGATTATGGTCGCCGTGACGCTGGTGCTGGGCGCGGGGGATTTTGCGCTGACGCTCGGCGGCTTTACGCTGGGTGGAATCGGGACGGCCACCTTTGGCGCGATTTTGCTGAATGCGTTGTTGAGTCGCCGGACGGCGGAGGTCTCTCAGGCTGAGGTGGTGCGCCAGGATTCCTGACGGAGCCGGTTGTTGCGCCGGGTGGCGGCTTCGCCTTACCCGGCCTACGTTTCTTTTGTAGGCCCGTGCAAGCGAAGCGCCGCCGGGCGTTTTTCAGACCGCACCATCCTTTGTTGCCGGGTGGCGGCTACGCCTTACCCGGCCTACGTTTATTTGTAGGCCCGGTAAGCGCAGCGCCACCGGGCGTTTTTCAGACGGTACCATCGGTTGTTGCCGGGTGATTAATCTTCTTCGAATAACCGTTCGATAGATTTGGTCGGGTAGAAAAGCGAGTTGGCGTTTTCACGCACCAGGGGGATAAAACCCAGCTTGAGGTAGAACGCTTTCGCACTCTCGTTTAACGCATCGACAAACATGCCGTGCACACCCACCGCCTGTGACGCCAGATACACCACCTTCATGGCATGCGTGACCAGGGTTGTCCCCCACGCCTGCCCTTGCAGTGTTCTATGAATGGCCAGACGGCCCAGCGTCACGCTGGGTACATTGGCATAAGGAATGTGGCGTTGCTGCGTTTTTGAGGGAAGCGCTTCACGTTCGAAACAACTGCCCGCGAGCGTGTAATATCCCCACACTTTAGGCTTCGCCTCCTGGCTTTTAAGGACGTAAGCCCGCAGGATGCGTCCGCAGTGCTGGCGAGCCAGATGCTCAGTAAGAAAGACATTCAGAGAGGTTTCGCCGCAGTCAAAATCCGTAAAATCATAAACTGCTTCTTCTGAAAACATCTCTATGATCAGTTTGGCCACGACTTACTCCATGTCTTCGAGCCGTTTGGCGGCGCGTTTTAGCCTGTTGTCTGGAGATGGCGGATTGCTGATGGCATCCATCACCTGATTCCACGACGCTTCGTTAAGGATCAGGCGACGGTGCTGCTCGATCACTTCCGCGGCGCGCGCTGACGCGCTGTTGACCATAAACTGCGTGATGGTCTGGTTGGTCATCGCCGCGGCTTCTTCGATCAGACTCTTATCTTCATCCGATAATCGGAGATCGATTCGCTGTTTTTTAAGTGCTGACATTTTTACTCCATTTTGTACGGTGAGTATCCGTACACAAATGCATTGTAGAATTGCCGCGCTTTGATTGCAATACGACGCTATTCGAGTGTCAGATCGGCCGCTTCACGACGTTTCTTTTTTAACTTCAACTCACTCACCAGCACCCCGACCACAATAAATGCCGCACCCAACAGGGCCAGCAGCGGCAACCGTTCACCCGCAAGACGACCGAAAATCCCGGCCCAGACGGGTTCGCCGGTGTAGATGACCGTTGCACGTGTCGGGGAGACGCTGCGCTGCGCCCAGTTCATCGTCACCTGAATGATGGCGCTGAAAATCCCGAGTCCGAGTGCCACGACCACCAGCCCCGTGGACATCGGCGGGACAGATTCTCCGGCGGGAACCATGGCGATGAACGCCACAATCGAGGCTGTCGCCAGCTGGACGACGGTGACGCGTTTGACGTCGACTTTCCCGGCCCAGGCGCTAATCAGGATAATTTCTGCCGCAATCGCCACCGCACCAATCAGCGTAATAATCTCACCCGGCCCCATCGCCAGCAGGTTGTCGCCAGGTCCTGCGAGAAAAATCAGCCCGATAAAGGCCAGCACGATGCCCACGCAGGACATCAGCCCTGGCATTCTGCCGAGACACAGCCACTGCAGCAGGGGCACCAGCGGAACGTACATCGCGGTGATAAACGCCGATTTACTGCTGGGAATGGTCTGTAACCCCCAGGTTTGCAGGCTATAGCCCATCGCAATGGAGACACCGATCGCCACGCCTGCCTTGAACTCTTTCATGGTCAATCCGCGCAGGGTTTTGAGTGAGATCAGCGCGACCGCTACCGCCGCCGTGGCGAAACGCAGCCCGACGAAGAAAAACGGATCGCTGAGCGTCACGGCGTACTGCACCGCGAGGAAGGTACCGCCCCAGAACATGGTGATCAGAATCAGGATCGCTTCCTGGGGTTTAATGGAAAAGGCGTAGCGAGAGGAGGACATGGGATACCAGCGACAAGAAGTAATCCGCTAGTGTGCGATGCCTTTGGTTACAGTTCAATGTTGCATAAATAAAAAAACCGCCGGGAGACCCGGCGGCAGGGGGATATTTCAGGTTGGGTGACACTGAAATGGGGAGACGCTAACTCTTATTACTGCTCCCATGACTGTTTTTGCCCCCTTTTTTGCCAGCTTCAGATGCACGCTGCGGGTCATTCTTGAAGTTACCCCCGCTCTGCTGGCCACCTTTACGACCTGCTTCTGATGCTCTGTCACGGTCTTCAGCGAAATTACCTGACCCACCACGATGGTTTGCCATCTCTAACCTCCAGAGTGTGAAACATTAGACATCATACTGCATTCAGTAAAAGAGGATTCTTTCACCTGACGGCACAAGGCCAGAGCCTTTGTCTGCGCCGCGTGAAACTAAGCTTAGTGGAATGAGCCGATCCAGCCAGTAAACGGTAATATTCTGCAACATGAAATCAGCCGTTCGTGTGAGATCCCGCCGTCGTCACCAATAAGCTCCTCTTATCATTCAGAAAAGCCGACCCGCTAAAAATGTTTCATATTGCTACAAAGAAAGGTCCTGAATATCTTGTTATAAATCAAAGAAATGGCTTTCAAGTTTGCAGTCTGGCCGTGGCGTCTTATCTTTAAATGAACGCAGCGATTCGCTGCCAGAAACCACAATCGAGGAGTGATGCAAGATGGCAAAAGTTCTGGTGCTCTATTATTCCATGTATGGACACATTGAAACCATGGCTCATGCGGTGGCGGAAGGCGCAAGTAAAGTTGACGGAGTTGAGGTCGTGGTGAAACGCGTACCGGAAACCATGAACGCCGAAGCGTTCCTGAAAGCGGGCGGGAAAACACAAAATGCCCCGCAGGCGACCCCGCAAGAGCTGGCCGACTATGACGCCATCATCTTTGGTACCCCAACGCGCTTTGGCAATATGTCCGGGCAAATGCGGACCTTCCTGGATCAGACCGGCGGGCTGTGGGCCTCTGGCGCCCTGTACGGGAAACTCGCCAGCGTCTTTAGCTCAACCGGGACCGGCGGCGGCCAGGAGCAGACCATCACCTCCACCTGGACGACCCTTGCACACCATGGGATGGTGATTGTGCCGATCGGCTACGGCGCGCAGGAATTGTTTGATGTTTCACAGGTGCGCGGCGGGACTCCGTACGGCGCGACCACCATTGCTGGCGGCGACGGTTCGCGTCAGCCAAGCCAGGAAGAGCTGGCCATCGCCCGTTATCAGGGTGAGCACGTCGCGGGCCTCGCTAAAAAACTGAACGGTTAACCTCAACAGGAGGACAAGCATGCCAACTCAACAATCCAAAGCTCATCACGTCGGTGAGTGGGCAAGTTTACGTAATACCTCTCCAGAAATTGCCGAGGCCATCTTTGAAGTCGCGAAATACGATGAGAAGCTGGCGGAGAAAATCTGGGAGGACGGGAGCGATGAAGTGCTGGTCCGTGCCTTCGACAAAACAGACAAAGACTCGCTCTTCTGGGGCGAGCAAACCATCGAACGTAAAAACGTCTGACCGTTTCCCCCCGCCAGCGCGGGGGGTTTTCCACTTATTTTGCCGCGTCGTTCATCAGGGTATTAAATTTATCAATCGGGCAGAAACCGTTGGTATCGACCGGGCATCCTTTCAGCTCAAGCGTCACGCGCTGCGCCGGAGATTTCAGCGACAGCACATCGGCGTTGCGCAGCTGCTCTGAGCTTTGGTAGACATACTCAATTTTCATCAGCTCACGATTCGCGTTTTTATCATGCCAGCGCTGGAAGACAATCTTCCCGCCAATCGGCGTGCGCTCGTGCTGGTCATGCAGCTGGTACGGCTTGAAATCCAGCGCCGTCAGCAGCGAAGCGATGTTGGAGTCATGCCCCACCAGCACGGTGATTTTTGGCGCTTTCGCCTGATCGGTGACCAGCGCGTTATCGATGTATTTCACCAGCGGTTTGGCGACGTTGCGCGCCACTTCGGTGGAGGTGAACAGGGAATCCTGATAGCCATTTTTCAGCTGTGACAGCACGCGCCACTGCTGATCGGTTTTGATTTCGCCCCACGCCACCTGATCCAGCGGGAAGCCTTCGTAGTATTGCAGCGTGAACGCATCCACCAGCGAGTTACCCACTTTCAGCGGGCCGGAGACGCTCGGCTCTTTTTCATAGTCGGCGGTGAAGGTGTCTTTGGCCTCCGTCAGAGAGCACACTTTTTTCTCTTTGCAGGACGGGGAATCGGTGTATTGGGTGATCTGCTCCAGCAGCTTGTAGCTCTCATCGAGCTTCATGCCCTGACGCTCGGTCTCCATCGCTTTGACCGCTTTTTCGCGAAACTCCGGCGAATTGTCGGTGATCACCGGGTTAAAGGTCGGGTCCATGGTGCCCATTTTTTCCTGATGATGGACGGGCACGTCGCAGCCAGGGAAAGCGCCGGTGATAAAGAACTGAGCCGTTGCAACGGTGCGCTGCAGGCTGTTGGCGTAGGTATAGACCGCGTCAGCCGGTGGGCATTCTCCGCTGGTGACCATCCCCTGCTCGGCCAGCCATTCACGCATGTAATGGCCCATGTAGACTTCGAGCACGCCACCTTTGGTGGTGAGCTGCCCGCCTGGCACGTCCCATTCCGGCCATTTGCCCGGCGTGGATTGCTCGAGTACGCTGCCGTTATTCGCCAGCGGTGCGCGCAGGTTGTGGCGGCTCATGATCAACACCTGCTGTAACTGATAGCCTTCCGGGGCCGTTTGCGCCTGAGCGCCAGAGGTCATTGTTAAAGTGCCAGCCACTGCGATTGCGAGTAGTGCTTTTCTCATCCCTTTTTCCTCAGAGTTTATTTTCGTCAATCTGATTGTGACAGATTGATGACAAATTTCCGGGAACCATTTCTCAAACTGATAGATAACGCTTTTTTATGTTCGCGCCCTACCGCTCCAGCTGGTCGCCGTACTCTTGCATCCAGGCGGCCAGCGGGGAGAGCGCACCCTGTAGCGTCAGTCCTAAATCCGTTATCTGATATTCCACGCGCGGCGGGATCTCCGGATAGATCGTGCGCGAGACCAGTCCGCGCTGTTCAAATAAGCGCAGCTGTTTGGTCAGTTCTTTCTGGGTAATGGGTGCCGCGGCGCGGAGCAGATCGCCAAAGCGCACCGGGGCGTTGAGGACGATCAGCCGGTACAGGATCGGGATCGCCCATTTGCCCGAGATCAGATTGACAAACTGCGTCATCGGGCAGGATTCGGTCGCAGAATTTTTTTCACAGGTGGTTTCGAGTCTTTCCGCCATTGCACACCCTTCGCCTCATTAGTATCCAAATGGTACCTGGTTTCTTTTGGATACTAACGTTTCTATAGTGCTTTCTCCAGTGACTTTTCAGGAGCTAACCATGGGTCGTTTAACAGGTAAATATACGCTTATTACGGGTGGCACCAGCGGCATCGGTCTGGCGACGGCGCAGGAGTTTATCGCCGAAGGGGCGCATGTGGTTGTGACCGGACGTAACCCGGAAACCCTGGCCGAGGCGCAACGGGTGCTGGGCGATAACGCCTGGGTGATTGCCGCCGACGCGGGGGATATTTCTGCGCAGCAACAGCTGGCAGACACCCTCTCCTCACGCTGGCCGCGGCTGGATGCGGTGTTTGTCAACGCCGGAGATGTGACACACGGGCTTATCGAGGAGTGGCGCGAGGAAGCGTGGGATCGGCTGATGGGCATCAATCTCAAAGGCCCCTTCTTTTTGGTTCAGGCGCTGCTGCCGCTGCTGAACAACCCCTCGTCGGTGATTTTATGCGGCTCGGTGAGCGCGCGGATCGGCCTGCCCACCAGCAGCGTGTATGCCGCCAGCAAGGCGGGTCTGCTCTCCCTGGCGCGCACGCTTTCTGCGGAACTGTTGCCGCGTGGGATCCGCGTCAACGGCTTAAGCCCCGGCCCGGTAGAAACACCGGCGCTGAATAAACTGGGGCTGAGCGCAGAGGCGCAAAAGGCGCTGCAGGGCGATATCGCGAGCCTGGTCCCGCTCGGGCGCATGGGCACTCCGACGGAGCTGGCGAAGGCGGCGATCTATCTGGCGTCGGATGAGTCCAGCTATACGGTTGGGATCGATCTGCTGGTGGACGGTGGCACCGGGAGTTTGTAATACGAAAGCGCTATATACTGAAGCTACACCGGTATATAGCGCCCGGACTGATTGTGGCATTACAAATATAACTTCACTCAATAATAGTCCATTTCAGTGCTATACTTTGCGAAATATCTTAGGTGGTCTTACAAGGGAGTTAACCATCTTGTCACAACGTAAATATATCACTGCAACGATATTTATTATTGTTTGCACAACGTCAATATTCGCCACCTTGATTTCACATGAAGTGAGAAATCTTCAAAATTATATGGGCTATATTGCCGAGAATGGCAAGTCAGCGCTTTTCCATGAAGAGTTCATCAATCAGGATATTGCCTTTCGCTTATCCCGCGCCTTCTCTAAACAGGCAGCCTCTGGTGTGAATGGCGAGGAAAAAGCCAAATTACTCTGCGAGCATATTGAAAAGGTCGGAGCCATTTCCGGGTTTAATCTGGTGGCAAGAACCATCGTTAACCTGGAGGGTACGCTTCAGACACGAAATCCCGACTGCGAAGCCTGGAGCCGCGATGTGCCTGCGCTGCCCGTGGTGAATCAAACCGAGACCGCGGCGTCATCGAAGTACACCTTTTCCAACTATACGGGCTATACCTTCAACAACACCCGCTATTACATCGACCTCGCGCACAACTATATTTACATCAACCATCTGGTGAATACCTTTGATTATGCGTTCAGCAACTGGCTGGTGGCCGATAAAGATGGCGTCAATATTGTCCGCAGCGCGCACACTATTACCATTGATGATAACGCGCTGGAGGACCTGATCCACGGTGAGAATATCGTCTCGCACATTTATACGGACGGCTATACCCGACAAAATATTATCAGCATGATTACGCCGGTATTTCTTGGCGGAAAAATCAAAGGACTGCTGATTACCGATATCAATATTCACGATCTGGCGACATCATTTGTCACCCCTGATCGCCCGTTATTGTGGAAATTCCTTTCCCTCTATGTCACCGATAATACGACGGGGGGGAATATTATCTTCCACGAGCCTGTAGTGAAATCGCGGGATGCGATTAACTATCAGGATGATATGACGCAGTATTACACCCTGCATGGAAAGCTCGATGCCATCTACGTGGTGATTGCGAATATCTGGCTGATTTTGCTTTACGTATTAACCACCTGGCTGCTGGTTCGCTACGCCCGCCAGCAGTTTATCCGTCAGAAATCGCTCTCGCGCGACAACGTGACCGATGCGATGACCGGGCTGTATAACCGCAAAGTGATTACCGGCGAACTGAACCAGAAAATTCAGTCTTTAGTGGAAAGAAATATTCCGGTCACGGTGATTGCCATCGACAGCGACGGGCTGAAAAGAATCAACGACACCTTAGGCCATCATATGGGCGATAAGGCGATCCAGTCTCTGGGACTCGCGCTGACGCAGTCGATCCGTAAGAGCGATTACGGGATCCGCCTCGGCGGCGACGAGTTCTGTTTGATTCTTATCGATAATAATCTGGCCCGTTCGCGGGATGTGATTACGCGCGTTCAGGGTTATCTCCAGACCATCGATACGGAAAAAATGGTGGCGTTCTCCTGGGGAAGTTACCAGATGCACGCTGGCGATACGCTGGAAGTGGCGATGCTGAAGGCGGATGAGCTGCTGTATCAGCATAAGCGCAGCAAATACGAAGACCGCCAGTGAGTTTACAAGGCGCTGATGCCGGTCGCCGCGCCGACATACAGCGCCGCCCAGACGGTGGCAGAGAGCAGACTCACCGCGTAAACCTTCCCTGCATTCACGCTCAGCATCCCCGCCGCCAGCGGGACGATGTAGCGCAGCACCGCCAGAAAACGGGCAGTGAACAACACCGCCACGCTGTTTTTCTCTAACTGATGCTGGACGCGTAAAAAGCGATCGGCGTGTTTTGCACTCAGGCGCATCATCATCCGCGTATTGCCCATGAGCTGCCCCAAATGGTAATTCAACACGGAGCCGCCCATCGCGCCCGTCGTTACGGCAAGCCAGGCCAGCACAGGCGAAAGCGTTGCCTGACTCAGGGTAATCCCACCCAGCAACATCAGCGAGGCAGGCGGCAAAATGGAGGAGACGAAAACCGTTGATTTGCAGAACGCCATGACCGCCAGCAAGGCGAACAGCTGCGTCGGATAGTGTGCAAAATGATTAAGCAGATTATTGAGCCATTCCATCGCGACGCCTCTTTTGAAAGGTGAATCTGCTATTTAAAATGAAATAAATTAAATAAAACCTCAACGCCGATTAAATATATTCAACCTAAACCGTTCATCAACATTATTGATATTTTAAAGCAGTATTTAAAAACTCGCGTATTATCTCATCCGTTTTACTACGATCTCGTTATGGCGAGGCTCCTGTACAAATACACGTTATCGCTCTGGTGGTTTCGAGAGAAACTACACAGGGTAAAACAGGCACTGTCGAATCAAGGCTTTGTCAGTATAACTTCCCTTCGGGGATACGGTGTACAGTGCTGAACCCAGGACGTGGGGATCTCCTCTTCGACATGCCCTGTCTTGCTCGCCCCTGAGAGATAATTATATTCAAAGGGAATTCACTATGTCTTACACCATCCATAATTCAAATCCTGCATTTAATGACAGCGCCATCGCGCAATATATGAATACGGATTTTATTGTCCTTGACGCGTCATTATGTGTCGCGCTAGCGCGTGAACATTTCTTCGCACAATTAAAAGATGACGATATTCCAACGCATATTTTTATTGAAGATAATGGTCGATTGGCCGGGATGATTTCGGTCAGAACGTTATTACAGGAAGCGAATACCGTTCAGGCCGTTAGCGCGCTGATGGTTTCTCAGTTTTTGCAGGTTCAGCCCGACGATGAGCGTGCAAAAGTGGCCGCCCTACTCAGCCATGCCGGTGTGGACGTGGTACCGGTTGTCACCCACGGGAAACTGGTGGGTTGTCTCACCGAACGTGAAATTGCTCATTTGCTGGAAGATGACGTGACGGAAGATGCGCAGCGCCAGGGGGCTACGCTGCCTCTGGAGCGGCCTTACCTCGAGACCAGCGCTGTGCAGCTTTGGAAAAAACGTGCCGTCTGGCTGCTGCTGCTGTTCGTCGCAGAGGCCTACACCAGCACCGTGCTTCAGCATTTTGAAGATGCGCTTGAATCCGCTATCGCACTGGCGTTCTTTATTCCATTGCTCATTGGCACCGGCGGCAACAGCGGCACGCAGATTACCTCAACGCTGGTCCGCGCGATGGCGCTGGGTGAAGTTGGCCTGAAAGATCTGGGGCGCGTGCTGCGTAAAGAGATGACCACCTCGGTGATGATTGCCATTACGCTCGGGCTGGCAGGCTGTGTGAGGGCCTGGATGATGGGTATTGGAATGGACATTACGCTTATCGTCAGCCTGACGCTGGTGTGCATTACCCTGTGGAGCGCCATTGTCTCGTCAGTGATCCCGATGGTGCTTAAACGCTGTGGCATCGACCCTGCCGTGGTATCCGCGCCGTTTATCGCCACCTTTATCGACGGAACAGGCCTGATTATCTATTTCAAGATTGCACAGTACACGCTGGGTCTGGAGTGACAGGTTTGTAGCCTGAACAAAGAAAATAAAGCCAAAAAAAGGGGTTACCTTTCGGTAACCCCTTTTTTCGCAGGCATCCCGCACTGCTTCACATTGCCGAGCCCAAACACTTCTCACCGGGATAGCCAGGCAACGTTTTAGCATCCGGCTCACAAGCAAGCGTCTTTGCCTGGGTTAGCCGCTCCTTCAGATTGCCAGCATTGACGGACTGCCAGCCCATCTTTTCCCCGAGCCAACTAGCCCAGGCAAACTCAACAAAATAGACCTGCTTTTTCTTGTCAAAATAGCCTTCGTCCTGCAACAGGCCCGCAAGCGAACGATAAGGATAATCAGGCAGATCGGCGATACGCTTCGGCAGTTGCTCCGGCGTGATGGATTGCCCCTTTTCGTTTTTCAGCCACACCCAGTGGTTTTTCTCCATCTGCGGCCAGAAGGTGGCTTTATCCTGCAGATGCGCGATGACTTTGACCGTGGTCTTTTTCACGCCCAGTTGCCATAGGGTGCGAGTGAGATGGTGCCTGTCGACCAGCCAGTACTCGCCCTGCGGAGATATCACCACCGGGATCTCTTTTTTAACAGCGTACTTTTCGAGCTTTTTGGCGCTCTTATCCGCAAGTTTTTTCTGCTCTTCATCCACTTGCAGCTGACCAATGCCCGCCTGAGTGGGCCGTAGCTGGTCGATAGCCACCTCACATAAATCCCCGGGAGCGGTGTCTGGTGTACAAGGTGCAGCCGCGAAAGCTTGTGGGCTGAGTATCGCCGCGAGCAAAAGCCATTTTTTCATTGATGATTTTCCTGACATAAGGTGTGAGTGGCTGGAGAGATAACAGCATTGAACACCCGGAATAATCAACAGGATTGTCCCTTCCGGCGTGAAAGTTGTGGCCTGCACATACAGTTCACCCGGCGAAGACACTTTCATTTGGTTCGTCCATGAAGGAAATACAGCTCCCGGCTGACGCGCGATTGAGCGTTGAGACCGCCCAAGCAAAAAACCCCAGTTCATTGCTGAACTGGGGTTTCGTATTTGGCGGAAGCGTAGAGATTCGAACTCTAGAACCCTTTCGGGTCGCCGGTTTTCAAGACCGGTGCCTTCAACCGCTCGGCCACGCTTCCGGTATGGGGCGCACTATAAACACCTCCGAACTTCGTGTAAAGCATCAATGTGATCGTTTGCTTCAAAAATAGCCAAATTGATGTTAATCGGTTGAAATAACAACGCATTGACTATTTTGTCAGCATAAAATCGCCTGTTTCAGGCTTAATGCTTTTTGATGTACATGTCCTTCGTGAAGTAGTACCCCAGTTTATCCGGTGTAAATCCACCCACCCAAGGCTTGATCAAATGCGTGCGAACGTAGTGATACACCGGAATGGCGGGCACATCCTGGCCTAACAGGTCTTCTGCCTGCTGGTAATACTTGCCGCGCTCCTCGGTGGTTTTGGCTTTTGCCGCATCCACCAGCGCTTTGTCATAGGCCGGGTTGCTGTACTGGCTGGTGTTTTCGCTGTCGCCGGTGCGGAAGTTATTCAGGAAGGTCGCGGCATCGTCGTAATCGGCAATCCAGGCGTAGCGCACGGCATCGAAGTTATGCGTATGCATGGTATCGAGCATGGTTTTCCACTCCTGGTTTTGCAGCTTCGCTTCCACGCCGAGGTTTTTCTTCCACATCGAACTCGCTGCAATGGCGATGCGCTGGTGCGATTCCGAGGTGTTATAGAGCAGATTGAAACTGAGCGGATGCGAGTCGTTGAATCCGGCTTCGTTCAGCAGCTTTTTGGCTTCCGCGATGCGTTTATCCATCGGCCAGCTGGCGTATTCCGGCGCATGAAGTTTCACCCCACCGATATCCGGCTGACTGATTAACCACGCCGGGCGTTGCCCCTGCCCTAACACTTTCTCGGCGATGATGTCCTTATCCAGCGCCATGTTCAGCGCCTTACGCACGCGCACATCGTTGAACGGCGGTCGGGTGGTGTTGAATTCGTAATAATAGGTGGCGAGCTGCGGGGAGACATCCAGCTCTGAGCCGAGGGTTTTCTTCAGCTGCGCAAACTGGTTGATCGGCACCGTATAGACGATATCGATCTCACCCGCTTTGTAGCGGTTCACGTCCGAGGCCTCAGAGGTGATCGGCAGATAAGTCACCTTGTTAATCACCGTGTGAGCGTTATCCCAGTAGCGCGGGTTGCGCTCCGCCACGATGCGCTCGTTCACGACCCACTGCGAGAGTTTATAGGCCCCGCTGCTGACAAAATGTTCCGGCTTGGTCCATTTATCGCCGAAGCGGCCAATCAGCACTTTATCGACCGGCACCAGCGACGGGTGCGCCAGCATGGCGAGAAATGCCGCATTCGGCTGCGTCAGCGTCACTTCGAGGGTGGTGTCGTTAATCGCCTTCACGCCGAGCGTGTCCGGCTTCTGTTTGCCTTGAGCGATATCGGCTGCATTGACAATGTGCATGTTGCCTGGATAGCTGGCGTACGGCGACGCGGTGTTGGGATCAACCAGACGCTGCCAGCTCCAGACAATATCCTGAGCGGTTATCGCAGAGCCGTCACTCCAGGTGATGCCAGGGCGCAGGTGGAAAGTCCAGACGGTATTGTCCTTGTTCTCCCATTTCTCCGCGAGGCGCGGCTCTATCTCGCCCGCTGGCGATACGCGAACCAGCCCTTCGAACAAATCACTGATAATATTGAATTCGACATCGCTTTCGACTTTGTGCGGATCGAGCGATGCCGGCTCACTGCCGTTATTCCTGACCAGTTCCTGCTTCTCTGCCAGTTGTGTTCCTGCCGGCACACTGGCGGCCCAGGCCGTTGTGCTGGCGCACAAGATCCCTGCCGTCAGTAAAGAGAGTGTAAAGTGAGTGCGTGATGCTGATTTCATTGTTTCGCCTTATTGTGGGTTTTTGACGATGCGTATTCACTCTTAGCGCTCAAAGATTAATAAGGCAATATTTTTCAGTAACCTATAAGATGTTGATCTGATTAAATTCATCAAACCGATATTCATTCTGTTGAAATGGATTTCTTTGAAACAAAGCACCAGCGCGGGCCCTAACCGGCTGAGTAAAGATGGGTAAAACCACTTTGTAACTGGCAAGACCTTTCCTATTCTTGCCGTTAATTACATCTGTCATAAGAGAGTGACTCATGGATCGTATTATTATTTCTTCACGCGACCGCACATCGCTACTCAGCACCCACAAAGTGCTGCGCAACACCTATTTCATGCTCAGCCTGACGCTGGCGTTTTCGGCGATCACCGCGACGGCCAGCACCGTGCTGATGCTGCCGTCTCCGGGTCTGATTCTGACGCTGGTCGGTATGTATGGTCTGATGTTCCTGACCTACAAAACCGCTGACAAACCGATTGGTATTTTGTCTGCGTTCGCCTTCACCGGCTTCCTGGGCTACATCCTGGGGCCAATGCTGAACGCTTACCTGTCTGCTGGCATGGGCGATCTCATCGGCCTGGCGCTGGGTGGTACGGCATTAGTGTTCTTCTGCTGCTCCGCTTACGTCCTGACGACGCGCAAAGATATGTCTTTCCTCGGCGGGATGCTGATGGCGGGTATCGTGGTAGTACTGCTCGGAATGGTGGCAAACATCTTCCTGCAGCTGCCTGCCCTGCACCTGGCGATTAGCGCGGTGTTCATCCTGATCTCCACCGGCGCGATCCTGTATGAGACCAGCAACATCATTCACGGCGGTGAAACGAACTACATCCGCGCTACCGTGAGCCTGTATGTGTCGCTGTACAACATCTTCGTCAGCCTGTTGAGCATCCTGGGCTTCGCCAGCCGCGATTAACAGACAGTGCTTCGAATCAAGCCCCGCTTATGCGGGGCTTTGTTTTTTGGTACACTGCGCGGGTTTTCGATTGACGTGTGAATGACTATGTTGAGCTTTGAAGGTAAAGAGATAGAGACCGATAACGACGGCTATCTGAAAGAGAGCAGCCAGTGGAGCGAAGGGCTTGCCGAGGTGATTGCCGAGAAAGAGGCGATTACCCTGACGCCAGAACACTGGGAAGTGGTGCGTTTTGTCCGCGACTTCTATCTGGAATTCAACACTTCCCCAGCCATCCGTATGCTGGTGAAAGCGATGGCCAATAAGTTTGGCGAAGAGAAAGGCAACAGCCGCTATCTGTATCGCCTGTTCCCGAAAGGCCCGGCCAAGCAGGCGACTAAAATCGCGGGACTGCCGAAGCCCGTGAAGTGCATTTAATAGCGAATACCGAAATTCACATATTCGCGGCCGGGTTGATGCGGTTCGGTTAAGACCTTTTCAACCCGCGCGCTACGTGGCCCACCCGCTTTCAGCCAGGCGACCAGTTTTTCGACCTGTTCAGCGTCGCCGCAGGCCACCACCTCGACGCTGCCGTCATCCCTGTTACGCGCGTAGCCCGTCAGCCCGAGCTGTAACGCTTCGCGCTGCGTACTGTAGCGAAACCCGACGCCCTGAACGGTGCCGTGAACCCAGGCGATTGTGCAGACTTTTGACATCATCGTTCCCCTTAATCCTGTCTGGCGCGTTGCATTTCCCCACTGAACTCGGGAAAATGGCCGCCAATTCATTGAATCAACAGAATAGCAAATTATGAGTGTACGTTTAGTGTTAGCCAAAGGGCGCGAAAAATCATTACTGCGCCGCCATCCCTGGGTCTTTTCCGGCGCAGTTGCCCGCATGGAAGGGAAAGCCAGCCTCGGTGAAACCATCGATATCGTTGACCATCAGGGGAAATGGTTAGCTCGCGGCGCATACTCGCCTGCCTCCCAGATCCGCGCGCGCGTCTGGAGCTTCGATAAAGACGAAACCATCGACATCGCCTTCTTCACCCGCCGTTTACAGCGGGCGCAGGAGTGGCGTGACTGGCTGGCGAAACGCGACGGGCTGGACAGCTATCGTTTGATCGCCGGTGAGTCCGACGGTCTGCCGGGCGTGACCATCGACCGCTTCGGCAACTTCATGGTGCTTCAGTTGCTGAGCGCGGGCGCAGAATATCAGCGCGCGGCGTTAATCAGCGCGCTGCAAACCCTGTATCCGGAATGCGCCATTTACGATCGCAGCGACGTCGCGGTACGTAAAAAAGAGGGCATGGAGTTGACGCAAGGCCTGGTCACCGGCGAACTGCCGCCTGCCCTGCTGCCGATTGAAGAGCACGGCATGAAGCTGTACGTCGATATTCAGGGTGGCCACAAAACCGGCTATTACCTCGATCAGCGCGACAGCCGCCTGGCGACGCGTCAGTACGTGAAGAACAAACGCGTGCTGAACTGCTTCTCCTACACCGGCGGTTTTGCCGTTTCCGCGCTGATGGGCGGTTGCAGCCAGGTCGTCAGCGTCGATACCTCTCAGGAAGCGCTGGACGTGGCGAAACAGAACGTCGAGCTGAACAAGCTGGATCTGAGCAAAGCCGAATTTGTCCGCGACGACGTGTTCAAACTGCTGCGTAAATATCGCGACCAGGGCGAAACATTCGACGTGATCGTGATGGACCCGCCGAAGTTTGTCGAAAATAAAAGCCAGTTGATGGGCGCCTGCCGTGGCTATAAAGATATCAACATGCTCGCCATCCAGCTGCTCAATCCTGGCGGGATTTTGCTGACGTTCTCCTGCTCTGGCCTGATGACCACCGATTTATTTCAGAAACTGATCGCAGATGCCGCTGTAGATGCGGGCCGTGATGTACAATTTATAGAGCAGTTCCGTCAGGCGGCCGATCACCCGGTGATCGCTACCTATCCGGAAGGGCTGTATCTGAAAGGGTTTGCCTGTCGCGTCATGTAGCTTGAAAAGTGGAATGTTGCCCATACATCTGATGTAAGTAACATTTCCCGGGAGGTGACTATGATTGCCAGCAAATACGGTATCGGCCAGCAGGTGCGCCACTCCCTGTTAGGGTATCTGGGGGTGGTGGTGGATATTGACCCGGAATACTCCCTTGATGAACCGTCAGCGGACGAGCTGGCGGTTAACGCCGAGCTTCGCGCTGCACCCTGGTACCATGTGGTCATGGAAGATGACGATGGTCAGCCGGTTCACACTTATCTTGCGGAGGCGCAGTTAAGCAGTGAACTGCAGAAGGAACATCCTGAGCAACCTTCCATGGACGAACTGGCCCAGACCATCCGCAAACAGCTCCAGGCTCCGCGCCTGCGGAACTAACTAAATAACAAAGCCCGATTCAATCGGGCTTTTTTATTACTTCGCCAGACCCAGTCGCGGGATATCAATCGCCGGACAGCGATCCATCACCACGTTTAACCCGGCATCGCGCGCCAGAACGGCCGCCTGTTCGTTAATCACGCCAAGCTGCATCCACAGGGTTTTCGCCCCAATCGCTATCGCCTCTTGCGCCACGCCCCAGGCCGCCTCTGAGTTACGGAACACATCCACCATGTCGACTTTCTCAGGCACATCGGCAAGCGTTGCGTAGCCCTGTTGCCCCAGCAGCGTTTTACCCGCCACCTTCGGTGAAACCGGGATCACGTGATAGCCCTGGTCGAGAAGATATTTCATTACGCGATAGCCGGGACGATCGGGTTTATCACTCGCGCCCACCAGCGCGATGGTACGGGTCGAGGTCAGAATGGCGATAATCTCGTTCTCTTTCTTGGTGTTTCTCCTGGCTTTTTTTAAAGTGTACGCCAAAGCCCTTCAGGCAACCATTCATCCCATACATCTGTATGAGGGCAAAACCCTGGAATATGTCTATATGTTAGTAAACGTGTTTATCGAAAAATTTAGATACATTATTACGACGAAAGTATTTTCGACAGGAGCGCCTTATGAAGACCGGCATTGCCTCTGCTGTGATTGCATTATTGATGCCGGTCTGCGTTTATGCCACAACGCTGCGATTATCCACGGACATTGATTTGCTGGTCCTCGACGGCAAAAAAGTCTCCAGTTCGCTGCTGCGCGGCGCGGACAGCATCGAACTGGATAACGGGCCGCATCAGATTGTCTTTCGCATCGAAAAAAACATTCGCCTCTCCAACCACGAGCAGCGCCTCTACATCTCCCCGCCGCTGGTGGTGAGCTTTAACACGCAGAAAATCAGCCAGGTGAATTTTAATCTGCCGCGGCTGGAGACGGAAAAAGAGTCCGAAACCTTTGAAGCCGCGCCAAAACTGGAGCTACTGGACGGCGATGCGATGCCCATTCCGGTAAAACTGGACATTCTGGCACTGACCAAAACCCCGAAAGGGCTGGATTACGAAGCGGACACGGAACGCTATAACAAAGCGGGCAAAACCGCGTCGTTGCCCAAGTTTGCCACCATGATGGCAGATGACAGCACGCTGCTGTCCGGCGTGTCTGAGCTGGATGTGATCCCCCCGCAGTCGCAGACGCTGACCGAGCAGCGCCTCAAATTCTGGTTCCAGCAGGCCGATCCCGACACCCGCACGCGATTTTTACAGTGGGCGAAGCAACAACCTTCGTCCTGAGCCACATTTTTTCGCCCTTTCTCTTGCAGCGTCAGGCGGTTCCCGTCATCGTGTAGCCAGTTAACCTGAACCTGACGGAAAAGATTATGGAACTGACAACACGTACCCTGCCGGAGCGCAAACACATCGCGCTGGTCGCGCACGATCACTGTAAACAAATGCTGCTGAACTGGGTTCAGCGCCACCAGGCTCTGCTGGAAAAACACAATCTCTCTGCAACCGGCACCACCGGAAATCTGATCCAGCGTGAAACCGGGCTGGAAGTGAATGCCATGCTGAGCGGCCCGTTGGGCGGCGATCAGCAGGTGGGCGCGCAGATTTCGGAAGGGAAAATTGATGTGCTGATTTTCTTCTGGGACCCGCTGAACGCGGTGCCGCACGATCCGGATGTGAAGGCGTTGCTGCGCCTCGCGACCGTGTGGAATATTCCAGTTGCCACTAACCTCTCTACCGCCGACTTTATTATCGAGTCGCCGCAGTTCAACGCGCCGATTGAGATCCTGATTCCGGATTATCCGCGCTATCTGGCAGAAAGGCTGAAGTAAGCGTTTATGCCGGGCGGCGACTTCGCCTGACCCGGCATTAATCTTTAAGGCTTTTTCGCCACCGGCACATCTATATTCTTCAGAATATCCACGAAGCGCGACGGTTCATCTTTGTTGAACAGCAGCCAGACGCGATGACGTGCGCGGGTAATGGCCACGTAGAGCAGACGACGCTCTTCCGCATCCGGGAAATCCTCCACGACCGGCAGCAGTGCCTGCTCCATGACCGATTCGCGCGCCGGGGCCGGGAAGCCGTCACTGCCCTCCTGCAGCCCAAGCACAATCACGTAATCTGCCTGCTGGCCTTTGCTGGCATGAATGGTGGTGAAGTCGAGCGTAAGCTTTGGCCAGCGGGTGGCGGCTTTGTCCAGTATCGCCGGTTTCAGGTGGTGATAGCGCGCCAGCACCAAAATTCGTTCTTCCGCTTTCACATAGCCGCTCATCTTGTCCAGCAGCGCCTCCAGCTGATCCTGCGGCAAAAGCGTCACCGCTTTCTTATCCCCGGCAGACAGGCTGTTCAGCGGTTTCACCAGTTGATGCGGGTTCTGCTGGATAAAGCGGTTGGCGATTTCACCGATGCGGGAGTTGAAGCGGTACGTGGTGTCGAGATCGCTGCGATCGCCCTCGCCAAAATAGTGATGGAAAGCGGTGGTCAGCGACAGTTGCGCGCCGCTAAAGCGGTAAATCGCCTGCCAGTCATCCCCCACGGTAAAGAGCGAAGTGTGTTTGTTCTGCGCGCGAAGTGCCGCCAGCAGCGCGGCGCGCTGCGGGGAGATATCCTGAAATTCGTCCACCAGAATATGTTTCCACGGACTGACGAAGCGCCCTTTTTCGAGAATGATAATGGCCTGATGAATCAGCCCGGAGAAATCGACGGCATTCTCCTCTTTCAGCGTCGATTTCCAGGCTTTCAGCAGCGGAGCCATCAGCTTCACGCGTTTTGAAAACAGCGCCCGCACCTCTTCTGGCGCATTCTCAATCATCTCGGCCTGCGAGCCACCGTGCATGCGCATCAGGCTCACCCAGCGATCGAGCCGTGAGCCGAGGCGACGCGCCAGTTTCTCGTCCTGCCAGAAACTGCCTTCCGGCACCGTCCAGTTCAGCTCCTCTTCCAGCCACTGGCGCCACCCTTTTGCCTGCGCCTTTTTCTCGCTGCACTGCTGTTGCCAGGTGGTGATAAACAGTGAAAGCCTGGCCTGAGTGTCGTTTTCCAGTTTGCTGATCACCGGCACTTTTTTGCTGCCCTGCTGGATAATGTGCAGCGCCAGGGCATGGAACGTCCGCGCGCTGATATCCCGCGTGTGTAAACGTTCTTGAATCCGCTCGTCCATCTCCTGCGCGGCCTTACGACCAAAGGCCAGAAGCAGAATCTGGTCGGCTGTGGCTTCGCCGCGGGCGAGCAGCCATCCGGCTCGCGCCACCAGCACTGAGGTTTTACCGCTGCCTGCGCCCGCGAGCACCAGCAGCGAATGTTCCCCGTTGACCACCGCGCGCGCCTGCGCCGGGTTTAACGGAGAGGACTCGATATTCTGGAAAAACTCGGCGTGCTGCGCCAGCATGGCATCGGTCCAGGCCTGGTTATGCGCCAGTCGGCTTTGGTCGATATCCGTCAGCCAGGCTTTGCACTGGCGCCACGGCTCGCGGCAGTTTTCAAACTCATCAAGACGAGACGAGGGTAGCGGCAGCGCCGTCAGCGCCTGGCGGATCCGCTGCTGCATTCCGGCGGTCTGAGCGCGGGTGAGCCATTTCTTTTGCGCCTGACTCTGGGCGATATCCGCCAGAACCTGCTGCAATACCTGTTCAGCCACCTGACTCATCTCCGCGCTCCACTGCTGCCAGAGTGTGCTCAGATGATGGTGGAAGCGCTGGGTTTCGGCCCATTCGGTCCCGTGCAGACGCACAACTTTATCGGCAGGCAGGACAAACTCCAGCTCGCCCCACACCAGGCCGCGTTTGCAGTGGATAGCCAACAGCTGATTGAATGGAATGAGATATTCGTGGCGTTCGCCGGAGACTTTCACTCCGGCGTTAAGAAGGACAACCTTGTCGTACGGATGTTGCGCCAGGCGCTTGCCTAATGATGTCGCTTTTAGTTCCATGTCCAGCCTGATCCACGAAGAGAGTGTTTGCCCATTAGTTTAACCGCCAGTTTTCAGGTGCTCCAGCCTAAAAAAACGTTACAATCATCAGGCTTTAATCATATCGAAAGGAAGTGAGGCTTTATGCGTACCGTTCTGAATATTTTGAATTTTGTCCTTGGCGGTTTTGCCACCACCCTTTCCTGGCTATTTGCCACGCTGGTCAGCATTGTTCTGATCTTCACGCTCCCCCTGACGCGCTCGTGCTGGGAGATCACTAAACTCTCCCTGGTGCCCTACGGCAACGAAGCCGTTCATGTGGATGAACTTAATCCGGAGAGCAAAAGCGTCCTGATGAATACGGGCGGAACGCTGCTCAATATGTTGTGGCTAATCTTCTTCGGCTGGTGGCTGTGCCTGATGCACATCGCGGTCGGGATCACGCAGTGCATTACGATTATTGGGATCCCGGTCGGGATCGCCAACTTTAAGATCGCCGCGATTGCCCTGTGGCCCGTCGGTCGCCGCGTGGTGCCGGTAGAAGTCGCGCAGGCTGCGCGCGAAGCCAATGCCCGCCGTCGTTTTCAGTAACTAAGGATACGCCGCCCCTATGCTAAGCCCGTTGCTTCGCAGATACACATGGAACAGTGCCTGGCTCTATAACGTCAGGATTTTTATCGCGCTTTGCGGCGCGGCAGCCGTGCCCTGGTGGCTCGGCGAGGTTAAGCTGACCATTCCGCTGACCCTTGGCGTGGTGGCAGGAGCGCTGGCCGACCTTGACGATCGCCTGGCCGGACGGCTGCGCAATCTGGTGATTACGCTGATCTGTTTTTTCATCGCCTCAGCGTCCGTCGAGTTGCTCTTCCCCTGGCCGTGGCTTTTTGCCCTGGGTCTGATGATCTCCACCACCGGCTTTATTCTGCTGGGCGGGCTGGGACAGCGCTACGCGACTATCGCCTTTGGCGCACTGCTGATTGCGATCTACACCATGCTGGGCGTGTCCCTTTACGACCAGTGGTATCAACAGCCGCTTCTGCTGCTTGTGGGGGCGATCTGGTATAACCTGCTGACCCTGACCGGGCACCTGATCTTCCCGATTCGTCCGCTACAGGACAATCTCGCGCGCAGCTATGAACAGCTGGCGCACTATCTGGAACTCAAATCCCGGCTGTTCGACCCGGACATCGAAGAAGAGAGCCAGGCCCCGCTTTACGATCTGGCGCTGGCCAACGGACAGCTGGTCACCACGCTGAATCAGACCAAAGCCTCGCTACTCACGCGTCTGCGCGGCGATCGCGGTCAGCGCGGCACCCGACAAACGCTGCATTATTACTTTGTGGCTCAGGATATTCACGAGCGAGCCAGCTCGTCGCATGTACAATACGCCGCCCTGCGCGAGAAGTTCCGCTATAGCGACGTGATGTTCCGCTTCCAGCGACTGCTGTCGATGCAGTCCCAGGCATGCCAGCAGCTGGCGCGATCGATTCTCTTACGAACACCTTACCAGCACGATCCTCGCTTCGAGCGGGCGTTCAGCCATCTTGATGCGGCGCTCGATCGCGTGCAGGCCAGCGGCACCTCGCCAGAACAGATGAAAGCCCTGGGGTTCTTGCTGAACAATCTGCGCGCCATCGATGCGCAACTGGCGACGATCCAGTCTGAGCAGGCGCTCTCCATGCCGGGTAACGAAGCGGAAAACCAGCTCGCGGACGACAGCCCGCACGGCTTCGCGGATATGTGGCTGCGTTTGAGCCGCAATTTCACGCCGGAGTCTGCCCTCTTTCGCCATGCGGTGAGGATGTCCGCCGTCCTGTGCGTTGGTTATGCCTTTATACAGATCACCGGCCTGCACCACGGCTACTGGATTTTGCTCACCAGCCTGTTTGTCTGCCAGCCAAACTACAACGCCACCCGCCATCGCCTGGCGCTGCGCGTGATCGGCACGCTCGTCGGTGTCGCCATTGGTCTGCCGGTGCTCTATTTTGTCCCTTCCGTAGAAGGTCAGCTCATCCTGATCGTCATTACCGGCGTGCTGTTCTTCGCCTTTCGTAATGTCCAGTATGCTCATGCGACCATGTTTATTACCCTGCTGGTGTTACTGTGCTTCAACCTGCTGGGCGAAGGATTCGAAGTCGCTCTGCCACGCATCATCGACACGCTGATTGGTTGCGCCATCGCATGGGCTGCGGTGAGCTTTATCTGGCCGGACTGGCGTTTTCGCAATCTGCCGCGCGCGTTGGATCTGGCGATAAATGCCAACTGCCGCTATCTGGACGCGATCCTCGAGCAGTATCATCAGGGCCGCGACAACCGTCTGGCCTATCGCATTGCCCGTCGTGATGCCCATAATCGCGATGCGGAACTGGCGTCGGTGGTGTCAAACATGTCAACGGAGCCGCGCGCGACCGCAGAAATTCGTGAAGTCGCTTTCCGCCTGCTGTGTCTGAACCACACCTTCACCAGTTACATTTCAACATTGGGTGCGCATCGCGAGCAGCTCACCGATCCGAACATCCTCGCACTGCTGGATGATGCTGTGTGCTACGTCGATGATGCGCTCCATCACCGTCCGGTCGACGAGCCGCGCGTGCGAAATGCAATAGATGAACTTAGCCAGCGTATTGCGCATTTCGACCCCGGTGCGGACACCAAGGCTCCGCTCGTGCTCCAGCAAATCGGTCTGCTCATCGCCCTTCTGCCTGAGATTTGCCGCCTGCAGCAGCAAATCGCTACTTACCGGAATGATTTTCCGGCAGTACAGGAAGCGCGTTAAACCACTCCATCAGCTCCCGACGCCTGATCGTCGGGAGCGCCGCCTCATGCAGCCCATCAATCGCCCCGGCCAGTGCAAACAACACTTTGACGCCAAGGTGCCGGTTCAGGGCTCTGATTTTCAGCCAGCATGCTTCTGCCCCCAGCGTCCGTAACATCGCTTCACTGGTGACGCCCGCCTCACACAGGAGAATTTCAATCTGGAACGTCAGGTTGGGCAAATCTTTGAGTCGCCGCCGCTGATGCCGCTGGTAACGCTCATGCCGGGCTGCCTCGAGCGCAAAGCTTGAAAGCTGCAACAGCCTTTCGCGGTCCTGCCATAATCCTTCATCCACGCGGTAGTAATTCAACAGAACCGGTCTGCCCCGTTTGAGTAAGGTTAAAAAGGAGGAGGACTGTTTTACACAGTACTGGGCGCTTTGCTCACACGCCCGCAGATAGAGTTCGCCATCAGACACCATTGCAAAGACCGCTTCGTCGACGGCTAATGTGTATCCGCCAAAGAGAGCCCGATGGTGGATTTCACCCAAAGGTGAGAGGTATTCCTGGGATGTATAGATCCGTTCATAAGATATCTTTTTCATGATATTCACCATATAAATCATAGAGTAACAACACCATTTACTTACTACCGGATCCGTTAGCAGGAACATAGAAAACTTATTGTCACTCGGCAAGATTATTTTGCAGGACACGCCAATATCGAACTAAATTTGCGAGACGCTTTCCGAAAATGAGGTTGATCTTTGGGCGTACAGGGGTTACTGTATATTCATACAGTAACTACAGGGCTGGAATGATTATGCACACTTCAGGCTATGCAAATCGCTTAACATCTTTTACCTCTTCCGCTGGCAATGGCGCGCAAAAAACGGCCGGGCGTGTCTCTACCGGTTTGATCAGTGAAGTGGTATATCGCGAAGACCAGCCCATGATGACACAATTGCTTTTATTGCCGCTTTTACAACAACTTGGCCAGCAGTCGCGCTGGCAGCTCTGGCTGACGCCGCAGCAGAAGTTGAGCCGGGAATGGGTACAGGCATCTGGGCTGCCCCTCACCAAAATGATGCAGAGCAGCCAGGTCGCGCCATGCCATACGGTGGATTCGATGGTTCGCGCATTGCGCACCGGGAACTACAGCGTTGTGATTGGCTGGCTGGCAGAAGAATTAACAGAAGAAGAACATATTCGCCTGGCGAATGCGGCAGAAGAAGGTGACGCGATAGGGTTCATTATGCGTCCGGTTCGTCTCGATACTCTCGGCAGAGGACACCTGTCTGGGCTAAAAATTCACTCAAATTTGTATCATTGAGTAAATTTAAGAGTATTCCTGGAACTTTTTTTGACATCCGTTGACGCAAAAAGTTCCACAACTCAAAACTTCGAGAAAGCTTGTCTGGCGCGGTTTCCGTTAATTTTACAGCATAAAATTCTCGCTAAAAATGTTAAATATTGCGTATACGGAACTTTTTTTTTCATATGCCTGACAGAGTTCACACTTGTAAGTTTTCGAGTACGTTGTAGACTTTACATCGCCAGGGGTGCTCGGTCTAAGCCGAAGATATCGGTAGAGTTACTAGTTTGAGCTCGCCCCCCGGTGAAGGATTTAACCGTGATTTCTCGACGAGATCTTCATGGCGATTTTTGGATGATAACGAGGCGCAAAAAATGAAAAAGACAGCTATCGCGATTGCAGTGGCACTGGCTGGCTTCGCTACCGTAGCGCAGGCCGCTCCGAAAGATAATACCTGGTATGCAGGTGGCAAACTGGGCTGGTCTCAGTTCCACGACACTGGCTGGTACAACAGCTCCCTGAACAACGATGGCCCAACTCACGAAAGCCAGCTCGGTGCAGGTGCGTTTGGTGGCTATCAGGTTAACCCGTATGTTGGTTTTGAAATGGGTTACGACTGGTTAGGTCGTATGCCATACAAAGGCGACAACGTTAACGGCGCATTCAAAGCTCAAGGCGTTCAGCTGACCGCTAAACTGGGTTACCCAGTAACTGACGATCTGGACGTGTACACTCGTCTGGGCGGCATGGTATGGCGCGCTGACTCCAGCAACAGCCGTGCTGGCGACGACCACGACACGGGTGTTTCCCCAGTATTCGCTGGTGGCGTAGAGTGGGCAATGACCCGTGATATCGCTACTCGTCTGGAATACCAGTGGGTTAACAACATCGGCGACGGTGCTACCGTTGGCGTTCGTCCTGACAACGGCATGCTGAGCGTAGGTGTTTCCTACCGTTTCGGCCAGCAGGAAGATGCAGCTCCGATCGTTGCTCCAGCTCCGGCTCCAGCTCCAGAAGTACAGACCAAGCACTTCACTCTGAAGTCTGACGTTCTGTTCAACTTCAACAAAGCAACTCTGAAACCAGAAGGTCAGCAGGCACTGGATCAGCTGTACACCCAGCTGAGCAACCTTGACCCGAAAGACGGTTCAGTAGTGGTTCTGGGCTTCACCGACCGTATCGGTTCTGACGCATACAACCAGAATCTGTCCGAGAAACGTGCTCAGTCTGTAGTTGATTACCTGGTATCTAAAGGTATCCCAGCTAACAAGATCTCCCCACGTGGTATGGGCGAATCTAACCCAGTGACTGGCAACACCTGTGACAACGTGAAAGCTCGCGCTGCACTGATCGATTGCCTGGCACCAGATCGTCGCGTTGAGATCGAAGTTAAAGGTATCAAAGACGTTGTAACTCAGCCTGCGGCATAAGTTATCGTCTTATAAAAAAACCCCGCCATGCGGGGTTTTTTATTGCCTGAAGAAAAGTGAAAAACTATTTTTTGCCAAGCATGGCCTGCAGGTCATTCTTCAGCGTTGACATCTGGTTAGCATATTTCTCTTTATGCTCCGCATCTTCAATCAGCTGCACCACCGTCTCCGACAAGGTTTTTCCTCTGCGCTGGGCCAAACCGGCTAACCGCTGCCAGACCATAAACTCCAGGTCGATAGACTTCTTACGCGTGTGCTGATGTTCAGCGTTAAAATGGCGTTTGCGACGCGCACGAATGGTCTGCTTCATACGGTTTAACAGCGCCGGATTGATGTGCTTTTCGATCCACCCGTTGACCTGTACCGGCTCATTTTCGAGGGTCAGCAAAACATCCACCGCTTCTTTTGCAGCACTGGCTTCGATGTAGCAGGTGATCAGCTCGCCTTCTCGATGCTTTTTGACCAGATACTTCCATTTCCAGCCGCTTTCGAGATTTTCCAGTTGTTGATATTTCATCGCGATCTCAGTGTTACCTCGTAACTATGTTCAGAATATCAGTTTTTTGGCAATCTGCTGAAAAGAAATCATATCCTGAGAGCCTTGCGTCGCATTCACCCTCTGAAATCCCGAATACCACGTGGGAATGGGTCAACGCTTGCGGTATAATCCACCGCTTTACATCTAACTAAAAAACATCAACTTTGACCATTACGAAACTAGCATGGCGTGACCTGGTTCCGGATACTGAAAGCTATCAGGAACTGTTTGCACAGCCAGACCTCGCAAAAGAACACGACTTCATCCTTAGCGACACGCAACCGCGTTTACATTACGCGCTGGAGCAAACGTTAAGCCCATGGACAACCTCCCCCTTCATGTTACTGAAGGCGCCAGAAGAAGCCGAATATTTGGCGCTGATGGCCGATGCCGTGCGTCAATTGCAGCCAGAAGCGGACAACGTTTTTGGTGGGCAATATCGTATCGTGGGAAGTGATGTCACTTTCGAACCCGCAAAAACTGCTGATGAAAATTTTGCTGCCACCGGCGACGTCATTACCGCCGAGTGGGCCGAAGCGGAACAGTTATTTGGCTGCCTGCGTCACTTCAACGGTTCGCTGAGCATTCAGCCAGGGCTGGTACACAAAGCCAACGGCGGTGTGTTGATTATCTCGCTGCGCACCCTGCTGGCACAGCCGCTGCTGTGGATGCGTCTGAAGAACATCGTGACGCATCAGCGCTTTGACTGGGTCGCTTACGACGAATCTCGTCCACTGCCTGTCGCCGTTCCGTCGATGCCCCTGTCACTGAAAGTGATCCTGACCGGCGATCGCGAATCGCTGGCAGATTTCCAGGAGATGGAACCGGAGCTCGCCGATCAGGCGGTCTACAGCGAATTTGAAGACAACATCCAGATCGCCGACGCGGACGACGTGACGCAATGGTGCCAGTGGGTGCTGGCCGTCGCTGAGCGTTTCGCTTTGCCAACGCCTGCGGCAGATGCCTGGACTGGCCTGATTCGTGAAGCAACGCGTGATACGGGCGATCAGGAAACCCTGCCGCTTTGCCCGCTGTGGATCAGCAAACAGCTGCGTGAAGTCGGTGTCATTAGCGGTTCCGGCGAATTTACCGGCGAGCAATTTGCTCAGATGCTGGCGCAGCGCGAATGGCGCGAAGGCTATCTGGCTGACCGCATGCAGGATGAGATCCTGCTTGAACAAATTCTGGTGGAAACCGAAGGCGAGCGCGTAGGCCAAATCAACGCCCTGTCCGTCATTGAGTTCCCTGGTCATCCGCGCGCCTTCGGCGAGCCTTCACGTATCAGCTGCGTCATTCATATTGGCGACGGCGAATTTACTGACGTGGAGCGCAAAGCTGAACTGGGCGGGAACATTCATGCGAAAGGCATGATGATCATGCAGGCCTTCCTGATGTCTCAGCTGCAGCTGGAACAACAGCTCCCCTTCTCTGCCTCGCTGACATTTGAACAGTCATACAGTGAAGTGGACGGCGACAGTGCTTCTATGGCTGAGCTGTGCGCGGTGATCAGTGCCCTTGCGGATGTGCCGATTAACCAGAGCATTGCGATCACCGGTTCTGTCGATCAGTTTGGTCGCGCCCAGCCCGTTGGCGGCCTGAATGAGAAGATCGAAGGTTTCTTCTCCATCTGCCAGCAGCGCGGGTTTAGCGGGAAACAGGGGGTGATTATCCCTGCGCCAAATGCGCGCCATCTGAGTCTGAGTCAGGCGGTACTTGATGCCGTGGAAGCAGAACAATTCAGCATCTGGGCCATCGAAGATATTACGGATGCGCTACCCTTACTGACGAACCAGGTCTGGGACGGCGAAGTCCAAACGACGCTGATGCAGGCGATCCAGGACCGCATTGCTCAGGCCATGCAGCAGGACGCGCGTCATCGTTATCCGTGGCCGTTACGCTGGCTGAGCTGGTTTAGTCCGAACTGATCGGACTTGTTCAGCGTACACGTGTTAGCTATCCTGCGTGCTTCACTAAAATAAGGCTTACTGAGAACATGGTAGATAAACGCGAATCCTATACAAAAGAAGATCTTCTTGCCTCTGGTCGTGGAGAGCTGTTTGGCGCTAAAGGCCCGCAGTTACCTGCTCCGAGCATGCTGATGATGGACCGTGTCGTGAAAATGACCGAAACCGGCGGCAACTTTGACAAGGGTTACGTGGAAGCGGAACTCGATATCAATCCTGAACTGTGGTTCTTCGGTTGCCACTTTATCGGTGACCCGGTAATGCCTGGCTGTTTAGGTCTGGATGCGATGTGGCAGCTGGTTGGCTTCTATCTGGGCTGGCTGGGCGGCGAAGGTAAAGGCCGTGCGCTAGGCGTGGGTGAAGTGAAATTCACCGGTCAGGTTCTGCCTTCCGCGAAGAAAGTCACCTACCGTATTCACTTCAAACGCATTGTGAACCGTCGTCTGGTGATGGGTCTGGCGGATGGCGAAGTGCTGGTTGATGGCCGTGTTATCTACACCGCCAGCGACCTGAAAGTCGGTCTGTTCCAGGACACGTCCGCGTTCTGATGATTGCTTAAAATCGTTTAAGCATGAAAGGCGAAACCTCCGCATGGCGGAGGTTTCTGTTTTAAAGAGACGTTATCAAGCAAGAAGTACCCTGTCTCCGATGGCTTCTCGCCAGCCTCCCAGCCATTGTGACCTTTGATTTATCGTCTGATAAGGACACATTTCTTTAGAGCGTCCAGCGATGCCAGCCTGATAACCACGTTGATGAGCCCTTTCCAGGCGATCTCGTTTCTGTCTCTTCATGCCTCGTTTCCCTCATTCTTTGGTCTGGTGGAAAGAAAACAGTGTATGCAAAACGTGCAAACACAGATAACGAATAACCCGAATCTCCCTCAGCGTCAATGCGCAAAATTCACGCCAGTGTCATATTTGTGAGCTACACAGAAGATCATTTGTACAAAAATTGTGAGCTGGCACAAGTAACAGCCTGAACAAAAACCGAAAAAAAAGCCGCCATCAGCGAAACGCGGATGGCGGCTTTGAGTGATGAATTTTACTTATGGCAGACGAGAAATCTCCTGCGCGATACTGGCCGATTCCTGGGCCCAGCCCTGCGCCAGCACCTTCACCATTTCGTCATAACCGTCCTGCTGCTGTTTCAGCTCCAGGTGGAACGGACGCTTAATCAGCTGTCCCTGATGGTTCAGCAGCCACTCACCGCTGATCACCACCTTCCCATCGTAACGACCATGGAAACCCGTCACGTTGACGTTGAGGGTGTCCTGATCGCTGCCCAGAGGCTGAGAGGCCACTACCCAGCCCGGAAGCTGGCTGCTCAGGTTCGCCACCAGCGTATTACGTAATTGCTGGTCCAGCGGGCTGGCCCACAGATTGTTATTCGCAATCACGTACTGCACTTCGCTGGTCTGATACACCACGCCGTTTCCGGCGAGGGAATCAGGAATGGTCACCTGCTCAACCCACAGCAGACGATGCCCCTGGCTGGCGGTGCTTTGCCCGCCCGTCTGCGCTCCCAGCGGCAGCTGGTAGTAGCTCTTGGTGTCACTTCCTGAACTGCAGGCTGTTAAAACCAGTGCTCCGACGATTAATAGCCACTTTTTCATTCTTTTGCCCTCTTCGGCTCAGGATCTTTTTTGTCCTTGGCTTCAAATACCAGCGCGTTGCTCTTCTCGTTCAGCGTTTTCAAAACCGGCTGCAGTTCACGCAGGACCTGATCCAGGCGCTGCATATCCGCCACCATCTTGTTGTACGCCGCCGAGCCAGGCTGGAAGCCCTGCATGCTGCGGTTCAGCTCGCGCAACGTTTTCTGCATATCCTGCGGAAGCTGCTGCATCGACTGGTTAGCCGTAATTTTGTTGATATTATCCAGCGTGGTTTGCAGACGACGCATCGTGGCCTGGCTTTCGGTCAGGCTGTTGGTCGCTTGCTCAAGCATCGGATTCAACGGCAGATTGTTTATCTTATCCAGGGTTTCCATCAGACGCTGTTGGATCTGAGCCAGGCCGCTGCTGACGGTCGGGATAATCGTGTATCCGCCGAACTCGCGCGCACCGGTCATCGCTGGGGCTTTCGGATAGAAGTCCATATCCACATACAGCGCGCCCGTCACCAGGTTGCCGGTTTTCAGCGAGCCGCGTAATCCGCGATTCATCAGCTGATTAATATGCTCCCCGATATCCTGATCCTTACCGATCTGGGCCAGCAAGCGCTCAGGCTCAATGCGGATCAGCACCGGAATGCGATAGTCATCATCCAGCACCTGATGCAGGCCCGGAACGAAGTACGGTACCTGACCGACGGTACCCAGACGAATACCGCGGAACTCGACCGGCGCACCTGGCTGCAGGCCACGAACCGAATCTTTAAAGAACATCAGGTAGTCGACGTGATCCGTATAGAGCGCATCCTGAATGCTTTTCTGATCGTCAAACAGTCTGAACGCGGTTTTTGGCGCGACCGGCTGACCCAGATCCATCCCTTCCGGCACATCAAAGCTCACCCCGCCACCGAACAGCGTGGTCAGAGATCCCATCTCAACGCGCATGCCCGCCGACGTCAGATCCACGGCAATGCCGCTGTCTTTCCAGAAGCGGACGTTGTTGGTGACCAGACGATCGTTTGGCGCATTGATGAACAGCTGGTAGCTGATGGCGCGTTTTTGCGCATCAAAGGTGCTGGTTTCCACGGAACCTACGCGATAACCACGGAACAGCACCGGATCGCCCGGGCTGAGCTGCCCTGCTTTCTTACTGTCGAGGGTGACACGAATACCTTTCGCGTCCGGCGGCGCAAGAGGCGGAGCATCAAGCAGCTGATAGTTTCCGGGCTGGCTGCCTTTCGAGCCGGGCTGCAGCTCAATGTAAGCCCCGGAAAGCAACGTCCCCAGACCACTGATCCCTTCCCGTCCGACCTGCGGTTTGACCACCCAGAAGACGGAATCACCATGTAACAGCTTTTCCATTCCTGAGTGCAAACGCGCTTTGATCTCAACGTGCGTCAAATCGTCCGTCAGGGTTGCGCTTTCGACCACACCCACGTCCACGCTGCGGCTTTTGATGGTGGTTTTCCCCCCTTCAATGCCCTCCGCGTTGGTGGTGATCAGCGTCACTTCCGGCCCCTGATGGCTGTAATGATAAAACAGGATCCAGGCTCCGATCAGCGCGGTGACGATGGGGAAGATCCACACCGGCGACCAGTTCTTGACCTTCTGCACTTTCGCCTCTCCACTCTTATTTTCCATGCTCTCACTCTTCCTCATGGCTTGACTCTGGCTCACGATCCCAGGATAAACGCGGATCAAAAGTCAGGGCCGCAAACATCGTCATCACAACGACCAGCGCAAACATCAGCGCGCCCATAGCGGGATAAATACTCATCAGTCCTCCCATGCGCACCAGCGCGGAGAGGACGGCAATCACAAATACGTCGATCATTGACCAGCGGCCAACAAATTCGACGACTTCATAAATCAGATGCATGCGTTCACTGTCGCGTTTCCCGTGCCCTTTGGCATCCCAGCACAGCCAGGCAATCGCGATCATTTTTAAGGTCGGAACCATGATACTGGCGATAAAGATCACCATAGCGACCGGATACGAACCTTCGCCCCACAGCAAAACCACACCCGCGAGGATCGTCGAGGGCATTTTGTCCCCCAGCAGATCCGTAATCATGATCGGTAAAATGTTGGCGGGTAGATACAGCATGATCGACGTGACCAATAACGCCATTGTCCATTGCAGACTGTTTTTACGCCGCACATGCCCTTTTGTCCCGCAGCGCGGACACACCTCGTGGTCAGCAGGCAAAATCGCGGTACAGCACGAACAGGAGCGTAATCCCTGGCGAATCCCCGGCACGCCCACTTTTACCGTCTGATTAAGGGTTGGCGCAGGCGCGATATCATCCCAGGCCCAGCGGCGGTCCACGCACTGGAAGGCGCGCAGTTGCAGGATGCAGTACAGGCACCAGGGAATAAAACTGCTGCCGATCCCGACGTCGCCGTAGGCCATCAGCTTGACGAAGCTGACCAGAATTCCCGCCAGGAAAATCTCAGCCATTCCCCAGCTTTTCAGCTGGAAAAGCACCCTGGCCAGCATAATTTTCACGCTGTCGGGCATTCGGACGCGGTTGACCAGCAGCAGGATCACCACCAGACAAAAAGCCGGAACGATTTGCACGAAAAGGAGGAAGAAGGTGCCGAGACTGGCGTAATCTTCCGAGAACATGACGCCGGGAATTTCCAGCAAATTTACTTCGCTGGTCATCCCGCCGACTTTCATATAGATGAACGGAAAAAGATTAGAGAGCAGCAGCATAAAGAGTGCCGCGAGCGCATATGCAGTAGGACGCGCACGAGGCGCGTCCCACTCAGTTGTCAGCGTTGCCCCGCAGCGGGGGCAAGTTGCTTTATGTCCGTGATCCAGCTCAGGAAGCGCCACGAGCATATCGCATTGCGAGCATAGAATATGCCGGTCGGCATGGTGCTGATCACACATCGGGTATCCCTGTTTATGCGCCGTTTTTGAGAGCCTCAAGGTACTCCCAGCGCTCAAATGCTTCTTCCAGCGCCTTTTCAGCCTGGGAAAGCTCCGCCAATATTTTCTGAGTATAGTCGTGTGGCTGGCTAAAGAAGGAGGCATCAGCAACCTGAGCCTGCAATGTACCCAGATTCGCTTCCAGCTCTTCCAGACGTTGCGGCAACCCTTCCAGTTCGCGCTGCAGGTTATAGCTCATTTTGACCGTCGATTTTTTGACAGTTTCTGCTTTTGCGACAGGAGTTTGCGATCCAGTTTTGGATTTTGACTGTTTAGTCGCCAAAGATTGCGCCTGCTGCCCGCGCGCATCCTGATAGCCGCCGACATATTGACCAATCCGGCCTTCGCCTTCAAAAATCCAGCACTCGGTCACGGTGTTATCCACAAACTGACGGTCGTGGCTGACCAGCATCACGGTGCCCTGATAGCCGTCGATCAGCTCTTCCAGCAGTTCCAGAGTTTCGACATCCAGATCGTTGGTCGGTTCATCGAGAATCAATAAGTTACTTGGCTTCAGGAACAGACGCGCCAGCAGCAGGCGGTTACGTTCCCCGCCGGACAACGCGCGAACCGGCGTCATGGCGCGTTTAGGATGGAACAGGAAGTCCTGCAGGTAGCCCAGCACGTGGCGCGGTTTACCGTTAACCATCACCTCTTGCTTCCCTTCCGCCAGGTTGTCCATCACGGTTCTGTCCGGATCCAGCTCAGTACGGTGCTGGTCGAAATAGGCCACTTCCAGTTTGGTCCCGCAGTGAACGCGACCGCTGTCAGCCTGCAGCTGGCCGAGCATCAGTTTCAGCAGCGTGGATTTACCACAGCCGTTCGGGCCAATCAGGGCGATTTTGTCGCCACGCTGAACCTGAGCGGAGAAATCGGTCACCAGCACTTTGCCATCGATCTGGTAATTGACGTTTTCCATTTCGAAGACAATCTTGCCGGAGCGAGACGCTTCTTCTACCTGCATCTTCGCGCTGCCCATCACTTCGCGGCGCTCGCTGCGTTCGTTACGCATCGCTTTCAGGGCGCGCACGCGGCCTTCGTTACGGGTACGACGTGCTTTGATGCCCTGACGGATCCAGACCTCTTCCTGCGCCAGCTTACGGTCGAACTCGGCGTTTTGCAGCTCTTCCACGCGCAGGTTTTCTTCTTTCTCCAGCAGATAGGTGTCGTAATCGCCTGGATAGGTGACCAGCTTGCCGCGATCGAGATCGACAATGCGGGTCGCCATGTTGCGAATAAACGAACGGTCGTGGGAGATAAAGATAATGGTGCCGTTGAAGGTTTTCAGGAACCCTTCCAGCCAGTCGATAGTTTCGATGTCCAGGTGGTTCGTCGGCTCATCGAGCAGCAGCACTTTTGGCCCGCAAACCAGCGCGCGGCCCAGCGCCGCTTTACGCAGCCAGCCGCCCGACAGGGACGCCAGCGCCATATCGGCTTCAAGACCAAGCTGCTCCAGCACTTCATTGATGCGATCTTCCAGTTGCCACAGACCGTGGTGATCCAGCAGGTCCTGCAGACGCGCCATCTCGTTGAGATTTTTTTCGCTCGGATCGGTCATCACCAGATGCGAAATATCGTGATAGCCCTTCAGATACTCGGCCTGCTCGGAGATCCCTTCGGCGACAAAATCGTAGACGCTGCCCGCCACGTTGCGCGGTGGATCCTGTTGCAGACGGGAAACGATCAGATCCTGCTCGTAAACGATACGACCATCGTCCAGACCCTGCTCACGGTTGAGGATCTTCATCAGCGTGGATTTACCCGCGCCGTTACGGCCTACCAGACAGACGCGTTCGTTGTCTTCGATGTGCAGTTCTGTATCGTCGAGAAGTGGCGCATCGCTGAATGACAGCCATGCGCCGTGCATGCTAATTAATGACATTTATATTTCCTTTCAGACTGCGGTAATCAACCAGCAGTTGTGAATTTGACGGTTACGGGCGAAGTCCTGAGACAGCGTTTTTTGGCTGATTTCTTGTGCTTTCAGCCCCAGTTTTTCCAGCCCGTCATTGTCCATGCGGAAGCCGCGTTTGTTGTTCGAGAACATAATGGTGCCGCCTTTACGCAGCAGACGTTTCAGGTCGGTCATCAGACGCAGGTGATCGCGCTGAACGTCGAAGGAGTCTTCCATACGTTTCGAGTTAGAGAAAGTCGGCGGATCGATGAAGATCAAATCGAACTGCTCGTCGGTATCGCGCAGCCAGCCCAGCACGTCCGCTTGCATCAGGCGATGCTGACGCCCGGTCAGGCCGTTGAGACGAAGGTTGCGCTCTGCCCACTCCAGATAGGTACGCGACATATCGACGGTAGTGGTGCTGCGCGCACCGCCCAGACCCGCATGAACGCTGGCGCTACCGGTGTAGGCGAAGAGGTTGAGGAAGTCTTTCCCTTTGCTCATCTGGCCCAGCATACGACGCGCGATACGGTGGTCGAGGAACAGACCGGTGTCGAGGTAATCCGTCAGGTTGACCCACAGACGCGCGTTGTACTCGCCCACTTCGATAAAGTCACCCTTATCGCCCATCTTCTGATACTGATTGGTCCCTTTCTGACGCTCACGGGTTTTCAGGATCAGTTTGTTCGGGGCGATGCCCAGCACGCCAATGGTCGCGGCGATAATATCCAGCAAACGCTGACGCGCTTTTTGCGCATCGATAGTTTTCGGCGCGGCGTATTCCTGCACCACCACCCAGTCCGCGTAACGGTCAACCGCCACGTTATATTCCGGCAGATCGGCATCATAAATGCGATAGCATTCGATACCTTCCTGTTTCGCCCACTTTTCGAATTTCTTCAGATTCTTACGCAGACGGTTGGCGTAATCTTCCGCCACCGTAGACGGTTTGCTGTCGCCGTCTTTCTCGGTCAGATGGTAGTTTTTCTGCACACAGTCCAGCGGGCCGTTTTTGGCTTTGAACTGGCGCTCGGCGCGCAACTGCAGGCAGCTCAGCAGTTCCGGAGAACCGCTAAACAGCGACAGATTCCAGCCGCCGAACGCGTCTTTCATGGTGCGACCAAACAGGCTATGCAGCGCGATCAGCGCCGGTTCGCTGTCCAGACGCTCGCCGTACGGCGGGTTACTGATCACCGTACCGTACGGGCCTTTCGGCAGCGGATTGGTTAACTGGGCGACGTCTTTCACCTCGAAATCGATCAGTTCACCGATACCGGCGCGACGGGCGTTGCTGCGCGCGCGTTCAATCACGCGAGCGTCGCTGTCCGAGCCGTAGAAACGGGAGGTGTAGTCTGCCAGGCCTTTACGCGCACGAACTTGCGCTTCGGCTTTGACCTCTTTCCAGAGGGCATCGTCGTGCTGCGCCCAGCCGCTAAAGCCCCACTGTCCGCGGTGCAGACCCGGCGCACGATCCGTCGCCATCATCGCCGCTTCGATCAGCAAAGTACCAGAACCACACATCGGATCGAGCAGCGGTGTGCCCGGCTGCCAGCCGGAACGCATCACGATAGCCGCAGCCAGGTTCTCTTTGATCGGCGCAATACCGGCGCGATCGCGATATCCACGCTGGTGCAGACCTTCGCCGCACAGATCCAGCGAGATGTGCGCCGTCTCTTTATTGAGCCACACGTTAATGCGCAGATCGGGATTTTCACGATCGACGTTCGGGCGCTCGAGGTTTTTACGCGTAAAGCTGTCGACGATGGCGTCTTTCACTTTCAGCGCGCCGTACTGGCTATTACGGATTTCGTCGTTCAGACCGCTGAAATGCACAGCAAAGGTTGCGCCTGGGGCGAAGATCTCTGTCCAGTCGGTCGCCTGTACGCCGAGGTACAGGTCAAGGTCGCTGTAGACCTTACAGGCACCCAGCGGCAACATGATGCGCGACGCCAGGCGGCTCCACATCAGGCTCTGGTAAATAAGCCGTGTGTCGCCCTCGAAATGGACACCACCCTGAACCACCTGACACTCCAGCGCGCCAAGGCTTTCCAGTTCAGTTTTTAACAGCTCTTCCAGCCCACGGGCCGTACTGGCAAACAGAGAATTCATATCGTCACTTATTACTCGTAGAAAATTGCTGCGCATTATAGCTAATATGTGCGCTATGTCCTAAAGTTGAGGGCTTATTTTAAATCGTTCGAGGGCGTGAACAGTGGCGACGTTATCCAGGCTTTTTATTCATCCGGTCAAATCCATGCGCGGCATTGGCCTGACCCATGCGCTTGCTGACGTCAGCGGCTTCGCCTTTGATCGCATTTTTATGATCACCGAACCGGACGGAACCTTCATCACCGCCCGCCAGTTCCCGCAGATGGTGCGCTTTACTCCTGCTCCGCTACACGATGGCTTACATCTGACCGCGCCGGACGGTTCCAGCGCGATCGCGCGCTTTAGCGACTTCGCCGCCGTCGATGCGCCTACCGAAGTCTGGGGCAACCATTTCACTGCCCGCGTCGCCCCCGAAGAGATCAACACCTGGCTCAGCGGATTCTTTTCTCGCGCCGTACAGCTGCGCTGGGTCGGACCGGAACTGACGCGTCGCGTGAAGCGTTTCGAAGCCGTTCCCCTCTCCTTTGCCGACGGTTTTCCTTACCTGCTCACCAACGACGCCTCCCTGCGCGATCTGCAAAACCGCTGTTCCGCCAGCGTGCAAATGGAGCAGTTCCGCCCGAACCTGGTGGTGACCGGCGCACAGGCCTGGGAAGAGGACACCTGGAAGGTTATCCGTATCGGCAGCGTGATTTTTGATGTGGTGAAACCCTGCAGCCGCTGCATCTTCACGACTATCAGCCCGGAGAAAGGTCAAAAACACCCTTCCGGCGAGCCGCTGAAAACCCTGCAATCCTTCCGCACCGCGCAGGATAACGGCGACGTCGATTTTGGCCAGAACCTGATCCCTCGCAGCAGTGGCGTGATCCGCGTGGGTGATGAAATCGAAATTCTGTCAACGGGGCCGGCCAGAGTTTACGGTCACGGGCCAGAGGAAGAAGAAGAGCCAGAAGCGATCACCCAGCCGGTGTCGGCGGTGACCATCCAGTGGCAAGGCAAAACGCTGCCGGGAAATAATCAGCAAGTACTGCTGGAACAGCTGGAACAAGCGGGGATCCGCGTGCCTTATTCGTGTCGTGCGGGAATCTGTGGAAGTTGTCGCATCACCCTGGTCGATGGCGAAGTGACGGCGCTGAAGAAATCAGCGGTAAGCGAGGATGGAACCATTCTGTGCTGTAGCTGCATTCCGAAAACGTCTGTGCAGCTAGAGCTTTAAACGGCCTGTTCGAGGCTGAACGAATCCATACGCAGTTGTGGTTTAAGTCGGTCGTTCATCACTTTAATCGCATCACCCAGCTGCATTGTGCGCCCGGCAATCACCACGCCGGGTTGCGCCAGCAGGCACAGGGCAGCATTTTCGCCCGGCTCGACCACCAGCAAACTCACCTCTTCCGAGGTATCACTCAAATTGACGCAGGCCGCATCACCGGTGATCGGCGACCAGGACTGGCCGTGAGCGAGGAAGTGCCAGCTTTTTGGCATCTGCGGTTTCAGAAAGCGAATCGCCACCAGCGCATTCAACACCAGCTCGGCGCGCTGCTCTTTAGAGAGGATCAGATCGCGACATTTCTCTTCAAATGAGAAAAACAGCGCAGCATCGTCAACGCAAAAGCCTGACGGTGCAAACGCATCCGGGGTCAGCATTCGGCGAGCGAAACGAGAGCGAAATAACATACCATTGGCTAAATCGAGCATCATTCGATCGTGCTCATCGCAAAAATACCAACGCCAGTTATCGTCAGGTTTTATTCGCATTTTCCTCTCCTTCCCCACAACGTCCTGTTCTTAAAATGTCCGAATTGTCGCTTCGTTTTATAACATCAATAATAAAAGACCATAATGTCTAAATAAGCAACAAAGACGGAATATAAAACAACCAGGGCTGGAAATAAAGCCCTGGTTGTCTGATATGGAGAAAAGATTAGATATGATTAACGATTTCTTTAATCAATTGTGGGCCTTTAAAAATAAAGCCGGAATAGATTTGCACCAGCGACGCACCCGCCGCCATCTTCTCGCGGGCCGCGATGACGGAGTCGATGCCACCCACGCCGATGATCGGTAAGCGACCCTTTAATTCCGCCGACAGCGCGCGAATAATTTCGGTGCTTTTTAATTGTACCGGACGACCGCTTAAGCCACCCATTTGGTCACAGTTTTTCATTCCCTGAACCAGGGAGCGATCGAGTGTCGTATTGGTCGCAATAACACCATCAATATTATGGCGAACCAAACTGTCGGCCACCTGGATCAATTCTTCGACAGAAAGATCCGGGGCGATCTTCACCGCGATCGGAACATATTTATGATGGGTATTCTGCAGCTCATTCTGCTTATTTTTGATCGCACTTAAGAGATCGTCCAGCGCTTCACCATATTGGAGAGTACGCAGGCCTGGGGTATTTGGCGAAGAGATATTAATCGCAATATAACCGGCATAGGCATAGACTTTTTCCATACAAATCAGATAGTCATCTTTTCCCTGCTCCACCGGCGTATCTTTATTTTTGCCGATATTAATCCCGAGCACGCCGTCAAAATGGGCTTTTTTCACGTTCTCTACCAGGTGATCAACACCGTGGTTATTAAAGCCCATCCGGTTGATCAACCCTTCGGCTTCAACCAGGCGGAACAGGCGCGGCTTGTCATTCCCGTCCTGCGGACGTGGCGTCACGGTGCCGACTTCAATGGAGCCGAACCCCATCGCGCCCAGGGCGTCAATGCATTCGCCGTTCTTGTCGAGGCCTGCTGCCAACCCCAGAGGATTTTTAAACGTCAGGCCCATGCACGAGACAGGTTTTTCCTGCACTTTCTGGCGCACCAGCGCTTCAAGAGGCGTTCCTGTAATGCGGCGTAACTGCTGGAATGTCAATTCATGAGCGCGCTCTGGATCGAGCTGAAAAAGGGCTTTACGAACGAAGGGGTAGTACATGAACTCTCCTGGATTCCGGTGTGCAAACCGGACACGGATTATCAGCGATCGCGCCGGGAAAGGGAATTGACCTGCGGCAAAAAATCCTCGTAAAGCGCAATCGTTTACCTTTCTGCTTCTTTCTTATGCAATTTTCGGCATTTTAATTTCAGATAAATCATTTAGTGGAATAACCCCGCAATGTCACACTCCTGAAAATTGTTATGAATGTTAGGTAAAAGCAAACAAATAGTTATAAGGAGCAAACATGCGCGTCATCACGTTGGCCGGAAGTCCGCGTTTCCCTTCACGCTCCAGCGCCCTGCTGGAGTATGCCCGCGAGCAACTCAATTCGCTGAACGTGGAGGTGTGTCACTGGAATCTGCATAACTTTGAGCCGGAAGATCTTCTTTATGCCCGCTTCGACAGTCCGGCGCTGCAGGCGCTGATTGAGCAGCTCAAAGGCGCTGACGGGCTGATTGTCGCGACGCCCATTTATAAAGCGTCGTTTTCGGGCGCACTAAAAACCCTGCTCGATTTGCTGCCTGAGCGTGCCCTGGAGGGAAAAGTGGTGCTTCCGCTAGCCACCGGCGGCACCGTCGCCCACATGCTGGCGGTAGATTACGCCCTCAAGCCGGTTCTGAATGCGCTGAAAGCGCAGGAGATCCTGCACGGCGTGTTTGCGGATGACTCGCAAATTGTCGATTACCAGCACAAGCCGCAGTTCACCCCCAACTTACACCTGCGCCTCGATACCGCGCTGGAAACCTTCTGGCAGGCACTGCATCGCCGCGACGTGCAGGCCCCCGCCTTTGGTCGTCTGAAAGGAGTCGCCCATGTTTAAAACTCTTTTGACCGCCCTGGTTGCGGTCTCTGCGCTGGCACAGGCGGCGGAACCCGCGCCGGAAAGCCTGCGCATCGGTTATCAGAAAGGCAGCGTCAGCATGGTGCTGGCGAAAAGCCATCAGCTACTGGAGAAGCGCTACCCGAACACCCAATTCTCCTGGGTCGAGTTCCCGGCCGGGCCACAGATGCTTGAGGCGCTCAACGTTGGCAGCATTGATTTGGGCAGTACCGGCGACATTCCGCCGATTTTTGCGCAAGCTGCTGGCGCTGATCTGGTCTACGTCGGCGTTGAGCCACCGAAGCCGAAAGCGGAAGTGATTCTGGTGCCCGAGAACAGCCCGATTAAAACCGTCGCGGATCTGAAAGGCCATAAAGTCGCGTTCCAGAAAGGTTCCAGTTCGCACAATTTACTCCTGCGCGCCCTTCAGCAGGCGGGCCTGTCTTTCAAGGATATTCAGCCCATCTATTTAACGCCGGCGGATGCCCGCGCGGCGTTCCAGCAAAACAATGTCGACGCCTGGGCAATCTGGGACCCGTACTACTCCGCGGCGTTGCTGCAGGGTGGCGTGCGGGTGCTGAAAGATGGCGAAACGCTGAAACAGACCGGTTCGTTCTACCTGGCCGCTCGCCCGTATGCGGAAAAGAACGGCGAATTTGTTCAGGGCGTGTTGAATACCTTTAGCGAGGCGGACGCGCTGACCCAGAGCCAGCGCCAGGAAAGCATCGCCCTGCTCGCCAAAACCATGGGTCTGCCAGAGCCGGTGATCGCCAGCTATCTGGATCATCGCCCAACCACGGTGATCAAACCCGTTGACGCCAAAACCGCCGTCCTGCAGCAGCAGACCGCGGATCTGTTTTACGAGAATCGTCTCGTGCCGAAGAAAATCGATATTCGCGACCGCATCTGGCAACCCTCTGACAAAGAAGGATCGAAATCATGAGTCTGAATCTGTTCTGGTTTTTACCGACCCACGGTGATGGGCATTATCTCGGCACCGAAGAGGGCGCGCGCCCGGTGGACTACGGCTATCTGCAGCAAATCGCGCAGGCCGCCGACAGAATCGGTTTTACCGGCGTGCTGATCCCGACCGGACGCTCCTGCGAAGATGCATGGCTGGTTGCCGCCTCGATGATTCCGGTCACACAGCGCCTGAAATTCCTGGTAGCTCTGCGCCCAAGCGTGCTCTCCCCGACCGTCGCCGCTCGCCAGGCCGCAACGCTCGACCGCCTTTCAAATGGCCGCGCGCTGTTTAACCTGGTGACCGGCAGCGACCCGCAGGAGCTCGCGGGCGACGGCGTGTTCCTCGATCACACGGAACGCTACGAAGCATCAGCGGAATTTACCCGCGTCTGGAGACGTTTGCTGGAAGGTGAGACCGTCACTTACGAGGGGAAACATATACGCGTTCGCGATGCGAAGCTGCTGTTTGCCCCAGTCCAGCAGCCGCGTCCCCCGCTCTACTTCGGCGGCTCCTCGGATGTAGCGCAGGACCTGGCTGCCGAGCAGGTCGATCTCTATCTGACCTGGGGCGAACCGCCGGAACTGGTGAAAGAGAAAATTGAGCAGGTTCGCGCCAAAGCCGCCGCACACGGGCGCAAAGTGCGTTTCGGGATTCGTCTGCACGTCATCGTGCGCGAAACCAACGCCGAGGCCTGGCAGGCCGCCGACCGTCTAATTTCGCACCTTGACGATGAGACCATCGCCAAAGCGCAGGCCGCACTGGCGAAAACCGATTCCGTGGGCCAGCACCGGATGGCTTCTCTGCATAAAGGAAAGCGTGAGAATCTCGAAATCAGCCCGAACCTGTGGGCGGGCGTAGGCCTGGTTCGCGGCGGAGCGGGTACGGCGCTGGTGGGCGATGGTCCAACGGTGGCGGCGCGGATTAACGAGTATGCGGATCTCGGTATCGACAGCTTTATTTTGTCCGGCTATCCGCATCTGGAAGAGGCGTACAAGGTCGGTGAGTTGCTCTTCCCGCACCTGGACGTCGCGATCCCGGAAATCCCGCAGCCGCGCACGCTCCAGCTTCAGGGCGAAGCGGTGGCGAATGAGTTTATCCCGCGAAAAGTCGCGCAGAGCTAACGAGGTCCCTATGGCAAATCCATCCCAAAAATGGCTGCTGCGTCTGGCCCCCTGGTTTCTGCCCGTCGGCATTGTAATTGTCTGGCAAATCGCCTCGTCCGTGGGATGGTTGTCGAGCCGCATTTTGCCCTCCCCGGAGGGCGTCGTGGAGGCGTTCTGGTCGCTCAGTTCCAGCGGCGAGCTGTGGCAGCACCTGGCGATCAGCTCCTGGCGCGCGCTGATTGGCTTTTCCATCGGCGGCTCGATTGGCCTGACGCTGGGCCTCATCAGCGGCCTGTCCCGTTGGGGCGAGCGTTTGCTGGATACTTCAATCCAGATGCTGCGCAACGTGCCGCATCTGGCGCTGATCCCGCTGGTGATTCTGTGGTTTGGCATCGACGAGAGCGCCAAGATTTTCCTCGTCGCCCTCGGCACCCTGTTCCCGATCTACATCAACACCTGGCACGGTATCCGTAACATCGATCGTGGACTGGTGGAGATGGCGCGCAGCTACGGGTTGTCCGGCTTTGCCTTGTTTGTTCACCTGATCCTGCCGGGTGCGCTGCCGTCGATCATGGTCGGCGTGCGGTTTGCGCTCGGTCTGATGTGGCTGACGCTGATCGTCGCAGAAACCATCTCGGCCAACTCCGGTATCGGCTACCTGGCGATGAATGCCCGCGAATTCCTGCAAACCGACGTGGTGGTGGTTGCCATCATTCTTTACGCCCTGCTCGGCAAACTCGCCGACGTCAGCGCTCAGTGGCTGGAGCGTAGCTGGCTGCGCTGGAACCCGGCCTATTCCACGAAGGAGGCCAACGCATGAATACGGCTCGTTTAACTCAGGGCACGCCGCTCCTGCTTAATGGCGTCACCAAACGATATGGCGATAACACCATTCTGAATGCTTTAGATTTGCACATTCCTGCCGGACAATTCGTTGCCGTGGTCGGGCGCAGCGGCGGCGGGAAAAGCACCCTGCTGCGGCTGCTGGCCGGGCTGGAAGCGCCAAACGGCGGGGAGCTGCTGGCGGGCAATACGCCGCTGGCGGATATTCAGGATGACACCCGGATGATGTTCCAGGATGCGCGCCTGCTGCCGTGGAAAACGGTGATCGACAACGTCGGGCTGGGGCTAAAAGGCAACTGGCGCGACAACGCGCGTCAGGCGTTGAGCGCTGTCGGGCTGGAAAACCGCGCGGGCGAATGGCCAGCCGCCCTTTCCGGCGGTCAAAAACAGCGCGTGGCGCTGGCGCGGGCGTTGATCCATCGCCCCGGTCTATTGCTGCTGGATGAGCCGCTCGGGGCGCTGGATGCGCTGACGCGCATTGAAATGCAGGATCTGATCGAGTCGCTTTGGCAGGAGCATGGCTTTACTGTGCTGCTGGTGACGCACGATGTGAGCGAAGCGGTGGCAATGGCCGATAGGGTTTTGTTAATTGAGGAAGGCAAAATCGGGCTGGATGTGGCGGTGGATATTCCGCGCCCACGGCGCAAAGGATCGGCACGGCTGGCGGAGCTGGAAGCGGAAGTGCTGGAAAGAGTGATGAAACGTGGGGCGACCGAAGTGCAGGTTCGGCGTCACGGGTAGAAAAAAGCCGGGCGGCGGCTTCGCCTTGCCCGGCCTACAAGTATTGTGCCGTTGTAGGCCCGGTAAGCGCTAGCGCCACCGGGCATTCACTCAGGCCAGCGCCTTCGTAATCTTCTCGAACAGATCGCCCGACAGATTTTCCAGCCCTTTCAACTGCTCCAGCGCGGCGCGCATTTTCGCCTGACGCGACGCATCGTAACGTTTCAGACGAATCAGCGGCTCAATCAGACGCGACGCCACCTGCGGGTTGCGGCTGTTCAGCTCGGTCAGCATTTCCACCATGAACTGATAACCGCTGCCATCTTCCGCATGGAAAGCGGCCGGGTTGCTGCTGGCAAACGCGCCAATCAGGGAACGTACGCGGTTCGGGTTGCTCATGGTGAAGGAGCGGTGTTTGAGCAGACTACGCACGTTGCTCAGTACATCCGCCGCCGGGCTGGTAGATTGCAGGATAAACCACTTATCCATCACCAGACCGTCCTGATGCCACTTGTCATCGTACTCCTGCATCAGCGCATCGCGGCACGGCAGCTCTGCCGCCACGCTCGCCGCCAGAGCCGCTAACGCGTCGGTCATGTTATCGGCTTCGTGATACTGCTTGCTGACCAGCGTGTTCGCCAGCTCGGTTTCACCAAACGCCAGATAGCGCAGGCAAGTATTACGCAGGGAACGCTTGCCGATATCGGCGTGTTCCACGCGGTATTCGTCGAGTTTGTTGGCGTTGTAGATCGCCAGGAACTCGTCGGCCAGTTCGGTCGCCAGCGTACGGGTCAGGGCTTCACGCACGGCGGTAATCGCGATCGGATCGATGATCTCGAACAGCTCGGCGATTTCGTTCGCGGAAGGCAGGGTCAGGATCTCTGCGGCCAGCGCCGGGTCGATTTTCTCATCCAGCAGAATCGCGCGGAACGCATCGGCCACGTGCACTGGCAGCGACAACGGCTGGCCCTGCTGATGACGGTTCACGTTCAGTTTGATATAGGTTGCCAGCAGACTCTGCGCGGCATCCCAGCGGGAGAAATCGTTGCGCGCATGACGCATCAGGAAGGTGAGCTGCTGATCGCTCCACTTATATTCCAGTTTCACCGGTGCGGAGAATTCGCACAGCAGCGCCGGAACCGGCTGGAAGTAGACATTATCAAAGATAAAGGTCTGCTCCGCCTGGGTCACATTCAGCACCTGATGCACCGGATGACCGCCCTTCTGCAGCGGGATCACTTTGCCTTCGTTATCGTACAGCTCGATGCTGAACGGAATGTGCAGCGGGTGCTTCTCTTCCTGTTCAGCTGTCGGCGGCGTGCGCTGGCTGATGGTCAGGGTGTACTGCTCGGTTTCCGGATTGTAGTCGTCTTTCACGGTAACAATCGGCGTCCCAGCCTGGCTGTACCAGCGGCGGAAATGGGAGAGATCGACGTTAGACGCGTCTTCCATCGCCTGCACGAAATCGTCGCAGGTGGCGGCGCTGCCGTCGTGACGCTCGAAATAGAGCTGCATCCCTTTCTGGAAGTTCTCTTCGCCGAGCAGAGTGTGGATCATGCGGATGATTTCAGAACCTTTCTCGTACACCGTCAGGGTGTAGAAGTTGTTCATCTCAATCACTTTGTCCGGACGAATTGGGTGCGCCATTGGGCTTGCGTCTTCGGCGAACTGCAGACCGCGCATGGTGCGCACGTTGCTGATGCGGTTTACGGCGCGGGAACCCAGATCGGAGCTGAACTCCTGATCGCGGAACACGGTCAGACCTTCTTTCAGGCTCAACTGGAACCAGTCGCGGCAGGTCACGCGGTTGCCGGTCCAGTTGTGGAAATATTCGTGGCCGATGACGCGTTCGATATCGAGGTAATCTTTATCGGTGGCAGTGTCGGTTCGCGCCAGCACGTATTTGGAGTTAAAGACGTTCAGGCCTTTGTTCTCCATCGCGCCCATATTAAAGAAGTCGACGGCGACGATCATATAGATGTCGAGGTCGTACTCGAGGCCGAAACGCTCTTCATCCCACTTCATAGAGTTGATGAGCGACGTCATTGCCCACGGCGCGCGATCGAGGTTGCCGCGATCGACAAACAGCTCCAGCGCCACGTCGCGGCCGGAGCGGGTTTTGAAGGTATCGCGCAGCACGTCGAAATCACCCGCTACCAGCGCAAACAGGTAGCAGGGTTTTGGGAACGGATCCTGCCACTGTGTCCAGTGACGGCCATTTTCCAGCTCGCCCTGCCCCACACGGTTACCGTTGGAGAGCAGGTACGGATAAAGTTTTTTATCGGCAATGATTTTGGTGGTGAAACGCGCCAGAACGTCCGGGCGGTCCAGATACCAGGTGATATGGCGGAAACCTTCAGCTTCGCACTGGGTGCAAAGCGCCACGCCTGACTGATACAGGCCTTCCAGCGCGGTGTTGGACGCCGGGCTGATTTCGGTCACGATGCGCAGGGAGAAACGCTCTGGCAGATTGTTAATGACCAGTTGGCTCTCTTCTTCTTTATAGTCTGTCCACGCTTCGTCGTTGACGTGGATCGAGACCAGCGTCAGGTCTTCACCGTCGAGACGCAGCGGTACAGCCGTCGCACTTTGGCGTGTGACCTGGCTTATGGCCGTGACAACGGTTTTGGTGGCATCCAGGTCAAAAGTCAGATCGATATCGCTAATCAGGTATTCCGGCGCACGGTAGTCGTGGCGGTATTTGGCTTGTGGCTGTTGTGTCATAGAAAACCTTATGCATCGTTTGTCGAATAACGAATCCAGTCTATTCCTGTTGTGTAAAACGCGCTATGCAGAATGTTCATCTTTTCAGGGCGAAAACCCAATTTTGCTACATTCGTATAACACGGGGCACGAAATGCTCTCGACCATAACGGCAGCTTATGTTGTGATCGGGGTTCAATAAATCGCTAAACAAGGTATACTCCAGCGGTTTCAATAGTTGTTTATTGTACTAAACGCTCCCGTGAGAGGATGCTACTGCGCACCTATGACTCAATTCGCTTCCCCTGTTCTGCATACACTGCTGGATACCGACGCGTATAAACTGCATATGCAGCAAGCCGTTTTTCACCATTACTATGATGTAGAAGTAGCGGCTGAATTCCGCTGCCGTGGTGATGACTTGCTCGGTATTTACGCTGATACGATCCGTGAACAGGTCGATGCCATGCAGCATCTGACTCTGCAGGACGACGAATACCAGTGGCTCTCTGGCCTCCCCTTCTTTAAAGCCGACTATTTAGACTGGCTGCGCGATTTCCGCTACAACCCCGAACAGGTCACTGTCACCAATAATAATGGTCGACTGCACATTCGTCTGGCCGGGCCGTGGCGGGAAGTGATCATGTGGGAAGTCCCGCTGCTGGCGGTGATCAGCGAGATTGTGCACCGCTACCGTTCGCCGGAAGTGGGCGTTGAGCAGGCGCTGGAAACACTCGAAAGCAAACTGGTTGATTTCAATCGAATGACGGAATCGGTGGATATGTCCCGTTTCCGTCTGATGGATTTCGGCACCCGCCGTCGTTTCTCTCGCGAAGTGCAGCAGGCGATTGTCGAACGTTTGCAGCAGGAGCAGTGGTTTGTCGGCACCAGTAACTACGATTTAGCGCGTCGCCGCAACCTGACGCCGATGGGCACTCAGGCCCACGAATGGTTCCAGGCACATCAGCAGATCAGCCCCGATCTCGCCACCAGCCAGCGCGCCGCGCTCGCCGCCTGGCTTGAAGAATATCCGGACCAGCTGGGAATTGCCCTCACGGACTGTATTACGATGGACGCGTTCCTGCGCGACTTCGGGCCGGAATTTGCCAACCGCTATCAGGGCCTACGCCATGACTCCGGGGATCCGGTGGAATGGGGTGAAAAAGCGATCGCCCATTATCAGAAGCTGGGTATCGATCCGCTCACCAAAGTGCTGGTCTTCTCGGATAACCTCGATCTGCCGAAAGCGATCGATCTCTACCGCCAGTTCTCCTCCCGCGTTAACCTGAGCTTTGGGATCGGTACACGACTGACCTGCGATATCCCTCAGGTGAAACCGCTGAATATCGTGATCAAACTGGTGGAATGTAACGGCAAGCCGGTCGCCAAGCTCTCTGACAGCCCGGGTAAAACCATCTGTCATGACAAAGCCTTCGTGCGCGCCTTGCGAAAAGCCTTCGATCTGCCCCAGATTAAGAAAGCCAGCTAATCCTCTTGTGGGGGCTTACCGGCCCCCTGCCTAAATTTTTACTAATTTCTCTCTTTTCGCTGCGAAATCTGCTTGTCTGACGGCGGATGCCAGGTAACATAGATATCCCCCCTATAAGGGCGGACAAATATCTATTTTTTCCGACTATTAACAGAGAGAATATTATGAGCGTTGTGCCTGTAGCCGACGTACTCCAGGGCCGCGTCGCCGTTGACCAAGAAGTCACCGTGCGCGGATGGGTGCGTACTCGCCGAGATTCTAAAGCTGGCATCTCCTTCCTCGCCGTCTATGACGGTTCCTGCTTTGATCCTGTACAGGCCGTAATTAATAATTCTCTGCCCAATTACAATGACGAAGTGCTGCGCCTGACCACCGGCTGTTCCGTGATCGTGACCGGGACTGTCGTCGCCTCTCCTGGCCAGGGCCAGAGCTTCGAACTGCAGGCAACGTCTGTCGAAGTGACCGGCTGGGTTGAAGATCCAGACACCTACCCGATGGCGGCAAAACGTCACAGCATCGAATACCTACGCGAAGTGGCTCACTTGCGCCCGCGTACCAACATGATTGGTGCCGTAGCGCGTGTTCGTCACACACTGGCGCAAGCGCTGCATCGTTTCTTCGACGAGCAGGGTTACTTCTGGGTGTCTACCCCGCTGATTACCGCATCCGATACCGAAGGCGCGGGCGAGATGTTCCGCGTTTCGACGCTGGATCTGGAAAACCTGCCGCGTACGCCAGAAGGTAAAGTCGATTTCGACCAGGACTTCTTCGGTAAAGAAGCGTTCCTGACCGTATCCGGCCAGCTGAACGGCGAAACTTACGCCTGTGCGTTGTCCAAAATCTACACCTTCGGCCCAACCTTCCGTGCTGAAAACTCCAATACCAGCCGCCACCTGGCGGAATTCTGGATGCTGGAGCCGGAAGTGGCGTTTGCCGATCTGAATGACGTGGCCGGTCTGGCTGAAGCGATGTTGAAGTATGTCTTCAAAGCGGTTCTGGAAGAGCGCGCTGACGACATGAAATTCTTCGCAGAGCGCGTCGACAGCGATGCGGTTGCCCGTCTGGAGCGTTTCGTCTCTGCAGACTTTGCCCAGGTGGATTACACCGACGCGGTGGCGATTCTGGAGAAATGCGGCGAGAAATTCGAGAACCCGGTTTACTGGGGCGTGGATCTGTCTTCCGAACACGAACGTTACCTGGCTGAGAAATACTTCAAAGCGCCGGTGGTTGTGAAAAACTATCCGAAAGACATTAAGGCCTTCTACATGCGCCTTAACGAAGACGGTAAAACCGTTGCCGCGATGGACGTGCTGGCCCCAGGCATCGGTGAGATCATCGGTGGCTCCCAGCGTGAAGAGCGTCTGGACGTGCTCGATGCGCGTATGGAAGAAATGGGTCTGAATCCAGCCGATTACAGCTGGTATCGTGACCTGCGCCGTTACGGCACCGTGCCACACTCTGGTTTTGGTCTGGGCTTCGAGCGTTTGATTGCCTATGTCACCGGTGTGCAGAACGTGCGTGATGTGATTCCGTTCCCACGTACCCCACGCAACGCCAGTTTCTAAACGCAACTATTAATAACGGCCAGCAACTGCTGGCCGTTATTTTATTCTGCACTGTCAATTTATGTCAGCCGAAAGTCAGTAACTTCCAATTGCAACCCCGCCAAATATTCCACCTGTTACGTTTTATTTCCACGAAACATCTACGAACAAAAAATAAACCGCATTCTTATTGCGCCTAATGCCATTGAAATGCTTTAGCACAAAAAACGCTCACTTACACAGCCACCTGGATGGCTAATGTAAACAATAAGAAAAAGTGAGTTGTTTAACTTCTGTTGACACGAAACGCCTTTATCAAAATTAAATATAAGCAATTCATATATATAGGAATGGGTTAGTGTTTTTATTCAGCAATCAGTTCTGAAATTTGAGGTGCTTCACAAAGTTCCCAATAATTCACATTTAGTTACACATTATTTCTTTTTGTTACTCAATCTTTATCTTTGTAGCACTTTCAGGCTAGCGAAACGGCTATATGAATGGAAAGATGCCTGTCAGATACATAAAGACACCTAACTCTCATCAATAGTTCCGGAAATATTTATTGACAGAATTTATTGACGGCAGTGGCGAGTGTCATAAAAAAACCAATGAGGGTAATAAATAATGATGAAGCGCAATATCCTGGCAGTGGTTATCCCTGCCCTGCTGGTAGCCGGTGCAGCAAACGCTGCAGAAATCTATAACAAAAACGGCAACAAACTGGACTTCTACGGTAAAGTTGTTGGTGAGCATGGCTTCACCACTTCCGGCGAACACAAAAACTCTGATTCCTCTTACGGCCAGATCGGCTTCAAAGGCGAAACTCAGGTTAACGATCAGGTGACTGGTTACGGTCAGTGGGAATACCGTGCTAAGGCTGGTAAAGCTGAAGGTGATCAGGACAACGTAACTCGTCTGGCATTCGCAGGTATCAAAGTTTCTGACGCTGGCTCCCTGGACTACGGCCGTAACTACGGTATCGTTTACGACGTAGAATCCTACACCGATATGGCGCCATCTTTCTCCGGTGAAACCTGGGGTGGTGCATACACTGATAACTACATGACCAGCCGTTCTACTGGCCTGTTGACCTACCGTAACAGCAACTTCTTCGGTCTGGTTGATGGTCTGAACTTTGGCGTTCAGTATCAGGGTAAAAACGACCGTACGAACCTGAAACAAGCTAACGGAGACGGCGTTGGTCTGTCCCTGGGTTACGAATTCGGTGAAGGTTTCGGTCTGATCGGTGCATACAGCACTGCAAACCGTACTCTGGAGCAGAAACAAGACGGTAAAGGCGATAAGGCTGAATCCTGGGCTGTTGGCGCGAAATACGACGCGAACAACATCTACCTGGCAACCGTGTATGCTGAAACCCGTAACATGAGCATCCTGGGCAACAGCGGCGACACTAACACACCTGACGCAGACGGCAACGTGTACAACGTAGCTAACAAAACTCAGAACTTCGAAGTGATTGCACAGTACCAGTTCGACTTCGGTCTGCGTCCATCCGTTTCTTACGTTCAGTCTAAAGGCAAAGACCTGAACGGTATCGGCGACCGTGACCTGGCGAAATACATCACCACTGGCGCAACTTACTACTTCAACAAGAACTTCAACGTCTACGGCGACTACCGCTTTAACCTGCTGGATGACGAAGATGCATCTACCAGCTGGGTTGGTTCAGACAACCAGGCAACTGTTGGTGTAACTTACCAGTTCTAATAAGCAGCCCTCTCTGCTAAATGCCTAGAAAACAGGACTTCGGTCCTGTTTTTTTATGGCTGAAAGAAAAAAATGGCGTCTTTTGAAAAGGCGCACGCTTTTTGTCGCAAACGGTTGGCATTTTGTAAATCTACCGTTAACCTGATAGCGGATTTCACTTCTGTAATCACAATGGAACCTCGTCATGTTTGAGAACATTACCGCCGCCCCTGCCGACCCTATTCTGGGCCTGGCCGATCTGTTTCGTGCCGATGATCGCCCTGGAAAAATCAACCTGGGTATTGGTGTCTATAAAGATGAAACCGGCAAGACTCCGGTCCTGACCAGCGTTAAAAAAGCTGAGCAGTATCTGCTGGAAAACGAAAACACCAAAAACTACCTCGGTATCGACGGTATCCCGGAATTTGGTCGTTGCACTCAGGAACTGCTGTTTGGCAAAGGCAGCACGATTATCAGCGATAAGCGTGCCCGCACAGCCCAGACGCCTGGCGGTACCGGCGCATTACGCGTCGCGGCGGATTTCCTCGCGAAGAACACCTCTGTGAAGCGTGTTTGGGTGAGCAACCCGAGCTGGCCGAACCATAAGAGCGTGTTTAACTCCGCGGGTCTGGAAGTGCGCGAATATGCTTATTATGACGCGGCGAACCACACGCTGGACTTCGACGGATTGCTGTCCAGCCTGAACGAAGCCCAGGCCGGTGACGTAGTGCTGTTCCACGGCTGCTGCCACAATCCAACCGGTATTGATCCGACGCTGGAGCAGTGGGAACAGCTGGCAAAACTGTCCGTAGAAAAAGGCTGGCTGCCGCTGTTCGACTTCGCCTATCAGGGCTTTGCTCGCGGTCTGGAAGAAGATGCTGAAGGCCTGCGCGCCTTTGCGGCTGTTCATCAGGAACTGATCGTCGCGAGTTCTTATTCCAAGAACTTTGGCCTGTACAATGAGCGCGTGGGTGCCTGTACGCTGGTGGCTGCCGATGAGCAAACCGTTGATCGCGCGTTCAGCCAGATGAAGTCGGTCATTCGTGCCAACTACTCCAACCCACCGGCACACGGTGCCTCTGTGGTCGCGACCATCCTCAGCAATGACGCCCTGCGCGCCATCTGGGAGCAAGAGCTGAACGACATGCGTCAGCGTATCCAGCGCATGCGCCTGCTGTTCGTGAACACGCTGGCGGAGAAAGGCGCGGATCGCGACTTCAGCTTCATCATCAAACAGAACGGGATGTTCTCGTTCAGCGGCCTGACTAAAGAGCAGGTTCTGCGTCTGCGCGAAGAGTTTGGTGTGTATGCTGTGGCTTCAGGGCGTGTGAACGTGGCGGGTATGACGCCGGACAACATGGCGCCGCTGTGCGAAGCGATTGTGGCTGTGCTGTAAAAAAGTCTGTCGGGTGGCGCTTACGCTTACCCGACCTACAAAAAAGCCTGCATTATGCAGGCTTTTTTAATGGGATTTACCAGACAGGCATTTCATCCTGTAGGAACGGGTTATGTACCCGCTCATATCCTAACGTCGACATCGGGCCGTGCCCTGGAATAAACGTCACATCATCGCCTAACGGCAGTAACTTCTGTTTAATCGACTGGATCAACTGACCGTGGTCGCCGCGAGGGAAGTCGCTGCGTCCTACGCCGCCTTTGAAAATCACATCGCCCGAAACGAGCAACCGTGACTGGTCGTCAAAGAAGACGATATGCCCCGGCGTGTGGCCCGGGCAGTGCAATACCTGAAGCGTCACGTTTCCGACGCTAACGCTCTCGCCTTCGTTCAGCCAACGATCGGGCGTCAGAGGCTGACACTCATCGAGGCCAAACATCCGGCTTTGGGCAGGTAAACCCTGCAGCCAGAACTCATCTTCTTTTTCCGGTCCAATCACGGGCACACCGTAATGTTGTGCCAGCTCCGCCGCAGCCCCCACATGGTCAAGATGGCCATGGGTCAGCAAAATCTGCATCAGCGTCACGCCGGACGCTTCGACTTCCTGCTTGATCTTCTCAGCATCTCCGCCGGGATCGACAAGCGCGGCCAGTTTGGTTTGTTCACACCAGATTAATGAACAGTTCTGGGAGAACGCAGTCACCGGAATAATACGATAGTTCATACTGCTCCTTCATTATTACCAGTGCCGTGCTGGCCCGGTATCAATATGCACAAAGTTGCTACGTGGGTAATATCCTACACCACCTGCGCGCATAGATAACGCAGCTTTGCGAATATTGGCTAATGAAACGCCTTCGATGTGAAAATCCATCGCCTGTCCTTTGGTGTGATAGCTTTTTTTGGCTACCCCACGGCTATGGGCGCGCAGTTCGTTATTGGTATCAATAGAGCGATAACCGGAAACGAGTTGCACCGGCTTGCGGGTTCCGAGCAGGCCCTGGAGGCGGAAAAGCTGATCAAACAATCCTGGGTCGATGGCTTTGATTTTATTCGCGCGGTAATCACGGAAAAAATGGTTGAGTCTTGCTAATTCATCCTGAATATAGCCTCTGCCATCGAAAAACTCCGCTTTCAACGTCTCACCGGTGTGAAGATTGTTGAGCGTTAAAATACGCGGACGTGGTGTCGAGAGGGTGGCAAATGCTGGCGTCGGTAAGATGGCCGCTGCGCCCAGCGCAACACCACCTAGCGCCAGCAGCTTGCGGCGATTAGCGTCAAATTTGTCCATGATAATCAGGTCTACAGGTCAATGTTATCGTAAATATGCTTAGCGCACGAAGGGCACCATAACTGCCAGAACTGTTGGCGTCAAGGTGCCCAACCCCAGTAAAGACGGGGCTTACAGCGATATTGCCCCTTCTCTACCATAACTTACGACAATCAATTTTCCCGAACTACTTCATTTACCTGATTAATTGTTCAGCTTTTGGCAAAATTTGTGCGCCGGATCGCGCGGTGAGATCATAATTGTAAATATCTGTACGATATTGGGTCCGCCCATCGGCGCCGACAAACGCCGTCAGGTAGTAAAGATTGACCGGAATATTTTGCCGAATATTCACGTAGCGCGTGTTCCCTTCTTTCAGCGCATCGGAAATCCGCGTGTCGTTCCAGCCCGCATCCCCCAGCAGCATATTAGCCAGTTCAGACGCTTTATTGACACGAACGCAGCCGGAACTCAGGGCGCGCGTATCTTTCTGGAACAGGTTATGGTTCGGCGTATCGTGCAGATAGATCGCATCCGAACTTGGCATATTGAACTTGTACCGGCCCAGCGAGTTACGCTCGCCCGGCGCCTGCTGGAAGCGGAATGGCAGGTTCGATGCCGTAATCGTTGACCAGTCGACCTGATACGGATCAATCGGCTGGTTGCTGTTCCAGCCGCGCATCATCGTGTAGCCGTGACGTTCGAGATAACCCGGGTCATTCCACACTTTCGGCAGGATGTCTTTTCGCGCGAGAGTCGGCGGCACGTTCCACGGCGGGTTGACCACCACGTTGTTCAGCGCGCTGCTCATCATCGGCGTTTTGCGATCCGGACGGCCCACAATCACGCGGGAGGCCAGCACTTCGCTGCCGTTCTGGTAATAGACCAGCGAGTAGGCCGGGATGTTAACCATAATACCGGTGGATAAGGTGCCCGGAAGCAAACGTAAGCGCTGAATATTCAACGCCAGCACGCCTGCGCGCTGAGCCGGAGAGACATTCAGCCAGTCGCGCGTAGACTGCCCAATCACTCCGTCGGCACCCAGTCCCTGCGCAGCCTGAAACGCCTTCACGGCGGCAACCAGTTCACGGTCGTAGGCCGCAGGTTTATCGGCTGGCACAGCAGATTTTTTCTTCACAACAGGCGCAGATGGACTGACCACCACGCTCTGGGGATCATCGCCCGGCAGCGCAATTTTCGCCCCTGCATCAGACTCACCGGTACGACGCAGGATTTCGCGCAGCGCCGGAACATCGCTACTCCACTGGCCAGGGCGCAGTGAGGCAGTGCTTTTGAGCTGAGGCCACGGACGAGTATCGGCCACCAGCTGCAATAACGACTGGTGCATCGTGGCATATTGCGGATGCGCCGGAGCCAGGCTCGCGATAAAGCGCGGCAGCGTCCCTTTGTCCAGCGCCACCTGCCACTGGTTAATCACCGAAAGCGCAGGTGTCGCCAGTTTGTAAGGCTTTTCACTGTACAGCCAGCGGTTGCCGTTGACCGGAATTCCCGCCACGAACTGCAAATAGCCCATCATCGCGTCGGACAGGACAACATCACGCGCCATGCCCGTCACGGTCGGGTCGGTCAGAAGCTCCACCCAGGCGGTGAACTGCGGCTGAAAACCGGCGATGGCCACTTCCGCCAGCTGTTGCTGGAAGGCACGGACGGCATCGCGGTCTTCCCACATCGGCTTCATGTCGCGCGCGGCATAGATTAAGGTGAGCTGATTAAGATAAGCGGGCGTATATCCCGCAGGCAGTCCGGTTTGCAGCTGCTGGCGCAGCGCTTGTGTGTCCACATCGGCCGGCAGCTGTTTGATGCCCGCCATAATGGCGGTCGCACTGGATTGCTCCAGCGGCTGTAGCAGCGAAGTCGGCTGTGCGCCCATCGTTGCAGAACTGTCGACGGGAACCACTTCAGGCTCATCGGCCCTGGCATTAAACAGTGGAGCGAATATTAACGTCAGGCACACACTGAGTGCGGACAGCTGACGACCATGAATTTTCTTTAGCAACATCCCTTGCCCCCTGTTTGCTTTACGACCTGCCCACAACACCGGGGCTTTTCTTCATTATAGAAAGGCACAGACGCTACTGCCTTACCTTATGTAAAGAAGTTTAAAGATAACGCAGCGTGAAGCGCAAGTTAAGCAAATAAAAAGGGCAGCACCCTTGTGCCGCCCTTTTCATCAAAAACGCGTTACGACGCGTCTGCCGTACCCGGTAACGACTCCGGCGGCTGCGGTGCAAAACCGCGCAGGCCCACGACGTGTACGTGCTCGGTATTATTGAACACCTTACGCACCAGTTTGTAGGTCGTGCCTTTTTCCGGACTGATGTTTTCAGGTGCTGCGATAATCAGCTGCATATCCAGACGGTCACACAGTTCAAACAGCGTGGCGATGGAACGGGCATCGAGTCGGGCAGCCTCATCGAGGAACAGCAGACGGCACGGCGAGATATCCTTGCCGCGCAGGCGTCGCGCTTCATCTTCCCAGCTCTGCACGACCATCACCAGAATCGACATCCCGGTACCGATCGCCTCCCCGGTAGAGAGCGCGCCAGACTCTGCGCGCAGCCAGCCGTCGGAACCACGGTTAACCTCAACTTCCATTTCCAGATAGTTACGGTAATCCAGCAGCTCTTCACCGATGGTTTGCGGCGTGCGCTGGCCCATATCGATCTGCGGATTAAGACGCTGATAGAGCTTCGCCAGCGCTTCCGAGAAGGTCAGGCGGTTGCTGTTAAACAGATCCTGATGCTGCTCGTGCTGCTCCGAGAGCACATCCAGCAGAGTGGCATGCGCTTCACGAACGTTGACGTTCAGACGCACGCTGTTCACCTGGCCGAACGACACGCTCTGCAGGCCCTGGTTGAGCATACGAATACGGTTCTGCTCGCGCTGGATGGTTTTGCGAATAATGTTCGCCACGCTGCGGGAGCTGATCGCCAGCTTCTGCTCGCGAGAGGTCAGCTCTTCCGTCAGACGGCCCAGCTCGATTTCCATCTGTTCGATGGCTTCGACCGGATCGTCCGTACGAATGATATCCTGACGAATACGTTCACGCAGGTGCTGATAAACCGCCACGAAGAACTGAATTTTACGCTCAGGACGTTTCGGATCTTCAGACATACGCAGCACATCGCGCAGATGTTCGTTGTCTGCCACTGCCGGGCGCAGCGCACCCAGCGCCTTATCCGACATCGAACGCAGCTCATCACCCGAGAGATAAGCCAGCTCGCGACGGTGTAGTCGACGTTCAACGCCGCTGTCTTTTACCAGACGCATGACCGCACACCAGCCCGCTTTGGCGGTCACGACTTGCTCGCGCATTTCGTGATAATCGCGTTCCAGCTTGCGCAGGCGACGGGTCAGGTTATCCATCTCCGCTTCGCACAGGGTCAGGGCTTTTTCCAGCTGATGACGACGGGTACGGTTGTTACTCAGCTGGCTGTGCAGTTCGTCGCGACGAATGCGCGCGCGCTCTTCCGCCCCGCTGTCCGCGCGAACGCCGATATCCTGCAGCTCTTTATGCAGGTCGGTGAGCAGCTCTTTCTTGGTATCGAAGGAGCTTTTCAGCGACGCCAGAACCTGATTGTACTGGCCGAGCTGCGCGGCGTGGCTGCGCAGGGCATCGCGGCTGCGGCTGCGCTCCGCTTCCGCTTGCTCCAGACGCTGGCGCAGTTTTTCGTTCAAATCGCTGTTGCCGCTCAGCATTTCTGCCGAGTCGCTGTAACCGAAGTGCGCACGACGCTGCACCACTTCGGTCAGGGCAAACGCCTGCTGGCGCGCATCACGCTGCATCTGCTGGGAGTAGGCGTAATCTTCTTTCAGCTGTTCGTACTGTTCCGGGTCGCTTTGCAGAACCGACAGCACCGGCTCCAGCTTCGCGAGCTGGTTGCCGTGCTGCTGCACAAAGCGCGCGGCTTCCTGGGCTTCATCCAGACGTTCCTGAATTTCATCCACGCGATCGGCCAGGGTTTCGTCACCCAGCAGATTCAGACGCGGCAGGATACGGTTCAGGGCAGCGACGCCCTCTTTCGCCTGTTCAAACTGTACGCGGCTCTGCTGATTATCATTTTCATGATTGCTCAGGGCACGTTCCAGTTCGCCACGGCGGGTGTTGAGTTTACGGATTTCAGCTTCAGGATCGGCCTCAAAGGCCACGGCCACGTGACTGCCGATAAAGCGGCTGAATGCCTGGTGTAAACGCTGGGTTTTCTGCACGTCAAACGACAGCGTCGCGAAGCGTTCAGACAGGGTTTGACGTTCCGCGTGCAGGCTTTCGATACGGTTTTCACGCGCGGCGCGGCCAAAGATCGGCAGCGTCGGGAAGCGAGAATAACGCCACTGGCGGTCGGCGACTTTCACCACCACCGCTTTTTCCAGCTCATCGACGTTGAACACGCTGTCATCGAAGGACTGCGGATCTCCTTCGATCAGATAGAGATCTTCCGGACACTCTTCCAGCCCTTCCAGCTGATCGGCAATCAGCGACAAATCCGGAACGACGATCGCATGACGGGACGGGCCATACAGCGCGGAGTAATACGGCGCATCTTCAAGGCTGACGTCGTCGTAGATTTCGGACAGCAGCACGCCGCCAAAACGTTCTGCCAGCGCATTCAGACGGGCATCTTCCGCGCCGCCTGGCTGACTTAAGCGTTCAATTTCTTCATCGACAGCGTTTTTACGCGCGCCGACTTCATCACGCTCAACAATGGCTTCACGCTCGCGCTCCAGCAACTGTTGCAGATATTCGGTCACTTCAGAGCTGGATTCGAACTCTTCGCCGCACTGCTCGCTCAGCTGATTCAGGCTGCTCTGCGCGGCCAGCCAGACAGGAGCACGTTGCAGCAGAGTCTGAGTACGCGACTGAAGCTGTTCCAGCTCCTGGCGCAGCACCATGCGCTGCTCGCTGGCGCTGGAGACGCTGTCGGACAGAGACGCGATGCGCGCTTCCAGCTCCTGATGCAAAGTTTCCAGGTCGTCGATATCGACATGCTTACCCTGACGCTTGCAGAATTCAGCCAGCAGGCGTTCGGCCTCCTGCTGTTCACGCAGACGCTGTTCCAGCTCGTTCAGACGCATGCGCAGCGGCTGCACCTGCTCCGCCAGATGGCGCTGGTTGACACCGTCGCGCAGCAATTCACGCGCCACTCCCCAGGCATCACTACGCGCCAGCGGGCCGTTGATCGCCGCGACCAGCTGGTACGCCTGCTCAAACTGACTGTGCGCCGCTTGCGCCACGCTCATTTTCTGATCGAGGGAGAGTAATTTCTCCGTCGCTTCCTGTTCTTTTGCCTGGAAGGTTTCCAGCCACTCGTCGGCACTGTCCGGCGTTAAATCCGGAAGATGGCACAGCTCTTTCGCGCGTTGCAGCGCCTGTAACGCCTGAGTGTACTGAATGGCGCGGGTCTGCTGAACATCGAGCGCCTGCTGGTAGTCGGCCAGCTGATTTTTCAGCTCATCCACTTCCAGCTCAGCGGCTTCAGCGCGCGCCTCTTTCTCTTCCTGCATGTCGGCGGCTTCGGCCACCACTTCATTTTGTTCTTCGAGGCGGATCTGCAGCTCATCGAGATCGGCTTCGTAGCGCTCGATTTTCTCCTGCTGACGCAGGGCCGTTTGCACCAGATTCAGGTGATCGCTGGCGGCCTGATAATCGGCTTCGAGATCCCCTTCCGCGCCGTTGTGTTCGCCCAGCTCGCGGGCCATCTCAACGTGTTTATACTGCTCGGCCACCAGCTGTTTACGCGAGGTGAACAGCTCGCGGCGATACTCCAGCGCTTTATCCAGATGAATGCGACGCTCGTTGGCGTGGCGCATATAGTCCGCCGCCACGTAGTTAGTCGCTTCGCTGATCAGATGTTTGAACAGGTCGCGGTCAGACTGAGTGACGCGAATCGCTTCGAGCGTCATGCGGTTTTCGCGCAGCGCCGCTTCCATGTCCTGGAAGGCTTTACGCACGCCGCTGTTTTCTGGCAACAGGTAGTCGCGCAGGGAGCGGGTAATGGCGCTGGAGATCCCGCCGTACAGGGAGGCTTCAATCAGGCGATAGTATTTGCTACGGTCCGATGCGGTGCGCAGACGACGCGCGACAACGCCCAGATCGAACATCAGCGAGTGGTAATCGGTAATCGAGTTGAACTGCTTGAACTGGACGCCTTCGATTGCTTCGAGTTTGTCCTTCAGTTCGTTGAGCGGCAACACGCGCGCCTGACGATCGTTCAGGGTTTCCGTCAGCAAAGAGGTCGGTTGAACCGAGGTCGGCAGCCCCTGAATGGCGAAGGGTTTGATGTCGACTTTACGGTCGCGACCCGCAATTTGCTGCAGACGCACACCGACCACCACGCGCTGATGGCGGGAGTTAATGACATCCAGCACCGAATAACAGACGCCCGCTTTCAGCTTACCGTGCAGACCTTTATCGCGGGAACCGCTTGTCGCGCCCGCTTCGGTGGTGTTTCGGAAGTGCAGCAGCGTCAGATCGGGGATCAACGCCGTGACGAAGGCCGCCATGGTGGTGGACTTACCCGCCCCGTTACCGCCGGAGAGCGTCGTGACCAGCTCATCCAGATCGAAGGTTCGGGCGAAGAAACCGTTCCAGTTAACCAGCGTTAGCGAACGAAATTTACCGCGTTCAATCATTATTCTTCCTCCCCGCTATCCGGCTGACTCTCTTCAATCTCATCATTGAGCTGTAAATTGTTTTCTAATGGCATGGCTTCACCGTCGCGGATCATGCGCAGCTGCGCTTCACGCGGGTCGTCGCCAGTGCGCACGTCAGCGCCAAAGCGGAACACGGATTCGGTAATGCGGAATTTGCTGCTGTCGTGGCCCATAAACCAGACCATCCCCAGACGGCGCAGACGGTTCAGGGAAGAGCGCACCTTTTCCTGTAACTTCTGACGGTCAAGGTCAGAGCCGGTAGAGCGGTTGTTGACCAGCTTGAGCAGTTTGCTCTCGTCCGCCAGGCTCAGCAGCTCTTCATACAGCTCCTGCTGGGTGAAGATCCCTTCGTTCGCCAGACGTTCCGGGCTCAGGTAGAGATAGCACAGGATCTTGCCGACCATCATGTCCAGCTCGGACAGCACCGAGCGCGGGATAAGCGTCGTAGAACGCGGGCGGAGGTAGAAAAAACCTTCCGGCGCGCGGATCAGCTCGACGTTATAGCGGGCGTAAAACTCTTCCAGATACTCCTGGAAGTCCATCAGAAATGCGTGATTATCCAGCTCGTCAAGACCAATGTGACGACCGGCACGCAGCTGGCTGTCCAGCGCCGGAAATAACGGATTTGCCAGCGCCTGGGCCAGTTTTACTGGCATCACTTGTTCAATATTTGTCAATGACATGCGCCTGTACCTTGGCTCCGTAATCGTTAATCGGCTGCCACTTCGGTGGCAGTCCGGTGAAATCTGCTTGCGCGACGCCCAGGCGCACGGCCTGGTCGACGACAATGCGGGCGATATCAAAATGGCGCGCACGCGGGTATTGCACCAGATAGTCGCGCACCACGAGACCAAGATCCAGCGGCACTTGTCTGGTTTTATAGACGGCGAGCTGTTCTTCGATCATTGCCGCAAGTTGCTCGCGAATTTCGTTGAATTCTTCAAACTCCAGATCCGGAGGCAGTTCACCGGTAACCTCTTCGTCGCGCAGCGCCATCTCTTCGTCGCGCATATCCAGCAGACGATCGGCGTTGGCGTGGGTCAGCGCCCACGGCGCATCGAAATAACTCTGTACCGACTGGCGCAGACGCTGGGCGAACACGCGGTTCTTATCCATGTCGATGGCTGTTCGGATAAATTTATGCACGTGACGGTCATAGCCGATCCAGAGATCGATCGACTGTTGACCCCAGCTGATAATGCGGTCGAGCTTGCTTTGCAGATCAAACACCAGACGGTCGACAAAATGCAGATCGTCATGGGCCAGCGTCGCATCCTGGATGCGCAGCAAGTTCGCCTGGAGTTTATCCCCCGCCGCTTCCAGCGTGTCCTGCAGCTCGCGCAAAGTACCAGAGGTTTCTGACAATAGAAGTTCACAGCTGGAGATCGCCGCGCGCCAGTCTTTATTCAGCAGCTGCGCGATATCGTCTTTCACCTGCTGCTGCTGTTCGTCCATCAGACGCTGGGTCAGATCGATGCTGTCGAAAATCTCGGCCACCGAGTATTTCAGCGGGGCGTAGACGTTGCGATGCCAGTGGAATTCATCCCCATTTTCGTCCGCCGCATCGGCCGCGCGTTTCAGTTCGCCCGCCACAATCGACAGCTGCATTGAGAGACGCAGCGTGGAGAATTCGCGCTGGCGAATGTAGTAATCCGTGATGCCGATGCCCAGAGGCGTCAGACGATAGATGGCGTTTCCTTCCGCCTGCTCGCTGGTAAAGCGGTTCAGCAGACGTTGACGCACCATCTCGTTGATCGCGTTGTTGGCACGCACGTTAATGGTTTCGCTGGTTTGCTCAAACGCATCACTGACATGGCGGAACGCGTCCACCAGTTCACCCTCGCTCATTTCTCCATCCAGACGTTCGCCGTTCAGCGTAGCAACCGCCAGCAGGAATGAGAGTCTGTCGACCGGCAGCGAGATGGAGAAATCGTTTTTCCTGGCCCAGGCAACCAGTTCGGGGACTGTCTGGGAAAATTCACTCATAAATTATCCTTGCTTCTGCGGCTTGCGCGCGATGACGTGAATGTATCGCCCAAGACTGATAAAGGGTTCCTGACGGCAATACCGCGTTTCTATTTCTGTTAACGCGTCAAGACAGTCATGCTGTTTTTGTTTATCGCGCAGATAATCATGAAACACCCTGACGCCCGTTTTCCCGGTGATCTCCCAGCCCATCTCTTCCAGCCAGCCGTAGACCTGCTGCGGATCGCGGGGGAAATCCGGCGAAAGCGTGCGCCGTTTCTTTTTATACATGCCCTGCTGTACATAGCCGAAATTGCCCACCAGGACGTTACGCATCAGCAGGCCGTTAGCATTGTAGAACATCAGCGACAATGCGCCGCCGGGCGTCAGCACAGACCACAGGATTTTTAGCATCTCCTGCGGCTCGGCGACCCACTCCAGCACAGCATGAAACAATATCAGATCAACCTGAGTTTCCAAATGCTGCGCAATGTCCTGAGCGGCGCAATGTATAAAATGCATGTTGTCGCTCACACCTTTCTCTTCTGCCGCGCGTTTTGCACGTTCGACCATTTCAGAAGAGAGATCGCAAAGCGTGACGTGATGGCCGCGCTGCGCCATTAAAATGGCGGTCTGACCTTCACCGCCGCCCGCGTCCAGAACCCGCAACTTTCGGTCACCAAAGGTGGCCAGTACGGTGTCGAGATCCTGCCACAGGATCGTCTGACGCAACTGCCCCTTGGTGGTGCCGTAAATGTTCCGCGAAAACTTTTCCGCGATGTCATCAAAATTGCGATCCCGCATTGGGAGAGTTCCATCCGCTAACAGCAAAACCGCTATTTTGTCACACCCGCGCGGAGAATGAACCTCTCTGGTGTAATATCGCGTGTAATCACCTGCTGTATGGTTAAAAAAGGAACCAAAAAGGATGCTTTTTACCCTAAAGAAATACATTGGAGGGATGATGCTTCCCCTCCCTCTCCTGCTGATGTTCATTGCGCTCGGGCTGCTGTTAGTCTGGTTCACCCGTTTTCAACGAAGCGGTAAAATCGTCATTACGACGGGTTGGCTGGCGTTGCTGCTGTTAAGTCTGCAACCGGTGGCGGATGGGCTATTGCGCCCTATCGAAGATAAGTACCCGACGTGGCAGGGAAATCAGAAAGTGGAGTACATCGTGGTGCTGGGTGGCGGGTACACCTGGGACGAGAAATGGGCGCCCAGTTCGAACCTGATCAATAACAGCTTGCCGCGGCTCAACGAAGGGATTCGCCTGTGGCTGGCCAATCCGGGATCGAAAATGATCTTCACGGGTGCCGCCGCTCAAACCAACCCGATCAGTACCGCAGAAGCCGGGGCGCGCGTGGCGGAATCCCTTGGCGTGCCGCGCTCGGCGATTATTACCCTCGACAGCCCGAAAGATACGGAAGAAGAAGCCGCCGCCGTGAAACAGGCGATCGGTGATGCGCCTTTCCTGCTGGTAACCTCCGCCTCGCATCTGCCGCGGGCGATGATTTTCTTTGAACATGCCGGATTGCACCCGCTCCCGGCCCCGGCGAATCAGCTGGCGATCGACGCCCCGCTCAACCCGTGGGAGCGCATCATTCCGTCTCCGACCTGGCTGATGCACAGCGATCGCGTCGGGTATGAATCCCTCGGGCGACTCTGGCAGTGGCTGAAAGGCTCGTCAGGCGAGCCAGGGCAGGAGTGATTTCGTCGCCATATCAAAGTTCGCGCGGTTAAAACGCCCGGTATTCACCAGCTGCGCGACTTCATCCCACAAGAGATACAGCCAGCGACGCCAGAGGAAGGATTCCGATACTGGCGCTCGCTGCAGATAGTGCCACATCAAACTCTCAGCCAGCGCGCTTTCGCCTAAGCGGAAGAGTTCATATTCGCGCGGTGCCCACAGCATAATGCCCGGCCCGACCATCGCCAGAAGCTGATCGCTACGGGCATCTTTTAGCATGCTGCGCAGGGTAAAATTGCCGTGAACTAACACACAGTTGTCGTTAAAACCCTCGAACATCGTCGGCAGGCATTCGCGGGTGCGGAATAAAATACGCTTATCCTGCATGCTCAGCCCGGTATTGTTGAACTGATTGAGGGTTCCCCAGAGCACTTCCACCCGCTGGCGATACCAGAGCGGCCAGAGGTTTTCCTGGGTGCTGTCTACCGGGCCTACCAGCCCACGGCTGTCCTGGCGATGCCATGACAACAACCCTTCGACGATCTGATCTTTGAGCTGTTCCCAGCGATCCGGCGTTCTGGCGGGAGCTTCGACCGGGACACCGCGCAGCCGCTCAATCAGCAGCACATCCGGGCCGGGATGCTCTTCGTGGGTCATGACGCCGTACACCGTCGGCATCCGCACTGTCCCGCTACGCGCCAGCATCGACATTTTCCACGCCAGCTGCCTGGCGACGCCCGGGGAGGTAAAGCTTCTCGCCATTAACGGCATGGGATTGCCGTTACTGTCATACAGCGACCACAGGGAAGTGTCCGCCTTCTCGCTCACGCACTCCACCCGACTGAGTTTTTCGCCCAGCAGGTGGCTCAGCTCAGCACGCAATTGTTCCATATGAGATTACCCCCATCAAAACTACTGCTTTCATAATGAGCGCGTAGCCGACGGATGTCACCCTCATGAGATCAATTTGAAGCCAGAAAAATGAGATAAAACGTGGCGGTAAAACATCCCCCCGAACGAGGGGATGATGGAGATTATTTCAGTTCTGCGCGCACGCGTTCGAGATCTTCCGGGGTATCCACTCCGGTTCCCGGTACTTCCTCGGCCACAGCCACATGGATCTTTTCGCCATACCACAGCACACGCAGCTGCTCGAGCATTTCGATCTGCTCCAGCGGGCTTGGTGCCCAGGTCACGTAGCGGCGGATAAAGCCAGCGCGGTAGCCGTAAATGCCCAAATGGCGCAGGAACGTATCGCCGATGGCCTCTTTAGACTGGGCAAAACGGTCGCGATCCCAGGGGATGGTCGCACGGGAGAAATAGAGCGCGTAACCTTCCGCGTCCATCACCACTTTTACGGCGTTCGGATTAAACGCCTCTTCCGCGTGATGAATCGGCACCGCCAGCGTTGCCATTCCCACTTTGCGCTGCGCGAGGTTTTCCGCAACCTGACGGATAATGACCGCCGGGATCATCGGCTCATCGCCCTGCACGTTAACGATCACCGTGTCATCGCTAAAACCGCATTTCTCAACCACTTCCGCCAGACGTTCAGTACCGGACTGGTGATCCGCGCGGGTCATGCACACTTCGCCGCCCGCCGCTTCCACCGCACGCGCCACGTCTTCATGATCGGTGGCGACGATGACGCGCTCGGCACCGGATTCGCGCGCCCGGTCGAGCACGTGAACAATCATCGGTTTACCGTTGATATCGACCAGAGGTTTGCCCGGTAAACGGGTTGAGGCGAAACGTGCCGGGATGATGACAACAAAACTCATGGTCTGCTCTCTTCTGCCGCCAGCGTACGGGCTTCGGTTTCCAGCAGGACGGGGATGCCGTCACGAAACGGGAATGCCAGGTTGTCGATTTTGCAAATCAGCTCTTGCTTATCCTGGCTGTAATACAGTTTGCCGTTGCACACCGGGCAGGCAATGATTTCAAGTAAACGGTGATCCATAGTTCCTCCGTATAGGTTATCGCTAAAGCTTACCACATTCCTTTTTCAGGCTATGTCTATTTCCCAGCCACTCCGACAGCCCGCAAACAACCCGTCCGGCAGTCGTGCCAGGGTGATCTGACGAGCCTGCTGCCAGAGGGCAAAATCGTTGAGCGCGGAAGTGAGACCTTTCTCCAGCGTTGCGCTGACCTTCACACCCTCTTCCAGATAAAGCGAAATGATTTCGAGAACGCCGGTTTTGCGATGCATTTTCGCGTCCATTCGCCCGACCAGACGGCCTTTATGCAGCAGAGGCAGGACAAAATAGCCAAACTGACGCTTTGGCGCGGGGGTGTAGCATTCCAGACGATAGGTGAAATCAAACAGCTGCTCGGCGCGTTTGCGGTCCCAGACGACGGGATCGAAGGGAGATAAGACCGCGCTGTGTGACGCGGTCAGCTTATCGTCCTCAGCCTGAGGTAACAGCGGGAAGAGATCCGCATGGAGCCACATTTCGCCAAGCCGCTCGACTTCCACGCGCAACACGCGCTGATTGTTCAGCCAGCTTTCGAGCAGCGGTTTCAGCGCAGGCTGACGCAGACGATAGTAATCCGCCAGCCACTGGCCGCGGAAAATTCCCAGGCTGCGGGCGCTGTTTTCCAGCATCATATTTTCAGCCGTGGCCTGATCGAGCAGATCGCGCTCGTCGTCCCAGTGCGGCATCACCCGGTGAGTCAGATCGTAGACGCGCTGGAAATTGCGCCGCTCCACCACCATCACTTTCCCGGAGGTGAACAGCCCTTCCAGATGACGCTTATGCGGTTTCCACTCCCACCAACCGCTGGTGCCTTTGCGCGGATGTTCAAAATCGGCGGAGCGCACCGGGCCGTTGTCTTGAATATGGGCGATCAGCTGGTCAATCTCATCGGCATTTTCCTGCATCCACTCTTGCCGGTACTTCCAGCCCATTTTCTCAGGCGCAAGCATGCGATGGCGCACCAGACTGAAATCGCTGCGCGGCAGGAAACAGGCTTCGTGCGCCCAGTATTCCATGAGTTCGCCCTGACTCAGGGCGTCATCCAGCCACTGCGCGGGATAATTCCCGAGACGACTGAACAGCACCAGATAGGGGCTGCGGGCGACGATATTAATGGTGTCGATTTGCAGCAGCGACATGCGCTGGATGGCAAAGAGAATATCGGCGGGCTGTGGGCGACGGCGGGGCTTTTTCAACAGCCCCTGTGCGGCGAGGTGTAAATGGCGTGCGGCACTTAGCGAAAGTTGCGGTAGAGACATGCGTTTTCCTGTCAGTCTTCGCGCTACCAGAACCGCATTCGACTTAGCGCACCAGCGCCATCAGTTCCTGGAGCAAGTGTTCGGGTTTGTCGCCGCTCAGCTCTGCGTTAACGGGCAGATACCACCAGTTGGCTTTGGCAAAGGCCCGGCATTTGACCGCATCTTTTTCGGTCATGATCAAATTCTGGTGAGGAGCGGCCAGAGGCTCAACGCTCTCCAGACTCAGCGCCTGGTGGTCGGCGAGCGGGATTCGGTTTTCAAGCGTTGCGCCATTGCTTTCTAAAGTGGCAAAAAAGCGCGGAGGATGACCAATACCGGCCATGGCAACCAGAGAAGGCAGTTGCGTGATTTCTCGATGTTCGCCCGTGAGTAAATTCACCGCCAGACCTGGCTTTAAGGTCATCGGGATTTCGCCGGACCGCGCTTCGCCGCCATTCACGATCACCGCATCGACGGAACCCAGACGGGAGGCACGCTCGCGCATCGGCCCGGCAGGTAACCACCAGCCGTTGCCGAAACGGCGCACGCCATCAATCACCACGATCTCTTTGTCACGCGCCAGGGCGTAATGCTGTAAGCCGTCGTCGGTGATAATGATTTGTAGAGGATGTTCTGCCAGCAGCGCCTGAACAGCTTCGCTGCGGTTGGGAGAAACGGCGACCGGTGCGCCGGTGCGCTGGAAGATGAGTACGGGTTCATCCCCGGCTTGCGCTGTAGTGGTGGCAGATGTCAGCAGCAGTGGATAGCGCTCGGCTTTTCCGCCGTAACCGCGCGACACCACGCCGACACGAACGCCCCTTTTTTTCAGCTGTTCTACCAGCCAGATCACCACGGGGGTTTTCCCGTTGCCTCCGGCGGTGAGGTTTCCGACGACTACAACGGGTACCGGCGCTCGCCAGGATTTTTTAAGCCCCAGGCGATAGCTCAAACGAATGATGCCGCTCACCAGGCCATACAGCCAGGAGAGCGGCAACAGCAGCAGCCAGAGAGGAGATTCCCCGGACCAGATGCGTGCAATCATGCGCCAAACTGCATTTTATGAAGCTGAGCGTAAACGCCACGGTGCTCGATAAGATCCGCATGGCTTCCACGTTCAACAATGATGCCGTCTTCCACAACCACGATTTCGTCCGCCTGCTCGATAGTCGACAGACGGTGCGCAATCACCAGTGAGGTACGGTTTTTCTGCAGTTCGTCCAGCGCCGACTGAATCGCGCGTTCTGACTCAGTATCCAGCGCCGAAGTGGCTTCATCCAGAATCAGAATCGGGCTGTCGCGCAGCAGCGCACGGGCAATAGCGATACGCTGGCGCTGACCGCCGGAAAGCAGCACGCCGTTCTCGCCAATGACCGTATCCAGACCGTTGTCCATCTTATTGATAAAGTCCATCGCATAGGCCATACGCGCCGCATTCTCGATCGCTTCGCGGCTGTACTCTTCCGTACGGGCGTAAGCGATGTTGTTGGCAACCGTATCGTTGAACAGGTGAACGTTTTGAGACACCAGCGCCACCTGATTACGCAGCGACTGCAGGGTGTATTCCCGCAGATCGTGGCCGTCGAGCAGGATTTCGCCTTCGTCGATGTCGTAAAAACGGGTCATCAGGCTGGCGATAGTCGATTTACCGGAACCCGAACGGCCCACCAGCGCCACGGTTTTACCGGCCGGAATGTTCAGGCTGATATTGCGCAGGGCGGGTGTTTCACGACCAGGATAGGTGAAGGTGACGTTACGGAATTCAACGTCGCCGTTGGCGCGTTCAATCACGCGTTTGCCTTCGTCTTTTTCCTGCTCCGTATCCAGAATGCTGAACAGCGTCTGACAGGCCGCCATACCGCGCTGGAACTGGGCGTTGACGTTGGTCAGGGATTTCAGCGGGCGCATCAGCGCAATCATCGAGGAGAAGACCACGGTAATGGTACCGGCGGTTAAGGTCTCCATGACGCTCGGGAAGCTCGCAGCATAGAGAACAAATGCCAGCGCCAGAGAGGCAATCAGTTGAATGATTGGGTCAGAGATGGACGAGGCCGAAACCATTTTCATCCCCTGCAGACGCATTTTATTGCTGACTTTATCGAAGCGTTTTGTTTCGACGTCCTGGCCGCCAAAGATCAACACTTCTTTATGGCCTTTCAGCATTTGCTCGGCACTGGTGGTCACCTGCCCCATCGTGTTCTGCATGTTTTTGCTGATGTTACGGAAACGCTTAGAGACCACGCGGATAGCGATCGACACAATCGGTGCCAGCACAATCAGAATGATCGACAGCTGCCAGCTGTAATAGAACATCATGATGAACAGGCCGATGATCGACGCACCTTCACGCACCACGGTAATCAGGGCGCTGGAAGAGGACGACGCGACTTGCTCAGAATCATAGGTGATGCGCGACAGCAAGGTCCCGGTGGACTGCTTGTCAAAGAAGGAGACCGGCATGCCCATCATATGGCTGAACAGGCGGCGACGCATGGTCATCACCACTTTTCCCGATACCCAGGAAATGCAGTAGCTGGAGATATAGCTGGTGATGCCACGTAAGATCATCAGTCCGATAACCACCAGAGGCATCCATAGCAACACTGAGCGATCCGTTTTACCAAAACCGTCATCCAGTAACGGTTTGAGGAGCGACAGCATAAAGGTATCGCTTGCTGCGTTGAGGATTAACGCGACACCCGCCACGATCAGACCTGTTTTGAAGGGTGCAATCATCGGCCAGAGTCGGCGGAAGGTCTGCCACGTGGAGAGATCTTTGTCGTTATGCATTCATAAAACCAGCATTTGTTGAAATAGCCGCATATTCTACCCGTTATCTACGGGCGCGCCAAACCACTGATGATACCAACGAGGTAAAATTTGATCTCGTAAGCGGAGGATTTGCCAGCCTCGTGGCGAAAAACTGACTGAGATTTGCCCGGATTGCGGTGTATCGAACCAAGAATAGCCCTCCTTTTTATAGCGCCTGACGACTTTTACTGACGGAAAATGCCATGCGTTGTAGCGCGCCGCAGAGGCTAAAGCGACCTTCCCTTCCACGCGCTGGACAAGCGGCAGTGAAGACGAGGTATTACTCCCATGATGCGGCACCTGGATAAGTGTAGACCTTAGCCACTGCCAGCGATGGCTTAACATCAACTGCTCGGCTGTCGCTTCGATATCCCCGGTGAGCAACACGCTGTGCTCGCCATCGTCAATTTTCACCACGCACGAATGGTTATTTCCCTGCGCCTGATATTCCTTTGGCGGCCAGTGGACCGTAAAGGTCAGGCCCTGCCACTGCCAGTGCTCGCCACGAAAACAGGGCTGATGCCCGGCCCAACCCAGCGGACTCCTTATCCACATCGCAGGCCAGGCATTAAGCAACGAGTTCAATCCGCCGATATGGTCCATGTGCTCGTGACTAATAATCACCCCTTCCGGCGTCAGATGATGCCAGCGCAGCCAGGGGATGATCTGCTGCTGCCCACTGTCGCCACCCGGCCAGGCTAACCCGGTATCGTATAAAATCGCCTTCCCCTGACGTTCAACGACCATCGCCAGGCCCTGTCCGATATCCAGCATATGAACCGTCCAGCCTTCTGTTTTGTGCGAGCGCCACAAAGGAAATGTCAGCAATACACTTCCCGCGATGCACACGGCCGGGGCCGATCTCCAGGCATGTACACGCCAGACCATAATGGCAAGCCAGGGAAGAGAGGCCGCCGCCAGCCAGCGCTCATCAATATCGATCCAGCCATCCGGTAATGCCTTTAACAGTCGAAAGAGCACATCCAGCGATTTGTCGGCCAGAAACCAGATCTTTGCTTCCAGCAAACCGAGTCCGCTCAGATGCAATAGCATTCCGGCCAAAATCAGCGGCACGGAGATAAAGGTAACCAGTGGCACGGCAAAGAGATTGGCGACCAGAGAGGAAATGCTCATCCCGTGAAAAATACTGACCTGGAGCGGTAAGAGCAAAAACAGCATACCCAGTTGCAGATGCAGCAATGCCAGCAGCTGTTTTATCCACCGGGGTACCGGCCACTGAGGGAATGGCAGCCACTGATACCAGAAAATCAGCGCGGCGACGGCGAACGCTGACAGAGCCAGACTTTGCGAAAGCACGGCCAGCGGATCGATAAACAGAATTGCCGCCACACAGCACAGCCAGACCTGCCACGGCGACCACTGCCTTCCGCTCAGGCGCAGCGTAGCCAGCACCGCGATCGAGACGACCGTTCGCAATGCTGGCGGTTGCATCCCGGTGAGCCATGCATAAAACGCCGCGAAGCAAACGCCTGCCAGCAACGGCGTGCGCCAGTCTATCCACTGACACGGAAGTAAAAACTGGAGTCCACGCACGATAAGCCAGACGAGGGATGCCGCAAGAGCAATATGCAAACCTGAGATCGCCATCAGGTGCAATGTGCCGGTCTCACGCATTAGCTTTTTGACCTCTTGCGTGACCGCCAGTCGCTCGCCCATCCCCAACCCGAGAATAACGGCGCCCCACTGATAAGGTTTCAGCTCTACGGTGAGGGAGTTGAGATATCGTGCCCGCAAACTGCAGTTTGCCTCCAGCACTTCTGCGTGAGTGAATCTGCCGGTTAAAGGCTGATGTGAAGCTAGCGCGCTACGCTGCGAGTCGTATCCGCCGTCGTTGAGCTCACCGTGAACGGCGCGAAGGCGCAGTGTCATTGCCCACCGCTGTCCCGCACACGCGGGCTGCGGTAAGTAATTGCCGTATAGCATTACACCGGTCGTTGAACGCCAGGGCTTGCCGTTCAGGCGCTCAATCTGTCCCTGATGCGTGGTGGCCCCATCAGTGGCGGTAATCACCACTTCAGCCTGCTGTGACCCATCCGTTAGATGCTGCATCGGCCAGACGGCTTCCTGCGCCGCTAACACACCCCAGGCAAAAAACAGCAGCCATAAGCCGGTATAGCGCAGATAGATCAGACGCTGTGCAGCCAGCAGAATGCCAACGGCAATACATACCCAGATGACTGGCAGACCGGGCAGCGAAGGCAGCCACAGCAACGGTATTATCGCCATGATGAGACAAGCACTGATTGCAGGAACACCCATGAACACCTCCCTGTTTCGGGGCAGTGTGCATCAGGAATATCAGGGCGTCAGGGAGGAAAAAGTGAAATTACAGTCCTTGCCGAAGGGATTATTCCCGTTTGCAGCAATGATAAATATGAAATGCGTGGAGGCTTCCAGTTTGGGTTGTCGCCAATAAAAAAAGCACCCGAAGGTGCTTTCTTTAGATAACCCAGTTTCGCCCGCAGGCTAAACTCAGTTCCCGTAAATATTGGCGCGATCGCGCAGTTCTTTACCCGGCTTAAAGTGCGGAACGTATTTGCCTTCCAGGTCGACTTTATCGCCAGTCTTCGGGTTACGCCCGGTTCGTGGAGCACGATAATGCAGAGAGAAACTACCGAAACCGCGGATTTCAATGCGCTCGCCTTGTGCAAGAGTCGAGGCCATATGCTCTAGCATCTCTTTCACTGCATCTTCCACTGCTTTTGCGGGGATGTGCGATTGTTGACTGGCAAGTCTTTCAATCAATTCTGACTTGGTCATGATTCCTCCGGTTCCTTCAAACCAATTAGCTGAACAGCTTATTAAACAAGGGCGGCCGTAGCCGCCCTTTGTTATTGATTACAGAACGAATCCTGCAATCTGTCAAGTCTGCTCGTTATCCTTCGAGCGGTCACTACGTTAACTTCGCCTGCACACCCCAGTCACTTACTTAAGTAGGCTCCTGGGGTTCTCAGGCTCGTTGCCTTGTTACCGCTCAAATGACTTAGAGCTCTTGAATTACTCGCCTTTAGCTGCTTTGAAAGCTTCAGCCATTGCGTTGTTGGAGAAACCTGCATCTTCCTGTTTGTTAACAGTTGCGATGGCATCTTTCTCATCAGCTTCGTCTTTAGCACGAACAGACAGGCTGATTGCACGGTTCTTACGGTCAACGCCGGTGAATTTAGCTTCAACGTCATCGCCAACGCTCAGAACCAGAGTTGCATCTTCAACGCGGTCACGTGAAGCTTCAGAAGCGCGCAGGTAACCTTCAACGCCGTCAGCCAGTTCTACGGTTGCGCCTTTCGCGTCAACTGCAGTCACTTTACCGTTTACGATTGCGCCTTTCTTGTTCAGTGCAACCCAGTTGTTGAACGGATCTTCTGCGAGCTGTTTAACGCCCAGAGAGATACGCTCACGTTCTGCGTCAACCTGCAGAACAACTGCAGCGATTTCGTCGCCTTTTTTGTATTCACGTACTGCTTCTTCGCCTGCAACGTTCCAGGAGATGTCAGACAGGTGAACCAGGCCGTCGATGCCGCCGTCTAGGCCGATGAAGATACCGAAGTCAGTGATAGACTTGATTTTACCTTCAACACGGTCGCCCTTGTTGTGGGTTTCCGCGAACTGCTGCCATGGGTTGTTTTTGCACTGCTTCAGGCCCAGGGAGATACGACGACGTTCTTCGTCGATATCCAGAACCATCACTTCCACTACATCACCAACGTTAACAACTTTGGATGGGTGGATGTTTTTGTTGGTCCAGTCCATTTCGGAAACGTGCACCAGGCCTTCAACGCCTTCTTCGATTTCAACGAAGCAGCCGTAGTCGGTCAGGTTGGTAACGCGACCAGTCAGTTTAGTACCTTCTGGGTAACGTTTAGCGATAGCGACCCATGGATCTTCGCCCAGCTGTTTCAGGCCCAGAGATACACGAGTACGCTCGCGGTCGAACTTCAGCACTTTAACAGTGATTTCGTCGCCAACGTTCACGATTTCGCTTGGGTGTTTAACGCGTTTCCACGCCATGTCGGTGATGTGCAGCAGGCCATCAACGCCACCCAGATCAACGAATGCACCGTAGTCAGTGAGGTTCTTAACGATACCTTTAACTTCCATGCCTTCCTGCAGGTTTTCCAGCAGCTGATCGCGCTCTGCGCTGTTCTCGGATTCGATAACGGCACGACGGGAAACAACAACGTTGTTACGCTTCTGGTCAAGCTTGATAACTTTGAACTCAAGCTCTTTGCCTTCGAGGTGCAGAGTGTCGCGAACCGGACGAACGTCTACCAGAGAACCTGGCAGGAACGCGCGAATACCGTTCAGCTCAACAGTGAAGCCACCTTTAACTTTGCCGTTGATAACACCGACTACAGTTTCAGCTTCTTCGTAAGCTTTTTCCAGCGTGATCCAAGCTTCGTGACGTTTAGCTTTTTCACGGGACAGCAGAGTTTCACCGAAGCCGTCTTCTACTGCATCCAGTGCAACGTCAACTTCGTCACCTACCTGGATTTCCAGCTCGCCCTGGGCGTTTTTGAACTGCTCTGCCGGAATGGCAGACTCAGATTTCAGACCGGCGTCAACCAGTACGATATCTTTGTCGATAGCAACAACAACACCACGAACGATGGAACCCGGACGGGTTTCGATTGTTTTTAAGGATTCTTCAAATAGTTGAGCAAAAGATTCAGTCATGTTTAATCTTCAGGTTAATATAACGTCCACCTGGCTCCATGCCGGATGGGGTTGTTTCACATACCCGCCGTCAATCCATTGCAGCGGGGGTACTACAAATCTGTCGCGATTAAGCGAGTGCCAATTTCTGGCGCGCGTATTGTAACGCTTTTTCAATCACTTGCTCAATAGTTAAACGGGTAGAATCGAGCACTAAAGCATCGTCTGCCGGAACAAGTGGCGCTACAGCACGATTCCGATCGCGGTCATCGCGCTCTTTTATCTCGGATAAAAGGCGTTCAAAGTTAACACTAAAGCCATTTTCCTGCAACTGAAGCATACGACGTTGCGCGCGCTCTTCCGAAGAAGCGTCAAGGAAAATCTTCACAGGCGCATCAGGAAATACCACGGTTCCCATGTCACGACCGTCCGCTATCAGACCAGGCGCTTCTCGGAACGCACGCTGACGACGCAGCAGCGCCTCGCGAACGCGCGGGAACGCAGCCACCTGTGATGCAGCATTCGCCACTTCCTGGGTGCGGATCTCACCGCTGACGTCTTCCCCTTCAAGGATGACCTCAAGATTGCCATTCGTCGAGACGAAGCGGACGTCAAGATGTGCTGCCAGCGGGACTAGTGCTTCTTCAGAAGCCACATCCACATGATGATGCAGTGCCGCTAACGCCAGAACGCGATAGATTGCTCCTGAGTCTAAAAGATGCCATTGCAATGCTTCCGCCATCGCTTTGCACAAGGTGCCTTTACCTGCACCGCTTGGCCCATCAATGGTAATTACCGGGGCAATTGCTGTCATCGTTCTCTCCTTCATTAGAGGCGTCAGTTACATAAACGCCGCGCATTATACGCGCCATTGCCAGCAACCGTTAATGTTGCGTGTAAATAACGGAATGTTTGAAGGTGAGTGTAGAAGAAATAGACATTAAAGTACGGGCTGGTGTGAAACCAACCCGTAAGTCAAAGCGTTACTTCTTGTCTGCCGCAATACGATCGCGGATATGCTGGGCACGTTCAGCCGAAGGCGGATGTGAATCAAACAGGGATTTGGCATGAGCGCCGTCGAGCGCAGCCAGTTTGTCGAAGCTACTGGCTAAGCCCGCAGTACTGATTTTGCGTTTTTTGAGCAGATCATAAGAGAAATCATCGGCTTCTGATTCCTGACTACGCGAAAACGCAGAGTTTATTGCCCCTTCGGCAATATCACCTAACTGCGATTGCGTAAGCTGAGCCGCCACCCCGCTGGTTGCAGAGACGGCATCGCGAGCCGCTACGGTGGCATAAGCTGTCTGCATCGCTTTACGGGAATGACCTAACGCCACATGCCCTAGCTCATGACCCAGCACACCTTCAATTTCGTTGTCTGTCATCATATCCATCAGGCTGCTGTATACACGGACGCAACCATTTGCCATCGCCCAGGCATTGATATCGCTGGTCAAATACACCTTATAGTTGACGGGTGTGCCGTTAATATTATTGCCCAACGCCTTAGCTATTTTATTGATACGCTTAGTGTATTTGCTTGAAGCGCCAGCAATATCATTTTGGCTGTCCAGCTCCTTACAGCCGCCGTTGGCGATTGCTTTTGCATCAGCATCCGTGAGGGTAGCGGCCTGATAGGCGGACATCCCGGCGCTGGCGAGCCCATTTGCATCGACGCCGCCCATGTTTTTACAGCCAGAAAGCAGCGTGGCAGCAATCGCCAGCGATAAAAGCAGTTTACGATTATTCATATCTATCTTCCGTTGATTAACATATTGAAAAATTATGGGTTATCCCACAAAGTTCACGCGAAGATAGCACTCCTGTGGATCCTTAAAAAAGTTTGAAACGGGACCAAAAAAAAGCCGACTCATGGTCGGCTTTTTCATATCGGGCATGTGTACTCAGGCAAGCGTACTGATGCGCGCCAGCTGCTCGAAATAATCCGGGAAGGTTTTCGCGGTGCATTTCGGATCAAGAATAGTGACCGGTGTATCAGACAACGCCACCAGCGAGAAACACATCGCCATGCGGTGATCGTTGTAAGTACCAATTTCAGCGACCTGCAGGTTGGCCGGCGGTGTCACGCGAATATAGTCTTCGCCCTCTTCCACTTCGGCACCCACTTTACGCAGCTCCGTCGCCATCGCGAACAGGCGATCGGTCTCTTTCACACGCCAGTTGTAGATATTGCGCAGCGTAGTGGTGCCGTTGGCAAACAGCGCTGCCGTGGCAATAGTCATCGCCGCATCAGGGATATGGTTCATGTCCATATCGATCGCGTTCAGCTCACCGCGCGTGCAAGCGATAAAGTCATCACCCCAGGTGATTTCGGCACCCATTTTTTCCAGCACGTCGGCAAAGCGAATATCGCCCTGAACGCTGTTACGACCGATACCGGTGACTTTAACGGTGCCGCCCTTAATCGCGCCCGCCGCGAGGAAATAGGACGCAGATGACGCATCGCCTTCCACCAGGTAGTTGCCCGGCGACTGGTACTCCTGCCCACCGCGCACCACAAAGCGCTGATACGCCTGGTTTTCAACTTCAACGCCAAAGGTCTTCATCAGATGCAGGGTGATATCGATGTAAGGCTTAGAAACCAGCTCGCCTTTGATGGTAATCACCGTATCCTGCGGGGCCAGTGGAGCCGTCATCAGCAGCGCCGTCAGGAACTGGCTGGACACGCTACCATCCACAGCCACTTCACCGCCCGTAAATCCACCGCGCAGGCGCAGTGGCGGATAATTTTCCTGCTCCAGATAATCAATGTGCGCGCCGCCCTGACGCAGGGCATCCACCAGATGGCCAATCGGGCGCTCCTTCATGCGTGGCTCGCCGGTCAGCACAATATTGTTGCTACCCAGACACAGCGCGGCCGCCAGCGGACGCATCGCCGTACCTGCGTTACCGAGAAACAGCTCAAGTTCTTCGGTCGTTTGCAGCGCTCCGCCGTTGCCTGTCACTTCACAACGCGTACGATCGGCTGACAGTGTGTAGTGAACACCTAACGCTTTCAGCGCATTCAGCATGTGGCGAACGTCATCACTGTCCAGCAGATTGGTGAGGACGGTGGTGCCGTTTGCCAGAGCAGCCAGCAGCAGGGCGCGGTTCGAGACACTTTTTGAACCAGGCAGATTGATGGTGCCATCTACCCGCGCGATCGGTTGTAACGTCAGGGATTCCATGAAAACTTAACTCTCAAATCAACATAATAAAAACCCCGAAGTCGGGCTTCGGGGGTGAAAAACTCGCGCGATTAACCGTGGCGACGTTCGAAGTCGACCATAAAATCAGTCAGCGCTTTAACACCTTCGAGCGGCATCGCGTTGTAGATGGAAGCACGCATGCCGCCCACCACGCGGTGGCCTTTCAGCGCGTGCAGACCTGCAGCGAAGGACTCTTCGAGGAACACTTTGTCGAGTTGGCTGTCGGCAAGCTGGAACGGCACGTTCATGCGGGAACGGTTCGCTTTGGCCACGTCATTGCGGTAGAAATCACTGCCGTCAATTACGCTGTACAGCAGAGTCGCTTTCTGCTGATTAATCTTGTCCATCTGCGCCACGCCGCCATTTTTCTTCAGCCATTTAAAGACCAGGCCAGAAAGATACCAGGCAAAGGTCGGCGGGGTGTTGAACATGGAGTCGTTATCGTTCAGGACGGTGTAGTCGAGAATCGACGGACAGGCCTGATGCGCTTTACCTAACAGGTCTTCACGAACAATGACCAGCGTCAGCCCGGCCGGGCCGATGTTTTTCTGCGCGCCAGCGTAAATCACGCCGTAGCGGCTGACATCCAGCGGGCCAGAGAGAATGGTGGAAGATAAATCAGCGGTCACGATGACGTTGTCGCCAAAATTCGGCTCTTCGTGAATGGCGATCCCGTCGATGGTTTCGTTCGGGCAGTAGTGAAGGTACGCCGCATTGTCTGACAGCTGCCATTCACTCATCGGGGTGACACCACGCAGACCATCGACGGTAATTTTCGCGTCGATAACATTCGGGGTGCAGTATTTTTTGGCTTCTTTCACCGCGCTGGCGGCCCAGTAACCGGCATCGACGTAATCCGCTGTCGTTTTATCACCCAGCAGGTTCAGTGGAATACCCGCAAACTGACCGCGCCCGCCGCCGTGGCAGAACAATACTTTGTAGTTCGAGGGGATATTCAGCAGATCGCGAAAATCCTTTTCTGCCTCTTCAGCAACCTGGATAAACTCTTTTCCACGGTGGCTGATTTCCATCACCGATGTACCAAGACCCTGCCAGTCGCAAAGCTCCTGCTGAGCTTGTTTAAGCACATCCGCCGGTAGCATTGCCGGACCTGAACTGAAATTAAAGACCTGAGCCATTTACCCTCACCACGCTTAAATTCATAAGTTATTACTGTGGATATCGGTTTTATCATTCAGTGACACGCGCCGCAATGTCTAAAACCAAGACCCAGGAAAATGTGCCCCCGGTCACACAAAACAATCTGCCAGCACGTTGTCACAAAACCGACAAATTGGCTGTCAGGTGACGCGTTTCGCCCGACTCACCTTCGTCCATACTGGATTTGCACAGCGAGGGCAGAGTTGGTGATCACCCGGCTGCATCGTAAGCACATGGCTGCAGCGTCGACAGGCATACTCCCCTGCTTCGGGAACGGTGGTAAATCGTTCAACGTATTCATCCGGCAAAATACAGAGGCCTGGCTTGACGTCCGCATCGTCGTAGTAATAGACACTGATCTGCCCGTTGGTTTCCATGATCGCCAGCCGCACCTGCCCCAGCTGTTCCACGCTGTTTAAGCGCAGCTCCATGAAAAACTCAAATTCCGTCATATTCGCGCTGCGAACTTTCTCCCAGGCCAATTGGCCCTCTTCGACAATCACCACTGGTTTCCCTTCCAGCAGATCCTCGATTTTTTCACTTTTCGACATCAGCCACATCACCAGGCGATAGAGCAAACCCAGGGTGACAAACACAATCAGCACCGGAATCATCGGCACATCGTCGTAAAAGGCCACGTCACCCGCCGCAGAACCGAGGGTGAGGATGATCAGCACCTCGAACAGCGACATCTGCCGCACGCCGCGCCGTCCGGTGATTTTGAGAAACAGAAAGACCAAGATAAAGGTATAGAGACTGCGCAACGCCACTTCGCCTAAAAACTCCAGCGGCACTTTGTCGAACGCCATCCGGTGAAGATCGAACGCTTTCATTTTTATTTGCCTTAACAGTAAGTTACTGTTGATAAGCATAGCTGACTCTTTTATTTTCGCTGTTCTCCTCGCGAAGATAGCGCCTGTCACGCAAAACCCGTATCATTGCGCGCTTTACGTACGATAAAAGTGATCGCCATGACTCAAACATTTATCCCCGGCAAAGACGCCGCACTGGAAGATTCCATCGCTCGCTTCCAGCAAAAACTGACCGACCTGGGTTTTAATATCGAAGAAGCCTCCTGGCTCAACCCGGTTCCTCACGTCTGGTCTGTGCATATTCGCGACACCGACTGTGCGCTGTGCTTTACCAACGGTAAAGGCGCCACCAAAAAAGCGGCTCTCGCTTCTGCCCTGGGTGAGTATTTTGAGCGCCTGTCCACCAACTATTTCTTCGCCGATTTCTGGCTGGGCGATACCATCGCCAACGGCCCGTTCGTGCACTATCCGAACGAAAAATGGTTCCCGCTGACGGAAGATGACGAGCTGCCGGAAGGCATTCTCGACGCGCGTCTGCGCAAGTTCTACGATCCTGATAATGAACTGACCGCCGGCATGCTGGTGGATCTGCAGTCTGGCAACGACGAGCGTGGCATCTGCGCCCTGCCGTTCACCCGCCAGTCTGACGATCAGACCGTCTACATCCCGATGAACATCGTCGGCAACCTGTATGTCTCCAACGGCATGTCCGCCGGTAACACCCGCAACGAAGCCCGCGTGCAAGGTCTGTCTGAGGTGTTTGAGCGTCATATCAAAAACCGCATTATCGCTGAGTCCATCAGCCTGCCGGAGATCCCAAACGAGGTGCTGGCGCGCTATCCGGGTGTGGTGGAATCCATCGCCAAACTGGAAGCAGAAGGTTTCCCAATCTTCGCTTATGACGGCTCTCTGGGTGGCAAATACCCGGTGATCTGCGTCGTTCTGTTTAACCCGGCGAACGGCACCTGCTTCGCTTCGTTTGGCGCACACCCGGACTTCGGCGTGGCGCTGGAACGTACCGTCACCGAGCTGCTGCAGGGCCGTAGCCTGAAAGATCTCGACGTCTTTACCCCGCCAACGTTTGACGACGAAGAAGTGGGCGAACACACCAACCTCGAAACCCACTTCATCGATTCCAGCGGTTTGATCTCCTGGGATATGTTCAAGCAGGACGCGGACTATCCGTTCGTGGACTGGAATTTCTCCGGCACTACGGAAGAAGAGTTCGCCACGCTGATGGCCATCTTCAAAGCGGAAGATAAAGAAGTGTACATCGCGGATTACGAGCACCTGAGCGTCTATGCGTGCCGCATTATCGTTCCGGGCATGTCCGACATCTATCCGGCGGAAGATCTGTGGCTGGCGAACAACAGCATGGGCAGCCATCTGCGTGAAACGCTGCTGGCGCTGCCGGGCAGTGAGTGGGACAAAGAGGATTATCTGAACCTGATCGCCCAACTGGACGACGAAGGCCACGACGATCTCACCCGCGTGCGTGAGCTGCTGGGTCTGGCAACCGGCAAAGACAACGGCTGGTACACCCTGCGTGTTGGCGAGCTGAAATCGATGCTGGCCCTGGCCGGTGGCGATCTGGATCAGGCCCTGGCCTGGACGGAATGGACTATCGAATACAACCAGTCCGTCTTCAGCCCGGAGCGCGCCAATTATTACCGCTGCCTGCAAACGCTGCTGTTGCTCTCTCAGGAAGAAGATCGTCAGCCGCTGCAATACCTGAATGCCTTCGTACGTATGTACGGCGCAGAGGCTGTCGAAGCGGCAAGCGCCGCGCTGAGCGGTGAAGCGCCGTTCTACGGCCTTCAGGCGGTTGATAAAGATCTGAAAGCCTTCCCGGCACATCAGTCGCTGCTGAAAGCTTATGAAAAACTGCAGCGTGCGAAAGCCGCTTACTGGTCAAAATAAGCGCATATAGTACTACTGGCAGTAGGCGTACTCACGCGTCTGGGCTATATTACGGGGCAATTTCATTGCCCCGTTTTTTTATTTCTTTTGCAATGAATATTGATTGTAATAATAAAGTTAAATACAGGTAAATATAATTATGTTTACCTGGGCTTTGCTGTTACTTTTTAGGGTAATTACTCCATTTTAATTAACTGCTTTGGGAGAGGTTTCAGGAAATTATTCAACTCTTTTCATAACTTTTAAAATTTATTTTTATACGGATAATCAACAACTTACTCCGCAATCGCTGCAAAACCATGCGCTTTGCGGGCCTATAAGCCAGGCGAGATATGATCTATATCAATTTCTCTTCTATAATGCTTTGTTAGTATCTCGTCGCCGACTTAATAAAGAGAGAGTTAGTGTGAAAGCTGACAACCCTTTTGATCTAATACTCCCAGCTGCGATGGCCAAAGTTGCCGAAGAAGCGGGTGTCTATAAAGCAACGAAGCACCCGATGACGACGTTCTATCTGGCGATCACCGCTGGTGTGTTCATCTCCATCGCTTTCGTCTTCTACATCACTGCTACCACCGGTACTGCTGCGATGCCTTTCGGTATTGCGAAACTGATTGGCGGTATCTGTTTCTCACTGGGCTTGATTCTGTGCGTCATCTGCGGCGCCGACCTCTTTACCTCAACGGTACTTATCGTGGTGGCTAAAGCGAGCGGAAGAATCACCTGGGGTCAGCTGGCGCGCAACTGGATTAATGTCTACGTTGGCAACCTGATTGGCTGTTTACTCTTTGTTCTGCTGATGTGGTTATCTGGCGAGTATATGACCGCCAACGGTGGCTGGGGACTGAACGTCCTGCAAACCGCTGACCACAAAATGCATCACACCTTTATCGAAGCCGTCGCTCTCGGCATCCTCGCAAACCTGATGGTCTGCCTGGCCGTCTGGATGAGCTACTCTGGCCGCAGCCTGATGGACAAAGCCATGATTATGGTTCTGCCGGTTGCGATGTTCGTTGCCAGCGGCTTTGAGCACAGTATCGCAAACATGTTTATGATCCCGATGGGTATTGTAATCCGTAACTTTGCGAGCCCGGAGTTTTGGACTGCTGTTGGTTCAACCCCGGAAAGTTTCTCTCACCTGACTATTATGAACTTCATCACAGATAACCTGATCCCTGTCACTATTGGGAACATTATCGGTGGGGGTCTGCTGGTTGGGTTGACATACTGGGTCATTTACCTGCGTGGCGACAATCATCATTGATGGTTTCTCAGGCAGTAAAGAAAAATCCACTTAAGAAGGTAGGTATCACATGTCCGAGCTTAATGAAAAGTTAGCCACAGCCTGGGAAGGTTTTGCGAAAGGTGACTGGCAGAAAGAAGTCAACGTACGCGACTTCATTCAGAAAAACTATACCCCATATGAAGGCGACGAGTCTTTCCTGGCTGGTGCAACTGACGCAACAACCAAGCTGTGGGACAATGTAATGGAAGGCGTCAAACTGGAAAACCGCACTCACGCGCCAGTTGACTTCGATACTTCCGTTGCCTCTACCATCACTTCTCACGACGCTGGCTACATCAACAAAGCGCTTGAGAAAATCGTTGGTCTGCAGACTGAAAAACCACTGAAACGTGCGATCATTCCGTTCGGTGGCATCAAAATGGTTGAAGGTTCCTGCAAAGCGTACGATCGCGAACTGGACCCAATGCTGAAAAAAATCTTCAGCGAATACCGCAAAACTCACAACCAGGGCGTGTTTGACGTTTACACCAAAGACATCCTGAACTGCCGTAAATCCGGTGTTCTGACCGGTCTGCCAGATGCGTATGGCCGTGGCCGTATCATCGGTGACTACCGTCGTGTTGCTCTGTACGGTATCGACTTCCTGCTGAAAGACAAATACGCACAGTTCCTGTCCCTGCAGTCTGACCTGGAAAACGGCGTAAACCTGGAAGCGACTATCCGTCTGCGCGAAGAGATCTCTGAACAGCACCGTGCGCTGGGTCAGATCAAAGAAATGGCCGCTAAATATGGCTGCGATATCTCTGGTCCGGCAACCAACGCTCAGGAAGCTATCCAGTGGACTTACTTCGGCTACCTGGCCGCGGTTAAATCTCAGAACGGCGCAGCAATGTCCTTCGGTCGCGTATCCACCTTCCTGGATGCTTACATCGAACGTGACATCAAAGCAGGCAAAATCACCGAGCAAGACGCACAGGAAATGATTGACCACCTGGTCATGAAACTGCGTATGGTTCGCTTCCTGCGTACCCCAGAATACGATGAGCTGTTCTCCGGTGACCCAATCTGGGCCACTGAATCTATCGGCGGTATGGGCGTTGACGGCCGTACTCTGGTAACCAAAAACAGCTTCCGTTTCCTGAACACCCTGTACACCATGGGCCCGTCTCCGGAACCGAACATCACTGTTCTGTGGTCTGAAAAACTGCCTCTGAACTTCAAGAAATTCGCGGCTAAAGTCTCCATCGATACCTCTTCTCTGCAGTACGAGAACGATGACCTGATGCGTCCTGACTTCAACAACGACGACTACGCTATCGCTTGCTGCGTAAGCCCAATGGTTGTTGGTAAGCAAATGCAGTTCTTCGGTGCGCGTGCTAACCTCGCGAAAACCATGCTGTATGCAATCAACGGCGGCGTGGACGAAAAACTGAAAATCCAGGTTGGTCCTAAATCTGAACCAATCAAAGGCGACGTTCTGAACTTCGACGAAGTCATGGATCGTATGGATCACTTCATGGACTGGCTGGCTAAGCAGTATGTCACCGCCCTGAACATCATCCACTACATGCACGACAAGTACAGCTACGAAGCGTCTCTGATGGCTCTGCACGACCGTGACGTGGTTCGCACCATGGCATGTGGTATCGCAGGTCTGTCCGTTGCAGCTGACTCCCTGTCTGCAATCAAATATGCGAAAGTTAAACCAATTCGTGACGAAGATGGTCTGGCGACTGACTTCGAAATCGAAGGCGAATACCCGCAGTTTGGTAACAACGACTCTCGCGTAGATGACATGGCCGTTGACCTGGTTGAACGTTTCATGAAGAAAATTCAGAAACTGACTACCTACCGCAACGCTATCCCGACTCAATCTGTTCTGACCATCACTTCTAACGTTGTGTACGGTAAGAAAACCGGTAACACCCCAGACGGTCGTCGTGCTGGCGCGCCATTCGGTCCAGGTGCTAACCCAATGCACGGTCGTGACCAGAAAGGTGCTGTTGCCTCTCTGACCTCCGTTGCTAAACTGCCGTTTGCTTACGCGAAAGATGGTATTTCTTATACCTTCTCTATCGTTCCAAATGCGCTGGGTAAAGACGACGAAGTGCGTAAAACCAACCTGGCAGGTCTGATGGACGGTTACTTCCATCACGAATCTTCTATCGAAGGTGGTCAGCACTTGAACGTGAACGTGATGAACCGTGAAATGCTGCTCGACGCGATGGAAAACCCGGAAAAATATCCGCAGCTGACCATCCGCGTATCTGGCTACGCAGTACGTTTTAACTCCCTGACTAAAGAACAGCAGCAGGATGTTATCACCCGTACTTTCACTCAATCCATCTAACTGGAATTGACTGAAATCACGCAGTAAAAAGCGTACAATAAAGGCTCCACATCAGTGGGGCCTTTTTAACACCTTCTCCAAACCAGTCTCTTTTGGCCGCTGTCTATATACTTAATGGATAACAGCCAAAACAGACTCGACATAGCCGATGAGCTATGCACATAAACAGGCCCCGGACGGGCCGAATCTGGAGATATCACCGCAATGTCAACTATTGGTCGCATTCACTCCTTTGAATCCTGTGGCACTGTCGATGGCCCAGGCATCCGCTTTATCACCTTCTTCCAGGGCTGCCTGATGCGCTGCCTGTACTGTCACAACCGCGACACCTGGGATACACACGGCGGCAAAGAGGTCACCGTTGAAGAGCTCATGAAAGAAGTGGTGACCTATCGCCACTTTATGAATGCGTCCGGCGGCGGCGTCACGGCGTCAGGCGGCGAGGCCATCCTGCAGGCCGAATTTGTTCGTGACTGGTTCCGCGCCTGTCGCAAAGAAGGCATCCACACCTGCCTCGACACCAACGGCTTTGTGCGTCGCTACGACCCGGTGATTGATGAACTGCTGGAAGTGACGGATCTGGTAATGCTCGATCTGAAACAGATGAACGACGAAATCCACCAGAACCTGGTCGGTGTGTCGAACCATCGTACGCTGGAATTTTGCCGCTACCTGGCCAACAAAAATATTAACGTCTGGATCCGCTATGTGGTTGTTCCGGGCTGGTCAGACGATGACGACTCTGCGCATCGCCTCGGTGAATTCACCCGCGACATGGGCAACGTCGAGAAAATCGAGCTCCTGCCCTACCACGAGCTGGGCAAACACAAATGGGTGGCGATGGGCGAAGAGTACAAGCTCGACGGCGTGAAGCCGCCGAAGAAAGAGACGATGGAACGCGTGAAAGGTATTCTCGAACAGTACGGTCACAAGGTGATGTACTAAAACAATAGCCCGGGCATCTGCACCGGGCTTTTTTGTATCAGGCGTGTGCCACTGGCGTCGGATGCTCGCCCGCTTTGCGCAGCAGCATCAGGAGATAGATAAACGACACGCTGGCGATCATGATAAACAGCAGATTATCGGAATAGCTTTGCATCAGCATCGCGGTAAACGTCGGGCCCAGCAGGCTGCCGATGGTGTAGCTCAACAGCAGCGCCTGGTTCATTGCCACCAGCTGATGGTGCTCTACTTTCTCACAGGCCCAGGCCATCGCCACCGGATAGAGCGTAAAGCCCGCCGCACCGAGGATAAACAGCGCAGGGGCCATCGCCGCACTGCCGAGCATCGCCAGACAGCCCATGATCACCACAAAAACCTGCACGCGCAGCACCAGCAAACGGCCAAATTTATCGGCCAGCTTACCAATCGGCCACTGGCCCACAATACCCGCGCTGACCATCACCGCCATCCAGAAGCCGATGCTGGAATCACTCACGCCTTTATGGTTCAGGTAGAGCGGCATTAGACCGTACAGAGAACCCAACACAATCCCGGAGATGATGCAGCCGTTAATGCCAAGGCGCGCATGGCGCAATCTGAGCATCGGCCAGACATGCGTCGCTTCCTGATGCTCACTGCTCTGGTTCACGATCCGGGTAAACAGCAGCGGCAGGATCGCTGCCAGCACCATGCCGGTCACCCACGGCAGGACGCTCATTAAATCGGTCGGCAGTTTGCTGATCATCAACTGACCCAGCACCGTCCCCACGTAATAGACCATCATGTACGCGGCCAGCAGGCGACCACGATTGCGGGACGTGCCGCTGCACATCAGCGCGCTTTCCACCACCACCCAGATCATCGCGCAGCCAACGCCGGCGATAAAACGCCAGGTCATCCAGCTCCAGAACCCCATCATCACGCCCAGGCCAACACATCCGGCCGCAAAAATCAGCGAGGCCAGATAATAGCTGCGGTTGAAACCAAAGCGTTTGATTAATTTACCGGTCAGCAAAGTCCCCAGCAGATTACCGGTAAAATAGGAGGAACTAACCATGCCTACCTGCCACGTCGGGAGGTTTTCATGGGCGAGCCAAAGCGGGACAAGGGTATTTAATACCGCTATCGCCAGGGTCAACAAAAGCAGGCCACAGAGCAAAAGGAGCACTGGGCGGGTATAGGTGGTCATGGGTAAAAACCGTGAGGAAGTAAAGATTTCGAGCGCATCATGCCACCGGTAAAAACAAAGTCAATCCATGCAGTTAGCGGCCTCGCACGATTTGTTCTCTGTCGATTTAAAAAATTCATCCTCCTTACGCATCCAATAGAATACGTAATAATTATCTGATTGTTTTTATTCATCTCTGAGGCAAATAAATACCTGCGCTCAGTAGAAAAATTTCATGATAGAAAATAAAAAAGCCGGAGCGTTTGCCCCGGCTCGATATAACGAAACGATTGATTAACTGGCGATAGCCATACCGACTGTCATATGCAGGCCGTAGAAGACACCGCGACCAATCAGCTCCCCTGCCAGCACCAGCACAAAGGCCAGTGACAGGAGCGGAACCGCAGGCTGATAACCCTTGACCTGCGGGATCACCCAGCAGGCCAGCGCCGCGACCAGCAGCCCGATACGCCAGGCCATCAGCGAACCATAATCCGGTACCAGCGCAGAGGCTTGCTGAATAGAGCTATGGATAGCCGCCAGCTCAGCGCCCTGCATCAGCGCCACCATCGCACTGACCACCAGCGCCAGCAGTGATACCGCAGGCAGCAGACGCATTGCCCAGCCATCAACGCCTGCCACGCGCAGCAGCAGGAAGCCCAGCAGCGGACCGCCAATGAACATGGTCAGGAAGAAGCTCATCGGCGTCCAGACGCTGTACCAGGTCGGAACGGTATCGATGGTGTTGTAAACGCGCACCATCATCCACACGAACACCACTCCGAGCACCATGGTCACAATCAACCACACACCGCGCAGCCCGGACGGCAGTTTCTTCAGTGCTGCCAGCAGCCAGCCAAGGCCACCGATAGCAAAGAAGATCGCCCCACTCGCGATTTCATTACTGAGCGAAGAGGCACCGATCCGGTTCAGGGAGTTAAAGGCGCGCAGCGGCGATCCCAGGTGCAGGGTCGAGGCGATAAAGCCAATTCCCATCAGCACCCACAACCCAAACATGCTCAGGATCAGACGCTGTTGCTGCTCAGCGCGTAAATCACCTTTGAGCAAAGCCAGCGCCAGAACGATAAACCCGCCCGCCACGCACTGTCCGAAGACGGTGAAAATCATTAACGGCCATTCATGCCATCCACTTCCCATCTCACACCTCCTTCGGATTAGCCAGGTAGCCGGTGGTATCACCCGTCGGACGGCTATTGGCATTCGGTTTAATGACGATACTTGGCTTGGTGAAGTGCGCAGACGGCAGCGGCGCGACAGCCGCGAGCTGACCGTGTTTCTGACGCAGTTCTTCAATCGGACCAAAATCGAGCGCACGCAGCGGACAGGACTCTACGCAGATCGGTTTTTTGCCATCCGCAACGCGCGTGTGGCAGCCGTCGCATTTGGTCATGTGACCTTTCGCCGCGTTGTACTGCGGCGCACCGTACGGACAGGCCATATGGCAGTAGCGGCAGCCGATACAGACATCTTCGTCCACCACCACAAACCCATCTTCACGTTTATGCATCGCGCCGCTCGGACAGACTTTGGTGCAGGCCGGATCTTCGCAGTGGTTACAGGCAATCGACAGGTAGTAGGCAAACACGTTCTGATTCCAGACGCCGTTGTCCTCCTGCCAGTCGCCGCCCGCGTATTCGTAAATACGACGGAAGCTGACGTCTGGGGTTAAGTCTTTGTAATCTTTACAGGCCAGCTCGCAGGTTTTGCAACCGGTGCAACGACTGGAATCAATGAAAAATCCATACTGGGTAGTCATCGGTTACTCCTTATACCTTTTCAACCTGAACGAGGTTCGTGTGGGACGGGTTACCTTTCGCCAGTGGCGACGGGCGCTGCGTGGTCAGCACGTTAATGCTGCCTGCCTGGTCGATGCGATTGGCATCCGGGTTGTACCAGGCCCCTTCCCCCAGCGCGACCACGCCAGGCATCATGCGAGGCGTCACTTTCGCTTCGATGTGCACTTCGCCGCGATCGTTGAAGATACGAATACGGTCGCCGTTGGCGATGCCGCGTTTCTGCGCATCCATCGGGTTCATCCACATCTCCTGACGACAGGACGCTTTCAGCACGTCGACGTTGCCGTAGGTGGAGTGAACGCGGGCTTTGTAGTGGAAACCGGTCAGCTGCAGCGGGTATTTCGCCGTCAGCGGATCGTTATAGTTTTCAAACCCTGGGGTGTAGATCGGCAGCGGATCGATCACGTCGCCTTCCGGCAATTCCCAGCTGGCGGCAATTTTTGCCAGCGCTTCGGAGTAGATCTCGATTTTGCCCGACGGCGTGGTCAGCGGGTTCGCCTGCGGATCTTCGCGGAAGGCTTTGTACGCCACATGGTGCCCTTCCGGATCGCGCTGCTTGAACATCCCCTGCTTGCGGAAGGTGTCAAAATCTGGCAGTTCTGGCATCGCTTTGCGGGAGAGTTCATGCAGATGACGCATCCACCCTTCCTGAGTGCGCCCTTCGGTGAACTGCTGCTCTACGCCAAGGCGTTTAGCCAGTTCCGTCGTCATCTCATAGATGGTTTTGCATTCGAAGCGCGGTTTGATCGCCTGGTCGGTGAAGATGACATAGGACATGTTGCCGCAGGAAGCATCCAGCGCGAAGTCCATCTGTTCGGAGGCGGTGCAGTCCGGCAGCAGAATATCGGCATATTTGGCCGAGGAGGTCATGTGGCAGTCGATCACCACAATCAGCTCGCATTTTTTGTCGTCCTGAAGGATGTCGTGGGTGCGGTTGATGTCGGAATGCTGGTTGATAATGCAGTTACCCGCATAGTTCCAGATCATCTTGATCGGCACGTCCAGCTTGTCTTTCCCGCGCACACCGTCGCGCAGCGCCGTCATTTCCGGGCCGCGTTCAATCGCATCCGTCCACATAAACATGGAAATACTGGTCTGAACCGGGTTTTCCAGCGTCGGCATGCGTTCGAACGGCACTTCATAAGAGCCTTCGCGCGCGCCGGAGTTGCCGCCGTGGATGCCGACGTTGCCGGTTAAAATGGAGAGCATCGAAATGGCGCGAGTGGCGATTTCACCATTCGCGTGACGCTGCGGGCCCCAGCCCTGGCTGATGTAGGCCGGTTTCGCCGAGCCAATTTCACGCGCCAGCTGCACGATGCGCTCGACAGGAATACCGGTGATAGTCGACGCCCATTGAGGGGTTTTCGCTACGCCATCACTGCCCTGTCCAAGGATGTATGCCTTGTAGTGACCATTAGCAGGTGCGCTGGCTGGCAGCGTTTTCTCGTCATAACCGACGCAGTATTTATCGAGGAACGGCTGATCGACGAGGTTTTCGGTGATTATCACCCACGCCAGCGCATTCACCAGCGCGGCATCGGTCCCCGGACGAATCGGGATCCATTCGTCTTCACGTCCGGCACCAGTATCCGTGTAACGAGGATCGACGATGATCATTCGGGCGTTTGATTTTGCGCGCGCCTGTTCGAGGTAGTAGGTCACCCCGCCGCCGCTCATACGCGTTTCACCCGGGTTGTTACCGAACAGAACCACCAGTTTGCTGTTTTCGATATCTGACGGGCTGTTGCCGTCTGCCCAGCCGCCGTAGGTGTAGTTCAGACCCTCGGCAATCTGTGCGGAAGAGTAGTCACCGTAGTGATTGAGATAGCCGCCACAGCAGTTCATCAGACGGGCGATTAGCGTTTTTCCCGGTGGCCATGAGCGCGTCATGGTGCCACCGAGGGTGCCGGTGCCGTAGTTCAGGTAGATGGACTCGTTACCGTGCTCTTTGATCAGTCGCTGCATGTTCCCGGCGATGGTGTCAAAGGCCTCTTCCCAGCTGATTTTCTCAAACTTACCTTCACCCCGTTTACCCACGCGTTTCATTGGGTATTTAAGGCGGTCCGGGTTGTAAACGCGACGGCGCATCGAACGCCCGCGCAGGCAGGCGCGAACCTGATGTAACCCTTCGTAGTTATCATCCCCGGTGTTGTCGGTTTCGACATATTTGATTTCGCCATCGACGACGTGCATACGCAGCGGGCAACGGCTGCCACAGTTCACGGTACAGGCGCTCCAGACCACTTTTTCCGGGGCGCTCATCGGCGCGATAGCTTCCGCCGCCGATGCCATACGTGAAAAAGGCAGAGAGAACGCGCTGCTGGCGACAGCGAGACCGCCAATCGCCGTGGTTTTCACTAACCCACGACGACTCACCTCGGCAGCCAGTAGAGCATCAGGCGCTTTGATTTTCATAGAAACTCACTTTGGTTGCTCACAAAAAATTAAGGTGCGGATGACACCGCTATATAGATTTTTATATAACGAATTTATTCGTTACTAGATTTTTATGCTAATAATAAGTGAGGTGAGTATTACTACTTTAGGGGGATGAGTTATTGTCTGGCGTCAAAACGGAGGCATAAAAAAAGCGCCATCAGGCGCTTTTTTGTTTTACGGCAAATCAGCCGATGTACTGCTGGCCTTTCATGTAAGGACGCAGCACTTCAGGGATCTCGATACGACCGTCGGCCTGCTGGTAGTTTTCCAGCACCGCAACCAGCGTACGACCCACAGCCAGACCAGAACCGTTCAGGGTATGAACCAGACGGGTTTTCTTGTCAGATTTGCTGCGGCAGCGAGCCTGCATACGACGCGCCTGGAAATCCCAGACGTTAGAGCAGGAAGAGATCTCGCGGTAGGTATTCTGCGCCGGAACCCACACTTCCAGATCATAGGTTTTGCATGCGCCGAAGCCCATATCACCAGAGCACAGCGCCATACGACGGTACGGCAGACCCAGCAGCTCCAGCACTTTCTCTGCATGGCCGGTCATCTCTTCCAGCGCATCCATTGATTCTTCCGGGCGAACAATCTGAACCATCTCGACTTTGTCGAACTGGTGCATACGGATCAGGCCACGGGTATCACGACCGTAGGAACCCGCTTCAGAGCGGAAGCACGGAGAGTGCGCGGTCAGTTTGATCGGCAGATCGTCTTCGTCGATGATTTCATCACGAACGAGGTTGGTCAGCGGCACTTCTGCAGTTGGGATCAACGCGTAGTTGCTGCTGTCAGCTTCTTCGTCCAGCGGACGGGTGTGGAACAGATCGCCGGCAAACTTCGGCAGCTGGCCTGTACCGTACAGCGTATCGTGGTTAACCAGATACGGAACGTAAGTTTCGCTGTAGCCGTGCTGTTCGGTGTGCAGATCCAGCATGAACTGTGCCAGCGCACGGTGCAGATGCGCGATCTGGCCTTTCATCACCACAAAGCGAGAACCGGTCAGCTTAACGGCGGCGGCAAAATCCAGGCCCGCATGCATCTCGCCCAGCGTGACGTGATCGCGAACGTCGAAGTCGAATTCACGCGGGGTACCCCAGCGCTTCACTTCCACGTTGTCGTTTTCGTCTTTACCGACAGGAACGCTATCGTCAGGAATGTTCGGGATCGCCAGGGCGATATCACGAATTTCGGTCTGAAGAACATCGAGTTCAGCTTTCGCCTGATCCAGCTCTTCACCCAGTTTGTTCACTTCCAGACGCAATGGCTCAATGTCTTCCCCGCGTGCTTTCGCCTGGCCGATGGATTTCGATCGAGAGTTACGCTCAGCCTGCAGATTTTCAGTTTGTACCTGCAGAACTTTACGACGCTCTTCAAGAGCGCGCAGCTTATCTACATCCAGCTTAAAGCCCCGGCGTGCCAGTTTTTCAGCGACTGCGTCTGGCTCGTTACGCAGCAGATTGGGATCGAGCATGCTTATCCTGTGCTTATCGAATTAAAATGAGGAAAAGTGACCACAGCCTGCGGTCACAGGGATACATTGCCAACATTACCGCAACGATCGCGCTAACGGTAGCGTTTTATAGGGCTATTTTGATCCTGTCCGGTTAGCCAGGCGAGCTTTTCGCCAATCTTACCTTCAAGACCTCTGTTGGTCGGGCGATAATAGCGCGTTTGTGCCATTTCCTGCGGGAAATATTCCTCACCGGCGGCATAGGCATTCGGCTCATCGTGGGCGTAGCGATACTCCTGGCCGTAACCCATCTCTTTCATCAGTTTGGACGGCGCATTGCGCAGGTGAACCGGCACGTCATAGTCAGGACGATCGCGCGCATCTGCCATCGCGGCTTTAAACGCGGTGTAGACAGCATTGCTTTTCGGCGCGCAGGCCAGATAGACAATCGCCTGAGCAATCGCGCGTTCTCCTTCCGACGGCCCGACGCGGGTAAAACAGTCCCAGGCAGAGATCGCCACCTGCATCGCGCGCGGATCGGCATTGCCGACATCTTCCGAGGCAATCGCCAGACAGCGCCGCGCGACGTACAGCGGATCGCCCCCGGCGGTAATAATGCGCGCATACCAGTAGAGCGCCGCATCAGGCGCACTACCGCGAACGGATTTGTGGAACGCCGAAATGAGATCGTAAAAACGGTCGCCTTTGTTATCGAATCGCGCGCTGCGCTCACCGGCAATTTCAGTCAGCAGCTCCGCTTTCAATACGCGCTTGCCGGATCCGTCCAGCTCGGCCATATCGGCCATCATTTCCAGCGTGTTGAGTGCCCGGCGCGCATCGCCGTTAACCAGCTCGGCAATCGCACGACGGGTGTCATCCGGCAGGACGATATCCTGCCCGCCGTAGCCGCGCGCGCGGTCTTCCATCGCCTGAGTGAGTACCTGCTCAATATCGTCGGTGGTGAGCGACTTCAGCAGATAGACACGGGCTCGCGAGAGCAATGCCGAGTTGAGTTCAAAAGAGGGGTTTTCGGTGGTGGCACCGATAAAGAAGATGGTCCCGTCTTCAATGTGCGGCAGGAACGCATCCTGCTGGCTCTTATTGAAACGATGGACTTCGTCGACAAACAGAATGGTTCGACGACCGGCGTTGCGATTCTGACGGGCGCGCTCGATGGCTTCGCGGATCTCTTTCACACCGGAGGTGACGGCAGAAAGTCGCTCGACGTCGGCATTAGCGTAGCGAGCAATGACTTCCGCCAGCGTGGTTTTGCCGGTACCCGGCGGTCCCCACAGGATCATCGAATGCAGATGCCCGGCTTCGATAGCGCGCGGCAAGGGTTTCCCGGCAGCCAGCAGATGCTGCTGACCAATGTACTGCGCTAAATTTTCTGGCCGCATACGAGCGGCCAGAGGTTGAAACGCATTATCAGAAAAATCGAGCGACAGGTTGCCCACTCACGCCTCTTACTTATTGCGTTGATCGTCCACCGTTACGCCCTGCGGCGGGGTAAAGGTGAACTTCGATGCGTCAATCGCGCCATTCTGCTGAGATTTGAGCTGGTAGCTGCTGCGCTGCTCATCTTGCTCAACGGCGCTGAACTGATTGATAGTCCCGTTGCTGCTCACATTAATGGTGAACTGCTTGAGGTTACCGTTAGTGCCTTTCGGCGTCAGCACAAAATCATCGCCATTCTGTTTGATGTTGTACTGCTGCCAGTCACTGGACTGGTTGCGGGCAATCAGCATGAACGGCGTATTGCTGGTCGCGTCTTTCAGCAAGGTGGCGGTCGCCTGCTCCACAAACGGGTTGTAGAACCACAGGGTTTTCCCGTCAGAAACCAGAATGCTTTCATCCGGCTGCGTCATGTGCCAGTTGAACAGATTAGGACGTTTAACCCACAGATCGCCCTGACCTTCCTGCACCGCGTTGCCGCTGCCATCTGTCACTTTCTGCGTGAAGCTGGCGTGGAAGCTGCTGACTTTATCCAGGCGGCTTTTAAGGTCGCTTGCGGCATCGGCCCAGACGCTGCTGGCGACAAAGCTGGTCAGTAGTGCTCCGACAATGGCGATTTTTTTCATTATTGATCCTTAAAATTCGTCATCCCCAACCGGGGTCTGTCCTCTATTCTGGACCTGCCCGCAGGCAGGCGACAGAAGAAAATGCTTAATTTTTGCTGATTTACCCATCTTTGCAATCGGCGACAGATTACTCGAACGGCGGCGGTGCCAGCACTTCGCGGTTACCGTTGTGCCCCTGCTCGCTCACAATGCCTTGCGCTTCCATCTGCTCGATGATACGCGCCGCGCGGTTGTAACCGATGCGGAACTGGCGCTGTACGCCAGAAATAGAAGCTTTGCGTTTTTCTGTGACGAAATTGACTGCCTGATCGAATAACGGATCCAGCTCTTCACCACCGTCAAAGCCACCACCGCCGCCCTCGCTTTCGCTTTCGGAGGTGATGCCGTCGACGTACTGCGGACGACCGCGCGCTTTCCAGTCCTGGACCACGGCGTGGACTTCCTGGTCACGAACAAAGGCACCATGCACACGTACCGGCGTCGTGGAGTTCGGGCCGGAATAGAGCATATCCCCCATTCCCAGCAGCGACTCGGCGCCACCTTGATCGAGGATAGTACGGGAGTCGATTTTGCTCGATACGGTGAAGGCGATACGTGTCGGGATGTTCGCTTTAATCAGACCAGTGATGACATCGACGGACGGACGCTGCGTCGCCAGCACCAGGTGAATACCTGCCGCACGCGCTTTCTGCGCCAGTCGGGCGATCAGCTCTTCCACTTTCTTACCGACGGTCATCATCAGGTCGGCGAACTCATCCACCAGCACCACGATATACGGCAGTTTTTCCAGCACCGGATGCTGAGCATCCATGCTGTCGCCCGGCTTCCAGTATGGGTCCGGAATCGGACGACCCATGCGCGCTGCTTCAGCGATTTTTTCGTTATAACCGGCAAGATTACGCACACCCAGGGCTGACATCAGCTTGTAGCGGCGTTCCATCTCGTTGACGCTCCAGCGCAAGGCGTTGGCGGCGTCTTTCATGTCGGTCACCACTTCGGTGAGCAGATGCGGAATGCCTTCGTAGACCGACAGTTCCAGCATTTTCGGGTCGATCATGATGAAACGCACATCTTCCGGCTGCGCTTTGTAGAGCATGCTCAGGATCATGGCGTTCACACCGACGGACTTACCGGAACCGGTCGTACCGGCCACCAGCAGGTGCGGCATTTTCGCCAGATCGGCAACGACAGGCTCGCCCGCGATATCTTTGCCCAGCACCACGGTCAGCGGCGACGGGTTATCACGGAACTTGGCGTTATCCAGCACTTCGCGCAGATAAACGGTGTGGCGTTTCTTGTTCGGCAGTTCCAGGCCCACGTAAGGCTTGCCCGGAATCACCTCAACCACACGCACCGCGACGGTCGAAAGGGAACGCGCCAGGTCACGAGAGAGGTTAGAAATTCGCGCCGCTTTCACACCCGGCGCCAGGTTTAACTCGAAGCGAGTAATCACCGGACCCGGAGAGTAGTTCACCACATCCGCTTTGATGCGGAAATCCGCCAGACGCGTTTCGACCAGGCGCGCCATCTGCTCCAGAGCAAAGGTATCGACCGGTTCAACTTCTGTTGGCGGAGAGGTTAACAGGTCCAGCGACGGCAGCGGCGTCGTCGGTCTTTGCACAGGACGGCTGTCGCCATTGCGCATCAGCAGTGGGTGAATCAGGCTTTCCTGCGGCTGTGCCACCGGCTGCTGAGGCTGTGCATACTGCGGTGGAGCTGCAACTGGCTGCTGTGGCTGCGCATACTGCTGGGGAGCCACTGGCTGCGGCACATGCTGCGGTTGTGCAGGAGCATACTGCTGACGCGGTGGCTCCGCTTCTGGCATTACGCTCGGGGTAAACAGCGGCTCGCTCGGCGTGTCATCCACCAGATCTTTCATCGGTGAAAATTCAAAATCCGACAGGGAGAAAGGATTCGCATTTTTTGGCTGTTCGCCAGAATAACGCTGTTCCTGCGAGGCGGCGAACTGACGCGCGAGCTCAGCTTCGGCGGCATCGTCTTCCTCTTCCTGCTGCTGATAAGCCTGCGTAGGATCCTGATACTCTTCGCCGTAGCGCTGATGCTGCTGGGCGGCAAACTGGCGAGCCAGCTCGTCCTGCTGCATTTCGTCGGCATCATCGATGTCATCCGGATCGCGCGCTTTCTCCTCGGCCATACGCTGAGAAGGCAGTTTGATGCCATAAGAAGCGAGCTCGCGGCGGGTCGGGACGCGCACGCGGTTTGGTCGCGGTAATTGCGGGCCGATGCCCTCTTTCACCTGCGGACGCGGCGCGCCACCAGCGGCCAGGCTGAACACTGGCGCGGCTGCAGCAGCGGTCGCCGCCGCGGAGGCAGTCGCCTGCTTAATGCCAGCTGCAACAGGCGCCACGGCTGCCGTCGGGTCAATATCCGGTGCGGTAAAGGACGGTGGCGTCACCGAAGGCGCGACAACGGGCTCGCTGACAGGTTCAGGCACGGGCTGATACCAGGCGGCAAGCTGCTCACGTTCGCGGGCGCGTTTCTCTTCCACTTCTTCGAAATAGTACATCGGCGGACGAGCAGGTTTGACCTCTTCCATCTCAATCTGCGGCTCTGGAACTGGCTCAGGGGTGTATTCCTGATACGGTTGTTCAGGTTCAGCATATTGCGGATAACCTTGCGGTTCGTAAAGCGGCTCAGGCTGATACGGCTGCTGCCATTGCTGATCCTGCGGCGGAACCGGCACATAGCTTTCGGGTTCTGGCGCAATGGTCGGTTCCGGCGTGTGAACGCCGGGTGCCGTTTGCCAGTCAACCACCGGCTGCTGCATCGCAGGTTCCGGTGTCTGAACCGGTGCGGCTGGCATCACGGCTTCTACAGGCGCGGCATACGCTTGTGCAGCCGTCGTCGCGAAAGCGGCAGCGGCAACAGGTGCCGTGACGGAATGGCCGTTTAACAGCGGATCGTATTCGTCGAAATCGCCCGGCGTCGCGCGGCTGCCGGAGAACAGCACGTCGTCCGGATCGGCGGCAACACCGCCTGCGGTATAGGTCACATCCTCTTCATCATCCATGCGTTTGCCGGAGAAGAGTGCAGCATCGGTTTTACGCGCCAGAGGATTGGTGAATTTTTCAGCGACGCGTTTACGACGCGCCAGCGCCCCGCGCATAATGCGCGTGCGGCGAGATTCGGTTCGGTTGGCGGACGACGACTCTTCTTCATAGTCATCATCTTCGTATTCGTCTTCATCCACCCAGGTATCATCACGACGGGTGCGGTTGCTGGCGAAAGTCAGAATATTAAGGATAAAGCCGCCAAGTTTTTCGGCGATGCTGACCCACGACCAGCCGGTAAAGAGGGTCAACCCCGCGGCCCAGATGCAGAGCAGCGTGATAGTGCCGCCGCTGCTGTGAAGCATCGGCTTCAGCGCGGTGCTGAGCAGGCTGCCAATCACGCCACCGGAGGCAAAATACCAGATATCATCAGCGTTGATCGCCGCCAGCCCGCAGGAGGTCAGGATCAGCGCCAGCGCGCCAATCAGGCGGAGCGAAACGGCAAAGTAATCGATGTACTCTTCGTTCTGACGATGACGCCAGGCAAACCAGCATCCGCCGACAATAATGATCGGGATGGTGTAAGCCATTACGCCAAAGACGAAAAAGAGCGTGTCCGCCAGCCATGCGCCAGGCACCCCACCCAAATTATGGATAGGTTCATGCCATGCCGTTTGCGACCAGCTGGGATCGGAAGGATTGAAACTGAGTAAGGCGGCCATCAACCAGACGGCAAAAAGGGCAACAAGAATCAGTAACGCCTCAAGGAGTCGGCGCCCGCTGCTTAACTTCGTTAAAGTGACTTCTTTGTCTTCAGTATATTCCTGGCTCAAAAAAGGCTCTCCAGGTACCAGGCATTTCCTGCCTGTTTGCTAAAACGGACAACAGCGCCGGGATACCCGGCACTGTTGCTGTATGGATTAACAGGAGTGTAATCAAATTACGCTGATTTTGCACCTGTTCCGTATTAGCGCGTCTTAATAACCAGACGATTGCTCTGTTTGACCTCTTCCATCACCACGTAAGTACGGGTGTCATTCACGCCAGGCAGTCGCAGCAGGGTTTCACCCAGCAGTTTACGATAGGCTGACATGTCCGGTACGCGGGTCTTCAACAGGTAGTCGAAATCACCAGAGACCAGATGACATTCTTGAATTTCTTCAAGTTTTTGTACTGCGGTATTGAATTGCTCAAACACATCCGGTGCGCCACGATTCAGAGTAATCTCAACAAAAACCAGAAGTGAGGCATCCAGATAATGCGGGTTCAGCAGAGCCGTATAGCCCTGAATGAAACCCTGTCTTTCCAGTCGGCGCACACGCTCAAGGCATGGCGTCGGAGAAAGTCCCACACGTTTTGAAAGCTCGACGTTGGAAATACGCCCATCCTTTTGCAATTCATTCAGAATGTTACGATCGATACGGTCGAGATCTTTGCCAGGGCGCTTCTTGCTATCTACCATTATTATTGTCTCTCTGTATTCCTTCCCTACTCCTGCCTGGACCCTGTGCACATCACTGTTCAGAGCCTATACCCGGATCGTCACATCGCCTTTTATAGTGTGTATGCGATGCAGATTCGGGTTCTACGGTGAGAAGACCGTTGCCAAAAGGCTGTCACCGACATCACGCATGGCATCTGTCCACACCATGCGTAGATTTCACTGACCCGGTAAAAATGGCGTTTCCGTGCATGTCTATGCGACACACCGTTCGCGCGGCTTTTTTTTCTTCCTTCAATGTTTTCGCAAAAGCGCAGGGGATTGTCAAAGCAAAACATCGTTTTTTAGTACAACGTGCCAGTTATTCATGGCGGCCGGGTATTAATCCTCATTTTGTCGCCGTATAAACGACCGTTTTTAACGGATAGCCCCCTGTTATCGCCCCAGAATCCGGCCTCCCATCACCGCCGTCTATTGCACAAATCGTTTACAAAATTGCTGCGCTCTTTTTTTACGGCAACAAATTCCCTACAATCCGAGCAAATGTCTGCCAACAACAATGGGGATCTCATGGGCACGGCTAAACACAGTAAGCTGCTAATCCTTGGTTCTGGACCTGCGGGCTACACCGCAGCGGTCTATGCTGCACGCGCTAACCTGCACCCGGTATTAATCACCGGCATGGAAAAAGGCGGTCAGTTGACCACCACAACTGAAGTGGAAAACTGGCCAGGCGATCCAAACGACCTGACCGGGCCGCTGCTGATGGAGCGTATGCATGAGCATGCGGCCAAGTTCGAAACCGAAATTCTGTTCGACCACATCAACAAGGTTGATCTGCAGAACCGTCCGTTCCGTCTGACCGGCGACAGCGGGGAATACACCTGTGACGCGCTGATTATCGCAACCGGCGCTTCTGCACGTTATCTCGGTCTGCCGTCTGAAGAGGCGTTCAAAGGCCGCGGTGTGTCCGCCTGCGCAACCTGCGACGGTTTCTTCTACCGCAACCAGAAAGTCGCGGTGATCGGTGGCGGTAACACGGCGGTTGAAGAAGCGCTTTACCTGGCCAACATTGCCTCCGAAGTGCACCTGATCCACCGTCGCGACACCTTCCGCGCGGAAAAAATCCTCATCAAGCGTCTGATGGATAAAGTGGAAAGCGGCAACATCGTGCTGCACACCCACCGCACGCTGGAAGAAGTCACGGGCGATCAGATGGGCGTTTCCGGTCTGCGTCTGCGTGATACGCAGAACAGCGACAACATCGAATCGCTGGAAGTGGCAGGTCTGTTTGTCGCCATCGGCCACAGCCCGAACACCGCCATCTTCGACGGTCAGCTGGAGCTGGAAAACGGCTACATCAAAGTGCAATCCGGCATCCACGGCAACGCTACACAGACCAGCATCCCTGGCGTCTTCGCGGCGGGCGATGTGATGGACCATATTTACCGTCAGGCGATCACCTCTGCGGGCACCGGCTGTATGGCCGCGCTGGACGCTGAACGTTACCTCGACGGACTGGCTGAATTAAGTCAATAATCGTTACAAGTCAGTAACAAACGTAAATAAAGGCGGCCACAGGTCGCCTTTATTTTTTCCCACGTGTAACATGCGGTTGTCTAATTTCTTATAACTCACCTGCAAAGCGCGTAATGGAAAAAACCCGTCAACAAGAGTTAACTCGCTGGCTGAAACAGCAAAGCGTTATTTCCCGCCGCTGGCTGACTATTTCCCGTCTTTTGGGTCTTATCAGCGGTTTGTTGATTGTTGCCCAGGCATGGCTGCTGGCCCGCATTCTTAACCATATGATCATGGAGAACATTCCGCGCGAGGCAATATTATTGCCCTTTATCGTGCTGGTGTTGATCTTTGTGCTGCGCGCCTGGGTGGTCTGGCTGCGCGAACGCGTGGGCTTTTACGCCGGACAGCAGATTCGCTATGAAATCCGCCGTCAGGTCATGGACAGGCTCCAGGAAGCCGGTCCCGCCTGGATTCAGGGCAAACCTGCCGGAAGCTGGGCGACCCTGATCCTTGAGCAAATCGACGATATGCACGACTACTACGCCCGCTATCTGCCGCAGATGGCGCTGGCGGTCTGCGTTCCGTTGCTGATCGTACTGGCGATTTTCCCGTCTAACTGGGTAGCGGCGCTAATTCTGCTCGGCACCGCGCCGCTGATCCCGATGTTCATGGCGATGGTCGGCATGGGTGCGGCGGATGCAAACCGACGTAACTTCCTCGCGCTGGGCCGTCTGAGTGGGCATTTCCTCGACCGCCTGCGCGGCATGGAAACCCTGCGCGTCTTTGGTCGCGGCGAAGCGGAAATCGATAATATTCGCGTCGCGTCACAGGATTTCCGCCAGCGCACCATGGAAGTACTGCGCCTGGCGTTCCTCTCCTCCGGCGTGCTGGAGTTCTTCACCTCCCTGTCGATTGCGCTCGTCGCGGTTTACTTTGGATTCTCCTATCTTGGCGCGCTGGATTTCGGTCATTACGGCACAGCCGTAACGCTTTCCGCCGGTTTCCTGGCGCTGATCCTGGCCCCTGAATTTTTCCAGCCGCTGCGCGATCTGGGGACGTTCTATCACGCCAAAGCGCAGGCCGTGGGTGCTGCCGACAGCCTGAAAACCTTCCTCGAAACGCCGCTGGCAAACCCGGAGCGGGGTGATATCACGCTCAACAGCAAAGAGCCAATCGCCGTTCATGCGCAAGATTTCTCTGTGCTCTCGCCGGAAGGCAAAGTGCTGGCCGGGCCGCTCAACTTTACCCTCTCTGCGGGCCTGCGCGTGGTATTGGTCGGGATCAGCGGCTCGGGCAAAAGCTCGCTGCTGAATGCCTTATCCGGATTTATGGCGTACACCGGCTCGCTACAGATCAACGGCACCGAACTGCGCTCGCTGGAGCCTGACGCCTGGCGCAGACAACTCAGTTGGGTCGGGCAAAACCCTCAGCTACCGGCTGCCACGCTGCGCGAGAACGTGCTGCTGGCGCGCCCTGACGCCCGCGAAGACGAACTGCAATCAGTGCTGGACCGCGCCTGGGTCAGCGAGTTTCTGCCGATGCTGCCGAACGGCGTTGATACCGTCGTGGGCGATCAGGCGGCAGGATTGTCCGTCGGGCAGGCCCAGCGTATCGCTGTGGCGCGCGCATTGCTCAACCCCAGCCAGCTCATGCTGCTCGACGAACCCGCCGCCAGCCTGGACGCGCACAGCGAACAGCGTGTGATGCAGGCGCTGAACGAAGCTTCACGCCAGCAGACTACCCTGATGGTCACGCACCAGCTCGAAGGCATTGCCGACTGGGATCAGATCTGGGTGATGGAAAACGGACATATCGTCGAACAAGGCGATTACGCGACGCTCGCGGCCGCGCAGGGACCGTTCGCCGCCCTGCTGGCTAATCGTCAGGAGGATATTTAATGCGCGCCCTACTGCCGTATCTCGCCCTGTATAAACGCCATAAATGGATGCTGACGCTGGGGATTGTACTGGCGATTGTCACTCTGCTGGCCAGTATCGGCCTGCTGACGCTCTCCGGCTGGTTCCTCTCGGCCTCTGCCGTCGCGGGCATTGCCGGGCTCTACAGTTTTAACTATATGCTGCCCGCCGCAGGCGTACGTGGCACCGCGATTGCCCGTACCGCCGGGCGCTATTTCGAACGTCTGGTCAGCCACGATGCGACCTTCCGCGTCCTGCAACATCTGCGCGTTTCAACCTTCAGCAAGCTGTTGCCGCTCTCCCCTGCCGGGCTGGCGCGTTTTCGCCAGGGCGAACTGCTGAACCGCGTGGTGGCCGATGTCGATACGCTGGATCACCTCTATCTGCGCGTGATTTCCCCGCTGGTCGGGGCCTTTGTGGTGATTGTGACCGTCACGCTCGGCCTGTGCGTGCTCGACGTACCTATCGCCCTGACGCTCGGCGGCATCATGCTGCTCACCCTTCTCCTGCTGCCTCCGCTGTTTTATCGCGCGGGGAAATCGACCGGGGAAAGCCTGACGCGTCTGCGCGGTGACTATCGCCAGCAGCTGACCTCCTGGCTGCAGGGTCAGGCGGAGCTGACGATTTTCGGGGCCAGCCGCCGCTATCGCGCTCGCATGGAAAGCACCGAACTGAGCTGGCACGAAGCCCAGCGCCGACAGTCTGAGCTGACGGCTCTCTCCCAGGCGGTGATGATGCTGATCGGCGGGATTGCGGTGATCGCCATGCTGTGGATGGCATCGGGTGGCGTGGGCGAAAACACCCAGCCCGGCGCGCTGATTGCGCTGTTTGTCTTCTGTGCGCTGGCGGCGTTTGAAGCCCTCGCCCCGGTCACCGGTGCTTTCCAGCATCTCGGCCAGGTGATTGCTTCCGCCGTGCGTATTACCCAGATTACCGAGCAACAACCGGAAGTGCAGTTCACCACGAAAGACGACACCGTTCCTGAGTCTGTGGCGGTGCATCTTCATAACGTGACCTTTGCCTACGACGGGCAGGCGCAAAACGCGCTGGATGGTATCAGTCTGACCATTCCGGCGGGCAAGCATATTGCCGTGCTGGGCAGAACCGGCTGTGGCAAATCGACGCTGCTGCAACTGCTGACCCGCGCCTGGGACCCGCGCCAGGGTGAGATCCGCTTTAACGACACGCCGCTCGTGGAGTTTAGCGAGTCGACGCTGCGCAAATCCGTGAGCGTGGTGCCTCAGCGCGTGCATTTGTTCAGCGCCACCCTGCGCGACAACCTGCTGCTGGCATCACCGAACGCCTCGGACAGCGAACTGAGCGCCGTGCTGGAACAGGTCGGCCTGCAAAAACTGCTCGAAGGCGATGGCTTAAACGAGTGGCTTGGCGAAGGCGGTCGTCAACTTTCGGGCGGCGAGTTGCGTCGTCTGGCGGTCGCGCGTGCGCTGCTGCACGATGCGCCGCTGATGTTGCTCGACGAACCGACGGAAGGGCTGGACGCGACCACTGAAATCCAAATCCTTGATTTACTGGCGCAAGTGATGAAAAACAAAACCGTGCTGATGGTGACGCATCGCCTGCGCGGACTGGCGAATTTCGACCAAATAATTGTAATGGACAACGGACAAATTATTGAGCAAGGTAATCACGCAGAGCTGTTAGCAAAACAGGGTCGCTACTACCAGTTTAAACAACGTCTGTAGACTATATTTGAACCGATCCTAACTCGCGTATTGGAGTTTCGCAGTCATGCGCCTGGTCCAGCTTTCTCGTCATAATATTGCGTTCCCTTCGCCAGAGGGAGCGCTACGTGAACCCAATGGGCTGCTGGCGCTCGGGGGCGATTTAAGCCCCGCGCGACTGCTGATGGCCTATCAGCGCGGTATTTTTCCCTGGTTTTCCCCCGGTGATCCCATTCTGTGGTGGTCGCCCGATCCTCGCGCGGTGCTGTTACCGGCAGAGTTTCATCTCAGCCGCAGCATGAAACGCTTCCATGCTAAATCACCTTATCGCGTCACTATCAATCATGCTTTCGGCGAGGTGATCGAAGGCTGCGCCAGCGATCGTCATGAAGGCACCTGGATCACCCATGACATCGTCACGGCCTACCACCGTTTGCATGAACTGGGCCACGCCCACTCTATCGAAGTGTGGGAGAACGACGAGCTGGTTGGCGGCATGTACGGCGTGGCGCAAGGCACGCTGTTTTGCGGTGAGTCGATGTTCAGTCGCGCCGTGAATGCCTCTAAAACAGCCCTGCTTGTATTCTGCCAGCAGTTCGCCCTGAGCGGCGGCCAGCTGGTGGATTGCCAGGTGCTGAACGAACACACCGCGTCGCTCGGCGCCGTTGAAATATCGCGTCGTCACTACCTGGAAAAGTTGGATGCTATGCGTTTGCAGAAGCTGCCGCAGAACTTTTGGGTGCCCAGAACACTGTTTGTGCCTCAGCTCTAAATGTTTTCCGCCCATTTCTGATGAGGAGTGTTATAATTGGTGCCGCAGAGTAGGTTCAGCCTGTTGCCCCGCCGCCGTTTGGGAATCCTTCGCACCAGATAACGTCCTAGCGTTTATCCTGTCGCCTCCCCTTTACGAATGCGCTTCTCGTACGGTTATACCGTGACGACTGGGCAATACGCCGAAACTGTTTTGTTGCGTTTTAAACGCTCAATTCTTTACTTAATTGATGAATTTCGGCATTATCTTGCCGGTTCAAAACTTGGTAGTGATACCCCAGAGGATTAGATGGCCAAAGAAGACAATATTGAAATGCAGGGTACCGTACTTGATACGTTGCCTAACACCATGTTCCGCGTAGAACTGGAAAACGGTCACGTGGTAACCGCGCACATCTCCGGTAAAATGCGCAAAAACTACATCCGTATCCTGACGGGCGACAAAGTGACTGTTGAGCTGACCCCGTACGACCTGAGCAAAGGCCGCATTGTCTTCCGTAGTCGCTAATTGTTATCGCCAGTCAAAGGCGTAGAGATATTTAAAAGGTCGGGGAATCCCCGGCCTTTTTTATTCGTATAAAAAAACACCGCACCTCTGACGAATTATTAATAGCAAAACGCACCCTTATTGCGGGTGCGTTTTGCATTTATTAAAACCAGGGGATCGTCGCGGTCGGGCTTAATCCATAGCTGGAAAATTCACCCGTGACGGCTGAGTCGACAATATCGCCGTGGTGAATAAATAACCGAAAGCTTTGCCCGCTGGAAAGGCTTCGCACAGTGAGCCACGGCAAATCCGTGTGCTCCTCCTTCATGGTCTGCAGCTTTTGCTGCGCGTCCTCCTCACTCAGCCAGCCCTTTTTGACCGAACGCCGTAGCAATCGCAGGGGACTGCTTTTCACCTGTACACGGCTGACGCAGCGCCAGCCCGTCGCATCAGGAATCGGTGTGATGTTGCCGCACTGACAATAATCGCTCAGCCCTCTGCGCCAGGCCATCTGTTCCAGTTCCGACAGGGACGACAGCGTACCGTGCAGGCGCAACACATCGCCCGGTTTGATCCTGTGCTGCGGAAAGCTGACGCCAATATCGCCCCTTCCTCTTGCCCCAAGCGCCCGATGAAGTTTGGCAAACAGTGCCGCCATCAGGACCTCTTCGCTGAATTCGGGATCGGGAACCACCCTGATCTCCAGATAGTGATCCATACCAGCCCCTTATTCGCTCTTCTCGCCAAAGACACCGCCACGAATAAGCACTGCCATCACATAGTGCTGCTGATCGACGTCAGGCTTCTGCCCTTTGGTCACCCAGTTATCGAGCAAAGTATAGAAATCCATTTTATCCTTCGGCTGACGGCAGGCCACGCCGCGACTGGTCACGGAGCCATAAGGTTCAACGGCGATGGCACCAAGCTCAGCGGCATGGGGATGCCAGGTATCTATAGTGCGCAGCGCATTGCCGATTTTCTGCGAATGCATTCCCGCCACGTTATCCACCTGATACAGCAAACGGCTTTTGGTGCTGTTGCTGTCCAGCACCAGCTCCTGCGACGGGAAAATCTCTTGCCCGGCCCCCAAACGCACTTGCGCCTCCACGCTCAGCAACACAAATCCATCGCCACGGAGCCCTTTTTCAATCTCTTGCGCGAGGCCAGACAGTTTCTCATCTGTCGCGGAGAAATCACGTAACCCATGTGCATGAGCGTCGAAGGCCCACTGCTGGCTGCCTTTGACCTTAATCGTAATTTGCTCTGCGCCCACGCGGTTACGCCACAGAAAGCGGCCATTCGCCAGATTTGTCGCATAGCGCCGCGCCAGTTCGCCAAAGCCATGTTCGCCAATGTACCCCTCAACAACCTGACATAACTCATCCTGATAGACCCGGTCATTACAGACGGACGGCGTGGAGAGATTGCCCAATATCCGCAGCGTGAATTTCACCTGCAGCGTATCGGCATCCGCCGGAAGCGCGGCCACATCCACACGCTGTAAGTTCGCTTTTTGAATTTCCGCATCCAGCTTTGCCGGATCGCTGGTAAGGGTATTTTTCAGGCGATTGGAAATGGTGCCGCGCACCGCCTTTTCCTGAATGCGGATGGGCTGCCAGTTCTCGCCCTGCCAGTTTCCCGAATACATCACCGCGTCAGAGGTGGCCAATTTACGTTCGAACGCCAGCACAGATGCCGTTTTAACGGCCGTTGGAGCCTTTGCCATAAGAGAATCCCTTTCAGTTTTGATGTTGAGCGGCCAGCGGCGCATCCGCTCCCTGGCAGTAATAACCGGTTTGTGTCGTGCGATAGCGCCAGAAGATCGCTTCCAGTGATGTGATACGGTGCATCCCGCACCACTCGCCAATCCCGTAGACTGCCTCGGTAAAAGCGAACGGCGTTTGCGCGTCGCGCGCATGAGCGACGACACCCGGCGCATAGAGTTCAGAGATGCGCTGATACCCCGTCATCAGCGGCACCAGATAGCCTGGCCGCGGTTTCCCGACGCGGTGCCACTCAGCAGGCTCGCCTTCGTGAATATCGCCCTCATCCGGCGTTTCCGCCTCGATTTTTAGCGCGGCGAAGTCGAGCCAGGCATCAAGCACAGTGGCTGTCGGATCGCTTGCCAGTAACGCCTGATGGTGTTCAGCAAGCCAGGCGCTGCGATCGCGAAGGACGAATCCCGGCATCAGCCGCCACTGTAAACGGCACATCTCAGCGGCTGTCTGCGGCATATCCAGTACGCGAATATCCTGAATACCGACAATCATCCCACCCGCCAGCCTGAGCGTCGGGCAGATCTGTTGCAAGGCATCCGCCAGTTCCTGCTGCCCGTACTCGCCGTTGGCGATTTCTCCGTGACATTCCAGCAGCAGCGAAACCGTCATGTGCATCCGTCCCTCTTCGTTGAAGGAGGCCGTTTTGCCCTCGCGCGTCAGCGGGTTACGGGTTAACGCAAATTGATAATCGCGCCCGGAAGTATGTGCGTGGACCTGATGCTCGTGGCTGACGACAGCACAGCCGTCCAGGTGCAGCCCGTGGGTGACGCTGAGCTTGCGGGATAAGGCATGGGTGAACCCCAGAAAATGGGTGATCGCCGGAAAACCCCAGGTCACGCCCGCAATAGCATTGGCGTTCTCAACGCGTACCCGGCGAAGCAGGATCAACGAACTCATTTCAGCTCCTCCTGAATGATTTTTTCCAGCTCGCGCAGATGGTCACGCAGATGCTGACGGGTTTCCCATTCTCGTTTTTCCACCGCTCCCACTTCCGGCAACGCCTTGCGCAGACGGGCGTTCAGCCACAGGGCAAAGTCTTCCGCTACGCTGGCCTGCCAGTCGTCTTTCTCACGCTCCAGACGGAATGCTTCATCCGTTTTCGTGCGCCAGGGATCGAGCCACAGCTGCTGATGGGTTTTCAGTTCAGGGCAGTTAAGCGTCCAGCCTTGCCATGCTTCGCGCTGAATCTCAGTTGCCACCAGAAACAGCAGGTCGATCAGCGCTTCAATGTACTCTTCACGCGCACCGCGAATTCGGTGGTTAGTGTATTTACCGGTTCTGGACAGCAACGACACCAGCAATGTCACGATGCCTTTGGCACGTCGATCAAACTGACCGCCGAACGCAAACAGGGAAAGCATATTCACCGGCGGTTTTTCCGCCCGTTTCCACTGCGGTGGCTGCGCGGAGAGCAGCCACGTACGCCCGCCGCGCACGCTTTTCAGGTAAGAAATATTCTGCGGTTTCGTGCCGCCAAAATGCGTTTCGGCCGCATCGGGAAAGCGCACCAGCGGCTGCGGATGCCAGGTTTTTTCGCGGCGCGCTTTCCAGATGGCTTTCACTTCGTCGCCAAAACGCAGAGCAATCATTTTCTGATGCAGAGCGTGAACAAAAGAGGTGGCAAACAGCGGGCTGAGCAGATGGTAATCGCCGTTGACCGGGAAATAGTTTTGCTTTGCCAGCTTGTGCGAGGCGGGTTCGGCGGCGGTAAGCGCGCGGGAAAATCCGCTGATCCATTCATTCAGCTGAGTGCCATCATCCGTAAAGGTCGCAAAGGGTCGATGATCGCCGCGCTTCAGGCAGTCCAGCAGCGAATCACCTTCTATGCGTGCTTGCAGTAACTTCGCGACATCCAGCGCCGCCGCATTGCCGACTGCATCCGGTTCCAGACCTTGCAACGCCGCGCTGCTGAGGTAACCTTCCGCCGCCACTGCCTCGCTATATATACTGCTACTTTTTGAATCTCCATGCGTAAATTTTGCTGCATGGGTCACGAGGCTAATTTGCCCGGCTCGTTTCGCCGCATCGGTCAGCCATGCTTTTGGCTCGTAGCGACGTTCCAGCTCACGGCGCTCTTCCGCAAGCGTTGCGCTGTTCTCAGCGCTCCGCTTTGCGGCTTCTTTTTCGAAAGCGTCCAGCTTGGTTTGCCGTCTCCCGGCGATGTACTCCGCGATAAACGCGGCCAGCGATCTGTCATCCATACCTGCTCCTGCCAGTGAGTCACTATTCCCTGAACACACCCAAAATCGGGTGATATCGCCATTGTTCGGTGGCGTCTTTACCCTTCATCCGTAACGATATTTCCCCGTAGCGTAGCGAGACGTTTCGCAACTCCATCTGCTTCGCTTCCGCAAGGTCGACCAGCAACTCCTGATAATCGATGTCGACCCAGGCCCGTACACCAGCGGCCAGCAACAACGCCTGCTTCTGAAATAAACCAGCAGGTTTAAGCCCCCCATCTTCCTGCAACAGGCAAAACGTAGGGTCGTCATCATCCTCATTCATGGTCAGAAACCAGGACACCTGCGGGGAGGATTGCCTGAAAGGAGTGCGCCGCTGCAATTCACCATTCCAGTCCAGGGGAAGTCGCCACCACTGCGCAGCAACCACGTCATTTTTGTCTCCCCCTTCCAGCAGAGCGGCGCGCAACCGAGTGTGTTCCAGTCGGGCAAAGGCGTTATCCGGCACATCCTCGACAATCCGCGGGATCGCGTTAAGAGTACGCAGCGTAGATTCGGGCAGGAGTGCGTTTAAATCATGGTGAGTCAGTCGATGCTTTTCCGTTTCAAAGCCCGGTTTACAATACGCCACCGATTCACCGCGTAGCGCCCGCAGATTGCGGTTGAAAACCACCAGATTGTTACTTTCAGGAACCTGCTGACGATGGCGCTGAATGCGTCCGGAAAACTGAATCAAAGAGCGCATCGAGCTCGGCTCGATAATCCCCCAGTCGGCGTCAAAATCGCGCCCTACTTCCAGCACCGAGGTACCGAGCACCACAAAAATATGATGCTGTTCAGGGGAGATCAGCGCTTGTCTGACTTCGGGCAATGCCCAAATCTGCTCAGGTTGATGACGTGTAAACGCCCTGTCCAGCCGCTTCTCGATCATGGAGCGCACCGCCAGCGGATGCTGACTGTGATAGACGCAATAATGAATGCAGTAATTTTCCGGTGCAGGCATGGCCATCAGTACTTGCGCCACGGCCACCAGCGGGTTGATATTCGCCAGCCGCACCAGACCAAACGAGACTGTTTTGCCACTTGAATGGAGATTGCGATGCTGCTGGTGCAGCGCCAGCATGTTCTGATAAATCAATGCCGCTACGGCACCGTAGAAGTCTGATCCTGGCGCAATAGCGGCCAGCTTTCCCCGTCGCAGAGAGGGTTGCCGGATTAAATGCGCCACCCGACGCGCCACAAACTGACTGTGCGTCTGACGGAATGTAGCGTCATCACTCACCTCCTGCGACTTCGCGCCATACTCGTCGAACCAGGCGCAGCAAACCGCAACCGGTTTTCCTGGCACTCCGCAGGCCGCCTGCCAGGCTTTACGCCCTTCCTGATAAGCCTCAAACAGCGCTTCGGTTAAGGCGGGCGGTAACGTCGCGGATGAAAGCAACACGCGCGACCCGAGCATTCCCGCCCAGTTCACCAGCCGACACAGGGCGTGCAAATCATCAACGTCGAAATCATCCGGCTCATCAAGGACCAGATCGCTGGTGAGAAGACGCAGCATCGCCGGGATCTGCCTGCCACCCCGCACACCTTCTGTCGCAGGCATGAGGTGATCCACCGTCGTCACCAGCACCGGCGCACTCACCAGGCGATTCAGCGCAGGCTCCGCAGCCAGCCATTTCTGTGCCGCACCCTGACTGGTGCTGCCTTCGTAGTGAACATAATGATGGCTGGCAAAAAACGCTTCATCACTGGCGCTGCTGTTATCCGCGTCGTCTTTATCCTGCTCATACAGTTCCCGAACGGCAGCCGAGCCCGTCACCACCGCCAGCGTGTCGTCATCAAGCCCCAGCCGCGACTGCAACGCCTGACCAGTTTGCAGGGTTAGCGTGCGCAGTCCCAGCGCAACGCTAAAGCGACAACCCTCCTGTTCATTTGCCAGACCATACATAATTCGGGCATTGGCTAAGGTTTTCCCGCAGCCCGTAGAAGCCATATTCACACCGAAAAAACCCTGTTCTGCACTGCGTTCGCGCAGCGCCAGAGCAATATCCCAGGCCTGGTTCTGCCAGTGAAATCGGGCGTCTTTCGCCCTTTCGCGAAAAGTCTTGTGTCGGGAGATAGCCGGGAGCGAGCGACGAAGCCAGGGTAAAGATCGGCCCGTCAGCAGCGCATGGTGAGCGACGCCGCAGTTGTGCTCATCCAGTTTTTGTTTCAACTGTGCAGTCTGGCGATCGCTATTGGCCCACAGATCGCAGGCGTCATCCTGCCAGATAAGAGAAGGAAGAAACGCTGAGTAAAAGTGGTCGGCCAGCATCAGTGAGAGCCGCGCGAGATGGACCGTGAATCGGTTATCCAGCGATCCATACTGGGCTAGTGACACGGCATTTTTTGCCCGCTTGCCAATTTGCCTGGCTTTCTCCCGCCAGGTCTGGCTACGAAGCGGTGTGCCGTTGGGAAATGACCAGACGTTTTTATAGTCTCGCTCGCGCCACGGGTGCTTCTCACTGGGTTTGTGATTCAGCGAATTCCAGTCGGCGTTCAGCTGTCGATCCAGCCAGCCAGTGCAATATTCCAGCTGTGGCGTGGTGGATAATGCCTGAGGCAAACGGTGGTGTGAGACGATCAACCAAGCGACGGTTTTCGCCAGCGGCGGCATGCCACGCAGCGGACTGTCACTCTTTGATGGCATATCGGAGAAAAGGGTTTTGAGCCAGATTTTCTCATCCGACGCTTTGAAATGTTCCAGCTCAGACAGCCACTCCTGATCTGTTTTTTCACCGATAAACGCCTGAAACAGACGCACGGAGATCCATTCATGGCGGTAGGGCTGGCAGCGCTGCTGGTTTTCACCTTTTAGCGTCTGCTGGAAACAGCGACCCGCCTTGCCAAAATCATGAAACAGCCCAGCGATAGCCGCCAGCAACGCGATACTTTCGGCGCAGTGCCAGCCATGCTCCGTGCCATTTTTGAGCACATCCGTGGTGGTGCGATGCGTCGGGGCCCGCCCCTGAGCATTGAAGCGACGCAGATTACCGACAATCCACAGCAGTTCGGTTTGCCCGCTCTTTTTGAGCCAGTGACAGGCCACCGCCGTGTTACGCCGCGCGGTTTTACGCAACAGTTTGCGCAGCGTGTTGACCCCTTCGAGGGTGATCGTGGTTTGCCATGCGGCATCCCCCGTGCGCTCGGCAAACTGATCGACTATTCGGCAACTTTCTTCACGGGCGTTCCTGGTACACCGGGATATAATCAGCACGTTCATCGTGCCGCTCCCGCTTCCGCCGTTTCCTGCAATGATGTGATCATCACATCCAAAGCATCCGCCTGCTGAAAGGCATTGATGCAGCGCTGGCGAAACATCGGGTTGTCTTCGCCCTCCATCGCCGCCAGAAACGCCTGCGGCATGACCAGCGCATCCTTGATTAAATCCGCGATATCAAACACCAGCCCACCGCGCCGGGTTTTGCCATGCATCACCGCCAGCGCATGGGGAATACCCGTCACCCAGGTCGCAACGGCGGCAAGCCCATAGGCCAGATAATTCCCTTGATCGAGAAAACGGTTTGCCAGATCGACACTACCGCCCCGTTTGGCGCGAGTAAATTGACCGTAGCCCACAGTTTGACTGGCTAATTTATAAAGTGATTTGGTGAGTTGCGCTTCCTGAAGCATTAGCGCGGTATGATCTTCTGCATTTTCCATTCCCAGCCTGGCGTGTTCAAGAATGTTCTTCAGGGTGTTCTTATCCGGATGAAATAATTTTTCCAGATGCGGGCGCGACCCAACCCAATATTTCTCGATTTGGATTAAACGAATAAACTGGAACTGTTTTGCTGCCTGTAATCGTTTCTCTTCGTCAAACCAAAAAGATACCCAGTTTTGCAGATAAGTTGTCGGACGATATTCACTTTGCGGACTGAGCCAGGAAACATCAATATCTATTTTATTCGCAGAATAAAGCGGTGTGCCGTCTGTCCCGCAAAAACCGACCATGACTCCTGCGCGCGCAAATTCTCTCATGGCCATTTGCGTGACCGACGTGCCCATCCCCAGCATAACCGCCGTAGTGTTGGCGATGGGAATGTTCCAGTAAAAGGACTCTTTACCCTCCTGCGTAACATACTCAACCCGACCACCGTTCACCTGCACGCGGCATTTTTCGAGGTAATAGATATTGGCTCGCTTAGAATGGAGAATCGTTTTGAGGTCGGATGGTGTAACTCCTTTTACAGACATAGCAATATCCTGATTAAATAGTATTTAATGTGGTTCTTGCATCAAATTTCGTTGTCATGATTAGAGCGTATTTAATGCATGAAATCAATCTGCAAAAAATACAAAAAGACATCATTGGCGTTTTAATAAAATTAAAAATCGCATGTTAATTTCGAATAATAAAAATAATTTCATGTCGGGTGATTATTAATAAAGGATGGGTAGTATTATGTTTATTAATATAGGTTTATTTAATTAACTAATAGGGTTTATGCTGCCTGTACGGCAGTGGGCTGAGAATACGCTTCTTGTGACTAGCACGGCGCTTTCCAAGCTACCTGTACGGCAGTGAACAGGCGTCGTCACTCTCCATGACTGCTGGCGTCTTTCTAAGCTGCCTGCACGTCAGTGAACCCGCCGAGGTTCTCGATTGTTGGCTGGTCATTTTTCTAAGCTGCCTGCACGGCAGTGAACGACGGCGTGAGAAAAATTGACGTGATCCTTTGTTTCTAAGCTGCCTGCACGGCAGTGAACTGGCTTGAGTTCGACAAGCCCGTATCTCTGCGTTTCTAAGCTGCCTGCACGGCAGTGAACACGATAAAAGCCCTCTACGGTTGCCGTTAAACTTTCTAAGCTGCCTGCACGGCAGTGAACATCTCGTGCGTGGGCGGTATTTGCATTTCATCTTTCTAAGCTGCCTGCACGGCAGTGAACATTTTATCCACGCTGACTGAATGCCGGTCAACTTTCTAAGCTGCCTGCACGGCAGTGAACGATTACACAGAGGCAGATGTAATCCAGGCATCTTTCTAAGCTGCCTGCACGGCAGTGAACTTTCACGTTGGTTGCGGCTTTGGCGGCGTCGTTTTCTAAGCTGCCTGCACGGCAGTGAACCTTGACGCTTGCTTAACTGTATTTGTGGTCGTTTTCTAAGCTGCCTGCACGGCAGTGAACCGTATGGCGGACGTAAGCGATAGCGTGCTCAATTTCTAAGCTGCCTGCACGGCAGTGAACACATTGAGCCATTTCCGCGAGTGCAATAGAGGTTTCTAAGCTGCCTGCACGGCAGTGAACTTCACGGGCGGGTACATTCCATGATTACGACATTTCTAAGCTGCCTGCACGGCAGTGAACTGATTAATTGCGGCCTGCGCACTGGCTTGCGTTTTCTAAGCTGCCTGCACGGCAGTGAACACCTGCAGACGCTGGGAATTGAAGTGGCTCTATTTCTAAGCTGCCTGCACGGCAGTGAACAATTCTGACTTGGAGTTTCTATAAAACCGATGTTTCTAAGCTGCCTGCACGGCAGTGAACCGCGACCTTGTGAAAGCCGGTGCTCTTATCCTTTTCTAAGCTGCCTGCACGGCAGTGAACCTAAAACTCTGCTCAGGAAACCTGGCGAGTGTCTTTCTAAGCTGCCTGCACGGCAGTGAACGAAGGAGATGTTGTCGATCTCCCTCTTTGGCATTTCTAAGCTGCCTGCACGGCAGTGAACTCGGCTCAGCGGGAACGGCTACCCAGCCCTCTTTTCTAAGCTGCCTGCACGGCAGTGAACGCTCTTCTTCTTTTTGTTTTTATGCGGGTGCTTTTCTAAGCTGCCTGCACGGCAGTGAACAAGCCGTGAGGAATAAACCAGAGCGCGCGACATTTTCTAAGCTGCCTGCACGGCAGTGAACGCTCGCAGGCTGGCCCATTGACGCTGTTTTCATTTCTAAGCTGCCTGCACGGCAGTGAACAGCAAGTTTTCGAAAATTTTCGGCGTGGGCGATTTCTAAGCTGCCTGCACGGCAGTGAACCTGGTGTTTTCTGGAACATGACGAAGCAATAGTTTCTAAGCTGCCTGCACGGCAGTGAACTAGAGCGTAACACCCTTATCCCATTGTTGCCAAAGATAATAATCAACTTCAGTACGTTGTAACCCTTTTTATTTCCGTCATTAATCCCACAAAAAAATCAATAAGTTACAATCATCCGGAAAAAAAGGGTCTGGAACCCTACGCCGGGAGATCGCTCCCGACGCGGTGCTAATAATCAGCAATGAATCACGGTAACGGTGGGTTGATGACTGGATGCCACCAGTCCTTCGGCCATCATATGCGTCATATCATGTAAAAGCCCGGTCAGGTGCGGGAGCATATCGCGGTCAAAATGCGAGATCAGCAGAACATGATTTAACGCGCGACAGTAATTGCACTGTGTTTCTGTATCCTCCAGAAACCAGCCCCTGGGTTCTGGCTGTTCTTGCTCGTCAGAAATCTCAACAACACGAAAATCGGCCATAGATTTTTCCAGTTCTGCCTGCAGGATATCCAGATATGCCGCAAAACAACGGGCAACTGGCTGCGTTTGCGGTAGCGAATTACAGTCGAGAAGAATTTCGGCGAGCAATTTACAGCGCTCGGCAAGTGTCGGGAGATCGGGGATATCCTGGCTGAGTTCGCTATAGAGGGGGAAAGTTTTCGTGTTTTCCATTTAATAAAGACTCCGTGTGAAATTTGAATATTTCCACCCGAACGCCAAGTCAGGTGGCAGACTGAACCGGTTTGGCGTACCGACTCACACGAAAAATCGGCGCTTCAAAAGAAGCCCCAGTTCAGCCCACCATAATTGAGCTTACGGATTATATCCGCAGATTTCAAAAGAGTGAACGAACCCAATGATTGTTGATAAATCAACATCATCCATCGTATGAGTCAGGACGCCAATCCCGACACCTGATTTTGCAGGTGCGCCGCCATTTTATTACTGTGATTTTATCCAGCAATAACCATATTTAAATTCTGGAAAACGCCTCGCAAAATTTCAGCGGCTCAAGATATTCATCTTGTGAAGGTTTCGCTGCGAGGGCGGAGTCAGCACCAGAGCCGCATGTTCCCCCTCACCCTAACCCTCTCCCTCAAGGGAGAGGGGACCGATTGAGCAAACACTTTCACACTGGAGATCACCCACACAGACAGGGGACCGATCGAGCAAATACCTTCCCCCTGGAGATTACCCACACAGACAGGGGACCGATTGAGCAAACACTATCACGCTGGAGATCGCCCACACAGACGGGGGACCGATTGAGCACACACTTTCGCCCTGAAGATCACCCACACAGACAAGGGACCGATCGGGCCGAAAACAGGCATAAAAAAACCGGGCTTTCGCCCGGCTTTTACCAAAACAATCAAACTCAGTGAGCCGCTTCCGGCTTATGCTTCTGCGCACTCTGGAAGTCGTACGTCAACTCCCCTTTCGCCTGATCCAGCGCCACTGTCACCTGGCCGCCGTCTACCAATGAACCGAACAGCAGCTCGTTGGCCAGCGGTTTTTTCAGGTTGTCCTGAATGGCTCGCGCCATCGGACGGGCACCCATCGCACGGTCGTAGCCTTTCTCGGCCAGCCAGTTGCGGGCCTCCTGGCTCACTTCCAGCGACACGCCTTTCTGATCCAGCTGAACCTGCAGTTCGACGATGAACTTGTCCACCACCTGATGGATCACCTCGGTCGACAAGTGATCGAACCAGATAATGTTGTCCAGACGGTTGCGGAACTCTGGCGTAAAGATCTTCTTGATCTCCTCCATCGCGTCGGTGCTGTTATCCTGGTGGATCAGGCCGATCGATTTACGTTCCGTTTCACGCACGCCGGCGTTGGTGGTCATCACCAGCACCACGTTGCGGAAGTCCGCTTTGCGCCCGTTGTTGTCGGTCAGCGTACCGTTGTCCATCACCTGCAAGAGGATGTTGAACACGTCAGGGTGCGCTTTCTCGATTTCATCGAGCAGCAGTACCGCGTGCGGATGCTTGATCACCGCGTCGGTGAGCAGGCCGCCCTGGTCAAAGCCCACGTATCCCGGAGGCGCACCAATCAGACGGCTGACGGTGTGGCGTTCCATGTACTCGGACATATCAAAGCGCAGCAGCTCGATGCCCAGCGCTTTCGACAGTTGCACCGTCACCTCAGTTTTCCCGACACCGGTTGGACCGGCGAACAGGAAGGAACCGACCGGCTTGTGCTCGTGTCCCAGCCCTGCACGGGCCATTTTGATGGCTTCGGTTAAAGCTTCAATGGCTTTGTCCTGACCAAACACCAGCATTTTCAGGCGATCGCCGAGGTTTCTCAGGGTGTCGCGATCGCTCTGAGAAACACTCTTCTCAGGGATACGCGCGATGCGAGCCACGACGGATTCGATATCCGCCACGTTGACGGTTTTCTTGCGTTTGCTGACCGGCATCAGACGCGCACGCGCGCCCGCTTCGTCGATCACGTCAATCGCTTTATCCGGCAGATGACGGTCGTTGATGTATTTCACCGCCAGCTCCACCGCCGCACGCACCGCTTTGGCGGTGTAACGCACGTCGTGGTGCGCTTCGTACTTCGGTTTCAGGCCGTTGATGATCTGCACCGTTTCTTCAACGGATGGCTCAGTAATATCAATTTTCTGGAAGCGGCGCGCCAGCGCACGGTCTTTCTCGAAAATATTGCTGAACTCCTGATAGGTGGTCGAGCCCATCACCCGGATCTTGCCGCTGGAGAGCAGCGGTTTGATCAGGTTGGCCGCATCCACCTGGCCGCCAGACGCCGCGCCTGCCCCGATGATGGTATGAATTTCATCGATAAACAGGATGCTGCTGGTGTCTTGTTCCAGCTGTTTCAGCAGCGCTTTAAAGCGTTTTTCGAAATCGCCGCGGTATTTGGTGCCCGCCAGCAGAGAACCGATGTCCAGCGAGTAGATGGTGCAATCGGCCATAATTTCCGGGACATCGCCCTGCACAATACGCCAGGCCAGCCCTTCGGCAATCGCGGTTTTACCGACGCCCGATTCCCCCACCAGCAGCGGGTTGTTCTTACGGCGGCGGCACAGCACCTGAATCGCGCGTTCCAGCTCTTTATCGCGGCCAATCAGCGGGTCGATTCCGCCGACGCGAGCAAGCTGGTTAAGATTGGTGGTGAAGTTTTCCATACGATCCTCCCCGCCTGCTTGCTCTTCATTATTATTGACCTGATTGCTGGAGTCCGAGGCCTGATTCGGCTCGTCTTTTCGCGTTCCGTGAGAGATAAAGTTCACCACGTCGAGTCGGCTGACTTCGTGTTTGCGCAGCAGGTACGCAGCTTGCGACTCCTGCTCGCTGAAGATGGCAACCAGCACATTCGCGCCGGTCACTTCGCTACGGCCAGAGGACTGGACGTGGAACACCGCACGCTGCAGGACACGCTGGAAGCTGAGCGTCGGCTGAGTGTCGCGCTCCTCTTCGCTGACGGGCAGCACCGGGGTGGTTTGTTCGATGAAGGCTTCGAGTTCCTGACGTAACGCCACCAGGTCCACGGAGCAGGCTTCCAGCGCTTCGCGGGCAGATGGGTTGCTGAGCAGTGCAAGCAGCAGGTGCTCAACGGTCATAAACTCATGACGGTGCTCACGCGCTCTGGCGAAAGCCATGTTTAAACTGAGTTCCAGTTCTTGATTGAGCATAGGCACCTCCCCCAATTTTATGCCTTTTCAGGCTTTTTCCAGCGTACACAGCAACGGATGCTCGTTCTCCCTTGCATACTCGTTCACCATCGCCACTTTCGTTTCGGCCACTTCGGCAGTAAAAATGCCGCAGATGGCTTTGCCTCGATAGTGAACGGTGAGCATCAGTTGCGTTGCACGTTCAACATCATAAGAAAAGAACTTTTGTAGCACGTCAATAACAAATTCCATCGGCGTGTAATCATCGTTCATTAACATCACTTTATACATAGATGGCGGTTTTAGCGCGTCGCGCACTTTGTCTTCCGCCAGCTGGTCAAAATCCAGCCAGTCGTTGCTCTTACCCATTGTCAGTCGTCATCATCGGTTACGTTTTCCGGCAGAACATTTTCGCTGACAGGCATTGATACCTATTCTGAATCTACCTCAGATATCAGATAACAAACATCTATTACTGCCATCCGCGATGTCTGTCACATTCCCGTCAATAGCGTTAACTGCTTCAAATTTTGGTTGATTATTGTCCCAACTCCAGCGCCTGACACTTGACGATAAGGCTGGTTTATCTAAATTGTACAGGCGTGAGTTGGCGAGGTTTTGAACAGCCCCCACTCCACCACCGGTTCATTCCATCTTACTTAATAAGATATACGAAGGATGTCGAAGCATGGAAATGGGTACTGTTAAGTGGTTCAACAACGCCAAAGGGTTCGGGTTCATCTGCCCTGAAGGCGGCGGCGAAGATATCTTCGCTCACTACTCCACCATTCAGATGGATGGTTACAGAACACTAAAAGCCGGACAGTCGGTTCGGTTTGATGTTCACCAGGGGCCAAAAGGCAATCATGCCAGCGTCATTGTGCCCATCGAAGCAGAAGCTGTCGCATAGCCCTCTGATTCATTGTGTACATCCTGTCGTCAAAATGCCAGCCCGATCGGCTGGCATTTTTATTTCCAGCGCGCGATGCCCGCCGGCGCTACGCTTGCACGGGCATACAAAACCAATCACTTACTCGCGGGCCAGCGCATCCACCGGATCCAGCCGCGCCGCATTGCGCGCCGGTAACCAGCCAAACAATACGCCCGTTGCCGTCGAACACAAAAACGCCGTCAGCAGCGCAAAGGGTGAGAAACCAATTTCCCAGCCCGGTAAAAACAGCTGCAACGTAAAGGCAATCAGCATCGACAGCGTGATACCAAACGCGCCGCCCACCAGACAGACCAGCACCGCTTCAATCAAAAACTGTTGCAACACATCGCTGGCGCGCGCTCCCACAGCCATGCGGATGCCGATCTCGCGCGTGCGCTCCGTCACCGATACCAGCATGATGTTCATCACCCCAATCCCGCCGACGACCAGCGAAATCACCGCCACCAGCGTCAGGAACATCTGAAGAGTACGTGTGGTCTTTTCCGCCGTTTTCAAGACGCCGTCCATATTCCAGGTGAAGAAATCTTTCTTCCCGTGGCGCAGGGTGAGAAGTCGCTCGATCTGCTGTTCGGCCTGGGTGCTGTCGTAGCCCTCTTTCACCCGCACGGTGATGGAGTTAAGCCACGACTGCCCCATGATGCGCCCGGAGATGGTGGTGTACGGCAGCCAGACGCGCAGGATTTTACTGCTGCCAAACATCGACTGTTTCTCTTCCGCCACGCCGATCACCGTCGCGGGCATGTTGCCCACCAGAATCACTTCCCCGACGACGTTGGTTTTATTGGGGAACAGCTGACGACGCGAGTTGTCATCCAGCACCACCACCTGCGCGCGGCCCGCGAGCTGCTCGGCGTTGAAGGTCGCGCCCTGGCTGAAGGTCATGCCGTAGACGTTAAAATAGTCCCCGCTCACGCCGTTGGCGCTGGCCGCGACGTCGATATTCCCGTAGCGCAAGCGCAGGTTTTGCGACACCGCAGGGGTGGCAGAGTTAACCCACGGCTGTTTTTGCAGCGCCACCAGATCGTCATATTTCAGCGCCTGCTGGTTTTGCGGCTCGTCGTCGCCGAAATCTTTCCCGGGATAAATATCAATGGTGTTGGTCCCGATGGCGCGGATATCCGCCAGCACCAGCTGTTTCGCCGCATCGCCCACCACCACAATCGACACCACCGAAGCGATGCCGATGATGATGCCGAGCATCGTCAGCAGGGTGCGCATTTTGTTTGCCACCATTGCCAGCCATGCCATGGTCAGCGCCTCGCGAAATCCGCTGACGAACTGCCCCCAGCCCGTCGACGGCGGCATAACTTCTCTTTGTACACCGGCATGGCTTTTCTTCGCGGGGGGATTGCTGACCAGCTCCCCGTCGTGGATCTCGATGATCCTTTCCGCCTGCGCCGCCACCTGCGGATCGTGGGTGACAATAATCACCGTATGGCCCTGATCGCGAAGCTGGTGCAGGATCGCCATCACCTCTTCGCCGGAATGGCTGTCCAGCGCCCCGGTCGGTTCATCGGCCAGAATCACCTGTCCGCCGTTCATGAGGGCGCGGGCGATACTCACACGCTGCTGCTGCCCGCCGGAAAGCTGCGAGGGCTGATAATCCACGCGCTCGGCCAGACCCAGCCGCGTCAGCAGCGCCTGGGCGCGCTCAAGGCGCTTCTTGCGCTCAATCCCTGCGTACACCGCCGGGACTTCGACGTTTTGCGCCGCCGTCAGATGCGAAAGCAGATGGTAGCGCTGGAAGATAAATCCGAAGTGCTCCCGGCGCAGTTTCGCCAGCGCGTCGCTGTCGAGGGTGGAAATATCCGTTCCCGCCACGCGATAGGTGCCGCTGGTCGGTTTATCCAGACAGCCGAGAATGTTCATCAGGGTGGATTTCCCGGAGCCGGATGCCCCGACTATCGCCACCATCTCCCCGGCTTCGACGCTCAGGGTGATGCCCTTCAGCACCTCCACCGCGCCGTCCCCGGAAGGATAGCTGCGGCGGATATCGTTGAGCTCAAGCAGTGCCGTCATTGCGCGGCCCCGGGCAGGGTTTCGCTGGTCACCACCTCGTCGCCCTCTTCCAGACCTTTGACGATCACCACGTCCGTATCATTACGCTCGCCAATCTCGACTTCGCGTTCGCGGGTTTCGCCGTTGCGCAGGACTTTCACTTTATAGCGGTTGTTGCCCGCCGGTTCGCCCAGCGCCGCCAGCGGAACGGTCAGCACATCTTTCACGCCCGTGAGCTGAATGTGGACCTGCGCGGTCATGTCCAGGCGCAGCACGCCTTTCGGGTTAGGCACTTCGAAGCGGGCATAGTAGAAAATGGCGTCGTTGACCTTCTCCGGCGTCGGCAGGATATCTTTCAGCACCCCTTCGTAGCGCGTATTAGGATCGCCGAGCACCGTAAACCAGGCCTTCTGGCCGGGTTTCAGATGGATCACGTCGGCCTCGGAAACCTGGGCTTTCACCAGCATGGTGCCCATATCCGCCAGCGTCAGAATGTTCGGCGCCTGCTGCGCGGCGATCACCGTCTGGCCCTGCAGGGTGGTGATTTGCGTCACTTCCCCGGCCATGGGGGCCACGATGCGGGTGTAATCGAGGTTAGTTTTGGCCGTGTCGAGAGAGGCTTGATTACGTTTGATTTGCGCGTCAATGGTGCCAATCTGCGCCTGTTTCACCGCCAGTTCGGTAGTAGCCGTATCCAGATCCTGACGAGAAACGGCCTGGGTTTTCGCCAGCGCCTGCTGACGCCCAAGCGTCACCTGCGCAAGCTTCCGTTCCGCTTCCGCCTGGCTGCGCTGGGCGCGTAATTCCATTAGCGTCGCTTCTACTTCGCGGATCTGGTTTTCCGCCTGCTCGGGGTCGATCACCCCCAGAAGCTGACCTTTTTTTACTTTGTCGCCAATCTCAACCGACAGCGTTTTTAACTGACCGCTGACCTGCGCGCCGACGTCAACTTTACGCAAGGCGTCCAGTTTGCCTGTCGCCAGCACGTTTTGCTGCAGCTCACCCGGACGCACAATCAGCGTCTGGTAGTGTGGCACAGGCGCGTTGAGGATCTGCCACAGCCAGAATCCGCCCACCAGCACGACGACGGCTAACAGCAAAAACAGCTTCCTGCGTTTTCCCTTGAGATTCATAAATGTTCCAAATAAATGTTCTGGCAATTATAAACGTTGATTCTAACTAAACTGTTCCTCAACGAAACCCCCGTTTTTTGTCTCTCACCCCGTTTGTTGACGAGATGTTGATTAAACCCCTGCTGAAATAGCGATCTCATCCAGAAGCCAGGAATAATCATGTCTTCCATCGCCGATATACCTTCTTCCCAACGTTCTCAGCCAAAATCGGGCTGGCAGCTTTTCCAGAGCCTTGCATCCGGCGAATTAACGCCAGGGCTTGCGTGGCAAAACCCCGCTTATCGGCGTAAATTCATGCTGCGTACACTTGCGGCACCGTTCAGCACCGCGCGCCTGCTGGCAAGCCTGGCAAAACAGCCGCGGTTAATGCAAATGTTGAAAGTGCAGCCAGGGCTGCCGTGCCGTCTGCATCGTCCCTGGCTTTCGGTGGACATGAGCCGTCAGAAAGCCCTCGAGGCGCTGAACTGGCACTACCAGAGCATGAGCAAAACCCTTCCGGCAGCGCTGATTAACGGCTATTTATCAAAACAAGGTGTCACCTTGTTGACGCTGACCGGCAAAGACGAACAGCAGTTTAGGATCCGTCTGTGCGCCGACGCATTCCTCGATAAAGAGGGCGAAGCGACGCTGGCGTTTTGCGATCATCAGAATACGGTGCTGGCTGAGATGACCTTCACCCTGTGTCAGCACGAAGGGAAAACCACCCTGTTTATCGGTGGCCTGCAAGGGGCGAAGTCTTTTGTGCCTCACGAGTTGATCCAGGGCGCGACCAAAGCCTGCCACGGCCTGTTCCCGAAACGTCTGCTGGTGGAAGCGGCGATGACGCTGGGCGCAGCGTTCCCGGTCGAGCAGATTATGGCGGTCAGCAACCATACGCATATCTATCGCAGCTGGCGCTACCGCAAGAAAAAAGAGGGCAAACTGCTGGCGGATTACGACAGCTTCTGGCTCTCGTTAGGTGGCGAAGCGCAGAAGAGCGGCCACTTCCAGCTGCCGCTGGCGATGGCGCGTAAACCAATGGAAGAGATCGCGAGCAAGAAACGCTCAGAGTACCGCCGCCGCTACGAACTGCTGGACAGCCTGATCGCTCAGGTCAATCAGGCAGCCCGCAGCTAATCGGCTTTCCCGCGTGCCAGCCACAGCACGCGGGAGAACATTTTGCGCAGCAACGTCGGCACCGCATCCACCCCTCTTCTTCCCGCTTCCGCCGCCACTTCAATGGCCAGATCCGGCTTCGATGAACGATGAATCGCTTTGGCGATGACCCGTCGCATATTCATCGGCACGTCCGGCGAAATCATGGCGACGCGATGAAAGACATCGCTGAACCCCTGGCGATACATAAAGTGTTCCATATCCATCGCCGGTAATTCCGTGAGGTGCTCGCGCTCCTCTTCCCGGTTGTTGTTCAGCAAACCGCGCACAGTGCTGGCGTATTTTTTCCCGGCCTCGTCGCCATCCACCAGTACATGCCATTCGATGCCCATCCGGCGGGCAAATTTGATCAGCGGCTTTAATCCCGACTGGGCAAACTCAATAACTTTGATCCCTTCAGCGTCGAAATGGTGGCCGCACTGGCGCGCCAGTTCGTTAATCACCCAGGTTTCCGTCTCCCCTTCGACCAGCAGCCAGCAGCGGGCAAACAGCGACGACGCGCGATTAAAGCGGATGTGAAACGCGATCCGCCGACCGTCTTCCGGGCTTAACCCCCCCGGTCCAAGACGAAACGCGGTAACGCGGGACGATTCGCGCACCAGACGGCAGACATGTTCCACCGGCGTAAGGGAGAGCAGTTCGCCGGAATTGGTGGTGGTGATGCGCTGCAGCGGTAAGAGATTCAGTAGGTGCCACGCAACAGAGAGCATGATGGGATGCAGCCGCGTCTCCGGGTCTTCCACCAGCAGCAGTGGACGCGCATCGCGGTCCAGACGCACCGAGCCTTTCGCCTGCAGCAGCGTGGAGAACAGGCCCAGCAGGATCACCCGATGCGCCCGTCCGCCAGGCCGGTCGATCATGCGGTTGATAATATCCAGATAGCGCCAGCTGCGCTGCTCATCGTGGGAACGACGGCGCATCAGACGATTATGAGTTTGCGAAATACCTTGCTCAGAGAAGTAGTGCTCCAGCAGCTGAACCATCGCCGACAGCCCCTGGCGAATCTGCCCGTCGGTCAGATTTTGCGGTCGCGCCACCAGTTCGCGCGCCAGATAATCCAGCTCGCGGGCGGTGACTTCCACTTCAGGCAGATTCGGCACCGCCCCGTTGCGGATCCGGCGCATAAAGCGCGCATCCCGCAGGCGCAGCACCGGCATCAGGCGCACAAGGTGCCCGGCCAGGGCGTCGATGTCATCGAGAATAATCGGCTGCCCGCGGGCATCCATAAACCCGCGCAGGGTCAGGACGCTGTTGTCTTCCGCCAGCTCGCCTTCCAGACGGTAAAAAATGCGCTGATAGCCATCATCCGAGGGCGTCCAGCAGGGGGAAAGCGGTCGATAACGACGCACGCGATGGCGGCCAGGTTCAAGCTCGCGAAAGGTCAGAATGATATGCAGGTGGTGCTCGCGCCCGAGAATATCCCCCGGCGGAAACCAAAAGTCCTCCCGAACGAAGCTGTAAAGCTCAGCGCCGGGCGAAAGCAGCAGGGTTAAGGCATCCAGCAGGCTGGATTTACCCCAGGCGTTTTCGCCGATCAGCACGTTGTTCTGTTCCAGCATCAGCGATATGCGATTAATGCCGCGAAACCCGACGATCTCCACACGTTCGAGAAACATACATCCCCCTTGAAACGCTCACTTTTTCCTTCAAGTTATCAGCAGTATAGCGGGAGGCGTGGCGACAGGACACATTAACCTTTACCGAATATGTCGGGGCTGGCGGTAAAAATCAGAATTTGCTTCTCGACTTTCGTTTGAAACATATTAGCCCGCATAAGATACTTCGCATTCCGAATTGGACTATGCTTTAAATCCATCCAGTTCGAACAAGGATTAACATCACATTGCCATAAATCAAATTAAGCAGATTTATTTAACTGGCGAAGGGGTGTTGTTGGTTTTTAAAATAATGGCTCTTTGAGTCGTCATCCCTTTAGGCGATTTAGTAGCCCGCGCGCAGGACAGCGCGCGGAAATTAACGAGGTGGTTATGTTTAGAAAATTAGCGGCAGAATGCTTTGGTACATTCTGGCTGGTGTTTGGTGGTTGCGGTAGCGCCGTTCTGGCAGCTGCATTCCCGGAATTAGGTATTGGTTTCGCAGGCGTAGCATTAGCCTTTGGCTTAACCGTATTAACGATGGCATTTGCTGTCGGCCATATTTCCGGCGGCCATTTTAACCCGGCGGTGACATTAGGTCTGTGGGCCGGCGGTCGTTTCCCGGCGAAAGACGTGATTGGTTATATTATTGCGCAGGTGGTTGGCGGCATTATTGCGGCAGCGGTTCTGTACGTGGTGGCCAGCGGTAAAGCGGGCTTCGACGCAGCAGCCAGCGGCTTTGCCTCTAACGGCTACGGCGAGCACTCTCCGGGCGGCTTCTCAATGCTGTCGGCGATTGTGATTGAAATCGTGCTGACCGCCGGCTTCCTGCTGGTGATCCACGGTGCCACTGACAAACACGCTCCCGCCGGTTTCGCACCGATTGCGATCGGCCTGGCGCTGACCCTGATTCACCTGATCAGCATTCCCGTGACCAACACCTCCGTGAACCCTGCGCGCAGCACCGCAGTGGCGATCTTCCAGGGTGGCTGGGCGCTGCAGCAGCTGTGGCTGTTCTGGGTGATGCCGATTGTCGGCGGTATCCTCGGCGGGCTACTGTATCGTACGCTGCTGGAAAAACGCGACTGATAGATTGTGTACGCTGTGGTGTCGGGTGGCGGCTACGCCTTACCCGACCTACAAGAACGTGATCGAGTCAAAAAGTAGGCCGGGTAAGGCGAAGCCGCCACCCGGCTTTTCTTTTGCACTTTGACTGCGCAGCCGGAATTGGGTAGTGTCACAGGCGCTCTTCGGACATTCAAAAAAGGACCCGGCTGTTCATGTTTTCAGGACTCTTAATCATTCTGCTGCCGCTGGTAGTGGGCTACCTTATTCCCCTTCGTCATGAGTCGGCATTAAAACTCATTAATCGCTTTCTCAGCTGGATTGTCTACGTCATCCTGTTTTTCATGGGAATAAGCCTTGCGTTCCTGGATAACCTGGCCGCCAATTTACTCTCAATTCTCCATTATTCTGTTGTGACTATTGTGGTTATTCTGGCGTGCAATATTGCCGCGCTATTCTGGCTTGAGCGCTCACTGCCATGGATTAATCACCACCAGCAGGAAAAATTACCCTCGCGAATTGCGATGGCGCTGGAATCATTAAAATTATGCGGCGTGGTCGTTCTCGGCTTTTTGCTTGGCCTGACCGGATTAGCCTTTTTACAACACGCCACCGAAGCCAGCGAATATACCCTGATTTTCCTTTTATTCCTGATCGGCATTCAGTTACGCAATAACGGTATGACGCTAAAACAGATTGTGCTTAATCGACGCGGAATGATCGTTGCGGTTGTGGTTGTCGGCAGCTCGCTTATCGGCGGCGTCATGAATGCCTTTATTCTCGATCTGCCGCTGAAAACCGGGCTGGCGATGGCCTCCGGTTTTGGCTGGTATTCTCTGTCCGGTATTCTGATGACGGAATCCTTTGGCCCGGTGATTGGCAGCGCCTCATTCTTTAACGATCTGGGCCGCGAGCTTATCGCCATTATGCTTATTCCTGGCCTGGTGCGAAAAAGCCGCTCTACGGCGCTCGGCCTGTGCGGTGCGACCTCAATGGACTTTACCCTGCCCGTCCTGCAGCGCTCCGGCGGTCTGGAGCTGGTCCCGGCGGCCATCGTCCACGGCTTTATTCTGAGCCTGCTGGTGCCGATTCTGATGGCGCTCTTCTCCGCGTAATACCTCTCTGGCGGTAGGTCTCTGCCGCCAAAATTGCGTTAAATCAATCTCCCTTTACTTTGTAGCAGAAAGACCTTTTCTCCGTCCGACCACAGGCATAACCTTAAACATGTATATCAAATATAACTTTAACAGGTGTGATTATGTTTTGTGTGCAATGTGAACAAACCATCCGTACCCCAGCCGGCAACGGCTGCTCCTACGCGCAGGGCATGTGCGGGAAAACCGCCGAAACGTCTGACCTGCAAGATCTGCTGATTGCCGCCCTGCAAGGCCTCTCCGCCTGGGCGGCAAAAGCGCGTGAATACGGCATTGTCGACCACTACATCGACAACTTCGCCCCGCGCGCCTTCTTCTCGACTCTCACTAACGTCAACTTCGATTCGCCACGCATCGTGGGCTACGCGCGTGAAGCCATCGCCCTGCGCGAAGCGCTGAAAGCGCAAAGCCTGCAAGCCGACGCCAGCGCTGCGGTCGACAACCCAATGGCCGGTCTGCAACTGGTCAGCGACGATCTGGGCGAGCTGCAGCGTCAGGCGGCGGAATTCACCCCGAATAAAGACAAAGCGGCGATTGGCGAGAACATTCTCGGCCTGCGTCTGCTGTGCCTGTACGGTCTGAAAGGGGCGGCGGCCTACATGGAACACGCCCACGTTCTCGGCCAGTACGACAACGATATCTACGCCCAGTACCACAAAATCATGGCGTGGCTCGGCACCTGGCCTTCCGATATGAACGCTCTGCTGGAGTGCTCCATGGAAATCGGCCAGATGAACTTCAAAGTGATGAGCATTCTGGACGCGGGCGAAACCAGCACCTACGGTCACCCGACGCCGACTCAGGTCAACGTTAAAGCCACCGCCGGGAAATGTATTCTGATTTCCGGTCATGACCTGAAAGATCTCTACAACCTGCTGCAACAGACCGAAGGCACGGGCGTGAACGTTTACACCCACGGCGAAATGCTGCCTGCCCACGGCTACCCGGAGCTGCGTAAATTCAAACATCTGGTCGGGAACTACGGCAGCGGCTGGCAGAACCAGCAGGTGGAGTTCGCCCGCTTCCCTGGCCCAATCGTCATGACCTCCAACTGCATCATCGATCCGACCGTCGGCTCCTATGACGATCGCATCTGGACCCGCAGCATCGTCGGCTGGCCGGGCGTGAGCCACCTCGAGGGCGATGATTTCGGTCCTGTGATCACCCAGGCGCAGCAGATGGCGGGCTTCCCCTTCAGCGAAATCGAACACCTGATCACCGTCGGCTTTGGTCGTGAAACCCTGCTCGGTGCGGCAGATTCCCTGATCGACCTGGTGAGCCGCGAAAAACTGCGCCACATCTTCCTGGTCGGCGGCTGCGACGGCGCACGTGGGGAACGCAACTACTTCACCGATTTTGCGACCAGCGTTCCGCAGGACTGCCTGATCCTGACCCTGGCATGCGGTAAGTACCGTTTCAACAAACTGGACTTCGGCGATATCGAAGGCCTGCCGCGCCTGATCGATGCCGGTCAGTGTAACGACGCCTACTCGGCGATCATTCTGGCGGTGACGCTGGCCGAGAAACTGGGCTGCGGCGTGAACGATCTGCCGCTGTCGCTGGTGCTTTCGTGGTTCGAGCAGAAAGCGATTGTGATCCTGCTGACCCTGCTGTCGCTCGGCGTGACCAACATCGTGACGGGCCCGACGGCGCCAGGCTTCCTGACCCCGGATCTGCTGGCGGTGCTTAACGAGAAATTTGGTCTGCGTTCTGTGACCACCGTTGAAGAAGACATGCAGCAACTGCTGAGCGCGTAAGGAGTTTTTCATGACGATGCCAACCTCACAATGCCCGTGGCGGATGCAGGTTCATCACATCCATCAGGAGACGCCGGATGTGTGGACGCTGTCGCTGCTGTGCCATGATTTTTACCCGTATCGCGCCGGTCAGTATGCGCTGGTGAGTGTCCGTAACTCGGCGGATACTCTGCGCGCCTACACTCTCTCCTCGACGCCGGGGGTGAGTGAATTCATCACGCTCACCGTGCGCCGGATCGACGACGGTGCCGGTTCCCAATGGCTGACCAACGAGGTGAAGCGCGGGGATTATCTGTGGCTCTCCGACGCGCAGGGGGATTTCGTCTGCGACGACAAAGCCGACGATAAATTCCTGATGCTGGCGGCAGGCTGCGGCGTAACGCCGGTGATGTCGATGCGTCGCTGGCTGGCGAAAAACCGTCCGCAGGCTGACGTGCAGGTGATCTTCAGCGTGCGCTCGCCGGAGGATGTGATTTTCGCCGACGAGTGGCGCAATTATCCGGTGACGCTGGTGGCAGAAAACAACGCCACCCACGGTTTTGTTGCGGATCGCCTGAGCCGCGAACTGCTGCAAAGCGTGCCGGATATCGCCTCACGCACCGTGATGACCTGCGGCCCCGCGCCCTATATGGAGATCGTGGAGAAAGAGGTGAAAGCGCTCGGCGTGACTCGCTTCTTCAAGGAGCAGTTCTTTACGCCCGTCGCCGACGCGGCTACCAGCGGGGTGAAATTCACCAAGCTGCAGCCAGCCCAGACTTTCTTCGGGCGCGTCGGCACCACGCTGCTGGAAGCGCTGGAAAGCAACAAGATTCCGGTGGTCGCCGCCTGTCGTGCGGGCGTGTGCGGGTGTTGTAAAACGAAAGTGGTTTCCGGTGAGTATTCTGTCAGCAGCACCATGACGCTGACGGATGCGGAAATCGCCGAGGGTTACGTGCTGGCGTGCTCCTGTCATCCGCAGGGTGATTTGGTTCTGGCGTAAAGTTGTGCGTGTTGTGCCCGGTGGCGCTGACGCTTACCGGGCCTACGATATCCTATACACCTGTAGGCCGGGTAAGGCGTAGCCGCCACCCGGCTTTTTTTATCTCAACGCCACGCCGGATCCCGCGCCAGCGCATAACGCCCTGCCCCCATAAACGCCACGGCCAGCGCGCCAATGAAGAAATAGACCAGGCTTTCAATCGCCCAGGCCCCGACAGCATCCAGCGCGAAAGTTTTGCCCGTGCCGACCATCAGCCACGCTACGATCATGGTAAACGCCAGCACCAGCGCCGCCGGACGCGTCAGGATCCCGAGCACAATCAGAACCGGTGCCACTACTTCACCAATCAACACGCCATAGGCAATAAACCCCGGCAGCCCTTTTGCCACCAGCATCCCGCTGATAAAGCCCACGCCGCCAAACAGCTTGTGCAGACCGTGAAACAGCATCAGCCCGCCGACCGCCAGACGTAATAACAGTTTGCCAAAATCGTCGTGCGTTAGCGTTCTATTAACAGCAATTAACAATGATTTAACCATCTGAAATGATTCCTGTTTTCACCCTGTGTCCCAGCAGAATATGACGAAATGTTGCACAAAGAAAGTCACTATTAATCGGGGGCATTAAACGGGCATAACGCTCAGTTTCTTCTAAGCTTGTAAGCGTTATCACAAAACGGAGAAGGACAACCATGAAACAGACCGTAGCGGCCTACGTAGCAAAAACCCTGGAACAGGCGGGCGTCAAACGCATCTGGGGCGTCACCGGCGATTCCCTCAATGGCTTAAGCGACAGCCTCAACCGAATGGGCACCATCGACTGGATGCCGACGCGTCACGAAGAGGTGGCGGCCTTTGCCGCAGGCGCAGAAGCGCAGCTGACAGGCGAGCTGGCGGTGTGCGCAGGATCCTGCGGGCCAGGCAACCTGCATCTGATTAACGGTCTTTTCGACTGCCATCGCAACCACGTTCCGGTGCTGGCGATTGCGGCGCATATTCCGTCGAGCGAAATCGGCAGCGGCTATTTTCAGGAGACGCATCCCCAGGAGCTGTTCCGTGAATGTAGCCACTACTGCGAGCTGGTCTCCACGCCGGAGCAGATCCCGCAGGTGATGGCGATCGCCATGCGCAAAGCGATCCTCAACCGCGGCGTATCGGTGGTGGTCCTGCCGGGCGACGTGGCGCTCAAAGCCGCGCCAGAAGGGGCCAGTACGCACTGGTATCAGGCTCCGCAGCCGGTCGTCACACCGGCGGAAGAGGAGCTGAAAAAACTGGCGCAACTCCTGCGCTACTCCAGCAATATCGCCCTGCTGTGCGGCAGCGGCTGTGCGGGGGCGCATAAAGAGTTAGTCGAATTTGCCGGAAAAATTAAAGCGCCGATTGTTCACGCCCTGCGCGGCAAAGAGCATGTGGAATACGACAACCCTTACGATGTCGGCATGACCGGCCTGATTGGCTTCTCGTCCGGGTTCCACACCATGATGAACGCCGACACCCTGGTGTTGCTCGGCACCCAGTTCCCCTATCGCGCGTTCTATCCAAACGATGCCAAAATCATCCAAATCGATATCAACCCCGGCAGCATCGGCGCGCACAGCAAGGTCGATATGGCGCTGATCGGGGATATCAAATCGACGCTGGCCGCCCTGCTCCCGCATCTGGAGGAGAAAACCGATCGCAAGTTCCTCGACAAGGCACTGAGCGACTATCGCGACGCGCGCAAAGGGCTGGACGATCTCGCCAAACCGAGCGAAAAAGCCATACACCCGCAGTACCTCGCGCAGCAGATCAGCCATTTCGCCTCTGATGACGCCATCTTTACCTGCGATGTCGGCACGCCGACCGTCTGGGCGGCGCGCTATCTGAAAATGAACGGCAAACGCCGCCTGATTGGCTCCTTCAACCACGGCTCGATGGCCAACGCCATGCCGCAGGCGCTGGGTGCGCAAGCCACCGCGCCGGAACGTCAGGTGGTGGCGATGTGCGGTGACGGCGGGTTTAGCATGCTGATGGGCGATTTCCTGTCGGTGGTGCAGATGAAACTTCCGCTCAAAATCGTGGTGTTTAACAACAGCGTGTTAGGTTTTGTGGCGATGGAGATGAAAGCCGGGGGCTATCTGACGGACGGCACCGAGCTCCACGACACCAACTTCGCGAAGATCGCCGAAGCCTGCGGGATCACCGGCATCCGTGTGGAAAAAGCGTCTGAGGTTGACGAAGCGCTGCAGCGCGCCTTCTCCATCGACGGCCCGGTGCTGGTGGACGTGGTGGTCGCCAAAGAGGAGCTGGCTATTCCGCCGCAGATCAAACTGGAGCAGGCGAAAGGCTTTAGCCTGTATATGCTGCGCGCCATTATCAGCGGGCGCGGCGACGAGGTTATCGAACTGGCAAAAACCAACTGGCTCAGGTAAAACAGTCGGCATTGCCTTTTAAAACACAGGGAAATGCCATGATTGATTTACGCAGTGATACCGTTACCCGTCCGAGTCGCGCCATGCTCGAAGAGATGATGGCCGCCCCGGTCGGGGATGACGTTTACGGTGACGATCCCACCGTCAATGAACTCCAGCGCTACGCCGTCGAATTAAGCGGTAAAGAGGCGGCGCTGTTCCTGCCGACAGGCACTCAGGCTAACCTGGTGGCGCTGCTCAGCCACTGCGAGCGCGGCGAAGAGTATATCGTCGGCCAGGGCGCGCATAACTATCTGTACGAAGCCGGTGGCGCGGCGGTGCTCGGCAGCATTCAGCCGCAGCCTATCGACGCCGCCGCTGACGGCTCCCTGCCGCTCGATAAAGTGGCGGCCAAAATCAAAGCCGACGATATCCACTTTGCCCGCACCAAACTCCTGAGTCTGGAAAATACCCACAACGGCAAAGTGCTGCCGCGCGAGTATCTCAAAGCCGCGTGGGAATTCACCCACGAGCGCAAACTGGGCCTGCACGTCGACGGGGCGCGTATCTTTAACGCCGTGGTGGAGTATGGCTGCGAGCTGAAAGAGATCACTCAGTACTGCGATTCGTTCACCATCTGCCTGTCGAAAGGGCTGGGGACGCCGGTCGGCTCCCTGCTGGTCGGGAACGCGGACTACATTAAGCGCGCTAACCGCTGGCGTAAAATGACCGGCGGCGGAATGCGTCAGGCCGGGATTCTGGCGGCGGCCGGGCTGTACGCCCTGAAAAATAACGTCGCTCGTCTGAAAGAAGATCACGACAACGCCGCCTGGATGGCGACGCAGCTGCGCGAGATCGGCGCGGATGTGATGCGTCACGACACCAATATGCTGTTCGTTCGCGTCGGCGAAGAGAATGCGGCGGCGCTGGGCGAGTATATGAAAGCCCACGGCGTGCTGATGAACGCCTCACCGATTGTGCGTCTGGTAATGCACCTCGATGTGAGCCGCGAGCAGCTGGCGGAAGTGGTCAAACACTGGCAGGCCTTTTTACAGCGTTAAGGAGCATGACGTGTCGCAACGAATTCTGGTGCTCGGCGCCAGCGGGTATATCGGTCAACATCTGACGACAGCGCTCAGCCAGCACGGTCATCAGGTGCTGGCGGCGGCACGTAATGTGGAACGCCTGCAAAAACTTAATCTGCCCAACGTCACCTGCCACGCGGTGGATCTCAACTGGCCGAAGGAGCTGCCCGCGCTGCTGGAAGGCGTCGATACGCTCTATTATCTGGTGCACAGCATGGGCGAAGGCGGTGACTTTATCGCCCATGAGCGCCAGGTGGCGCTGAACGTGCGCGATGCGCTGCTCCAGACGCCGGTGAAGCAGATTATTTTCCTCAGCTCACTCCAGGCACCAGAAAACGAACAGTCCGACCATCTGCGCGCCCGTCAGCTGACGGGCGAAATGCTGCGCAGCGCGGAGATCCCGGTGACGGAACTGCGGGCGGGCATTATCGTCGGCGCCGGTTCCGCGGCCTTCGAAGTGATGCGCGATATGGTCTACAACCTGCCGGTGCTCACGCCGCCTCGTTGGGTGCGTTCGCGCACCACGCCGATTGCGCTGGAAAACCTGCTGCACTATCTGGTGGAACTGCTGAATCATCCCACACAAACCCATCGCGTGCTGGAAGCGGCCGGGCCGGAAGTCCTCAGCTATCAGGAGCAGTTCGAACACTTCATGACCGTCAGCGGCCGTCGTCGCTGGCTGGTACCCATCCCCTTCCCCACCCGCTGGATTTCGGTGTGGTTCCTGAACGTGATCACTTCGGTTCCCCCGACCACCGCCAAGGCGCTGATCCAGGGGCTGAAGCACGATCTGCTGGCCGACGACCGCGAACTGCGGGCGCTGATTCCGCAGGATCTGACCCGCTTTGACGACGCGGTGCGCCACACCCTCAAAGAGGAAGAGGAGCTGATGAACTCCAGCGACTGGGGATATGACGCTCAGGCCTTTGCCCGCTGGCGACCGGAGTATGGCTACTATCCGAAGCAGGCCGGTTGCACGGTGAAAACCACCGCCAGCCTCGCCGCGCTGTGGGAAGTCATTAACCAGATCGGCGGCAAAGAGCGCTATTTCTTTGGCAACATTCTCTGGGACACGCGCGGGATGATGGATCTGCTGGTCGGGCATAAGCTGGCAAAAGGCCGCCCTGCGCACCCGTATTTACAGACCGGTGACGCCGTCGATAGCTGGAAGGTGATCATCGTCGAGCCGGAAAAACAGCTGGCGCTGCTGTTCGGTATGAAAGCCCCCGGCCTGGGTCGTCTATGCTTTACGTTGAAGGACAAAGGCGATCACCGCGAGCTGGACGTTCGCGCCTGGTGGCACCCGCACGGCATGCCGGGGCTGTTCTACTGGCTGTTTATGATCCCGGCGCATCTGTTCATCTTCCGGGGTATGGCGAAGCGTATTGCGCATCTTGCAGAAGGAATGACGGAAAAAGTCTGATTAATCCTCTGATTCTTTCACCTTTCCCATTGCAACATGACGTAATTCACGGAAGAATGCGCACGAAATTCTTTTCAACACAGTGGATAGATATGAAGGTACTGGTTACCGGCGCCACCAGCGGCTTAGGTCGAAATGCGGTCGAGTTTTTGCGTCAGAAAGGCATCAGCGTCAGAGCTACCGGTCGTAACGAAGCGATGGGTAAACTCCTGCAAAAAATGGGCGCGGAATTTATCCACGCCGATCTGACGGAGCTGGTTTCCTCGCAAGCCAAAGCCATGCTCGCCGGTATCGACACACTGTGGCACTGCTCCAGCTTTACCTCGCCGTGGGGAACGCAGCAGGCGTTCGACCTGGCCAACGTTCGCGCCACCCGCCGACTCGGCGAATGGGCCGTGGCCTGGGGCGTGCGCAACTTCGTGCATATCTCCTCCCCGTCGCTCTATTTTGACTATCACCACCATCGCGATATTCAGGAAGATTTCCGCCCGGCGCGTTTCGCCTGTGAGTTCGCGCGCAGCAAAGCGGCCAGCGAAGAGGTGATCGATCTGCTGGCGCAATCCAACCCGCACACCCGCTTTACCGTTCTGCGTCCGCAGAGCCTGTTTGGGCCGCACGACAAAGTGTTTATCCCGCGCCTGGCGCAGATGATGCACCACTACGGCAGCGTGCTGTTGCCGCGCGGCGGCGATGCGCTGGTGGATATGACCTACTACGAAAACGCGGTGCACGCGATGTGGCTGGCGAGCCAGACCGAGTGCGATCACCTGGTCTCCGGTCGCGCCTACAACATCACCAACGGCGAACCGCAAACGTTGCGCAGTATCGTCCAGCGCCTGATCGATGAGCTGAACATCCACTGCCGCATTCGTTCTGTGCCCTACCCGATGCTGGATATGATCGCCCGCAGCATGGAACGTTTTGGCAATAAATCGGCGAAAGAACCGGCCCTGACGCACTACGGCGTGTCAAAGCTGAACTTCGATTTTACGCTGGACACCACGCGCGCCGAGACCGAGCTGGGCTATCAGCCGATCGTAACCCTCGATGAAGGGATTGTGCGCACGGCGGCGTGGCTGCGGGATCACGGCAAGCTGCACCGCTAATTACCCCTGCCCGTACTTCTCTAACAACGCTCTAGCAATCGCCAGCGTTTCAGCATCGGCAATACCGTTCCAGAGCTCGGGACGGTAGTGCATCTGGAAGACCATAATCACCCGCTTTTGCTGCGCCGCGGTGCTGTTATCCGGCACTTCGTAACCGTAGCGCATCAGCAGATCGAGCAGCGCTGCCGTATCGACGGGCTCATACTTCGACTTTCCGTTGAGATAAAAGGTCACGCGCGCGGGATCGGGCCAGGCACCGATGCCCTGCTGGGCCAGCATCTGCCATGGGAACAGCGGGCCGGGATCGTCTTTGCGCTGGGGGGCGATATCCGAATGGGCCACCACGTTCTCGGGCTTGATGTTGTAGCGGGCGATAATGTCTTTGGCGAGAGGGATCAGCGCCGCGATTTGCGCCGGTTCAAACGGGGTAAAGGTTTTCTCGCCGTTCGATTTTTGCCAGCCGCGGTTTTCGAGCTCGATGCCAATCGAGGTATCGTTGATGCGGTTGGTCCCGCGCCAGAAACTGATCCCCGCGTGCCAGGCTAACTCTTTCTCCGGCACCAGCTGCCAGATGCGCGGCTTGCCCGATGGCTGAGGGGGATTCGCGGGGATGAGATAGTGGGAGCTGACGTTTTTGTCCGTGAGCGTCGCCAGCGAGCTGTCAAAATCATCGGCGGTATAGTGGATCACCAGCACTTTAATGCGCGGATACGCGGCCTGCGCCTGATGGCGGGTGTCCAGCTCATAGGCCCCTTTATCGATAATCCCTTTCTCCGCACAGCCTGCCAGCAACAGCGCCAGCAGGAGTGTCGATAATACGCGTTTCATCGGCGCGTTTTCACCGCCGTCCCGCTGACGCTCACCATCAGCATGCTGGCGTCTTTCCCGACGGTTTCGTAGTCGATATCAATGCCAACGACCGCATCCGCGCCCAGCGCTTTGGCCTGCTCGCCCAGCTCTTTAAAGGCGATTTCGCGCGCCTTGCGCAGCTCTTTCTCATAGGCTCCGGAACGACCGCCGACGATATCGCGGATCCCGGCGAAAAAGTCGCGGAATATATTCGCGCCAAGAATGGCTTCACCGGTCACGACGCCGCAATACTCGACAATCGGTTGTCCTTCCAGCGTCGGGGTTGTGGAAAATTGCATCATTTATCTCCCTCTTTAGCGTTCAATGCCTTAGGCGGCTAACTCAACAGCATTATCGGTTCGTTACGCTATTATTGAAAGGATAGTTAATCATTAAGGAAATCAACATGCGCTATTCTGCTTTGACGCTTTTAGTGCCGTGCGCGCTGCTGCTCAGCGCCTGCACCACCACGGTCACCCCTGCTTTTAAGGATATCGGGACACGCAGCGGTCCGTGCATTGACGGCGGCCCTGACACCGTGGCTCAACAGTTCTACGATTACCGTATTTCCCACAAGAGCAGCGATCTCACCGCCCTGCGCCCGTACCTGAGTGATAATCTGGCGAAACTGCTGAACGACGCTTCACGCGATCCGCAGCATAACGCGCTGCTCAAATCCGATCCGTTCTCCAGCCGTACCACGCTGCCTGACAGCGCCGAGGTTTCCAGCGCTTCCACCATCCCGAACACCGACGCACGCAACATTCCGCTGCGGGTCAAACTGACCCAGGGCAGCCAGACCTGGCAGGATGAAGTGCTGATGATCCGCGAGGGCCAGTGCTGGGCCATCGACGACGTGCGTTACATCGGCGGCAGCGTCCACGCCCCTGCCGGTACGCTTCGCCAGTCGATCGAGAATCGTTAGTTCAGAATGGTTTCCCCCGTAAAATGTGCGGCATTTCGTGAGGAATGCCGACATTTATACTCGCGCCCATAGCCGTACGCGATTTTGTGCTATGTTTAAACCTGAATACGGTTTATATTTAACTTTTAACGCATAAATATTGCATAACTATTCTGTCAACGGTACTATCTGCGGCCTCAATTGCTATAGATTGCCTGGATGAGTAAAGACTGCCCCGATGAGTATTCAACTAAACGGCATTAACTGCTTCTACGGCGCACACCAGGCGCTGTTCGACATCACGCTGAACTGCCCAGAGGGCGAAACGCTGGTTTTGCTTGGCCCAAGCGGCGCAGGTAAAAGCTCACTGCTGCGCGTCCTCAATCTGCTTGAAATGCCACGTTCCGGCCAGCTCGATATCGCCGGGAATCATTTCGATTTCACCAAAGCCCCTTCCGATAAAGCGATCCGCTCTCTTCGTCAGAACGTCGGCATGGTGTTTCAGCAATACAATCTCTGGCCGCACCTCACCGTGCAGCAAAACCTGATCGAAGCGCCCTGCCGCGTGCTGGGGTTAAGCAAAGAAAGGGCCCTCGCCCGTGCGGAAAAACTGCTCGAACGTCTGCGCTTAAAACCCTACAGCGATCGCTATCCGCTGCACCTCTCCGGCGGTCAGCAGCAGCGTGTTGCCATTGCCCGCGCGCTGATGATGGAGCCGCAGGTGCTGCTGTTTGATGAGCCGACCGCCGCGCTGGACCCGGAAATTACCGCCCAGATCGTCAGCATTATCCGCGAGCTGGCCGAAACCAATATCACCCAGGTGATCGTCACCCATGAAGTGGAAGTGGCGCGCAAAACCGCCAGCCGCGTGGTGTACATGGAAAACGGTCATATTGTTGAACAAGGTGATGCGAGCTGCTTTACCGCCCCGCAAACCGACGCCTTTAAAAACTATTTATCTCACTGATGTGTTAGGGAAAATGACAATGAAAAAAGTACTGATAGCCGCCCTGCTTGCTAGCGTCAGCCTTTCCGCTTCCGCCGCACAGACCATTCGTTTCGCCATGGAAGCCTCGTATCCTCCGTTTGAATCCATGGACGCCAGCAATAAGATCGTCGGCTTCGACGTGGATCTGGCCAACGCCCTGTGCAAAGAGATCGACGCCACCTGTACCTTCACCAACCAGGCGTTCGACAGCCTGATCCCAAGCCTGAAGTTCCGTCGTTTTGACGCGGTGATTTCCGGTATGGACATCACCCCAGAGCGTGAAAAGCAGGTTCTGTTCACCCAGCCGTACTATGAAAACTCTGCCCTGTTCGTCGGCCAGAAAGGCAAAATTGCCGATATCGCCGCGCTGAAAGGCAAAAAAGTCGGGATGCAGAACGGCTCCACGCACCAGAAATTCATCACCGATAAGCACCCGGAAATCACCGTTGTGCCTTACGACAGCTACATGAACGCCAAGCTGGATATGCAGAATGGCCGTATTGATGCGGTATTCGGGGACACTGCCGTGGTAACCGAGTGGCTGAAAGCAGAGCCGAAACTGGCCGCTATCGGCGATAAAGTGACGGACAAAGATTACTTCGGTACGGGTCTTGGCATCGCCGTTCGTCAGGGCAACACCGACCTGCAGCAGAAACTCAATACTGCGCTGGATAAAGTGAAAAAAGACGGTACTTACCAGACCATCTATTCCAAATGGTTCCAGAAGTAAGATCTGATGAACGAACTTTTTCCATTAGCAAGCGCCGCCGGGATGACCGTCGGCCTTGCCGTTTGCGCACTCATTATCGGCCTGGTGCTGGCGATGTTCTTTGCGGTGTGGGAGTCAGCCAAATGGCGCCCGGTCGCATGGGCAGGCTCGGGGCTGGTGACCGTTCTGCGCGGACTGCCGGAAATCCTGGTGGTCCTGTTTATCTATTTCGGCTCGTCACAGCTGCTGCTGATGCTGTCGGACGGCTTCACGATTAATCTCGGCTTTGCGCAGATCCCGGTGCAGATGCAGATCGAGAACTTCGACGTCAGCCCGTTCCTGTGCGGCGTGATCGCCCTTTCCCTGCTCTATTCCGCCTATGCGTCCCAGACGCTGCGCGGCGCGCTGAAAGCGGTGCCGGTCGGCCAGTGGGAATCCGGCCAGGCGCTGGGGTTATCGAAAGCGGCGATTTTCTTCCGCCTGGTGATGCCGCAGATGTGGCGTCATGCCCTGCCAGGGCTGGGCAATCAGTGGCTGGTGCTGCTGAAAGATACCGCGCTGGTCAGCCTGATCAGCGTCAACGATTTAATGCTGCAAACCAAAAGCATCGCCACCCGCACCCAGGAGCCTTTCACCTGGTATATCGTTGCGGCGGCTATCTACCTGGTGATCACGTTGCTGAGCCAGTACGTTCTTAAACGTATTGACCTGCGCGCAACGCGTTTTGAACGGAGACCTGGCTGATGCTTGAGTATTTACCGGAGCTGATGAAAGGGCTGCACACCAGCCTGACGCTGACCGTGGCGTCCATCGTGGTGGCTCTGATTCTGGCACTCTTTTTCACCATCGTTCTGACGCTGAAAACGCCGGTGCTGGTATGGGTGGTTCGCGCCTATATCACCCTGTTTACCGGCACGCCGCTGCTGGTGCAGATCTTCCTGATTTACTACGGGCCGGGCCAGTTCCCGTCGCTGCAGAACTATCCGGTCATCTGGCATCTGCTGTCTGAACCGTGGCTGTGCGCCCTGATTGCGCTCTCCCTGAACAGTGCTGCCTATACCACTCAGCTGTTCTACGGTGCGATTCGCGCTATTCCGGAAGGACAATGGCAGTCCTGCGGTGCGCTGGGGATGAGCAAGAAAGACACCCTGGCGATCCTGCTGCCGTATGCCTTTAAACGCGCGCTCTCTTCGTATTCCAACGAAGTGGTGCTGGTGTTTAAAAGTACCTCTCTGGCCTACACCATTACGCTGATGGAAGTGATGGGCCACGGGCAGCTGCTCTACGGACGCACCTATGACGTGATGGTCTTCGGCGCGGCGGGTCTGGTTTATCTGGTGGTGAACGGCCTGCTGACGCTGCTGATGCGCCTCATTGAGAGCAAAGCGCTGGCCTTCGAACGCCGCAACTAACTGCATAATAACTGCATTACGAAAACGGGTAAGTCTAACGACTGCCCGTTTTTTTTCTCTCAATGAAAATACTTAATCATATTTATTGCATACAAATTCATTAACTGGCATTGTACGTCCATGCCGCAGACACGGCGCATAATGACAAGATTGACAGACGGGAGCATTAAAATGAAAAAGTTAGTTCTGGCTGCATTACTGGCAACCTTCGCCGCAGGCGCTACGGCCGCTGATAAAATCAATTTCGGCGTTTCAGCCACTTACCCACCGTTCGAATCGCTGGATGCCAGCAACCAGATCGTCGGTTTTGATATCGATCTCGCCAAAGCGCTGTGCAAACAGATGCAGGCCGACTGTACCTTCACCAACCACGCGTTCGACAGCCTGATCCCGTCTCTGAAATTCAAAAAATACGACGCGGTGATTTCCGGAATGGACATCACGCCAGAGCGCAGCAAGCAGGTCTCCTTTACCGACCCGTACTACGCCAACTCGGCGGTGGTGATTGCGAAGAAAGGGGCGTTCAGCTCTTTTGAGCAGCTGAAAGGCAAACGCATCGGCATGGAAAACGGCACCACGCACCAGAAATACCTGCAGGATAAGCATCCGGAAGTGAAAACCGTGGCGTATGACAGCTACCAGAACGCGATCATCGACCTGAAAAATGGCCGTATCGATGGCGTGTTTGGCGACACGGCGGTGGTGAACGAGTGGCTGAAAACCAATCCGCAGCTGGGTACGGCGACGGAGAAAGTGACCGACGCACAGTATTTCGGCACCGGTCTGGGTATCGCGGTTCGTCCGGATAATAAAGCGTTGCTGGAAAAACTGAACGGCGCGCTGAAAGCGATCAAAACCGACGGGACGTATCAGAAAATTAGCGACCAGTGGTTCCCGCAGTAATTGTGCGATGATTTTGCCGGGTGGCGGCTACGCCTTACCCGGCCTACGGGATCGGGGGTTTTTGTAGGCCGGGTAAGCGTAAGCGCCACCCGGCATTTCATTTAACGGCACATAAACCGTCATTGAGGTTTTTGTAGGCCGGGTAAGCATAAGCGCCACCCGGCACCTCTTACAGAGGAACATAAAACCTAAACTTCGCCCCCGGTTCAAAATCCTGCAAAGCTATCCCGCCTCCATGCAATTCCAGCATCCGTTTCACAATCAACAACCCCAGCCCACCGCGATTCTCACGCGATGCCTGCGGGTTTAACGCTGATGGCCGCTGGAATAGATCCTCACGTAACGACTCGTCAATCCCCGGCCCGCTGTCCGTCACTTCCACCTGCAACTGCTCATTCTCCTGCCACACAGACAGCCGAATATCCCCGCCCGACGGCGTATGACGCACCGCGTTATCCAGCAGATTCGTCACCACCCGCTCGATCATCGACACATCGGCAAACACCAGCGGCAGCGGCCCCGGCACGTCAATATGCAGCCGCAGCTGCCGCGTCTGGGCGGTCAGCTCGAATTTCTGCGCCACGTCGGAGATCAGCTCCGCCATCGCAAAACGCTCGCGCTGCGGCTTGATGCCGCCGTGCTCCAGCCGGGCCAGCTCAAACAGCTGCTGCGAAAGATGACGCACCTTCTGCCCCTGGCGCAGCGCCGTCGCCAGATACTGCTGATGCTGCTCCGCGCTCAGAGTGGCGGATTTCAGCGACAGGGTTTCCAGATAGCCCAGCAACGACGTCAGCGGCGTGCGCAAATCGTGAGAGATATTGGCGATAAACTCCCGGCGCTGGCGGTCACTGTCGGCCAGTTTGTCCCACTGAGCGGTGATCTGCCGCGCCAGCTCGATAAAGGTATTGCGCAGCTGCGTGACCTCATCCGCCGTACCCGGTTCCGGCGTTTGTGCCGCGAGCTTTTTAATGGCGCTGATGCTGTCCTGCTCCAGCCCGGAAACCTCCGCCGTCAGCCGCTTCACCGGCCGCGTCACCCAGAACCAGACCAGCCCTCCCGCCAGCAGGGAAAACATCGCCGCCACCAGCAGGGACCACATCGCCGTACTCCAGAGCGTCTTGTGCCACGCCATGTCCGCCAGAGCGTTAAACTCCTCGCCCTGCAGGATGATATACAGATATCCGCGCAGCTCCCCGCCCTGCCTCAGCGGCGTCACGCTGAACACTTTCTGTTTATCGAGGCTCCGGGGATCGTCGCCATACACCGGCCAGCTGGTGCCGCTGAGAAAAGTTTGCACCGGTGCCATCGCGATTTTTTGGCGCTGGATATGCCCCGGCGGCGCGGCGTCCGCCAGCAGATCGCCGTCGGGCGAGATCACGTACAGCTCCACGCTCGGGTTAAAGGTCATCAGCCGATCAAACAGCGGTTTCAGGCGGCTGCGATCGACCTGCCCCTGCGCGTCCAGCACTGGCTCGCGCTGGACAATCTGCTGCGCCAACCCGCTGGAAAGGCGTTGCACCATCGCGTTGCCGTACTGCATGCTGGCGTAAAGCTGCACCACGCAGGCCACGGAGGCGCACAGGATCAGCAGCAGGATAAACAGCAGCGTTAGCCGCTGGCTGAGGCTAAGACGTCGCATCATGGTTCAGTTCCGCAAATTTGTAGCCTTTGCCCCAGACGGTGCGAATGATTTCCGGCTCGGCGGCGTCTTTTTCGATTTTGATCCGCAGGCGGTTGATGTGGGTGTTGACGGTGTGCTCGTAGCCTTCATGCTGATAGCCCCAGACCTGCTCCAGCAGCGCCAGCCGCGAGAACACTTCGCCCGGATGACGGGCAAAAAACCAGAGCAGTTCGAACTCGCGCGGGGTGAGATCCACCTCTTTGCCGTGCAGACGCACGCTGCGCGAAAGCGGATCGAGGGTCAGGCCGTGGGCTGAAATGGTGTCATTGGCCTGCGCCTGCCCCATCGCCTGCTGGCGGCGAAACAGGGCTTTGATGCGCGCGATCAGCTCCTGCACGGAGAAAGGTTTTGCCAGATAGTCGTCGGCACCGGTTTCGAGGCCGGTGATGCGGTCGGTTTCACTGCTGCGGGCGCTGATGATGATGATTGGCAGATAGCGGGTGAGCTGGCGGATGCGGCGGCAGATCTCCAGTCCGTCGACGTTTGGCAGCATCAGATCGAGGATCACCGCGTCCCAGTGGACCTGGTCAATTCGTTCCAGCGCCCGCGCCCCGTCTGCTTCGTGCGTGATCGCATAGCCTTCGTCTTCGAGGTTTAATCGCAAAAGGGATGCGATATCGCTGTCATCTTCCACCAGCAGGATCTGCTTCATCGGTAAGCCTTAATTCATCTTGAATAGCTAAAGCTTACCTGATTTTGGGCGGCGAAAGAGTTCACATTTTGTTGAAGATTGTGCGGGGGTTCTGTCGGGTGGCGGCTACGCCTTACCCGACCTACAAAAAGCGTCGGACCTGTGGGCCGGGTAAGGCAAAGCCGCACCCGGCAAAAAGATCGCACCGGACCCGTAGGCCGGGTAAGGCGCAGCCGCCACCCGGCATGTCTTACAAACGGATGAGCAGCGTCAACACTTCATAGTGCGCCGTATGCGGGAACATATCGAAAAGCTGCACCCGCTCGACGCGGTAACCCGAAAGCATCGCGATATCTTTCGCCATGGTCTGGGCGTTACAGCTGGAGTAGATAATCGTCTTCGGTGCCATCTGGCTCAGGTATTCACAGAGGGCTTTGCCGATGCCGCGACGCGGCGGATTGACCAGCACCAGGTCCGGAACGCTGCCCTGCCCGGTGGCAAACTGCGTGGAGTCCAGCGCCTGGAAATGCAGATCCATCAGACCCAATTCGGCGGCAGACTGTTTCGCGCAGGCGATGGCCTCGGCGGAGATCTCGATCCCGGTCAGTTTCATGTTTGGCGTCGCGCAGTGCAGGCCAAAGCCGCCGACTCCGCAGAACAGATCCCACATATGATCGATATCTAACGCCCGCACCCAGTCGCGCGCCGTGGCGTAAAGACGGCTGGCGACCACCGGGTTGGTCTGGAAGAAACTTTGCGGGCGGATCCACAGCGGCACGCCGTTGAAATTCTCAGCCAGCGCCTGCTGTTCGGTGAGGAAAATCTCTTTCTCCCCCTCCATGATCGCCATATGCACTGGCTGAATATTGGCAGCGATCAGCTTCAGCTGCGGGAGCTGCTGTTGCAGCCACGGCAGCGCCGCGCGCAGTTGTTCCAGCTTGGTTTCAGAGCGCAGCACGAAGCGCAGCATCATCCCGCCGTCGAGCTGGCTTTCGGTCAGCAGGAGATATTTCAGTTCACCGCGCTGACGAGCGACGTTGTAGGGCGTCAGACCGGCGCGAGCGATAAAGGGTTTCAGCGCGGCGAAGACCGGCTCAAAGGACGCGGGATAGAGCGGGCAATCCGTGAGATCTTCCGGCGTGCCGTCGCGATGCAGCATGCCGAGCAGCGGTCGTTCGACGCTGCCGCTGACCACCATTTTGGCTTTATTACGAAAGCCCTGCTCCGGACCGCTGACAGGCGCGCACCACTCCGCCACCGGATGCTCAGCCAGCAGCTGCTGGAGATCGGCCATTTTGGCGGCGAGTTGTTGGGAAACCGGCTGTTCTATCCACTGACAGGAGCGGCAGCGACCGGCGTCATAGAGTGCGCACTGCATAGGAAAACCTCATTGTTCGCGAGGGCAGCGATTATACACATTATTGCAGGCGGAAGAACCTCCGGCTGGACGCCGGAACAAACAGCAGGAACAGCACCAGCAGGTCCGGCAGTTTCTGTATCACCAGCGAGCGGAAAATCTCCCGCTTCGACTCCCCGGCAATGCTGAACAGTTCAGGGTAGCCGTAACCAATCGAGGCGGCCCACAGATAGCCCGTGGCAATGACCTGCGTCAGAAGATAGACCCAGCGCGCCCAGTTGCGCCCTTTCGCCAGGGAAAACGCGCAGTAAATCTCGACGAACACCAGCACCAGGCTCGCGAAAAAGACCAGCGTCAGATTCCATGTCTGCACGCTGCGATGGATAAACTCGCCCACGCCTTTCACGCCGAGCATGTTAAACACCATCAGCAGATCAAGGCAGCGAATCAGAATAATGGCGAGCGCAGCCACCTGCACCAGAGCAGGAACGTTGAGGCGCGCATGCGAATGTCGTGATTTGCTAAAAAATCCCAATGTTTTTACTTCCCTGAAAAACAGTGCCGCGACAGGCGCGGCACTTCACTGAGAATTTTAAATGCTTCAGCCGCGTCTTGCACGCTGGATATCACGTACACGCTGTTTTTCAGCCCGCGCCATCAGATACCAGGCGATAAAACCGACAACCCCGACCACGCCGAGGATGATCGACGCCAGGGCGTTGATCTCCGGGTTCACGCCCATGCGCACGCTGGAGAAGACCAGCATCGGCAGCGTCGTCGCCCCCGGCCCGGAGACGAAGCTGGCGATCACCAGATCGTCGAGCGACAGGGTAAACGCCAGCAGCCAGCCGGAGATCACTGCAGGCATGATCATCGGCAGCGTGATGATGAAGAAGACCTTCAGCGGTGTGGCACCGAGATCCATCGCCGCCTCTTCGATGGAGTGATCCAGTTCGCGCAGGCGCGACGAAATCACCACCGCCACGTAGGCGGTACAAAACGTCACGTGCGCCAGCCAGATAGTCAGCATCCCGCGATCCGCCGGCCAGCCGATGGCGTGCGCCAGGGCGACAAACAGCAGCAGCAGCGACAGACCGGTGATCACATCGGGCATCACCAGCGGCGCGGTGATCATAAAGGCAAAACCGTTCGAACCGCGGAAACGGCCAAAACGCACCATCACCATCGCCGCAATGGTGCCGAGCACCGACGCCATGGTGGCCGCACAGGCGGCAATCGTGAGGCTCAGCCCCACGGCACTCATCATCGCGTCGTCGCGAAACAGCTCGCCGTACCAGCGCGTCGACCAGCCCGCCCAGACCGTCACCAGTTTTGAGCTGTTAAACGAGTAGATCACCAGCATCAGCATCGGCGCATAGAGGAAAGTGAAGCCGAGCACCAGAATCAGAATTCGCCACGGAGAGCGCACGACCGGTAAGTTGTTCATCCGTGATCTCCCATCTGTTTTTGCTGATGTTTATGGAACCACATGATCGGTACGATCAGCAGGAGCAGCATCACAATCGCCACCGCCGACGCCACCGGCCAGTCGCGGTTATTGAAGAACTCCTGCCACAGCACGCGACCAATCATGATGCTGTCTGGACCGCCGAGCAGTTCCGGGATCACGAACTCGCCCACCGCCGGGATAAAGACCAGCATCGAACCGGCAATAATCCCGCCCTTGGTCAGCGGCACGATCACCTGGAAAAAGGTTTTCAGCGGACGCGCGCCGAGATCCAACGAGGCTTCCACCAGCGAGTAATCAATCCGCGTCAGGGCCGTGTAGATCGGCAGCACCATAAACGGCAGATAGGCGTACACAATCCCAATATAGACCGCCAGGTTGGTGTGCAAAATCGTCAGCGGCTGATCGATAACGCCGAGCCACATCAGAAAGTTATTCAGCACGCCGTTGTTTTTCAGAATTCCCATCCAGGCGTACACGCGGATCAGGAACGAGGTCCACGACGGCAAAATCACCAGCAGCAGCAGAATGTTGCGTGTCGAGGGTTTGCTGTGCGCCACCGCCCAGGCGAGCGGATAGCCCATCGCCAGACAGCAGATCGTCGAGATCGCCGCCACCTGCAAGGACTGCAGATACGCTTCGAAATAGAGCGGATCGTCCGTGAGCTGCAGGAAATTGCCGAGATTAAGCGTGATCGACAGCTGCCCGTCGACCCACTCCATCAGATTCGTGTACGGCGGGATCGCCCGCGCCATCTCCGCGAGGCTGATTTTGAAGACGATCAAAAACGGCAGCAGGAACAGCAGGATCAGCCACACGTACGGCATGGCAATCACCAGCTTGCGGCCGTGCGCCATCTGCACGCGCGTCAGCCACTGCGCAAAACCGCCCGGTTTTTGCACGCGGGCCGGTGGTTCAAGTGTATTCATGGCCACTCCTTATACCGTCAGCACGACGCAACTGTCCGCATCCCAGCACAGGCGCACTTCGTCGCCCCAGGTCGGCAGTCCCTTCCGGTAGCGGTGTTCGTTCTGCAGCTGAGCGCTGATCATCTGCCCGCTTTTGAGGCGCACGTGATAGATCGAGAGATCACCGAGATAGGCAATGTGGACCACTTCACCGACAGCAAAGTTATAGCCATCGGCTGGCGGCTCGTCGCAGAGCATGATTTTTTCCGGGCGCAGCGCCACGTAAACCGGGACGTTATCGACAATCGACGCGTCCGGGTCGACCTTGAGCGGATGCACCAGACCCGGCGACTCAATCACCAGGCCGTCCTCCTGACGATCTTTCAGCAGCCCTTCGAAGACGTTCACCGAGCCGATAAACTCGGCGCTGTAACGGGTGGTCGGATGCTCATAAATCTCTTCCGGCTCGCCGATTTGCACGAACTTCCCGCGATTCATGATCGCGATACGCCCGGCCATGGTCATCGCCTCTTCCTGGTCGTGAGTCACCATCACGCAGGTCGCGCCGACGCGCTCGAGGATATCCACCACTTCGAGCTGCATCCGGTCGCGCAGTTTTTTATCCAGCGCCCCCATCGGCTCGTCAAGCAGCAAAAGCTTTGGTCGTTTTGCCAGGCTTCGCGCCAGCGCCACGCGCTGACGCTGGCCGCCGGAGAGCTGATGCGGTTTACGTTTCGCAAACTCCTGCATGTGGACCAGGCTCAGCATTTCCGCGACGCGGGCGGCGATTTCTGCTTTTGGCAGCTTGTCCTGCTTGAGGCCAAAGGCGATGTTCTGCTCTACCGTCATGTGGGGAAAAAGCGCGTAGGACTGGAACATCATATTGATCGGGCGCTCGTAGGGCGGAACGCGGGAGAGATCGACCCCATCCAGCATAATTTGTCCGGCCGTTGGCGGTTCAAACCCGGCCAGCATGCGCAGCAGCGTGGATTTTCCACAGCCGGAAGCGCCCAGCAGCGCAAAAATTTCGCCTTTATAGATCGTCAGGCTGACGTCATCCACGGCGTGCTGGCCGTCGAAGGATTTGGTCAGGTTACGGACTTCGAGGAGCGGAGTCAGCGCTTTACGGGTTTTCGCCTGCGGGCGTGGGAGGGTTTCGTTCACGGGGTGCTCTCCGGCAGAAATCTAAACGGGTGCAGGCGCACCGAAAAGGTGCGCCTGTTGCCGGGCGATGTCGCGCATGCCCGGCCTGGATAACGGTTTATTTACCGCTTTTCACCTTCGTCCACGCACGAGTACGGACGCGGTCGATTTTCGGATCCTGAACTTTCAGGGTAAACATTTTGGCGCGCACGTCAGCCGGCGGGTAGATACCCGGGTTGTCGCGCACTTCTGCGCTCACCAGCGGCGTCGCTTCTTTGTTGGCGTTGGCGTAGAAGACGTGGTCAGAGATGTGCGCAATCACGTCCGGACGCAGGAGATAGTTCAGGAACTGATAGGCTTCGTCTTTGTTTTTCGCATCCGCAGGCATCGCAAAGACGTCGAAGAACGCCATCGCCCCCTCTTTCGGAATCGAATAGGAGATATTCACGCCGTTTTTGGCTTCTTTCGCACGGTTCGCCGCCTGCCAGACGTCACCCGCCCAGCCGATAGCTACGCAGATGTCCCCGTTCGCCAGATCGTTGATGTACTGGGAGGAGTGGAAGTAGCGAATATTCGGGCGCAGCTTCAGCAGCAGATCCGTCGCCGGGCCGGTGTAGTCGTCGGCTTTGGTGCTGTTTGGATCTTTGCCGAGGTAGTTCAGCACGGTGGCAAACACCTCTTCCGGCGCATCAAGGAAGGAGACACCGCAGCTTTTCAGTTTTTCGAGGTTTTCCGGTTTCAGCACCAGATCCCAGCTGTTCACCGGCGCGTCTGCACCCAGCGCTTTTTTCACTTTATCGACGTTATAGCCGATACCCGTGGTCGCCCACATGTACGGCATGGCGAATTTGTTTTCCGGGTCGTGTTTGGAGATGAGCTTCAGCAGCTCAGGATCGAGGTTTTTCCAGTTCGGCAGTTTGCTTTTATCCAGCGGCTGGAACACACCGGCGGTGAGCTGGCGCTCAAGGAAGCTGGCTGACGGCACGACCAGGTCGAAACCGGTGCTGCCCGCCATCAGTTTGCCTTCCAGCACTTCGTTGGAGTCGAAGACGTCGTAGACCACTTTAATCCCGGTCTCTTTTTCGAAATTCGCGACCGTGTCCGGGGCGATATAGTCAGACCAGTTATAGATGTGCAGCGTTTTTTGTTCCGCAGCGAGCGTACCGGCAGAGACAGCCATCAGAGCACCCGCAACCAGACCCGATAACCATTTTTTATGTAAGGCGATCATAGCGTTATTCCTTATGAAAGCTCGTTAACAGTTGTTAACAAACGAACTCAAACCATGCAATTGGTGATATGCAAGAATCGTGCATATTTTGTCGCTGTGCCTGACGCAAAAGAAAAAATCTTTTGGCAGTTTCTGCTCGCTTTTTTAAGCTCCGCAAGAATAACTGTAGCCCGTGCCCCAGGCTATAGCCCAGATTAAAAAACGCCTTTTATCAATTTTTTATGCAGGATCTGTCTATGGGATAAGCCGAAATGGCCTGCGGGTAAGTGAATAATTCTTTAAAGAAAGGTTACAGCCAGAGGAAAATTTTGTGATACGCAGCCGCCATGGCAGCGACTGCGTGAGGTCTTAAAGGCTTAGTGCAGGAACGAGTCCCGTGAATCGTTATTCTCCATATCCTCTTCGGTGGTAAAGAGTAAATGGTGCGCGCTGGCTTCCAGCATCACCATGGAGATCTGCTCTTCGCTCTGGCGCATAAACCAGGCAAACTGTTTAAACGACACACCGGGTCCGGCGAATAAAGACTGGCAAACCACCAGTTTCGGCAGATTATCATCCTGTATGTCGAGAAATGCTTTCACCGTCAAAGAACCGGCATTTATGGCCGATAAATCAGACGCCAGGGCCAGCAATGCCGAGGGCTTGACCTCCGCCAGCGCCGAGAAAAGCACCACGTCGTTGATCAGATCGATTTTGGCATCAAACACGCCGTCGAAATTTTGCATATGCGGCAGGTGCAACGCCTGGCAGGAATCACACTCAAAATAGGTGATGCCTGCATCGTCGAGCCATTGACGTAACGTATCCAGTGTTGGAACGACCTGTAAATCCATAGCAGTGCAGCCTCTTAAGTAAAAACTTCGCCTAGATTACGCAAAAAAAGCAGCCCTAACCACCCGTTTTCAGGCAAAAGCCCGGCGTGGCGTGGCGCTCGATCCATGAGATCATTTTACCTGCGATATCGATCCCGGTGGTTTTTTCAATGCCTTCAAGGCCGGGTGACGCATTCACTTCCATCACCAGCGGACCACGGTTCGCGCGCAGAATATCCACGCCCGCGATATCCAGCCCCAGGGTTTGCGCCGCCTTGATGGCAATTTCTCGCTCGCGGTCGCTGATCGTGGCGATTCGCGCCACGCCGCCGCGATGCAGGTTCGAACGAAAATCGCCGTCTTTGGCCTGGCGCTCAATGGCGGCCACCACTTCGTCGCCGACAACCAGGCAGCGGATGTCGCGCCCCTTCGCCTCTTCGATATACTCCTGCACCAGAATGTGCGCATTCAGACCGCGAAAGGCATCGATGACGCTTTCAGCCGCCTGGCGCGTTTCGGCCAGCACCACGCCAATGCCCTGCGTGCCTTCCACCAGTTTCACCACCAGCGGCGCACCGCCGACCATGTCAATCAGATCGCTGGTGTCATCCGGCGAGTGGGCGATGCCGGTAATCGGCAGGTCGATCCCCTGACGAGCGAGCAGCTGCAGGGAGCGCAGCTTGTCGCGCGCGCGGGTGATAGCGACGGATTCATTTAAAGGGTAGCTGCCGAGCATCTCAAACTGGCGCAGCGCGGCGGTGCCGTAGAAGGTAATTTGTGAGCCGATGCGAGGGATGACCGCATCGAAGTGCGGCAGATGGCGGCCTTTATAGTGAATCGAGGACGCCGCCGGGCTGATGTTCATATAGCACGACAGCGGATCGAGGATCTCAACCAGATGACCACGCTTATTGGCTGCCTCAAGCAGACGTTTACACGAATAGAGCGTTCCATCCCGGGACAAAATGGCAATTTTCACCCTGCACCTCTCTAAAGACTCGATAAAAGCCTGCGTATCATACACGCAGGCTGGCACAGGATGAATGGACTTATCGCACAGCCCAGCCCTGTTTATGCAAATAGTCGAGAATAAACGGACGGTTTTCTTTGATGATGGTGCGACGGATGTGATCGCTCCAGGTATCGCGGCGATTATTGCTTCCGCGTGACAGGTAATAGCTGGCGAGCTCTTCGTCGTATTGGGCAAGAACCTGCGCATCCACCGGCTGGTAATGATTCTCGTGCATGATCATCGCCGCAGGCAGACGCGGCTTGAGATCCGGATTATCCGCCGGCCAGCCGAGGCACAGGCCAAACAGTGGTAACACGTGTTTTGGCAACTTCAGCAGTTCGGTCACGGCTTCAATATTGTTGCGCAGGCCGCCGATGTAAACGCCGCCTAATCCAAGGGATTCGGCCGCCGTCAGCGCGTTCTGTGCCATCATCGCTGTATCCACGACGCCGAGCAGAAGTTGTTCCGCCAGGCCCAGTTGCGCATCGGGGCAGATTTGCAGATGACGGTTGAAGTCGGCGCAAAACACCCAAAACTCCGCCGCCTGCGCCACGTGCGGTTGCCCGCCGGTGAGTGTCACCAGCTGTTCACGCATCGCGCGGTCGGTGATGCGAATAATCGACGTGCACTGCAAAAAGCTGGAGCTGGAGGTCGCGCGCGCGCTGTCCACAATCGCTTCACGTTCGGCGTCGCTAATCGGCTTATCGGTGAAATGGCGGATGGAACGGTGGGCGCGAATCACATCAATCGTCGGCGTCATTAGGTCTCTCTTTTCTCAGTCTGTACGCGGAATGACAGCCAGTATAGGCAAAGAAAAGTGTGATGTAATTGGCGAAACATAGCCTGTAAGTATTAAAGCGACAGGTAAAACCTGCTTTCCATGAGCAACGGTTATCGGGCAAACTAAGCGCATTCGCCGTTGGGCTTACGTTTTGAGGAGAGAGATATGTTTGCAGTGATTTTTGGACGTCCGGGATGCCCTTACTGCGTCCGCGCTAAAGAACTGGCAGAAAAACTGACCGCTGAGCGCGATGACTTTAACTTCCGCTACGTGGACATTCACGCGGAAGGCATCAGCAAAGCCGATCTGGAAAAAACCGTGGGTAAACCTGTTGAGACTGTACCGCAGATTTTCCTCGACCAGACGCACATCGGCGGCTTTACCGATTTCGAAGCCTACGCGAAAGAAAATCTGGGGCTGTTTGCCGCCCAGTAACGCGTTAACGCCCTCTCAGGAGGGCGTTTTTATTTGTGTCGCCAGCGATGAACGAGGCTGCGCGCAAACATAAAACAGAGCGCGCCCAGCGCACACCAGAATATCCCGCTCATCAGCCACGCCAGCTCCTGCCATAGCGAACGCGGCGAGGCAAAAACGAGACGTAACAGCACCAGACACAGCGGTGCCGCCAGCATCGCGCCAATCAGCGGTTTCACCACTTCTCCCCCGCGGGAAATGAAGCTTGCGATCACGCCGGGTAAAATGAAAAAGAGCAAACCCAGCTCAGGATGGCCTGAGGCTCTGAATGCGCCTTTGACGTGGAATGCTAAAGAGAGGCAAACCGCGATAAACAGTAGAAAGCAGCAGACGACGCCTGCCCAGTTCCGCTTGATGTTCAAAAATCCTCCTGACTCCATCACTATCGAATACACAATCGTCCAACGGACGCCCAGTCAGATAATGCAATGTGGCATTCCTTGCCAAAGCTCATACATTGTTACGCGATCTTTTCTGGCCCTGGATATCTAATACGATTAGACTATCGGCCAGTTATTGTTCTGTGGGATATATTCTGTATGGGCGAAAGGGAAAATCCCTGCACTCACATGGGATAAAACAGTAGCCTAAATCCCCCATCCTTTCAACAGCTTAACGGTAAACAAGAAGTTAGCCTCCGTGAATATAAACGTCGCAGATTTGTTAAATGGGAATTACATCCTGTTATTATTTGTTGTACTGGCACTGGGACTGTGTCTGGGTAAATTACGCCTGGGTTCAGTTCAACTTGGTAATTCCATTGGCGTTTTAGTGGTCTCATTATTATTAGGCCAGCAGCATTTCAGCATTAACACGGATGCACTGAATCTCGGTTTTATGCTGTTTATTTTTTGCGTGGGTGTGGAAGCCGGGCCGAACTTTTTTTCAATTTTCTTCCGCGACGGCAAAAATTATCTGATGCTGGCGCTGGTGATGGTCGGCAGCGCGCTGGTGATCGCGTTAGGGCTGGGTAAACTGTTTGGCTGGGATATCGGGTTGACCGCGGGGATGCTCGCCGGTTCGATGACCTCAACGCCGGTGCTGGTTGGTGCGGGCGATACGTTGCGCCACTCGGGCATGGCGGGAAGCCAGCTCTCGCTGGCGCTCGATCATCTGAGCCTGGGCTATGCCCTGACCTACCTGATTGGTCTGGTGAGCCTGATTGTCGCCGCCCGTTATTTGCCTAAACTCCAGCACCAGGATCTCCAGACCAGCGCCCAGCAGATTGCTCGCGAGCGTGGTCTGGATACCGACACTAAACGCAAAGTCTATCTGCCTGTCATTCGCGCCTATCGCGTCGGGCCGGAGCTGGTCGCCTGGGCCGACGGTAAAAATCTGCGCGAGCTGGGCATCTATCGCCAGACCGGCTGTTACATCGAACGTATCCGCCGCAACGGCATACTGGCTAACCCGGACGGGGACGCCGTACTGCAGATGGGCGATGATATCGCGCTGGTCGGCTACCCGGACGCCCACGCGCGCCTCGATCCGAGCTTCCGTAACGGTAAAGAGGTCTTCGACCGTGACCTGCTCGACATGCGCATCGTCACGGAAGAGATTGTGGTGAAAAACCACAACGCCGTTGGCCGCCGTCTGGCGCAGCTCAAGCTGACCGATCACGGCTGCTTCCTGAACCGCGTGATCCGCAGCCAGATTGAAATGCCGATTGACGACAATGTCGTCCTGAACAAAGGCGACGTTCTGCAGGTAAGCGGAGACGCGCGCCGCGTCAAAACCGTCGCCGATCGCATCGGCTTTATCTCCATCCACAGCCAGGTGACCGACCTGCTGGCCTTCTGCGCCTTCTTTATTGTCGGCCTGATGATTGGGATGATCACCTTCCAGTTCAGCAACTTTAGCTTCGGCGTGGGTAACGCTGCCGGTCTGCTGTTCGCCGGGATCATGCTCGGCTTCCTGCGAGCCAACCACCCGACCTTTGGCTATATCCCGCAGGGCGCGCTAAACATGGTGAAAGAGTTCGGTCTGATGGTCTTTATGGCAGGCGTGGGGTTGAGCGCAGGCAGCGGCATCGGCCACAGCCTGGGCACTGTCGGCTGGCAGATGCTGGTCGCCGGTCTGATCGTCAGCTTGCTGCCAGTAGTGATCTGCTTCCTGTTCGGCGCCTACGTCCTGCGCATGAACCGCGCAATGCTGTTTGGCGCGATGATGGGCGCGCGCACCTGCGCCCCGGCAATGGAAATCATCAGCGACACCGCGCGCAGCAACATCCCGGCGCTGGGCTACGCTGGCACTTACGCCATCGCCAACGTCCTGCTGACCCTCGCCGGTACGCTGATCATCGTCATCTGGCCCGCGCTCGGATAACTCTGAAGAATGCGCATCGCGCAAATTTTTTTGCGATGCGCAGAACTTTTCGTATATGAGGCAGTCATAACTATTGCCACTGCTTTTCTTTGATGTCCCCCAATTTGTGGAGCCCATCAACCCCGCCACTTTGGTTCAAGGTTGATGGGTTTTTTGTTGCCTGGGATTTGTCATCTATCAGATCAATCACTTACACAGCCACTGTCCCATGTATGGCGACAAAGTGGCGGCAGCGCTTTTGCTATGCGCATAAATCGTTGCTCTATGCCGATTCAATCGCGTACAGCAGTTCAACTAAAGCAACCGCGCCGACATCATCCCAGCGCAAATAACTCGCCAAAGAACTGGTTCCTGAATCCCTACCTAAAATTTTCTGACAGATAGCCTGATGATCGGCTGAGGCGGAAACCCAAACAGCCCCACTCTGTTGGCAAAAGTAGGTAGAGCCTTTCAAGCCCTCCCGCTGAATGCGTTTCTTCCAGGTGTCCACCAGCTGCGTCGTAACTCTTAAACTCATTATTTCCCCCAAGTTAATCAAGCATTCCCAGATAACAATCCTATAAAATATCAGGATGAATCAGCCCGGAGAATACGCGTGTTTAATTTTTATCCTGACAGATTTTTCAGCAGAACAGATGTCATGAGTCGCCCCACACCTGTTCCTGCTGTAAATGGTATCTATTTTTGGTGGTTCAAAGAGATCCCGCCAGGTGTTCCGACTGAGGGTTGCATTATTCAGGATGGATATACATTACTCTATGTCGGTATTTCACCGGATAAAAAAGGAAAACCGAACAGCCGCGCCAATCTTCGTCAGCGCATCAAAACTCACTATAGCGGCAACGCCGAGGGCTCAACGCTCAGGCGCACGCTCGGGGTATTGCTATCGGCGGAAAGCAATTTTCCTCTCCGCCGTGTTGGCTCGGGAACCAGAACGACATTTACCCATCCTGGCGAGCAGTGGCTGGACAAGTGGATGGAAAAGAATGCACATGTGTATTGGGTAGCAAATGAAGAACCCTGGGTATTGGAAGAAAAATTAATTTCCAGCATTTCGCTGCCATTAAACCTTCAGGGTAACAACCACAACTTTAAACCGATACTCTCAGCAATGCGCAGCAAAGCCATGGCAGAAGCCAAAATAATGGAGATCGCGGATGAAAGAGGATTTAGACGGAGTGTCATTGCAGAATTGATGAATGAATAAAAAACATATCCTGAGATTCCAATTAAAGGAAATGAGAGCTGCATACTGGAAAACTAAGGACCTGGATTTCAATCCTAACTACATGACCGGCTTTATGATGGATATGGAAGCCAAAAATAGAGGTATCCATTAGTAATGCTTTAGTGCCGAGAACAATTGGCAATGCCCCGTAATCGCCACTCCTTGCCATTGGTATATTGATTATCTTGTAAGCCATTTTTTCAATAAGTCCATTAAAAGACGGCTTTTAAGCCGCCTGAATTTCAGACCCCACATCAAATCACTTGCGTCACCGTACTTCCCTGTTCAGTAAATTCCACCGTCGCACTGGCACCATTGACCAGTGAAATTTGCGGAGGAATATGACCAATATCGACGTCATAAAGAACCGGAGCGCTAAGGTCTCCCAGGGCCGAACGAAGGGCGTCTAAATAATTATGCTGCGTCGCTTCTGTAACATCTAAAGCAGCACTCCTTCCTATGAGTACGCCAGCTAAATCGTTGAACCAGCCCTGCAAACGTAAGCTCAATAATGCTCGCGTTAATTCACAAGGGCCCATTTCCACATTTTCAAAATAGAGAATAATACCGTCCTGGCGATTCAGCTCCCGGAAGCGCGATAATTGACCATAAGGTGTTCCGGCAAGTCTCGAGATGATGTCAAGGCAACCACCTATTAATCGGCCCTCGAAACTGACGGGCGTCGTGCCGCCATCCAGTCGCTTCCACTTCGTCTCCTTTGTAAGATTGAAACCCTCATCCGAAGCCGGTCCCCATTGGTTTTCTTCGATTTGATAAGCCTGGGAGGAGTACTGCTTGATATGAGTTGCCCGCTCGTTTTCAAGAATGCTCCAAATGGCTTGTGTTGTGGGATCCAATTCTCTGGCTCCCAAATCCATCAGATTAGGACCATGTAAGGTTGCCCAGTGCGACAGCGTGGTCAGCGGGAAATGCAAAGTGCTTAGATCAGAAAAACCCACAAACCATTTCGGCTCCAGAGTGGCTAGCCTCTGGAAATCAATCAGTTCAAGCAGCTCCATAGCCAGATCTCCGCCCCATGGCGGCATGATGGCTTTCACTTCTGGATCGGTCAGGAAGGCCATCAGCTCCGTCGCTCGCAACCGCTTACAGGCACTTTTATTTTTATGCTGAGAGCGTAAACACTCCCCCTCACGAACCCTGTATCCCCGGTTTTTTAGTTGCTGAATGGCAAGGTCCAACCGCTGATGCAAATGAGGAGGAACGCCTGACGAGGGTGCGGTAATCGCAATCAAATCCCCTGGAACCAGTTTGGGCGGAAAACTTATGTTCATCTCATAAATCCTTATCAGAAGAGCGCAATCCATCATCCATAAATTGTGGAACGAGTGCCAATCCTTACCCATAATTTTTAAATGCTAAACACCCGGGAGATAAGTTGATGAAAAACAAAACCGCCGTCATTTTCGGTGGCAGTGGTGCCATCGGCAGCGAAACCGCCAGAACTCTGGCGCGCGAAGGGGCGCATGTTTACCTTGCCGCGCGGCATCAGGATAAGCTCGATCGCATCGCGAATGAAATCCGCGCAGCTGGTGGGACAGTAGATACCTGGGTCATCGATGCCCTCGATGAGCAATCCATCCATGAGCAAACCGCAAAGCTGGCCCAACAAGCTGGCGGCATTGATATTGTCGTTAACGCGACGGGGTTTATGCACAATCAGGGCAAATCGCTCGCTGAACTTTCTCTAGCCGAGTTCAAACAAGGGTTCGATCCGTTCCTCACTGCCCTCTTCAATATCTCAAAAGCCGTCACTCCTTACATGGGCGGCGATCGCTCGGGCGTAATGATTACTGTCGTTGCCCCAGCGGCGACGATGGCGATGCCAAACCATCTGGGTCATATCGTCGGCTGCGCGGGGATCGAGGCGTTCGTCCGGGCGCTCGCCAGCGAACTGGGGCCGAAGAATATTCGTGTCGTCGGCGTGCGGTCTCATGCCATTACCGGCGCAGTTGAGGCGGGTTCGTATACCGGGGAGTTGTTTACGATAAAAGCGCAGTCGATGGGGTTAACGGTTGATCAATTTCTGGAAGGCGCCGCGCAAAGTACCGTACTGAAGCGGCTGCCGACGCTCGCACAAGTGGCCGAACTGGTGACTTTCCTCGCCTCCGAACATGCCGGGGCGATGACCGGAACAGTAGTCAACGTGACCGCCGGGGCGACGCATTAAAGCCCCGCAATCCGCCCCACCATCGCCCGGATCTCTTCCCGGGATAGCGGTTCGCGATCGGTGACAAAATGCAGCGTCATGCCCTCAATAAAAGCATCCAGCGCACGGGTGGTCACCGGATCAAACCACTGCTCAAGGGTGCTCTGGCTGGTCTGCATCCAGTCCTGCATCACTTTTTTTAGCGCCGGTTTACGGTTCATCAGCGCATAGAGCTGGTACATCAGTTCCATATTGTGCGGCGTAGTGACCTCTGAGCTGTGGATCAGCGTAGTGATAGCTTCACAGGCCATCTCCGGTCCGGTTACACCGGCAAAAAACTCCCGGTATTGTCGGGACATATCGCGGGTAAATCCGGTGAATGCCTCTTCGAGCAGCGAGTCGATACCGTCGAAATAATAGGTCATCGACCCCAACGGCACGCCCGCGCAGGTGGCGATTTTACGGTGCGTCACCGCATTGATCCCATGCTCGGCGATGGACTCCAGCGTGGCCTGCAGTATCCGTTCCCGCCGCTGCGGATCGTTTGGTCTTCTAGTCATATTTTCCCCTTTCGGTTTGTGTACAAATGTACACAAACTTGCTAGTGTTGTCGCTATTGTTGTACTTCCGGTGCTCCTCAATGACGTTGATTTCTCCTCGTAAAGCCCTGCAGCGACGCCTGTGGGCGCTGTTTATGTTCTTCTTTATTCCCGGATTGCTGATGGCGTCCTGGGCGACGCGTACCCCTGCGATCCGCGATATTTTGTCGGTGTCGACGGCAGAAATGGGTATCGTGCTGTTCGGTCTGTCGATCGGATCGATGAGCGGCATTCTCTGTTCGGCATGGCTGGTGAAGCGTTTTGGTACGCGGAAAGTGATCCGCACCACTATGTGCAGCGCCGTGGTTGGCATGTTTTTCCTGAGCGCAGCCCTGTGGTTCGCGTCGCCAGTGATGTTTGCCTTTGGTCTGATGGTCTTTGGCGGCAGCTTTGGCGCGGCGGAAGTGGCGATTAACGTCGAAGGCGCAGCGGTTGAGCGCGAGCTGAACAAAACCGTTTTGCCAATGATGCACGGCTTTTACAGCCTCGGTACGCTCGCTGGCGCCGGTGTCGGCATGGCGCTGACCGCCTTTGGCACCGCCGCCAGTCTGCATATTTTGCTGGCCGCGCTGGTGTGCATTCTGCCGATCCTGACCGGCATCACTTTTATTCCTGATGGTACCGGCAAAAACAGCGCGGAAGAGCAAAAAACGACCGAGAAAGGGTTACCCTTTTATCGCGATATGCAGCTGATGTTGATCGGCGTGGTGGTCCTGGCGATGGCGTTTGCCGAAGGCTCCGCCAACGACTGGCTGCCGCTGCTGATGGTCGACGGTCACGGGTTTAGCCCGACCTCCGGCTCGCTGATTTACGCCGGGTTTACCCTCGGAATGACCGTCGGGCGCTTTACCGGCGGCTGGTTTATCGACCGCTACAGCCGCGTCGCCGTGGTGCGCGCCAGTGCGATGATGGGTGCGCTGGGTATCGCGCTGATTATTTTTGTCGACGTGGACTGGATCGCCGGAGTCTCGGTTATCCTGTGGGGCGCGGGCGCATCGCTCGGTTTCCCGCTGACCATTTCGGCGGCCAGCGATACGGGCCCGGACGCCCCAACCCGCGTCAGCGTGGTTGCGACCACCGGCTATCTCGCCTTCCTGGTCGGCCCGCCGCTGCTCGGTTTCCTCGGTGAACATTACGGGCTGCGCAGCGCGATGCTGGTGGTGTTAGCCCTGGTCATTGTCGCCGCGCTGGTCGCGAAAGCCGTGGCAAAACCTGTTACGCAACATTCTGCAATGGAGAAGGGATATGAGCGTTAAGTTAATCGCTGTCGACATGGATGGAACCTTCCTGAGCGACGCCAAGACCTACAACCGCGAGCGCTTTCTGGCGCAGTATGCACGCATGAAGGAGCAGGACATTCGCTTCGTGGTCGCCAGCGGGAATCAGTATTACCAGCTGATCTCCTTCTTCCCGGAGATTGCCGATGAGATCGCCTTTGTCGCGGAAAACGGCGGCTGGGTGGTGAATGCCCGCGAAGATGTGTTTAACGGCGAGCTGACCAAAGCCCAGTTTGATACGGTGGCGCGTTTTCTCTGCGCGCTGCCGGAAGTGGAAGTGATCGCTTGCGGGAAAAGCAGCGCCTATACCCTCAAAGCCTATGACGACAGCCTGAAAGAGATGGCGGCGAAGTATTACCATCGCCTGGAAATGGTCGATAACTTTGACCATCTGGACGATATCTTCTTTAAATTTGGACTGAATCTGCCGGACAGCGATATTCCGCGCGTGCAGGAGATGATCCACGCCGAGCTGAGCGACATTATGGTTCCGGTGACCACCGGGCATGGCAATATCGACCTGATCATTCCAGGCGTGCACAAGGCGAACGGTCTGCGGATTTTGCAGCAGCACTGGGGCATTGCCGATAGCGAAGTCGTGGCGTTTGGTGACAGCGGGAATGACGTGGAGATGTTGCGTCAGGCGGGCTTCAGTTTCGCGATGGCCAACGCCAAACCGCACATCAAAGCGGTCGCACGTTTTGAAGCGCCGCATAACAACGATGAAGGCGTGCTGGATGTGATTGAGAAAGCGTTGAACGGGGAAGCACCGTTTAATTAGTGCCCGCTAAACGCCCGGTGGCGCTACGCTTATCGGGCCTACAAAAGCGACAAACACGATTTGTAGGCCGGGTAAGGCGCAGCCGCCACCCGGCAAAACTTACTGCAACGCGCTGCCGACGCGCTTATCTTTCAGGAACACCACCATCAGCCCCAGCCACAGCACGCCGTTCGCGAGGTTAAACAGGCTGAACAGCCCGTTGCCGCCAAAGCTGTAGGCGTGTTTGCTGACTTCGATTCCGACGGTGAAAATCAGCATCTGCAGCATCCCCATCGCGGCGGAGACCGTGCCCTTACTCATTTCACTGGCGAACAGCGTCAGGCGCACCAGCCCGGCGTTTGCCAGGCCAATACCAAAGGCATAAATACTCAGCCCGGCCGTCATCCACAGGTAAGCATGTGAAGAGGCGACGGTGGCCACAGCGGCGACCACCAGTCCAGCCACAATCGGCCAGCCGCCCATGATGATCAGCGACCGCACGGAACGACGCGATGTGAGGCACGCCAGCACCAGGTTGCCGATAATCAGCGCGCCAAAAATCGGCACCTGGAGCAGACCATATTCGTAGCTGCTGAGCTTCTCGCCGCTAATGATGATCACCGGCGACTGGGCAATCCACGCCAGCAGTGGCAGGCTCACAAAACCTGTCGCCAGCGCGCCCGCCACAAAGCGGCCATTTCTGAGCACTTCTTTATAGTCGCGCCCCAGCTCTTTCAGGGACAGCTTTTCGCCCAGACGGGTGGCGGTCTCCGGCATCGCGCGGTGCAGGCCGAAGAATGAGATTGCCGCCAGGAGCGCGAACAGCACAAACATCCCTTCCCACGGCGCAACGTGCACCCAGGCCGCGCCCACCAGCGGGCCGAGCAGCGGCGCAATCAGCGCCACGTTCGCCATCAGGGCGGTGATTTTGATGCACACCGCCTCCTCAAAGGACTCCTGAATGGCGGCATACCCCACCGCGCCGATAAAGCACAGGCTCACCCCCTGCAAAAAGCGCAGGATCGTAAATTGTTCAATGGTTTGCGCCAGCAGAATGGCGAGGCAGGTGACGATAAACCACACCACGCCGGTGAGCATGACCGGGCGACGGCCAATACGATCTGACAGCGGCCCGAGCAGCCACTGCAAAAACATGCCGCCAGCCAGATAGGCGGTCATGGAGGTTGGAACCCACTCGATCCCGGCGTTGAACTGCTCCACCACCGCCAGCATACCCGGCTGGATCATATCGTTGCCGATATAGGTAGAGAATTCGTAAAGCACCAGACACAGAGGGAAAAGTAACGCCTGACGACCCAGACGATTACCGGAAGAAGAACGGTTTAACATGCGGTCTCTTTTTGATGTAAAAATCGCGATGAGTGTAATGAAATGACGGGTCGCGAGATAGTAAATTATCGAAGATAAACAGAAATAAAGCACATATCGTCGCCGTTTAAGGTTTCCTTAAGTTGACACCTTTATGATGCCTCTATTTCCCGTCAACGAACGTCATTTATGGCCCACAATACTGCCCCATCAGATTTATCTAAGTCGCCGACAACTAAGACAAAACCCCTTTACCGTTTACCGGCCCGCTTTTATGGTTATCAGCTTTTCGTGCTGATTGTTCTGGCGGTGCTGTTTACCTGGCTTTCACGCGATGAAACGCTGGATCGGTGGATAACGGGTTTCTGGTATGACGCCGCCACGCACCATTTCCCGCTCCAGCAAAATCACCTGCTGGACCTGCTGAACCACCGACTGGCGAAGTACATCGCCATTGCGCTGGCAGCAGTCGCGCTGATTTATGGCGCGTTGCGCCGCAATATGCCGCTGGTGACGGGCGCATTGTTGATGGGACTCGGAACGCTGGTGGTGGGCGTGCTAAAAAGTATCAGCCACCACAGCTGCCCGTGGGATCTGCTGGAGTACGGCGGCAAGGCGGTGTCGTATCCGCTGTTTGGCAGCGCGCCTGAGGGTAGCGGCCCCGGTCGCTGTTTCCCTGGTGGGCACGCTTCGAGCGGCTTTATGATCATGGGGCTGTTTTTCGCCTTCTGGCGTGAGCGTCCTCGTCTGGCGTGGTGCTTCGTCGCCCTGGGCGCAGCGGTCGGGCTGGCGATGGGCTTCGGTCAGGTGATGCGCGGTGCGCATTTCTTCTCTCACAACCTGTGGGCAGGTTGGTGGGTGTGGTTTTCTCAGGTCGTGGCTTACGGCCTTGTTTCTGCCTGGTTTGCAAAAGAGTGATGATGGAATGTTAGAGAATCTCAATTACGGACTGTTTTATCTGATTAATGCCACCCCGGCGTCACCGGAGTGGATGATTATCTTTGCCAAATTTGTCGCCAAAGATCTGATTAACATCGTGCCCCTGCTCATCGCGATCCTTTGGCTGTGGGGCCCGCGTAGGCAGGTCAGCGCCCAGCGTCAGCTGGTGATTAAGATTGCGATGGCCCTGGCGGTGAGCATGACCGCCTCCTGGACGCTGGGACATCTGTTCCCGCACGACCGTCCGTTTGTCGACCATATCGGTTCAAACTTCCTGCACCACGCGGCAGATGACTCCTTCCCAAGCGATCACGGCACGGTGATTTTCACCTTCGCGCTGGCGTTCCTGTTCTGGCATCGCGTCTGGTCGGGCGTGGTGTTGATGGTTATCGCCCTTGGCATCGCCTGGTCGCGCGTTTATCTCGGCGTCCACTGGCCGCTGGATATGCTGGGCGGATTGCTGGTTGGTTTTATGGGCTGTCTGACGGCGCAAATCCTGTGGAATATCATGGGCCAGCAGATTTATCGCGGGCTGCAGCGGGTTTACCGCGTCTGCTTCGCCCTGCCCATCCGCAAGGGCTGGATACGTGACTAATCCCGGTCCGACAGGTTACACTTGAACCCCCACATTGTGGGGGTTCACTTTTTCGCCCCGAGGATCTATGGAAACACGACGCGACGACCGCATCTCCCAGCTGCTGCACGCCCTGAAGCGCAGCGATAAGCTGCATCTCAAAGAAGCCGCTACCTTGCTCGGCGTTTCCGAGATGACCATCCGTCGCGACCTGAACAGCGAAAGTGCCCCAGTGGTACTGCTCGGCGGTTATATTGTGCTGGAGCCGCGCAGCGGCAGCCATTATCTGCTGAGCGATCAAAAAACCCGCCTGGTCGAGGAGAAACGCAAAGCCGCGCGGCTGGCCGCTTCCCTTGTGCAACCCCATCAGACCCTGTTTTTCGACTGCGGCACGACCACGCCGTGGATTATCGAAGCCATCGATAACACGCTGCCGTTCACGGCGGTGTGCTACTCCCTGAACACCTTTCTGGCGCTTCAGGAGAAACCTGAGTGTCGGGTGATCCTCTGCGGCGGCGAGTTTCACGCCAGCAATGCCATTTTCAAACCGTTGAATTTGCAGGATACGCTGAGCAATCTGTGTCCGGATATCGCCTTTTACTCGGCAGCGGGCGTGAGCGTGCGTCAGGGTGCGACCTGCTTTAATCTCGAAGAGTTGACGGTGAAGCACTGGGCGATGAATGCCGCGCAGTATCATGTGCTGGTGGTGGATCACAGCAAATTTGGCAAAGTCCGCCCGGCACGGATGGGTGAGCTGGCGCGTTTTGACGCGATTGTGAGCGACTGTAAGCCGGATGACGAGCTGGTCACCCATGCGAAGGCGCAGCAGATTAAGTTGATGTATTGAGTGCGGTTTTGCCGGGTGGCGCTTACGCTTACCCGGCCTACGAAACCGGATTCAATTGATGCATTGTGCGCGGGTTTTGCCGGGTGGCGCTTACGCTTACCCGGCCTACGAAACCGGATTCAATTGATGCATTGTGCACGGGTTTCGCCGGGTGGCGCTCACGCTTACCCGGCCTACAAAACCGGATTACATTGATGCATTGTGCGCGGGTTTTGTAGGCCCGTGCAAGCGAAGCGCCGCCGGGCATGGCAGACGGCGCTGAAATCACTTAAAACCAACCGCCAAACCACGAGTGGAATTTCATCATCACGAAGTCCCACATCCGGCTAAAGAACCCGCCCTCTTCTATCGCTTCCATCACGATCAGCGGACGCTGCTCGATGGATTTGCCGTTCAGCTGGAAATCAATCGTCCCGACCACCTGGCCCTTTTTCAGCGGCGCGGTGAGCTGCGGATCGGTCAGCGTGTAGCTCGCTTTCAGGTTTTTCAGCTGTCCGCGCGGAATCGTCACAGAACCCGCTTCACCCGCGCCCAGATTCACTTCGCTCTTATCGCCAAACCAGACGCGCTGGCTGATGAAGGTCGCATCCGGCTTAATCGGCGTCACCGTTTCAAAGAAGCGGAAGCCCCAGGTCAGCAGTTTTTCAGATTCGTTAAAGCGGATACGGTCGGTTTTGGTGCCCAGCACCACGGAGATCAAACGCATATCGCCCTGGGTCGCAGAAGCCACCAGGTTATAGCCCGCGCCCGCGGTGGTGCCGGTTTTCATGCCGTCCACGTTCACGTTGCTGCTCCACAGCAGACGGTTGCGGTTCGGCTGGCGAATCTTGTTGAAAGTAAACTCTTTCTCTTTGTGGATAGCGTACTCATCCGGCACGTCGTGGATCAACGCTTTGCCCAGCAGCGCCATATCGCGCGCGGTACTGAACTGCCCCGGCGCGTCCAGGCCGTGAACGGTTTTGAAGGTGGTTTTGGTCAGACCCAGCTTCTGCGCGTAGCCGTTCATCAGGCCGATAAAGGAGTCCTGACTCCCGGCGACGTAATCCGCCAGCGCGATACAGGCATCGTTACCCGACTGAATAATCACCCCCTTATTCAGATCCGATACGGAAACCTGGTCCCCCGGTTTCAGGAACATCACGGATGAACCGCGCAATGCCGGGTTGCCGGTGGCCCAGGCGTCTTTGCCGATGGTCACCATATCGTCGAGCTTAATTTTGTTGGCTTTGAGCGCCTGCCCGACCACGTAGCTGGTCATGATCTTGGTCAGACTCGCCGGATCGAGCTGTTCGTCGGCGTTGCCTTCGGCCAGCACTTTGCCGCTGGCGTAGTCCATCAGGATCCACGCGCGCGCGTCGACCGGCGGCGCTTCAGGGGCCGCGGCTTCCGCTGCATACAGGGTTGGAGAAAACAGGAAAAGCAGTACGGAGCCTGCTGCGAGGCTTCGCAGAGAAGAAGTTTTATGCGTCATAAATGCCACCCGAGTGTCCTTTCTAAAAAATCACGTCACATCACCGTGTCGCAAGAAGCGATGAGTAATAACGTACTAATGAGTCTAAAGAAACCTAAACCAGGTAAAGTTTTTAAAGTTTACGCAATAACGGGCCGGGGCGCTGTTCCTGATGCGATTTTTTTGTCTTCTGTTGCGTAAATGTTAGGTTTATCTCACCATGTGAAACCGCAGGCTTTGATTCACCACTCAGGTTATTTCACTCATTCAGGAGCCAATATGATTACGCTGTGGGGCAGGAACAATTCAACCAACGTCAAGAAAGTGCTGTGGACGCTGGAAGAGCTGGATTTACCGTTTAACCAGATCATGGCCGGTTTGCAGTTTGGCGTGAACAAAGACGCCGAATATCTGGCGATGAACCCGAACGGGCTGGTGCCGCTGTTACGCGACGATGAAACCGATTTAACCCTGTGGGAATCCAACGCCATCGTACGTTATCTGGCGGCGCAATACGGGCAAAATCGCCTGTGGGTGGATAATCCTGCCCGTCGCGCCGAAGGGGAAAAATGGATGGACTGGGCGAACCAGACGCTTTCTGTGGCACACCGTCCGATCCTGATGGGACTGGTCAGAACCCCGGAAGCCGAGCGCGATTACGCCGCCATCAACGCCGGGAAAGAGGCCTGCGAGAAAATGTTTGCGCTGCTGGACGACGCCCTGGCGAATCAGCCGTGGCTCTCGGGCAGCGCGTTTGGCGTGGGCGATATCGCCGTCGGGCCGTTTATCTGGAACCTGACCAACGTCGGGCTGGAGTGGCAATCGCATCCGAACCTGGAGCGCTGGATCGCGCAGCTTAAAGAGCGCCCGGCTTTCCAGAAGGCGGTGATGATCCCGGTCAGCTAATCAGGCCCCGGACGGGCTGACTTTCAGCAGTTGCCCGTCCGATTCGTCGGTCAGCACGTACAGATAACCATCCGGCCCGACGCGCACATCGCGAACGCGGTTGCCTCTATCCCCCAGAATCCGCCCGTCCTCCGTCACCTTATCGCCGTTCACGCTGAGGACAATCACGTCCTTCTCTTTCAGCGCGCCGACAAACAGTTTGTTTTTCCACTGCGGGAAAACGTCACTGTTGTAGAACGCCATCCCGCTCACTGCGGGCGAGACTTTCCAGACGAACAGCGGCGGCTCGGTGCCTTCGACGTGCTCGCCTTTGGCTTCCGGAATTTTCAGGCCGCTGTAGTTGATGCCGTGCGTCGCCAGCGGCCAGCCGTAGTTTTTGCCTTTTTCGGGAATGTTGATCTCATCCCCGCCGCGCGGGCCGTGCTCGTTGAGCCATAGCACGTCGGTCCAGGGATTCATCGCCATGCCCTGCGGATTGCGAATGCCGTAGGACCAGATTTCCGGGCGCGCGCCCGCTTTATCGACGAACGGATTGTCCGCCGGAACCTTACCCTGATCCGTCAGACGCACCACTTTGCCCTGGAGTTTATCCAGATCCTGCGCCGTCGGGCGCTGGTTGTTCTCACCCAGCCCGATAAAGAGATAGCCTTTACCGTCGAAGACCAGCCGTCCGCCGAAGTGATTGCCCGTTGAGAGTTTCGGCATCTGGCGGAACACCACCAGGAAGGCTTCGACGCGCGACAGATCGTCGCTCAGACGACCATATCCCACCGCCGTGCCCGCTTTCCCGTCATTGCCGACTTCGGCGTAGCTCAGCCAGATGCGGCGCGATTTTTCAAAATCCGGGGCCAGCACCACGTCAAACAGCCCGCCCTGTCCGCTGTCCCAAACTTTCGGGATGCCGACAATCGGATCCGACAGCCCTTTCCCCGCCTGCCAGTGCTTGAGCTGCCCACCCCGCAGCGTTATCAACATCCCCTGGTTATCCGGCAAAAAGGCCAGCGACCAGGGGTGATCGAGTTTGGTTTGCAGCACATCGACTTTAACGGCTGCGGGCGCGGCCATCACCGAAGCAGAGAGGAATACAAGCGAGAGGGGAATCAGCGAAGATCGGCGCATTACGCACTCCTTTTTTCGACATTTGGCATAAAGAGTAGCCAGGTCGTTCGGGCGCGTGAGCACTTTTACAAAAGCTTAAGCAGAAGGGGGAGTCGCCTCCCCCGAGATTCAGTGCTGATGGAGCGCGGCATGCTCTTTCAGGCACATAATGCAGAGAGTCAGTGTCGTCAGGCAGTGTTCGAGTTTCTCTGCGCTGACGGCGACAAACGTTGGACAATCATGGTGTCCGGTCATCAGGCATACGGCAGCTTTGGACAACGCGTCAGCCGCGCGTTGCAGGACAAGCTGTTCATCAGCGTCGTAGTGATCCCGCAGGATCGGCGCTTTTTCACGCATGTAGTCACACAGTTCAAAACAATTATCACGCAGATGGTCGCTTTCGCTGACTGACATGTACCCTTTTGCCATCCTTAACTGCAGGTATGCCGCAAGGTCAATCCGGGCATTGATCAGCTTGTTCAGAAGATCGCGTTTCAGTCTGTCAACGGACATGCTATTTCCTCCCTTGTCAGCCATTGTGCAGGATCAGAATAAGCTCATTTTTTGTACAGAATAATGCGGCAGGTCAATAAATCGAAACTAATTAACATCATTTACAATGTAACAACTTTCCTGGCGCCAGGGCCGTAGGCCGGGTAAGGCGCAGCCGCCACCCGGCACTTTCCGCCACACTACCCCTTAATCTTCGGATCCAGCGCGTCGCGCAAGCCGTCACCCAACAGATTAAACGCCAGCACCGTAAAGAAGATCGCCAGGCTCGGGAAGATCGCCACGTGCGGCGCAATCACCATATCGGCCCGCGCTTCGTTAAGCATCGCGCCCCACTCCGGGGTCGGCGGCTGTGCGCCCAGTCCCAGAAACGACAGGCTCGCCGCCGAAATGATCGACACGCCGATACGCATGGTGAAATAGACCACAATCGAGGAGACCGTGCCGGGCAGGATATGGTTGAACAGGATCGTCGCATCGCTGGCGCCGATACTGCGCGCCGACTCGATAAACGTCTGCTGTTTCAGGACCAGCGTATTGCCGCGCACCAGGCGGGCAAACGCCGGAATGGAAAACACCGCCACGGCGATAATCACGTTCGCCATCCCGCTGCCCATGATCGCCACCACCGCGATCGCCAGCAAAATACCAGGAAAGGCAAACAGCACGTCGCAGATGCGCATGATAATGCGGTCCCACCAGCCTTCGTAAAAACCGGCCAGCAATCCCAGCACCGTGCCAATCGCCGCGCCGATCAGCACCGCGAACACGCCCGCCGCCAGCGAAATTTGTGCGCCCACCAGCACGCGGCTAAAGATATCGCGCCCCAGGGAATCCACGCCAAACCAGTGCATCATCGACGGGCCATCGTTCAGCCGGTCGTAGTCGAAGTAGTTTTCGGCATCGAACGGCGTGATCCACGGCGCCAGAATCGCCACCAGGATCAGCAGCAGAACGAACAATCCGGCGGTCATCGCCACCGGCTGACGGCGAAATCGACGCCAGAACTCAAGCCACGGCGTGCGGATATGGTCCGGTTTTAACCCCGGCATGGCCTGCAAAATGGCCTGACGACGCCAGTTAAACAATCGCATCTTACTTGTACCTGATAGCCGGGTTAATGGCGGCGTAGAGCACATCCACCACTAAGTTGATAAGAATAAACTCCAGTGAAAACAGCAGCACTTCTGCCTGAATCACCGGATAGTCGCGCATGTCGACGGAATCGACCAGCAGACGACCGAGCCCCGGCCAGTTAAAGACCTTCTCCACCACAATCGAGCCGCCGAGCAAAAAGCCAAACTGCAGGCCCATCATCGTCACGACCGGAATCATCGAGTTGCGCAGGCCGTGTTTGAGGATCACCCACTTCTCGCTCACCCCTTTGGCTCGCGCGGTGCGCATGTAGTCTTCACTCAGCACATCGACGAACGACGCGCGGGTAAAGCGCGCCATTACTGCAGCCACCGCCGCGCCTAAGGTCAGCGACGGCAGAATGTAGTGCTTCCAGGTATCCGCCCCCACCGTCGGCAGCCAGCCCAGTTCGACGGAGAAAATCTGCATCAGCAGCATCCCCAGTGCAAAGGCCGGGAACGAAATCCCGGTGACGGCCAGCGCCATGCCGAGCTTATCCGGCCAGCGATTGCGCCAGACGGCGGCGATGATCCCTGCCGCCAGCCCGAAGATCATTGCCCAGCACATACTGGCAATCGTCAGCCAGAAGGTCGGCATAAAGCGGCTGGCAATCTCCTCGGAGACCGGACGGCGCGACACCATCGACGTACCGAAATCGCCCTGCAACACGTTGGTGATGTAGTGCCAGAACTGCACATACAGCGGCCTGTCGAGACCCAGCTGCTTGCGCACCATCTCAATGACCGTCGAATCCGCCTCCGGCCCGGCGATGAGCCGCGCCGGATCGCCGGGGAGCATATGGACAAACAAAAACACCAGCACCGCCACAATCAGCAGCGTGGGGATTAAGCCCAGCAGGCGTTTAAAAACATAATTCAGCATGCCTTTCCCTCTTATCCCGCAGGCCATCGCCCGCGGGAATGAGTTCTGTTATTTCAAATCCGCGTCATCGAAGCTGAAGCCCGTATCCGGCATGATGTAGAACCCGGTCAGCGCCTTGTTATGGGCAGAGACCAGTTTTTCAACCACCAGCGGTACCCACGGCGACTCTTTCCACAGGGTATCCTGCGCATCCTTGTACAGACGCTCTTTCTCGTCGGTTTTGGTGGTTTTGAGGGCGTCCGTCAGATCTTTGTCCACCTGCGGATTGCTGTAGAACGCGGTGTTGAACTGCGTCGGCGGCCAGTTCTGCGAGGCAAACAGCGGCGACAGCGCCCAGTCCGCTTCACCCGTCGAGGCGGTCCAGCCGGTGTAGAACATTCTCACGCCGCTCTCTTTCTGCCCTTTGCCTTCGACTTCGGCGGCGCGCTGGCCGGCGTCCATCGCCGTCAGTTGCACTTTGATGCCCACCTGCGCCAGCTGCTGCTGGGTGAACTGCAGCACTTTCTGCGCAGTGCTGTGATTGTGCGAAGACCAGAGCGTGGTGCTAAAGCCGTTCGGGAAGCCCGCCTCTTTCAGCAATTCGCGCGCTTTCGCCGGATCGTAAGGCCACGGCTTGTAGGTCTGGGCGTAGGCAATTGACGGCGGGACGATACCCGTCGCCGGGGTGGCGTAACCCGCAAAAGCCACCTTCACCAGCGCCTGACGGTTAATAGCGTAGTTGATCGCCTCACGCACTTTTGGGTTATCAAACGGCTTTTGCGTGACGTTCATGCTGATGTAGCGCTGCATGATCGACGGGCTGGCGACCAGCTCCAGCTTGCTGTTTTTTTCCAGAATCGCGGCCTGCTCGTAAGGGATCGGGAAGGCAAACTGCGCTTCGCCGGTTTGCAGCATCGCCGCGCGGGAGTTGTTATCGACCACCGGACGCCAGGTGATGGTGTCCAGCTTCGGCAGCCCTTTCTGCCAGTACCCGGCGAATTTCTTCACCTTCACAAAATCGGTTTGATTCCAGGTCACCAGCTCGTACGGCCCGGTGCCGACCGGGTGGAAGCCAATCTCTTTGCCGTATTTTTTCAGCGCTTCCGGGGAGATCATCGCCGTCGCCGGGTGCGCCAGGATATTGATAAACGCCGAGAACGGCTCTTTCAGGGTGATTTTCACCGTGGTCGGATCGACCGCTTCGGTGCTGGCGATGTTTTTATACAGGTTATAGCGCTTGAGGCTGTTTTCTTTATCGCTCGCGCGATCGAGGTTCACCTTCACCGCCTCGGCGTTGAAATCGGTCCCGTCCTGGAACTTGACGCCGCTGCGCAGTTTGATGGTGTAGACCAGGCCGTCATCGGAGACGGTATAGCTCTCGGCCAGCACGTTTTTCAGCTTCATCTCTTTATCAAGGCCGAATAGCCCCTGATAGAAAGATTTTGCCACCGCCTGCGACAGCGTGTCGTTGGCGTCATACGGATCCAGCGTGGTGAAGTTGGACGCCACGGCGACCACCACATCTTTGGCCGCAAACGCGGGCGTTGCAGCCAGCGCGGCCGTCACGCTCGCGGCTAACAGCCATGAACGAGCAACAAATTTTGTCATTGTATTCTCCTGTTGTTCCCTGTCTGTCAAAGGCTATAAGCGTGAAAATGCATTGTGTTGATGCGGCGGGGCCACAAAATGACCGGGGCCGACTTCGCGCAGAACCACACGCTCCGTCGCTTCGCCGCGTTTACGGATATTGCCCGGCATCTCATCCTGCAACAGCACGCGCTGGCCGTGGCGATGCGCCGGATCGGCCACCGGAACGGCGGCCATCAGCTTGCGGGTATAAGGATGCTGCGGGTTTTCAAACACCGCGCGGCGTGGGCCAATCTCGACGATCTGCCCCATGTACATCACCGCCACGCGATGGCTGATGCGCTCGACCACCGCCATGTCGTGGGAGATAAACAAAAACGCGATGCCCAGCTCGCGCTGAAGATCGAGCAATAAGTTGATGATTTGCGCGCGGATGGAGACATCCAGCGCCGAGACGGATTCGTCGGCAATCACCACCTTGGGATTCAGCGCCAACGCGCGGGCAATGCAGATACGCTGGCGCTGACCGCCGGAAAACTCGTGCGGATAACGCCAGGCATGTTCCGGCTTCAACCCCACGCGTTCCAGTAGCCAGGCGACGCGCCGCTGCCCCTCTTCGCCTTTCAGCAGGCCATGCACCCGCAGCGGCTCCATGATCGAGTAACCGACCGTCTGGCGCGGATCGAGGGACGCATACGGATCCTGGAAGATAAACTGAATATCCCGGCGCAGGGGCTGCAATTTACTGGCGGGCAAGGTGTCGATGCGCTCGCCGTTAAAGGTAATGCTCCCCTCCTGGGACTCCACCAGTCTGAGCAGCGCCCGTCCGGTGGTCGATTTTCCGCAGCCGGATTCGCCCACCAGCGCCAGGGTTTCGCCCGGCCAGAGATCAAAACTGACGTGTTCAACGGCATGCACTTCGCGCTTCACGCGATTAAGCAGCCCGCCGCGCAGCGGGAATCGGGTGACCAGATCGCGCACCTTAAGAATCGGCTCGCCCGGTACCACTGTGTCTTGTTCGGTTTCCGCACTTTGCGCCACGCCTGGCGAAATCAGCGGGAAACGGCGCGGCAAATCGGTGCCGTTCATCGCACCTAATCGCGGAACCGCCGCCAGCAGCGCTTTGGTGTAAGGGTGTTCCGGGGCGTGGAAAATCTGCTCCACGCTGCCGGTTTCAACGGCTTCACCCTGATACATCACCAGCACCCGGTCGGCGATATCGGCGACCACGCCCATATCGTGGGTGATAAAAATCACCCCCATCTCCATCTCCTGCTGCAGGACTTTGATGAGCTGGAGGATCTGCGCCTGGATGGTCACATCCAGCGCGGTGGTCGGTTCGTCGGCAATCAGCACCGCCGGACGGCACGACAGCGCCATGGCGATCATCACCCGCTGGCGCATCCCGCCCGAAAGTTGATGCGGATAGCGCCCGAGGATGGTCTGGGCTTCAGGAATGCGCACCAGCTCCAGCATGCGTTTGGCTTCCGCCAGCGCCTGCTCGCGGTTGAGCCCCTGATGCAACCGAATAGATTCGGCGATCTGCTCGCCCACCGGAAACACCGGATTGAGCGAAGTCATCGGCTCCTGGAAAATCATCGCCATGTCCGCGCCGCGCACGCTCTGCATTTGCGACTGACTCAGTTCGGTAAGATCGATCACCTGCCGGTTGCGACGGCGCAACAGCAGGCTGTCGCAGTCGATGATCCCGCCCGCCTGTTCCAGCAGACGCATCAGCGACAGAGCGGTGACGGATTTCCCGGAGCCGGACTCACCGACAATCGCCAGCGTTTCGCCTCGCTTGAGAGAGAACGAAAGCTGTTTTACCGCCGGGACAGGCCGCCGCTCTTCCTGAAACGCGATGTTCAGGTTGTGGACGGCCAGAACTTCCCGGCTGTCCAGTTCGTTACTGTGCGGCACGCATAAACCCCTTATTCACGATAAATTCCCGTCGATGGCGCATCGCCGGCATAACCCCAGGCGCGATACATCCCTTCACTGTTAAACGGCAAGGCAACGTTGCCCTCGCGATCGACGGCAATCAGCCCGCCGCTGCCGCCGAGCGCCGGGAGTTTTTCCATCACCACGCGCTCGCAGGCCTCGGCGAGGCTTAAGTTGCCGTAATCCATCAATGCGGCGATGTCATACGCGGCGAGCGTGCGGATAAAGACTTCGCCGGTGCCGGTACAGGAGACCGCCACGCTGGCGTTATTGGCATAGCATCCCGCGCCCGGCAGAGGGCTGTCCCCTACCCGACCCGGTAATTTGTTGGTCATACCGCCGGTCGAGGTGGCTGCCGCGAGGTTGCCCTCTTTGTCCAGCGCCACCGCGCCGACGGTGCCCATTTTGGTGCTTTCATCCAGCGGTGCCGCGTGATCGAGCTGGGTGATCCCCGCGTCGCGCGCTTCCAATAATTGCTGATAACGCTCGGGCGTCGAGAAGATCTGTGCAGGGACTAATTCCATGCCATGCTCCGCGGCAAACTGCTCCGCGCCTGGACCCGTCATCAGGACGTGCGGGCTTTGCTCCATCACCAGACGCGCCGCCAGAATCGGGTTGCGCAGATGGCTGACACCCGCCACCGCGCCCGCTTTCAGGCTGTTGCCGTCCATCACGCAGGCGTCCAGCTCGTGGGTTTCGTCGCGGGTAAAGACCGAACCAACACCCGCGTTAAACAGCGGGCACTCTTCCAGCAAACGTACCGCCTCGGTGACGACATCCAGCGCGCTCTCGCCCGCCTCCAGCATCCGCTGGCCCGCTTCGACAATGGCAGAAAGCGCATCGACATAGCGAATTTCCTGCTCCGGACTCAGCTTCGCCCGGGTAATCGCCCCTGCGCCGCCGTGAATTGCGATTACCGCATTACCCATTTCATCACCTGTCAGCGTAAAGGCGCTGCTTTTCCTATAAATATCATTATCGTGGTCAGATCTTTCAGATGAATTTTGAATATAGAAAGACGCAGAGGTGATGTAAAGACTACACCCTCCGTGTCATACAGTTAGAGGCACTTTTCTGTCATAATGCCCGCTTTCGTAGCTCACCCGCAGGAGTAACCCATGGATTTTACCGCCGGACTGATGCCGCTTGAAACGGCACTCGCACAGATGCTCGACCGAATCACCCCGCTGAGAGAGCACGAAACGCTACCTTTGCTGCGCGGCTTTGGGCGCGTTCTGGCGCGCGACGTGGTCTCTCCGCTGAACGTGCCGGGGTTTGATAACTCGGCGATGGACGGTTACGCGGTGCGCCTGGCGGATATTCAGGCGGGAAATGCTTTACCGGTTGCCGGGAAAGCCTTCGCCGGTCAGCCTTTCGCTGGCGAGTGGCCGCAGGGTTCGTGCATTCGCATCATGACCGGTGCGCCGGTGCCTGACGGATGCGACGCGGTGGTGATGCAGGAAGAGACCGAACAGACCGACGCAGGCGTCCGCTTTACCGCCAGCGTCAAAGCAAACCAGAACATCCGCCGCGCCGGAGAAGATATCGCCCAGGGCGCGACGGTCTTCGCCGCCGGTACGAAACTGACAGTGGCGGAGCTGCCGGTGCTGGCATCGCTCGGCATTCCTGATATCGACGTGGTGCGCAAAGTGCGCGTCGCGGTCTTCTCCACCGGGGATGAACTGCAGCTGCCGGGCGAGGCGTTGCAGGCAGGGCAAATCTACGACACGAACCGTCTGGCCGTGCATCTGATGCTGGAGCAGCTGGGCTGCGAGGTGATTAACCTTGGCATTATCCCGGACGATCCAGAAAAACTGCGCGCGGCCTTTATCGAAGCGGACAAATCCGCCGACGTGGTGGTCAGCTCCGGCGGCGTCTCCGTCGGCGAGGCGGACTACACCAAAACCATTCTCGACGAGCTGGGCGAAATCGGCTTCTGGAAGCTGGCGATCAAACCGGGCAAACCTTTTGCCTTTGGCAAACTGGAGCACAGCTGGTTCTGCGGCCTGCCGGGCAATCCGGTCTCGGCGGCTTTGACTTTTTATCAGCTGGTGCAGCCGCTGCTGGCGAAACTCTCCGGTGATAAAGCGTCGGGCCTGCCGGTGCGTCAGCGGGTGCGCGCTGCTACGCGACTCAAGAAATCGCCAGGGCGTCTGGATTTCCAGCGCGGCATTCTGGCGCTTAACGCCGACGGCGAGCTGGAAGTGAGCACCACCGGGCATCAGGGTTCGCACATCTTTAGCTCGTTCAGCCAGGGCAACTGTTTCATCGTCCTGGAGCGTGAGCGCGGGAATGTAGAAGCCGGTGAGTGGGTTGAGGTTGAAGCCTTTAACCATCTGTTCGGAGGCTAAGATGACGGTGGAGCTGAGCGACCAGGAGATGCTGCGCTATAACCGGCAGATCGTCCTGCGCGGGTTTGATTTCGACGGGCAGGAGGCGCTGAAAGCGGCGCACGTGCTGGTCGTCGGACTGGGTGGTTTAGGCTGCGCGGCGGCGCAATACCTGGCAGCGGCGGGCGTCGGCAATATGACGCTGCTGGATTTTGATACCGTGTCGGTGTCGAACTTACAGCGCCAGACGCTGCACAGCGACGCGACCATCGGCCAGCCGAAAGTGGTCTCGGCGCGCGACGCGCTGGCGCGCATTAACCCGAATGTTCACTTTACCCTTATCGACGGGATGCTCGACGAGGCGGCGCTGTCCGCGCAAATCGCGCAGCACCATATCGTGCTCGACTGCACCGACAACGTGACCGTGCGCAACCAGCTCAACGCGGGCTGTTTTGCCCATAAAACTCCGCTGATTTCCGGAGCGGCGATTCGCATGGAAGGGCAGATCTCTGTCTTTACCTATGCGGACGGCGAGCCGTGCTATCGCTGTTTAAGCCGCTTGTTCGGCGAGAATGCCCTCACCTGCGTCGAAGCGGGCGTGATGGCGCCGCTGGTAGGGGTGATTGGTTCATTGCAGGCGATGGAGGCGATTAAAGTGCTGACGCATTACGGCACACCGGCCGCCGGGAAAATCGTGATGTACGACGCGATGACCTGCCAGTTTCGGGAGATGAAGTTGATACGCAATTCAGGGTGCGAGGTGTGTCATTCATAAAAAAGCCGGGTGGCGGCTTCGCCTTACCCGGCCTACAAAACTGACGCATTACGGCACGCCGGCCGCCGGGAAAATCGTGATGTACGACGCGATGACCTGCCAGTTTCGGGAGATGAAGTTGATGCGCAATTCGGGGTGCGAGGTGTGCGGAGGGTAAAACCTGTGCTGTGCGGTCTGGTGCCCTCACCCCAGCCCTCTCCCACGGGGAGAGGGAGAAAACATTAAAAACGGCAACGATGTTGCCGTTTTGCATTTACCTCGTAGGCCGGATAAGCGTTAGCGCCATCCGGCAATGAAGTTAGATTGACGTCCGTCCAAACGCACTCTGCCAGTCCTGCTCAAACTTCACTACCGCCGCATCCACTGCCGGAGAGGTAATTAACTGCTGCGCCACGTCCAGCGGCAGGGTGATCGACTCGCAACCCGCCAGCATACAGTCCAGCGCCTGACGCGGGGTTTTGAAGCTCGCGGCCAGCACTTTGGCGTGCGGGGCGTGCAGCGTTAACAGCTGCTGAAGTTCCACCACGGTCTGAATTCCATCTCCGCCCTGCGCATCCAGGCGATTGACGTACGGCGCGACATAATCTGCCCCCGCTAACGCCGACAACATCCCCTGCGCCGCGCTGTACACCGCCGTCCCCAGCGTCGGAATCCCTTCCGCTTTCAACATTTTGATCGCCGCCAGCCCTTCCGCCGTGACCGGCACTTTCACCACCAGATCGTTAATGATGGCGCGCAGCTTACGGGCGTCTTCCACCATGCCTTCTGCGGTGGTCGCCATTACCTGCGCGAACAGACGCCCTTTTCCGCCGAGGGCGTCATGCAGCTCTGGCAGCAACACGTCCAGCGGCTTTTTACCGGTGGCGACGATGCTTGGGTTGGTCGTTACGCCCGCTAACGGGAAAATGCGTGCCAGTTTTTTGACTGCGGCTACGTCAGATGTGTCGAGATAGAATTCCATGATGTCACCCTCAAAATTAACCTGCCGTAACACTACCACGTAAAAACCTTCCTCAGAGTTGACGCACATCAAAATAACTTTCATTCGAAAGTTATTTAATATTCATACGCAACAAGAGGCGAAAATATGATCTTCAATATTCAGCGTTACTCCACCCACGACGGCCCAGGTATTCGTACCGTGGTGTTCCTGAAGGGCTGCTCCCTCGGCTGCCGCTGGTGTCAGAACCCGGAGAGCCGCTCCCGCACGCGGGATGTGCTGTTTGATGCGCGTCTGTGCCTCGAAGGCTGCGACCTGTGCCAGCAGGCCGCACCGGGGATTATCGACCGCGCGCTGAACGGACTGATCATCCATCGCGAAAAACTCAACGAAACCCATCTCGACGCCCTCACCGAATGCTGCCCGACCCAGGCGCTGACGGTCTGCGGCGAAGAAAAACAGGTGGCCGACATTATGGCCACCGTCCTGCGCGACAAGCCTTTTTACGATCGCAGCGGCGGCGGGATCACTCTCTCCGGCGGCGAACCCTTTATTAGCCCGGGCCTGGCCCATTCGCTGTTTAAAGCCAGCCACGAACAAGGGATTCATACGGCGGTCGAAACCTGCCTGCACGTGCCATGGCATTACATCGAACCGGCTTTGCCCTATGTCGATCTGTTCCTCGCGGACCTGAAACACGTCGATGCCGAGGTCTTTAAACAGTGGACCGACGGCTCGGCAAAGCGGGTGCTGGAGAACTTAAAGCGCCTGGCCGCTGCCGGAAAAGAGCTGACCATCCGCGTCCCGCTGATTCAGGGTTTTAACGCCGACGAAGCCTCGATTAAAGCCATCACCCGTTTCGCCGCCGACGAACTGAACGTCCGCGATATCCACTTTTTGCCGTACCACACCCTTGGCATGAACAAATACACCCTGCTCGGCCTTCCCTACTCTGCCCCTGACAAACCGCTCGATAACCCTGAGTTACTGGATTTTGCCCAACAGTTTGCGGCCCAGAATGGGTTAACGGCGACCTTACGAGGATAATGTTATGACACAGCTGAATCTGAACACCCTGACAGACCGCATTAAGGCGCACAAAACCGCTCTGGTGCATATCGTCAAACCGCCGGTCTGTACCGAGCGCGCGCAGCACTACACCGAAATGTACCAGCAGCACATGGACAAACCGATCCCGGTGCGTCGCGCGCTGGCGCTGGCCCATCATCTGGCCAAACGCACCATCTGGATCAAACACGACGAACTGATTATTGGCAACCAGGCCAGCGTTGTGCGCGCCGCGCCGATCTTCCCGGAGTACACCGTCTCGTGGATTGAAAAAGAGATCGACGATCTGGCCGACCGTCCGGGCGCAGGCTTCGCGGTGAGCGAAGAGAACAAGCGCGTGCTGCACGACGTCTGCCCGTGGTGGCGCGGCCAGACGGTTCAGGATCGCTGCTACGGCATGTTTACCGACGAGCAAAAAGGGCTGCTGGAAACCGGCATCATTAAAGCCGAAGGCAACATGACCTCCGGCGATGCGCACCTGGCGGTGAACTTCCCGCTGCTGCTGGAAAAGGGCCTCGACGGGATGCGCGCCAAAGTGGCAGAGCGCCGGACCCGCATCAACCTGACCGTGCTGGAAGACTTGCACGGCGATCAGTTCCTGAAAGCCATTGATATCGTGCTGGAAGCGGTCACCCTGCACATCCAGCGCTTTGCCGCCCTGGCGCGTGAAATGGCGAGCAATGAGATCCGCGAAAGCCGCCGCGACGAGCTGCTGGCGATGGCGGAAAACTGCGACGTGATTGCCCACGAGCCGCCAAAAACTTTCTGGCAGGCGCTGCAGCTGTGCTATTTCATCCAGCTGATCCTGCAAATTGAATCCAACGGTCACTCGGTTTCGTTTGCGCGTATGGACCAGTATCTCTATCCGTTCTACCGCCGCGACGTGGAGTTGAATAACACGCTGGGACGTGAACAGGCGATTGAACTGCTGCACAGCTGCTGGCTGAAACTGCTGGAAGTGAACAAGATCCGCTCCGGCTCGCACTCGAAAGCGTCGGCGGGCAGCCCGCTGTATCAGAACGTCACCATTGGCGGGCAGAAACTGGTGAACGGCGAGCCGATGGATGCGGTCAACCCGCTCTCCTACGCGATTCTGGAATCCTGCGGTCGTCTGCGCTCCACCCAGCCAAACCTCAGCGTGCGTTATCACGCGGGGATGAGCAACGATTTCCTCGACGCCTGCGTGCAGGTGATCCGCTGCGGCTTCGGCATGCCAGCGTTTAACAACGACGAAATTGTTATCTCTGAGTTCATCAAACTCGGCGTCGAAAAAGAGGACGCTTACGATTACGCGGCGATCGGCTGCATCGAAACCGCCGTCGGCGGCAAGTGGGGCTATCGCTGCACCGGCATGAGCTTTATCAACTTCGCCCGCGTGATGCTGGCGGCGATGGAAGGTGGCCGCGACGCCACCAGCGGCAAGGTGTTCCTGCCGCAGGACAAAGCGCTGTCGGCGGGTAACTTCGACAACTTCGACGAGGTGATGGCCGCCTGGGATAACCAGATCCGCTACTACACCCGCAAATCGATCGAAATTGAGTACGTGGTCGATACCATGCTGGAGGAGAACGTCCACGATATTCTCTGCTCGGCGCTGGTGGATGACTGCATCGAACGCGCGAAAAGCATCAAAGAAGGTGGCGCGAAATATGACTGGGTGTCCGGTTTGCAGGTCGGTATCGCCAACCTCGGCAACAGCCTGGCGGCGGTGAAAAAGCTGGTGTTCGAACAGGGCACTATCGGTCAGCAGCAGCTGGCGAAGGCGCTGGCAGAGGACTACGACGGTCTGACGCACGAACAGCTGCGCCAGCGTTTGATCAACGGCGCGCCGAAGTACGGCAACGACGATGACAGCGTGGATCTCCTGCTTACTCGTGCTTATGAAACTTATATCGAAGAGCTGAAGCAGTATCACAACCCGCGCTACGGTCGCGGTCCGATTGGCGGGAACTACTACGCGGGTACCTCGTCTATCTCCGCGAACGTGCCGTTTGGCGCAGCAACGATGGCGACACCGGACGGTCGTAAAGCCCATACGCCGCTGGCGGAAGGCGCGAGCCCGGCTTCCGGTACCGACCATCTCGGCCCAACGGCGGTGATTGGTTCCGTCGGCAAGCTGCCAACGGAGGCGATTCTCGGCGGCGTGCTGCTGAACCAGAAGCTGAACCCGGCGACGCTGGAAAACGATTCGGACCGCCAGAAGCTGATGGTACTCCTGCGCACCTTCTTCGAGGTGCATAAAGGCTGGCACATTCAGTACAACATCGTGTCGCGCGAGACGCTGCTGGAAGCGAAGAAACATCCTGACCAGTATCGTGACCTGGTGGTGCGCGTCGCGGGCTACTCCGCGTTCTTCACCGCCCTGTCGCCGGATGCCCAGGACGATATTATCGCCCGGACTGAGCATACGCTTTAATTTCCACCGGACGGTCCCCTCTCCCTTGAGGGAGAGGGTTAGGGTGAGGGGGAAATGCGCGCGCTGATGCGGGTTCGTGCGGTCTGATGCCCTCACCCCGGCCCTCTCCCACGGGGAGAGGGTGCAAACACTAAAACAGCAACCTTTGGGTTGCTGTTTGCTTTTGCTTTCGAATGAAATAAATTTGTGGTTCGGGTCACATTGTTATTAGAATGTTGCTGGTCGCAGTAATATTCTGGAGAGCAATGTATGACCGTAAAAGTTATCGTCACCGATATGGACGGAACTTTCCTTGATGACGCCAAGCAGTACGATCGTGACCGCTTTTTGGCGCAATTTCAGCAGCTTCAGGCCCGCGACATCGAGTTCGTGGTCGCCAGCGGGAATCAGTATTACCAGCTCATCTCCTTCTTCCCGGAACTGAAAGAACAGATCTCCTTCGTGGCGGAAAACGGCGCCCTGGTCTTCGATCACGGCGAGCAAATTTTCCACGGCGAACTGACGCGTCACGAATCACAGATCGTGATCGGCGAATTACTGAAAGACAAACAGCTCAACTTCGTCGCCTGCGGGCTGGAGAGCGCCTACGTCAGCAAAAACGCACCGGACGAATTCGTGGCGCTGATGTCCAAACACTACCATCGCTTACAGCGCATCAGCGACTATCAGGAGATCGACGACGTGCTGTTTAAGTTCTCCCTGAACCTGCCGGACAGCGATATTCCTGACCTCATCGACAAACTGCACGTCTCGTTAGACGGCATCATGAAACCCGTCACCAGCGGCTTTGGCTTTGTTGATTTGATCATTCCTGGCCTGCACAAAGCCAACGGCATCAGCCGCCTGCTGAAACGCTGGAATGTCTCTCCCCAGGAGTGCGTGGCGATTGGTGACAGCGACAACGACGCGGAGATGCTCAAGCTGGTGAAATACTCGTTTGCCATGGGCAATGCGGCGGAAAGCATCAAAACCATCAGCAAATTCAGCACCGATGACAATAACCATCAGGGCGCGCTGAACGTCATTCAGGCCGTGCTCGACAATACCGCCCCGTTTTAACCTCTGATCCCTCCCCTGCCGGGGCGACGCTCCGGCACCTCACTCTTTTTTTCATCCTGTGCTGCCCGTCAAGTTTTTAAACTTGCATTAACTTATTTTTAACTTAAAGTATCACTTGTAGATACTTTTACTTTCGAATGAAAGACAGCGAGGCAGTTATGACCTTCTCCAGTGAAATTTTGCCTGCGGACCACAAAGCCGCCATTCGACAGTTAAAACGCGAGTTACGTGCCCAAATCGGTGACGTTCAGGGCGTTTTTGATAAGCTCAGCGATAAAATTGCCACCCGCGTGGCGGAAATCAACGCCCTGAAAAGCAAGGGTGAAAGCGTTTGGCCGGTGATTCCGTTTGAAGATGTGAAGAACGGGAAGATCACGGCAGCGCAGCGCGAGGCGGTGAAACGCCGTGGCTGCGCGGTGATCAAAGGTCATTTCCCGCGCGAGCAGGCGCTGGCGTGGGATAACTCGATGCTCGACTATCTCGATCTCAACCAGTTTGACGAGGTGTACAAAGGGCCGGGGGATAACTTCTTTGGCACCTTAACCGCGTCACGCCCGGAGATTTTCCCGATCTACTGGTCGCAGGCGCAGATGCAGGCGCGTCAGAGTGAAGAGATGGCGCAGGTGCAATCGTTCCTGAACCGTTTATGGACATTCGAGAGCAACGGCAAACAGTGGTTCAACCCGGACGTCAGCGTGATCTACCCGGATCGCATCCGCCGCCGCCCGCCGGGCACCACCTCGAAAGGACTGGGCGCGCATACGGACTCCGGCGCGCTGGAACGCTGGCTGCTCCCCGCCTATCAGCAGGTGTTTGCCCGCGTGTTTGACGGGAATGTCGATCAGTACGATCCGTGGAATGCGGCGCACCGTACCGAAGTGGAAGAGTACACCGTGGATAACACCACCAAATGCTCGGTGTTCCGTACCTTCCAGGGCTGGACCGCGCTGTCGGATATGATCCCGAATCAGGGTCTGCTGCACGTGGTGCCGATCCCGGAGGCGATGGCCTACATTCTGCTGCGTCCGCTGCTGGATGATGTACCGGAAGATGAACTCTGCGGCGTTGCCCCAGGCCGCGTGCTGCCGGTCTCCGAGAAGTGGCATCCGCTGCTTATCGAAGCTCTGACCAGCATTCCGGCGCTGGAGGCGGGCGATTCCGTGTGGTGGCACTGCGACGTGATCCACTCGGTCGCGCCGGTGGAGAATCAGCAGGGCTGGGGCAACGTGATGTACATCCCTGCCGCGCCGATGTGCGAGAAAAACCTCGCCTACGCGCAGAAAGTGAAAGCGGCGCTGGAAACCGGGGCGTCACCGGGCGATTTCCCGCGCGAAGATTATGAGAAAACCTGGCAGGACCGCTTCACCCTGAACGATCTTAATATCCACGGGAAACGCGCGCTGGGCATGGCCTAAGCGTCGTACAGCCCTTCCCGCTCCACGGCGGTGCGTCGTTTTCCCTGACGTATCCGCCGTACCGACTCCCGCACTGCCAGCGTGCCGTTCAGCAACAGCGTCCCGACCGGCGCGTCCGGGCGCATCAGCCTTTGCTGGAGCATATGCACCGCTTCGGTTCCCAGTTCGTCGCGCGGGACATGCACCGCCGTCAAAGGCACATCCTGAATCGCGGCCAGATTAAAGCCGTCGATGCTCATTACCGAGACATCCTGCGGGACGCGCAGGCCGTGCTTTTGCAGGGCGCGAATCGTGCCCTCAGCCATGAAATCCCCGCCGACTAAAAAGGCCGTCGGCAGCGTTTTTTCCGCCATCTGGCTCAGCCATTCGCTCACCTGCTGCTCGGTCTCTTTGGCGCTGAAACTCGGCACCACCAGCAGGTCGCGCTTGTCGTTGAATTTGAGATTATGCCCGCGCCACGCATCGCGAATGCCCGCCAGACGCAGCTCCATGGTGTAGCGACGCAGGCACAGAACGTTCATTACCTCGCGATGGCCCATCTCGAACAGATACTCAGCCGCCCGTTCGCCAATCGCGCGGTGATCGGGTGCCACGGCGGGCAGGCGCATCCGCTGGTCCCGGCAGTTAATCAGCATGCAGGGCTTGCCGATATCGACGGCCAGATCGTGAATATGCGGGTCGTCAATGCCGAGCAAAATCGCCGCCTGGGTGTCGGGCTCGTTCATGCGCGCGAGAAACAGCTGCGCGTCGCTGTCGTTCTCCTCCAGCGCGCAGTAGCGTAGCCGGACTTCATGGGAGGCCAGCCCTTTGCTCACGCTCTGGATCACGCGGTAGTAAAAGATGTCGGACCGCTCGTCAAACGCGCGCTGCGGAGCGAAGACCACCAGACTGTTGAGCAGCAAGCGCCCGGCGGCCATGCCGTCCATCACCCCCAGCTCGCGCGCGCAGGCCAGCACTTTGATGCGCGCCTTTTCACTGGTGTTCGACTTCCCGGCCAGCACGCGGGAAACAGTGCTGATGGAAAGCTGCGTCCGGGCGGCGATTTCGGCGATTTTAAGTCTTTTATCCATTTTGTGATCTCGCTCCATTTGCCAAATGAAAAAATTTTCATAGCGTGAGATTGCGGTAACAGCAGGCTTTAACGGCATCATGCCAAAATAAACCGCGCAGTTATGAGAAAGCTTGCACAAAATCCACTATTTCCCGCTCATTCTCTCCCTTAAGGTGAACTTGTCACACCACTTCCATACTAGTTGCATAGCAACTTGAAGTCATAAAACAGATAACTATCAAAGGCATAAAAACCGGTGTGACACCCGATACGTTCATCCCCTTACCGTCCGTCTTGTGGAGAGAAAAATGAGTCAGGACATTAATACCCCTGTCGTGGCAAGCAAAGCCCGCCGCGTCATCAAGAATCTGCGCTGGTACGTGCTGGTGCTGTTTTTACTGGGCGTCACCGTTAACTACATCACCCGTAACTCGTTAGGTATCCTCGCGCCCGAGCTGAAAGAGAGCATGGGGATCACCACCGAGCAGTACTCTTGGATCGTCGGTGCATTCCAGATTGCCTATACCCTGTTCCAGCCCCTGTGCGGCTGGCTGATTGACGTGATTGGCCTGAAGATTGGCTTTATGGTCTGCGCCGGGATCTGGGCGCTGATGTGTATTTTCCACGCCGGAGCCAGCAGCTGGCTGCATCTGGCGGTTCTGCGCTTCTTCATGGGGGCATCGGAAGCCGCCGCGACACCGGCGAACGCCAAAACCATCGGCGAGTGGTTCCCGAAATCTGAGCGTCCGGTGGCTGCCGGTTGGGCAGGCGTCGGCTTCTCGATTGGGGCGATGCTGGCTCCACCAATCATCTACTTCGCTCACGCCTCCTTCGGCTGGCAGGGCGCGTTTATGTTTACCGGCGTGCTGGCGCTGCTGTGGGTGATCCTGTGGTGGGCCTTCTACCACAACCCGGAGCAGCACCCGAATCTGGGCAAGGACGAGCTGGCGTTTATTAAGCAGGATAACGAACCGCCAGCCGTCAGAATGCCGTTCCTGACCGCGCTGAAAACCGTCTCCAAAAACAAACGCTTCTACGGGATCGCTATTCCGGCCTTTATGGCGGAACCGGCCTGGGCGGTGCTGAGCTTCTGGGTGCCGCTGTATCTGGCGAAAGAGCACGGCATGGATCTGAAACAGATTGCGATGTTCGCCTGGCTGCCGTTCCTCGCCGCCGATCTGGGCAGCGTGGTCAGTGGCTACCTCACCCGCCTCTACACCCGCTGGTTCGGCTGTACTCGCGTGAACTCCGTCGTGGCGAGCTCCGTCACCGGTGCCTTCCTGATGATCTCCCTGGCGGCGGTTGCCATCACCCGTGACCCCTACATCACCATCGTGCTGATTTCCATCGGCGGTTTCGGCCATCAGATCATCTCCTGCATGTTAAGCGCCCTGGTGGTGGAGTCGTTCGACAAAGGCCAGATGGCCACCGTCAACGGTATGCGCGGCTCGGCGGCGTGGATCGCGAGCTTCCTGTTCTCTCTGTTAATTGGTGTGACCGCCGACAAAATCGGCTTCAACCCGCTCTTCATTGCCATGGGTTTCTTTGACCTGATTGGCGCTGTTTTCCTGGTGGCATTTATTGCTGAACGTCGCGCCAAGCGCGCCTGATAGTGGATGTATTGCATATGAAAACCCTGAAAAACTGGACCCTTCTTGAACAGTCCGCGAACCATCTGGAACTGTTGGTCGATAATCAGCACCGTCTGTGCCTGTATGTGCTGGAACAGAATCTGTTCCGCGTGCTGATCAAACGCAAAGGCGAGCTGTCGCTGGATAAAACCTGGAGCATCGCGCCGGATAAGGATGTGCCGTGGGAAGGTCGTCAGCGCGACGATCTGAGCGGATTCACCTGCCCGACATGGACGCTGACCCAGCAGGACGACGTCCTGACGATCGCCACCGAGCAGCTGCGCGTTACCGTCCATCAGCCTCTGTGGCTGGAGTGGCACTACCGCAACGAGGCAGGTGAGTGGCTGGAGCTGGCGCACGATCGCCCGACCAGCGCCTACCTGCTAAACGCCCACGGCGACGGCGCGGCGCACTATCTCAGCCGTCGTAAGGACGAGCGTTTTTACGGTCTGGGCGAGAAAGCGGGCGATTTTCAGCGCAACGGCAAACGCTACGAGATGCGTAACCTCGACGCGATGGGCTATAACGCGGTCAGCACCGACCCGCTGTACAAGCATATTCCGTTCACCATCACCCGCCGCGACGACATCAGCTACGGTCTGTTTTACGACAACCTGAGCAGCTGCTGGCTGGATCTGGGCAACGAAATCGACAACTACCACACGGCGTATCGCCGCTGGCAGGCGGAAGCGGGCGATATCGATTACTACATCTTCACCGGCAAACGCGTGCTGGACGTGACCAAAGCCTTTGTTCGTCTGACCGGGAAAACCCTGTTCGGTCCGAAATGGAGCCTCGGCTACAGCGGCTCGACCATGCACTACACCGACGCGCCGGACGCGCAGAACCAGCTGATGAACTTTATCCGCCTGTGCGAAGAGCACGCGATTCCGTGCGATTCCTTCCAGCTGTCGTCCGGGTATACCTCGATCAACGGCAAGCGTTACGTCTTCAACTGGAACTACGACAAAGTGCCGCAGCCAAAGGTGATGAGCCAGGCGTTCCACGACGCGGGGCTGAAGCTGGCGGCGAACATCAAGCCGTGCCTGCTGCAGGATCATCCACGCTATAACGAAGTGGCAGAACGTGGCTTATTTATCCGTGATTCAGAAACGGATGCGCCAGAACGTTCCAGCTTCTGGGATGACGAAGGATCGCACCTCGACTTTACCCATCCGCAGACCATTCAGTGGTGGCAGGAAGGCGTAACCACCCAACTGCTGGAGATGGGGATCGACTCCACCTGGAACGACAACAACGAGTTCGAAGTCTGGGACGGGGAAGCGCGCTGCCACGGTTTTGGTCAGGAGATTGCGATCAAGCATATTCGTCCGGTGATGCCGCTGCTGATGATGCGCGCCTCGATGGAGGCTCAGCAGCGTTTTGCCCCGGACAAACGTCCGTACCTGATCTCCCGCTCCGGCTGCGCCGGGATGCAGCGCTACGTCCAGACCTGGAGCGGCGATAACCGCACCAACTGGGATACCCTGCGCTACAACACCCGCATGGGGCTGGGCATGAGCCTCTCCGGGCTGTTTAACGTCGGGCACGATGTCGGTGGGTTCTCCGGCGATAAACCGGACGCCGAGCTGTTTGTACGCTGGGTTCAAAACGGCGTAATGCACCCGCGCTTCACCATTCACTCGTGGAATGACGATCATACGGTGAACGAGCCGTGGATGTATCCGGGCGTGACGCCTGCCATTCGCGGCGCGATTGAGCTGCGCTATCGTCTGCTGCCGTATCTCTACACCCTGCTGTGGCAGGCCCATGCGGATGACGAGCCGATGCTGCGCCCGACCTTCCTCGATCACGAGCATGACGCGCAAACCTTCGAAGAGTGCGACGATTTCCTGCTCGGCCGCGATGTGCTGGTCGCCAGTGTCGTCGAACAAGGTCAGCGCGAGCGCCGCCTCTGGCTGCCGGATAACGAAACCGGCTGGTACGATTTTTACACTCACGAGTGGTTCTCCGGCGGGCAGTGGATCGTCCGCGACGCACCGCTGGAAAAACTGCCGCTGCTGGTACGCGCCGGTGCGGGTCTGCCGCTCAGCGAACGCATTACCCATGTGAGTGCCGCGAAAGATGATACGCGCGAGCTACAGCTGTTCCCGGTGAAAGGGGTGGGGACAACGTCAGGCATGCTGTTTGAGGACGACGGCGAGAGCTGGGGTTATCAGAAAGGCAATGCCCTGTGGCTGGAGTGGGAGATGGTGTGCGAAGGGTCGACAATCAATCTGAACGTGACGACGCGCGGGGATTATCGCCCGGCGTGGAAAGCGTTGAAGGTGTCGTTGCCGGTGGGTGAGAAGCGTAAGTTGCTGGTGAACGGTATCGAGCAGAGTGAGTGGGCTTTGTAGTCGTTGATTGCCGGGTGGCGGCTTCGCCTTACCCGGCCTACAGGTTCAGAACCATTAAAAACGGCAACCCTTGGGTTGCCGTTTTGCATTGACCTTGTAGGCCGGGTAAGCGTCAGCGCCACCCGGCGTTTTTACATCAGCCGTCAATACCTTTGCTACGCAGATAATCTTCGTAATTCCCGGTGAAGTCCACGATGCGCTCCGGCGTAATCTCAATCACGCGGGTCGCCAGGGAGCTCACAAACTCACGGTCGTGAGAGACGAAGATCAGGGTGCCCTGATACATCTCCAGCGCCATGTTCAGGGATTCGATCGATTCCATATCCAGGTGGTTGGTCGGTTCGTCCATGATCAGGATGTTTGGTTTTTCCATCATCAGCTTACCGAACAGCATGCGGCCCTTTTCACCACCGGACAGCACTTTGGCTGGCTTCTTGATGTCGTCCTGGCTGAACAGCAGACGGCCCAGAATGCCGCGCACGGCCTGCTCGTCATCGCCTTCCTGCTTCCACTGGCTCATCCAGTCGAAGACGGTCAGATCGTTTTCGAACTCGTATTCGTGGTCCTGCGCGTAGTAACCGAGCTGGGCGTTTTCAGACCACTTCACGGTACCGTGGTCAGGCTGAAGTTCGCCGACCAGGGTTTTCAGCAGGGTTGATTTACCCACGCCGTTCGCGCCCAGTACCGCAATCTTCTCGCCCACTTCCAGCAGCAGGTTGAATTTTTTGAACAGCGGGCCGTTATCAAACCCTTTCGCCAGCGCTTCCACTTCCAGCGCGTTACGGAACAGTTTCTTGTCCTGCTCGAAGCGGATGAACGGGTTCTGACGGCTGGACGCTTTGACTTCATCCAGCTTAATTTTATCAATCTGACGGGCACGAGACGTCGCCTGACGAGATTTAGAGGCGTTGGCGCTAAAGCGGCTAACGAAGGATTGCAGGTCAGCAATCTGCGCTTTTTTCTTGGCGTTATCCGCCAGCAGACGTTCGCGCGCCTGAGTGGCCGCGGTCATGTATTCGTCGTAGTTGCCCGGATAAACGCGCAGCTCGCCGTAGTCCAGATCGGCCATGTGGGTGCAGACCATATTCAGGAAGTGACGGTCGTGCGAAATGATGATCATGGTGCTGTCGCGATCGTTCAGGGTCTGCTCCAGCCAGCGGATGGTGTCGATGTCCAGGTTGTTCGTCGGTTCATCGAGCAGCAGAATGTCCGGGTTGGAGAACAGGGCCTGCGCCAGAAGGACACGCAGCTTCCAGCCTGGCGCGACTTCGCTCATCAGGCCGTAGTGTTGTTCAACAGGAATACCGACGCCGAGCAGCAGCTCACCGGCACGGGATTCGGCAGAGTAGCCGTCCATTTCGCCGTACAGCACTTCGAGGTCAGCCACTTTATAGCCGTCCTCTTCGCTCATTTCAGCCAGCGCGTAAATGCGGTCACGCTCTTGCTTCACTTCCCACAGTTCCCCGTGTCCCATGATCACGGTGTCGAGCACGGTAAACTCTTCGAAGGCGAACTGATCCTGACGCAGCTTACCGAGGCGCTCATTCGGATCGAGCGACACGTTGCCGAGCGTCGGCTCTAAATCGCCGCCGAGAATCTTCATAAAGGTGGATTTTCCGCTACCGTTGGCACCAATCAGGCCGTAACGGTTGCCGCCGCCAAATTTGACGGAAATGTTTTCGAACAGCGGCTTACTGCCAAACTGCATAGTGACGTTGCTGGTAACTAACACGGGGAGATTCCTGCGAAAAAGTGTGATAAACACGGCATTATGCCACAATTCCGAAATGAGATCCCGTGTTGCAACGAACCACTAAACTTTAACAAAATCGAAAAAAATGTGATTTCGTACACATCTGAATTCCATGCGCGAGGGAATGCACATATAATGCGCTCCCATCAATGATTCAGACTCATCAACTAATCGCCAGAGTGGCAAAGATACCTCGCATAACATGAATATGAAATTATCAACGCTTTTTGCGGCGGCGTTAGCCGTAGTAGGTTTTTGCAATACCGCTTCTGCGGTGACTTATCCGCTGCCGACAGACGGTAGCCGTCTGGTGGGTCAAAACCAGGTGGTTATTGTTCCGGAAGGCAACTCCCAGCCGCTGGAATATTACGCCGCTGAATACCAGTTGGGCCTGTCCAACATGCTGGAAGCGAACCCGGGCGTTGACCCGTATCTGCCAAAAGCCGGGACCGTGCTGAACATTCCTCAGCAGCTGATCCTGCCGGACACTGTCCATGAAGGTATCGTGATCAACAGCGCCGAAATGCGTCTGTATTACTACCCGAAAGGCACCAACACCGTCATCGTTCTGCCGATTGGTATCGGTCAGTTGGGTAAAGACACCCCGCTGAACTGGACCACCAAAGTAGAGCGTAAGAAAGCGGGTCCAACCTGGACGCCAACCGCCAAAATGCACGCCGAGTACATCGCTGCCGGTGAACCGCTGCCAGCCGTTGTGCCAGCCGGTCCGGACAACCCTATGGGTCTGTACGCGCTGTACATCGGTCGTCTGTATGCGATCCACGGGACCAACGCCAACTTCGGTATCGGCCTGCGCGTGAGCCACGGCTGTGTGCGTCTGCGTAACGACGATATCAAGTTCCTGTTCGAGAACGTGCCGGTCGGTACCCGCGTCCAGTTCATCAATGAGCCGGTCAAAGCGACCTCCGAGCCAGATGGCAGCCGCTACATCGAAGTTCATAACCCGCTGTCCACCAGCGAAGACCAGATCAACAACAACGAGATCGTGCCGATCACCCTGAAGAGCAACATTCAGGCGGTCACCGGCCAGGCCGATGTTGAATCGACCGTTGTAGATCAGGCAGTGCAGAACCGTTCCGGTATGCCGGTACGTTTGAATTGATTTAAGTTGTCGCAAACAAAAAAGCGGGCTCATCAGCCCGCTTTTTTATTACCCGTTATTCACGATAACGATGCCGCCGTGGTCGTAGCGGTAGTGGCAGTGCGCGTACTCCAGTGGCGTGCCATCCTCAAGATAGATCACCTGCTCCACCTCCAGCACCGGGTCGGTTTGTTCGCAGACCAGATGCTGCATATCCAGTGCGTTAGGTTTTAGCGCCCGCACCACGCGATACGACCCCATGATTTTCAGCCCCAGCGTCTCCTGAACATACTGGAACACCGAGCTTTCGAGATGGGTTTTGTTCAAGCCCGGCACCAGATTCAGCGGCATGACCGTGGAATCGAGCGACATCGGCTCGCCGTTGAGGGAACGCAGGCGGATAAAATCATAGATCGGCGTATCGGCATTAATCATCAGGGACGACTGCTCTTTCTCATTCGGGAAGCGCAGCTCGAAATGAACGACTTTGCTGCTCACCGTCCCGAGATGTTCCCAGGTTTTGGTCGCACCGAAGTAGTCGCTGCCGGAGAGATCCCACTGGGAGAGCTGCAGGAAGTTCTTACGGATAAAGGTCCCCTGCCCCTGACGCGTGTAGACCAGCCCTTCGACGATCAGCTGGCGCATCGCCTGCTGGATGGTCATCCGGCTGGTGCTGAACTCCGCCGCCAGCGCAAACTGGTCTGGCAGCGGTTCATTGGCGGCATACTGCTGGCTGATAATGCGTTTCTTAATTTCCCGCGCGATGGTGATGTACTTCGCCGCCATGCCTTTTCCTTTTGATTAATCCGCTATCACACTGTTTTTCAACGCCACCCTCTCAGCAATCTTGAGGAAAGGCAGGTAGAAGAATACACCAAATACGATGATTGCCAACTGAACCACCACCGCCCGCCAGTCCCCCGCCGTCGCCAGCCAGGCGCTGAGTATCGGCGGCGTGGTCCATGGGATCATCACCACGCAGCGCGACATCAGCCCGAGCGTGGTACAGAGCCAGGCGAAGTAAATCCCGATCGCCGGAAGTAACACAAACGGGATCATCAGCGGCAGGTTAAAGACAATCGGCAGGCCGAAAATCACCGGCTCGTTGATGTTAAACAGTCCCGGCGCCAGCGACAGGCGCGCCACCTGTTTGGCCGATTTCTGACGCGAGAAAATAAAGATGGCAATCAGCAGCGAAATGGTGCTGCCCGTCCCGCCAATCATCCCGAAGGTCGGGACAAAAATATTGTTGATGATATGCGGGATCGGCTGACCGTTGGCGAAGGCCAGCATGTTCTCATTGGTGTTGATTAACAGGAAAGGTTCCAGAATCACACTGTTCACCACCGACTGGTGAATACCGAGCGTAAACAGGAAATTCCCGAAGCTGTAGATAAAAATGGTGCCGGGCAGACTGGTGTTAATCAGTCGGAGCGGCTGCTGGATGAAATGGGTGATCAGGTGGATCAGATCCGTGTGCAGCACGTTCGCCAGCAGCGCCGCCACGATGGCGAAGAGCGAAAGCGTGATTATGGTCGGGATCAGCGCCGTAAAGGATTTACTCACCGCAGGCGGGACGTTCTCACCGAGCGAAATGTGCAATGCTTTGAGGCGCGAAATGGCGATAAACACTTCCGTGGAAATCAGGCCGATCAGCACCCCGGCAAAAATCCCCGTCGAGCCAATATTGCCGAACGTCAGCACCTGGGTGACGTTCACCGCAGTCTGGCTGCCGACGGGCACTAATTGCAACTGCATCGGCATCATAATGATAAAACTACTGACGGCGATAACCACTGCCGAAACCGGGTTGTCGAAATCTTTGTTGCGCGCCAGCGACCAGGCAATCATCGGGGCCAGCAACAGCGCCGCGATGTTCAGCGTGCCGTTAATAATCGCCTCGCCCCACACTTTGAACTGGGCGAGGGTTTCACCCTCCAGCACCCACGGAAACACCACGTTATTCACCAGTACCGCAAGACCGGCAAGGATGAAGATCGGCATCACCGTGGCGAAGGCATCGCGCAGGGAGCGTAAGTGCACCTGGTTGGCCAGGCGCGCGGAGAACTCAACAAATCTGTCGACAAACGACTGCATCGCAGGTGTAATTTTTGTATCAGACATAGCGGATATTTCCCATCAATCAGTCACAAAAACCGGTCCGGCAGCGTACGACTTACAGCTCGCTTCCGTTGCTATGAATAGCCTGTTTTAACCACGCGTAGCTCTTTTTCGGCACGCGTTTCATATCTTTAAGATCGTGGTTCTCGCGGTTGACGTACACCACGCCGTAGCGTTTACGCATGTCGCCCTGCGAGCTGAGAATGTCGATCAAACCCCAGCCGAGATAGCCGATCACCTGCGCACCGTCTTCGAAGATCGCCGCTTTCATCGCCTCGAAATGCTTGCGGTGATAGTCGATGCGGTAGTCATCTTCGACCGGATTGACGCCGTCCCAGGACTCAATCACCCCGATGCCGTTTTCAATCGGGAACACCGGCATCCGCCAGTCGTTGTAGTAACGGGTGATGATGGTGCGGAAACCGAGCGGGTCGATCTGCCAGTTCCATTCGGTGGCTTTCAGGAACGGGTTGTTTTTCTCGCCGTGTGCCAGGTAGTAGTTGACCGGCGTGCCTTCCGGGATCGGGTCGCTGTCGAGGGTTTTACTCGCGTAGTAGCTGAACGCCATGAAGTCGTTTTTGGTGCGCGCCAGTAGAGCCAGATCTTCCGCGCGATAGATATCGCCGAAGCCTTGCTGCTCAACCACCGCCATCACCGCCGGGCTGTAGCCTTGCCCCGCAAAGACGCGCAGCAGGTTCTGGTTGAGGAATTCGTCGTACTGCTGGGCGCAGAAGATATCGCGCGGTTTGCAGGTCGCCGGGTAGATCAACTGATGCGCCAGCATGCCGCCCATCATCTGGCCCGGTTTGGCCTGATGCAGATACTCCGTCAGCGCCATGTGCGCCACCATCGTATGGTGCTGAATTTCGTACAGTTCACGCAGGGTTTGCTCGCCCTTCATGTAGCCCGACACCCGGAACGCTTCCGGCATGTGGAAAATGTTCTGCTCGTTGAAGGTCAGCCAGTACTTCACGCGGTCGCCGTAGCAGTCGATCATCTTTTTGCCATAGCGCACAAACGCGTCCAGCACCCGACGGTCGTTAAAGCCGTTGTACTCCTGGGCCAGCGCCAGCGGCATGTCGAAGTGATACAGACAGACCATCGGCTCGATACCGCGCGCGATAAGATCGTTGATGAAACGATCGTAGAACGCGATGCCCTCTTCGTTGAATTCGCCATCGCCCTGCGGGCAGACGCGGCTCCAGGAGATCTGGAAGCGGTAGCAGTTCATGCCCAGATCCTGCATCAGGTCGAAATCTTCCTGGTAGCGATGATAGGAGTCGGTGGCGACTTTCCAGTCCGAGGCGTTTTCACCGGCTTCGCGGATGTCGTATACCGACATCCCTTTTCCGCCCTCGTTCCACGCCCCCTCGGTCTGCATGCTGGACACCGAGTTACCCCATAAAAAGTTAGCTGGCAGTGATTGCTTCATGGTCTCTCCCTATATGACTAGTCATTTAAATTTCATGACTAGTCATATAGCTAAAGATGAAAAATCAATCAAAGGGAAGGATCGTTTTTTGTGAGCGGGATAGAAATAAAAAAGCCGGATGGCGCTTCGCTTATCCGGCCTACTGTCGCGGGTTTTGTAGGCCGGATAAGCGAAGCGCCATCCGGCAATGAAGGTTAACCCTTCAGCTGATTCCGGCGATACTCGCCCTGACGCTCCAGCATCCAGCCCGGGTATTCCCGCGGCAGCGCGCTGACGGCGTCGAGCTGGTGCAGTTCATCGTCGCTCAGGCGAATTGCGGTCGCGGCGATATTGTCGTCCAGCTGGTCAACGCGTTTGGCGCCAATGATTACGCTGCTCACCACCTTCTGATGCAGCAGCCACGCCAGCGCGATCTGCGCCACCGACACACCTTTGCTCTCGGCAATGGTGCGCATCACATCGACACAGTCGAACGCGCGATCTTTCTCCACCGGCGGGAAGTCAAACTCCTGACGACGACTGCCTGCTTCGCTCTGGCCGTCGCGGCTATACTTCCCGCTCAGCAGACCGCCGGCCAGCGGGCTCCAGACCATCAGCCCGACGCCTTCGCTTTGCATCATCGGTACCAGCTCACGCTCCAGATCGCGCCCGGCGATGGTGTAGTACGCCTGAAGCGAGGCAAACCGCGCCAGCCCGAGGCGCTCGGAGATCCCCAGCGCTTTGGTGATTTGCCACGCCGCCCAGTTCGACACCCCGATGTAGCGCACGTGACCGTGCTGCACCAGATTATCCAGGGCGTAGAGCGTCTCTTCAATTGGCGTTGCCGGGTCGAAACCGTGCAGCTGATAGAGATCGATATGATCGAGCTGCATGCGGCGCAGGCTCTCTTTGACGCTATTGATGATGTGATAGCGCGAGCTGCCGCGCGAGTTGACGCCCGCCGTGCCGGTTTCGCCGAAGACTTTGGTGGCAACGACCACATTTTCACGCGGGATCTTAAGATTTTTCAGCGCCTGGCCGGTGATCTCCTCCGAGCGTCCTTCCGAGTAGACGTTGGCGGTGTCGATAAAGTTAATCCCGGCATCCAGCGCGCGGCCTACCAGCTTTTCCGCCTCGCTCTGCTGGAGCTGACCAATTTTACCCCACATGCCGCCTTCGCCCCCGAAGGTCATGGTGCCGAGGCAGAGTTCAGAAACAAACAGACCGGTATTTCCCAGTTTTTGATAACGCATATGACGTTCCTCACAGTGTTCGTTTGATGGGTGCCGGATAGTTATACTCCGCCCCTGCAAAACGCGAATGTGGCGTTCCTGTCTGTTTCTTGCCCAATCCTCTGAACGTTATCCGCGCGGGGCGTCGCCAAATACCGAATAATCCGGCAAATTCACCTGCTGATACGGCTCCCAGCCCCCGCCGAGGGCCTTGTAGAGCGCCACCAGATCGAGCGCACTTTGCACCTGGGCCTGCGCGCGCTGCTGTTGCGCCTGAGCCAGCTGGCGCTGGGCATCCAGCACGTCGATAAAGCTGGCGATCCCCTGGCGATAGCTGTCGCTCGCCAGATCGAAGGCGTTTTGCAGCGCATCAATGGTTTTGCCTAAACCCGCTTCACGCTGCTGATCCGTGCGATAGCTGACCAGCGCGTTTTCCACATCGCCCAGCGCGGTGAGTACCGTCTGGCGATAGTCCAGCACCGCCGCGCCCTGCTGCGCGCGCGCCACTTTGACGCTGGAGACCAGCCGTCCGCCCTGGAAAATCGGGATCGAAACCTGCGGGCCGACGCTGTAAAAATGGCTGCTCCAGTCCGTGAGCCAGTTGGTTTCGCTGTTGCGCAGGCCAAACTGCCCGGAGAGCGACACGCTCGGGAACAGCTCGGCGACGGAAACGCCGATTTGCGCCGTCGCCGCGTGAAGATTAGCTTCCGCCTCGCGCACGTCCGGACGACGGCGGGCGAGCGTCGACGGGATCCCCGTCGGTACAATCTCCGGCAACGCCGGGAGAGGCTGAACAGAACGTAGCTCGCCATCCAGCGCACCCGGCGGTTTGCCGAGTAAAATTGCCAGGCCGTTCATCGCCTGACGCTCCTGGGCCTGATATTGCGGGAGCTGGGCTTCCAGATTGCCCAGCTGCGCGCGGGCGTTTTCCACGTCCATCTGCGGCGAGAGTCCGCCGCGCTGGCGGCTCTCGGTCAGATCGAGGGTTTGCTGCGCGCTCTCGATTTGCGTATTGAGCGTCGCCATCACGCTTTGCGCGCCGCGCAGCTGCAGCCAGGCACGCGCCACTTCGGCTTCCAGGGAGACCAGCGCGTCATTACGCTGCTCAATCGCCGCCCGCTGCTGCGCCTCTGCGCCTTCCACCTGACGACGCACTTTGCCCCACAGGTCGAGCTCCCACTGGGCGTCAAAGCTGCCCTGATACAGATTCACCGGCTGGGTGAGCGGGCCCAGCGCGCCTTTCAGATCCGGGTCGACGTTATCTATCTGGTCGTAAACCCCGTGCGATTTCAGTTCGCCTTCCAGACCCAGCTGCTGGCGGGTGGCCTGTAAATTGCCGTTCACCGAGGGATAAAACGCCCCGCCCGCCTGGGTAATCTGCTCGCGGGCTCCGGCGATGCGCAGAACCGTCTGTTGCAGGGAGAGATTTCCGGCAATCGCCCGGTCGATCAGGCTATCGAGCTGTGGAGAGCCAAAGGTCTTCCACCAGCGCGGATTCACCGCCGTGCTCTCGGCTTTTGATTTCACCCCCGCATCGCCCGGATCGTTCCACTTCGCGGGCGTATTCGGCGCCGGCGGCTGGTAGTCCGGCCCCACGGCGCACCCGGCTAACAGCAACACTAAAAACAGGGGGGACAAACGTGTGTAGATCATCAATGTGCTCCTGCACTGCCTTCGCTTTTCACCGGCGAGAGCAACAAACAAAACGGGATAAGCAGTAATGCGACCGCGCTCAGGATCGTGAAAACGTCCACGTAGGCCAGAAAACGCGACTGTTCAATCATGGTCTGGTACATGCGCCCGGTGGCGATATCCAGCGGATTGCCGACCTGGGTGGTGAAGTTCTGGATCGCCTGCGCCGACTCCCGCAGCGCCAGCTGGAACTGCTCGTTAAACGGCGAGGCGTGATAGGCCAGATACGCGCTGTGCGTCTGGGCGCGCTCCGTGATGGCGGCGGTCGAAAGCGAAATCCCGATCGATCCGGCGACGTTACGGAACATGGTGAAGAGCGCAGCGGCGTCGCCGTTGAGCTGTCTGGGTATCGAAATAAAGGCGATGGTGGTGAGCGGAACAAACAGGAACCCCAGCCCGAACGACTGGGCGCTACGAAACAGCACCAGCGTCTCGAAATCAATATCCGGCGTCAGAGTTCGCGACCAGAAGAACGACACCGCCAGACAGGCGAAACCAAAGGCGATGATCCACCGCGTTTGCACGATGGGCATCAGTTTCAGCACCAGCGGAATGGTCAGGACAATCAGCACCGCGCCGGGCGAGAGCACCATCCCGGACCAGGTGGCGGTGTAGCCCAAATCCTGCTGGGCCAGCTGCGGGATCACCACCGAACTGCCGTACAAAATCATCGCCATGCCGCCCATCAGTAGACAGGCCACGGCAAAGTTTTTGTCCTTCATGCAGCGCAAATCCACCACCGGTTTTTTGGCGTAAAGGAGCCAGTAAATCGCACCGATGATGCCAATAAGCGTCAGTACCGCGAAGGTGCGGATAAAGTTCGAGTAGAACCAGTCGTCGTCTTCGCCGCGATCGAGCATCACCTGCAGACAGCCGAGCCCAAGGGCGATCAGGCCAATCCCCGTCCAGTCGATACTCAGTTTCTCTTCGGATTTACGCTCCCACGGCGGATCTTCCAGCAGCTGGTAAATCGCCAGCACCGTCACGATGCCAACCGGGATATTGATAAAGAAGACCCAGCGCCAGGAGTAGTTATCGGTGATCCAGCCGCCGAGCGTTGGCCCCAGCACCGGGGCAACGATGATCGCGATCGACGACAGGCCAAAGGCCTTGCCGCGATCTTCGGGTTTGAAGTAGTCAAGCAGCACCGACTGTTGCGTGGGCTGAAGCCCGCCGCCAAAAAAGCCTTGCATGATGCGAAACAGAATGATTTGCCACAGCTCCGTGGCTATCCCGCACAGGAACGAGCAGATGGTGAACATCACGATGCAGATCAGGAAGAACTGCTTGCGGCCAAATACCCGGCTGAGAAACGCCGAGATGGGCAGCACGATGCCGTTGGCGACCAGATAGCTGGTGAGCACCCAGGTCGATTCGTCGTAGCTGGCCGAGAGTGAACCGGCCACGTGCGGGAGCGCCACGTTGACGATGGTGGTGTCGAGGATCTCCATAAACACCGCCAGCGTGACGACAATCGCCACCGCCCAGGGATTACTGGCGGGCCGCCAGTTTTCGTGGCTGTGGTCCGTCATTCCAGTGTGACCTTCGGCGCAACGGAGAGGCCCAGCGGCAGAGGCATGTTCGGGTCCAGTCCTTTGTCGATGACGATTTTGACCGGAACGCGCTGCACGATTTTCACAAAGTTGCCGGTGGCGTTTTCCGCCGGGAAGGCTGAGAAGCGCGAGCCGCTCCCCTGCTGGATACTGTCGATGTGGCCTTCGAGTTTCATATCCGGCCAGGCATCGACGGTGATCGCCACTTTATTGCCGGGGCGCATGCGCTCAAGCTGCGACTCTTTGAAGTTGGCCACCACCCAGATGTCCGGCGAGACCAGCGAAAACAGCGCCGTACCGGCCTGCACCAGGGTGCCCGTCTGAACGTTACGCTTGGTGACAAAACCGTCGAACGGAGCGCGCACTTCGGTATAGGAGAGATTCAGGTTGGCGGTTTCAAGCTGGGCTTTCGCCTGATCGACCTGACGTTCACGCGCTTCGACGTTGGTCTCTTGCTGGCGGATCTGGAGCTGAACCTGCTCCGCCACTTCCAGCTGAGCCTGTGCACTGGCAAGCCCGGCTTGCGCGCTGCGCAGCTGAGCATTCGCGGAATCAATACTTTGTTGGGTGGTGGCGCGGGGATCGACACCGCGCTGGCGACGATACTCGGCCTGCGCATTCGCCATATCCGCCTGCGCTTTCAGGACCTGAGCTTTGGCTTCATCGCGCTGGGCAGGATATTGCACCTTCGACAGCGCCAGCTGGGCCTGCGCCTGATGCAGCTGCGCCACGGCCAGGCCCAACTGCGCCTGAGCCTGATCGCGCTGAGCGGTGGTATCCCGCGGATCGATGACTACCAGCAGATCGCCCTTCTTGACCCGCTGGTTATCGCGCACCCGCAGATCCGTGACATAGCCTGCCGCTTTCGGGGCTATGGTCACCACGTTCGCATCGGTGAAGGCGTCGTCGGTGGTCTCTTCGTTGCGGGTGAGAAACCACCACACCAGCGCCGCGACGACCATCACCACCACCACGATCCCAAGAATGATTAACGGTTTTTTCCCGGGACCTTTGCGCTCTGGTTTTTCGTTTTGTTCTGAGGTTTCGTTTTCGTCTGCCATATGCCAACAACGTTCCTGTCAGTGAACGGCATCACATTTATGCCGTTCACTAAAGTTAGGACGTTGCTATACATTTGCCAGGAAAAGCTGACAATTAGCGCACTATATGAGAAGGAATAATCCGAAACCGACGGCGGCCGCCCAGACCAGCATTGGCAGGGACCAGAGGTGGAATCGCCACCAGATCCGGCGGTTGTTTGCCATGCGCAGAGCGATCAGATTGGCGAGCGATCCCGGCAGTAAGCCGAATCCGCCCACGTTCACAGCCCAGGCCAGCAGCGCCGTTGGCGGGACGTAGTTGATCAGCAGGATAGTCGACGGGACGTTGCTGATAAATTGCGACAGGCCAATTGCCGTCAGCCACAGGCCGAGCGGTGACAGTCCGCTCACGCTGTGCAGGGAATTCTGCAGGGCGGGGAGTTGAATCAGCAGATGCACGTCGATAAACATCGCCATGAATACCAGCAGCAGCGTCCAGTCAACGCTGATCAGCACCCGCCGCGCCAGAATTAAAAAACCGCCCGCCACCAGCAGGGCGCCCCACAGCGCCAGCTTCAGTTCCAGCGCCGTCAGGAAAACGATATACAGGGCCAGACAGCCCCACACCAGACGTGGATTCCATGACGAGGCCTGGGTTCCACTGTGGTAGTTGAGCGCTTTATTCGGAAAGGCGAACCAGCACACCGCCAGCAGGGAGAGCATCATCACCAGCGCCAGAGGCGCCATTTGCCAGGTGAACGCCGTGAACGACAGCCCGGAGCGCCCCCAGAGGAGAATGTTTTGCGGGTTGCCGATCGGCGTCAGCAGCGATCCGGCGTTAACCGCCAGCGCTTCGAAGATAATCAGCCGATTGACCGGGATCTCGCACAGCTTGCGCAGCGTCAGAGTGAGAGGAACGACGATAAACAGCGCCACGTCGTTGGTCAGAAAGGTGGAGAGCAGCGCGGCGGCCAGCACCATAAACAGCGACAGCTTTCGCTCGGTGGCAAAGCGGCGCACCATTTTGCGCCCGATGACGTCGAAATAGCCGCTCTGCTCCACCCCTTTGGTAAGCATCATCAGCCCGCTCAGGGTAATGATGGTGTGCCAGTCGATGGCCTCCGGCCAGGCGGCGGGCGCAAAGGGCACGAAAAAACTCAGCCCGACGCCAATCAGTAACAGAAGATGGAAAAAGCGATCGCGGGCGAGCGCCCGCAGCCCCGGAATGTTCATTCAGCAGCCGATCCGAATTTGAGCGTGAACTCGCGGAATTTCTCCAGCGTCTCTTCGCTGACGTGGTGTTCAATCCCTTCCGAATCGCGACGAGCGATGTCTTCGCTCACGCCCAGCACCAGCAGGAAGTTTTCGACAATCTGATGGCGCTCGCGACTCTCCTGCGCCAGTTTTTCCCCTTCCGGCGTCAGGAACACCCCGCGCCACGGGATCATTTCAATCAGCCCGACCGAGGCCAGGCGCTTTAACATTTTGGCAACCGTTGGCTGCGACACGCCCAGGCGTGCGGCCATGTCCACCTGACGCGCTTCCCCGACCTCGCGAAAGAGATCGGAAATCAGCTCAACGTAGTCATCAATCAGCTCGCGACGGTGCGCCTCACGCACCTGACGAAACCCTTCAACATGCTCTTCAACATTCACCAGTTGCGTCTTTTTTTTTGTAGTTGGCTTACCTGCGCGACGGTTCATTGCACTTCCTCAGTGGGTTGACGCCCCTGGCGTCCTGTAACGAGAGCGCACAGTGTAAACCATCCCTCTACAAGCACAAAAAATTAACGAATTAGCCATAGCTATACAATATAGCCTGTGCTATATCTGTATGTAATGCAGTCACCCTTCACGGATCGAAGGGATCCGAAATCAGGAGGTCACATGAACGAATTCAAGAGGTGTATGAAAGTGTTTAGCCACTCCCCCTTTAAAGTACGCTTAATGCTGCTGAACATGCTGTGCGATATGATCAACGGCAAACCACAGCAGAACGACAAGCCATCCCACTAAGCGGCGTCGCGGTACGCCGCTTTCATTTTTTCGTCACAATTCCCGCGCATACTGCCCTGTTAGCCCCCAATTCCCGATCTTTTTTACGGATTTGTAATCCCTCTCGCAAAACATCTTCTTAGCAACTGTTGACCTGAATGCCGACTGGCTCTATCTTCTTGCAGCCCTGCACCATTTGCGGCTCGCTGAAGCGGACCCTCATTCCCTCTCCACGCACTGTCAGGCAGGCTTTGACCCTCGACGCCAGGGTGAGCACATGGCGTTTTCACGATAGTGACCTATGAATTTAACCCTGAAAGAAACATTAATTACCCGCAGTCGGGCCTTAAGCCCGTGGACGGGATTCTACTTTCTGCAATCGCTGCTCATTAACTTTGCGCTGGGCTATCCCTTTAGTCTGCTTTACGCCGTGGCCTTTACCTGTCTGCTGCATTTGATGTGGCGCAGCGCGCCACGTGCACAAAAAGTGGTGGTCGGGATCTGCTCTGTCGTGGCGGCAATGTACTACCCCTTTGGTCAGGCCTATGGTGCGCCCAACTTCAACACTCTGCTGGCGCTGCACTCCACCAATATGGAAGAGTCCACGGAGATCCTGACGATCTTCCCGTGGTACAGCTACGTTATCGGCCTGTTTATTTTTGCGCTCGGCGTGATCGCCGTGCGTCGCAAGCCGCAAGAGAAAAAACCGTGGAGCATGATTGAAAACCTGTGCCTGGTCATCGGTGTGGCGACATTCTTTGTCGCACCGGTACAAAACCTGGCCTGGGGCGGCGTGTTCAAACTGAAAGATACCGGCTACCCGGTGTTCCGCTTCGTCAAAGATATTGTGGTGAACAATAAAGAAGTGCTCGACGAGCAGACGCGCATGGCTGAGCTTTCGAATATGAAAGACACCTGGAACGTGCTGGCGGTGAAACCGAAATATCACACCTATGTGGTGGTGATTGGCGAGAGCGCGCGTCGCGATGCGCTGGGCGCATTTGGCGGTCACTGGAATAATACGCCGTTTGCCAGCTCGGTGAACGGCACCCTGTTTACGGATTACGTGGCGGCGAGCGGCTCGACGCAGAAATCGCTCGGCCTGACGCTCAGCCGCGTCGTGGACGGTAAACCGCAGTATCAGGATAACTTTGTCACTCTGGCTAACCGCGCCGGTTTCCAGACCTGGTGGTTCTCGAATCAGGGACAAATCGGCGAATACGATACCGCCATCGCCAGTATCGCCAAGCGTGCGGACGAAGCGCAGTTCCTGAAAAACGGGGATTTTGAGGCGGATAAAAATACCAAAGACGAAGCGTTGCTCAAGATGACGTCGCAGGTATTTGCCAGCCAGCGCACCCAGCCGCAGCTGATTGTCCTGCATCTGATGGGTTCTCACCCGCAGGCCTGCGATCGTACGCAGGGGAAATACGCGGAGTTTGTGCAGTCGAAAGAGACCTCCTGCTATCTCTATACCATGACCCAGACCGACGATCTGCTGAACAAGCTCTATACCCAGCTGCGTAATACCGGCGATAGCTTCTCGATGGTCTACTTCTCTGATCACGGTCTGGCATTCAAAGAGCGCGGCAAAGAGGTGCAGTACCTGGCCCACGACGATAAGTTCCAGCAGAACTTCCAGGTGCCGTTTATGGTGCTGTCGAGCGATGATAAAACCCATCGCATCATCAAAGCGCGCCGTTCCGCGAATGATTTCCTGAGCTTCTTCTCCCAGTGGACGGGGATTTCTGCGAAAGAGATCGCCAACAGCTACCCGTTCATATCTAACAAGAAAGCGCCGCCGGTCTACATTACTAACTTCAAGCTACAGAAAGTGGAGTATACCCATTTGGGTACAGATCTTTTTGAGGTGAAAAGCAGATAGGTAAGGTGCGGCCTGATACCCTCTCCCCGTGGGAGAGGATAAAAACATAAAAAAAAATCCGCCACATTGGGCGGATTTTTTACTGGCTCACCGAAGTGATTAGAAGCGGTAACCCACGCCTGCGATCCAGGTGCCAACGTCAACGTTGCGGATACGGCTCTGCTCATAGGAGAAGTCCAGAGCAACGTTTTCGATTGGGTTGAACTGCATACCTGCGCCGTAAGAGAAACCGTAGTCGCTGGTAGATGCAGTGCGGTTCAGACCCTGGTTTTCAGTCTGCTGGAATTTACCGTAGCCAACACCTACAACACCGTAGATGCTTGCCCAGTCGTTCAGGCGGTAAGCAGGACCAGCGGTCACACCGTAGTACTGAGCTTTGTTATAAGCGCCATCTTCAGTACGATCTTTCTCGGTGTAAGTGAAAGAACCGATCACGCCCAGCGGGTTGTTGTCCTGCTCGTAGCGGTACTTCAGGTTGAAACCGTTAGCTTTGTTTACTACGCCCTGCATATCGCTCTGAGCGTAACCACCGGTAACAGTGGAAGTAGCAGCTACAGCGGTACCTGCGGAAACAGCCAGAACAGCGGCCAGTGCTGAAAGACATGCAATTTTTTTCATAACCACCTCAAATGTGCTTCAAGTAAATCCGTAAGTTTTAAATATATCAAAAAATCTTGTGAAACTCTTTGTGATTCGTATTGTCTAACCCAGCCTTTGATGTAACAGAACATTTCAAGGCGCAGCTATCTCATTCAAAAAACGCGGAATTTCTACATTAATACGCTGATTCTGCGCGCCAATGGCGTTACATTCATCCAGATTAATCCTAATCTGTTAGCTGAATAAACCATCAATAAAGAGTCATTTTACGGATTTTCTGGCTTTTTTTTTCAACAAAGTCTCAACCGCTCGCCGTTTATTTCAATTACACTGCGAACCTTACGCCATTTGACAAAAATTGACAGGAGAAAGGATGCCGGGGATGTCTCGCAAGGCGCCAGTCTGGTTGCCCATCGTCGTAATACTCATCGCTATGTTGTCCATTCAGAGTGGCGCATCACTGGCTAAATCCCTCTTTCCGCTGGTCGGCGCGCCCGGTGTGACTGCCCTGCGTATTGCGCTGGGCACCCTGATTCTGGTGGTCATCTTTAAACCGTGGCGTCTGAGATTCAAAAAAGAGCAACGCCTGCCGCTGCTGTTTTACGGGCTGTCACTGGGCGGCATGAACTATCTCTTTTATCTGTCGATTCAGACTGTGCCGCTGGGCATTGCCGTCGCGCTGGAGTTCACCGGCCCGCTGGCCGTGGCCCTTTTCTCTTCTCGTCGCCCCGTGGATTTTGTCTGGGTGGTGCTGGCTGTTCTCGGTCTGTGGTTCCTGCTGCCGCTTGGGCAGAACATCTCTCACGTCGATTTAACCGGTGCCGCGCTGGCGCTGGGCGCTGGAGCCTGCTGGGCAGTATACATCCTCACCGGGCAGCGTGCGGGAGAAGAGCACGGCCCGGCCACCGTGGCGCTCGGTTCGCTGATTGCAGCCATCATCTTTGTGCCAATCGGCATGGCACAAGCGACGGAATCCATCTGGCAGTGGTCCATTTTGCCGATTGGTCTGGCGGTTGCGGTACTCTCCACCGCGCTCCCCTACTCTCTCGAAATGATCGCCCTGACGCGATTGCCGACCCGTATCTTCGGCACCCTGATGAGTATGGAACCAGCGCTCGCCGCCATGTCCGGCATGGTTTTCCTCGGCGAAAGCCTGACCTTAACTCAGACGCTGGCGCTGTGCTCCATTATTGCCGCGTCGATGGGATCGACTCTCACCATGCGGCCTGAAACCAAAATCAAGAAAGTCGACGTCAATTAATGCTCTCTATTCTGCATGGTTTATTCAGCCATGCAGAATAGAGGCCAACTTGTCCATATTGTTATTTTCTTACATTTTTTGTCATCGATGTGAAATATCCCCTCACGCTGATAAAAAGATGAAGTAATTAAGACTCATCCGCATAAAATAAATGACAAACCTTCAATATCAACCAGTTACTAAAACTCACTCCATTGCACTATTAAACCGATAGGCACAGCCATTCCGGCAGATTATAAAAGCGGTGCTATACTTATTTCCGGTAATTACCTGGAACATAAAACATCAAGAGGATATGAGATTATGAGTACCGCTAAACTGGTTAAAACGAAAGCGTCTAATCTGCTTTATACCCGTAACGATGTCTCGGATAGCGATAAGAAAGCAACGATTGAGCTGCTGAATCGCCAGGTGATCCAGTTCATTGACCTGTCGTTGATCACTAAACAGGCCCACTGGAATATGCGCGGCGCAAACTTTATTGCCGTTCATGAAATGCTGGATGGATTCCGAACCGCGTTAGTGACTCACCTGGACACCATGGCAGAACGTGCCGTGCAGCTGGGCGGCGTTGCACTGGGTACCACGCAGGTGATTAACAGCAAAACCCCGCTGAAAAGCTACCCGCTGGACATTCATACCGTGCAGGATCACCTGAAAGAGCTGGCGGATCGTTATGCGGTTGTCGCCAACGACGTGCGTAAAGCGATCGGTGAAACCAAAGACGAAGACACCGCAGATATCTTAACCGCGGCTTCCCGCGACCTGGATCAATTCCTGTGGTTTATCGAATCTAACATCGAATAATCCATACGAATTATCTATAAAACCCTCGCCACCCGGCGGGGGTTTTGCACGTTTATGGTGCACGCTTTTACTCTCCCCTCCCGCAAAAGTAAATTAGTTGTAATAATCACCTCACAAAATCGTTAACGAAAGATTGTTTTATCGCCGTTATTTGCGCTTAATAGCCACCCGTCGGCTGTGTAAACCCGACTGCACCAAAACAGCGCTCCATTATGGTGCATCAAAAGGGGTTTGCATCGTTTATTGTGCAACACATGACATCATCCTCTTTGCAAAACAATGAGTTGCAATGTTGGCACGATTTTTTCATGTAGCCGTTTGTTCTCGCAGGGGATCGCCCCGTGGATATAAAAGGAAATGCTATGAAGTCTGTATTAAAAGTTTCACTGGCTGCACTTACCCTGGCTTTTGCCATGTCCTCTCACGCTGCAGATAAAAAACTGATTGTCGCGACCGACACCGCGTTCGTCCCGTTTGAATTCAAACAGGGCGACCAGTACGTTGGTTTTGACGTGGATCTGTGGGCGGCTATCGCGAAGGAACTGAAACTGGACTACACCCTGAAGCCTATGGACTTCAGCGGCATTGTCCCGGCACTGCAAACCAAAAACGTTGACGTGGCGCTGGCGGGTATCACTATTACCGACGCACGTAAAAAAGCGATCGACTTCTCCGATGGCTACTACAAAAGCGGCCTGCTGGTGATGGTGAAAGCGGACAACAACGACGTAAAAAGCGTGAAAGATCTCGACGGTAAAGTGGTTGCAGTGAAAAGCGGCACCGGCTCTGTTGATTACGCCAAAGCAAACATCAAAACCAAAGACCTGCGTCAGTTCCCGAACATCGATAACGCTTACATGGAACTGGGCACCAACCGCGCTGACGCGGTACTGCACGACACACCAAACATCCTGTACTTCATCAAAACCGCGGGCAACGGCAAGTTCAAAGCCGTGGGCGACTCTTTAGAAGCGCAGCAGTACGGTATCGCCTTCCCGAAAGGCAGCGACGATCTGCGTACCAAAGTGAACGGCGCGCTGAAAACCCTGCGTGAGAACGGCACGTACAACGAAATCTACAAAAAATGGTTCGGCACTGAGCCAAAATAATTATTCTTAAAACAAGAAGTACGCTCAGGGGCGACCTTTCGCCCCTGCACTTTTAGAACCACGGTAACAGGAAATTATCATGCAGTTTGACTGGAGCGCCATCTGGCCTGCCATTCCTCTCTTGCTTGAAGGCGCCAAAATGACCCTGTGGATTTCGGTCCTCGGTCTGGTTGGCGGGTTGTTTATCGGCCTCGTGGCTGGTTTCGCTCGCACCTACGGCGGCTGGATTGCTAACCACATCGCACTGGTTTTCATCGAAGTGATCCGCGGGACGCCTATCGTCGTGCAGGTCATGTTCATCTACTTCGCCCTGCCAATGGCCTTCACCGATCTGCGCATTGACCCGTTCAGTGCCGCCGTGGTGACCATTATGATCAACTCCGGCGCCTACATCGCGGAAATCACGCGCGGCGCGGTGCTGTCGATTCATAAAGGCTTTAGCGAAGCGGGTCTGGCGCTGGGTCTGTCTCGTCGCGAGACCATCCGCCACGTGATCCTGCCGCTGGCGCTGCGCCGCATGCTGCCACCGCTCGGTAACCAGTGGATTATCAGTATCAAGGATACCTCGCTGTTTATCGTTATCGGCGTGGCCGAATTGACCCGTCAGGGCCAGGAGATCATTGCCGGTAACTTCCGCGCACTGGAAATCTGGAGTGCCGTGGCGGTGGTTTATCTGATTATTACGCTGCTGCTGAGCTTTGTTCTGCGTCGCCTTGAAAGAAGGATGAAAATCCTGTGATTGAATTTAAAAACGTCTCCAAGCACTTCGGTCCAACCCAGGTGCTGCACAATATCGATCTGGATATCAAACAGGGCGAAGTGGTCGTGATTATCGGGCCGTCAGGCTCGGGTAAATCAACCCTGCTGCGCTGCATCAACAAGCTCGAAGAGATCACCAGCGGCGATCTGATCGTCGACGGCCTGAAGGTCAACGACCCGAAAGTGGACGAGCGCCTGATTCGTCAGGAAGCGGGCATGGTGTTCCAGCAGTTTTATCTCTTCCCGCACCTGACGGCGCTGGAAAACGTGATGTTCGGTCCTCTGCGCGTGCGCGGAGCCAACAAAGCGGCGGCTGAGAAGCTGGCCAAAGAGCTGCTGGCGAAAGTCGGCCTTGCCGAGCGTTCTCATCACTATCCGTCTGAGCTGTCCGGTGGCCAGCAGCAGCGTGTAGCTATCGCCCGTGCGCTGGCCGTGAAACCGAAAATGATGCTGTTCGATGAGCCGACCTCCGCGCTCGACCCGGAACTGCGCCACGAAGTATTAAAGGTTATGCAGGACCTGGCGGAAGAAGGGATGACAATGGTCATCGTGACCCACGAAATCGGTTTTGCCGAGAAAGTGGCCTCCCGACTGATCTTCATCGACAAAGGGCGTATTGCGGAAGATGGTAATCCGCAGGAGCTGATTGCGAACCCACCAAGCCAGCGCTTGCAGGAGTTCTTGCAGCACGTCTCCTGATCATCGCTTTGCTTGCTACCTGCCGGGCCTCTCAATGGCCCGGCTTTTTTATGCCGGATTGTTCCCAAAAACTCCCCTCCCCCACCTGCCATCTATACTTATCATTTTGCTGAACATTTTCTTCACCGGAGGAAGCCGTGCCGTGGATCCTGCTGCTTTTGCTTTGCCTGTTCGGTGCGCCCGCCCAGGCAGTCACCATCCCTGGCGTCACCACCAGCACGTCCTCCTCTCAGCCGCCAGCCACCGCGCCGGAACCTGACGTTGAGCAAAAGAAAGCGGCCTATGGCGCGCTGGCGGATGTGCTGGAGAATGATACCTCGCGCAAAGAGCTGATCGATCAGCTACGAACCGTAGCCAAAACACCGCCGCAGGAGCCGGTCCCGAGTATTACGCCGCCGGAAGTGACCAGCGACAAAACCGTGCTAGAGAACGTCACGGACGTCAGCCGCCACTACGGCGAAGCCCTCTCCGCCCGCTTCGCGCAGCTCTACCGCAATCTGATTGGCTCCCCGCACAAAGCCTTTAATCCGCAAACCTTCGGCAATGCCGCCAGCCACTTCCTGATGCTGGCCGGGGCGATCTTCGCTTTTTACTGGCTGGCGCGGCTGTGTGCCTGGCCGCTGTATCGCAAGATGGGGGAGTGGGGGCGCAGAAAAAATCGGGAAAAAAGCAGCTGGCTGCATCTGCCGCTGATGATTGCAGGCGCCTTTGTGATTGATTTACTCCTGCTGGCGCTGACGCTGTTTGTCGGTCAGCTCCTGAGCGACAACCTGAACGCCGGAAGTAAAACTATCGCCTTCCAGCAAAGCCTGTTCCTCAACGCCTTCGCGCTGATCGAGTTTTTCAAAGCCCTTTTACGTCTGATCTTCAGCCCACGCGTGCCGGATTTGCGTCCGTTTTCGGTTAATGATCAGGGCGCAAAATACTGGGCGCTGCGCCTCAGCATTTTGAGTGGATTGATTGGCTACGGCCTGCTGGTCGCTGTACCGATTATCTCGAATCAGGTCAACGTGCAGATCGGCGCACTCGCCAACGTGCTGATTATGCTCTGTATTACCGTCTGGGCGCTGTATCTGATTTTCCACAATAAGAAAGCCATCACCGCCGGGCTGCTGCATTTGGCCGACCGCTCCCTTTCCTTCTTTAGTTTGTTTATCCGCGCCTTCGCGCTGGTCTGGCACTGGCTCGCCAGCGCCTATTTTATCGTGCTGTGCTTCTTCTCCCTGTTCGATCCGGGTAACAGCCTGAAGTTTATGATGGGCGCCACTTTCCACAGTCTGGCGATCATTGGGATCGCGGCTTTTGTCTCCGGCCTGCTGTCGCGCTGGATTTCAAAAACCATCACCCTCTCGCCGCAGGTGCAACGCAATTATCCCGAGCTGCAAAAACGGGTGAACGGCTGGATCTCCGCCTCGCTGAAAGTGGCGCGCATCCTGACCGTTTGCATCGCCATCATGCTACTCCTCAGCGCCTGGAGCTTGTTTGATTTCTGGAACTGGATGCACAACGGCGCAGGCGAGAAGACGGTGGATATTCTGATCCGTATCGCGCTGATCCTCTTCTTCTCGGCAATCGGCTGGACGCTGCTCGCCAGCCTGATCGAAAACCGCCTGGTCTCCGATATTCACGGACGCCCGCTCCCCAGCGCTCGCGCCCGCACGCTGTTAACCCTGTTCCGCAACGCGCTGGCAGTCATCATCAGCACCATCACCATCATGATTGTACTCTCGGAAATCGGCGTGAATATCGCCCCGCTGCTGGCGGGCGCCGGTGCCCTGGGTCTGGCCATCTCCTTCGGGTCGCAAACCCTGGTGAAAGATATTATTACCGGGATCTTTATCCAGTTTGAGAACGGGATGAATACGGGCGATCTGGTGACGATTGGGCCATTAACCGGCACGGTCGAACGAATGTCGATTCGGTCGGTCGGCGTGCGCCAGGATACGGGCGCGTACCACATCATCCCGTGGTCATCGATTACGACCTTTGCGAACTTTGTGCGCGGGATTGGTTCAGTAGTGGCGAATTATGACGTGGATCGTCATGAGGATGCGGATAAAGCGAAACAGGCGCTGAGAGCGGCGGTTGAGGAGCTTATGGAGATGGAGGATATTCGCGGGCTGGTGATAGGCGAACCGTCGTTTGCCGGGATTGTCGGGCTGACGAATACCGCCTTTACCCTGCGCGTGTCGTTCACCACACAGCCGCTTAAGCAGTGGACGGTACGGTTTGCGCTCGACAGCATGGTGAAAAAACATTTCGATCTCGCCGATGTACGGCCGCCGGTGCAAACCTACCAGGTACTGCCTGCGCCGGGGTCACCGCCGCCGCCGCTAGAGCCCACCCTGTAGGCCCGGTAAGCGCAGCGCCACCGGGCAAAACCTGTCAGAACGGACGGCGGCGTTTCGCATCATCCATAAAGGACCACGCGATAAAGCGGCTCTGTTTCTGCCCCTGGGCCATCTCCTTTTTCACCACTTTCACTGCGCCGACATTCGTCAGTGCGCGGTAAAGAGGCGGCAAATTATCTCCTCGAGAGACCAGGGTCGTAAACCACTTCACCTGACGGCCAAACTGCTGGCTTTCGGCGATCATCTTCTCGATGAAAGCCACTTCGCCGCCTTCGCACCACAGTTCGTGCTGCTGGCCGCCAAAGTTGAGCGCGCCATCTTCTGCCTGACCCAGGTTGCGGCGTTTACGCTCGCTACCCGCGCGGGCAGTGGCTGCCGAATCATGGAACGGCGGATTGCACATTGTGGCATCGTAGTTTTCATTCTTATGAATGATGCCGTTGAAAATCAGGGAGGCATCTTTCTGACGACGTAAACGGATGGCGCGGGTTAACCCCTCGTTGCCGTTGATAATCGCCTGCGCACTGGCGAAAGCTTCCGGGCCCGTTTCACTGCCGGTAAAGCGCCAGCCATATTCATGTGCGCCAATCAGGGGATAAATCAGGTTCGCGCCGGTGCCGATATCCAGCACCGTGGCCTGTTTCGGGATCTCTCCGCCATTACTTTCTGCCAGTAAATCAGCCAGATGGTGGATATAATCCGCACGCCCCGGCACCGGTGGACAGAGAAAACCTTCCGGAATGTCCCAGTGCGCCACGCCATAAAAATGGGCCAAAAGCGCCTTGTTCAGCGCTTTTACCGCCAGTGGATCGGCAAAATTAACTGAGGGTTCACCCGCGGGGGTCTGCACGATAAATTCCTGCAGTTGCGGGCAGCTTTGACACAGGGCATTCATGTCGTAGCGGCTACGGTGGCGGTTACGCGGGTGTAATCCCGGCTTTTGGGCAGTCATGGCATTCTCCTTTTCACAGCGGCGTAAGATACCCTCTGGGGGCCCAACGGTAAATAACTCTCTTACCGCCACAACAAATCACTAAAAATCAGCAACCTGTATGTCTATGATCTGTCAATCATTTGTCAGTTTATATCGTTCAAAAAATAAGCAGATCACCATCAAATTTTTGCGCTAAATCACACTCTCTAACCTTCTAAACTTAATCTGAATCACCCATTGTCATTCAGACTCAGAGGATGTGATTATGAAAAAATACCTGACTCTCATCGTTGTGGCTGGCGCACTGGCCGCTGCATCGTTTCCCGCATGGTCCGTTCAGTCCCTGACGACCGATAACGACACCAGCCAGCTTCGCCCTGCCGGAACCGTTTCCGCCACCGGGGCCGCCAATCTGGACGATCTCCAGCATAAGCTGGCAGAAAAAGCCCGTGAACAAGGGGCGAAAGGGTTCGTTGTTGAATCCGCGAGCGGCGACAACCATATGTTCGGCACAGCCACCATCTATAAATAGTTCCCCGCACACCCGCTGCATCTGCCCAACAGGTGCAGTGCTTTCTCCCCCCCCTTCTTGACTGTGCGTTTTTTAACCCCATATTCATACTATGTGCTTCTACTTATCAGGAGACGGATATGGCATCCGGTTGGGCGAATGACGATGCAGTGAACGAACAGATCAACAGTACGATTGAAGATGCTGTTGCGCGCGTTCGCAGCGATTTACCGCAGGGTGAAAGTTTGGTGGAGTGCGAAGAGTGTGGCGAGCCTATCCCTGAGGCGCGACGTAAAGCCATGCCAGGCGTGCGGCTTTGCATCACTTGCCAGCAGAATAAAGATTCAAAAAATACTTCACACTCAGGATATAATCGCAGAGGATCTAAAGACAGCCAGCTACGTTGACTCTTCTTTACCTAAACCGAAGCGGCAAGCAGTTAGCTTTACGCTCACGCTTTTTTCAACATCGCGTGGCAAAACGTGCCCTCTTCACCTCGTCTGTAAAGCGAAGCGACAAGAACTGTAAAACGACTCTCTGAATTTATTAATAATCAATAAGTTATTTGTCATTCAATTTTTTTGAGCAACGCTGTCAATTCTCTTCGATTTTATCTTTCGCGAAAAACCGTGATACTTATCACATCGACGGAACATCGTCCCCTTAACAGAATAACCTGCGAGAGATTAACTATGAAAACCATCAAATATGCTGTTGCCGCTGTTGCCCTGTCTGCTCTGTCATTTGGCGCATTCGCTGCGGAATCTGTGACTTCTGCTCAGGCGCAGAACATGAATAAAATCGGTGTGGTGAGTGCAGAAGGCGCGACCACGCTGGACGGTCTGGAAGCAAAACTGGCTGAGAAAGCGTCAGCTGCGGGTGCAAGCGGATACACCATCACCTCTGCTAACACCAACAACAAACTTAGCGGTACTGCGGTTATCTACAAATAACCCAACGGATTATGCTCCATCGCTCGCTACACCCTCTGGCGAGTTGCTCCAACCCTCATTGACCCTGTTGTTGTTACCCTTTGTTTGCCCGTCCTCACCGGACGGGCTTTTTTTTATCTAAAAATACTGCGCCACGCGCGCCAGCCCAGCCTCAACGGAATCCGTCTCCCCTGTCGCCATCAGACAGCACGCCATCTGTAGCTTCAGTGAATGCGGTACCGGCTCAATTCCGGCGAGACAGCGCTCGGTCCAGCGGGCCGTGGTTTCAGCATCTTTCGCCGTCGGGAGCACCACTTCGCCCGGCGGCTCTTCACTGCGCTCGAGCACCACACGTGTGCCCTGCTTGTCGATCAGCGTCATCTGCGGACAGCGCTGCGGATTGGCGTAGGCTTCGCCTTCGGTGCCGTGCATCAGCAGCCCTTTACCGCCAATATCGGCGAAGAAGCCCGCCACGCGAGTGACATACTCCGGGTGCGAAACGCTCGACAGACGCAGCGCAGCATCTTCCGCAAACGGCGTCGCCAGTTTTGCCAGAGTGTGCGCGCTGTTACGCACGCCCATCCGCCAGCGCATATCCAGCTGTTTTTCGAGCGGCGGACAGAGTGCGCTGACCGGAATAAAGACCGGGTGATGACCTTCGAGTTTGGCCTGTGCCTGACCGGCATGGAGAGTGGGCGCAATGCCCATTAATTCAAATATGGTTTCTGTCAGTACGCGCGTCGGATCGGCGCTGACGCCGTGCACCACCACCGGAAAGCCCAGCTTGTTGAGCAGTACCGCCAGCAGCGGCGTGAGGTTCGCCTGTTTGCGCGCTCCGTTATAGGTCGGGATCACAATCGGCATCGGCTTTGCCACAGGCGGCGTCAGTTGCAGGGTTTGCGCCTGCATCGCCTCGTAAAACCCGCGCATCTCCGCTTCGCCTTCGCCTTTAATGCGCAGGGCAATTAAGATGCCGCCCATCTCCAGCTCCGGCACATCGCCGTTCAGCATGTGGGTGTACAGCGCGCGGGCAGTTTCCTGATCCAGATCGCGGGCGTGATTTTTCCCGCGGCCTACCTCTTTGATAATTTTGCGATAATCCACGACATTTCTCCTGGCAACATCATAGACACACTATAGCCCTGATAAAGCCATCAACGATAGTGTTGCTTATTTTCTGCCGGGACTACGGCGTCTTGCGCCGGGCGCTTTTTTCCGCGCGGCCACTACTTGCGTCGGACGCTTTGTCACTTCCGGCACGTCGGGCTGCTCGATCGGGAATACCGGCAGTGCGTTGAGCAGGCGCTGGCCGTAGTTTTTGGTCAGCAGACGTCGATCATAAATGACGATTTCGCCCCAGCAGCCGTGGCTACGGATCAGTCGCCCCACCTGCTGAATCAGGTTGAAGGACGCCGCGGGCAGGCTTTGCACTTCGAACGGATAGCGGTTGAGGCTTTTGAGCCACTCGCCTTCGGTGATCACCACCGGGCTGTCGATCGGCGGGAAGGCGATTTTATGGATGTGCACCTGGGTCAGGTAATCGCCCTTCAGATCCAGACCTTCTGCAAAAGACTGCAAGCCGACGAGCACGCTGCGCTCGCCGCCGTCAATGCGCTTGCGATGGGTTTCCACCAGCCGGTAGCGCGGCTGATCGCCCTGCACGAGCAGCAACAGACGCAGGTCGGTGACATAGGTTAAAAACAGCTGCATCGCGCGGTTGCTGGCGAACAGCACCAGCATGCCGGGATATTTTTTGCTCTCGACCTGCTCGCGGAAATAGGCGGCCATTTCGGCAATGTGCTGCTCTTCGTGCTCCATCAGCGGCTCGTGCTGCATTTTTGGGATCACCAGTTTGCCCTGCTCGCAGTGGTTAAACGGCGAATCCAGTGAGACAAAACGGTCGCCCGCTTTCTCTTTCAGACCGCTCATCTCCTGCAAACGCGAGAAGCTGTTCAGGGAACGCAGCGTCGCGGAGGTAACGACCACGTGCGGCACGCTGCGCCAGATCAGCTTCTCCAGCTGATCGCTGACGCGAATGCCCACGCAGTGGAAGTAGAGATGAATTTGTCCGTCTTTGGCGTCCCGCGTCGCCCACTTGGTGACCGGCGCGCCGGAGGCCTGAGCCATCGACGCCAGCCGCCACAGCTTGCTTTGGCTCTCAAACATGCTCAGGGCGCGGTTCATCTGCAGCAGCACGCGATGCACGCGCACCACGTCATGGGTGCCGGTTTTTTCGCTGAGATCGTTGAGGAACATCTCCGCCAGCCCGCGCAGTTTTTCCAGATGCTTCGCCAGCTGTTTGCAGATCTCCATGATCTCCTCCGGCAGTTCGCCCATCGCAAAACGATGTTCGGCCTCCTGAGTCGCAGGCAGATAAAGATCGAGAATGGTGTTCAGCGAGGCGATTAACGCGTAAATCTCTTCGCAATGGGCACTCAGCCGCTCAGGCACCGCCAGCGGCGGCGTGGTTTTGGGGCGGAACTGCTCCATGCAGGTGGAAATCAGCTTGCAGAACAGATCGAGCTGCAGACGAAACCACGGGGCGGTGATCTCCGCGCTCATTTCTAAGGCATCGCGCGCCACGTCCGGCAGATGGTGTCCTTCATCGAGGACCAGTAAGAGATTTTTCGGGTCCGGCAGGACCGATTCGCTCTCGAGCGCCGCCATCACCAGCGCGTGGTTAGCCACCACCACTTCCGCTTCCTGAATTTCACGACGCGCGACGAAGAACGGACATTCGCGGTAGTAATGGCAGTTGCGGTTCAGACAGCTGGCTTTATCGGTGCTCAGTCGTCGCCACAGGTCATCGCTGATGGCTTTGTCCGTGTGATCGCGCAGGCCGTCCCACTTGTAGCCGTCGAGATCGACTTTGAGCTTCGCGCACAGCTCCTGCTCGGCTTTGTTGTTCGGCGTGAGGTCATCGTCGAGGAACGCCAGCAGATCCTGCTGGGTCGCTTCGGTGCTGGCAAGCCCCGCCAGATTGCGCGGGCAGACGTAACGTCCGCGTCCAAACGCGGCGGTGAAGCGCAGCTTAGGGATGATTTTGCGCAGCAGCGGCAGGTCTTTGCTGTAGATCTGATCCTGCAATGCCACGTTGGCGGTGCTGACCACCAGCGTTTTTTGCTCTTCGCGAGCAATCGCAATGCCAGGAATTAAATAGGAGAGGGTTTTCCCGACGCCGGTCGGGGCTTCAATCGCCAGATGCCGTCCGTCGTCTCCGGCGAGCGTCTTCGCCACATCGGCAATCATCTGCCGCTGCGGGGCTCGGGGAATAAAGTCGGGGATCTGCTGTTGCAACGCCTTATACCAGGCGGCAATTTGCGCTTTGAGCGCAGCGGTTAAAGCCATCGGGGAACCTGAAATACTGTATAAACAGCCACTATTGTGGCACGTTCGCGGGGTTGTCGCAAAAAGAAAAGCCCGGCTTTGGACTGACCCCATAAAGTTGGACAGTTCATGTTAAGCGGCTATCGGGGTCTGGGTTCGGTATTCTACCGGACTCAGGCCTTTTAATTTCAGACTGATCCGCTCGTTGTTATAGTAATGGATATAGTCCTCTATCGCCTTCCTCAGTTCATTCAGATTGCTGAACCTGTTCAGGTAAAAACACTCCGATTTCAGTGTGCCGAAGAAGTTCTCCATTACCGCGTTATCCAGGCAGTTTCCCTTGCGTGACATGCTTTGTGTCATACCCTTCGCCTTTAACTTTGCCTGATAACCTGCCATTCGATATTGCCAGCCCTGATCCGTGTGCAGCAACGGTGCATCCTCCGGTTCGAGCACTGAGAATGCATCATGCAGCATCGTATTAACCATCTCCATCACCGGCCTTTCCGACAGGCTGTATGAGATGATTTCCCGGTTAAAAAGGTCCAGCACCGGCGACAGGTACAGCTTTTTACCCTGCACCGAGAACTCGGTGACATCCGTGACCCATTTTTCATTGGCTTTCGATGCACCGAAGTTCCGGCCCAGGATATTGGGTGCAGCCTTGCCCACCTCACCTTTCCAGGCACGATATTTCTTCACCCTTATCAGAGAGCGGAGCGACAGCTCTGCCATCAGCCGCTGCACTGTTTTATGGTTTACCAACAACCCTAGTTTTCTCAATGAGAGCGTGATCCTGCGGTAGCCATAACGCCCTTTGTGATAGTGGTAAATCTCTCTGATTTTGTCTTTCAGCCCGGCATGCCTGTCCACTCGCTTCAGCGCATTTATATTGTGATACCACGTACTGCGGGACATGCCCGCTGCACGCAGAAGATCACTGAGCGCATACTTCAGCCTTAGCTCACTGATTATTGCGGCTTTCTGCCGTTTTTCTCGCTTTGAACTAAGGCCTTCAGCTTTTTTAGGTAGGCATTCTCTGCGCGCAGGTAACGAAGTTCAGCCCGCAACTCTTCGGGAGATAACTTTTCCAGCGCCGCATCGGTAAGTGGAGGTGTTTTTTTGGGTTTTGTCATGTCCTTGCTCCGGCCAGGTTTTATGCTCAGAAGTCCTTTTTCACCTGCGTCTTTGTAGACATTCACCCAGTGCCGGACAACGGTTTCAGTGGAGATATTAAACCGTGCGGCAGCTTCGCGCATCGAAAGTTCTTCAGCGAGAACAGTGCGTACGACAGCAATCCGGAACGCCGGAGAATGGCGGTCATTTTTCCAGGTAATGCCATCAATACCGTGGAGTTGCCAGGCTCTTACCCAGCGTCGCACTGATGTTCTTTCAACACCAAAACGTTCAGCGGTACGATGTGTTCCATCTTTTCCGGCAAGGTAGTGATTGACGACAGCTAATCTGGTTTCGAGGGAATATTTTGGCTTTGCCATAAAAAACTGCACCTTACTCAGTTGGGTGTCCAACTTTTAGGGTGCAGTCCACTTTACGGCCGGGCTTCCAGATTACTGCGCTGAAGCAGGTTTACGCGGGCGGCGTCGGCGTTGGCCTTCACCTGCGGGTTTCGCTTCCCCGCTGCGCCATGGGTTTTCCCCGGCGGGTTTGGCATCACCGGTGCGACGCGGCGGTTTGCCTGCGGCTTTCGGTGCGCCACCTTCTGAACGGCGCGGCTGTTGGCTACGACCGCCAGCGCCCTGTCCACGACCACCGCCGCCGCCACGCTGCTGGCGACCGTTCTGGATCGGCTCCGCTTTGATGGAAGCATCCACTTCATAGCCTTCGAGGGCGATGCGTGGGATCTCTTTTTTCAGCAGACGTTCGATGTCGTGCAACAGTTTGTGTTCATCGACGCAAACCAGAGAGAGCGCTTCACCGGTGGCCGCCGCACGGCCGGTACGACCGATACGGTGAACGTAATCTTCCGGGACGTTCGGCAGCTCGTAGTTCACGACGTGCGGCAGCTCTTCAATGTCGAGACCGCGCGCGGCGATATCCGTCGCCACCAGCACGCGAATGTCACCGGATTTGAAATCAGCCAGCGCACGGGTACGTGCACCCTGGCTCTTGTTGCCGTGGATGGCCGCACTGCGGATGCCATCTTTGTTCAGCTGTTCTGCCAGGTGGTTAGCGCCGTGTTTGGTACGGGTAAAGACCAGCACCTGCTGCCAATTGCCTTCGCCAATCATCTGGGAGAGCAGTTCCCGCTTACGCTTCTTATCAACGAAGTGAACGTGCTGGGTGATTTGCTCAGAGGCGGTGTTGCGACGCGCCACTTCGATTTCCAGCGGGTTACGCAGCAGTTTTTCCGCCAGACCTTTGATCTCATCAGAGAAGGTGGCGGAGAACAGCAGGTTCTGACGACGCGCAGGCAGTTTTGCCAGCACGCGGCGAATATCATGGATAAAGCCCATGTCCAGCATACGGTCCGCTTCATCCAGCACCAGGATTTCAACCTGATCCAGTTTGACCGCATTCTGATGTTCGAGATCCAGCAGACGGCCCGGCGTGGCGACTAAAACGTCAACGCCGCTGCGCAGTTTCATCATCTGTGGGTTAATGCTCACGCCGCCGAAAACCACCAGCGAGCGAATGTCGAGGTAACGGCTGTATTCACGCACGTTCTCGCCGATCTGCGCGGCAAGTTCACGGGTGGGGGTCAGGATCAGCGCGCGTACCGGGCGACGGCCTTTGGCGTGCGGCTCTTTCTGAACCAGACGCTGCAGCAGCGGCAGCGTGAAGCCTGCGGTTTTACCGGTGCCGGTCTGGGCACTGGCCATCAGGTCACGGCCTTCCAGCACCGCAGGGATCGCCTGCTGCTGGATTGGGGTTGGCTCAACGTAGCCCTGCTCTGCAACAGCGCGCAGAATTTCAGGGTTCAGGCCAAGGGTATCAAAAGACATAAAAACTCCGAACCGCCCCGACCGTCACAGGTGTAGTTTTCAGGGAGATAAGACGAAACGAGTAGGACAAAAACCACAATGTCGCGAAGCAGCGGAGTGTAGCAGGTTTTGTGACATGGCGCATAAAATATCCCTCTGCGATTCATCAGCGAAATATTGCTCCACCCCGACTGGACAAGGTGAAAATTCAAACATAATCTTAATCAATCGATTGATTAATTTTTAATGACGCCATGAATCCAACTCCGACGACCACCAAAGGTGAACAGGCGAAAAGCCAGCTGATTGCCGCCGCACTGGCCCAGTTCGGCGAGTATGGCCTGCACGCCACCACCCGGGATATCGCCGCGCAGGCCGGGCAGAACATCGCCGCCATCACCTACTATTTTGGTTCGAAGGAAGATTTGTATCTCGCCTGCGCCCAGTGGATCGCCGATTTCATCGGCAGTCGTTTTCACGATCAGGTAGCCGCCGCCACCGCGCTGCTGAGCGAGCCGTCATCGGATCGCGCCGCCATTCGCCAGCTTATCCTGAACGCCTGCAACAACATGATCGCCCTGCTCACCCACGACGATACCCTGAACCTGAGTAAGTTTATCTCACGCGAGCAACTCTCGCCGACCGCCGCCTATCAGCGGGTCCACGATCAGGTGATTGCCCCGATGCACACCCATCTGACGCACCTGATTGCGGCCTACACCGGGCGCGATGCGAACGACACACAGACCATTTTGCATACCCATGCGCTGCTCGGCGAAGTGCTTGCTTTTCGCCTGGGCCGGGAGACCATCCTGCTGCGCACGGGCTGGACACAATTCGATGAGGAAAAATCCGCGCAGATTAGTCAGGTCATCACCTGTCATCTCGACCTGATCCTGCAAGGTTTAACGCAAAGGAGCCTGGAGTCATGAAAAAACCTGTCGTCGCCATCCTGGCGGTGGTTGTTGTGCTGGCAGCCGGGATCGGCGGCTGGCTGTGGTATCAGAGCCAGCAGGATCGCGGCCTGACGCTCTACGGCAACGTGGATATCCGCACGCTGAATATGAGCTTCCGCGTCGGCGGGCGGCTGGAGTCCCTTACCGTGGACGAAGGCGACACGATCAACGCCGGTCAGACGTTAGGCCAGTTGGATCAAGCCCCGTATAAAAATGCGCTGATGCAGGCCAAAGCCAGCGTGTCGGTTGCTCAGGCGCAGTATGACCTGATGCTGGCGGGCTATCGCGATGAGGAAGTGGCGCAGGCCGCCGCCGCGGTGAAACAGGCGCAGGCTGCATTCGATTACGCGCAGAACTTCTACAACCGCCAGCAGGGGCTGTGGAAAAGCCGCACCATCTCCGCCAACGACCTGGAAAACGCCCGCTCCTCGCGCGATCAGGCTCAGGCGACGCTGAAATCAGCCCAGGATAAGTTAAGCCAGTACCGCACCGGGAACCGCCCGCAGGATATCGCCCAGGCGAAAGCGAATCTTGAACAGGCTCAGGCGCAGCTGGCGCAGGCCGAGCTGGATCTGCACGACACCACGCTGGTCGCCCCGTCCAACGGCACGCTGATGACCCGCGCGGTTGAACCCGGCAGCATGTTGAGCGCAGGCAGCACCGTGCTGACGCTCTCCCTCACCCGTCCGGTGTGGGTGCGCGCTTACATTGATGAACCGAATCTGAATCAGGCCCAGCCGGGGCGCGAACTGCTGCTCTACACCGACGGACGGCCCGATAAGCCGTACCACGGGAAAGTCGGGTTTGTCTCCCCTACCGCCGAGTTCACGCCAAAAACCGTTGAAACGCCGGATCTGCGCACCGACCTCGTCTATCGCCTGCGCATTATCGTCACCGACGCCGACGACGCGCTGCGTCAGGGGATGCCGATTACCGTGAAATTCAACGATGGGGACCGACATGAATGATGCGGTTATCCAGCTCAACAATCTGGTGAAACGCTTTGCGGGCATGGATAAACCCGCCGTCGCACCGCTGAACTGTACATTGCAAAAAGGCTACGTCACCGGCCTGGTCGGGCCCGATGGCGCAGGCAAAACCACGCTGATGCGCATGCTCGCCGGATTGCTCAAACCCGATGAGGGCACGGCCAGCGTGCTGGGGCTTGATCCCATCAAAAACGACAGCGAGCTGCACGCGATGCTCGGCTACATGCCGCAGAAATTTGGCCTGTACGAAGATTTGACGGTGATGGAAAACCTGACGCTGTACGCCGATCTGCGCAGCGTCACCGGCGAAGTCCGCGAGAAAACCTTTGCCCGGCTGCTGGAATTTACCTCGCTCGGACCGTTCACCGACCGGCTGGCGGGTAAGCTCTCCGGCGGGATGAAGCAGAAGCTGGGGCTGGCCTGTACGCTGGTCGGCGAGCCGAAAGTGCTGCTGCTCGATGAGCCCGGTGTCGGCGTCGACCCGATCTCTCGCCGCGAACTGTGGCAGATGGTCCACGAGCTGGCCGGGGACGGAATGCTGATCCTCTGGAGCACCTCCTATCTCGACGAGGCCGAACAGTGCCGCGACGTGCTGCTGATGAACGAAGGTGAGCTGCTCTATCAGGGCGAACCGACGGCGCTGACGCAGCAGATGGCCGGGCGCTGTTTCCTGCTGCACAACCCGGACGAGACCAACCGCAAGCTGTTGCAGCGGGTGCTGAAACTCCCGCAGGTCAGCGACGGGATGATTCAGGGGCGCTCGGTGCGCGTGATCCTCAAAAAAGAGGCCACCGCGGAAGACATTCGGCAGGCGCAGGGCATGCCGCAGATTGAGATCGACGAGACCGCCCCGCGCTTCGAAGATGCCTTTATCGACCTGCTCGGCGGGGCGAGTACCTCCGAATCGCCGCTGGGCGCGATTTTGCACACCGTAGAAGGCACGCCCGGTGAAACAGTGATTGAAGCTAAATCCTTAACCAAAAAGTTCGGGGATTTCGCCGCGACGGATAACGTCAATTTTGCGGTGAAGCGCGGAGAGATTTTTGGTCTGCTGGGGCCGAACGGCGCCGGGAAATCGACCACCTTTAAAATGATGTGCGGCCTGCTGGTGCCGACATCCGGTAAAGCGCTGGTGCTGGATATGGATCTTAAAGTGAGCTCCGGCAAGGCGCGCCAGCATCTGGGTTATATGGCGCAGAAGTTTTCCCTCTACAGCAACCTGACCGTTGAGCAGAACCTGCGCTTTTTCTCCGGCGTCTACGGCCTGCGCGGGCGGGCGCAGAGCGAGAAAATCGCCCGCATGAGCGATGCTTTTGGCCTGACCCATATCGCCTCACACGCCACCGACGAACTGCCGCTCGGCTTTAAGCAGCGTCTGGCGCTGGCCTGCTCTCTGATGCACGAGCCAGATATTCTGTTTCTCGACGAACCGACTTCCGGCGTCGATCCCCTCACCCGCCGGGAGTTTTGGCTGCACATCAACAGCATGGTCGAGAAAGGCGTCACCGTGATGGTCACCACCCACTTTATGGACGAGGCGGAGTATTGCGACCGCATCGGGCTGGTCTATCGCGGGAAGCTCATCGCCCACGGCACGCCGGACGATTTAAAAGCCCAGGCCGCCGACGAGGAGCAGCCCGATCCGACTATGGAGCAGGCGTTTATCACCCTGATTAACGACTGGGATAAGGAGCACGCCCATGAGCATTAAGGCGATTTCCTGGCGGCGAGTGCGCGCCCTGTGCATCAAAGAGACGCGGCAGATCGTGCGCGATCCGAGCAGCTGGCTGATTGCGGTAGTCATCCCCTTGCTGCTGCTGTTTATCTTTGGCTACGGGATTAACCTCGACTCCAGCAAGCTGCGGGTCGGGATTTTACTGGAGCAGCAGAGCGAGGAAGCGCTCGATTTCACCCACGCCATGACCGGCTCGCCGTACATCGACGCGACGATCAGCGATAACCGCCAGGAGCTGATTCAGAAGATGCAGGCCGGGAAGATTCGCGGCCTGGTGGTGATCCCCGTTGATTTCGCCGCCAATATGGCGCGCGCCAGTACCGATGCGCCGATTCAGGTGATCACCGACGGCAGCGAGCCGAACACCGCGAACTTTGTGCAGGGCTACGTCGAGGGGATCTGGCAGCTGTGGCAGATGCAGCGGGCGGAAGACAGAGGCGAAGAATTTGAGCCGCTGATCGACGTGCAAACCCGCTACTGGTTTAACCCCGCCGCCATCAGCCAGCACTTTATTATTCCCGGCGCGATAACCATTATCATGACCGTGATCGGGGCGATCCTCACCTCGCTGGTGATCGCCCGCGAATGGGAGCGCGGCACCATGGAAGCGCTGCTCTCCACGGAAGTGACGCGCGTCGAGCTGCTGCTGTGCAAGCTTATCCCCTACTACTTCCTCGGGATGCTGGCGATGCTGCTCTGCATGCTGGTGTCGGTATTTATTCTTGGTGTGCCCTATCGCGGCTCGCTGATTTTGCTGTTTTTCATCACCAGCCTGTTTTTACTCAGCACCCTGGGGATGGGCCTGCTGATTTCGACCATCACCCGCAACCAGTTTAACGCCGCGCAGGTGGCGCTGAACGCCGCGTTTCTGCCGTCGATTATGCTGTCCGGGTTTATTTTCCAGATCGACAGTATGCCCGCCATTATCCGCGCGGTGACTTACATCATCCCGGCGCGCTACTTTGTGAACACGCTGCAAAGCCTGTTCCTGGCGGGGAATATTCCGTCGGTGTTGATGATCAATATTCTGTTTTTGATGGCGTCGGCGGTGATGTTTATCGGCCTGACGTGGATGAAAACGAAACGGCGTTTAGATTAATGCCGTTTTTTGTAGGTCGGGTCAGCGAATCGCCACCCGACGCGAGGACGACACCATGTTTCACCGTTTATGGACATTAATTCGCAAAGAGCTGCAATCTCTGCTGCGTGAGCCGCAAACCCGCGCGATCCTGATCCTGCCGGTGCTCATCCAGGTTCTGCTGTTTCCGTTTGCCGCCACGCTGGAAGTGACCAACGCCACCATCGCCGTCTACAACGAGGACAACGGCAAACACTCCGTGGAGCTGACCCAGCGCTTCGCCCGCGCCAAAGCCTTTACTCACGTGCTGCTCCTGAAAAGCCCGCAGGAGATCCAGCCGACCATCGACCAGCAAAAGGCGTTGCTGCTGGTGCGCTTCCCGGCGGATTTCTCGCGCAATCTGGATACCTTCCAGACCGCGCCGATGCAGCTGATCCTCGACGGGCGCAACTCCAACAGCGCGCAAATCGCCGCCAACTATCTGCAGCAGGTGGTGAAAAATTATCAGCAGGAGCTGATGGAAGGGAAACCTAAACCGAACAACAGCGAGCTGGTGGTGCGCAACTGGTACAACCCGAATCTGGATTACAAATGGTTTGTGGTGCCGTCGCTGATCGCCATGATCACCACCATTGGCGTGATGATTGTGACGTCGCTCTCCGTCGCCCGCGAGCGCGAGCAAGGGACACTGGATCAGCTGCTGGTTTCCCCGCTCGCCACCTGGCAGATTTTCGTCGGCAAAGCGGTGCCTGCGCTGATCGTCGCCACCTTCCAGGCCAGCATCGTGCTGGGGATCGGCATCTGGGCGTATCAAATTCCGTTTGCCGGATCGCTGGGGCTGTTTTACTTCACGATGCTGATTTACGGGCTGTCGCTGGTGGGATTCGGGCTGTTGATTTCGGCGCTCTGCTCAACGCAGCAGCAGGCGTTTATCGGGGTGTTTGTCTTTATGATGCCGGCGATTCTACTCTCAGGGTATGTGTCGCCCGTGGAAAACATGCCAGTCTGGCTTCAGGATTTAACCTGGGTGAACCCGATTCGGCACTTCACCGATATCACCAAGCAAATCTATCTGAAGGATGCGAGTCTGGATATTGTGTGGGGAAGTTTGTGGCCGCTACTGGTCATAGCGGCCACGACGGGCTCAGTGGCGTACGCGATGTTTAGACGCAATATCGCCTGAGTTTTTCTCTTTGGTCAGCAACGAGACCACCGCGGGTCCTGCCAGAATTACCAGGCCCGCCAGGGCCAGCAGCAGGTTGTTTTGCAGCACGCGTGACAACAGCCACAGGACGATTAACGCTGCACCAAAATACCAGGTGGTGGTGAGCTCTTCGAGCACATCACCCACTTCACGCCAGCGCGCCTCGTGGTGACGCTGTAAAAACAGCATCGACAGCACGGTCACGCCATACATCGCGCATAATCCTAAGCCGACGTGCACCAGTGTGCCGCTCTTCCAGCCCATTACCAGTACCGCCACGACCAGTAAATGCAACATTATCTGCCAGCAACTGAGGCCAGTTGCGACACGAACGCGTTGTTGCCACTTCATGGCTTCTCTCCTGAAGGATATTTCTCTGCTAGTTCAGAGTACCGCACTTTACGGAAAATTCCGTAACACCGCATCTTTTTGTGACGCCGACTACACTTTATTTTCATCAGGATAGTGACGCTGGCAGGAGCATATGACGCAAAAAACCCGGCATTTTTCGCTAAAAATTTTGACGATTAACACACACAAAGGCTTCACGGCATTTAATCGCCGCTTCATTTTACCCGAGCTGCGCGACGCGGTACGCACCGTCGGCGCGGATATTGTCTGCCTGCAGGAAGTGATGGGCGCACATGATATTCACCCGCTGCACGTCGAGAACTGGCCGGACACGTCACACTATGAATTTCTGGCCGATACCATGTGGAGCGACTACGCCTACGGGCGCAACGCGGTTTACCCGGAAGGCCACCACGGCAACGCGGTGCTGTCGCGTTTTCCCATCGAACATTATGAGAATCACGACGTCTCGGTGGGCGAAAGCGAAAAACGCGGGCTGCTTTACTGTCGGATCACCCCGCCCGACCTGGCCTTTCCAGTTCACGTGGGGTGCGTGCATCTGGGGCTGCGGGAGGCACACCGCCAGGCGCAATTAGCGATGATGGCGCGCTGGGTCAACTCCCTGCCGGAAAACGATCCGGTGGTGATCGCGGGGGATTTCAACGACTGGCAACAGCGCGCCAGTCGTTCGCTGAAAGCCGACGCCGGGCTGGATGAGATTTTCACCCGCGCCCACGGCCGCCCGGCGCGCACCTTCCCGGTGAGTTTTCCCCTGCTGCGCCTTGACCGTATCTATGTCAAGAACGCCCACGCCAGTCAACCGAGCGCGCTGGCGCTGAAGAGCTGGCGTCACCTGTCTGACCATGCCCCGTTAAGTGCGGAGATCCACTTATGAAATGTTCATGGCGAGAAGGTAATCAAATCACGCTGCTGGAAAATGGCGATGAGTACTATCCGGCGGTGTTTGCCGCGCTCGATGCGGCAGAGCAAAAAGTGATCCTCGAAACCTTTATCTGGTTTGAGGACGGCGTCGGCCGTCAGCTGCACGAGGCGGTGCTGCGCGCGGCTCAGCGCGGGGTCAAAGTGGAAGTGCTGCTCGACGGCTACGGCTCGCCGGACCTTAGCGATAGTTTTGTCAACGAGCTGACCGCAGCGGGCGTGGTGTTCCGCTATTATGACCCGCGCCCGCCGCTGCTCGGGATGCGGACCAACGTTTTTCGCCGGATGCACCGCAAAATTGTGGTGGTGGATGGCACCGTCGCCTTCGTCGGCGGAATTAACTACTCCGACGAGCACATGTCCGACTACGGCCCGGAGGCGAAGCAGGATTATGCGGTGAAAGTCGAAGGCCCGGTGGTGCAGGACATTTTGCTGTTTGAGCTGGAAAACCTGCCGGGTCAATCAGCCGTTCGCCGCTGGTGGAAGCGCCATCATCGCCCGGAAGAGAACCACCAGCCCGGCGAGGCGCAGGCGCTGTTTATCTGGCGCGACAACGGCGAGCACCGGGACGACATCGAGCGGCACTACCTGAAGATGCTCGCCAATGCGAAACGCGAGGTGATCATCGCCAACGCCTATTTCTTCCCCGGCTACCGTCTCCTGCACGCCATGCGTAATGCCGCGCGGCGCGGGGTGCGCGTCAAACTGATCGTGCAAGGCGAGCCGGATATGCCGATCGTCACCGTCGGCGCGCGGCTGCTCTACAACTACCTGGTCAAAGGCGGCGTGCAGATTTACGAATACCGCCGTCGACCGCTGCACGGCAAAGTGGCGCTGATGGACGATCACTGGGCGACGGTTGGATCGAGCAATCTCGATCCTTTAAGCCTGTCGCTCAATCTGGAAGCCAATCTGATTATTCACGATCGCACCTTCAACCAGACCCTGCGCGATAACCTGACCGGCATTATCGACCGTGACTGCGTGCGGGTGGATGATTCGATGGTGCCGAAACGCACCTGGTGGAACCTGAGCAAAAGCGTGGTGGTGTTCCACTTCCTGCGCCACTTCCCGGCGCTGGTCGGCTGGCTCCCGGCCCACAAGCCGAAACTCGCGCAGGTGCCCGCTCCGGTTCAGCCGGAAATGGAAACCCAGGACCGCGTTGAAACCGAAAACTCAGGGGTGAAACCGTAATGAGCAAATCACATCCCCGCTGGCGACTGGCGAAGCGCATCCTCACCTGGCTGTTTTTCATTGCCGTCGCCGTGCTGCTGGTGGTTTACGCGCAAAAAATTGACTGGGAAGAGGTGTGGAAAGTTATCCGCAACTACAACCGGATGGTGCTGCTCAGCGCGCTGGGTTTAGTGGTCGTCAGCTATCTGATCTATGGCTGTTATGACCTGCTGGGCCGCGCGTACTGCGGACATAAGCTGGCAAAGCGCCAGGTGATGCTGGTGTCGTTTATCTGCTACGCCTTTAACCTGACCCTCAGCACCTGGGTAGGCGGCATCGGGATGCGCTACCGCCTGTACTCGCGCCTTGGGCTGCCGGGGAGCACCATTACGCGCATTTTCTCACTCAGCATTACCACCAACTGGCTGGGGTATATTCTGCTCGGCGGGGTGATTTTCAGTTTCGGCGTGGTTCAGTTGCCTGCCCACTGGTACATAGATGAATCGACGCTGCAGATGTTGGGCATCGTCCTGCTGCTGATTATTGCGGTCTATCTGTGGGGCTGTGCGTTCGCCAAACGCCGTCACATGACCGTCAAAGGGCAAAAGCTGGTGCTGCCGTCATGGAAATTTGCGCTGGTGCAGATGGTGGTCTCCAGCGCTAACTGGATGGTGATGGGGGCGATTATCTGGCTGCTGATTGGCGAAGAGGTGAACTATTTCTTCGTGCTCGGCGTGCTGCTAGTGAGCAGTATCGCCGGGGTGATTGTCCATATTCCGGCGGGGATTGGGGTGCTGGAAGCGGTGTTTATCGCCCTGCTGGCGGGGGAGCATGTCTCTCACGGCAAGATTATCGCGGCGCTGCTGGCCTATCGCATGCTCTATTACTTCCTGCCGCTGGCGCTGGCGACGGTGGGGTATTTGGTTCTGGAGAGTCGGGCGAAAAAGCTGCGGGCGAAGAACGAGAAGGCGATGGCGAAGTGACGAAAGTCGGGTGGCGCTGCGCTTACCCGACCTACGGATTGTAGGCCCGGTAAGCGCTAGCGCCACCGGGCAACGAGGTTATCGACGGTTGCCGAAAATCCGCAGCAGCATCAGGAATAGGTTGATGAAGTCCAGATACAGCGTCAGTGCGCCAAGAATCGCGTATTTGCGCAGGTTCGAGCTGTCACGCACGTCAATCTGCTCGCCGATGTTTTTCAGCTTCTGCGTGTCATAGGCCGTCAGGCCGACAAACACAATCACCCCGATATAGGTCACCGCCCACATCAGCGCCTCGCTTTTCAGCCAGAAGTTCACCAGCGACGCCAGCACAATCCCGATCAGCGCCATAAACAGCATATTGCCGAAGCCGCTTAGATCGCGTTTGGTGGTGTAGCCGTACAGGCTCATGGCACCAAACATCCCGCCCGCGACCACAAAGGTGCTGGCAATGGACGAATAGGTGTAGACGATAAAAATACTGGAGAGCGTCAGCCCGGTGAGCGCCGAATAGAGCATAAACAGCGTCGTCGCCATCCCTGCGCTGAGCTTTTGCACCAGACCGGAGAGCACGAAGACCAGCGCCAGCTGGGCGATAATCAGCCCGAAGAAGGTGATTTTGCTGGAGAAGATAAACATCATCAAGGCGGGGGTATTTGCTGCGTACCACGCGATAAACGCGGTGAGCAGCAGGCCGCAGGTCATCCAGCCGTACACCTGCGCCATGTAGGTTTGCAGGCCGCTGCGCGTCTGCTGAACGATTGAATCCGAACGTGGAAATCGGTCCATGATAACTCCTGATTAAGTGGGCACACTTGTTAAGATTAACACATCTGCGCCAACCGGTTACCAGCGGCTGGCAGCCTGTTTATCGCTGTCGCGCGACTCCACCCATCGCTCCCCTTCGGGCGTGGCTTCTCGCTTCCAGAATGGCGCGCGGGTTTTGAGATAATCCATAATAAATTCACCCGCTTCGAACGCACTGCTGCGATGGGAGCTGGTGACGCCGACAAAGACAATCTCTTCGCCTGGCCACATTTCGCCGACGCGGTGGATCACCGTGACACGTCCGAGTGGCCAGCGCTGACGGGCCTCTTCCACGATAGTGGCAAGCGACTTCTCCGTCATGCCCGGATAATACTCGAGCGTCAGCGCTTTCACACTATCACCAAGATTATGGTTACGGACTTTGCCGGTAAAGGTCACCACCGCGCCGTCTTCGTCACGCTCGGCGAGCCAGCTGTACTCCGTGCCGACGTTAAAGCGCTCCGGCCCGACAACAATACGCGTATCAGACATGATTAACCCCCTGTGACCGGCGGGAAAAACGCCACTTCATCACCGGCGTTGAGCGGATGGGAAAATTCCACCAGCGTCTGATTCACCGCCGCCAGCAGCTTGCCCTCCTCCAGCGCCAGCGCCCAACGGTCGCTTTGCGCCGCCAGATGGGCGCGCAGAGCTTCGACGTTTTCGAAAGGGGTATCGAGGGTCAGGCTGTCGGTATTGACCAGCTCGCGAACCTGAGCAAAAAAGAGCACGTTAATCATGAGTGTCCACCCTGAAATCGCCGGATTTTCCGCCGCTTTTCGCCAGCAGACGAACCGGGCCAATCACCATATCTTTCTGTACCGCTTTGCACATATCGTAAATGGTCAGCGCCGCCACCGAGGCCGCCGTTAAGGCTTCCATTTCGACGCCCGTTTTACCGGTCAGACGGCACAGGGTCTCGATGCGCACGCGGTTGTGGTCCGGTTCGGCCTGCAGATTCACTTCCACCTTGCTGAGCATCAGCGGATGGCAGAGAGGAATCAGATCCCAGGTGCGTTTTGCGGCCTGAATTCCGGCGATACGGGCGGTGGCGAAGACGTCGCCCTTGTGGTGGCTGCCGTCGATAATCATCGCCAGGGTTTCCGGCAACATGGTCACGAAGGCTTCGGCGCGCGCTTCGCGTACCGTTTCGGCCTTGGCGGAGACATCCACCATATGGGCTTCGCCCGCGGCGTTAATGTGGGTCAATTGCGACATAGCTTACTTCTTCAAATGAGGATGAAAATTACACGGACGGGTGCGGGCATCTAATTGCGGGGCAATGATGTTTTCCCACGCCGTGCGGCAGGCTTTGGTCGAGCCCGGCATGGCAAAAATAAGCGTTTTGTTGGCAATCCCGGCCACCGCGCGCGACTGCAATGTCGAAGTGCCGATCTCTTCAAAGGAGAGCATGCGGAACACTTCGCCAAAGCCTTCGACTTCACGGTCAAACAGCGGGAGCAGCGCTTCTGGCGCCTGATCGCCTGCGGTAAAACCGGTGCCGCCGGTGATTAACACCACCTGCACCTCGTCGCTGGCAATCCACTGAGAGACCTGGGCGCGAATGGCGTAGCGGTTCTCTTTCACAATCGCTTTATCAACAATGCTGTGCCCCGCTTCGTGGGCGGCATCGCGCAGCCAGTGGCCGGAGGTGTCGTCCTCTTCGCCACGGCGCTCAGAAACGGTAAGAATAGCAATACGCGTCGGAATAAATTCAGCGCTGACCTGACTCATTTTCTGGTTCCTTTTAAGCCGATTACCCGCCGATATAGGACAGGTTTTGTGTAATCCCGGTGTCGCCCTGATGCAGGAAATGGGTCTGTTTTTTATGCGTCAGAGCCGCAGAAATGCGTGCTTCGAGGGCGTCCTGTTGGGCATCGTCTGCCAGCAAATCGCGAAGATCCACGCCGCCGTCGCCGAACAGGCACAGATGCAGCTTGCCAACAGAGGAGACGCGCAGACGGTTGCAGGTGGCGCAGAAGTCTTTCTCATAGGGCATGATAAGCCCAATTTCCCCTTCGTAATCCGGGTGACAAAAGACCTGCGCCGGGCCGTCGCTGCGCTGGCGGATCTGGTGGATCCAGCCGCGTTTGAGCAGTTCATCGCGCAGCACCATGCCGGAGATATGATGACGGCGGAACAGATCGCTGCCCTCGCCGGTTTCCATCAGCTCAATAAAACGCAGTTGAATGCGGCGGGGTTTGACCCACGCGAGGAAGGTGTCGAGCTGGTGATGGTTTACATCGCGCATCAACACCGTGTTGACTTTGACCTTGTCGAAACCGGCTTCAAACGCGGCGTCGATGCCTTCCATCACCTGGCGGAATTTATCCTGCCCGGTAATGGCGTGAAACTGGCGCGCGTCGAGGCTGTCGACGCTGACGTTGATGGCCGTGAGACCGGCATCACGCCACTGGGTGACATCGCGGGCTAAGCGATAGCCATTGGTGGTGACGGCGATTTGACGAATGCTGGCATTTTCGCGAACGGCGGCGATGATGTCGGGGAAATCACGACGCAGGGAGGGCTCGCCACCCGTGAGACGCACTTTTTCCGTGCCGAGCTCAGAGAAGGCGCGCGTCACGCGGCGCACTTCGTCGACGGAGAGAAATCCGTTATTGGTGACGCTGCCCGGCTTGTAGCCGTTCGGCAGGCAATAGGTGCAACGAAAATTGCACACATCGGTAATCGACAGACGTAAATAGAAAAACTTACGCGCGAAAGCATCTGTGAGTTGAGAAGCCATGTACACCTTTCCAGTACGGGAGGCACAGTCATTTCTTTCTGTACCCTGGTAGCGTTGCCGCTACGGCCAGGGCGCCATATCAAGTGACACAGGCGCCAGGGCTAGAGTGTATGTTTTCATTTTCGAAAACGTGGGTTATGCCGATAGTAGCGCGGAAATGGCACTTTCGCCATTCGCCGCTTTCGCTATATAATTATATATATAGCGACCAGATCGCGCACTTTCACTACAGAATACGTAAAAATCATAGTTTCGCATTGATATACGTCATTTTGCCGGGGGTCGGGCATCGTCTTTTAGGGGTAGTTGGGTTACTGTTACGCGGATCGAATGTGATAAGGAATGTGTATGCGCAATCGCACTTTTGCGGATCTTGACCGTGTGGTCGCTCTCGGCGGAGGGCATGGGCTGGGGCGGGTGATGTCGTCATTATCCTCGCTGGGCTCCAGGCTCACCGGGATCGTAACCACCACCGATAACGGGGGCTCTACAGGTCGTATCCGTCGTTCCGAAGGCGGCATCGCCTGGGGCGATATGCGTAACTGTCTTAACCAGTTAATTACCGAACAAAGCGTCGCTTCGGCAATGTTTGAGTATCGTTTTAGCGGGAATGGTGAGCTTTCCGGACATAACCTCGGAAATCTGATGTTAAAGGCGCTGGATCACCTGAGCGTGCGCCCGCTGGAGGCGATTAATTTAATCCGAAACCTGCTGAAAGTGGATGCATTCCTGATCCCTATGTCAGAACAACCGGTCGATTTGATGGCGATCGACACCGAAGGCCATGAAGTCTATGGCGAGGTGAATATTGACCAGCTGATTTTGCCGCCTCAGGAGCTGATGACCTACCCTTCTGTTCCGGCCACGCGTGAAGCGGTGGAAGCGATCGGCGAAGCGGATTTGATTCTTATCGGGCCGGGCAGTTTCTACACCAGCCTGATGCCGCTGCTGCTGGTGAAAGAGCTGGCGCAGGCGCTGCGCAGGACGCCAGCCCCGATGGTCTACATCGGCAATCTGGGTAAAGAGCTCAGCCCTGCCGCTGCCAGCCTGTCGCTTGCAGATAAACTGAATCTGATGGAGCAGTACGTCGGTAAAAAAATTATCGACGGTGTGGTCGTTGGGCCGAAGGTGGATGTTTCAGGGATGGAAGGCCGGGTAGTGGTGCAGGAGGAGCTGGAAGCGAGTGATATTAAGTATCGCCACGACCGGCATTTGCTGCGCCTGGCGCTGGAGAAAGCGATTCAGGGGCTGGGGTAACAACCGAACAGCGCCCGATGGCGCTACGCTTATCGGGCCTACAAGGGTCGTACAACGGCTCGAAACGTAGGCCGGGTAAGGCGAAGCCGCCACCCGGCAAAAGCCGCTACGAAGCCGCAATAAACAAATCCCGCAACTTATGCAACTGGTCACGGATCTGCGCCGCCTCTTCAAACTCCAGATTCTGCGCGTGCTGCATCATCTGCCCTTCCAGCTCATGGATTTTCTGCTGCAGCGCCTTCGGCGTCAGCAGCAGTTCAACCGGATCGGCTTCCACCGGATGACGCGCTTTGCCGCGCCCTTTGGTTTTCGCGATCCCCTGACCCAGCGCCAGAATATCCACCACTTTCTTGTTCAGACCCTGTGGCGTAATGCCGTTCTCTTCGTTGTACTGCTGCTGTTTCTCACGACGACGCTCCGTTTCGCCAATCGCTTTCGCCATCGACGCCGTAATCTTATCGCCGTACAGAATCGCTTTGCCGTTGATGTTACGCGCCGCGCGGCCAATGGTCTGAATCAGCGATCGCTCTGAACGCAGGAAGCCCTCTTTATCGGCGTCCAGAATCGCCACTAGCGACACTTCCGGCATGTCGAGACCTTCTCGCAACAGGTTGATCCCCACCAGCACATCAAACTCGCCGAGACGCAAATCGCGGATGATCTCCATACGCTCAACGGTATCGATATCCGAGTGCAGATAGCGCACGCGCTCCCCGTGCTCTTCCAGGTACTCGGTCAAATCTTCCGCCATGCGTTTGGTCAGCGTGGTGACCAGCACGCGTTCGTTCACCGACGCGCGAGCACGGATCTCTGAGAGCAGATCGTCCACCTGAGTTCCCACCGGACGCACTTCGATAATCGGATCCAGCAGGCCAGTTGGACGCACCACCTGATCGATCACCTCGTCACCGGATTTCTCCAGCTCGTAGGCCCCAGGTGTGGCCGAGACGTAGATCGTTTGTGGGGCCAGCGCTTCAAACTCTTCAAATTTCATCGGGCGGTTATCGAGAGCCGACGGCAGACGGAAACCGTACTCCACCAGCGTCTCTTTACGCGCGCGGTCACCGCGATACATCCCGCCGATTTGCGGAATGGTGACGTGGGATTCGTCCACCACCAGCAGACCGTCAGCCGGGAGATAATCGAACAGCGTCGGCGGCGCCTCGCCAGGGCCGCGCCCCGAGAGATAGCGCGAGTAGTTTTCGATCCCCGAGCAGTAGCCCAGCTCGTTCATCATCTCGAGATCGAACTGCGTACGCTGGCTCAGGCGCTGCTCTTCGAGCAGTTTGTTATTCGCCAGCAGCACTTTCCGGCGGTCCGCCAGCTCGACTTTGATCTCTTCCATCGCCTGCACGATACGCTCGCGCGGGGTGACGTAGTGGGTTTTCGGGTAGATGGTGAAGCGCTGGATCACCGACTCGACGTGCCCGGTCAGCGGGTCAAACAGGGACAGACGCTCCACCTCTTCGTCGAACAGCTCAACGCGCAGGGCCAGATCGTCAGATTCCGCCGGGAAGATGTCGATCACTTCGCCGCGTACGCGGAAGGTGCCGCGCTGGAAGGCCTGATCGTTACGCGCGTATTGCAGCTCCGCCAGACGACGGACAATCGCACGTTGATCGATGATCATCCCGTTAGTCAGGTGCAGCATCATCTTGAGATAAAGGTCCGGATCGCCCAGACCGTAGATCGCAGAAACAGAAGCCACCACGATCACATCCCGCCGCTCCAGCAGCGCTTTGGTCGCTGAGAGACGCATCTGTTCGATATGTTCGTTCACCGAGGCGTCCTTCTCGATGAAGGTGTCAGAGCTCGGTACGTAGGCTTCTGGCTGGTAGTAATCGTAGTAGGAGACGAAATACTCGACGGCGTTATCCGGGAAGAACTCTTTCATCTCGCCGTACAGCTGCGCCGCCAGGGTTTTGTTGGGGGCCAGCACCATCGTCGGGCGCTGCAAATCCGCAATCACGTTGGCGACGGTAAAGGTCTTGCCTGAGCCGGTCACGCCCAGCAGAGTCTGGTGCGCCAGCCCGTCTTCCAGCCCCTCTTTCAGGCGGCGGATCGCCTCCGGCTGATCGCCAGAAGGACGGAAGGCAGAATTCAGTTTGAACAGTTTACTCATGGGCGACAACCTGGTGACGGAAAAAGCGGCAGTGAGTAATTTTACTCGCGGCTGGTAAATTTGCCAGTAATAAATACTGGATGTAAAACCAGTGGCGTGTAAGGATATCTGGATTAGCATCCGACTCATGAGCACGAAACGGGTCAAAATTTAGGCTGTGACAAGATAAAACACCAGCGATGGGCGGTTATCCCCAGAACATTTCTATTTTTAACATTTGTCAAGCTACGTAATGATAGTTTTATGGCAGCAGGTGACACTTTCATGACGATGATTGCTTTTGTCTAACTCGTTAATTCATAGAAGATATTTCTTAAAGCCGCGTTTCGCATCAATTCAGGCGCAGGCCGCGTCTTCTCTCGCTTGCCTCAGGTTTTCTAACTCTAATGCACATGGTTATCCACAGGAATAGTGGATAACTGCTTCCAGCCCATATAGAGCGCCCCTCGGCAAATTCCCGGTTTTTCCCATGGGCATGTCCGTAAAAAATATTTATCACTCATTTTTGATGATAATCAGTCCCACGGCGCATAAGCCACTGGCGAGATCTTAATCACAATTCAGTCATTCTGTGCCCTGTAGCCACGCTTAACCTTTGTGAGCCTAATCTTAAAATTGCCGTTTATTTGACCGGATTGCGGTTTATGGCAGGGGTTTTGCACATTCCTGATGACGTCTTATCCCTCACGCGTTTACAGGAGAGCATTATGTTAAGTCTGCGCGCTGTTAATCAGTTCTATGGAAGCCAGCACACGCTGTGGAATGTGGATTTGGATTTGCCGCCGGGGATGTGCACGGGCGTTATCGGGCTGCCGGGAATGGGCAAAACGACGCTGATCAACTGCATCACCGGTCAGTTACCGATAGAAAGTGGCACCATTATCTGGCATGAAGCGGGCGCACCACCGTGCGATTTGCGCAACGCTGCACCGACGCAGTGCGCGATGCCTGGAATTGGCTATGTTTCGCAGGACAGGCGGATTTTCTCGCAGCTCACCGTCGAGGAGAACCTGCACGTGGCAATGCGCGCCAAAGGCGCACCGGATGCCGGTGCGAGCAGTGAAATTTACGCCCTGTTCCCCCAGCTCTGGCCGCTGCGCCACGCGCGTGCGACGGGCATGTCGCCCGAGGAGCAGTACCAGCTCGCTCTCGCCAATGCACTCATCACTCGCCCTCGCCTGCTGATTCTGGATGAGCCGCTGCACGGCACGGGAACCACGTTTGCCCACAAGCTGGCGCAGCTGCTGATGCGTTTAAGTCGCGAACTGGGGATGACGGTCCTGTTAGCGGAGCAGCAGCTGTCGTTTATCCGCCGGGTAGCGGATCGTTTTTGCGTGCTGTATCGCGGGCGGAACGTGGCCCAGGGCCACGTTAACGAGCTGGATGAGGCGCTTATTGCGCACTGGATGTCGCGGGATGCAAGGCGCTGAGATCCAGATACTGGCCGGTCTCGGCCTGTTCAGCGCCATCAGCCAGCCACGGAATTTCTCCGAGGAACGGCGCGGGAAGCACGCGTTGCAGCGTGGCGAGATACTCCTGATGACGTTTTCCCGGCGCGACCACGTCGTTAGCAATCCAGCCTGCGAAGCGCAATCCGGCCTGGGTGATCGCCTGCGCCGTGAGCATCGCGTGATTGATACAGCCCAGTTTGACGCCGACGACGAGGATCACCGGCAACTGTTCGTCCTGCACCCAGTCGGCGAAGGTCTGACGGTCTGAGAGCGGCGTAAACCAGCCGCCCGCCCCTTCGACCAGCACCCACTCCGCTTTGTGCTCCAGCGCGCGCAGGCCCGCAGAAAGCACCGGGAATTCAATCGGGCGCTGCTCGTCGGCGCTGATGATGTGCGGCGAGGTCGGCTCGGCGAAGGTGTATGGATTCACCTCCTCATAAGCCAGCGTAAGCGTGCTATTACGTTGCAGCGCCAGCGCGTCCGAGTTGCGCAGGCCTTCCGCCGTCATCTCGCTGCCGGACGCTACCGGTTTGTATCCGGCGGTGGTGAATCCCTGCAAACGCGCCGCCTGCAGCAGCGCCGAGCTGGCGACGGTTTTACCGACTTCGGTGTCGGTCCCGGTGACAAAATAACGTTCAGTCACGTTCGATAATCCCATGAAAAAGTTGATAAGAAAGCGGAAACTCGCCCCGCTCGCGCGGCCACGCCAGTTCGAGGCGCGTGAGTTCTCCGCGCGTCAGCGGTTTGCGCGCCCGTCCGCCGTGCAGATGGGTGGCACCAATGCCTTTCAGGGAGCGCATGGCGCTCAGGGCATCGTTGAAGGAAAGCGTGATGACCTCCGTGGTGGCCCGGTAACGCCACCCCGCCAGAGCATCCTTCACCGCCTGCTCAGATAAAAAACGGTTGGCGTGCGGTTGTTCATCCACCTCGCGCCAGGCCTGATTCAGCTCCGGCAGCGAGTTATCCAGCAGCGTGGTAAAGGCGACGGTACCGCCGGGGCGCGTCACCCGGCAGAGTTCACGCAGCGCCTGCGGGAGACTGGCGCACCACTGCACCGCCAGATGGCTCCAGACGAGGTCAAACTGCGCATCCGGGAGCGGAATGGCTTCGATATCGCCCACCAGATAGTCGTCCGCCGCCTGCTGATAGCGCGCCTGTTCCAGCATCTGCGGCGAGAGATCGAGGGCCGTCACATGGCTGCCCGCTTCGCGCCAGGCACGGCTGTTCGCGCCGGGGCCGCAGCCCGCATCCAGCACGGCGTTAAATCGTCCTTCGCCAAGAAACGTTTTCAGCCCCCGGGCGCTGCGGCGCTGCAACTCATCGTGCTGAGAGTAGCTTTGCGCCGCGCGCCCGAAGGCCGAGGCGATGGCCTGCTTATTCACCGGCGTCATGCAGCGCCTCCAGTAAGTCGTCGATGTCCTGGGTGTGATGCGCGGCGGTCAGAGTCAGACGCAGACGCGCGGTGCCCGCAGGAACCGTCGGCGGACGAATCGCCGTGACCCACATACCGCGATCGCGAAGCTGCTGCGCCAGGCGCAACGCGCGGCTGTTCTCGCCGACGATCAGCGGCTGAATGGCGCTTTGCGAGTCGGTCATCCGCCAGGGCAGCTCGCGAACGCCTGCCCGGAAGCGTTGGATATGCGCCGCCAGGGTTTGCCGACGCTCTTCCCCCTCGCCGCTGCGAATAACTTGCAGCGCGGCCTGCAGCGCCACCGCCTGGGCGGGCGGCATGCTGGTGCTGTAGATCAGATGCCGGGCGAACTGCAGCAGGTAATCCGCGACGGATTCGCTGCACAGCACCGCCGCACCGCTGATGCCAAACCCTTTGCCGAAGGTCACAATCAGCAGCTCCGGTTTGACACCCTGGCTGGCCGCGCTCCCGCGCCCTTCCTCGCCGAGCACGCCAATCCCGTGGGCGTCATCCACCAGCAGCCAGGCGTTGTGCTCCCGCGCGGCGGCGTGCAGCTCTGCCAGCGGCGCACTGTCGCCGTCCATGCTGAACACCCCTTCGGTCACCACCAGCTGTTGCCCGTCGCAGGATTTCGCCAGCAACGTATTAAGCTGAGCGGCGTCGTTGTGGGCAAACCGACGCAGCTGCGCCGGGCTGAGACTGGCGGCTTCGAGCAACGAGGCGTGGCTCAAGCGGTCAGCCACAATCCGATCCTCTTTACTCATCAGGGCGGCAATCAGCGCCTGATTGGCGGCAAAACCTGAGATAAACAGCAGCGCGCGTGGGTAGCCGAGCCAGTCGGCAAGCTGCTCTTCCAGCGCCTGATGCGCGGTGGTGTAGCCCGTCACATGCCCCGACCCGCCGCTGCCGACGCCCCAGCTTTCCGCTCCCTGCTGCCAGGCGCGAATAACCGCCGGATGCTGGCTCAAACCCAGATAATCGTTGCTCGAAAAATTGCAGAACCGACGCGTATCGCGGATCAGAAAGCGACCGCCGCCTTCAACCGCCGTGCGGGTGCGAAACGCGTCCGCCGCCCGGCGTTCTTCAAGGGCGGCATCAATTCGCTGCTGCCAGGTCATACGGCTGCCGCGTTGTAATACTGTTCGGTGTCGGCGTTGAAAAGCTGTTGTTCCAGCTCGTTATCCCCCGACAGCACCTCGGTCTGATGCGGATTCAGCCCCAGCTTGCGGAACAGCTGGACGTCTTTGTCCTCTTCCGGGTTTGGCGTGGTCAGCAGTTTGCAGCCGTAGAAAATCGAGTTCGCGCCCGCCATGAAGCACATCGCCTGGGTCTGCTCGCTCATCTGCTCGCGGCCTGCGGAGAGGCGCACGAACGAGGTCGGCATCATGATGCGCGCCACGGCGATGGTGCGGATAAAATCAAAGGCATCCACGTCGTCGTTATCCGCCATCGGCGTGCCTTTGACCTTCACCAGCATGTTGATCGGCACGCTTTCCGGCGGGGTCGGCAAGTTCGCCAGCTGCAACAGCAGGCCCGCGCGATCTTTCACCGTTTCGCCTAAGCCCACGATCCCGCCGGAACAGACTTTAATTCCCGCGTCGCGCACCTTGTCGAGGGTGTCCAGGCGCTCCTGATAGGTTCGGGTGGTGATGATGTTGCCGTAGAATTCCGGCGATGTATCGAGGTTGTGGTTGTAGTAGTCCAGGCCCGCCGCCGACAGGCGCTGCGCCTGAGTTTCGTTCAGCGTGCCGAGGGTCATACAGGCTTCAAGGCCCATGGCTTTCACGCCTTGCACCATCTGCTCGAGATATGGCATGTCGCGATCGTGCGGGTTTTTCCACGCTGCGCCCATGCAGAAGCGGGTCGAACCGGCGTTTTTCGCCTTCCGCGCCGAATCGAGGACCTGCTCCACTTCCATCAGACGTTCGGCTTCAAGCCCGGTTTTATAGCGCGCACTTTGTGGGCAATATTTGCAGTCTTCCGGGCAGGCACCGGTTTTGATCGACAGCAACGTACTCACCTGCACGTGGCGCGGATCGAAGTGCTGGCGATGGATTTGCTGGGCTTCGAACATCAGTTCGAGGAAAGGTTTGTTAAATAATTCGGTGACTTGCGACATTGTCCAGCGCGGGTGATTAGCCATCGGGCTTCTCCAAAAGGGGTTTAGTTCATTGTGGGTTCGGTTTATACTCGTAAACCTAAAACTTTTCAAAATGGTTTACAAGTCGATTATGACCCCGGACGATCTCGCCTTCGACAAGCAGCATATCTGGCACCCCTACACCTCCATGACCCAGCCGTTACCCGTCTATCCGGTCGCCTCGGCGCACGGGTGCGAACTGCATCTGGCGACCGGCGAAAGGCTGGTCGACGGGATGTCCTCCTGGTGGGCGACCATCCACGGGTACAACCATCCGCGCCTGAATGCGGCGATGAAAACGCAAATTGACCAGATGTCCCACGTGATGTTTGGCGGGATCACCCATCAGCCGGCGATTGACCTTTGCCGTCGTCTGGTCTCCATGACTCCGGCATCGCTGGAATGCGTTTTCCTCGCCGATTCGGGTTCGGTGGCGGTGGAAGTGGCGATGAAAATGGCGCTGCAGTACTGGCAGGCGAAAGGCGATCCGCGCCAGCGTTTCCTGACCTTCCGCAACGGCTACCACGGCGACACCTTCGGCGCGATGTCGGTCTGCGATCCGGATAACTCCATGCACAGTCTGTGGCAGGGCTATCTGCCGGAAAACCTGTTTGCTCCGGCGCCGCAGAGCCGTTTTGACGGCGAATGGACCGAGATGGACATGGTCGGCTTTGCCCGACTGATGGCGGCCCATCGCCACGAAATCGCCGCCGTGATTCTGGAGCCGGTGGTTCAGGGCGCGGGCGGGATGCGCATGTACCATCCAGAGTGGCTAAAACGCATTCGTAAGATGTGTGACCGCGAAGGTATCCTGCTGATCGCCGATGAAATCGCCACCGGGTTTGGTCGCACCGGTAAGCTGTTTGCCTGCGAACACGCGGGCATCGCGCCGGATATTTTGTGCCTCGGCAAAGCCCTGACGGGCGGCACCATGACGCTTTCCGCCACGCTGACCACGCGCCACGTGGCTGACACCATCAGCGACGGGGAAGCGGGTTGCTTTATGCACGGCCCGACCTTTATGGGGAATCCGCTGGCCTGCGCGGTCGCCAGCGAAAGTCTGGCGATTCTGGAGAGCGGCGAATGGCAGGCGCAGGTGGCGGCAATTGAATCACAGCTCACCCGCGAACTGGCGAGCGCGTCAAATTCCGAATTTGTCGCCGACGTGCGCGTGCTGGGAGCGATTGGCGTCGTCGAAACGACACACCCGGTCAACATGGCGGCATTGCAGCGTTTCTTTGTAGAGCGCGGCGTGTGGGTGCGCCCGTTCGGCAAACTGATTTATCTGATGCCGCCGTACATCATTACCCAACAGCAGTTGCAGAAACTGACCCGCGCGGTGGTCGAGGCCGTTAACATTCCCACACATTTTGCGATTTAACCCAACGCCTTAGCCTCGGTATGCTGTGGATGGTTTACACTTTTTGCACCGCTACCGAGGAGAAATCGTATGAAGATTTTCAGTCAGGATCTGCGCGACGGCGAGAAATTGCCCGAGCGTCACGTGTTTAACGGTATGGGCTATCAGGGCGATAATATTTCGCCGCACCTGGCCTGGGACGAGGTTCCGCCGGGGACCAAAAGCTTTGTTGTGACCTGCTATGACCCGGACGCACCGACCGGTTCCGGCTGGTGGCACTGGATCGTCGCCAACCTCCCGGCCGACACGCGCGTGCTGCCGCAAGGCTCCGGCTCCGATCTCGTGGCGCTGCCGGACGCGGCTATTCAAACCCGCACCGATTTCGGCAAAGCGGGATACGGCGGCGCAGCACCGCCAAAAGGCGAAACGCACCGCTATATTTTCACCGTGCACGCGCTGGACGTTGAGAAGATTGACGTGGATGAAGGCGCGAGCGGCGCGATGGTGGGCTTTAACGTGCATTTCCATACGCTGGGCAGTGCGTCGATTACGGCGATGTATTCGTGAAAAAAGCCGGGTGGCGGCTTTGCCTTACCCGGCCTACCGTCGTACTTTGTAGGCCCGGTAAGCGCAGCGCCACCGGGCGTTTCTTACAATATCGCAGGCAACAACCCTACCAGACTCCCCTTACTCAGCAGTTCCATCGCCTTATCAATATCCGGCGCAAAGAAGCGGTCATCATCATAGTGCGTCACGTGTTCACGCAAGTTTTGCCGCGCCTGCTCCAGCAGCGGACTGGATTTGAGACCTTCGCGCAGATCGATCCCCTGCACTGCCGCCAGCCACTCGACTGCAATCACGCCGCGCGTGTTGTACGCCATTTCCCACAGACGACGCCCGGCGGCCGGTGCCATCGACACATGGTCTTCCTGATTGGCAGACGTCGGCAGGCTATCTACGCTGTGCGGGTGCGACAGGGCTTTGTTCTCGCTCGCCAGCGCGGCGGCGGTCACCTGGGCAATCATAAACCCGGAGTTGACTCCGCCGTTGCGCACCAGGAACGGCGGCAGCTGCGACATGTGTTTATCCATCATCAGGGCGATACGACGCTCGGAAAGTGCGCCGATTTCGGCAATCGCCAGCGCCAGATTATCGGCGGCCATTGCCACCGGCTCCGCATGGAAGTTCCCGCCGGAGACCACATCGTTCTGTTCAGCAAAGACCAGCGGATTATCGGAAACGGCATTCGCTTCCACCAGCAGCACTTCGGCGGCCTGACGGATTTGCGTCAGACACGCGCCCATCACCTGTGGCTGACAGCGCAGAGAATACGGGTCCTGCACCTTCTCGCAGTTGTGGTGCGAGTCGGCAATCGCGCTGGTATCGGTAAGCACGTGGCGGTACATCGCCGCCGCGTCAATTTGCCCGCGCTGACCGCGAACTTCATGAATACGCGCATCAAACGGACGACGTGAGCCGAGCACCGCTTCGGTGGTCAGCGCACCGCACACCACCGCCGAGGCAAACAGATCTTCGGCTTCGAACAGACCGCGCAGGGCAAACGCCGTGGACGCCTGAGTGCCGTTCAGCAGGGCCAGCCCCTCTTTCGCCGCGAGCGTAATCGGCTCTAATCCGGCCTTTTGCAGCGCCTCTTTGGCAGGCAGCCATTGCCCCTGCCAGCGCGCTTTGCCTTCGCCTAACAGTAGGAGCGACATATGCGCCAGCGGCGCCAGATCGCCCGATGCGCCGACGGAGCCTTTGGCCGGGATCCACGGATAGACCTGCGCGTTGACCAGGGCGATCAGCGCCTGAATCACGCTCAGGCGGATGCCGGAAAAACCGCGCGCCAGGCTGTTAATTTTCAGCACCATCATCAGACGCACGATCTCGTCATCCAGCGGTTCGCCGACGCCTGCCGCGTGCGACAGCACCAGCGAGCGCTGCAAGTTTTCCAGATCGTGGGTGGCGATACGGGTCTGGGCCAGCAGGCCGAAACCGGTGTTGATCCCATAGGCCGTGCGGTCTTCAGCCACAATGGCTTCGACGCAGGCGACGCTGTCGTTGATCGCCTGATGGGCGTTTTCATCCAGTTTTAGCGTCACCGGCTGACGCCAGGCACTGCGCAGGTGAGCAAAAGTCAGCGCGCCGGGGGTGATAGTCAGTGAGTTCATCAGTGTTTTCCTTGTGTGGCGGCGACCATCGGCAGGTTCAGTCCCTGCTCTTTCGCACAGTCAATCGCGATGTCATACCCCGCATCGGCATGGCGCATCACGCCTGTCGCCGGGTCGTTGTGCAGTACGCGGGCAATGCGCGCGGCGGCTTCGTCGGTGCCGTCGCAGACAATCACCATCCCCGCATGCTGCGAGAAGCCCATCCCCACGCCGCCGCCGTGGTGCAGTGACACCCAGGTCGCGCCGCTGGCGGTATTCAGTAAGGCATTGAGTAACGGCCAGTCGGAGACCGCGTCGGAGCCGTCCTGCATGGCTTCGGTTTCACGGTTCGGGCTGGCAACCGAGCCGGAATCTAAGTGGTCGCGGCCAATGACAATCGGCGCGGAAACTTCACCGCTGCGCACCATCTCGTTGAACGCCAGGCCGAGTTTTTGTCGCCACTCGAGGCCCACCCAGCAGATACGCGCCGGCAGCCCCTGGAAATTAATGCGTTCGCGGGCCATGTCCAGCCAGTGGTGCAGATGCGCGTCGTCGGCGACGATCTCTTTTACTTTGGCATCGGTTTTGTAGATATCTTCCGGGTCGCCGGAGAGCGCCACCCAGCGGAACGGGCCGATGCCGCGACAGAACAGCGGGCGGATATAGGCCGGGACAAAACCGGGGAAGTCGAAGGCGTTTTCCACGCCCATCTCTTTCGCCATCTGGCGAATGTTGTTCCCGTAGTCGAAGGTCGGCACGCCCATCTTGCTGAAGGCCAGCATTGCCGACACATGCTCCGCCATTGAGCGTTTGGCGGCCAGCACCGTCCCTTCCGGGTCGCTCTGGGATTTTTGCTGATACGCTTCCCACGTCCAGCCTTTCGGCAGATAGCCGTGGAGCGGATCGTGGGCGCTGGTCTGGTCGGTCACCATGTCCGGGCGAACGCCGCGCGCCACCAGTTCCGGGACGATATCCGCCGCGTTGCCGCACAGGGCGATCGACACGGTTTTACCTTCGGAAGTGTACTTCTGAATGCGCGCCAGAGCGTCGTCCAGATTATCGGCCTGTTCATCGACATAGCGGGTGCGCAGGCGGAAATCGATGCGGCTCTGCTGGCATTCGATGTTGAGTGAGCAAGCGCCTGCCAGCGTGGCCGCCAGCGGCTGCGCGCCGCCCATTCCGCCCAGCCCGGCGGTCAGGACCCAGCGCCCTTTCAGGGAGCCGTTGTAGTGCTGACGCCCGGCTTCGACGAAAGTTTCGTAGGTGCCCTGCACGATGCCCTGGCTGCCGATGTAGATCCAACTGCCCGCCGTCATCTGGCCGTACATCGCCAGCCCTTTGGCGTCCAGTTCGTTGAAGTGTTCCCAGGTTGCCCAGTGCGGGACGAGGTTCGAGTTGGCGATCAGCACGCGCGGCGCATTTTTATGGGTTTTGAACACCCCGACCGGTTTACCGGATTGCACCAGCAGGGTTTCGTCGATTTCGAGATTAGTGAGCGCTTCCACAATGGCGTCGTAGCATTCCCAGTTACGCGCTGCGCGACCGATGCCGCCATACACCACCAGCTCGTGCGGGTTTTCGGCGACTTCGGGATCGAGGTTGTTCATCAACATGCGCAGCGGCGCTTCGGTGAGCCAGCTTTTGGCGGTGAGCGTGGTGCCGCGCGGGGCGCGAACATCCTGCTGACGGTATTTACCTGACGACATTGTGTGGTCCTCATACGGGATGGAATATACAAACAGATATACTTGTATAGACAACCCCGCACAAGGTCGAATTTAACAATAAAGATACAATTTTGTTATATTGTGTTAGCTATCACGCTTTCAAAACTTATGACATAAAGTGGCCTTGCAGGCGGTATCGGCTGCCGGGGAATAACAGTCTGGCGTGCGACACAATCTGCCCGGAAGACCAGGTGCGGCGGCGGATCAGCAGGCACGGGTCGTGCTCTTTAATGCGCAGCAGCTCGCACTCCTGCGGCGTGGCGCGCACCGCTTCGACGATATGCTCCCCCTCCGTCAGCGGCGCGACCTGCGATAGCCAGGCATGGGGCGTGGTCTGGGTGTAATCCTGCTGTAGATAGTCGGGCACCCGGTCGGCGTTGACGCAGCGATCTTCAATTTGCACCGGAATGTCGTTCTCAAAGTGCACCATCACCGAGTGGAAAATCCGTGCCCCCTCTTTGACATTCAGCTCCACCGCCTGCTCGGCGCTGGCCTGGGTCTCCTCCAGCACCAGCACTTCGCAGTGGTGCTGATGATTGCGCGCGGCGATCTCGTCGGCGATGCTGCGAATTTCAAACAGCGCCGACTGCCCTTTCGGCTCGGCAACAAAGGTCCCGACGCCCTGCAAACGCACCAGCAGACCCTCGTCCGTGAGTTCGCGCAGGGCGCGGTTGATGGTCATGCGGCTAAAGCCAAACTGCGCCACCAGCTCGGCCTCGGAAGGAATGCGATCGTGGGGCTGCCAGACGCCGGTGGCGATCTTCTCGCTGATGGCCTGTTTCACCTTTTCATAGAAAGGTGCGGGTGCGCCGGTGGGCGGATTCGGTGAGCGTGAAAACATCGTAACTCCTTAAATTTTTATGCCCACCAGTGAGCAATTTGCCAGGCCAGACGCGCGGCAAGCCGTGCGCCCTGTCCGTCGCGATCGTAGGTTGGGTTAAATTCGACTAAATCGACCGCCTGAAGTTTTCCGCTGCGGCAGATTTCACCGATGACCGGCAGCAGCTCCAGGGCCGGAACGCCGAGTGCCGCCGGGGCGGAAACGGCCGGCATTTCTCCCGCAGGCAGGACGTCGAGATCGATAGTCAGGTAGACGCGATCGGCCTGCGCCAGCACCTTTTCCAGCGCGGGTAACGCCTCGCGGCGAAAATCGAGATCTTCCACCAGGGTGACGTGCAGACGAGCCGCCTCATCCCACAGCGCCTGGGTATTCGCCGCCCGGCTGACGCCAAAACAGGCGTACTGAAATTCACGGTTTTGCTCTTCGCAGTACCGCGCCAGCTGGCGGAACGGCGTGCCCGACGTGGCGTGTTCGGCCTTGCGCAGATCGAGGTGCGCGTCGAGATTGATGATTAACACCCGCTCCTGCGAAAAGGCATCCAGTACCCCGCGACCGTGCGCCCAGGCCGTTTCGTGCCCGCCGCCGAACACCAGGGTGCGCATGCCCGACTGCTGGCAGGCTTGCACCGCGTCGCTTAGCGCGCGCTGGGCAGCTTCGAGCTGGTCGCCTTGAACGGTGATGGTGCCCATATCGGTAATATTGTCGTGCCCGCTGTGGCTTGCCATATTGGCCAGCGCTTTGCGCAGCACATCCGGGGCTTGTGCCGCGCCGGTCCTGCCGTGGTTGCGTTTCACACCGGCATCGCATTCGAATCCTATCAGCGCAATGCCTGAATGTTTGGGGGCAAAATGTCCGGTCTGAGCAAGGGTCTGGTAGAGGCGCAGCGCGTTGCGGGCCTCAGCGCTGTCGTCACGCCCTTGCCAGATGTCAGGCGAAGTGGGCCGCCAGAGTTTCATGAGACTTTCCCTCGGAATATGCGCTGATACAGCGGATTACGCCCCGGCTCATACACCATTTCCACCGGACGTTCGGCGTCCCAGACAATGAAATCGGCGACGAAACCTTCCTTTAACTGACCGTGGGTAGCCCCGCGCCCCAGCGCCTGTGCAGCGTGGCGCGTCACGCCCGCCCACGCCTCCTCCGGCGTGAGACCAAACTGCACGCAGGCCATGTTCATCGCCAGATGCAGGCTGGCAAACGGGCTGGTGCCCGGGTTGTAATCCGTCGCGACGGCCATCGGCACGCCCTGCTTTCGCAGCTGTTCTATCGGCGGACGCTGGCGTTCCTGTAAGAAGTAGTACGCGCCGGGCAGCAATACCGCCACCGTGCCGCTGTGTGCCATCGCACTCACGCCTGCATCATCGAGATACTCAATATGATCGGCAGACCAGCCGTGATAGCGGCTGACTAATGCCGCACCGCCCAGATTAGACAGCTGCTCAACGTGGCCTTTAACGGGAATGCCGAGCGCAGCGGCGGCCTGAAATACCCGCTCGGTTTGTAAAGGCGTAAAGCCGACGTTTTCGCAGAACACGTCCACTGCTTCAAACAGCCCTTCGCGCCAGAGAATCGGCATGATCTGCTCGCAGACCAGTGTGATGTACGCATCCGGATCCTGACGATACTCTTTCGGCACGGCGTGGGCGGCGAGCAGCGTCGGGCTGATCTCCACCGGATGGTTTTGCGCGAGCGTTTGCGCGACGCGCAGCATTTTCTCTTCGCTCTGCGCGTTGAGTCCGTAACCCGATTTAATCTCCAGCGTCGTCACGCCCTCCTGCATCAGGCGATGCAGGCGCTGTTCCGCTCGTTTCAGCAGCGTTTGCGACTCGCTTTCACGCGTGGCGGAAACAGTGGAATTGATCCCGCCGCCCTGGGCGCTAATGGTTTGATAGGAGACGCCGTTCAGGCGCTGCTCCCACTCCGCCGCGCGGTCGCCGCCAAACACCAGATGGGTGTGGCAATCAATCAGGCCCGGCGTGACCAGACGCCCCTCGAGATCGACCTGATGCGCATGCGTCGCCGGGAGCTCCAATTCAGGGACGATCGCTACAATCGTCTCGCCGCGCACAATCAACGCCACCTTTTCGCGCAGCCCGTAAGGTGCTGGCTCCTCAGGGTTCATGGTCGCCAGCCGTGCGTTACGCCAAAGGACATCGTCGGGATGAAGCTGCTGCATAGGAGTTCCGCTTGTCATGGGTTGTATAGACATTTATTTTCATTCGTTTGCCTGTGTCAACCCGCTTTACGGAAATTGTTATTTATTTGTGACGACTTCCCCGCCGGGCGCGGGTGAAATATGCAACTTTTTAGCTTTTCATCTTCCCGTTTCGCTCAACTTAGTATAAAAAAGCAGGCTATTTCGATCATCCCGTTAAGACTCGTGAAGCAAGGAGCTTTCCCTTGAACATTTCCAGGATTTCTCGTCTGGCGTTGGCACTCGCCTTTGGCGTGACATTGTCCGCGTGCAGCTCAACTCCACCTGACCAGCTGCCATCCGAGCAGACTGCGCCAGGCACCGGCTCTCGCCCAATTTTGTCTGCCGGTGAAGCGAAGAACTTCACCGCGGCACATTATTACTCTGCCATGGACCCAAACGCGGCTCCGTGGACACCGTCTTCTATTAGTATCCCTGCGCAGCCTAACTTCGTGGTTGGCCCGGCAGGCACCCAAGGCGTGACGCACACCAGCATTCAGGCTGCCGTTGACGCTGCGATTACTAAGCACAGCGCATCGCGCCAGTACATCGCAATCCTGCCAGGCGAGTATGAAGGGACGGTCTACGTTCCTGCCGCACCGGGCAGCATCACCCTTTACGGTACCGGTGAAAAAGCGATCGACGTGAAAATTGGTCTGGCGATCGACTCTGAAATCGACCGTAATACCTGGCGTCACCTGGTGAACCCGGCCGGGAAATATATGCCAGGCAAACCGGCATGGTACATGTTCGACAATTGCCAGAGCAAGCAGACCGCGACGGTCGGCATGATGTGTTCGGCAGTATTCTGGTCGCAGAACAACGGCCTGCAGCTGCAGAACCTGACCATCCAGAACACCCTGGGTGACAGCGTGGATGCGGGTAACCATCAGGCGGTTGCCCTGCGTACTGACGGCGACAAAGTGCAGATTAACAACGTGAACATTCTCGGTCGCCAGAACACCTTCTTCGTGACCAACAGCGGCGTGCAGAATGCCCTGCAGAATAACCGTCTGACCCGTACTCAGGTCACCAACAGCTATATCGAAGGTGATGTGGATATCGTCTCCGGTCGTGGCGCGGTGGTGTTTGATAACACTGAGTTCCGCGTGGTGAACTCCCGCACGCAGCAGGAAGGTTACGTGTTTGCGCCGGCAACCCTGTCCAACATGTTCTACGGCTTCCTGGCCGTGAACAGCCGCTTTACCGCATCCGGTGACGGCGTGGCACAGCTGGGCCGTTCGCTGGATATCGACTCTGCCACCAACGGTCAGGTCGTGATCCGCGACAGCGTGATCAACGAAGGCTTCACCATGGCTAAACCATGGGCCGACGCGGCGATCTCCAAACGTCCGTACTCTGGTAACACCGGGGCGATGGATGATAAAGGCAACGTGCAGCGCAATCTGAACGACGCGAACTTCAACCGCATGTGGGAATACAACAACCGCGGTCTGGGTAGCAAAGTGGTTGCTGAGCCGAAGCAGTAAGAGATAAGCAAAAGGGGGATAATTATCCCCCTTTTTGCTGCGACTGAATGCATCAGGCTCTTAGTTTAAGATACGCATCCAACAGTTGCATAATCGCAACCATGAGTTGCAGGAACAGGATCGTCCATTCCACACCGCTCATACGCCACGAAGTATACCCGTTAAAAACTGTATATAAACCCAGTTAAGGTTAATTAGGAATTTATAAAGGTTTTGCCTTTCCAGCGCTTAAAATCAGACAGATAGATTTCTTAGGCCGGCACAATGTCCTGAGTTATTAATCAATCGATTTTACATACCGGGCAGCAAGGATTAATATCGTTGTGTTGGTAATAATTGACGTGCTTTCCGGTTACCACCGGGCATAAAAAAACCTCGCATCCGCGAGGTTTTTTTTGCTTTTACGCCACTTAATGCGCGTTAATCACCACCCACATTGGCCCCTGGCCGACGGCATAGCGTCCTTTCTCTTCCAGCAGCCCCTGCTCGCCTTTAATTTCATACAGTGCGATGTGGTGGGATTTCTGTCCCGCCGCCACAAGGAATTTGCCGCTGTTGTCGATATTAAAGCCGCGCGGCTGGGTTTCGGTCGGCTGGAAGCCTTCGATGGCCAGCACGCTGCCATCTTCCGAGACGCTGAAAATGGTGATCAGGCTGGAAGTGCGATCGCAGGCGTAGAGATGGCGACCGTCCGGAGTGATGTGAATATCTGCTGCCCAGCGGGTGTCGGTGAAGTCAGATGGCATCATGTCCAGCGTCTGAACGCGCTCAATCTGGCCTTTCGGATCCTTCAGTTCCCACACGTCGACTGAGCTGTTCAGCTCGTTCACCACGTAGGCGTACTGCTGATTTGGGTGGAACACCATGTGACGCGGACCTGCGCCTTCCACGGTGGTAATCTCTGCCGGAGTCTGCGCGGCCAGATGACCGTCGTCGCTCAGGGTGAACAGGCAGATACGATCCTGTTTCAGCGCCGGAACCCACAGGGTGCGGTTGTCCGGGGAGATATTCGCCGAGTGGCAGCCTTCCAGCCCTTCGACGACATCCACGGTCCCCTGCGGAAGACCATCGACCAGAGGCGTAACGCTCACGCAGCCGGAATTGTAAGAGCCGCTGAAGATGAACTGGCCTTTGCGATCCGTAGAGATGTGCGTCGGGCTGCCCGGCAGCGGCGCTTCGGCGGTATAGGTCAATGCGCCATCGTCCGGCGCAATGCGGTAGGCCAGCACGCGAAACTCAGGGCGCACGCCGACATACAGAAAACGTTTATCCGGGCTGACCACCATCGGTTGCACCTGTCCCGGCACATCAACCACCTGCACCAGCGTGAGCGAGCCTTCCGCATTCAAACGCCAGACGTGGATCTGCTGGCTCTCAGGACTGGCGGTATAAACGGTTTGTTTCATGACTACTCCTCTCCACTGCGCGTAAATTTAACGGTGAATGCTGAATTTTAGCCTGGTATTTTGTGGGCCACGTCTCTCGGTGTACCATCCCTTAAGACCTTAAATTCAATATTAACCCGGAAGAACAAATGACCTCGCGTGTGATTGCTCTGGATTTAGACGGTACGCTGTTAACCCCGCAAAAAACCCTGCTTCCCTCCTCCCTCGAAGCACTCAAACGTGCTCAGGAAGCGGGATATCAACTCTTGATCGTTACCGGTCGACATCACGTTGCCATTCATCCTTTTTATCAGGCACTGGCGTTAGATACACCTGCAATTTGTTGTAATGGCACTTATTTGTATGATTATCATGCAAAAAAGGTTCTCCAGGCCGATCCGCTGCCCTCGACTCAGGCGCTGCAATTGATCGATCTGCTCGATGATCACGCCATTCACGGCCTGATGTATGTGGATGATGCGATGATGTATGAGCGCCCTACCGGCCACGTGACCCGCACCAGCAACTGGGCGCTGTCTCTGCCCGAAGCGCAGCGTCCGGTCTTTACCCAGGTTTCCTCTCTGCGTCAGGCTGCAACTGATGTGAAGGCCATCTGGAAATTTGCCCTGACCGATGAAGACACCAGCAAACTGAACGCGTTCGCGAAACACGTTGAACAGACGTTGGGCCTTGAGTGTGAATGGTCATGGCACGATCAGGTGGATATCGCGCGCAAAGGCAACAGCAAAGGCAAGCGCCTGACGCAGTTTGTGGAATCTCAGGGCGGGTCGATGAAAGACGTGATCGCCTTCGGGGATAACTACAACGACATCAGCATGCTCGAAGCCGCCGGAACCGGCGTGGCGATGGGCAATGCCGACGATGCGGTGAAAGCGCGCGCTAACGTGGTGATTGGTGACAACACCACCGACAGCATCGCGCAGTACATTTATACCCACCTGCTGTGATCAGGTGGTAATCGAGACGCTCTTGATCTGCGCGTAAAGCCACAGGCCAGGTTTGATGCCCAGCTCATCCCTGGCCCACGGGCTGATGCGCGCCCACAGCTTTCTGCTGCCCACTTCCAGCTGCACTTCCACCTGTCCGTTATCGTCCAGACATTGCGCCACTTTCGCACGCAGAATATTGCGGATGCTGGTTTGCAGCGGTGGCTGGAGCACCAGGGAAACGTCAGACGCCTGAATGCGGATGCGCAGCGCGGATTGCAGCGGCTTGTCGATCTTATTGACCCACAGATGCTGATCGCCCAGCGCCAGCGCGGTCATGGCGTAGTGCGGATGATGCTCCAGCACGCTGACTTTCAGAATGCTACTCTGCTGCTCTTTCGGCAGCCACGGATGCATGACACTGCTGCCCCACACCTCTTCCAGCGGGCCAAAGGCTTTTACGCTGCCGCTTTCCAGCACCAGTACGTTGTCCGCCAGATGCAGGATCTCATCCAGCGAATGGCTGACGTAGAGCATCGGAATGTTGATTTCGCGCGCCAGACGCTGCAGATAAGGCAACAGCTCGCGCTTACGCGGCAGATCCAGCGAGGCCAGGGGTTCATCCAGCAGCAGCAATTCCGGCGCGGTTAACAGCGCGCGGCCAATCGCGACACGCTGTTTTTCACCGCCCGAGAGTGACGAAGGAAGGCGCTCCAGCAATGGCTCAATGCCGAGTAGATTGACCAGATTATCAAACTGCCCGGCCATGCTTTTCGCCATGCCGTAGCGCAGATTGCCGCGCACTTTGTAGTGCGGGAACAGCCGCGCATCCTGGAAAACATAGCCCACACGGCGTTTTTCAGGCGCCAGGTAGATCTTCTTTTCAACGTCGTGCAGCACGCGGTCGTTGAGCACAATCCGGCCCGTCTGCGGACGCGTCAGCCCGCTGATGGCATTGATGAGCGAGGTTTTTCCCGCGCCCGACACGCCAAAGACGGCGGTGATCCCGGATGCAGGCAGCGTTTCGTTGAGCGTCAGGCAGTGGTTGCCCAGCGTCTGGCTAAAGTTGAGTTCCAGCATGATTATTTCCCCATCCGCTCGCGGCTCAAACGCGCCAGCCATTCAGAAATCAGCAGCGACACCAGCGCCAGCACAATGGAGATAATGCACAGCCGCGCGGCAGCCCCTTCCCCGCCCGGCGTCTGAATCAGGGTGTACATCGCCGACGGAATGGTGCGCGTTTCACCGGGAATGTTGGAGACGAAGGTAATGGTGGCGCCGAATTCGCCCAACGAACGGGCAAATGCCAGCACCGTGCCGACGATAATGCCCGGCAGCGTGAGGGGCAGCGTGATAGTGAAAAACACCCGCCAGCGCCCGGCACCGAGCGTGCGCGCCGCTTGCTCGAGCTTAATGTCGACGCCTTCCAGCGCCAGACGAATGGCCCGCACCATCAGCGGGAAGGACATCACCGCCGCCGCCAGTACCGCGCCGCGCCAGCTAAAGGCAAACGTCAGGCCGAACCAGTCATACAAATACTGGCCGATAAAACCGCGTCGCCCCATCGCAATCAGCAATAAGTAACCGACCACTACCGGCGGCAACACGAGAGGAAGATGGAGAATACTGTCGAGCAGGGCTTTGCCCGGAAACTGGCAGCGAACCAGCAGCCAGGCAAAGAAGATCCCAAAGGGCAAACTAAAGGCAACTGCCAGGGAAGAGACTTTCAGGCTCAGCAGCACGGCCTGCCATTCAGGATCGGTCAATATCATCAGTGAGTCGTAAATCCGTAACGTTTAAAGATGGCTGACGCTTCAGGCCCTTTCAGATAGTCGTAAAAGGCGCTGACCGTCGCATTTTTATGTCCATCAACAATGGCGATCGGGTATTCCACTTTCTTGTGCGAGTCTTCCGGGAAGGTCGCGACTACTTTCACCCCTTTACCGGCAACCGCATCGGAACCGTACACAATGCCCAGCGGGGCTTCGTTGCGCTCCACCAGCGCCAGAGCGCCGCGCACGTCTTCAGCCGGAGCCAGTTTCGGTGACAATGTATCCCACGCACCCAGTTTTTGCAGCGCTTCTTTCGCGTAGATACCCGCCGGAACGTGATCCGGATCACCGACCGCCAGACGGCCCTCTTTCAGCAGGCTGGTCCAGTTGGTCTCTTTGTTGATGGTAAACTCGCCCTGCGCGCTGGCTTTTGGCGCCACCACCACCAGGCTGTTACCCAGCAGGGTTTCACGGGTGGCCGTGTCGATCGATTTTTTCTCTACCGCATAATCCATCCATTTCTGATCGGCAGAAATAAACAGATCCGCAGGCGCACCGGCTTCAATCTGGCGAGCCAGGGTTGAGGACGAGGCAAAGGAAGAGACAACATCGACGTTTTTCTCTTTTTTGTACTGCGCCGCAATGTCCTGCATCGCGTTGGTCAGCGACGCCGCCGCAAAGACCGTGATTTTACCTTCGTCAGCCAGTGCATGTCCGGCGACGGAGAGTGTCAGTGTTGCCCCTGCGAAAAGGCGTAACCATGTGCGTGCCATTTGTAGCTCCTGTGAGTGTCGTTATATATTTATAAATATAACGATAACTGTAAGGATAACCTAGCGTTAAATCGTACCGTTTAAGGGGTAAACAAAGCTGATTATGAGAATACTATCGGCGGGAGAAGCAGAAACTTGAGAGCAAAACGCCCGGGCTAGCCGGGCGTTTTGGGAGGAATTAATGCTGCTTTTTAGGCTGGTCTTTATGACCGATGTTCGAAAAGACGTTGAACACTTCACCTAAGCCGTAGATGGCGCCGAGGATGATGGCCATCACTACGGGTACCATGATCACGGCGAATACCAGACTTTTCAACAACTCTAACATGGTGTTCTCCTGACTCTGTGAAGGACGTATTCTAACCTGAAAAGTCAGAAAAACATCCCCTTTTGTGCGGTAGGCTTTGCGCTGTCAGGCAATTGGGTCACAATACGCTTTTTGCCAGGACACCGTCTTATGCAGGCCGAAATTCTCCTTACCCTTCGACTTCAGCAGAAGCTTTTCGCCGATCCGCGTCGTATCGCCCTGCTTAAACAGATAGAACAAACGGGCTCAATTAGCCAGGGCGCGAAGAATGCAGGCATCAGCTATAAGAGTGCCTGGGACGCCATCAACGAGATGAACACCCTGAGCGAGCAGACGCTGGTCGACCGCGCCACGGGCGGCAAGGGTGGCGGTGGTGCGATTCTCACGCGCTACGGCCAGCGCCTGATTCAGCTCTACGATCTGCTGGCGCAAATTCAGCAAAAAGCCTTCGACGTGCTGAGTGATGACGACGCCCTGCCCCTCGACAGCCTGCTGGCAGCCATCTCCCGCTTCTCATTGCAAACCAGCGCCCGAAACCAGTGGTTTGGCACGGTGACTGCGCGCGATCACGATCAGGTGCAGCAGCATGTCGATATTTTGCTGGCCGACGGCACCACGCGCCTCAAAGTGGCGATTACCGCGCAGAGCGGCGAGCGACTGGGGCTGAACGAAGGCAAAGAGGTGCTGGTGCTGCTCAAAGCGCCGTGGGTGAATATCACGCTCGACGCGAATCAGGCGAAAGAGGCCGATAACCAGTTGCAGGGGGCGATAAGCCATATCGCGCGCGGCGAGGAGCAGTGCGAAGTGCTGATGACGCTGCCCGACGGGCAAGTGTTGTGCGCCACGGTTCCGTTGGCCGATGCAGAAGATTTAACGCAAGGCGCGCAAGTCACCGCATATTTCAACGCCGACCGGGTGATTATCGCCACGTTGTGCTAAGTGCGTTGACAAACAGAACGACAGTGGGTATCCCTGATGCATATCGCTGCAAAAAATGGGATAACTCATGTCATCATTGCAAATTTCGCAAGGCACGTTTCGTCTTAGCGACACCCGAACCCTCTCACTGCCCGACTTAACTTTACGCGCTGGCGAAAGCTGGGCGTTTGTTGGTACCAACGGCAGCGGCAAGTCTGCACTGGCCCGCGCGCTGGCGGGCGAACTCACTCAGCTAAAGGGTGAACGCCAGTGCAGCTTTCAGCGCGTGACGCGCCTCTCCTTCGAACAGCTGCAAAAGCTGGTCAGCGACGAGTGGCAGCGCAATAACACCGACCTGCTCAGCCCTGGTGAAGAGGATACGGGCCGCACCACCGCGGAGATCATTCAGGACGAGAGAAAAGACGACGCCCGCTGTCGGGATCTGGCGGAGCTGTTCGGCATCACCGGCCTGCTGGACCGACGCTTCAAATACCTCTCCACCGGCGAAACGCGCAAAACCCTGCTGTGCCAGGCGCTGATGAACGAGCCGGACCTGCTGATCCTCGACGAGCCCTTCGACGGCCTGGACGTGCTCTCCCGCGCGCAGCTGGCCACCCTGCTCGCCACGCTGAATCAGCAAGGTTATACCCTGGTGCTGGTGCTTAACCGCTTTGATGAAATCCCGGATTTTGTGCAGTACGCGGGCGTGCTGGCGGACTGCTCACTGACCGAAACCGGCGAGAAAGACGCGCTGCTCCAGCAGGCGCTGATTGCCCAGCTGGCGCACAGCGAAAAGCTCGACGGGATTGCCCTTCCGGAACCGGATGCCCCTTCGGCGCGGCATTTGCTGGAGAGCCACCAGCCGCGCATCGAGCTAAAAAACGGCACCGTCTCCTACAACGATCGTCCGATCCTCGACCAGCTAAGCTGGACGGTGAATCCGGGCGAGCACTGGCAGATCACCGGCCCCAACGGCGCGGGGAAATCGACCCTGCTGAGCCTGATTACCGGCGATCATCCCCAGGGCTACAGCAACGATCTGACCCTGTTTGGCCGTCGTCGCGGCAGCGGGGAGACCATCTGGGATATCAAAAAGCATATCGGCTACGTCAGCAGCAGCCTGCACCTCGATTACCGCGTCAGCACGACAGTGCGCAACGTCATTCTCTCGGGATATTTTGATTCGATTGGCATTTATCAGGCGGTCTCCGACAAGCAGCACAAGCTGGCGCAGCAGTGGCTGGATATTCTGGGGATGGATAAACGCGTGGCGGATGCGCCGTTCCACAGCTTGTCGTGGGGGCAGCAGCGTCTGGCGCTGATCGTGCGCGCGCTGGTGAAACACCCTACGCTACTCATTCTGGACGAACCGCTGCAGGGGCTCGATCCTCTCAACCGCCAGCTGATTCGCCGCTTTGTCGACGTCTTAATTAGCGAAGGCGAAACCCAGCTGCTGTTCGTTTCACACCACGCGGAAGACGCCCCCGCCTGCATCACCCACCGTCTGGAGTTTGTGCCTGATGGCGAAGGTTATCGCTATGCGTTAAACCGCATTGACTGAGCATCCTCTTAAAGGGGGCTGCGGCCCTCTTTTTCAGATAACTGGCAGCAATACATTGCTATCTCTTTGATTTACAATGCGCTGATTCGTTGTGAAATTGCCTGTGTGATTCAGTGTAACCGATTCCACTATTTTATCCCATGTCACACTTTTCGCGTCTCTGTTATGCTATGGTTATTACATACCATAAGCCTAATGGAGCGAAATATGCGAGTTCTGGTAACGGGTGGTAGCGGTTACATTGGAAGTCATACCTGTGTGCAACTGCTGCAAAATGGCCACGATGTCATCATCCTCGACAACCTGTGCAACAGTAAGCGCAGCGTGCTGCCCGTCATTGAGCGTCTGGCCGGAAAACAGCCCACCTTTGTGGAAGGCGATATCCGCAACGAAGCGCTGATGACCGAAATCCTTCACGATCACGCCATCGATACGGTGATCCACTTCGCGGGCCTGAAAGCGGTCGGTGAATCCGTCGCGAAGCCTCTCGAATACTACGATAACAACGTTAACGGGACGCTGCGTCTGATCTCCGCGATGCGCGCCGCGAACGTGAAAAACTTCATCTTTAGCTCTTCCGCCACCGTGTACGGTGACCAGCCGAAAATCCCTTACGTCGAAAGCTTCCCGACCGGTACGCCGCAAAGCCCGTACGGCAAAAGCAAGCTGATGGTGGAGCAGATTCTGGCCGACCTGCAAAAAGCGCAGCCGGACTGGAGCATCGCGCTGCTGCGCTATTTCAACCCGGTGGGCGCGCATCCGTCAGGCGATATGGGTGAAGATCCGCAGGGTATTCCGAATAACCTGATGCCGTATATCGCGCAGGTGGCCGTGGGTCGTCGCGATTCGCTGGCGATTTTCGGCAACGACTACCCGACCGAAGATGGCACCGGCGTGCGCGACTACATCCACGTGATGGATCTGGCCGACGGTCACGTAGCCGCGATGCAGCAGCTGGCGAATAAACCCGGCGTGCATATCTATAACCTCGGCGCAGGCGTCGGCAGCAGCGTGCTGGACGTGGTCAACGCCTTCAGCAAAGCCTGTGGCAAACCGGTGGCGTACCACTTCGCCCCACGCCGCGACGGCGATCTCCCCGCTTACTGGGCAGATGCCTCCAAAGCCGATAAAGAGCTGAACTGGCGTGTGACTCGCACGCTGGATGAAATGGCACAGGATACCTGGCACTGGCAGTCACGCCATCCCCAGGGCTATCCGGATTAAGGATCCGACATGACGCAATTCAACCCCGTCGATCATCCGCATCGGCGTTATAACCCGTTAACCGGGCAATGGATTTTGGTCTCTCCGCATCGCGCCAAACGCCCGTGGCAGGGCGCGCAAGAGACGCCTGCGAAACAGACGCTGCCTCAGCATGACCCGGACTGCTTCCTCTGTCCGGGCAATACCCGCGTCACCGGCGATAAAAATCCCGACTATAAAAGCACTTATGTGTTTACCAACGATTTCGCCGCGCTGATGACCGACACACCGGATGCCCCGGAAAGTGCCGATCCGCTGATGCGCTGTGAAAGCGCGCGCGGCACCAGCCGGGTGATCTGCTTCTCGCCGGATCACAGCAAAACGCTGCCGGAGCTGAGCCTGAGCGCGCTCACCGACGTGATCACTACCTGGCAAGCGCAGACCGCCGAACTGGGTCAGGAGTATCCGTGGGTACAAGTGTTCGAAAACAAAGGCGCGGCGATGGGCTGTTCCAACCCGCACCCGCACGGCCAGGTATGGGCGAACAGCTTCCTGCCGAATGAAGTCGAGCGCGAAGATCGTCTGCAAAAGGCCTATTACAACGAAAACCAGTCATCTCTGCTGGCGGATTACGTGCAGCGCGAGCTGGCAGACGGCAGTCGTACGGTCGTCGAAACCGAGCACTGGCTGGCCGTCGTACCGTACTGGGCGGCGTGGCCGTTCGAGACGCTGCTCCTGCCGAAAGCTCACGTTCTGCGTATCACCGATTTGAGCGATGCCCAGCGTGACGATCTGGCCCTGGCTTTGAAAAAACTGACCAGCCGCTATGACAATCTGTTCCAGTGCTCTTTCCCCTATTCCATGGGCTGGCACGGCGCGCCGTTCAACGGCGAAGAGAATCAGCACTGGCAGTTACATGCCCATTTTTATCCGCCGCTACTGCGTTCTGCGACGGTGCGTAAATTTATGGTGGGCTACGAGATGCTGGCAGAAACCCAGCGCGATCTGACGGCAGAACAGGCGGCAGAACGTCTGCGCGCCGTCAGCGATATCCATTACCGCGAATCAGGAGTCTAATAAATGAATCTGAAAGATAAAACACAATCCCTGTTTGCTGAAAAATTCGGCTACCCTGCCACCCACGCGATTCAGGCTCCAGGCCGCGTCAATCTGATTGGTGAGCACACCGATTACAACGACGGTTTCGTCCTGCCTTGCGCTATCGACTACCAGACCGTGATCAGCTGCGCCAAACGCGACGACCGTATGGTGCGCGTGATCGCCGCCGATTACGATAATCAGATCGACGAGTTTTCCCTCGATGCGCCGATTGTCGCCCACGACACTCAGCAATGGTCGAACTATGTGCGCGGGGTGGTCAAACATCTGCAGAAGCGCAACAAAAACTTCGGCGGCGCGGATCTGGTGATCACCGGCAACGTTCCGCAGGGCGCGGGCCTGAGCTCTTCCGCCTCGCTGGAAGTGGCGGTCGGCACCGTGTTCCAGCAGCTTTATCATCTGCCGCTGGACGGCGCGCAAATCGCGCTGAACGGCCAGGAAGCGGAAAACCAGTTCGTCGGCTGTAACTGCGGGATTATGGATCAGCTGATTTCTGCGCTTGGTAAAAAAGAGCACGCCCTGCTGATCGATTGCCGCACGCTCGGCACCAAAGCCGTTTCCCTGCCGAAAGGCGCGGCGGTGGTCATTATCAACAGTAATTTCAAACGCACCCTGGTCGGCAGCGAGTACAACACCCGCCGCGAACAGTGCGAAACCGGTGCGCGCTTCTTCCAGCAGCCTAAGCTGCGCGACGTCACCCTGAATGAATTCAATAAAGTGGCGCACGAGCTGGACCCGATTGTCGCGAAACGCGTCCGTCATGTTCTGACCGAAAACGCCCGCACCGTAGAAGCGACCTCTGCGCTGGAGAAAGGCGACCTGAAACGCATGGGCGAGCTGATGGCAGAGTCCCACGCCTCCATGCGCGATGATTTCGAGATCACCGTGCCGCAGATCGATACCCTGGTGGAAATCGTCAAAGCGACCATCGGTGAGAAAGGCGGCGTGCGCATGACCGGCGGCGGCTTCGGCGGTTGCATCGTGGCGCTGATCCCGGAAGAGCTGGTCCCCGCCGTTCAGGATGCCGTTGCCAAAGAGTACGAAGCTAAAACGGGCATCAAAGAAACCTTCTACGTCTGCAAAGCAACCCAAGGAGCCGGACAGTGCTAAACGAAACGCCAACCCTCGCCCCTGATGGTCTGTCGTATCGCCTGCTGACCCTGCGCAACAGCGCGGGCATGGTGGTCACGCTGATGGACTGGGGCGCAACGCTGCTTTCCGCCCGCGTGCCAATGCCGGACGGCAGCGTGCGCGAAACCCTGCTCGGCTGCGCATCGCCAGAGCAGTATGTTAATCAGGCGGCTTATCTTGGCGCCTCCGTCGGGCGCTATGCGAACCGTATCGCCAAAAGCCGCTTTACGCTTGATGGCAAAGAGTATGCCCTTGCCCCAAGCCAGGGCGAAAACCAGCTGCATGGCGGCCCGGACGGGTTCGACAAGCGTCGCTGGCGCATCGTGCAGCAGAACGACTGCGAAGTGTTGTTCGCGCTGGAATCCGCCGACGGCGATCAGGGCTTCCCTGGCAATCTGTCCGCGACCGCCCTCTTCCGTCTGACGGACGATAACCGTATCAGCATCGAATATCGTGCGACGGTCGACCAGCCGTGCCCGGTCAATATGACCAACCACGCCTACTTCAACCTCGACGGCGATCAGTCGGACGTGCGCAACCATAAGCTGCAAATCCTCGCCGACGCCTATCTGCCGGTCGATGAGATGGGTATTCCGTTTGAAGGGCTGAAGGCCGTGGCGGGTACCAGCTTTGACTTCCGCAGTGCGAAAACCGTCGCCCAGGATTTCCTCAGCGACGATCATCAGCGCAGGGTGAAAGGCTACGATCACGCGTTTCTGCTGCAGGCCAAAGGCGATGTGGCTCAGCCCGCCGCGCAGGTATGGTCCGCCGATGAAAAGCTGCAGATGACGGTATACACCACCGCGCCTGCGCTGCAGTTCTACTCCGGGAATTACCTCGGCGGTACGCCTGCTCGCGAGGAAGGTGATTACAGCGACTGGCAGGGAATGGCGCTGGAAAGCGAGTTTCTGCCGGACAGTCCGAACCATGCCGAGTGGCCACAGCCGGACTGCGTGCTGCGTCCGGGGCAGGAGTATGTGAGCGTGACGGAATATCAGTTTACTGCGCGCTGACACCATGTCGGGTGGCGCTTCGCTTACCCGACCTACGGATCCTCCGGAAAACTACATCACGGCCCTCGTCCTGAGGGCTTTTTTTTGTCCGCATCGCTGAAAATAGCGCCGATCGCAGACAAAATCATAACCCGCAATTCACAAGCATCTTACACTGAGACACTATTTTCGCTATGGTTAGGGTTAAGCGTTGCCGCCTGAGCGATCACGGCAATATAATGAGAATTGTTATCATTCAAAATGCTTAAGGAGTGCAATATGGCTGTAACTAAGCTGGTTCTGGTGCGCCATGGCGAAAGCCAGTGGAACAACGAAAACCGCTTCACCGGTTGGTATGATGTTGATCTGTCTGAGAAAGGCGTGAGCGAAGCTAAAGCGGCAGGTAAACTGCTGAAAGATGAAGGCTTCAGCTTCGATTTTGCTTATACCTCTGTGCTGAAACGTGCCATCCACACTCTGTGGAACGTGCTGGATGAACTGGACCAGGCCTGGCTGCCGGTTGAGAAATCCTGGAAACTGAACGAGCGTCACTACGGTGCGCTGCAGGGTCTGAACAAAGCCGAAACCGCTGAAAAATACGGTGACGAGCAGGTTAAGCAGTGGCGTCGTGGTTTTGCGGTGACTCCACCAGAGCTGACCAAAGATGATGAGCGCTACCCGGGCCACGACCCGCGTTACGCGAAACTGACTGATGCTGAGCTGCCACAGACTGAAAGCCTGGCGCTGACCATCGATCGCGTTGTGCCTTACTGGAACGACACCATTCTGCCACGCATCAAAAGCGGTGAGCGCGTGATCGTTGCGGCTCACGGTAACTCCCTGCGTGCGCTGGTGAAATACCTGGATAAGATGGGCGAAGACGAAATCCTTGAACTGAACATCCCAACCGGCGTACCGCTGGTGTATGAGTTCGACGAAAACTTCAACCCAATCAAACGTTACTATCTGGGTAACGCTGACGAAATCGCAGCGAAAGCGGCCGCGGTAGCGAACCAGGGTAAAGCGAAGTAATTTTTCGCCAGACATAAAAAAAGCGTGGAGCCTTCCACGCTTTTTTATTGGGTCGGAAAAGGTCAGGCGCGACGCGCTTTCACCGCCTTCGCCAGCTGACGCAGGATCGCGTCGGTATCTTCCCAGCCGATGCAGGCATCGGTGACGCTCTTACCGTAGACCAGCGGCTCGCCGCTCTCCAGACTCTGGTTACCTTCCACCAGATGGCTTTCAATCATCACGCCGATCACCGCTTTTTCGCCGTTTGCCAGCTGCTGACACACGTCCGCGCCCACTTCCATCTGCTTTTTGAACTGCTTGCTGGAGTTGGCATGGCTGAAATCGATCATCACGTTCGGTGACAGACCCGCTTTTTCGAGGCCCGATTTCACTTCTGCGACGTGTTTTGCACTGTAGTTCGGCTCTTTGCCGCCACGAAGGATGATATGGCAGTCGCCGTTTCCGCTGGTGTTGACGATGGCCGAGTGGCCCCACTTGGTGACGGACAGGAAACAGTGCGGCGCACCGGCAGCGTTGATCGCATCGATCGCCACTTTCATGGTGCCGTCGGTCCCGTTTTTGAACCCGACCGGACAAGAGAGGCCCGACGCCAGCTCGCGGTGAACCTGAGATTCCGTAGTACGTGCGCCAATCGCGCCCCAGCTCATCAGATCGGCCAGGTACTGCGGGGTGATCATATCGAGAAACTCGCCCGCCGCCGGTAAACCGCTGTCGTTAATTTCCAGCAGCAGCTTGCGCGCGATCCGCAGACCGTCATTGATCTGGAAGCTGTTATCCATATGCGGATCGTTAATCAGCCCTTTCCAGCCCACGGTGGTGCGCGGTTTTTCGAAATAGACGCGCATCACAATCTCCAGCTCGCCCTGCAGCTCTTCGCGCAGAGTCAGCAGGCGCGCCGCGTACTCTTTCGCCGCAGCAGGATCGTGAATGGAGCAAGGGCCAATCACCACCAGCAGACGATCGTCGTTGCCTTTCAGGATCTTGTGGATCGCTTTGCGGGCATGAGAAACCGTGTTGGCGGCGTTTTCAGTGGCGGGGAATTTTTCAAGGAGCGCTACAGGAGGTAATAACTCATTGATCTCTTTGATACGTAAATCGTCGTTCTGATAATTCATCTTCGTTCCGGCTCTGACATATTTTTAGTAAGGAATGCAATCCTTTCAATCTAACTTGTCAGCCTGGAAGTGTAAACGGGCTTTTACACTTCGCACGGATAATTCCTGGAATTAGGCTAAAAAACGCGACAAAGTAGCGAATAACGAGATCTGCCCTAAACTTTTTAAATGTAACCACTCTGTTTGTGCATTTAAACGTGATTCCATCCTGACATAAGTTCGGATTCTGGAATCTTTGACCACTGAGCGAATACTTTCGCGCATGCACTGTTGGAAGAAGTTATCCAGCATATAACGACCAGAACAGGAGCAGCATGATGAAAATGACTAAACTGGCAACCCTTTTCCTGACCGCAACCCTCACCATGGCAAGCGGGGCCGCGCTGGCCGCGGACTCAGCGAGTTCCGACAATAACGGCCAGGCTAACGCCGCCGCGGCGGCAGGCCAGGTAGCACCGGATGCGAAACAGAACGTCGCTCCGAATAATGTGGATAACAGCAACATCAATACCGGCAGCGGGACCAGCGGCGGAACCATGCTGCACCCGAACGGGACGGATTCCGGTACCATGAATCATGACGGTATGACAAAGGATGAGATCCACAAAAACTCGATGTGTAAAGACGGGAAATGCCCGGATATCAACAAGAAAGTTGAAACCGGTGACGGTATGAATAACGACGTCAATACCAAAACCGACGGCACGACCCAGTAATTCGAGCCCGATCGGATAAATGAAGGAGAGCGAAAGCTCTCCTTTCTTTTTTGTGCAAAATACTAAAAAATCTACACTTAGTATGATTACTCATCAGGACAGAGTTCATGGCGCACACGCATTCTCATTCGCAGGCTTCAGGGGACGAAAACGCTAAACGTTTGATGCTGGCTTTCGGCGTCACCGCCACGTTTATGGTTATCGAGGTTATTGGCGGACTGGTTTCCGGCTCGCTGGCATTGCTGGCGGATGCGGGGCATATGCTCACTGACGCCGCCGCGCTCCTGTTTGCGCTGATCGCGGTACAGTTTTCCCGTCGCCCACCTAACGCGCGCCATACCTTTGGCTGGCTGCGTCTCACCACCCTCGCCGCTTTCGTCAACGCGATCGCCCTGGTGGTGATTACGATTTTGATTGTCTGGGAAGCCATCCAGCGTTTCCGCGATCCGCAGCCGGTTGCTGGGATGACAATGATGGTGATTGCGGTGGCCGGGCTGCTGGCCAACATCCTTGCATTCTGGATTTTGCATCGCGGCAGCTCGGAGAAAAACCTCAACGTCCGCGCAGCAGCTCTGCATGTGCTGGGCGATCTGCTGGGTTCAGTGGGGGCTATCGTGGCAGCGCTGGTGATCATCTCTACCGGCTGGACACCGATCGACCCGATTCTGTCGGTGCTGGTCTCGTGCCTGGTGCTGCGCAGCGCGTGGGGATTGTTACGGGAGAGCGTGAACGAGCTGCTGGAGGGTGCGCCCGTGTCGCTGGATATTCCGGCCCTGAAACGCAAGATGTGCCGGGATATTCCGGAAGTGCGCGACGTGCACCATGTTCATGTCTGGCTGGTCGGTGAGAAACCGGTGATGACCCTGCATGTGCAGGTTGTCCCTCCGCACGATCACGACGCGTTGCTGGGACGTATCCAGCACTTCCTGGAGCATCAGTACGAGATTTCGCACGTCACGATCCAGATGGAGTATCAGGCCTGTAGCGGGCCGGACTGCCATCTCAACGAGACGCAGCCCGACCATTCACACCATCACCACCATTAACTGGACAGCGCGTGGGAGCCACGCTGACGCGCGCTGTTAATCCACATCCGGCTGCCGTTCAGGGCAATAAAGGTGAGCAGCAGGTATTCGAGTGACATGGCGTAAACGCCCTGCAGCGCGAAGATAACCACGCTAATCACGTTGATGATGACCCACAGCAGCCAGTTCTCGACGTACTTGCGCGTCATCAGGATCATCGCTGCGATCGACAGCACCATCATGCAGGAATCCCAGAACGGGAAAGCATCGGGCTGAAGCTCGGGCATCGTGACGTTCAGGCCGAGGCTCGACATCACTGACACCGCGACGCGGGTCAGGAAACCAAACACCGGATTGATGTAGACCGTCATCAGGCCGATGGCGACCACGCAGGCGGCGAGCCAGGCGATGGCTTTCGGTAACGGCAGCCAGCGGATTTGGAGCTCCGCTTCCTGCGCACTGTTTTGCCTCGACCAGGCGTACCAGCCGTAGATGTTCGCGGCGAAGAAAAACAGCTGCAGCAACAGGCTGGCGTAGAGCTGGATCTGGAAGAAAATAATCGCGAACAGCGTGACGTTAATCAGGCCAAACACGTAGTTACTGATCTTCTCCAGACTCGCCAGCCAGATGCAGAGCAGTCCAGCCAGCGTGCCGATAGCTTCAATCCATGACAGGTCGTAGCCGCCCGCCCCGATCGGTATGTGAACCAGGATGTTCTGCGTGCTAAAAAAATCCATCTTTTCCCCAGAGCGTAGTGATACGCGTTATCTCATCTCAGGAGCGTAGTGTAGCCGCAAAATCGAGCATGCGGTTAAGCGGAATTAACGCGCCCTCACGCAACGCAGCGTCGACGTGGATCTCATGGGCCGCTCCGCCTGTCTCCAGCCCCTCAGCAATCGCCTTGAGGCCATTCATCGCCATCCACGGACAGTGGGCGCAGCTGCGGCACGTCGCGCCTTCCCCGGCGGTCGGTGCTTCGAACAACTCTTTGTCCGGCACCGCCTGCTGCATTTTGTAGAAGATGCCACGGTCGGTGGCGACAATCAGCTTCTGATTCGGCAGCGTTTTCGCGGCATTGATGAGCTGGCTGGTGGAGCCGACGGCATCGGCCATGTCCACCACCGACTGGGGTGATTCCGGATGTACCAGAATGGCAGCGTCAGGGTATAAGGCCTTCATGCGCGCCAGCGCCTGGGTTTTGAATTCGTCGTGCACGATGCACGCGCCCTGCCAGCACAAGACATCCGCGCCGGTTTGCTTCTGCACGTAGTTGCCGAGGTGTTTATCCGGTGCCCAGATAATTTTCTGTCCGAGGCTATCCAGATGCTCAATGAGTTCGACGGCGATACTGGAGGTGACCACCCAGTCCGCACGCGCTTTGACCGCGGCGGAGGTGTTGGCATACACCACAACCGTGCGGTCTGGATGGGCATCGCAAAACGCGCTGAATTCGTCGATCGGACAGCCTAAATCCAGAGAGCATTCCGCATTGAGCGTAGGCATTAGAATGGTTTTTTCCGGGCTGAGGATTTTGGCCGTCTCGCCCATGAAGCGTACGCCCGCGACGAGCAGCGTCGAGGCAGGATGCTTCGCCCCGAAGCGGGCCATCTCCAGGGAGTCCGAGATACAACCGCCCGTCTCTTCCGCCAGCTGCTGGATTTCAGGATCGGTGTAGTAATGCGCGACCATCACCGCATCTCGCTCCTTCAACAGGCGCTTGATTTTTTCACGGTAGAACTGTTTTTCGTCCAGATCTAATGGCACGGGCTTAGGCGGGAAAGGATAGATTGCGGCTTCAGGATCAAACATCACGCTCATCATAGCTTCTCGTTTTACTGGCTTAACAATAATGTCTCTCTTTTGCGTTCTGAACGAAAGATACGACAATTGTGTTTTGTATACTAAACAAGATAGCGCGTTGGGCGGAAAAAGTCACAATATTTGGATAGCAAAAAGGCGCCTTTAGGGCGCCTTTTTACACTGAGATTTAACATCAAGTCACAATGCTAAAATTGGTGGGTCGTGCAGGATTCGAACCTGCGACCAATTGATTAAAAGTCAACTGCTCTACCAACTGAGCTAACGACCCCTTTCGGGACGGGCAAATTGTATTCAGGCTGGTGGGTCGTGCAGGATTCGAACCTGCGACCAATTGATTAAAAGTCAACTGCTCTACCAACTGAGCTAACGACCCGCTCGGATGCTGCCTGAATTCTGTAGTATTGGTGGGGCGTGCAGGATTCGAACCTGCGACCAATTGATTAAAAGTCAACTGCTCTACCAACTGAGCTAACGCCCCGAATGGTGGGTGATGACGGGCTCGAACCGCCGACCCCCTCCGTGTAAAGGAGGTGCTCTACCAACTGAGCTAATCACCCAACGCATACTACCGGGTACTACAGGAAAATCTTAAGTGGTGGGTCGTGCAGGATGACTCGGCTTCGCCTCGCCCTTCGGGCCGTTGCTGAAGCAACGTTATCCTTCACGTCTACCATCTTACTGCTTTGTTAATTGGTGGGTCGTGCAGGATTCGAACCTGCGACCAATTGATTAAAAGTCAACTGCTCTACCAACTGAGCTAACGACCCACTTTTTTCGCGGCTTTCGGGCTGTTCGATATCCCTTGGCAACGGCGGCATATATTACTGATTTAAGAATTCAGCGCAACAAAAATTTCGACGAAGATCACTTAACTGCTTACGAATCAGGCGGCACGACCAGAAATAACGCGATTTCTGGTCATGCGACACTCAACCCATCGATCCAAGACGTTTTTGCGCTTGTTTCGCACCTTCGGTGCCTGGGTACTTGGTGACCACCTGCTGATAAACGGCCTTCGCTTTCGCGCTGTCGCCTTTACCCTGCATGATGACGCCGACCTTAAACATGGCATCAGGGGCTTTAGGTGATTTTGGGTAGTTTTTTACCACTGAGGCAAAATAAAACGCCGCATCATCCTTTTTACCCTTGTTGTAATTCAACTGACCGAGCCAATAGTTCGCATTTGGCTGATACGTTGAATCAGGATACTTTTTCACGAAGTTCTGAAACGCCGCGATAGCATCGTCCTGACGCGATTTATCCTGCACCAGGGCAATCGCTGCGTTGTAGTCAGTATTCGCGTCACCGCTCTGTACAGGCGCGCCTGTGGAGGCTGACGCATCAGCTGCAGGAGCCGGAGTGGCTGTCGCCGCCCCACTCTGATCGCCCGCCGCGGGTTGCGCCGCTGCGCCACCGTTGCTCATGCCGTCGATCTGCAACAGGATCTGCTTCTGACGCTCGACAACCTGGTTCAACTGATACTGACTTTCCTGGATCTGACCACGGAGAGAATCAATATCGTTTTGGTTATCGGAGAGCTGCTGCTGGAGTTGGGTTAAAAGCTGACTGTGAGCATTAGAAATACGCTCGAGTTGAGTGACGCGGTCTTCGACCGAGCCGGAGCCGACACTACTGATTGGTGCCTGAGCAAAAGCGGCCCAGGGGGCCGCTATTCCAACCAGTAACGACAGACTCAATAGTTGATGTCTGAAGTTACTGCTCATGCAATTCTCTTAGTAAACCAGTACGGCACGACGGTTTTTGGAGTAAGCCGCTTCGTCATGACCCAGTACTGCAGGTTTTTCTTTACCGTAAGAAACGATGGAGATCTGGTCAGCAGAAACGCCTTTACCCTGCAGGTACATCTTAACGGCGTTCGCACGACGCTCACCCAGGGAGATGTTGTACTCAGGAGTACCACGTTCGTCCGCATGACCTTCTACGGTGACTTTGTAAGATGGGTTGCTACGCAGGAAGTTTGCGTGCGCATCCAGCATCGCAGCGAAGTCAGAACGGATGTCATACTTGTCCAGATCGAAGTAAACAATGTTGTTCTGCTGCAGCTGCTGCATCTGAAGACGCGCTTGCTCTTCAGAAGACATATTGCCGTTACCGTTAGCGTCCATACCAGTGCCGGCACCCATCATGCCTTCGCCGCTCTGGTCGTTGCTTGCATTCTTGTTGGAAGAACACGCCGCGATTGCCATTACAGGCAGAGCGATCATCAGCCCCTTCAGCACTTTGTTCAGTTGCATTTCTAAGATTCCTTTAGTAATCAATTAATTATTATTTACAGATACGGCGACCAGGCAGGTGATTTTACCTGTCCATCAGTTGCCGGAATACGCGCTTTGAAACGCCCATCTGTAGAAACCAGATTCAGCACAGATCCCATCCCCTGAGAAGAGCTGTAGATTACCATCGTGCCGTTAGGTGCCAGACTTGGCGTTTCATCCAGGAACGTTGACGATAAAACTTGCACGCCACCCGTTACCAGATCTTGTTTGGCAATGTGCTGCTGCCCACCGTTGGAGCTGACCATTACCATTAATTTACCGTCGCTGCTCACGTCCGCATCCTGGTTCTGAGAGCCTTCCCAGGTAATACGCTGTGGAGCACCGCCGTTTACATTCACTTTATACACCTGAGGACGACCCGCCTGGTCAGACGTGAACGCGAGGTTCTGGCTGTCCGGGAACCAGGTTGGCTCAGTGTTGTTGCTACGACCATCCGTCACCTGGCGGATCTGGCCTGAGCCGATATCCATCACGTAGAGGTTCAGGCTGCCGGTTTTAGACAGAGCAAATGCCAGTTTAGAACCATCCGGTGAGAACGCTGGTGCACCGTTGTGACGCGGGAACGAAGCCACCTGACGCACAGCGCCGTTAGCAAGCGTCTGGATAACCAGGGCTGAACGACCGCTTTCGAAGGTCACGTAAGCCAGTTTAGAACCATCCGGAGACCAGGCCGGAGACATCAGCGGCTGTGGTGAACGGTGAACGGTGAACTGGTTGTAACCGTCGTAGTCAGAGACGCGCAGTTCATACGGGAACTGGCCGCCGTTGGTCTGCACCACATACGCGATACGGGTACGGAAAGCGCCTTTAATACCGGTCAGCTTCTCGAACACTTCATCACTTGCAGTGTGACCTGCGTAGCGAAGCCACTGCTTGTTCACTTTATACGAGTTCTGCGCCAGAACCGTACCCGGAGCGCCGCCAGTATCCACCAGCTGGTACGCCACTGTGTAGCCACCGTCCGGATTCGGAGTCACCTGGCCCACGACCACGGCATCAATACCCAGTGCGGACCAGGCAGCAGGTTGAACTTCCTGAGCGGTACCCGGCTGCTGTGGCAGACGAGAACGATCTAATGGATTGAATTTGCCGCTGTTACGCAAGTCAGCCGCAACAATGCCGCCAACGTCTTCAGGTGCAGCGCCAGGGCCTGCCCACTGGAACGGAACAACGCCAATCGGACGCGCGGAGTCCACCCCTTGGGTGATCTCAATGCGTACCTCTGCGTGCAGCAAAGCTGCCCACAGCATAAAGAAACCTACTGCAACACGTAATGCCTGCTTCATCATATCTCCCTTACCCGGGTAACCTTACCCGCGATAATTTAGCAGAATGTTAACAAACTCAAATAGACAAAACTACCAGAACCCTGTGACTAAACCTGGTCTATTTTTCCCCGTTTGCACGGAGAAATTGTGACTTAAGGTTTAAAGTCCAGCGGCGCATTTTTAAAGACTTCATAGACGGCTTGCGAAGGTGGTTTTGGCATCTTCGCCTGACGCGCCGCTGCCAGCGCAGCAGTACACAGGGCCGGATCGCCACCTTCGGACTGAATATCAAGTAACATGCCATCCGGTGCCAGTTTTATCCGCAGCGTACACGTTTTACCGGCATAAGATGAAGCATCATAAAATCGACTTTCAATCGCCGATTTAATCTGCGAGGCATAGCCATTGATTTCAGCGCCTGAAGCGCCGTTATTCTTAGTGTTACCACTTCCTGCTGGCGATGCATTGCTTCCTTTCGCCCCACCGCCCGATTTCGGCGCATTCTTACCTGAACTCAGGTCACCGAAAAGATCGTCAACATCGGATGCCGAAGCTTTCTCCGCTGCAGCTTTTTTCGCTGCGGCAGCTTTGGCGGCTGCGGCTTTATCGGCAGCAGCTTTCTTATCTGCAGCAGCCTTTTCAGCGGCAGCGGCTTTTTTGTCCGCTGCGGCCTTCTCAGCAGCAGCGGCTTTTTCAGCGGCAGCCTTCTCTGCTGCAGCCGCTTTCTTCGCAGCATCGGCAGCGGCTTTCTTCTCCGCTTCCTGAGCGGCTTTCTTCGCGGCCTCAGCTTCTGCTTTTTTCTGTGCGTCAGCAGCTGCTTTCTTCGCTGCTTCTGCTTGTGCTTTTTTCTCTGCGTCGGCAGCGGCTTTCTTCACGGCTTCTGCTTCTGCGACTTTTTGTGCATCCGCAGCGGCTTTCTTCGCCGCATCGGCGGCTTGTTTCGCCTGAGCATCTGCTTTTGCCTTGGCATCGGCTGCGGCTTTAGCGGCCGCCTCTTCTGCCTGCTTCTGCTGCTCTTGCGCTTTTTGCGCGGCGGCTTCAGCCTGTTTCTGTTCGGTAGCCTGCTCTTTCGCCGCTTCTTGCGCCTGCAAACGTTCTTTCTCGAGCTGCTTCAAACGCTCCTGCTCCGCGGCCTGCTTTTCACGCAGTTCCTCGGCTTGCTGTTGCGCCTGTTTATCACGCTGCTCTTCTGCACGTTTTGCACTCGCCTGCTGCTGTTGCTGACGATTATAGTTTTGCACTACCGCGCCAGGGTCCACCATGACGGCGTCGATGGAAGAGCCCCCACCACCGCCGGCTGACGCGTCAATATGCTCATCGAACGAACTCCAGATCAGCACTGCAAAAAGAACCACATGCAGCACCGCGGAGATAATGATCGCTCGCTTAAGCTTGTCGTTTTGTTCGGTTGCCTTTGACACTATCGGTTCCCAAAAACTGTGCAGATGATTAGATCGGTTGCGTCATCAAGCCTACCGACTTAACACCCGCGCTATGTAGCAAGTTCAGCGCTTTAATAATTTCATCGTAAGGCACATCTTTGGCGCCACCGATTAAGAAGACCGTTTTCGGATTTGACTCCAGGCGGCGCTGCGCTTCGGCAATAACCTGCTCTGGCGGCAGCTGATCCATACGATCTTTCTCGACCACCACGCTGTATTGCCCAACGCCGGAAACCTCAATAATGACCGGTGGATCATCATTGCTGCTCACCGCCTGTGATTCTGTCGCATCCGGCAGATCAACTTCCACGCTCTGGGTGATGATCGGTGCTGTCGCCATAAAGATCAGCAGCAGCACCAGCAATACGTCCAGCAGCGGTACGATATTGATTTCGGACTTAAGTTCGCGACGATTTCGTCCACGCGCTCTGGCCATGGTTTACCCCTTGTTACTCTCGGTGCTGGTAAACGCCTGACGGTGCAGAATCGCCGTGAACTCTTCCATGAAGTTGTCGTAGTTCAGTTCCAGTTTGTTCACGCGCTGGTTCAGTCGGTTATAGGCCATAACCGCCGGAATAGCGGCGAACAGACCGATTGCGGTCGCGATCAGTGCTTCTGCGATACCCGGAGCAACCATTTGCAGCGTAGCCTGTTTCACCGCACCCAGTGCGATAAAGGCATGCATGATCCCCCACACGGTACCAAACAGACCGATATACGGGCTGATAGAACCTACCGTGCCAAGGAACGGAATGTGCGTTTCAAGGGATTCCAGTTCACGGTTCATCGAGATGCGCATGGCACGCGATGCCCCTTCAACGACCGCCTCAGGTGCATGATTATTAGCACGATGCAAGCGAGCGAACTCTTTGAAACCGCTATAGAAAATTTGTTCGGAGCCTGAGAGGTTGTCACGACGCCCCTGGCTTTCCTGATACAAACGAGAAAGCTCAATACCAGACCAGAACTTGTCTTCAAAGGCTTCGGCTTCACGACCAGCAGCGTTAAGAATACGGGTTCTCTGGATGATGATGGCCCAGGATGCGATTGAAAAACCAATCAAAATCAACATGATAAGTTTAACCAGAAGGCTAGCCTTCAGGAACAAATCAAGGATATTCATGTCAGTCACTGCTTAAACTCCGCGACAATAGACTTAGGAAGCGCACGAGGCTTCATGATGAGTGGATCAACACAAACAATCAGAACTTCTGCTTCGTTCAGTACTGTGTTCTCTGCGTTGACGATCCGCTGCGTGAAGACCAGTGAGGTTCCACGCATTGATGTTATTTCCGTTTGGACTTCGAGCATATCGTCGAGTCTGGCGGGCGCAAAATACTCCAGCGTCATCTTGCGTACCACGAAGGCAACTCGTTCAGCCAACAAAACCTGCTGACTGAAGTGATGATGGCGCAGCATCTCAGTGCGTGCCCGTTCATAAAAAGCAACGTAGCTGGCGTGGTAGACCACACCCCCGGCATCGGTATCCTCGTAATAGACCCTGACCGGCCATCGAAACAGCGTTGTATTCACTTTACATCCCGGTAATGCAACAAAAGTTTAGAGCTTTTAAACTTCGCTACTATACGCGCGGGAATGATGGTTTGGAATGGGGGAAAGTAAACGGAGAGTAAATTTTTATGGGCTCGGGTAAGCCCATAAGATTAACGGACAGTTCTTATTCAGCTAAAGAAAAAAACAAGTCCTGCGAGAAGCACTAAATCAGCGACCAGCGGGCAGAAAATACCTTGCCAGTGAACGGCTTTCGGGCGAAAGCCCACACCGTGAATGACGCCCGCGCAAACTGCCCACATGATCAAGAAACCATGCCAGATCTCCAGTTCGCTGGTCTTCGCCGCAAAGCGCGACGGGTCCCAGAAAATGCAGCCTGCCAGCACGAGTGCCATCACTAAGGAAAGCGCCCGTAACGGGCGCTTGTCCATTACCGCATAGATATACTTAATCATTCAGGCTGCCTCTTCGTTGGCTGCGTCTGCTCACCCCAGTCACTGACTAATGTCAGCTCCTGGGGATTCTCAGACTTGCCGCCTCGATGCAGCCCGAATGCTGTCGTATATCGCTTTACGATAACATTCATCATCAGTGCTTTTCTTCACCGGTTTTGGTCGCTTCGATATGTTCGAGCGCCAGCGCGGTAATGACACCAAATGCACAGGCAAGAAGCGTCCCTAAAATCCATGCGAAATACCACATATTCAGCTCCTTACTTAGTACAGGGAATGAGTGTTGCTTTCGATGTCTTCTTTCGTGATACGACCGAACATCTTCCAGTAACACCAGGTGGTGTAGAGCAGGATAATCGGTACGAACACGCAAGCAACATACGTCATCAGGTTAAGCGTCAACTGGCTCGACGTCGCATCCCACATGGTCAGGCTGGCATTCATCATGGTGCTGGAAGGCATCACGAACGGGAACATCGCAATACCCGCGGTCAGGATGATGCACGCCAGAGTCAGTGAGGAGAAGACGAATGCCCACGCCCCTTTTTCCAGACGAGATGTCAACACGGTCAGCAGCGGCAGCAACACACCCAGAGCCGGGATAGCCCACAGCGCAGGGGTATTGTTGAAGTTCACCAGCCATGCACCTGCCTGACGCGCGACTTCTTTAGTCAGCGGGTTAGACGGCGCAGTGTGGTTGATAGCCGACGTCACGACATAACCGTCGATACCGTAAACCACCCAAACACCTGCCAGCGCGAAGCAGACCAGCGTCACCAGCGCGGCAACCTGAGCAGTCGCGCGGGAACGCAGGTGCAGTTCACCTACTGTACGCATCTGCAGATAGGTTGCACCCTGAGTGATGATCATCGCGACACTCACCACACCTGCCAGCAGACCAAACGGGTTCAGCAGCTGGAAGAAGTTACCGGTGTAGTACAGACGCATGTATTCATCGAGGTGGAACGGAACGCCCTGCAACAGGTTGCCGAACGCCACGCCGATCACCAGCGGCGGCACGAAGCTACCGATGAAGATGCCCCAGTCCCACATGTTGCGCCAGCGGGTGTCTTCGATCTTGGAGCGGTAATCAAAACCGACCGGACGGAAGAACAAGGACGCCAGCACCAGAATCATCGCCACATAGAAGCCGGAGAACGCAGCTGCGTAGACCATCGGCCAGGCGGCAAACAGTGCGCCGCCCGCGGTGATCAGCCACACCTGGTTACCGTCCCAGTGCGGGGCGATGGAGTTGATCATGATTCGACGCTCGGTGTCATTACGACCGAGGAAACGGGTGAGCATGCCCACCCCCATGTCGAAACCGTCAGTGACCGCAAAACCAATCAGTAAGATACCGACCAGCAGCCACCAGATAAAACGCAATACTTCATAATCGATCATTTGACGACTCCTGTCTTAGCGTGCCGGCTGAGTAGTCACAGTGGACTGCTCGTAGTGATAGCGACCGGTTTTCAGGCTGCTCGGGCCGAGGCGTGCGAACTTGAACATCAGGAACAGTTCAGCCACCAGGAACAGGGTGTACAGACCGCAAATCAGCAGCATGGAGAAAATCAGATCCCCTGCAGTCAGCGACGAGTTAGCCACTGCCGTTGGCAGCACCTCACCGATCGCCCATGGCTGACGGCCATACTCCGCTACAAACCAGCCGGACTCGATCGCAATCCATGGCAATGGAATACCGTACATCGCGGTACGCAGCAGCCATTTTTTCTGGCCGATACGGTTACGAATCACGGACCAGAAGGACGCCGCGATAATCAGCAGCATCAGGATGCCGCAACCGACCATGATACGGAACGCGAAGTACAGCGGAGCCACGCGAGGAATAGAGTCTTTGGTCGCCATCTGAATCTGTGCTTCAGTCGCATCAGAGACGTTCGGCGTGTAGCGTTTAAGCAGCAAACCGTAACCCAGGTCTTTCTTCACGTCATTGAACTGATCGCGAACAGCCTGATCGGTTGAGCCTGAACGCAGCTGTTCCAGCAGCGCATAAGCTTTCATACCGTTACGGATACGTCCTTCGTGCTGCACCATCAGATCTTTCAGGCCCGTGACCTGCTTATCAACAGAACGGGTGGCGATGATACCCAGCGCGTAAGGGATTTGAATGGCGAAGCGGTTTTCCTGCGCATCCTGGTCAGGAATACCAAACAGAGTAAACGCTGCCGGAGCCGGCTGAGTTTCCCATTCGGCTTCGATAGCCGCCAGTTTGGTTTTCTGCACGTCGCCCATTTCGTAACCGGATTCATCACCCAGAACAATAACAGACAGGATGGCTGCCATACCGAAGCTTGCTGCGATAGCAAAGGAGCGTTTGGCGAAAGCGAAGTCGCGACCGCGCAGCATATAGTAGGAGCTGATGCCCAGCACGAACATCGCGCCGCAGACATAACCCGAGGCCACGGTGTGAACGAATTTCACCTGAGCAACCGGGTTCAGGACCAGCTCGGCAAAGCTGACCATCTCCATACGCATGGTTTCGAAGTTGAAATCAGACGCGATAGGGTTCTGCATCCAGCCGTTAGCGACCAGGATCCACAGTGCGGACAGGTTGGAGCCTAAGGCCACCAGCCAGGTCACGGCCATGTGCTGAACTTTACCCAGACGGTCCCAACCGAAGAAGAACAGACCTACAAAGGTGGATTCGAGGAAGAAGGCCATCAGACCTTCAATGGCCAGCGGCGCACCGAAGATATCCCCAACGTAGTGAGAATAGTAAGACCAGTTAGTCCCGAACTGGAACTCCATGGTCAGGCCGGTCGCCACGCCCAGTGCAAAGTTGATACCAAACAACTTGCCCCAGAACTTGGTCATATCTTTATAAATCTGTTTGCCGGAAAGGACGTAGACCGTTTCCATGATGGCCAGCAGGAACGCCATACCGAGCGTTAGTGGCACAAAAAGGAAGTGGTACATCGCGGTCAAGGCAAACTGTAAGCGCGACAGTTCGACTATATCTAACATCATGACTCCTTGCTCATCGCATGAAGACTCCGAGAGTGAATCCCTTCGAAAGGGTTCACACACATGCCCCAATACAAAGTTATCTGTTTCCCTTCTTCGTGACTTATTCTTCAAAAGAGGAAAAAGCCATGACGAAAGGTTACAAATACGTTAAGAAAAAACTCTAATTGATCCCGCAAATATAATACGCTGCAAAGCCCTTACAATAAACAGGTTTTTATTGAAGGAGATTTACGTTTTACGACGGTGATCAATATATAGCGAATTTACCACTTTTCAGCCAGTTTGATCGCCGACAATTTAGCGCCTTTTAGGGTGCATTTCCAAGTATTAAACATTGATTTAAATCAAAAACGCCCGATTCTGTTAAAGGTGTTTAAATGCATTAGCCATAGTAAATGCAATGTTAATGGGATGTGGATTTGATCGGAGCAATGGTTAGCAAATGCGGAATGGGATATAAACAACAGTGATTTTTTTTAACGTTGCTTGTCGTCTCGCTTTATAAAGCTGACAAACATTTAAGGATAGTGGCTTAGACTTCTTTTTCCATTACGGCAATAGCCCAGGCAAAAATAACATTAATTTCACCCAACGCCAGCTTTCAATTAACACCATCGCGCAACTATAACGTTAACGAAATGATCATCGAAACGTCTTAGCCGGTCCGTTCGTGTAAATTTTAGTCAGGCTGGGTACTGCTGAGGGGTGACATGTGCAGACTCATGCCGAAAGAAGTGCCGATGTTCATCGCGCTTCCTGCCCGGCACATCCGCCGGGCAGATTTTGCTGCTGCTTAGAGCGTAAACGTCATACCGATGCGGTAGCGCGACTCAGCAATGCACCCTTCCCCTTCGTAGAAACCCTGTTTATCGAGATAATCATATTCTACATACGGGCTAAACCAGCTGTTCCATTTATAACGCAGCGTAACGGCATTTTCCGTTGACCAGGATTTGTCATTCTTATATTTATAATCATCATTAACATGTTTATATATCGTTCCCTGCCAGAGCACACTCCACTTAGGGTTGATTTTATAGCCCAGATACAAGTCCAGACGGTTAACGCTATCGCGATGAGACTCTCCTGCGCTATTCGTGGTTTCATAGGTGTTATAATCATAGCGATAACGTAAACTCGTACTTAAATCCTGAGTGATTTTATAATTCAGCCGGAGATAAGGGCGTATTTGCGTTCCGTTACTGCTCCAGTGATAAATGCCACCGGGCTGGAAACTCCATTTATCCGATAACGGAATCGTGTAATTAGATTCTATTTCATTGTAATCGGTTTTGCTGTCACCCAATGAATGAGCACTGTCAGATTTATCCCCCCCATTGGCTCCCCGGCCATTACTCTTATTGTTTTTATTATCGGTTTCAATACTGGCCCACCAGCCCGTTTTCCAGCTTTCGCTGACCTTGTACCGCGATTCATACGAGTGACTGCCTGCCCTGTAGCCGCCCCGTACGTCAAACGTCAGCGCCTGACAAACCACCGGGCATGCGCTAACACAAGCCAGTAATGTCCATAGCCATTTCTTTTGCATAATTCATCCCTTTTATATTTTATTAAACGTATTGCCGCATTGAACTCGGTGTTGACAACAGGAAGGCATCATATTCATTACTAAAAACAGATCATCTGCATATTTTTAAAAATAAGATCAATCCCACACTTTTTATTGAAATACCGTTTCGTTTTTATATTTATAAAAAATAGATCATTTGCGCAAATGATTTAATAAAACTAATTCATGCCGCCTATATGTTTTTTAAATAATTTATTATCTATTCTGTTTTTAAATTTGTGACCCTCATCAATTATGACCATCAAATTTTTCCATACGATAAATTGAAATTACATTTCATTTTTAAAACAACGAAATTTCAACCAACTCATGGAAGCGATAATGAAGATAAAGAAACTCCGCTGGTATATTATTTCCCTGGTCATGCTGGGGACAATAATCAACTACCTGGCACGCAGTACCCTCGGCGTGGCGGCCCCAGAAATGATGAAAACCCTGAACTTGTCCAGCGAGCAGTACTCCTGGATCGTCTCCGTCTTTCCCTTCACCTACGCGATAGGCGGGATCGCCTGCGGCTTCATCATTGATAAATTTGGCCTGCGCATCAGCTTTGCCGTGCTGGCGGCGCTGTGGTCGTTATGCAACATGCTGACGGCGCTATTCAGCACCTGGCTGCCGATAGCCTGCCTGCGTGGCGGCCTCGGTTTGACCGAAGCGGCATTTAACCCGGCGGGGATGAAAGTCACCGCCGAGTGGTTCCCGGCGAAAGAGCGCGGGCTGGCCTGCGGGATCTACAGTCTCGGCACCTCTCTCGGAGCGATGCTCGCGCCTCCACTGGTGGTCTGGGCGATCCTCAACTACAACTGGGAGATGTCGTTTGTGGTCACCGGCGGGATGGGGATTCTGTGGAGTATTTTGTGGCTGGTGTGCTATCGATCGCCGGAAAGCCATCCGGCGCTGCTCAAAGCGGAGTATGACGAAGTTCAGGCGGACAACAGTCTGGTCGTGACGACGCAGAAAGCGACTCTCAGCTCGATGATCAAAGATAAAAACCTGTGGGCCATCTCACTCCCGCGCTTTATGGCCGACCCGGCGTGGGGAACCCTGCACTACTGGATGCCGCTGTATCTGGTCACCGTGCGTCATATGAATTTGAGTGAAATCGCGATGTTCGCCTGGCTGCCATTCCTGACGGCGGACCTGGGCTGTCTGGCTGCCGGATACATCTCGAAGTTTCTCAACAATCGCGGCGTACACATTATCAACGCCAAACGCATCACCTTTACCTTCGCGGCACTGCTGATGGTGTCCATGGCCGCAGTCGGCTACGTCGAAAACGTCTATGCTGCCATTGCGCTGTTTTGTATCGCCGGTTTTGCCCATCAGTGTCTGTCGATTACCGTGATCAGCATGTCGTCTGACCTTTTCCCGAAGCAAAAAGTCGCCACCGCTACCGGCTTTGCCGCTTTTACCGGCAGCATGGGCAACTTTGCGTTTAGTCTGTTCCTCGGCGCGATGGTCGCGGTGGTTGGCTACAACGCGTTCTTTATTGGTCTGGGCGTTTTCGATCTGATCGGTGCCGCATTCCTGTGGCTGCTCATCAAAAATCCTGCCGCGGCATTGAAACCTGTGGTCGCGTGAATAGCATTATTAAGAGGGAGATAAAAATGAAAATTCTGACACTGTGTTTCACCGGCCTGCTGTGCGCAGCCCCCCTGTATGCCCAGTCAGCTGCGGATCCCTGCCTGACTTACGACTGCCAGCAGATGCTGGAGATCAAAACGAAGATCGCCCAGAATGACGCCGTCTACGCGCCAGCCATTCAGGCGCTGATGAAAAAAGCCGATGCGGCCCTGCAGCATCCGCCGTACAGCGTAACGCAGAAAAAGCTGGTACCCGCCTCCGGCAACAAACACGATTACTACAGTTTTGGCCCCTACTGGTGGCCAAACCCGGACACCAAAGACCACCTCCCCTACGTCCGCGACGACGGTCATATCAATCCTTCCTCCAAAACCGATGATACGGACAGCGAGAGGATGGCCCATTTCTCTGATGACATCCGCGCGTTAGCCCTGGCGGCGTTCTACAGCGGCGACCCTAAGTATGCGCAAAAGGCGAATACTCAGCTGCAGACCTGGTTCTTGCACAAAGAGACGCGGATGAACCCGAACCTCAACTATGCCCAGGCCATTCCGGGCATCGTGAACGGACGGGGAATTGGCATCATCGACACCCGCGTGCTGATTGATGTCGCCGACAGCATTGTGCTGTTACACAACGCGAAAACACTTTCGGATCAGGATTTCAAACGCTACCAGCGCTGGTACGCTGACTACACTCGCTGGCTGAAAACCAGTCAGAACGGGCATGAAGAAGCGAACTGGTATAACAATCATGGAGCCTGGTACGACACCCAGGTCACCGCGTTCTCGCTTTTCACCGGAGATAAAAAACAGGCCACAGAGCAGATTGAGATCTTTAAGCATCGTCATCTGATCTCGCAGATCAACAGCAAGGGCGAACTTTCTGCAGAGCTTGAGCGCACCCGCTCCTTCCATTACTCCAGTTTCGCCCTCGCCGCCTATGGCCGAATGGGGCGTTACGGGGAGCAGACCGGCAATGACGTGTGGAATTTCGAGCTCGACAGCCGCACCACCAAAAGCGCGTTTGTCTTCATCAGCGAGCAAATTGGCAAACCGGCCAGCAGCTGGCCTTACAAGGAGCTGAAATACACCCCGGAGGAAGCCACCGGTCCGATGCTGGCGGCGGCGCGAGCCTATAAAGATGCCACCTTTACGCAGAGCGTCGCCATTCTGAGCAAAGAGAATGCCGATAATATCAACTTCTTAATGCCCGGCTCTCCGCTGGTAAAATAATCGGGTACAGGTGCAGAGTGAAACAATTTACTGCAGAACAACTTGCCGCCGCCCGTCAAAACGTCACCCCGGCGATCCTCGCCGGGCTGATTGAGGGCAACCGCGACGTCATCGACAGCGACACGCTGGTGCCCGAAACCGGCTGCGCCACCTGGAACCACTACTTCTTCTGCCCGCAACACAGCGTGCGTCTGCAGTGGAACCGGCACTCCCCCAATAAACATCGCTGCCCCGTGGACGGGGCCGTTTTTACGGGCGAACCCTACTACGGTGCCTGGTGGCGCTGGCTGAACGGGCTAAATGCGAAAGCAACCTATGAACTGAGCCTGCTGTGGCTGCTCACCGGCGAGACGCGCTACCGGGATAAGGTCATCGATATTCTGATGCAGTACGCGAAGTACTATCCCGATTATCAGGAGCACGGCGGTATTCCCTACAACGGCCCCGGCAAAGCCAACGCCCAGACGCTGTGCGAGGCGAACTGTCATGCCGATTTTGCCCGCGGTTTTGATCTGATTCGTTGCGAACTGACGGCTCAGCAGGACGAATACATCGCCACCCGTCTGCTGCGCTGCGGCGCAGATTTTTTAATGCAGCACCGCAGCAATCAGATGCACAATCATGAAGTGAAGATCAGCGCCACCGTCGGCATCATCGGCGCCGTGCTGGAAGAGAATGCTTATCTGGAGTTTGCCGTTAACAGCCCTTACGGCCTGCGCTATCAGCTGGAGCACGCCCTGCTGCCGGGCGGATTATGGTTTGAAGGCTCGCTGCACTATCACTACTACGCTCTGGAAGCCTTTTTCGTCTTTGAGAAACTGGCGAAAAACAGCGCGTTTAGCCTGCTGGATCAGCCGTTCTATCCGCATATGCTTAGCCTGCCGATGAAATTCCTGCTACCGGATATGACGCTGCCCAAAGTGAATGATTGCGTGAACGGCCAGGAGCGGCTCGGTCATGCGGATATCTATGAATTCGCGTATTTTTATTATGGCGAAGAGGCGTACGGTCAGCTGCTGGCCTGTCTCTATCGCACCACGCCGCGCAATCATATCGACGCGTTGTTTTACGGCCAACCGCTGCCTGCTGACGCCCTGCAAGCTCCGACCGCCAGCGAGCACCATCCCGGCGCAGGTTTTACCCTGATCCGAAACGCGCCAGGACGGGCGGTGTGCATTAAACACGGTCCTTACGGCGGGGAGCACGATCATTACGATCGTCTGAACCTGATCGTTTTCAACCGGGGCAAAGCACTGTTTCCCGATCTCGGCACCACGGGCTACGGCGCACCGCTGCACTACGGCTACTACAAAAACTCTTTTTCACACAATACATTATGCGTGAACGGGCTAAACCAACCGCCCGCTGTCCCGCGCGTAATTCGGTATGAGGAGAAACCGGCTGCTACGCGCCTGATTACCGAAGTGGACTGGCGATCCCCCGCCGCCCTGCCCGACAGTAAAACGCGCGTAGAGTGGGATGAGGAGGCTTACCGCGATGTCGTTTTCCGCCGCAGCGTGCAGGTCACGGAGAATCTGCTTATCGACCGTTGGGATGTAGAAAACCCGCACGCCCAGTGCGTGGATGCGATCTATCTGATTCGCGGTGAATCCCAGTCGGATACGCCGCAAACCGGGATCAGCCTGTGTTATCCCTACGTCCACCAGGCCACGCAAATGCCGCTGAATGGTCAGACTAACTTACGCTATCAGGCTGATAAACCCGTGACGATCAGCTGTTTTTCGCTCAGCAACGCGCACATCATTCAGGCCAAAGGGCCAGACAACCCCTCGACGTCTGAACTGGATTACCTGATTTTGCGCGGCCACGACACGCGGGTTTGCTGGGTGTTTGTGACGGATTTAAGCGGCGAAGGTGAAGTGAAAATTGAGTCATGCGAAGGGGAAATCATCGTGACGGATAAAAGATTACAGCAGGAATACCAGGCATAAAAAAGGCCGCTTTTCAGCGGCCAACCATGTCGAAACGGACATTTATTATGTCAAAGCTCCCCTCACGGGGAGCAGAGAGGATTTACTTAATGATAGCGCTCAGTGCTTCGCCGATATCGGCCAGGCTACGAACGGTTTTGACACCTGCAGCTTCCAGGGCTGCGAATTTCTCATCCGCTGTGCCTTTACCACCGGCAATGATGGCGCCAGCGTGGCCCATACGTTTGCCTTTTGGCGCAGTCACACCGGCGATGTAACCGACAACCGGTTTGGTGACGTGATCTTTGATGTACGCAGCGGCTTCTTCTTCTGCGCTACCGCCGATTTCACCGATCATCACGATCGCTTCAGTCTGCGGATCTTCCTGGAACAGCTTCAGGATATCGATGAAGTTAGAGCCAGGGATCGGGTCACCGCCAATGCCCACACAGGTGGACTGGCCGAAACCGTAGTCGGTGGTCTGCTTAACTGCTTCATAAGTCAGGGTACCGGAGCGGGAGACGATGCCCACTTTGCCTGGCTTGTGAATGTGGCCTGGCATGATGCCGATTTTGCATTCGCCTGGGGTGATCACGCCCGGGCAGTTTGGCCCGATCATGCGCACGCCCGCTTCGTCCAGCTTCACTTTTACCGTCAGCATATCCAGCGTCGGGATGCCTTCGGTAATGGTGATGATCAGTTTGATGCCTGCATCGATCGCTTCCAGAATGGAATCTTTGCAGAACGGGGCCGGAACGTAGATCACGGTCGCGGTGGCGCCGGTCGCTTCTACGGCTTCGCGCACGGTGTTGAACACCGGCAGGCCCAGGTGCGTGGTGCCGCCTTTACCTGGCGTCACGCCGCCAACCATCTGCGTACCGTAAGCAATCGCTTGTTCGGAGTGGAAAGTCCCCTGGCTACCGGTGAAGCCCTGGCAGATAACTTTAGTGTTCTTATCAATCAAAACGGACATTATTTCCCCTCCACTGCGGCAACAACCTGCTGAGCTGCATCCGTCAGACTTTTCGCTGCAATAATATTCAGGCCACTGTCAGCCAGTTTTTTCGCGCCGAGTTCAGCGTTGTTCCCTTCCAGACGAACCACAACCGGGACGTTCACGCCCACTTCTTCTACCGCACCGATGATGCCGTCAGCGATCAGGTCGCAACGCACGATGCCGCCGAAGATGTTAACCAGAACGGCTTTCACATTGTCGTCAGAGAGGATGATTTTGAACGCTTCGGTTACGCGCTCTTTAGTTGCGCCGCCGCCCACGTCGAGGAAGTTTGCCGGCTCGCCGCCGTGCAGTTTAACGATGTCCATGGTGCCCATTGCCAGGCCCGCACCGTTAACCATGCAGCCGATGTTGCCATCGAGTGCGACGTAGTTCAGTTCCCACTGTGCCGCCTGCGCTTCACGCGGATCTTCCTGAGACTGATCGCGCATTTCGCGCAGATCGGACTGGCGGAACAAGGCGTTGCCGTCAGCGCCCAGTTTGCCGTCGAGGCAGATCAGGTCGCCCTGAGTGGTGATGACCAGCGGGTTGATTTCGATCAGCGCCAGATCGCGCTCAAGGAAAATGGTCGCCAGGCCCATGAAAATCTTGGTGAACTGTTGAACCAGTTTACCTTCAAGACCCAGTTTGAATGCCAGCTCGCGACCCTGGTAAGGCATTGGGCCTGCCAGCGGATCGATAGCCACTTTGTGGATCAGGTGCGGGGTCTCTTCCGCCACTTTTTCGATTTCCACGCCGCCTTCAGTAGACGCCATGAACACCACGCGACGAGAGCTTCGGTCGACTACCGCGCCGAGGTACAACTCTTTTGCGATGTCAGTCGCGGCTTCCACCAGGATCTGGTTTACCGGCTGGCCGTTCGCGTCTGTCTGGTAGGTCACCAGGCGTTTGCCCAGCCAGTGTTCAGCAAAGGCGCGGATCTCTTCTTTGCTCTTCACAACCTTCACACCGCCCGCTTTACCGCGGCCACCAGCGTGAACCTGACACTTAACTACCCAAGGGCCGGAACCAATTTTAGATGCGGCTTCTTCAGCTTCACGTGGGGTAGTACAGGCATAACCCACCGGAGCCGGTAAGCCATACCGGGCAAACAGCTGTTTGGCCTGATATTCATGTAAGTTCATGTGTTCTATCCATCCTTCAGGTAATCGTTATCATAAAGCCTGTAGAGCAGTGCGATTTTTTGCGCCGGGTGGCGCTTCGCTTACCCGGCCTACAGGGCAGGTGAATCTATGGTAGGCCCGGCAAACGCAGTACCGCCGGGCGCTACTTACTACTACACGTCCAGCAGCAGACGCGTTGGATCTTCCAGCAGCTCTTTAATCGCCACCAGATAACCCACTGATTCACGACCATCAATCAGACGGTGATCGTAAGAGAGCGCCAGATACATCATCGGCAGGATCTCAACTTTACCGTCAACCGCCATTGGGCGGTCTTTGATGGCATGCATACCCAGAATCGCGCTCTGCGGCGGGTTGATGATTGGGGTAGACATCAGGGAACCGAACACACCACCGTTGGTGATGGTGAAGTTACCGCCGGTCAGGTCTTCAACGGTCAATTTACCGTCGCGGCCTTTCAGCGCCAGCTCTTTGATTTTCTTCTCGATATCCGCCATGCCCAGGGTATCAACGTCACGCAGAACCGGGGTCACCAGGCCGCGCGGCGTGGAAACCGCCATGCTGACGTCGAAGTAGTTGTGGTACACCACATCTTCGCCATCGATAGAGGCATTCACTTCCGGATAACGTTTCAGCGCTTCAACCACCGCTTTCACGTAAAAGGACATAAAGCCCAGACGGATACCGTGACGTTTTTCAAACGCGTCACCGTACTGCTTACGCAGGTCCATGATTGGCTTCATGTTGACTTCGTTGAAGGTGGTCAGCATCGCGGTGGAGTTTTTCGCTTCCAGCAGACGCTCAGCCACACGCTTACGCAGGCGAGTCATCGGCACGCGTTTTTCACTGCGTGCGCCAAGCGCAGGCTGTGCTGCCGCAGGGGCTGCCGCCGCCGGTGCTTTGGCTTCTTCTTTAGCAGGCGCTTTCGCCAGATGTTTTTCCACATCTTCACGGGTCAGACGACCGCCGACACCGGTACCTTTGATGGCGCTGGCTTCGAGATTGTGTTCACCCAGCAGGCGACGGATCGCCGGGCTGAGTGCATCATTCGTTTGTTCTTCCAGAGATGCCTGCTGACGCTGAGCCGGAGTGGACTCTTTGCTTTCAGACTTGGCGCTGGACTCTTTACCGGCGCTGTTGCCTTCACGCAGGCGACCAAGGATCTGACGAGAAGTCACGGTGGTGCCTTCGTCTTCCAGCACTGCATCCAGAATGCCATCCGCCGATGCCGGTACTTCCAGTACCACTTTGTCAGTTTCGATTTCTACCAGCACTTCATCGCGCTTAACGCTATCGCCCGGTTTTTTATGCCAGGTCGCTACCGTTGCGTCAGCGACGGATTCAGGCAGGTCGGGAACAAGAATATCTACGCTACTCATTTTGTATCCTTAAATTATTCGACGTTCAGCGCGTCATTCACCAGATCTTGCTGTTGCTTCTGGTGAACGGACATATACCCTACCGCCGGAGAGGCGGAGGCCGGGCGACCTGCGTAACGCAGGGCGGACCCAAATGGAATCACATCACGGAAATGATGCTGGCTGCAGTACCATGCGCCCTGGTTGAGCGGCTCTTCCTGGCACCAGACAAAATCATGCACGTGTGCGTACGGTTTCAACGCTTCCTGCACCGACTGATGCGGGAACGGATAAAGCTGCTCGATACGCACGATGGCGACATCTTTCTGATCTTTCTTGCGGCGCTGTTCCAGCAGGTCGAAATAAACCTTACCAGAACACATCACCACGCGCTTCACGCCTTGCGGATCGAGGTCATCAATCTCGCCAATCGCGGGCTGGAAGGTGCCGTTCGCCAGCTCATCGAGGCTGGACACGGCCAGCGGATGACGCAGCAGGGATTTCGGCGACATCACTACCAGCGGACGACGCATACCGCGCAGCGCCTGACGACGCAGCATGTGGTAAACCTGAGCTGGGGTAGATGGCACGCAAACCTGCATGTTCTGCTCAGCGCAGAGCTGCAGATAACGCTCCAGACGCGCGGAGGAGTGCTCAGGACCCTGCCCTTCGTAGCCGTGCGGCAGGAGCATCACCAGGCCACACATACGGCCCCATTTCTGCTCGCCGGAGCTGATGAACTGGTCGATCACCACCTGCGCGCCGTTGGCGAAGTCACCGAACTGGGCTTCCCAGATGGTCAGGGTGCGAGGTTCTGCGGTGGCATAGCCGTATTCGAACGCCAGAACGGCTTCTTCAGACAGCACGGAGTCCCAGACCTTGAACTGGCCCTGACCGTTATGCACGTGCTGCAGCGGAGTGTAAGTGGAACCGTTGGTCTGGTTGTGAATGACCGCATGACGGTGGAAGAAGGTCCCACGGCCCGCATCTTCACCGGACAGACGCACCGGAATACCTTCGTCAACCAGCGTTGCGTAGGCCAGATTCTCTGCGCCGCCCCAGTCGAACAGCTTCTCACCGGACGCCATGGACTGACGGTCGGAGTAGATTTTCTGCACGCGGGACTGCATCTCAATCGCTTCTGGTACGGTGCTGATGCGTTTCGCCAGCTCCTGCAGACGCTTCATCTCGACCTTGTTCGGGTAGCTCTCATCCCACTCGTGGTTGAGGTACGGCGACCAGGTAAAGGAGTGCATATTCATCGGACGCAACTCTTTCACCACGCACTCGCCGGCATCCAGCGCGTCGCGGTAAAGGTTAACCAGCTCGGTGGCATCTTCGAGGGTCGCGATTTTGTCAGCTTCCAGTTTGTCGGCGTAGATTTTACGCGGCGTTGGATGCTTTTTAATTTTCTGGTACATCAGCGGCTGGGTTGCACTCGGCTCGTCCGCTTCGTTATGGCCGTGACGGCGATAGCAGAACAGGTCGATAAACACATCGCGTTTGAAGGTGTTACGGAAGTCCAGCGCCAGGCGGGTCACGAAAGCGACCGCTTCCGGGTCATCCGCGTTCACGTGGAAGATCGGCGCCTGAACCATTTTACCGATGTCAGTACAGTACGGCGTGGAGCGCGCATCCAGTGGGTTAGAGGTCGTGAAGCCCACCTGGTTGTTAATCACGATGCGAACGGTACCGCCCACTTCGTAACCGCGCGCTTTGGACATGTTCAGGGTCTCCTGAACAACGCCCTGCCCGGTCACCGCCGCATCACCGTGAATGGTGATTGGCAGCACTTTATTGCTGCTTGGCTCGTCCAGTCTGTCCAGACGCGCGCGCACGGAACCGATAACCACTGGGCTGACGATCTCCAGGTGCGACGGGTTAAACGCCAGCGCCAGGTGGACGAGACCACCGTTGGTTTCGATATCCGATGAGAAGCCCATGTGGTACTTCACGTCACCGGTACCGAGGTGTTCTTTATGTTTGCCCGCGAATTCGTCGAACAGGTCCTGCGGTTTTTTACCCAGCACGTTAACCAGTACGTTCAGACGACCACGGTGCGCCATACCCAGCACCACTTCACGGGTGCCGCTGTTGCCCGCATGACGGATCAGCTCTTTCAGCATTGGCACTAAGGCGTCGCCGCCTTCGAGGGAGAAGCGTTTTGCACCCGGGAATTTCGCACCGAGGTAACGCTCCAGACCTTCTGCTGCGGTCAGTTCGCTCAGGAAGCGTTTTTTCTCTTCAACGCTAAAGCTGGCGTGGCCGGTTACCGATTCGATGCGCTGCTGGATCCAGCGTTTTTCATCGGTGGAGGTGATGTGCATGTACTCGGCGCCGATGGAGCCGCAGTAAGTTTGTTTGAGCGCCTCAAGCAGCTCTCCCAGCTTCATCGTGTCTTTGCCGCTGGCAAAGGAGCCGACGTTAAAGCTTTCCTGGAAATCCGCCTCGGTCAGATCGTGATACGCCGGATCAAGATCCGCCACACGTTCTTGTTTCCACAGTCCCAGCGGATCGAGGTTCGCATGCTGGTGACCACGGAAGCGATAAGCATTGATGAGCTGCAGGACTTTAACCTGCTTCACATTGGTGTCAGGGTCAGAGATCGAGGAAGAGTAACGTGAGGCATCCTTCGCCAGACGACGGAAATAATCACGTGTTTTGGAATGGAATTGATCCGGTTTGACCCCAGTGCCAGGTAACTGCTGGAACATGGAACGCCAGTTAGCGTCCACTGAGTCAGGATCGGTTAAGAAGTCTTCATAGAGCTGTTCGATCCAGCTTTGGTTTGCACCAGAGAGGAAAGAAGAGTCCAGCCAGGCTTTCATTGCGCCGTTCTGCATCGTGATCCCTTAAGCATTTTTATGCTTATTTCGCCGTAGAAACTACCACGCACACCTCGTGTACGTGCCGGGGTTCACCTGCGAGCTCTTATGTTGTCTTGGGCTCGCGAAGGAACCTTTAAAAACTGTCTGCACTTCAGGGCAGTTTTTAGAGGTTTCCTACAATTTATCTTTGCCCGGTGGCGCTCCGCTTACCGGGCCTACTTTACGTAGGCCGGATAAGCGAAGCGCCATCCGGCGGTGTTACTTAAGCACTGCGCTGCAACAGCATCGACTTAATATGGCCGATGGCGCGCGTCGGGTTCAGCCCCTTAGGACATACACTGACGCAGTTCATGATGCTATGGCAGCGGAATACGCTGAAAGCATCACTCAACCCTTCGAGACGGCTGTCGGTTTCGGTATCGCGGCTGTCAATCAGGAAGCGATACGCGGCCAGCAGGCCAGCCGGGCCGATAAACTTGTCCGGGTTCCACCAGAACGACGGGCAAGAGGTCGAACAGCATGCACAGAGAATACACTCATACAGACCATCGAGTTTTTCACGCTGCTCTGGCGACTGTAAATGCTCGCGAGCGGGTGGATTTTGCCCATTATTCAACAAGTAAGGCTTAATCTTCTCATATTGTGCATAGAATTGCCCCATGTCCACCACCAAATCGCGAACGACCGGCAGGCCAGGCAGAGGACGGATCACAATTTTCTGCCCCGCACGCTGCAACGCCGAAATCGGGGTGATACAGGCCAGGCCATTTTTGCCGTTCATGTTCACGCCGTCGGAGCCACAGACCCCTTCACGGCAGGAGCGACGGAACGACAGTGTCGGGTCTTTTTCTTTCAGCTGCATTAAGGCATCAAGCAGCATCATGTCGCGACCTTCTTCCGCTTCCAGGGTGTAATCCTGCATATGCGGAGCGTCATCAACATCCGGGTTATAACGATAAACTGAGAATTCGAGTTTCATTATCCTGTCTCCGCATTAATAGGTACGAATCTTCGGCGGGAACGCCGGACGCAGTTTCGGCTCCATGTTGACGCTACGACGCGTCATTGATTCCGACTCTGGCAGATACAGGGAATGGCACAGCCAGTTTTCATCGTCACGATCCGGGAAGTCGAAGCGGCTATGGGCGCCACGGCTTTCGGTACGGAAGTTTGCGGAGACGGCCGTTGCATAGGCGGTTTCCATCAGGTTATCCAGCTCCAGGCACTCGACGCGCTGGGTGTTGAACTCGCTGGAAGTATCGTCCAGACGGGCGTTTTTGAGGCGCTCGCGGATCGCTTTCAGCTGCTCAAGCCCTTTGGCCATCGCATCGCCTTCGCGGAAGACCGAGAAGTTGTGCTGCATACACTCTTGCAGCGCTTTGCGAATTTCCACCGGATCTTCGCCGTCGCGGTTGCCGTTCCAGCGGTTAAGACGCTCAAGGGAAGCTTCAATGTTAGCCTCGGAGGCATCGCGCAGGTCGCCCTGCTCGGCGATAGATTCCTGCAGATGCAGGCCAACCGCACGACCAAACACCACCAGGTCGAGCAGCGAGTTGCCGCCCAGACGGTTCGCACCGTGGACCGATACGCAGGCGATTTCGCCGACGGCGAACAGGCCAGGAATCACCACGTCTTCGCCCTGCTCGTTCACGGTCAGCGCCTGACCGGTCACTTTGGTCGGAATACCGCCCATCATATAGTGGCAGGTTGGGATAACCGGAATTGGCTCTTTTACCGGGTCAACGTGCGCGAAGGTGCGCGACAGCTCCAGGATGCCCGGCAGACGGGATTCCAGAACTTCTTTACCCAGGTGATCCAGTTTCAGTTTCGCGTGCGGGCCCCACGGACCATCGCAGCCGCGACCTTCACGGATTTCGATCATGATGGAACGCGCCACCACGTCACGACCCGCCAGGTCTTTCGCATTCGGGGCATAACGCTCCATGAAGCGCTCGCCGTGTTTGTTCAGCAGGTAACCACCTTCACCACGGCAGCCTTCTGTCACCAGAACGCCAGCACCGGCGATGCCGGTCGGGTGGAACTGCCACATTTCCATATCCTGCACAGGCACGCCCGCGCGGATCGCCATACCTACGCCGTCGCCGGTGTTGATGTGGGCGTTGGTGGTGGACTGATAAATACGGCCTGCGCCGCCGGTCGCCAGCACGGTCGCGCGGGCTTTGAAGTAAACCACTTCACCGGTTTCGATGCACAGAGCGGTACACCCGACCACTGCGCCATCTTCATTTTTCACCAGATCCAGCGCATACCACTCGGAGAAAATAGTGGTGTGGTTTTTCAGGTTCTGCTGATACAGGGTGTGCAGCAGTGCGTGACCGGTACGGTCAGCCGCTGCCGCAGTACGTGCCGCCTGCTCGCCGCCGAAGTTTTTCGACTGGCCGCCAAACGGACGCTGATAAATGGTGCCATCTTCCAGGCGGGAGAACGGCAGGCCCATGTGGTCCAGCTCCAGAATCGCTTCCGGGCCGGTCTTACACATATATTCGATGGCGTCCTGGTCACCGATATAATCGGAACCTTTTACCGTGTCATACATATGCCATTCCCAGTTATCTTCATGGGTATTACCGAGCGCCACGGTGATACCACCCTGGGCTGATACGGTATGGGAACGGGTCGGGAAGACTTTAGAGAGCAGCGCACAGGTCTGGCCGCTCTGGGAAATTTGCAGCGCCGCGCGCATACCTGCGCCACCGGCACCAATCACAACAGCATCAAATTCTCTGACTGGCAGTTTCATCACACACCCCACACCACAACAAATCCATAAATAACGTAAACCACCAGAGCGACAACAATCAGGAGTTGCAGCGGCAAGCGAATAGCCAGCGGTTTAACGTAATCGGTCAACACCTGCCACATGCCAATCCAGGCATGAATAAGGATGGAGAACAGAGCCAGCAGGGTGAACACTTTGGTGAAGGCAGATCCGAAGAACCCGCTCCAGATCTCCCACGTCAGCTCGCCGCTGGTCGCGAAGAAACCGATCATGTAGATGATGTAAAGCGTGAGGACGATGGCGGTAGCGCGGACCAGAATGAAGTCATGTACGCCGTTGCGTCCTAATGCGGAGGCGTTGCTTACCATACGAGGACTCCTGCAAGAATTGAGAGCACGACTGTAATCACAAAGGAAATATTGGCAGAGCGTTTCCCTGCTTCAAAAGTCTCTTCCAGATAGCCAAAGTCCATCATCAGATGGCGAACGCCAACCACAACGTGGTATGCCAGCGCGGTGAGAATGCCCCACATGATAAATTTCACGAAGAAGCTGCTCATAATGGCAGAGGCCTGGAGGAATCCTTCAGGAGAAGAGAGGCTGGTCCCCAGTAACCACAGCAGAATACCCACTGCCACGAACGTAATCACACCGGAGACACGGTGGAGAATGGACGCTATTGCCGTTACGGGGAATCGGATCGTTTTGAGATCCAGATTGACAGGTCTTTGTTTTTTCACATTTCTTATCATGAATAACGCCCACATGCTGTTCTTATTGTTTCCTTCCTCCGGTCTGCGTGCGGGTCAAGCAGCGTCCTTTCTATAACTACGCGTCATGGTAAACATTGCTTCCAAATGCTAAAACGACACGTTACAACGCTGGGTGGCTCGGGATTGCAGGGTGTTCCGGAGACCTGGCGGCAGTATAGGTCGTTCACAAAACCATTACAATTAACCTACATACAGTTTGTCGGGTTTTATGCGGAACAGTGATCAGAGTCACGATAACAACATTATTTTAAATTTTAATCATCGGATTTGACAAAGATTAAACATTATTGTTACAAACAACAGCAGAAAAGGCATATAATGCGCAAAAGTTATGAGGTCTCTCTTTCACCTGAGATTTAGTTATGTAACAGTGTGATGGTATTGACCGAAGTTATCAGGACAGTTATTAGTGATATACAGGTTTGAATAATTCGGACTGCGAAGACACTGATTTGCTGTTGTTTCTCTGATTTTTCATTCGTTTACCTGCAAGGCGCCATAGCTCTGTACCCTGGTTTCTCCTCGCGAGCTGAGCGGCAAGCCAAATAACAAACTGGTAACGATGTGATAAACAGCTGAAAGCGAATCCGTTTTAAACACGCAGGCATTCGAGCTAGATCAAGGCGGCAAGCCAGAGAATCCCTGGGAGCATAGATAACTATGTGACATGGGTTCGAGGGCGCAGCCAACGCAGAGCTAGCTTGAAGGACTAAGTGTTTCGTGGTCTTAAGCATAAGGCGCTAAGGAGACCGTAAATGGCTGATACAAAGGCAAAGCTCACCCTAAACGGTGACACTGCTATTGAACTGGATGTGCTAAAAGGCACGCTCGGTCAGGATGTTATTGATATCCGTACTCTGGGTTCTAAAGGGGTATTTACCTTTGACCCTGGCTTCACCTCCACCGCATCTTGCGAATCCAAAATCACCTATATCGACGGTGACGAAGGTATCCTGCTCCACCGCGGTTTCCCCATCGATCAGTTAGCCACCGAATCCAACTATCTGGAAGTGTGCTACATCCTGCTGAACGGCGAAAAACCGACGCAGGAACAGTACGATGAATTCAGAACCACCGTCACCCGCCACACCATGATTCATGAGCAGATTACCCGTCTGTTCCATGCATTCCGTCGTGATTCGCATCCGATGGCCGTGATGTGTGGGATTACCGGTGCGCTGGCGGCGTTCTACCACGACTCCCTGGACGTGAATAACCCACGCCATCGCGATATCGCGGCATTCCGTCTGCTGTCCAAAATGCCAACCATGGCGGCGATGTGTTACAAATATTCCATCGGTCAGCCATTTGTTTACCCGCGTAACGACCTCTCCTATTCAGGCAACTTCCTGAACATGATGTTCTCCACACCGTGCGAAACCTACGAGGTGAACCCGGTGCTTGAGCGCGCAATGGACCGTATTCTGATCCTGCACGCTGACCACGAACAGAACGCATCGACCTCTACCGTCCGTACCGCAGGCTCTTCAGGCGCGAACCCGTTCGCCTGTATCGCTGCCGGTATCGCCTCCCTGTGGGGACCGGCGCACGGTGGCGCGAACGAAGCGGCACTGAAGATGCTGGAAGAGATCAGCTCCGTTGAGCACATTCCTGAGTTCGTGCGTCGTGCGAAAGACAAAAACGACTCCTTCCGCCTGATGGGCTTCGGTCACCGTGTTTACAAAAACTATGACCCACGCGCGACCGTCATGCGTGAAACCTGCCACGAAGTGCTGAAAGAGCTGGGTACTAAAGATGATCTGCTGGAAGTGGCGATGGAGCTGGAACATATCGCGCTGAACGACCCGTACTTCATCGAGAAGAAACTGTACCCGAACGTCGATTTCTACTCTGGCATTATTCTGAAAGCGATGGGCATTCCGTCTTCCATGTTCACCGTGATCTTCGCGATGGCGCGTACCGTCGGCTGGATTGCCCACTGGAACGAAATGCACAGCGAAGGCATGAAAATCGCGCGTCCGCGTCAGCTGTATACCGGCTACGACCAGCGTGATTTTAAGTCTGATGTGAAGAAGAAGTAAGAATCAGCCCGGTCATGTACCGGGCTCATGTTCGAATGTAGGCCGGGTAAGGCGCAGCCGCCACCCGGCTTTTTTTATTCCTGCGCAGGAATTGCCGGGCGGCACTGCGTTTGCCCGGCCTACGGTAATAACTCAGCCGTATATATCTTTTGTAGGCCGGGTAAGGCGCAGCCGCCACCCGGCTTTTTTATTTCCGCGCAGGCATTGCCGGGCGGCACTGCGTTTGCCCGGCCTACGGTAGTAACCCAGCCGTGTATATCCTTTGTAGGCCGGGTAAGGCGCAGCCGCCACCCGGCTTTTTTACTTCTGGCACTGCGGGCACCAATAGAATGGCCGCGACGATAACATCGTTCGCTCAATCGCCCCGCCACACCGCTCGCACGGCTTCCCTTCGCGATGAAACACCTTAAAACGGAACAACGCCCCGTGATGTTTATTCTCATCGACCACGCCGCGCGTGTTGTAGGAGAGACGAGGAATATCCAGCAGCGCGTGAGACAGGGCATCAAGCTGAACCTCATTGAGCTGAGACGCCTTACATTGTCCTGCCAGACCCACTTCCCACAGAATTTCGACGCGCAAATAGTTGCCTAACCCGGCGAGAAACGCCTGGTCGAGCAGCAGCCCGGAAAACTGGCGATTGCGAAACGCGGGCGACAACAGCCGGGCTTTCACCTCGTCTGCCGTCAGACGCAAATCCAGCACATCCGGCCCCACCCGCTGCAGGAACGGGTGAGTGAGCAGTTGCTCCGGCGTTAACATCTCAATATCCGAGGCGCTGTAGAGCAAAATGGCCTTCTCCGCCGTCTGCAATCTGACGCGCAACACCCGGTTGGTTTGTAACTGCTCACCCACATTAATCACCCGCCAGACGCCATAAAGCTGATTATGGCTATATAACGTCAGGTTATGGGTGAAATGTGTCAGCAGGGCTTTGCCGCGCGTCTCGATATGGGTCACGCTTTGCCCGATAAGCTGAGCTTCATAGGGTTTTAACTGAGGGAAAGCAAACCACGCATCGGTGAGTGGTTTGCCCTTTATCGCCGCCTCCAGGCTATCCGCCGCGCGGCGGATCTCCGGACCTTCTGGCATCTTTGCTCCTTTGTTAGTGCGTCGCGCCGCCCACGATTTTGACGTCATCCGTCTGGCGCAGCGCCACTTCAATCGCCACGATCAGCGCCGCTTTCACCGTCTGCGCCGCCATGCTCGGTGCGCCCGGATGGGCTGCGGCCTGTTCCGGCAGGTAAGGGATATGGATAAACCCGCCCTTCACCTCCGCGCTGTCGCTGATTTTATGCAGCAATCCGTACATCACGTGGTTGCAGACGAAGGTTCCCGCCGTCTGGGAAACAGACGCCGGAATGCCGCTCTCGCGCATCGCCGCCACCGTCGCCTTGATCGGAAGCCGGGTAAACCACGCCGCCGGACCGCCCGGTACAATGGGCACATCAATCGGCTGCTGGCCGCGATTATCCGGGATCCGCGCATCGTCCACGTTGATGGCAACACGCTCGATGGTGACATCCACGCGCCCGCCCGCCTGTCCAACGGCAATCACCACCGCCGGATTCAGTTCATCGATCGCCGCGTTTAGCACGCTTAAGGACTCGCCAAACACGCAGGGAAGCTGGCGCGTCACCACGCGACAGCGGTCGATAATACTTCCCTCAAGCTGGCTGACCACTTCCCAGGAAGGGTTAACGGTCTCGCCGCCAAAGGGCTCAAAACCGGTGACTAATACATAACGCATCGTCTCTCCTTACAGGAACATCAGGAAATAGAGCAGGAACACGTTGGCAATCAGGAGCAACACGCCGGTCGGCACCTGCGCTTTGATCACCGCATTTTTATCCGGCAGCTCCAGCAGCGCGGCGGGCACGATGTTAAAGTTCGCCGCCATCGGCGTCATCAACGTGCCACAGTAGCCGGAGAACATACCGATCGCCGCCATTACCGCCGGGTTACCGCCGTGCTGCAGCACCAGAATCGGAATACCGATCCCCGCCGTCACAATCGGGAACGCCGCGAATGCATTGCCCATCACCATGGTGAGCAGCGCCATGCCGATGGCATACACCGCCACGGCGATAAAGCGGCTGTCCACAGCCAGATAGGTTTTCGTCAGCCAGGAGATGCCGTCGCCCACGCCCGCGGCGGTAAACAGCAGGCCCAGGGTGGCGAGAATTTGCGGCAGGATAAACGCCCAGCCGATGGAGTCCAGCAGACGGCGCGCCTCCTGCAGGGGCTGATGCACTTTCTCGTGCGTCATTTTGACCGCCATCGCCAGGCCAATCAGCGACCCGACGGTCATGGAGAAGAGCGTCACCAGCGTCGAGTGATTCCCCGGCCCAAACAGACCTTCCTGCAGTCCTGGCACATGGTTGAACATCAGCACGCCCACCACCGTCACCACCGGAATGGCGAGCGCCGGATAGAACAGTCGGTTGCCGAGCCGCTTCGCGCTGGCCTCCCGCTCTTCGGGTTTACGCTGGTGATAGCTGCCGAGCTTCACGCCGCCAAAACCGGCGATCAGCGCCAGGCCGACAACGGCCACGCCGACGGCGATATGCACCGTGCGTTTATCGCCCACCAGCTGATAGGTCCAGTCACCGAGGAGGAAAATCAGGCCGTAGACGCCCCAGAACAGGCCGGTAGTGATGCGTCTGGGGTTGGCTTTATCGCGAAATGACATCACCGCAACGATCAGCAGGACCAGCCCTGCCAGCCAGTAGAGATAGCTTTGCTGGAAATTCATGATGCATCTCCCTGCGAATGAGCGGTTTTCGCCAGCTCGCGCTCAAGATGCTTATCCAGCCGCCACAGGCGGGTGGCGTGAATGATGAAGGCACAGATCGCCGTCGGAATCCCCCACAGGGCAATGTGCAGCGGCTCGGTCTGAATCCCGCCTGACTCCAGCATAAAGTTATGCATAAAGATAATCGCCCCGAAAGCGACGAAGATATCCTCGCCGAAGAACAGCCCGACGTTGTCCGTCGCCGCCGACATCGCCCGCAGGCGATAGCGCACCGCGCCCGGCAGCTCGCCGTATTTTTTCTCCGCCGCACCCTCTGCCATCGGTGCCAGCAGCGGTCGCACCATCTGCGGATGCCCGCCGAGACTGGTCAGGCCCATCGCTGCCGTGGCCTCGCGCACGAAGAGATAGACAATCAGCAAGCGCCCTGCCGTCGCGCTGTGGATTTTAGCGATCCACGCCTGGGCGCGCTCTTTCAGTCCGTGGCGTTCGAGCAAGCCGATAACGGCTAAAGGAATCAGAAGGATATAGGGCAGGTTACGGGTATTCAGGAACCCTTCGCCCAGCTTTTCAAGGATGGTGGCGATGGGCATATGCGCCGCCACGCCGGTGACAATCCCGGCGACTATGACCACCAGCACCGGATTAAAACGTAAGATAAACCCGACCACGATCACCGCAATACCGATGAGTGGCCAGAGCGATAGCGTCTCTGCCATTTTTTCTTCCTGTCGTTGTTTAGCGTTATGTTGTGTTTGCTTTTGTGCGTTATGCACTGATTTTTATATTATTTAACTCAAATTCTTTGCGCAAGCGACGAGCAAATTCCAGGGCGTGTTCCCCGTCGCCGTGCAGGCAAACGGTCTGCGCATGTACGGTGGCCCATTCGCCGCTGATGCTTTTCACCTGGCTGCGCTGGACCATCTCCAGAGTTTGCGCCAGCGCCTGCTCTTCATCGGCAATCAGCGCCCCCGGCTCGCTTCGCGGAACCAGACTGCCGTCGGCGCGATAGCCGCGATCGGCAAACACCTCTTCGCGGGTAGCGAGTCCGTAACGCTCTCCGACGCGGATCAGTTCGCTTCCCGCCAGCCCGACCAGAATCAGGCCGCTGTCGACGTCATGCACCGCGCGGGCAATCGCGTCAGCCAGCTGCGCGTCTTTTGCCGCCTGGTTGTAGAGCATTCCGTGGGGTTTCACGTGTCGCAGTTGCCCCCCTTCGGCGCGGGCAATCGCCGCCAGCGCACCAATCTGGTACAGCATCTGGGCGTAGACCGTCTCCGGCGGCAGGTTCATGGCCGTGCGCCCGAAGTTCTCCCGGTCGGGAAAGCTCGGATGCGCGCCAATCGCCACGCCGTTTTTTAACGCCTCGCGCACGCTCTCGCGCATGGTCTGCGCATCCCCGGCGTGAAATCCGCAGGCGATATTCGCCGACGAGACCAGCGTCAGTAACTCGGCGTCGCTCCCGCAGCCTTCGCCCAGATCCGCATTTAAATCAACGACGATCATTCAACCTCCATGCCAGTTGTTCGATGAACTGCTTCTGCACGCGCCGCGCCTCCAGCGCCTCTTCCAGCGTACAGGCCACAAAATGGATCGGCTGCCCGAGCGGGATTTGCGCCAGATGGTACATGTCCGCCTCAATAATGCAGGCGATGCGCGGATAGCCGCCGGTGGTCTGGGCATCATTCATCAGGATAATCGGCTGACCGTTGCCCGGCACCTGGATCACCCCCGGCAGCAGGCCATGAGAGACCAGTTCGCGATCCGTGGTACGAGCCAGCTGCTGGCCCTGCAGACGGTAACCCATGCGGTTACTCTGCGGGCTGAGCTGCCACGGCAGACGCCAGAAGGCATCCTGCGAGGCCTGATCAAACTCGTGATACTCCGGCCCCGGCAGGGCGCGGATCCGGTTGCTCCACAGCAGCTGTTTCACGCCCTGGGCTTCGGCGAAGTCACGCGACGGCTCGCCCAGCGGCAGGTTGTCGCCATCCTTCAGCAGTCGTCCTTCGAAGCCGCCAATACCGGTTTTGAGATCGGTGCTGTAAGAGTTCATCACCTGGGGGACATCAATTCCTCCGCTGACCGCCAGATAGCTGCGCATACCGTGCTGCGGGCGGTGGAGCGTCAGGCGCTGTCCGGCTTTCACCTGCAAGCGCCAGCCGGTCCAGACCGCCGCGCCGTCCAGCGTCGCGTCACAGCCTGCGCCCGTCAGGGCAAACCAGCCGTCGCGGGCAAACTCAAAACTACACTGCCCGAGGGTTATCTCCAGCGCCGCGGCATTGGCCTCGTTGCCCACCAGCAGGTTGGCAATCTGTAGCGCCGGTTTGTCCAGCGCGCCGCAGTAGCTGATCCCGGACTGACGCAACCCCGTGCGACCGCCGTCCTGCACCGAGGTGTATAACCCTGCGCGAATGACCTTCAACATACCCCCTCCTTCTGCGGCACGAACCGCACGGTATCGCCCGGTCGCAACAGCACCGGCTCTTCGCGGTGAGCATCAAACAATGCCAGCGGGGTCAGGCCGATAAGCTGCCAGCCGCCCGGTGAGGCGAGTGGATAGATGCCGGTTTGCTGCCCGCCGATACCCACAGATCCCGCCGGAACCTGCAGGCGCGGCTCGCCGCGACGCGGGGTGTGAAGCTGCTCCGGCAGCCCGCCCAGGTAGGGAAAACCGGGCTGAAAGCCGAGGAACCACACCACGTAGTCCACCGAGGCGTGCAGTTCAACAACCTGTTTTTCCGACAACCCGGCGTGGCGCGCGACCTCGCCCAGATCCGGCCCCGCCTCTTTGCCGTACACCACCGGGATCTCGATAAAGCGCGACTCCGGCTCCAGCGCCTCGCTCTCTTCCCACCAGCGTTGTAAGCGCTCGATAGCGTCCAGCGCCACCGACTGCGGATTGCGCAGTACCACGGTAATGTTGTTCATCCCCGGAATGGCTTCCACCACTTCCGGGATTTCGGCCAGCCGCTGAGTTAAGCGCCAGATCCTTTTTTGCGTGGTGATCGTGACCGGAGGTTCCAGCTCCAGCACCACCGCCGTTTCGCCTAATAAATAACAACGCGCTCGCTGCACTTACGCACCTCTCATCAGGCAGGATTAGGGATATCAATAAAGGTCACATCGAGATCGGTATTTTCCGTCAGCCACTCGCTCAGGGCGCGAATGCCACCGCGTTCAGTGGCGTGGTGCCCCGCCGCGTAGAAATGCAAACCCTGCTCGCGGGCAGAGTGAATGGTCTGCTCGGAGACTTCACCGGTAATAAAGGCGTCGACGCCAAAGCGCGCGGCACTGTCGATAAAGCCCTGACCACCGCCGGTACACCACGCCACACGTTTCACGAGATCCGGGCCGGTGTCACCGCTCCAGAGTGGACGACGGCCCAGACGCGCCTCAATCCAGGAAGCAAGTTCCAGGCCAGGAACCGGCATCGAGAGTTCGCCCCACGGCACCAGGGGTTCGATTTCGCCCATCACGGTGATGCCGAGAAGCTGCGCGAGCTGGACGTTGTTACCCAGTTCCGGATGCGCATCCAGCGGCAGGTGCCAGCCGTACAGGTTGATGTCATTCGCCAGCAGAGTTTTCAGGCGGTTGCGCTTCATGCCGCGAATAATCGGCGCTTCGTTTTTCCAGAAATAACCGTGATGCACGATCACCGCATCCGCCTGCAGACGCACCGCTTCATCCAGCAAAGCCTGGCTCGCCGTGACGCCGGTGACAATCTTTTGCACCGTTTCACGCCCTTCCACCTGCAGGCCGTTTGGACCGTAGTCGCTGAAGCTGGCGCTGTTCAGCTTTTCATTGATTAAGGTTTCCAGTTCGCTGTTTTTCATCATCACTCTCTTACGCTTTGCGGGCGGCTTCATAGGCCGCCAGTGTGGCGACTCGCGCCTGTTTATGGTCAACAATCGGGCGTGGATAATCGAGCGTTTCGCCCGTTTTATCCGCCCACGCCCAGGGTTCATGAATGGATTTGCCCGGCACATCGGTCAATTCCGGCAGCCACTGGCGGATAAACTCGCCGGTCGCGTCAAATCGTTGGCCCTGAGTTGTCGGGTTAAATATACGAAAATAAGGTGCGGCGTCGGTTCCGGTCGAGGCCGCCCACTGCCAGCCGCCGTTGTTAGCCGCCAGATCGCCGTCGATCAGCTGGGAAATAAAATATCGCTCCCCGGCGCGCCAGTCGATCAGCAGGTCTTTCACCAGGAAGCTGGCGACGATCATCCGCAGGCGGTTGTGCATCCACCCCGTTTCGTTGAGCTGGCGCATCGCCGCATCGACAATCGGATAGCCCGTCTGACCGTTTTGCCACGCCTGTAATTGCTTGTCATCCTGCTGCCACTGCACCTTATCCGTCCAGCGGATGAAGGGGCGATGTTTACATAAATCAGGATGATAGGTCATCAGATGACGATAAAATTCGCGCCAGATCAGCTCGTTGAGCCACACCGCACCTGCGCCGCCGTCCAGCGCCTGCGGCTGCTCGGCCAGCAGGCGATGCAGACACTGGCGCGGGGAAAGCACGCCCAGCGCCAGGCACGCCGATAAACGGCTGGTGCCTTCGACGGCGGGGAAATCGCGCTGTTCTTCATACTCCGCGGCGTGGTCTTTGCAGAACTGGCGCAGCTGCGCAATCGCGGCTTTTTCGGTCGCGGGGAAGTGGTCCGGGTCGAAATCGGTCTGGGGGTAATCGAAGTTGAGATCGCTGGAAACAGTCAACGCCGCTCCGCGAGACGCAGGCGCGGCTACGCACTCCGGCAGCCCCTCTTTCAGGCGTTTCAGATACGCGTTTTTGAACGGGGTAAAGACTTTATACATCTCGTGACTGCCGGTCATGACGCTGCCGGGCGGCAACATCACGCTGTCGTCAAAGCCCTGGCAGACGACCGTATCCAGCCGTTTTTCCAGCTCCCGGTCGCGCTGTTGTTCGTTGAATTCGTACTGGTAGTTGTAAAAAAGATGGGTGACGTCATGCTCGTCGCAGACTTGCTGAACCTTTTCGCTCTGCGCGGCAAAGTCGTTCACCTCGGCATAAATCAGGGGAATCCCCTTCTGTGCCAGGCCTTGCTGCAGCTCGTTAAGATGCGCGCGCAGATACGCCGCCTGTCGCGGCGCCATGCCGTGCTCACGCCACTGTTCGGGCGTGGCGATAAACAGGGCCAGCACGCGGGCGTGTTGCGACCGGCAGGCCGCAGCGAGCGCGATGTTGTCATGAAGGCGCAGATCCGCGCGAAACCAGACCAGATGCGTGGTCATAACACTCCTGAATAATTGTCCATAACCTAAGCGTAGCGTTTCTGACCGCAGGCCGAAACCGCGTCGTCACTCCCTTAAACGGCGAGATGACGAACTCTATAATGTTTAAGTTATGTTACAGGAGCAAGTGTAACCTTCGCTCAGATAGCGTGAGGTAAACTACAGACACAAAAAAACCGCCACATCTCTGTGGCGGCTCGACATTGCTGTGTGAGTCTTTGCTTTATCTTAGTAAAAATCGCAGGTCGCTTTTTCGGCCTGGTCCATCCATACCGGTTTCTCGCTGGTTTTCGCCCAGACGCGGTGCAGATAGCTGTAAAAACGGGCACGGTCTTTCCAGAATAACATCACTGGCAGCGCCACAATCCCGGCCACTACGGCGAAGGTGCGACGTAAAAAGACAACATGTGCTGGAAACTCTTTATACAGGTCCATGATTTTCTCCCCTATAGCTTGGCCGGAAACGTTATCCGGAAAATTCAAAAGTGGTTATCTGGCTAAAATAGTACCGCTTTGTTTGTAATTTTACTACTCATCCGACCACTTATTTTCGTCCGTTTAGTGAATATTTACATTCCGCCTGTAATTAAGTTACATAAAAGTTAACAAGATACTTACCATTAGTTAAATTAGGGTCTTGCCATTTTTATACTTTTTTTACACCCACCCCACTGATTTTTGCGAAATCTTTGCGCCATAAATCCTACCTTTTGCACAACGACAAAAGTCACCCGGAGGTGAATTGTGAGTGCAGGTCTGATTGCTGGCATCGTGCTGGTGTTCCTGTTGTTGGGCTATCTGATTTATGCCCTGATTAATGCGGAGGCCTTCTGATGGTGGCCCAGGCATTTTTACTGATCGCCAGCTTCCTGCTGGTGCTTTTCGTGCTTGCAAGACCGCTAGGAAGCTGGCTGGCGCGGATGATTAACGGCGGCGCGCTGCCGGTAGTCGGCGGCGTCGAAAACGGGGTATGGCGCATACTGGGCGTGAATACCGAGGAGATGAACTGGCGTCAGTATCTGACGGCGATTTTACTGCTGAACATCGTCGGGCTGGCGTTTCTGTTCGCGATGCTGATGCTGCAGGGCATCCTGCCGCTGAACCCGCAGCAGCTGCCGGGCCTGTCATGGCATCTGGCGCTTAATACCGCGGTGAGTTTCGTCAGCAACACCAACTGGCAGTCCTATGCCGGGGAAACCACCCTGAGCTATTTCAGCCAGATGGTCGGGTTAACGGTGCAGAACTTCCTCTCTGCCGCCAGCGGTATCGCGGTGATCTTCGCCCTGACCCGCGCCTTTGCCCGTCAAAAAATCAACACGCTCGGCAACGCGTGGGTCGATCTCACACGCATCACCCTGTGGGTGCTGCTGCCGATTTCTCTGCTGATTGCCCTGTTCTTTATCCAGCAAGGGACGTTGCAGAATCTCCTGCCCTACTCGTCTTACACTTCGCTTGAAGGAGTGAAACAGATGCTGCCGATGGGTCCGGTGGCGTCGCAAGAGGCGATCAAAATGCTCGGGACCAACGGCGGCGGCTTCTTTAACGCCAACTCCTCGCATCCGTTCGAAAACCCGACTGCGCTGACCAATTTCGTGCAAATGCTGGCGATCTTCCTGATCCCCGCCGCGCTCTGTTTTGCGTTTGGCGATGTGGTGAGCGATCGCCGTCAGGGCCGCACGTTGCTGTGGGCGATGTCGATTATCTTCGTGGTCTGCGCGGCGCTGGTGATGTGGGCGGAATGGCACGGTAACAGCCACTTCCTGCAGCTGGGCGCTGACAGCAGCATCAATATGGAAGGCAAAGAGAGCCGCTTCGGCATTCTCGCCAGCAGCCTGTATGCCGTCGTCACAACGGCAGCCTCCTGCGGGGCGGTGAACGCGATGCACGACTCCTTCACTGCGCTGGGTGGGATGATCCCCCTGTGGCTGATGCAGATTGGCGAAGTGGTCTTCGGCGGCGTCGGGTCTGGTCTGTACGGCATGCTGCTGTTCGTTCTGCTGGCGGTGTTTATTGCCGGGCTGATGATTGGCCGCACGCCGGAGTATCTGGGCAAGAAAATCGACGTCCGTGAAATGAAGCTGACAGCCCTCGCTATCCTGGTCACACCGGCTCTCGTGCTGATCGGCACCGCGCTGGCGCTGATGACCGAAGCCGGGCGCAGCGGCATTTTCAACCCTGGCATCCACGGCTTTAGCGAAGTGCTGTACGCCGTCTCGTCTGCCGCTAACAACAACGGCAGCGCCTTTGCCGGGTTAAGCGCCAACTCACCGTTCTGGAACTGCCTGCTGGCGTTCTGCATGTTCTTCGGCCGCTTTGGGGTCATCGTGCCGGTGCTGGCTATCGCCGGGTCGCTGGTGAGCAAAAAGATCCAGCCGACGTCGACCGGGACATTGCCAACCCACGGCGCGCTGTTTATTGGCCTGCTGATTGGCACCATCCTGCTGGTCGGTGCCCTGACCTTTATCCCCGCCCTCGCTTTAGGCCCGGTCGCGGAACATCTTTCTTTACGCTAACAGAGCGGAGATATCAGTCATGAGTCGTAAACAACTGGCCCTCTTAGAACCGACCTTGGTTCGCCAGGCGTTGATGGATGCGGTAAAAAAACTCAGCCCGCGCGTGCAGTGGCACAACCCGGTGATGTTTATCGTCTGGATTGGCAGCGTGATCACCACTGTGCTGGCCGTCGCCATGAGCACCGGATACCTGACGGGCGATGCCCTCTTTACCGGTGCCATCAGCCTGTGGCTGTGGTTTACCGTGCTGTTCGCCAACTTTGCCGAAGCGCTGGCGGAAGGCCGCAGCAAGGCACAGGCCAACAGTCTGAAAGGGGTCAAAAAGACCGCCTTTGCCCGCAAACTGCGTGAGCCGAAATACGGCGCACAGATGGATCACGTCCCGGCCGATGAGCTGCGCAAAGGCGACGTGGTGCTGGTGGAAGCCGGTGACATCATCCCCTGCGACGGGGAGGTGATCGAAGGCGGCGCATCGGTGGACGAAAGCGCTATTACCGGGGAGTCCGCCCCGGTGATCCGCGAGTCCGGCGGTGACTTTGCCTCGGTCACGGGCGGGACGCGCATTCTCTCCGACTGGCTGGTGATCCAGTGCAGCGTTAACCCCGGCGAAACTTTCCTCGACCGGATGATCGCCATGGTCGAAGGCGCGCAGCGTCGTAAAACGCCGAACGAAATCGCGCTGACCATTCTGCTGGTGGCCCTGACCATCGTCTTCCTGCTGGCGACCGCCACCCTGTGGCCGTTCTCGGCCTACGGCGGCACGGCGGTGAGCGTCACGGTGCTGGTGGCTCTGCTGGTCTGCCTGATCCCGACGACCATCGGCGGCCTGCTGTCGGCGATTGGCGTGGCCGGGATGAGCCGGATGCTCGGCGCGAACGTCATCGCCACCAGCGGTCGTGCGGTCGAAGCGGCGGGCGACGTGGATGTGTTGCTGCTGGATAAAACCGGGACCATTACGCTGGGCAACCGTCAGGCGTCGGATTTCCTGCCTGCGCCTGGCGTGGATGAGAAAACCCTGGCCGACGCGGCGCAGCTCTCGTCGCTGGCCGATGAAACACCGGAAGGCCGCAGCATCGTGATTCTGGCGAAACAGCGCTTTAACCTGCGTCAGCGCGACGTGCAAAGCCTGCATGCCACCTTTGTGCCCTTCACGGCGCAGACGCGGATGAGCGGGATTAACATCCAGGACCGCATGATCCGTAAAGGCTCGGTGGACGCCATTCGTCGCCACATCGAGGCCAACAACGGTCACTTCCCGCCGCAGGTCGATCAGCTGGTGGAAAGCGTGGCGCGCCAGGGGGCTACGCCGCTGGTGGTCGCCGAAGGGGCGAACGTGCTCGGGGTGATCGCCCTGAAAGATATCGTCAAAGGCGGCATCAAAGAGCGTTTTGCTCAGCTGCGCAAGATGGGGATCAAAACGGTGATGATAACCGGGGATAACCGTCTGACCGCCGCGGCCATCGCCGCTGAAGCCGGTGTGGATGATTTCCTCTCGGAAGCGACGCCGGAAGCGAAACTGGCGCTGATCCGTCAGTACCAGGCCGAAGGCCGTCTGGTGGCGATGACCGGCGACGGCACCAACGACGCCCCGGCGCTGGCCCAGGCCGACGTGGCGGTGGCGATGAACTCCGGAACCCAGGCCGCAAAAGAAGCGGGCAACATGGTCGATCTGGACTCTAACCCGACCAAGCTGATCGAGGTGGTGCACATCGGGAAACAGATGCTGATGACCCGCGGCTCGCTCACTACCTTCAGTATCGCCAACGACGTGGCGAAATACTTCGCCATTATTCCGGCGGCGTTTGCGGCCACCTATCCGCAGCTTAACGCCCTGAACGTGATGCACCTGCACTCGCCCGCGTCGGCGATCCTCAGCGCCGTGATTTTCAACGCCCTGATTATCGTCTTCCTGATCCCGCTGGCGCTGAAAGGGGTGAGCTATAAACCGCTGACCGCTGCCGCCATGCTGCGCCGCAACCTGTGGATTTACGGTCTTGGCGGATTGGTGGTGCCTTTTATCGGGATCAAACTTATCGACCTGTTACTGACCCTGTTCGGGCTGGTTTAAGAGAGAAATCAAATGACTATGTTACGTCCCGCTATACTTCTGTTTATTCTGCTCTCCCTGATGACCGGCGGGCTTTACCCGCTGGTGACCACCGCGCTGGGCCAGTGGTGGTTTAAGGATCAGGCCAACGGTTCGCTGATTCTGCAAAACGGCGAGAGTCGCGGTTCGCGCCTGATTGGGCAGAACTTTACCGACGCGGGCTACTTTCAGGGGCGTCCTTCCGCCACCGCCGAAAGCCCGTATAATCCGATGGCATCGGGGGGCAGCAACCTGGCCGGAAGCAATCCTGAGCTGGATAAAGCCGTGAGCGAACGCATCAGGGCCCTGCGCGCCGCCAATCCGCAGGCGAATCCGACGGTGCCGGTTGAGCTGGTCACCGCTTCCGCCAGCGGGCTGGACTACAGCCTGACGCCCGCTGCCGTAGCCTGGCAAATTCCGCGCGTCGCTACCGCACGCGGGCTGACTACCGACCAGGTGAGCAAATTGGTCGCCGAGCACACGCAAAAACCACTGGTGAGTTTTATTGGGATGCCGGTCGTAAACATTGTTGAGCTGAATATGGCGCTGGACGCATTAAGGAAAAACTAAATGACCGACGAGCCCCTGCGTCCGAATCCGGACAGGCTGCTTGAACAGACCGTTGAAGCGCATCGCGGCAAACTCAAAGTGTTTTTCGGCGCCTGTGCGGGCGTCGGAAAAACCTACGCCATGCTGACGGAAGCGCAGCGTTTACGGGCCCAGGGGCTGGATATTCTGATAGGGGTGGTCGAAACCCACGGACGCAAAGAGACGGCGGCGCTGCTGGAGGGGCTGGCGACACAGCCCGCCCGCCGCATCAATCATCGCAGCCGTCTGGTGACCGAGTTTGATCTCGACGCCGCCCTCGCCCGCCGCCCGGCGTTGATTCTGATGGACGAACTGGCGCACAGCAACGCGCCAGGCTCGCGCCACCCCAAGCGCTGGCAGGATGTCGAAGAGCTGCTGGAAGCGGGCATCGACGTCTTTACCACCGTTAACGTCCAGCATCTGGAAAGCCTGAACGACGTGGTCAGCGGCGTAACCGGAATTCAGGTGCGCGAAACCGTCCCCGATCCCTTTTTTGATTCCGCCGATGAGGTGGTGCTTGTCGATCTGCCCCCGGACGATCTGCGCCAGCGCCTGCACGAAGGTAAAGTCTATATCGCCGGTCAGGCCGAACGTGCCATCGAACATTTCTTCCGCAAAGGAAACCTGATCGCCCTGCGCGAGCTGGCCCTGCGCCGCACCGCCGACCGGGTGGACGATCAGATGCGCGCCTGGCGTGACCGTCAGGGGCAAGATCGCGTCTGGCATACCCGCGATTCGATTTTGCTGTGCATCGGGCATAACAGCGGCAACGAAAAGCTGGTCCGCACCGCCGCGCGGCTGGCGGCAAAATTCGGCAGCGCCTGGCATGCGGTTTATGTGGAAACCCCGCACCTGCACGCCCTGCCAGAGAATCAGCGGCGCGCGATCCTCAGCGCCCTGCGCCTTGCCCAGGAGCTGGGGGCGGAAACCGCCACCCTCTCCGATCCGGCCGAAGATAAAGCGATTCTGCGCTACGCCCGGGAACACAATCTCGGCAAAATCGTCATCGGCCGCCGTCAGAACCGCCGCTGGTTTAGCCGGGAATCTTTTGCCGACAAGCTGGCAAAACGCGCGCCGGATCTGGATTTGGTGATTGTCGCCCTCGATGAAAAACCGGCTCCCCTGCCCGGTCGCGCGCCCGACGCGCGCACCTTTGGCGATAAATGGCGCATCCAGCTCAGAGGCTGTCTGGTCGCAACGGTGCTCTGCGCCCTGATCACTATTGTCGCCAGCCAGTGGCTGATTGCCTTTGACGCCGCCAACCTGGTGATGATCTACCTGCTCGGCGTGGTGGTCGTTGCGCTGCTGTACGGACGCTGGCCGTCGGTGCTCGCCACCGTCATTAACGTCGCCAGCTTTGACCTCTTTTTCATCGCCCCGCGCGGGACGCTGGCCGTGTCAGATGTGCAGTACATTCTGACGTTTGCCGTGATGCTCACCGTCGGGCTGGTGATCGGGAATCTCACCGCCGGGGTGCGCTATCAGGCGCGTATCGCCCGCTATCGTGAACAGCGCACGCGTCATCTGTATGAGATGTCGAAATCGCTGGCGGTTGGGCGCACACCGCTGGATATCGTCCAGACCAGCGAGCAGTTTATTCGCTCCACCTTCCAGGCGAGCAGCCTGATTTTGCTTCCGGATGAGCACGGCAAACTGCGCCCATTGACCTCCGCCAACGGCATGACACCGTGGGATGAAGCCATCGCCCGCTGGAGTTTCGATAAAGGTCTGCCTGCCGGTGCCGGAACCGACACCCTCCCCGGCGTGCCCTATCTGATTCTGCCCCTGCGTAGCGCCGACAAAACGCTCGGGCTGGTGATTGTTGAGCCGTCGAATCTGCGCCAACTGATGATCCCGGAACAGCAGCGTCTGCTCGAGACCTTCACCCTGCTGGTCGCCAGCGCTCTGGAGCGTCTGGCATTGACCACCAGCGAAGAGCAGGCGCGGCTCGCGAGCGAACGCGAAAGCATTCGCAACTCCCTGCTGGCGGCCCTGTCCCACGATCTGCGCACCCCGCTGACGGTGCTGTTTGGTCAGTCGGAGATCCTGACCCTGGATCTGGCGGCGGAGAACTCCCCGCACGCCCCGCAGGCCAGCGAAATCCGCCAGCACGTCCTGAACACCACCCGGCTGGTGAATAATTTGCTCGACATGGCGCGCATTCAGTCCGGCGGGTTTAACCTGAAAAAAGAGTGGCTGACGCTGGAAGAGGTGGTCGGCAGCGCGTTGAAAATGCTGGAACCGGGGCTGGGTGGACGTCATATCACCCTCAATATGCCGGAGCCGCTTACGCTTATTCATGTCGACGGGCCGCTGTTTGAGCGGGTGCTGATTAACCTCCTGGAAAATGCGGCGAAGTATGCGGGAGCGAAAGCGGAAATTGGCTTAACGGCGGGCGTCGCCCATCAGTCGCTGCGTCTGGAGGTGTGGGACGACGGGCCGGGCATTCCGGCGGGTCAGGAAGCGGCGATATTTGAAAAGTTTGCGCGCGGGAATAAGGAGTCGGCAATCCCCGGCGTCGGGCTGGGGCTGGCGATCTGCCAGGCGATTGTCGACGTGCACGGCGGGACCATCACCGCCCACAACCGCCCGGAAGGCGGGGCCTGTTTTTGTGTTACACTTCCGCTGGATGCCCCGCCAGAACTTGATGAATTACCAGAGGATTTGTGATTAACGTCCTGATTGTTGAAGATGAACTCGCCATTAGCCGTTTCCTGCGCGCCGCGCTGGAGGGGGACGGCTTGCGCGTGTACGACGCCGGGACATTACAGCGCGGCCTGATCGAAGCGGCCACCCGCAAACCCGATCTGGTGATCCTCGATTTAGGCCTGCCGGACGGCGACGGTCTCGATTTTATCCGCGAAGTGCGCCAGTGGAGCCAGATGCCGATTATCGTGCTTTCGGCTCGCGCCGAAGAGACGGACAAGATTGCGGCGCTGGACGCCGGAGCCGATGACTATCTCAGCAAACCCTTTGGGATTGGCGAACTTCAGGCGCGACTGCGCGTGGCCCTGCGCCGCCACAGCGCCACGACCCCGTCCGATCCGGTGTATACCTTTTCCGATATTCAGGTCGATCTGCCCGCGCGCCGCATTTTGCGCGGCACGGAAGAGATCCACCTCACCCCGATTGAGTTTCGCCTGCTGGCGGTGCTCCTCAACAACCACGGCAAAGTGCTGACGCAGCGCCAGCTGCTGAACCAGGTCTGGGGACCAAACGCCGTCGAGCATAGTCACTATTTACGCATATATATGGGCCACCTTCGTCAAAAATTAGAGATGGACCCCGCACGCCCCCGCCATTTATTAACTGAAACCGGTATCGGTTATCGGTTTATGCTTTGAATATTTATTCAGAATTAACTCAACTCAAATAATATACTCTCCTTTTACCTATTCATTTATTAAGTCGCTCCTGGTATATGATCGCCTTAAAATAAATAAACACACCTAAAATACATTGCATTAACATTATTAATACAAAGCAGCGTTATGCACTGCGCTATTCACGCAAAACGAATATTTATTTCTGATTTGATCGGTTATTGGTGATCTTCTTCACGGTTTACCGCCCTTTCCTGGATAAAATGGCCGTGCTTTCAATTACTGAAAGGAAAAATGCTCATGGAAAACAATAATCGTTTAATGCCTCATATCAGGCGAACAACGCATATTATGATGTTCGCCCACCGCAATAGCTTTGATTTTCATTTCTTCAACGCCCGGTAGTCCTTCGACCCAGGGCGCGTCTGCTTACAGGTTATCCTGAAATCTCCTGACTTACAGGCACTTGCCTGTGGGCGCTGCGCTCCTTTTCCTTAAATCCGCTTTTTTCCGTCACCGGACGGTGTGGATTTATTTCATCTAAAAGCAATGAACTGATTTTTTATCAGCGGCTCCTCTTTGCTTTTTTTTCCGGAATATTTCGATTTCATTTTTATACGAAGTCGAAGGACAAATATTGCCTAAAATAAAGAGATAAATATGAACATGCTAAAAATCGCTGCCAGCCGTGCTTGCCCGGACTGCTTTACCACCACACGCGAAATGATTGACGTAGGCGCCACCGATTATATTGATGTCGCTGCCGTGGTTCTGGCCGTTGGCGATATTTTTAACGGCACCATTGAAGAAATAGAAGCCACCGGATTTGGCATTCCGGTCTTTATTGCCACCCACAAAGAAGAGATCGTTCCGGCTGAATATTTATCCCGCATTCACGGGGTATTTGAGTGCAACGACACCAGCAACGACTTCTACGGACGTCAGCTCGAAGCCGCCGCCGTGAAGTATGAAACCCAGTTGCGCCCGCCGTTCTTCCGCGCGCTGGTGGATTACGTCAAACAGGGCAACAGCGCCTTTGACTGCCCGGGGCATCAGGGCGGCCAGTTCTTCCGCCGTCACCCTGCCGGGAATCAGTTCGTCGACTTCTTCGGCGAGACGCTGTTCCGCTCCGATCTGTGTAATGCCGACGTGGCGATGGGCGATCTGCTGATCCACGAAGGCGCGCCCTGCACCGCGCAAAAACATGCGGCGAAAGTGTTTAATGCCGACAAAACCTATTTCGTACTGAACGGGACGTCATCATCAAATAAAGTGGTGCTGAATGCTCTGCTGACGCCGGGCGATCTGGTGCTGTTTGACCGTAACAACCATAAATCTAACCACCACGGTGCGCTGCTGCAGGCGGGCGCAACGCCGATTTATCTGGAAACCGCGCGCAACCCGTACGGCTTTATCGGCGGGATTGACGCCCACTGCTTCGAAGAGAACTATCTGCGTGAACTGGTGGCGGAAGTGGCACCGGGCAGGATGCGCGATCAGCGCCCGTTCCGCCTGGCGGTGATCCAGCTCGGCACTTACGACGGCACTATCTATAACGCCCGTCAGGTGGTCGATAAGATTGGTCATCTGTGCGACTACATTCTGTTCGACTCCGCGTGGGTCGGCTACGAGCAGTTCATTCCGATGATGGCCGATTGTTCCCCGCTGCTGCTGGAGTTGAACGAGAACGATCCGGGGATTCTGGTCACCCAGTCGGTGCATAAGCAGCAGGCCGGGTTCTCGCAGACTTCGCAGATCCATAAAAAAGACCGCCACATCAAAGGTCAGCAGCGCTATGTTCCGCATAAACGCCTCAACAACGCGTTCATGATGCACGCCTCCACCAGCCCGTTCTATCCGCTGTTTGCCGCCCTGGACATCAACGCCCGCATGCACGAGGGGCAAAGTGGCCGCAACATGTGGATGGACTGCGTGGTGAACGGCATCGAAGCCCGGAAGCTGATCCTGCAAAACTGCCAGTTTATCCGCCCGTTTGTGCCGGATATGGTCGATGGCAAACCGTGGGAAAGCTGGCCGACGGCGGAGATCTCTTCCGATCTGCGCTTCTTCCACTTCGTGCCGGGCGAGAACTGGCATGCGTTTGAAGGCTACGCCGAGCATCAGTATTTTATCGACCCGTGCAAACTTCTGCTGACCACACCGGGCATCAACGCTCGCACCGGTGAGTACGAAGATTTTGGCGTCCCGGCGACTATTCTCGCCAACTTCCTGCGCGAAAACGGCATCGTCCCGGAGAAATGCGACCTCAACTCGATCCTGTTCCTGCTGACGCCTGCCGAAGACATGGGCAAGTTGCAGCAGCTGATCGCTCAACTGGTGCGTTTCGAGAAACTGCTGGAAACCGACGCGCCGCTGAAAGAGGTGCTGCCATCGATCTACAAACAGCATCCTGAGCGCTACGCCGATTACTCCCTGCGTCAGATTTGCCAGGAGATGCACAACCTCTACGCGCGTCACAACGTGAAACAGCTGCAAAAAGAGATGTTCCGCAAGGCGCACTTCCCGACGATGAAAATGAATCCACAGGAGGCGAACTACGCCTATCTGCGCGGCGAAGTCGAGCTGGTTTCCCTGCGCGATGCGGAAGGCCGAATTGCGGCGGAAGGCGCACTCCCTTACCCACCGGGCGTGCTGTGCGTGGTTCCTGGTGAAGTCTGGGGCGATGCGGTGCTGCGCTATTTCACCGCGCTGGAAGAAGGGATCAACCTTCTGCCGGGCTTCGCACCTGAACTGCAGGGCGTGTACGTCGAAGAGTGCGACGGGCGCAAACAGGTTCGCTGCTACGTGATTAAGCAGCCAGCCGCTCGGCCTGCGCTGCTGAAAGGGGAAACATTATGAGTAAGAAATCCAACAAGATGGGCGTGGTGCAGCTCACCGTATTGACCATGGTGAATATGATGGGCTCGGGCATCATCATGCTGCCGACCAAACTCGCGGAAGTGGGGACGATCTCGATTATCTCCTGGCTGGTGACGGCGGTGGGTTCGATGGCGCTGGCGTGGGCTTTCGCCAAATGCGGGATGTTCAGCCGTAAGTCTGGCGGCATGGGCGGTTACGCGGAGTATGCCTTCGGCAAGTCGGGCAACTTTATGGCTAACTACACCTATGGCGTGTCGCTGCTCATCGCCAACGTAGCAATTGCGATTTCGGCGGTCGGATACGGCACGGAGCTGTTCGGCGTGGCGCTGAGTCCGGTGCAAATCGGGCTGGCGACCATCGGCGTGCTGTGGCTCTGTACGGTGGCCAACTTTGGCGGCGCGCGCATCACCGGGCAGATCAGTAGCGTGACCGTCTGGGGCGTGATTATTCCGGTCGTGGGTCTGTGCATTATCGGCTGGTTCTGGTTTAGCCCGACGCTGTACGCCAACTCCTGGAACCCGCACCACGTGCCGTTCTTTGCGGCGGTTGGTTCGTCTATCGCCATGACCCTGTGGGCTTTCCTGGGTCTTGAATCGGCGTGTGCCAACGCCGAAGTGGTGGAAAACCCGGAACGCAACGTGCCGATCGCGGTACTGGGCGGGACGCTGGGGGCAGCGGTGATTTACATCGTCTCCACCAACGTGATCGCCGGGATTGTGCCGAACATGGATCTGGCGAACTCCACCGCGCCGTTTGGTCTGGCGTTTGCGCAGATGTTCACCCCGGAAGTCGGGAAAGTGATCATGGGCCTGATGGTGATGTCCTGCTGCGGTTCGCTGCTCGGCTGGCAGTTCACCATTGCGCAGGTGTTTAAATCTTCTGCGGACTCCGGTTATTTCCCGAAAATTTTCTCGCGTGTCAGCAAGTCCGAGGCACCGATTCAGGGGATGCTGGCGATTGTGATCTTCCAGAGTGGCCTGTCGCTGATGACCATTAGCCCGTCCCTGAACAGCCAGTTCAACGTGCTGGTGAACCTGGCGGTGGTGACCAACATCATTCCGTATATTCTGTCGATGGCGGCGCTGGTGATTATTCAGAAGATGGCGAACGTCGATCCGCGTAAAGCTAAGATCGCGAATTTCGTGGCGCTGGTTGGGGCGATTTATAGCTTCTATGCCCTCTACTCTTCCGGACAGGAAGCGATGCTGTACGGCGCGATGGTGACCTTTATGGGCTGGACGTTGTACGGCCTGGTGTCACCGCGGTTTGAGTTGAAGAATAAGCACAGTTAAGCCAGGCACAAAAAAGCCCGGTGGCGCTGACGCTTACCGGGCCTACGAGGTAAAAGCAAAACGGCAACCCGAGGGTTGCCGTTTTTAATGTTTTCGCCCTCTCCCCGTGGGAGAGGGTTCGGGTGAGGGCATCAGACCGCAGAATTACGCGTTCTTCAACACTTCACTCACAATCTCTACCGCTTCTTTCTCAATCAGCTTACGGTGTTCGTCACCGAGGAAGCTTTCGCAGTAAATTTTGTACGCATCTTCCGTACCGGACGGACGCGCGGCAAACCAGCCGTTCTCGGTCATCACTTTCAGACCACCGATAGACGCCCCGTTACCCGGTGCCGCCGTCAGACGTGCGGTGATCGGGTCACCCGCCAGCGTATCCGCGCTCACCATCTCTGGAGAGAGCTTAGACAACGCCGCTTTCTGCGCGGAAGTCGCTCCCGCCTGAATACGGTTGTAGCTCGGCGCACCAAAGCGAGCGGCCAGCTCGTTGTAATGCTCCTGCGGGTTCTTACCGGTGACCGCGGTGATTTCCGCCGCCAGCAGGCACATAATGATCCCGTCTTTATCCGTCGACCACGGCGTACCGTCGAAACGCAGGAAGGATGCACCCGCGCTCTCTTCGCCGCCGAAGCCGAAGCTGCCGTCGTGCAGACCGTCAACAAACCATTTGAAGCCCACCGGCACTTCTACCAGCTTGCGGCCCAGATCGTTCACCACGCGGTCAATCATCGCGGAAGAGACCAGCGTTTTACCGACGGCGACCTCTTTGCCCCACTGTGGACGATGCTGGAACAGATAGTTAATCGCAACGGCCAGATAGTGGTTCGGATTCATCAGGCCCGCAGGGGTGACGATCCCGTGGCGGTCGTAGTCCGGGTCGTTGGCAAACGCCAGATCGAACTTATCGCGCAGAGCCAGAAGACCAGCCATCGCACACTCGGAGGAGCAGTCCATACGGATGGCGCCATCTTTGTCGAGGTGCATAAAACGGAAAGTCTGATCGACCTGATCGTTCACGATGGTCAGATCCAGCTTGTAGAATTCGGCAATGCGCTTCCAGTATTCGATCCCGGAACCGCCGAGCGGATCCACGCCCAGCTTCAGGCCCGCTTTCTGAATCGCGGCGATATCGACGATATCCGCCAGCCCTTCAATAAACGGCTGCACCAGATCCAGCTCTTTCACGTGGCCGGAGGCCATGGCCTCATCCAGTGAAATACGCTTCACGCCGTTCAGGCCAGCAGCCAGCAGCGCGTTGGCGCGGTCTTCGACCACTTTGGTGACGTTGGTATCAGCCGGGCCACCGTTCGGTGGGTTGTACTTGATACCACCGTCGTCCGGCGGGTTGTGCGACGGGGTGATGACGATACCGTCCGCCTGTGTGCCGCCTTTTTTGTTGTGCACCAGAATGGCGTTCGAGACCGCAGGGGTCGGCGTAAAGCCGTTATCTTCCTGGACGATCACGTCAACGCCGTTCGCGGCCAGCACTTCCAGCACGGAAATGAACGCCGGTTCGGACAGCGCGTGGGTGTCTTTCCCGACATAGCACGGACCGGTCACGCCATTTTTCGCGCGCTCTTCCGCAATGGCCTGGGCAATGGCCAGAATATGCGGTTCGTTAAAGCTATGGCGCGCCGCGCTGCCGCGGTGGCCAGACGTACCAAACTTCACTGCGTGTTCTGCGTTGCCCACTTCCGGCTTCAGCACGTAGTACTGCGCGGTGAGTTGAGCGACGTTAATCAAATCGCTTTGTTGTGCAGGCTGACCCGCACGTTCGTGATTTGCCATTGCCTGGTCCTTCCTGTGCAAGGGTTAAATGGTACCGCAAACCTTTTCAATCAATTCCGCCGGGAATTGCATCGACTGCATGATGTGTTCGACCATGCTGCATTTGCGTCCGGTGTTGGTATTGGTGATCACCCAGTACGGCGTACCAGGGACATGTTTAGGTTTGGTTTGATTGCCGTTGGCAAGCAGCGTCTGCTCGTCGCCCGCGAAGTAGACGCGGGTACGGCCATGAAGCGAATCAGTGGCTTCGGCAAACGCTTTGTTATCCAGTGAATAGAGTGTAGACAGCACCAGCATAAAGCGGTTAACCGCTTTCTTCTGCTCGGCGTATTCGTCGGAAAGCAGCAGTTCACGCACTGCGCGGACTTTGTCTTTCACCGGGGCGACTGTTTTGACTTCAACAGCAGCGCTCAGCTGACGAACCTCTTTAGAAACCGGAGTTGCAGGCTGTGAGGCGGCGGAAAATTTCAGCATACGCCGTAAAATGTCGGACGCACTCTCGCCAATATGTCGCGTGTGGCTGGCAATATACTGATAGAGCTCATCATCAACTTCGATTGTTTTCATCTTAATCCAGTGCAATATCTTATCTGAATACAAGTCGTTGGGATTATAAGGGCTAATCCCAACCGCGGATAGGGTCAAGCCAGGCTTGCGGCAAAAGTCAGATTAAACTGGAACCTTGCAGCCGGGCGGCAGAATGGTCAACATAATACCCTAACCTGACATACGTAAAAAAAGAACTTTGCCATGAAATTGAATAGCCGAGCGCAATCTGCACAATCGCCGAACAATAATTCTCCCATCGTACTGGTTCATGGCCTGTTTGGCAGCCTCGATAACCTGGGCGTGCTGGCCCGCGATCTGGTGGCCGACCACGATATCCTGCAGGTGGATATGCGCAACCACGGCCTTTCCGAGCGCAGCCCGGAGATGACCTACGCCGCGATGGCGCAGGATCTGCTGGATACCCTCGATGCCAACCAGATTGAAAAAGCGACGCTGATTGGCCATTCGATGGGCGGCAAAGCGGTCATGGCTCTGACGGCGCTGGCTCCTGAGCGTATCGACCATTTGGTGGTGATCGACGTCGCCCCGGTGGATTACGACGTGCGCCGTCATGATGAAATCTTTGCGGCGATCAACGCCGTGACCGAGGCGGGCGTTTCCACGCGCCAGCAGGCAGCGGCGGTGATGCGCGAACATCTGGATGAAGAAGGCGTGGTGCAGTTTCTGCTGAAATCCTTCGTCGATGGCGCATGGCGTTTTAACGTGCCGGTGCTGTGGGATCAATATTCCCATATTGTCGGCTGGGACAACGTTCCGGCCTGGCCGCACCCTACCCTGTTTATCCGTGGCGGGAATTCCCCGTACGTCACCGACGCCTGTCGCGATGAGCTGCTGGCGCAATTCCCCCAGGCGCGTGCACATGTGGTAGCCGGAGCCGGACACTGGGTTCACGCCGAAAAACCGGAAGCCGTGCTGCGGGCGATTCGTCGTTATCTCTCTGATAATGTGATTTGATTAAAAAGCCAGCGACCGGTTGCCTGCGGGTCACCAGTCGTTGGCGTGCAGGTTGACGTCATGTATGATGTCGCGCTCATCGCCCCGGCAATAGCAGGGCTGCTTGTTTTCCCCCGAAGTCTCTGAATCATGGCCAAAGAACAAACGGACCGCACGACATTAGATCTGTTCGCGACTGAACGTCGACCGGGACGACCAAAAACCAATCCGCTTTCGCGTGATGAACAGTTGCGCATCAATAAGCGCAATCAGCTAAAACGCGACAAGAGTCGTGGGCTTAAACGCGTCGAGCTAAAACTCAACGCGGAAGCGGCTGACGCCTTAAGTGAACTGGCCGACGCCCGCGAAATCAGCCGCAGCGAGCTGATTGAAGAGATGCTGATGGCGCAACTTCAGGCGTGGCGCAGCACCAGGTGATCGTCTGAAAATCCACTCATTTGTCCCTTTCATGTAGCACAGAGTGCAGTCCCGCGTGATAGCTGTTTCCGCAGACTTCCCTGTTCTGCTATGATTGCCCTTATCCGTGGACAAATTGCGCCACCATACCATTAAGTTTCAAGAGGTTATTTTACTCATGGCAATCATCGGCATTTTTTTCGGCAGCGATACCGGTAATACCGAAAACATCGCAAAAAACATTCAAAAACAGCTTGGTAAAGACGTTGCCGACGTGCATGACATTGCTAAGAGCAGCAAAGAAGATCTCGAAGGCTACGATATTCTGCTGCTCGGCATCCCAACCTGGTACTACGGCGAAGCGCAGTGTGACTGGGATGATTTCTTCCCGACGCTGGAAGAAGTCGATTTCAACGGCAAGCTCGTGGCCCTCTTCGGCTGCGGCGACCAGGAAGATTACGCAGAGTACTTCTGTGATGCGCTGGGCACCATCCGCGACATCATTGAGCCACGCGGCGCCGCGATCGTCGGCCACTGGCCAACGGCGGGCTATCATTTCGAAGCTTCTAAAGGCCTGGCGGATGACGACCACTTTGTTGGCCTCGCTATCGACGAAGACCGTCAGCCAGAGCTGACCGCAGAGCGCGTCGACAAGTGGGTGAAACAGATCCGCGAAGAACTGCACCTCGACGACATTCTGAACGCCTGATCAAATCTGTGAGGTGTAGCGTTTTACGCTATGCCTCATTGATAGATAATTCCAATCAAAATAATTGCTACAAATTTTTAACTTTTGCGTTCATACCTGTACAATGTCCCAGGGTTAAAGTGGATGCCATCGAACAAGTTTGTTGGTGATACCACGTTTTTATAAGCATACTTTGCTTGAGACTTGCGGTTTTCATTTAGACATGGCAGTTCTATAATGAGACGCATTATCCCAACTGCATTTTCTGTCACTTCTTAAGGAAGTGAATCGTTTAGCAACAGGACAGATTCCGCATGACTGACAACAATACCGCATTAAAGAAGGCTGGCCTGAAAGTGACGCTTCCTCGTTTAAAAATCCTGGAAGTTCTGCAAGGGCCGGACAACCATCACGTCAGTGCGGAAGACTTATACAAGCGTCTGATCGACATGGGCGAAGAGATTGGGCTGGCGACCGTATACCGCGTTCTGAACCAGTTCGATGACGCCGGCATTGTCACCCGTCATAATTTTGAAGGCGGTAAATCCGTTTTTGAACTGACGCAGCAGCATCACCACGATCACCTGATTTGCCTCGACTGCGGCAAGGTGATTGAGTTTAGCGATGACTCTATCGAAGCACGTCAGCGTGAGATTGCCACCCGACATGGCATCCGTCTGACCAACCATAGCCTGTATCTGTATGGTCACTGTGCTGAAGGCGATTGCCGCGAAAACGAGCACGCTCACGATACCAAATAATTCTGCTTCATACTCTGAGCCAACCTGACGGTTGGCTTTTTTTTTGCCTGCAATAAATGCAAAACGCCCGGCGAGCTCTCGCTGCCGGGCGTTGATGAACGCAGATTACTGCGCGTTGTTCTTGCGAATTTCCTGCCAGAGCTGGCCGCAATCGGCTTTCACTGCTTCACCATTACCCGTTTTACGCGCCTGGATACAGGCCTGATAGTCCATCACGCGAACATTCTCTTGCGTCGCAAACTGCTCATGTGCCTTTTCTTTCTTCAGTACCGTCAGCACGCTCTGGCAGGCCTGGATTTTCTCCGGCGAGCCTTCCGCGGTGTTGATACAGGTGCTGTAAGCCTCTTTGAGACGAGAATCTTCTTTCGGTGCCTGAGGCTGCGCACAGGCAACCAGACCCGATGCCAGTACCGCCACCACTACAATTTTCTTCAACATGTTGGTCTCCATTCCGGCGGGTGTGACCCCGCCAGGCAGTTCATCAGAAGATGGTGAATGGTGCGATAACCATGAATTTCACGTCACGTTCATCCTGGAAGATGTTGCCGTAACCGCCTGCGTAGCTTGGGATATCAGAGTGGTTGTCATACTGCGTGAAGTGCAGTTTGAACATGGTGCCTTTCGCGCGACCGTCCTGCAGGGTATACATCGCATCCAGGCTGTAAGCGGACTCTTTCAGGCGATAGTTTGGATCGTAGTAAGCGTCTGGCGTAGCCATGTCGCCCGGCTTCGCGTCCCATGCGTAGGCGTAAGATGCGCCCACTGCCCAGCCCGGCAGATTCCAGTTTTTCAGGTCATACATCGCGCCGAAGAAGAGCGCTTTTTCGCCGTCGGCGTTGAAGTCTGAACGGTTATCCCACCAGATATCCAGACGACCGTTGGAAGAGGCGTAGGTTGGCGTCATACGCTGCAGGAAGTAGCCCTGCTGCCCTTCGGCTTTGACATAAGTTCCTTCGAGTCGTAAATCCACCTGACCGATTTTGTAGCCAAAGGTCAGCGCCTGTAGCCATGCGGTACCGTCATACAGATCGTTCACACTGCCATCGCTGACTTTGTCACGCGTACCGTAGAACTGATAGCTGGTGGTCAGCGGGCCGCCAACGATATCGAATTTGTAGCTGGCTTTGGCGAAATACTGATCGACGTAACCTTCCGCCTGGCCGAACGCCGCTTCCAGCACGAGGTCGTTTTTGAAGTCATATTTCGCGCCGAGAGAGTGTAGATACTCCACGCGGGTCTTTTTATCGTTCTGGTAGAACTTGTCCATCTCGATGTGCCACGGCGCTTTGTACTCGTTGGTCCACATGTAGGAGAAGCTCAACGCACCCGCATCGCCGTAGTCAAAGTTCGCCCCGGCTTCCGCGCCCTGGTAAGTACCTGGCATGAAGCTCCAGTGTGGGGCTAACAGGGTCTGACCGGTTGGCTGAATGTAACCACCGCGCGCCCATACTGGACCGTATTTGAATTTTGCCGCCGCTTTATACAGGCTGATACCGCTCTTATCGCCAGACCAGTCTTCTTTGTACGCTTTGTTGCTTGAGGAGAACGCGATTTCGTTCGGGTGTGCGCTATCGCCGTTTTCCGCCATTTCGATGGCCGTGAAAGCAGCAATATCCAGACCGAACATATCAGCCGCATAACCGGACTGGAAATCCAGGTTGGCGTTCCAGGTGGAGTGAGAAAGGTTAACTTTGTATTTGTCGCCGTCGGTGACATCTTTACGGTCACGTTCACGCTGCCAGTAATAGATACCGCCCGTGAGTGTCGAATCATCGATAAAGCCTGCTGCCTGAGCCTGCGGAGCTGCAATAAAGCCCGACATTGCTGTCACACCGGCGATAGCCAGCGCCAGCGCACTACGTTTGCCACTGAACGTACGCATAGATTGTTCCTCTTTGACGAATAAAAGCGCCTTAAACGGCGAAAAATCTAAAAGACCAAATGGTCAGGGGTAGTCTGTAATACCCTCGAATTAACTACCGCCTTTAGACTATTTTTCGCGACGCGAATTATCAATGCTTTTCAGTGGGCAAAATGCAGGATTATGACGAAGTGCACATAATTGGTAGTGATTTGTAACACATCACCTGCGACAAGGCTTAAGCGGAAAAATATGGTTAAATTCAGTGAGTAATGAAATTTGATAGCGCTTACATACTTTAATTTGGCTTATTCCGTATTACACGAAACTTTATTATAAAAAATAAGTAGCAGCTCATTGACGTGTTATTTTGCGGTTAAAAAATGGCACGAAAAGTAAAAGCATGATCGATAAGCAAAAAAAACGCCGCGTTGTGCGGCGTTTGTCTCTCATTGACCAGGCTTACTCGCCGATTTTGGCCCAGGTGTCACGCAGACCGACGGTACGGTTAAATACCAGTTTGGTAGCGGTTGCATAACGGCTGTCGAGACAGAAGTAACCTTCACGCTCGAACTGATACGCTTTACCTGCTTCGGCCGTTTTCAGGGAAGGTTCTGCATAACCCTGTTTGATGACCAATGATTCCTGGTTGATGGTCGCCAGGAAATCTTCTGCCGCGCCCGGGTTCGGAATGCTGAACAGACGATCGTACAGACGAATTTCAACCGGCAGCGCGTGTGCTGCGCTCACCCAGTGGATCACGCCTTTCACTTTGCGTCCGTCAGCAGGATCCTTGCTCAGGGTCTCTGCGTCGTAAGTACAGAAGATAGTCGTGATGTTGCCTTCGGCGTCTTTCTCAACGCGCTCAGCTTTGATCACGTACGCATTGCGCAGGCGAACTTCTTTGCCCAGCACCAGACGCTTGTACTGCTTGTTCGCTTCTTCGCGGAAGTCAGCGCGGTCGATCCAGATCTCGGCGCTGAACGGCACTTCACGGCTGCCCATTTCCGGTTTGCTCGGATGGTTCGGCATGGTGACCTGCTCGCTCTCGCCCTGCGGGTAGTTTTCGATAACCAGTTTAACCGGATCGATAACCGCCATCGCGCGCGGTGCGTTTTCGTTCAGATCTTCGCGAATGCAGGATTCCAGAGACGCCATCTCAATGGTGTTGTCCTGCTTGGTCACGCCGATACGCTTGATGAATTCGCGAATAGAGGCAGCTGTATAGCCACGACGACGCAGACCGGAGATGGTCGGCATACGTGGGTCATCCCAGCCTTCTACGTGCTTGTCCGTCACCAGCAGGTTCAGCTTACGCTTGGACATCACGGTGTATTCCAGATTCAGACGAGAGAACTCGTACTGACGCGGATGCACAGGGATGGTGATGTTATCCAGCACCCAGTCGTACAGACGACGGTTGTCCTGGAACTCCAGCGTACACAGGGAGTGCGTAATGCCTTCCAGCGCATCACTGATGCAGTGGGTGAAGTCGTACATCGGGTAGATGCACCACTTGTTGCCGGTCTGGTGGTGCTCAGCAAATTTAATGCGATACAGCACCGGATCGCGCATCACGATGAACGGCGACGCCATGTCGATTTTGGCACGCAGACAGGCTTTGCCCTCTTCGAAGCCACCGGCACGCATTTTTTCGAACAGCGCGAGGTTCTCTTCGACGCTGCGATCGCGGAACGGGCTGTTTTTGCCCGGCGCCGTCAGCGAGCCACGGTATTCGCGGATTTCGTCAGCAGACAGCTCGTCAACGTAGGCCAGGCCTTTGTTGATAAGCTCTACGGCGTAGGCGTGCAGCTGATCAAAATAGTCAGAGGAGTAGCAGATATCGCCAGACCAGGTGAAGCCTAACCATTGCACGTCGTTCTTGATGGACTCAACGTATTCGATGTCTTCTTTAACAGGGTTGGTGTCATCGAAACGCAGGTTGCATTGGCCCTGGTAGTCTTGCGCGATGCCGAAGTTCAGGCAGATCGATTTCGCATGACCGATATGCAGGTAGCCGTTTGGCTCCGGCGGGAAACGGGTATGAACTGTGGTGTGCTTACCACTGGCCAGATCTTCATCGATGATCTGGCGAATAAAGTTACTCGGGCGGGCTTCAGCCTCACTCATCGTGGATTCCTCAAAGCGTCAACAACGTATAACGGCATATGATCTTATAAGCCGGACGTAGTGACAACCTTTAGTTATGCAAAAAACGGCTTTGAAGTGAATATTGGGGAGGATTGCTGCAAAAAAAAGCGGCGGAGGATAACCCCCGCCGCTTAAGGCATGACTCTACTCAGGAGCGATTACTTGCCTTTAATCTCGTACAGTGGCGTTTGACCAGCAACGACCTGACCTTTCGCCTGGAGAACCAGACCGCTAAAGTCGTCGATGTTGCTGCAAACAACCGGGCTAATCATGGAGCGCGCATTGGCGTTCAGGAAGTCCAGATCCATTTCCAGAATCGGCTGACCTGCCACCACTTCGGCACCCTCTTCAACCAGACGCGTGAAGCCTTGACCACCCAGGGCGACGGTGTCGATACCCATGTGGACCACGATCTCAGCCCCCTTCTCCGTTTCGAGGCAGAAGGCATGGTTGGTGTTGAAGATTTTCACGATGGTACCGGCTGCCGGAGAAACCACGGTTTTTTCCGTTGGTTTCACAGCGACACCATCACCGACCGCTTTGCTGGCGAAGGCTTCATCAGGAACCTGCTCCAGGGCAACCACTTCACCGGTCACTGGAGAAACCAGCGCCGCGATGGTGGTGGCGTTAGGAACCGCCTGTGGTTTTGCAGCTACAGGTGCAGCGGCGACAGGAGCAGCTTCAGAAGCGGCTACCGGACCGGTGGTTTTCATGGCGTTAGCGATTTTTTCTGCCACGAAGCCCACGATAATCTGCACGCTGGTTTTGTTCAGACGAATCACACCGGATGCGCCCAGACGTTTAGCCAGTGCTTCGTTAACCAGAGAAGAATCTTTCACGCTGAGGCGCAGACGGGTGATACAGGCGTCGATACCGGTCAGGTTGTCAGAACCACCGACTGCGGCGATGTACTGACGCGCCAGGCCTGCAACGTCCTGCTCTTTATCACCGCTCACATTCACGTCCTGACCATCCGCTTCGCTACCGGCAACAGCCAGCTCGCGACCCGGAGTCATCAGGTTGAATTTGGTGATAGTGAAGCGGAACACCACATAGTAAATCACGAAGAACACCAGACCCTGAGGGATCAGCATCCACCAGTGAGTCGCCAGCGGGTTACGGGACGACAGCACCATATCCACCAGACCCGCACTGAAGCCGAAGCCTGCAATCCAGTGCATCGACGCGGCGATGAACACAGAGATACCGGTCAGCACGGCGTGGATCACATACAGAACCGGCGCCACGAACATGAAGGAGAATTCCAGCGGCTCGGTGATACCGGTGAAGAAGGCCGCGAATGCGCCCGCCATCATGATACCCAGAACTTTCGCTTTGTTCTCTGGACGTGCGCAGTGATAGATAGCCAGCGCAGCACCCGGCAGACCGAACATCATAATCGGGAAGAAGCCCGCCTGATAACGACCGGTGATACCCACGATGCCTTTACCTGTTTCGATGGACTGTGCGCCGCCGAGGAAGTTAGGGATATCGTTAATACCTGCCACGTCAAACCAGAACACGGAGTTCAGGGCGTGGTGCAGACCGACCGGAATCAACAGACGGTTGAAGAAGGCATAGATACCTGCGCCCGCAGAACCGAGTTTCTGGATGTGCTCACCGAAGTTCACCAGACCGTCGAAGATCACAGGCCAGACGTACATCAGGATGAACGCGACGGCGATCATGACGAAGGAGGTCAGGATCGGCACCAGACGGCGACCGCTGAAGAACGACAGCGCCTTCGGCAGCTCAACGCCGCTGAAGCGGTTGTACAGTTCCGCAGAGATGATACCCACGAGGATACCGACGAACTGGTTGCTGATCTTACCGAACGCAGCAGGCACCTGGTCCACTGGGATCTTCTGAATCATGGCAACCGCTGCCGGAGAACAGAGCGTGGTCAACACGAGGAAGCCCACAAAACCTGTTAATGCTGCTGCACCGTCTTTATCTTTGGACATACCGTAAGCGACACCGATCGCGAACAGTACAGACATATTGTCGATGATGGCGGAACCCGACTTGATGAACAGCGCCGCAAGTGCGTTGTCACCACCCCAGCTAACCGGGTCAATCCAGTAGCCGACACCCATCAGAATTGCTGCCGCTGGCAGCGTGGCGACCGGCACCATCAGTGCGCGACCAACCTTTTGTAAATAACCTAGAATACTCACTTGTGCTTCCCCCTATGAGACCCCGTTTAAGGCACGTTCTCAGCTGTTTTTTATTGTGTCACTAACTTATCGATACAGTTGATGAATCACTGGCATTCTGAGTGTGTGAGAAATTAATTCGTATCGCAAATTAAACACGTATTTTTTGTGAGTTTTGTCACCAAATACCGTTAATAACCCTCCCTTTTGCTGGCTAACAGTGAAAACTTATTTTATCATTCAAAAAATCAAGTCGGATTGCCCCCCGCCTGGCGTGATCCAGGTTACGCTTATTTCAGGTTGAGGCGCGCCATCCGCCCACTTTTTTTAACTTTAACTTTAGAGGTGAACAATGAGACTGATTCCCCTGGCTACAGCTGAACAAGTCGGAAAATGGGCTGCACGCCATATCGTTAACCGTATCAACGCGTTCAAACCTACCGCCGATCGTCCTTTCGTTCTCGGCCTGCCAACCGGTGGCACTCCGCTGACCGCGTATAAAGCTCTGGTCGAAATGCATAAATCAGGCCAGGTTAGCTTCAAACATGTTGTCACCTTCAACATGGACGAATACGTGGGCTTAGCGAAAGAGCATCCGGAGAGCTACCATAGCTTCATGCACCGTAATTTCTTTGATCACGTTGATATTCAACCTGAAAATATTAACCTGCTGAATGGAAACGCGCCTGATATTGACGCAGAATGCCGTCAGTACGAAGAAAAAATCCGCTCTTACGGCAAAATTAACCTGTTCATGGGCGGCGTGGGCAACGACGGGCACATCGCGTTCAACGAACCGGCTTCTTCTCTGGCCTCTCGTACCCGTATTAAAACCCTGACCCATGACACCCGCGTGGCAAACTCTCGCTTCTTCGACGGCGACGTAAATCAGGTGCCAAAATACGCCCTGACCGTTGGCGTGGGCACCCTGCTGGATGCCGAAGAAGTGATGATTCTGGTGCTGGGCAACGTGAAAGCGCAGGCGCTGCAAGCCGCCGTTGAAGGCAACGTGAACCACATGTGGACCATCAGCTGCCTGCAGCTGCATCCTAAAGCGGTTGTGGTGTGCGACGAGCCGTCCACCATGGAACTGAAAGTGAAGACGCTGAAATACTTCAACGAGTTAGAAGCTGAAAACATTAAAGGTCTGTAATTGACTAGCCGCCTCTTCCCAAAGAGGCGGTTGAATTTTTAAACCGGGGGTCTTATGTACGCTTTAACCCACGGTCGGATTTATACCGGCCATGAAATTCTGGATGACCATGCGATTGTTATCGCCAATGGCCTGATTGAACGTGTCTGCCCGCAGGCTGAACTGCCGCCGGAGATCGAACAGCGCTCACTCAATGGAGCAATCATCTCCCCCGGTTTTATCGACGTCCAGCTGAACGGCTGCGGCGGCGTGCAGTTCAACGACTCGCCAGAGGCGGTCACCGTTGAAACGCTGGAGATCATGCAGAAAGCCAATGAGAAATCGGGCTGCACCAGCTATCTGCCAACGCTCATCACCTCCGACGACGAATTAATGAAGCAAGGTATCCGCGTGATGCGTGAATACCTGGCGAAATACCCGCATCAGGCGCTGGGTCTGCACCTTGAAGGTCCGTGGTTGAACATTGTTAAGAAAGGCACCCACAATCCGAATTATGTGCGCAAGCCGGACGCCGAGCTGGTCGACTTCATGTGCGCGAACGCGGACGTGATCACCAAAGTGACGCTGGCCCCTGAAATGACCGGGCCGGAAGTGATCAGCAAACTGGCAGCCGCCGGTATCGTGGTTTCCGCGGGTCACTCTAACGCGACGCTCGCCGAAGCGAAAACCGGTTTCCGCGCAGGCATTACCTTTGCGACCCACCTTTATAACGCCATGCCGTACATTACCGGCCGCGAACCAGGCCTTGTCGGTGCGATTCTTGATGAGCCAGACGTTTACTGTGGCATTATCGCTGATGGCCTGCATGTGGATTACACCAACATCCGCAACGCGAAACGCCTGAAAGGCGATAAGCTGTGCCTGGTGACTGACGCCACGGCGCCAGCAGGTGCAAATATTGAGCAGTTCATTTTTGCTGGTAAAACAATATACTACCGCAATGGATTGTGCGTGGATGAGAACGGAACGCTGAGCGGCTCTGCGCTGACGATGATCGAAGGGGTACGTAACCTGGTTGAGCATTGCGGCATTGCGCTGGATGAAGTGCTGCGTATGGCAACGCTCTACCCGGCTCGCGCGATTGGCGTGGACAAACAGCTGGGCGGTATCGCTCCGGGCATGGTGGCCAACCTCACCGCCTTCACACGCGATTATAAAATTATTAAGACCATCGTTAATGGTAACGAGGTCGTCACTGAGTAAGTAAAGTATGACATCTGGCGGACAAGCTCAAATTGGTAATGTTGACCTCGTTAAACAACTTAACAGTGCGGCTGTTTACCGCCTGATTGACCAGCATGGTCCAATCTCGCGGATTCAGATCGCCGAACAGAGCCAGCTTGCCCCCGCCAGCGTGACCAAAATCACGCGTCAGCTGATTGAGCGCGGCTTGATCAAAGAAGTCGATCAGCAGGCCTCCACCGGGGGCCGCCGCGCCATCTCTATCATTACCGAAACCCGCAATTTCCACGCCATTGGCGTACGCCTTGGCCGTCACGACACCACGCTCACCCTGTACGATCTGAGCAGCAAAGTGGTGGCAGAAGAGCACTATCCCCTGCCGGAACGCACCCAGGAAACCCTGGAGCACGCCCTGCTGAATACCATCGCGCTGTTTATTGAAAGCTGTCAGCGTAAAATCCGCGAGCTGATCGCCATCTCGGTGATCCTGCCAGGTCTGGTCGACCCGGAAAGCGGCGTGATTCGCTACATGCCGCACATCCAGGTCGAAAACTGGGGGCTGGTCGGCGCGCTGGAAAAACGTTTCAACGTCACCTGTTATGTCGGGCACGATATCCGCAGCCTGGCGCTGGCGGAGCACTACTTTGGTGCGAGTCAGGATTGCGAAGACTCTATTCTGGTGCGCGTCCACCGCGGTACGGGCGCCGGGATTATCTCCAACGGACGCATTTTTATTGGCCGTAACGGCAACGTCGGCGAGATCGGCCATATCCAGGTCGATCCCCTCGGCGAGCGCTGCCACTGTGGGAACTTCGGCTGTCTGGAAACCGTCGCTGCTAACGCCGCGATTGAACACCGGGTGCGCCATCTGCTCGAGCAGGGCTATCAAAGCCGCATCACGCTTGAAGACTGCAAGATCAACACCATCTGCAAAGCCGCCAACAAAGGCGACGCCCTCGCCTGCGAGGTGATTGAGCAAGTGGGCCGCCATCTGGGCAAAACCATCGCCATTGCCATCAACCTGTTTAACCCGCAGAAAGTGGTGATCGCCGGTGAGATCACCGAGGCGGAAAAAGTGCTGCTTCCGGCGATCGAAGGCTGCATTAATACTCAGGCGCTGAAAGCCTTCCGTCAGAATCTGCCGGTGGTGCGCTCGACGCTCGATCACCGCTCCGCCATTGGTGCTTTTGCGCTGGTGAAACGCGCCATGCTTAACGGTCTGCTGCTCCAGCGTTTGCTGGAAAGCTAAGAGCGCTTTATAGTGACGCCTTCTTTTTTTGAGATGCCAGGTAGTTCATGACCATTCAGAATGTGATTTGTGATATTGACGGCGTGCTGATGCACGATAACGTTGCGGTGCCCGGTGCCGCTGAGTTTCTGAACCGTATTCTGGAAAAAGGAATGCCGCTGGTTCTGCTGACCAACTATCCGTCGCAGACCGGGCAGGATCTGGCCAACCGCTTCGCCACCGCCGGTGTCGACGTGCCGGACAGCGTGTTTTACACCTCCGCGATGGCCACCGCCGATTTCCTGAAACGTCAGGAAGGCAAAAAGGCATACGTGGTCGGGGAAGGCGCGCTGATCCACGAGCTGTATAAAGCAGGCTTTACCATCACCGACGTGAACCCGGATTTTGTCATCGTCGGCGAGACCCGCTCCTTTAACTGGGAAATGATGCACAAAGCCGCTTACTTCGTGGCGAATGGCGCGCGCTTTATTGCCACCAACCCGGATACGCACGGTCGCGGCTATTACCCGGCGTGCGGCGCGCTCTGCGCAGGCATCGAGAAAATCTCGGGCCGCAAACCTTTCGTGGTCGGCAAACCGAGCCCGTGGATTGTCCGCGCGGCGCTCAACAAAATGCAGGCGCACTCCGAGCAAACGGTGATTGTCGGCGATAACCTGCGCACGGATATTCTGGCCGGTTTCCAGGCCGGGCTTGAGACGATCCTCGTGCTCTCGGGCGTGTCGACGCTGGACGACATCGACGCCATGCCGTTCCGGCCGAGCTGGATTTATCCGTCGGTGGCCGAAATCGACGTTATCTGACAAGAAACCACGCCCTCGAGCGTGGTTTTTCATTTTTAAGCCGCAAAAACATCACCGCATCTAACGAAAACCACCATTCATTGCATAATCATCAATAAAACCGCTCTCGACATACTCTTTTTTCAACATTCGGCAATGCCTGTTGCGTTATTTGCTTTTGCGCCCGTAAAAGTGTTGCGCACACACCCTGTTTTGCGGCATTTTCATAAGCAAGCAACATCACACTGCAACAGGGTTAACGGAGAAGGTTATGTGTTCAATTTTTGGCGTACTGGATATCAAGACTGACGCGGGCGAACTGCGTAAAAAGGCACTGGAACTCTCTCGCCTGATGCGTCACCGCGGCCCGGACTGGTCCGGCGTGTACGCAAGCGATAAAGCGATTCTCGCTCACGAACGTCTGTCGATTGTCGATGTCAATGCCGGTGCCCAGCCGCTGTATAACGAGAAAAAAACGCATGCGCTGGCCGTTAACGGTGAAATCTACAACCATCAGGCGTTGCGCGCAGAGTATGGCGATCGTTACGCTTTCCAGACCGGTTCCGACTGCGAAGTGATCCTCGCCCTGTATCAGGAAAAAGGGCCGGAATTCCTCGACGATCTGCAGGGTATGTTTGCCTTTGCGCTGTACGACAGCGAACAAGACGCCTACCTGATTGGCCGCGACCACATCGGGATTATCCCGCTGTATATGGGCCACGACGAACACGGTAACTTCTACGTCGCCTCTGAAATGAAAGCTCTGGTTCCGGTTTGCCGCACCATTAAAGAGTTCCCGGCAGGCAGCTACCTGTGGAGCAAAGACGGTGAAATCCGTCAGTACTACCAGCGCGACTGGTTCGATTTCGACGCGGTGAAAGACAACGTCACCGACAAAAACGCCCTGCGTCAGGCGCTGGAAGATTCCGTAAAAAGTCACCTGATGTCTGACGTGCCTTACGGCGTGCTGCTCTCCGGTGGCCTGGACTCCTCCGTGATCTCGGCGATCACCAAAAAATTCGCCGCTCGCCGCGTGGAAGATGGGGAGCGCTCTGAAGCCTGGTGGCCGCAGCTGCACTCCTTCGCCGTCGGCCTGGAAGGTGCACCAGATCTGAAAGCCGCGCAGGAAGTGGCAAACCATCTGGGCACCGTGCACCATGAAATTCACTTCACCGTGCAGGAAGGTCTGGACGCGATCCGCGACGTGATCTATCACATCGAAACCTACGATGTGACCACCATTCGCGCCTCGACGCCGATGTATCTGATGTCCCGAAAAATCAAAGCGATGGGCATTAAAATGGTGCTGTCAGGCGAAGGATCTGACGAAGTCTTTGGCGGCTATCTGTACTTCCATAAAGCGCCAAACGCCAAAGAGCTGCATGAAGAGACGGTACGTAAACTGCAGGCGCTGCACATGTTTGACTGCGCGCGTGCCAACAAAGCGATGTCCGCCTGGGGCGTGGAAGCCCGCGTACCCTTCCTGGATAAGTCTTTCCTCGACGTGGCGATGCGCATCAACCCGCAGGACAAAATGTGCGGCAACGGGAAAATGGAAAAACATATCCTGCGTGAATGTTTCGAATCTTACCTGCCGGCAAGCGTCGCCTGGCGTCAGAAAGAGCAGTTCTCCGATGGCGTGGGCTACAGCTGGATCGACACCCTGAAAGAGGTGGCCGCGAAGCAAGTTTCCGATCAACAGCTGGAAACCGCGAGCTTCCGCTTCCCGTACAACACGCCGGGATCGAAAGAAGCGTATCTGTACCGTGAAATCTTCGAAGAGCTGTTCCCGGTCGCGAGCGCAGCGGAATGCGTCCCTGGCGGTCCGTCAGTGGCCTGCTCCTCGGCGAAAGCCATCGAATGGGATGAATCCTTCAAATCCATGAACGATCCATCAGGACGCGCGGTGGGTGTTCACCAGTCTGCTTATAAGTAATCGCAGAGATCGCATTAAGGCCCTTCGGGGCCTTTTTTATTGCTCACGTTTTGCTGAACAAAAGCGATTAATAACCAATAATTGCCGATTATTCGGTCACGCTGTTCGCAACCTAACCAAACAGTCACAATCCGGCCATTTTCATTGAAAAAGATATTGACGCTGCAAGACTCAATACGCATAATGCGCCCCGCAACGCCGATAAGGTAACGCGAAAAAAAGATGGCTACGTAGCTCAGTTGGTTAGAGCACATCACTCATAATGATGGGGTCACAGGTTCGAATCCCGTCGTAGCCACCATCTTTTTTTGCGGGAGTGGCGAAATTGGTAGACGCACCAGATTTAGGTTCTGGCGCCGCAAGGTGTGCGAGTTCAAGTCTCGCCTCCCGCACCATTTCCAGGTCCGCGTTGCACGGATGGGGTATCGCCAAGCGGTAAGGCACCGGTTTTTGATACCGGCATTCCCTGGTTCGAATCCAGGTACCCCAGCCATTTTCTTCGATTGAGCGGTTCTCCGCGGTTATTGGGGTATCGCCAAGCGGTAAGGCACCGGTTTTTGATACCGGCATTCCCTGGTTCGAATCCAGGTACCCCAGCCATCGAAGAAAGCAGTCTGGCTACGTAGCTCAGTTGGTTAGAGCACATCACTCATAATGATGGGGTCACAGGTTCGAATCCCGTCGTAGCCACCAAATTAGGAATTTATCGATTATTTCGGTAAACTAGAAAAAATTGTTGGGGTATCGCCAAGCGGTAAGGCTCTGGTTTCTGATACCAGCATTCCGAGGTTCGAATCCTCGTACCCCAGCCAATTTCAAAAAGTCGTTAGATGTTTAACGCACCCTGTTGGGGTATCGCCAAGCGGTAAGGCTCTGGTTTCTGATACCAGCATTCCGAGGTTCGAATCCTCGTACCCCAGCCACTTAACAGCAAAAAAGCCCGCTCTGCGGGCTTTTTTGTTTTTGTGCTTTGGGAACGGTGCGGCTTGTTCCCCTCACCCTGACCCTCTCCCAAAGGGAGAGGGAAAAGACTGCCTAGAGACCGAGCGCGTATTTCAGTGCCTGACGTTTCAGGCCGCCTGCGCGCTCTGCCGCCATCAGGCCGATATTGCGCAGAACCCGCACCGGTGCAAGATCGTTGCTGAACCCCGCGTAAAACAGATCCATCCCTGACTGCATCAGGAAATTATCCGCCATGCGCCGCGTCTGGTAGCGCTTCAGCACCGCTGCACTCGCCCAGGGTTCCGCATGGCCGCGCGCGCTGCTCATCACCGACAACAACGCTTCCACGTCACGATAGCCCAGGTTTACGCCCTGCCCCGCCAGCGGATGAATGGTATGCGCCGCATCCCCCACCAGCGCGAGCCCTTCGCGGGCATATTGCAGGGCATGGCGACGTGTTAACGGGAATCCGCCCGCCGCCACCGGCGTCACCTTGCCAAGACGCGCCGGGAAATGTTTATCGATTTCGCGCTGCAGCTGCTCCATCGACAAACTCTGCAGCTGGCGAATACGCGCCGGGGTGTCGTACCACACCAGCGACGCCCAGTTTCCAAACAGCGGTAAAAAGGCGTGTGGGCCGTTGGGGGTAAAATGCTGCCAGGTGCTGTCGCCCGGATCGTTTTCGCATTTGACGGTAATCAGCATGCAGGATTGTTGATACTGCCAGGCGTGAATGCCGATCCCGGCCATCTGACGCACCTGGGAATTTGCGCCATCGGCCCCGACCACCAGCTTCACCGCCAACTCATCACCGTTATCCAGCTCCAGCAAATAGCCGCCTTCATGGCGATGCAGTGCTTTCAGCGAATCCGGCACCCGCAGCGTCACCTTGTCGTGCGCCTCCAGCGCCTGCCAGAGCGCCAACTGCAGGACGTTGTTTTCCACCATGTAGCCCAGCAGCGGCAGCTTGAGCTCCGCGGCGTTAAACGTCACATGGGCGTTTTCCCACTCCCAGGTCTCCAGACGACGATACGGATGGGCGCGCATCGCGAGGATTGCCTCCCACACGCCCAGACCGCGCAGCAGATCGACCGACGCGGCGCTGATCGCCGAGATCCGCACGTCCGGCTGCTGGGTTTCGTCAAACGCAGGCGGTGCGGCCTGCTCGATCACCGTTACCTGGAATCCCTGTTGTGCCAGCCCAAGCGCCAGCGCGCCGCCGACCATCCCGCCGCCGACCACGGCGATTTCGGTTTTCTGGAGTGTCATGGTCAATAATCCTTTGAAGAGAATCCCTTAAGTTTACCGGATTTTTTCGCCCTTGAGGCCGACAACCTTCATACTGGTCACAACCCCACCAAAGCATTACAATACGCGGCTTGCAATCCTGAGCCTGAGCAAGTCGATGACTAAAAAACTCCATATAAAAACCTGGGGCTGTCAGATGAACGAATACGATTCATCGAAGATGGCCGATCTGCTGAATGCCACCCACGGGTATCAACTGACGGAAGTGGCAGAAGAAGCCGATGTGCTGCTGCTTAACACCTGCTCAATCCGTGAAAAAGCGCAGGAAAAAGTCTTCCACCTGTTAGGTCGCTGGAAACTCCTCAAAAAGAAAAACCCGGACCTGATTATCGGCGTCGGCGGCTGCGTAGCTTCGCAAGAAGGCAAACTGATTCGTCAGCGCGCCCATTACGTCGATATCGTGTTTGGCCCGCAGACCTTGCACCGCCTGCCGGAGATGATCAACTCCGTTCGCGGCGATCGCAGCCCGGTGGTGGACGTCAGCTTCCCGGAAATCGAGAAATTTGACCGTCTGCCAGAGCCACGCGCCGACGGCCCAAGCGCCTACGTGTCGATCATGGAAGGCTGCAACAAATACTGCACTTACTGCGTCGTGCCGTACACGCGCGGGGAAGAGGTCAGCCGTCCGTGCGACGATATCCTGTTCGAAGTGGCCCAGCTGGCGGCTCAGGGCGTGCGTGAAGTGAACCTGCTCGGCCAGAACGTCAACGCGTGGCGCGGTGCCAACTACGACGGCTCTACCGGCACTTTCGCCGAGCTGCTGCGTCTGGTGGCCGCTATCGACGGTATCGACCGCGTGCGCTTCACTACCAGCCATCCGATTGAATTTACCGACGACATCATCGATGTCTATCGCGACACGCCAGAGCTGGTGAGCTTCCTGCATCTGCCGGTCCAGTGCGGCTCTGACCGCGTGCTGAACCTGATGGGCCGCACCCACACCGTGCTGGAGTACAAGGCGATCATCCGCAAACTGCGTGAAGCGCGTCCGGATATCCAGATCAGCTCCGACTTTATCGTCGGCTTCCCTGGCGAAACCACCGATGATTTCGCGCGCACCATGAAGCTGATTGGCGAAGTGAATTTCGACACCAGCTTTAGCTTTATCTTCTCTGCCCGTCCGGGCACGCCTGCCGCCGATATGGTGGACGATGTGCCGGAAGAGGAGAAAAAGCAGCGTCTCTATATTCTGCAGGAGCGCATCAACCAGCAGGTGAACGCCTGGAGCCGTCGTATGCTCGGCACTACGCAGCGTATTCTGGTGGAAGGCACGTCGCGTAAGAGCCTGATGCAGCTGTCGGGGCGTACCGAGAACAACCGCGTGGTGAACTTCGAAGGCACGCCGGACATGATCGGTAAGTTTGTCGATATCGAGATTCAGGAAGTGCTGACCAACTCCATGCGCGGCAAACTGGTGCGCACCGAAGCGGAAATGGGCCTGCGCGTCGCCGAAACGCCAGCGTCCGTGATTGCCCGTACTCGCAAAGAAAATGATCTGGGTGTCGGTGTTTACCAGCCCTGATTCCTTCAGGCCTGTCGCTCTGGCAGGCCTTGTATTTCCCCTCTGCGTCCCCAATATGCAAGCATAAGCTTGCGCCTTTATTCTGTGGCGTGAATAATTTCTTGTAAGACGACACTCATATTAAGAGGAACAGTTTGAATACAGAAACGCGTGAACTTACCCTTGAGCCAGCAGACAACGCTCGCCTGCTGAGCCTGTGCGGGCCGTTTGATGACAACATCAAACAACTGGAGCGACGTCTGGGTATCGAAATCAATCGTCGCGATAATCACTTCAAACTCACCGGACGCGCCATCTGCGTCAACGCCGCTGCGGATATTCTGCGCAGCCTGTATGTCGATACCGCCCCGATGCGCGGGGAAATCCAGGATATCGAACCGGAACATATTCACCTCGCCATTAAAGAAGCGCGCGTGCTGGAGCAGAGCGCCGACAGCGTGCCTGACTACGGCAAGGCCATCAATATCAAAACCAAGCGTGGCGTCATCAAGCCGCGTACGCCAAACCAGGCGCAGTACATCGCCAATATTCTCGACCATGACATCACCTTCGGCGTGGGCCCTGCGGGTACGGGTAAAACCTATCTGGCCGTTGCCGCCGCGGTCGATGCCCTGGAGCGTCAGGATATTCGTCGTATCCTGCTGACCCGCCCGGCGGTCGAAGCCGGTGAAAAGCTCGGCTTCCTGCCAGGCGATTTGAGTCAGAAAGTGGACCCGTATCTGCGTCCGCTGTATGACGCCCTGTTTGAAATGCTCGGCTTTGAGAAAGTCGAAAAGCTGATCGAGCGTAACGTCATCGAAGTGGCCCCGCTGGCCTATATGCGCGGGCGCACGTTAAACGACGCGTTCATCATTCTTGATGAGAGCCAGAACACCACCATCGAACAGATGAAGATGTTCCTGACGCGTATCGGCTTTAACTCGAAAGCGGTCATCACCGGGGATATCACCCAGATCGACCTGCCGCGCAGCACCAAATCCGGTCTGCGTCACGCCATCGAAGTGCTGGCGGAAGTGGACGAAATTAGCTTCAACTTCTTCAACAGCGAAGACGTGGTGCGCCACCCGGTGGTTGCCCGCATCGTTAACGCCTATGAAGCATGGGAAGAAGCAGAACAAAAACGTAAAGCAGAACAGGCCGCGGAACGTAAACGCGAAGCCCAGGAGCAAGAGCATAAATGAGTCAGGTGATCCTCGATTTACAGCTGGCCTGTGAGGACAACTCCGGTTTGCCGGAAGAAAGTCAGTTTCAAACATGGCTGGATGCGGTGATCCCGCAGTTCCAGGAAGAGTCAGAAGTGACGATTCGCCTGGTCGACGAAGCGGAAAGCCACGAGCTGAACCTGACCTATCGCGGGAAAGATAAGCCGACCAACGTGCTCTCTTTCCCGTTCGAAGCGCCGCCGGGCATCGAAATGCCGCTGCTCGGCGACCTGATCATCTGCCGCCAGGTGGTTGAACAGGAAGCGAAAGAGCAGCAAAAGCCCCTCGACGCCCACTGGGCGCACATGGTTATCCACGGCAGTCTGCATCTGCTTGGCTATGATCATATTGAAGACGAAGAAGCAGAAGAGATGGAATCCCTCGAGACAGAGATAATGCTTGCTCTGGGCTATGAGGACCCGTACATTGCCGAGAAAGAATAGTCAGTTAAGCATCTTGCTCAACTGACCCACCATGCCGCCGCACAAGGATCTTTCCTGCGGCGGCGCGCGTTAAACTCACAAGAGAACCCTTAACAAACGCCATGAGCGACGACAATTCACACAGTAGCGACACGACAACCAGTAAGAAGGGATTTTTCTCCCTCATTCTGAGCCAGCTGTTCCACGGCGAACCTAAAAACCGTGATGAACTCCTGGAGCTGATTCGTGATTCCGGGCAGAACGATCTTATCGACGAAGATACGCGCGAAATGCTCGAAGGGGTCATGGACATCGCCGACCAGCGCGTTCGCGATATTATGATCCCCCGCTCGCAGATGATTACCCTGAAACGCAACCAGACTCTGGACGAGTGCCTCGATGTGATCATCGAATCGGCCCACTCGCGTTTCCCGGTGATTAGCGAGGACAAAGATCACATCGAAGGGATTTTGATGGCGAAAGATCTGCTGCCGTTTATGCGCAGCGATGCCGACGCTTTCAGCATGGAAAAAGTGTTACGCCAGGCGGTGGTGGTTCCGGAGAGCAAGCGCGTTGACCGCATGCTGAAAGAGTTCCGCTCCCAGCGCTACCACATGGCGATTGTTATCGATGAATTTGGCGGTGTTTCCGGCCTTGTGACCATCGAAGATATTCTCGAACTGATCGTCGGTGAAATCGAAGATGAGTACGACGAAGAAGACGATATCGAATTCCGTCAGCTGAGCCGTCACACCTGGACGGTGCGCGCGCTGGCCTCCATTGAAGAGTTCAACGAGACCTTTGGCACCCACTTCAGCGATGAAGAGGTCGATACCATTGGCGGGCTGGTGATGCAGGCCTTTGGCCATCTCCCGGCGCGCGGCGAGTCCGTTGACATCGATGGTTACCAGTTCAAGGTCGCCATGGCCGACAGCCGACGTATTATTCAGGTTCACGTCAGAATGCCGGACGACTCCCCGGTGCCAAAACTGGAAGATTAATGTAAATGGCATTTGCCCCATTACTTGAACGCCAGCGCGTCCGTTTGCTGCTGGCGCTGTTGCTCGGAGCCAGCGGAACGCTGGCTTTTTCTCCTTATGACATCTGGCCTGCCGCCCTCCTCTCGCTGATGGGGCTGCAAGGGCTGACGCTGAATCGTCGCCCGGTGCAGGCCGCAGCTATCGGCTACTTCTGGGGTCTGGGCCTGTTTGGCTCGGGCATTAACTGGGTGTACGTCAGCATCGCGCAGTTTGGCGGGATGCCTGGCCCGGTGAACGTCTTCCTGGTCGTGCTGCTGGCGGCGTATCTCTCGCTGTATACGGGTCTGTTCGCGGGCATTCTCTCGCGCCTGTGGCCGAAAACAAACTGGCTGCGCGTCGCCATTGCCGCTCCCGTGGTCTGGCAGATTACCGAATTCCTGCGCGGCTGGGTGTTGACCGGTTTCCCGTGGCTCCAGTTCGGCTATAGCCAGATTGATGGCCCGCTGAAAGGGCTGGCCCCGGTGATGGGCGTGGAAGCAATCAACTTCCTGCTGATGGTGGTGAGCGGCCTGCTGGTGCTGGCTCTGGTAAGCCGCAACTGGAAACCGCTGGTTGCCGCCGTTGTCCTCTTCGCCCTTCCTTTCCCGCTGCGCTTTATCCAGTGGTTTACCCTGGAGCCGGAACGCGCCACCCAGGTATCGATGGTGCAAGGGGATATCCCGCAGTCGCTGAAATGGGATGAGAATCAGCTGATTAATACGCTGAAAATCTATCTTGATGCGACGCAAAAAGAGATGGGAAAATCCAGTCTGATCATCTGGCCGGAGTCTGCGATTCCGGATCTGGAGATTAACCAGCAGCGTTTCCTGAGCATGATGGACGATCTCCTGCGCGCCAAAAACAGCACGCTGATCACCGGGATTGTCGATGCGCGTCTGAACAAGCAGAACCGTTACGACACCTACAACACCATCATCACCCTCGGAAAAGACAATCCGTACAGCTACGAATCGGCGAATCGCTACAACAAAAATCACCTGGTGCCATTTGGTGAGTTTGTGCCGCTGGAATCGATTCTGCGCCCGCTGGCGCCGTTCTTCGACTTGCCGATGTCCTCCTTTAGCCGGGGTTCATACGTTCAGCCGCAGCTTCATGCGCACGGCTTCGCGTTGACGCCAGCGATCTGCTACGAAATCATCCTGGGCGAACAGGTGCGCGATAACTTCCGTCCGGATACGGATTATCTGCTGACCATCTCCAACGATGCCTGGTTCGGTAAGTCGATTGGCCCGTGGCAGCACTTCCAGATGGCGCGTATGCGCTCGCTTGAGCTGGCGCGTCCGCTGCTGCGCAGCACCAACAACGGGATTACGGCGGTGATTGGTCCGAAAGGCGAAATTCAGGCGATGCTCCCGCAGTTCACTCGTGCGGTGTTGACCACCAAAGTCACGCCAACGACGGGTCTGACGCCATATGCCCGCACCGGCAACTGGCCGCTGTGGATCCTGACCGCGCTGTTTGGTTTTGGCGCGGTGTTGATGAGCCTTCGTCAGCGTCGTAGATAATCCTCTCTGGCGGGTGGCGCTGCGCTTACCCGCCCTACAAAACACATCCCTGTAGGCCGGGTAAGGCGTAGCCGCCACCCGGCTCGTGTTCCCGTGCGAATTTCTGGCGGGTGGCGCTACGCTTACCCGCCCTACAAAACCCATCCCCGCCACCCGGCAAATCCCCTCGAAATTCCATTTCTGGCACGCCTATTGCTTTGTTAAATCACAGATTCAGTCGTTTGGCTTAACGTGCAACCTGGTCGCACCACCGCAGTTCATCGGTAGCACCGAAACGGTGCAGGCAGATATTTTTGCCTCTGAATGGTGCGGCGCGCTTCGCAAAAATAAACAATAACGCAGCAAAATCTTTACATTAAGCCAGACTAAATGTTAACAAGCTTGCATAACACTGCACTCGCATCGCGCGAGATATAACAACATCACAATGGGTATCAATGCGTCATTGGCGCAGATAATAAAGGAGTTGGGTATGCAATTACGTAAACTGGCCACAGCAATGCTGGTAATGGGGATGTCCGCAGGCGTCGTTCACGCTGAAGACGCTCCGGCTGCCGGGAGCACTCTCGACAAGATTGCCAAAAATGGCGTGATCGTGGTCGGCCACCGTGAATCTTCCGTCCCGTTCTCATACTACGACAACACGCAAAAAGTCGTAGGCTACTCTCAGGACTACTCCAACGCGATCGTAGAAGCGGTCAAGAAGAAGCTTAACAAACCTGATCTGCAGGTGAAGCTGATTCCAATTACGTCGCAAAACCGTATTCCCCTGCTGCAAAACGGCACCTTCGATTTTGAGTGTGGCTCCACCACCAACAACCTTGAGCGTCAGAAACAAGCGGCCTTCTCCGACACCATCTTCGTGGTTGGCACGCGTCTGCTGACCAAAAAAGGCGGCGAGATTAAAGACTTCGCAGACCTGAAGGGCAAAGCGGTCGTTGTCACTTCCGGTACCACTTCTGAAGTGCTGCTGCACAAGCTGAACGACGAGAAGAAACTGGATATGCGCATCATCAGCGCCAAAGACCACGGTGACTCTTTCCGTACCCTGGAAAGCGGCCGCGCGGTGGCATTCATGATGGATGACGCGCTGCTGGCGGGCGAACGTGCGAAGGCGAAGAAACCGGACAACTGGGAAATCGTCGGCACGGCACAGTCGAAAGAAGCGTACGGCTGTATGCTGCGTAAAGACGACGCGGACTTCAAAAAACTGATCGATGACACCATCGCCAAAGTCCAGACCTCCGGCGAAGCGGAAAAATGGTTCGATAAGTGGTTCAAGAACCCGATTCCACCAAAAAATCTCAACATGAACTTTGAACTGTCTGACGACATGAAAGCCCTGTTCAAAGAACCAAACGATAAAGCACTGAACTAATTAGAACCATTAGGGGCGGGACCTCCTGCCCTCTCGATTGTCGGGAAGCGCGGACAGACTATACGTTGAGTGGTCGTTCCCCACTCAGCGCGAACATTGAGCTTCTCACCAATCTTCGAGGGTAGCGCTGCTACCCTTTTTTTTCTGGAGTTTATTATGTCAATAGACTGGAACTGGGGCATTTTTCTGCAACAAGCCCCGTTCGGCAACACCACCTATTTAGGCTGGCTGTGGAGCGGCTTTCAGGTCACCGTTGCGTTATCGATAACGGCCTGGATTATCGCCTTCCTGGTCGGTTCGCTGTTCGGTATTTTACGTACCGTCCCGAATCGTTTTCTCTCTTCTCTCGGCACCCTGTACGTGGAACTGTTCCGCAACGTTCCACTCATCGTGCAGTTCTTTACCTGGTATCTGGTGGTTCCTGAACTGCTGCCGGAAAACCTCGGCATGTGGTTTAAATCGGAACTCGACCCGAACATACAGTTCTTTGTCTCGTCGATGCTCTGTCTTGGGCTGTTTACCGCTGCACGCGTGTGCGAGCAGGTGCGAGCCGCCATTCAGTCGCTGCCACGCGGGCAAAAAAACGCAGCTCTGGCGATGGGCCTGACGCTGCCGCAAAGCTATCGCTACGTGCTGCTGCCGAACGCCTATCGGGTGATCGTCCCGCCGATGACCTCCGAGATGATGAACCTGGTGAAAAACTCGGCCATCGCCTCCACCATCGGTCTGGTCGATATGGCCGCGCAGGCGGGCAAGCTGCTGGATTACTCCGCCCACGCGTGGGAATCCTTCACCGCCATTACCGTGGCCTACGTGCTGATTAACGCATTCATCATGCTGGTGATGAACCTGGTTGAACGTAAAACTCGCCTGCCGGGCAATCTGGGGGGCAAATAATGTACGATTTTGACTGGAGTTCCATTGTACCCGCCATGCCCTATCTGCTCGACGGGCTGGTCATCACCTTAAAAATCACCGCCATTGCTATCGTCATTGGTATTGTCTGGGGGACGATCCTCGCGGTCATGCGCCTGTCGAGCTTTAAACCGCTCGCCTGGTTCGCCACGGCCTACGTCAACGTCTTCCGCTCGATTCCGCTGGTGATGGTGCTGCTGTGGTTTTACCTGATCGTTCCCGGCCTACTGCAAAACGTGCTGGGGCTGTCGCCGAAAACCGATATCCGCCTGATCTCGGCCATGGTGGCGTTCTCGATGTTTGAGGCCGCGTACTATTCCGAAATTATTCGCGCGGGTATTCAGAGCATCTCCCGCGGACAATCGAGCGCGGCGCTGGCCCTGGGGATGACCCACTGGCAGTCCATGAAGCTCATTATTTTACCCCAGGCGTTTCGCGCCATGGTCCCGCTGCTGCTGACCCAGGGCATCGTGCTCTTCCAGGATACCTCACTGGTTTACGTGCTGAGCCTCGCAGACTTCTTCCGCACCGCCTCCACCATCGGCGAGCGTGACGGGACGCAGGTCGAGATGATCCTGTTCGCAGGTGCGGTTTATTTTGCAATTAGTTTAAGCGCGTCGCTGTTGGTGACCTGGCTGAAGAAAAGGACGGTCTCATGATTTCCCTGAAAAATGTTTCTAAATGGTATGGGCACTTTCAGGTGCTGACCGACTGTTCCACCGAAGTGAAAAAAGGCGAAGTGGTTGTCGTCTGCGGCCCTTCCGGCTCCGGTAAATCGACGCTGATCAAAACCGTCAACGGCCTCGAACCCGTGCAGCAAGGCGAGATCGTCGTCGATGGCACCAGGGTCAACGACAAGAAAACCAATCTGGCAAAACTGCGTTCTCACGTCGGGATGGTGTTCCAGCATTTTGAGCTATTCCCGCACCTGTCGATTATTGAGAACCTCACGCTGGCGCAGGTAAAAGTGCTGAAACGCGACAAAAAAGCGTCGCGCGAAAAGGGCCTGAAACTGCTGGAGCGCGTTGGGCTGTCGGCCCATGCCGATAAGTATCCGGCGCAGCTCTCCGGCGGTCAGCAGCAGCGCGTGGCGATTGCCCGTGCGCTCTGTATGGACCCGATCGCCATGCTTTTTGATGAACCTACTTCCGCGCTCGATCCAGAGATGATCAACGAAGTGCTGGACGTCATGGTGGAACTGGCGCACGAAGGGATGACCATGATGGTGGTGACCCACGAGATGGGCTTCGCCCGCAAAGTGGCCAACCGCGTGATCTTTATGGATGAAGGGAAAATTGTCGAAGATTCGCCGAAAGAAGATTTCTTCGCCAACCCGCAGTCCGACCGCGCTAAAGACTTCCTCGCCAAAATCCTGCACTAATCAAAAGGGTGCGCACTCTTCGGATTGCGCACCACTTCACGCTTTAGCCCTCTTCTTCTCGTCTGCTTCATCTTGCGGCGTTAACCTTGTCACAAAATAACGCCAAAAAATGGAGCTCCCTATGCCACTGCCGATCATTCTCGATTGCGATCCAGGTCATGACGACGCTATCGCTCTGGTCCTTGCCCTCGCCTCACCGGAACTCGACCTCAAAGCCGTCACCTCTTCTGCCGGGAACCAGACGCCGGATAAAACCCTGCGCAACGTGTTACGCATGCTGACCCTGCTCAAACGAGCGGATATCCCGGTGGCAGGCGGCGCGGTGAAGCCGCTGATGCGCGATCTGATTATCGCCGATAACGTCCACGGCGAGAGCGGCCTCGACGGCCCGGCGCTGCCGGAGCCTGGCTTTGCACCGCAAAACTGCACGGCGGTCGAACTGATGGCGAAGGTGCTGCGCGACAGCCGCGAGCGGGTGACGCTGGTCGCCACGGGCCCGCAAACCAACGTCGCGCTGCTGCTCAATAGCCACCCGGAACTGCACGCGAAGATCGCGCGGATTGTGATCATGGGCGGCGCAATGGGGCTCGGCAACTGGACGCCAGCAGCGGAGTTCAACATCTTCGTCGACCCGGAAGCGGCAGAGATCGTCTTCCAGTCGGGCATCCCGATTGTGATGGCAGGTCTGGATGTGACCCATCGGGCGCAAATCATGGCGGAAGATAGCGAGCGTTTTCGTGGGATCGGCAACCCCGTCGCCACCACCGTCGCCGAGCTGCTCGACTTCTTTATGGAGTATCACAAAACCGAGAAATGGGGCTTCCAGGGCGCGCCGCTGCACGATCCCTGCACCATCGCCTGGCTGTTGAAACCGGAGATATTTACCACGGTGGATCGTTGGGTCGGCGTAGAGACGCAGGGGAAATACACCCAGGGGATGACGGTCGTGGATTACTACTCCCTGACCGGCAATACGCCGAATACCACGCTGATGTTGGATATCGACCGGGAAGCGTTTGTGGATTTAATCGCAGAACGGTTGAAGTTTTATCACTAGTGCGGTCTGGTGCCCTCACCCCGGCCCTCTCCCACGGGGAGAGGGAGAAAACCACGCCGATCTGATCCCCTCTCCCGCAGGGAGAGGGTTAGGGTGAGGGTGGAAAATCACGGCTCAAACGGCCGTCTCTGGAACTGGTCATGCCCGCATTTCGGACAGCGCGGCAACACGTCAGGCGTGTACACCGCCAGATGGAAATGGCAGTTCTCACACACCAGATTCCCCAGCCCGACCACCTCGCCGCTGTGATACACGCCGTGATGGTTCAGATCCTGAAACACCTCGCGCCACTCCAGCTGGGTTTTGTCGGTGATATCCGCCAGCTCCTGCCACAGACTCTCTTTGATCACCCGCATAAACACGCTGTCGGTGACCTCGTCCTGGCTCTCTTCATAGCTGCGCGCGAACTCTTCCAGATCGCGGCGCACGGCCCGCGTCACCTCTTCTACTTCGGTCCGCGTTAACTCACCCGTTTGCACGACGCGCGCGCGCGCCTGCTCGACCAGGGCATCAATATCACGTTCGCCGTTACGCAGGCGCTCCGTGAGTGTGGCAACCAGTTCGCGGTAAAATTGAGCAACCTTGTTCATCCTTTCGCCTCCCGGGTCAGTAACTAATTCTAATAATAGACCTTATTTTGCCGCCGCTTTGTCAGGTCAGCCACAGACCCGGTAAATTCCTGCAAAGGGGAGATGCGATACCTTGCATAGTATTTGAACACTTCGTGCTAGGATGAAGCTCATTCATTGAAAGGTTAATCATCATGTCTCTTCTCGATTACGCAATGAAGCTCATCGGTGGAGCCTCGACCACCACCGTCACTTGCCCGCACTGCGGCCTCAAGTCCTCACACCCAACGTCAAAAATTCGCCTCAAACAGGCGATGCTGTGCCCCGGCTGTAAAGCGCTGTTTGTGGCACCGCGCTGATCCCGCATGCGCCTGATGGCGCAAAATCGGTGTTCTATACTTAAGTAAGATTCCAGCAGCTGTTAAATCCCTGATGCCCCACACCCATCCTGAGAGAACGTTTCTGATCTGATTTCGCAACTGCTCCTGCGCGTTCACGTCGCACCAGAGCATCGCTATGAAAATGAACCTTAAGAAGTGGCGGAGTCGCTCCCGTTCGCTGCCGCCTGCGCTGGCTCCTGCCCTTTCGGGCAACGAACCTGCGGCTGAAAACAGTTTTAAAGCCGAGCTTTTTTCGACGGCCCAGATGGCGCGCTACGGACAAAAGCTGGCGCGCTCGCACAAATTGTCGCCTGACAAGCTGCCCTACTACCTGCTCAAACGCCTCGATGACAATGAGGCGGTGATCACGCAAAACTGCTACGTCCTCAACGCTGGCAAGAAAGCGAGTATCATGCCCGCCGGGGAGTGGCTGCTGGATAACTACTACCTGATCGAGGAGCAGATCCGCATCGTGCGCCAGCACCTGCCGAAGAATTTCGGCAAAGGGCTTCCGGCGCTGGCTTCGCCGCATGATTGTCCGCGCATCTATGATATCGCCGCCGAAGCCATCGCCCACGGTGACGGGCGCTGGGACGCCGCGAATCTCACCAGCTACATCACCGCCTATCAGCAGGAGACGCCGCTGACGCTGGGCGAAGTCTGGGCGCTGCCCGGCATGCTGCGTCTGGCGCTCATCGAAAACCTGCGTCGGGTCAGCATCGACGTGGTCAAGGCTCAGCAGGAACGTAATCTGGCGGATAGCTGGGTGACGCGCATTTTCGAGTGCGCAGAGAACACGCCCGCCGAGCTGATCATGGTGATCGCCGATATGGCGCGCTCGCGCCCGCCGTTAAGCAGCGCCTTTGTGGCCGAGCTGGTGCGTCGTCTGCAAGGCCGCGGCAATATGCTCGCGCTGCCCCTGACCTGGATCGAACAGCGCCTGACCGAACAGGGCGTGACCACCGATACCCTCATTCACCGCTTCAATCAGCAGTTAGCCGCCAGCCAGCTTTCCGTGAGTAACAGCATCGCGGGCCTGCGCTTGCTGAGTGAAACCAACTGGGCAGATTTCGCCGAGGCCATGAGCGTGGTGGAACAAACGCTGCGCCAGGATCCGGCCGGGATTTACCCGCTGATGCATTTCGATACACGCGACCACTATCGCCACGTGATTGAACTTCTGGCGCGAGACAGCCATTTCAGCGAGCCGGAAGTGGCCCGCCGCGTGCTGGCGCTTGCCGGTGAAAACGCCCCCGACACGCCGGGTGCGCATATCGGTTATTACCTGATGGGCGAAGGGCGTCAGCGCCTGGAAATCCTCTTATCAGCCGATGCCTCGCGCCTTATCCGCCTACGGCACAGTTTCAATCAGATCCCGCTGATGTCCTGGCTCGGCAGCCTGAGTCTGCTGACCACCGCGGCCACCGCCGAAATCCTGCACCGCACTGCGCAGCAGGGCCTGGGCTGGCTGCTGATCCTCCTCGCGATACCGCTGATTATCGTCCTCAGCCAGCTTGCGAGCGATCTGCTCAGCGAGGCGACCACCCGTTTTCGCACGCCGCGCCCGCTGCCGCGGATGGATTTTTCCAGCGGGATCCCGGCGGATTCCGCCACTATGGTGGTGATCCCCTGCCTGCTCACCAGCCCAGACGGGATCAGCAAATTGATCGCCAGTCTGGAAGTGTGCTGGCTGGGCAACCAAAGTGAGCATCTCTGCTTCGCCCTGTTAACCGACTTTACCGATTCGGCGAATGAGCCCTCAGCGGAAAACAACGCCCTGCTCGAACAGGCGATATCACTGACGCAGGATCTCAACCGCCGCTATCCGGCCACTCGCCCGCGTTTTTATCTCCTCCACCGCGCCCCCGAATGGAACCCAACCCAGGGCGCCTGGATGGGCTACGAACGCAAACGCGGGAAACTGGCGCTGCTGAACAGCTGGCTACGCCAGCCAGACAAACAATTTTCCAGCGTCGCCGAGCTGCCCGCGCACCAGTTGCCGGAGCGGATAAAATACGTCGTCACGCTGGACAGCGACACGCTGCTGCCGCGCGATACGGCGCATAAGCTGGTCGCCACCATGGCGCACCCGCTCAATAAACCGGAATACGACGCCGCGCGTCAGCGCGTGGTGAAAGGCTACGGCATCCTGCAGCCGGGCCTCGCCGAAGAGATGCCGCGCAACGGACAGGGGCGCTATGCCGCCATGTGCAGCAGCATCGCCGGGAATAACCCCTATTCGATGATGTCGTCTGATATTTATCAGGACCTGTTCAACGAAGGCTCCTTCGTCGGCAAAGGCATTTACGATGTCGATATCTTTGTGCAGGCCACGCACAACACCTGCCCGGAAAACCTGGTCCTCAGCCACGATCTGCTGGAAGGGTGTTACGCCCGCTCGGGGCTGCTGAGCGAAGTGTTGCTTTACGAGCAGTATCCGAACAACTATCTCTCGGACGCCGCGCGCCGGACCCGCTGGATCCGCGGCGACTGGCAGCTGCTGAACTGGCTTAAACCACGGGTCAGGAAAGCGGATGGCACCCACGATAAAAACCCGCTCTCCGCTCTGTCGTACTGGAAATTATTCGATAACCTGCGCCGTAGCCTGGTCGCTCCGTCCCTGTTGGCGCTGCTGTTTTGCACCCTGCTGTGGGTGCCGAATCCGTTTTACTGGCTGGGCGTGTTGATGCTGGTGTGGCTCCTGCCGACCGGGCTGGCGGTCGCGTGGGATCTGCTTAACAAACCGACCCGCCGCCCTGTTGTGCAGCATCTGCTGCTGGTCGCCACCGGTGCGCTGAAACGCCTGTCCCGCGTCGGGATGAATTTCGCCACCCTGCCCCATGAGGCCGGATATTCCCTGTATGCGATTGCCGTGACGCTCTGGCGTCTGGGATTCAGCCAGCGCAATCTGAGCCAGTGGGCCAGCTACAGCCCGGACAACGATCGGGAAAAAACGTCCCCGATCCGCTTTTACCGGGCGATGTGGATGAACGTCGCCACCGGCGTGGCGCTCACCGTTCTGACCGCGCATATTGCGCCGCTGTTTTCCTTTATCGCGCTGCCGGTCAGTTTGCTGTGGTGCCTGACGCCGCTCCTGCTGAGCTGGATGAGTCGCTCGCCCGCCCGCAGCGTGTTTTCGCCGAACAGAGAGCAAAAGCAGCTCCTGCGCCAGACGAGCCGTGAAATCTGGGCCTTTTTCGAAACCTTCGTCACCGCCAAAGAACACTGGCTGCCGCCGGATAACTATCAGGAGATCCCGCACCCGGTCATTGCCCATCGCACATCGCCGACGAACATTGGCCTGTCGCTGATGGCGAATCTGACGGCCTGGGATTTCGGCTATCTCCCGTCCGGCGAGGTGTTGCAGCGCGTAACGTTGACCCTCGACACGCTCGATAAAATGGAGCATTTCCGCGGCCATTTGTATAACTGGTACGACACGCAGACCCTCGCTCCGCTGAGTCCGCGCTATGTCTCCAGCGTCGACAGCGGCAACATGGCGGGCCATCTGCTGACCCTGCGCGAAGGGCTGTCGGCGATGCGCAACCAGCCGGTGTTAAACAGCGCTCAGGTGCTGGCCGGGCTGAACGACACTCTTGGGATTCTGGAAAAACACTGGGGGCAGAACGCCCCGACGGGGCTACGACTGTTGCGTAAACATTGTCTCGGCGCGACGTCGCTCTCTCCGGCACAGCTCTATATCGAGCTGAAGCAGATGCGCACCCAGAGCAACCACCTGACGGCGTTATGCCATCAGGACGATGCCCTCACCCTGCGCTGGATCGACCATCTGCAGCGCCAGCTGGTGATGCTGTGCCACGAGTGGTCGCATCTCCTCGGCTGGATCACGCCCGCCTGGGACACGCAGACCCTGCCGTCCCTGAGCTGGCTGGCGAATGCAAAACACAGCGGGGAAGGCACGCCGTCCGCCTCGGCGATTGCCCTGGCGCGTATGCGCCTGGATATCATCACCGAACTGGAGCAGAGGCTGAACGAGCACGCGCGGATGGATTTCACCTTCCTCTACAGCGAAGTGACCAGCCTGCTCAGCATCGGCTACAACTGCGACAGCAATATGCTGGATAAAAGCCACTACGACCTGCTGCCCTCCGAAATTCGCCTCACCAGTTTTATCGCCATCGCCACCAACCAGCTGCCGCTGAAAAGCTGGTACGCGCTGGGGCGGCTGTTTACCACCATCGATCGTGATACCGCCCTGATGTCCTGGAGCGGTTCGATGTTTGAATACCTGATGCCGAATCTGGTGATGCCGACCTGGCCCGGCAGCCTGCTGGATGAGATGAGCCAGTCGGCGGTGATGCGTCAGATCCACTGGGGCAAAGAGCGCGGTGTGCCCTGGGGCGTGTCGGAATCTGGCTATCACGCTTTTGACGTGCAGCAGAACTATCAGTATCAGGCCTTCGGGGTTCCGGGCCTCGGCCTGCGCCGTGGGCTGGCGGACGATATGGTCGTCGCCCCTTACGCCACGCTGCTGGCCCTGATGATTGCCCCGCAAAAAGCCTGCGACAATCTGGCGCGGCTGGAGAAAAACGGCGCGCGCGGCGAGTTTGGTTTCTATGAAGCCCTGGACTATACGCCGTCGCGCCTCGCCACCGGGCAACTTTACGCCGTGGTACAGTCGTGGATGGCGCACCATCAGGGGATGGCGTTCCAGGCCCTGGCGCACGTGTTGCTCGACGCGCCGATGGCCGACCGGTTTATGGCCAGCACCGCCTTCCAGTCGGCGAGCCTGCTGCTGCAGGAGCGCGTGCCGGATGCGGTCGATCTCTACAGCCCGCGCCGTCACTTTGAATCGCACGAAGGGCGCGTTAAACCCGTTCGCTACGAACCGCGTATTTTCACCGCCGCCGACAGCCTGATCCCTGAGGTGCAGCTGCTCTCCAACAGCCATTACCATCTGATGATGACCCACACCGGCGGGAGTTACAGCCGCTGGAACGATCTGGCCCTCACCCGCTGGCGCAGCGATACCACCCGCGATAACTGGGGGGCGTTCTGCTACATCCGCGATCTGCAATCGGGCGATATCTGGAGCAATACCTGGCAGCCGACCGGTGAAACGGACAGCAACGACGAAGTGATCTTTACCGATGCGGGGGCGGAATTTAAACGCACGCTGGGCACGGTGAGCGTGAAAACCCAGGTGGTGGTGTCGCCGGAAGACGATATCGAGCTGCGGCGCGTCACCCTGCTGCATCGCGGGCGTCAGGCGCGCACCATTGAACTGACCACCTACGCCGAAGTCGTACTCGCCCCGGCCACCAGCGATCTGGCGCACCCGACCTTCAGCAATCTGTTTATCCAGACGGAGCTTGTCCCCGCGCAGAACGCCATCCTGTGCCACCGCCGCCCGCGCGCGCCGGACGAAAAAAGCCCGTGGTTATTCCACATGATGGTGGTGCATGGCAGCAGCCAAAGCGGCGTCTCGTTTGAAACCGACCGGGCGAAGTTCCTCGGGCGCGGCAGGCATCCGGCGGATGCGCAGGCCGCCGGGCAATCGGGCGCGCTCAGTAATAGCTCCGGCTCAGTGCTGGACCCGATGCTGGCGATCCGCCAGACCCTCACCCTGCAACCCGGCCTGCCGGTCACCGTCGATATCCTGTATGGCGTGAGCGAGAATCGCCAGCAGAGCCTGGCGCTGCTGGAAAAATATCGCGATCACCCGATCGCCGACCGCGTCTTTGAGCTCGCCTGGTCGCACAGCCTGGTGGTGTTGCGCCAGATTAACGCCAACGAAGATGACGCCGCGCTGTTTAACCGGCTTGCGGGTGCCATTCTTTATCCATGCCAGGAGTTGCGCGCCGACAACCTGACCATCAGCCGCAACCGGCGCGGCCAGTCCGGCCTGTGGGGCTGGGCGATTTCCGGCGACTTGCCGATCGTGCTGCTCAGCATCAGCAGCGAAGAGAGCATTTTGTCGATTACCACGCTGATTCAGGCGCACCGCTACTGGCGGCTGAAAGGGCTGGCGGTGGATCTGGTGATCCTCAACGAAAGCCCCGGCGGCTATCAGCAGGCGCTGCAAAATCACATCATGGATCTGATCTATGCCGGGTCCGAGGCCAGCCTGCTGGATAAGTCGGGGGGGATTTTTGTCCGTAACGGCGAACATCTCTCCGCCGAAGACAACCTGCTGCTGCAAAGCGTCGCGCATCTGTCTCTGGATGACCGCGCGGGCGGGCTGAACGAACAGCTCGATCAGCGCCTGCACGCGCTAAAAACGGTTCCGCGACCTTTCGTTCCCCACCTCATACCCGGCGTCAATCTGCATATCCCCTGGACGCCGGATACGGATCAACTTGTGCATTTCAACGGCCACGGCGGGTTTTCACAGGACGGTCGCGAGTACCAGATTGTGCTGCGGGAAAATGCACCGACGCCCGCACCCTGGTCAAACGTGCTGGCCAACGCCCGTTTCGGCAGCGTACTGTCTGAGGCCGGGCAAGCTTACAGCTGGTATGAAAACGCCCATGAATATCGCCTGACGCCGTGGGAAAACGACCCGGTCAGCGATCGCTCCGGCGAAGTGTTTTATCTGCGCGACGAAGAGAGCGGCGCCTGCTGGTCTCCGACCACCTTACCGGTGCGCGGCCAGGGGGATTATCTCTCTCGCCACGGCTTCGGCTACAGCGTATTTGCCCACCGTGAGAGCGGCATCGACAGCGAACTGACGGTGCTGGTCGCCGAAGAGGCACCGGTCAAACTGGCCATCCTGACCATCAGCAATAACTCCGGGCGGACGCGAAAACTCTCCGCAACGGGCTACGTGGAGTGGACGCTCGGCGAGTCACGCACCTCATCGGCGCTGCACATCGTGACCCATGCGGCCAGCGTCGCGGACGGCTGCGGCGTGATGGCGAACAATTTTTACGGCAGCAACGGCGCCGGGCGCACCGCCTTTTTCGCCGTGACGGGCGCGCACTGCTCCCTGACGGGCGACCGCCGCGAGTTTCTCGGTCGCAACGGGGCTCAGCACAACCCCGCGGCGATGCGTCTGCGCTGGCTGTCGGATAAAACCGGGGCCGGGCTGGATCCCTGCGGCGCGGTGCAATCCGCCGTTACGCTGATCGATGGCGATCAGAAGACCTTTATCTTTGTGCTGGGGGTCGGCGAAGATCCGGTCGAAGCCCAGACGCTTCTCGCGCGATACCTGAACGAAGAGGCCGCCCGCGAAGAGCTCAGCCGCGTTCACCGATACTGGCACAGCGTGCTGGATAAAATCGTCGTCCACACGCCGGATAGCGCCGTCAATCTACTCACCAACGGCTGGCTGCTCTATCAGACGGTGGCCTGCCGATTGCTGGCGCGCAGCGGCTACTATCAGTCGGGCGGTGCGTTTGGATTCCGCGATCAGCTGCAGGACACGCTGGCCCTGAGCCACGCCGCACCGGAGCGTCTGCGCGAGCAAATTATCCTCTGCGCCTCGCGGCAGTTTATCGAAGGCGATGTGCAGCACTGGTGGCACCCGCCACACGGCAACGGCGTGCGTACCCGCTGCTCGGATGATTATCTCTGGTTGCCGCTGGCGGTCTGCCACTACGTGCAAACCACCGGTGACACTGGCGTGCTTGAGCAGCGCATTCCCTATCTGGAAGGGCGTCCGCTCCAGCCTGGCGAAGAGTCGGTCTACGATACGCCGGTCATCAGCGCCGTCGAAGAGACGCTGTGGCAGCACTGCGTGAAAGCCATTCGGCACGGTTTGCAGTTTGGCTCGCACGGCCTGCCGCTGATGGGCGCGGGGGACTGGAATGACGGGATGAACCGGGTCGGCATCGACGGAAAAGGCGAAAGCGTCTGGCTGGGCTTTTTCCTGTTCGATATTTTGCAGCGCGTCGCGGATCTCGCCGAACAGCGCCAGGACGCCACGATAGCAGAGCTGTGCCGCACCGAAGCCTCGCGTCTACAGAAAAACCTCGAAACCTCCGCCTGGGACGGAGAGTGGTACCGGCGCGGCTATTTTGACGGCGGTGAACCGCTGGGTTCGAAAGCCTCGCAGGAGTGTCGGATTGATGCCATCGCTCAAAGCTGGTCGGTGCTCTCCGGGGCCGCCGAACCGTCGCGAAGCCAACGCGCCATGCAGTCGCTGGATAAGCTGCTGGTGGATAACGACGCGGGGCTAATCAAACTCCTGACGCCGCCGTTCGACGGTCACGGGCCAAATCCGGGCTACATTCAGGGCTATCTGCCCGGCGTGCGGGAAAACGGCGGGCAGTATACTCACGGTGCGATCTGGGCGGTGATGGCCTTTGCGCGAATGGGGAACACCGAGCGCGCGTGGGAGCTGTGGTCGATGATCAACCCCGTCAACCATGCCCTCACGCCCGATGACGTGGAGCGCTATAAAACCGAGCCGTACGTCATGAGCGCCGACGTCTATAGCGTGGCCCCGCATATCGGACGCGGCGGCTGGAGCTGGTATACCGGCTCTGCAGGCTGGGCGTATCGCCTGCTGACCGAGGAGCTGCTGGGGATTAAGCGCTTCGGCAATGTCCTGACGGTCCATGCACAGCTCCCGGCGCAATGGCCGTCGCTCAGCATCTCCTATCAGCAGGGGCAGAGTCAGTATCAGATCAGGATTTCACAGGGCAGCGAGGCGTACCAGGTCACCCTGGACGACGTTGTGCTACCGGATGACCAGATCCCGCTGGTCGATGACGGGAATCATCATCAGGTGGAAATTATCCAGCATTAAAGACCTATACTTAACAGGGTCTATCCATGATTGCCGTGTGCAGAGAGGGGCTTATGAAAACCAAAAAAGCGGTGTTTATTGAAGGGCATATCATCGAAAGCCGACGGCTCGGCGAAACCTGTCACCCTTTCTGCATCCACAGCGTGGTCTTCAGCAATGGTAAATATGCCATCGTGCGCGAGGCGTCAGGCGTGTGCTTTCAACCGGGCGATACCCTCGAGCGCAACAACGCCGAGTGGTTTTTCCACGACGCAAAAATACATCTGCTGCCTTTTCAGTACATTAAAGAGAACGAATCCCGCAGGCAGTTATCGGAATATGAAACCTGATCCTGTGTGACCCGGCTAAAAACGTCAATTCACGCCACCTTCTGCGCAGACAGATAAGGGCTGTTTTGACGCGGGCGTTTGGGCTATGCTATGCGGATCTGAAATACCACATCCATTGGCTACGTTTGTAGCTGTATTGAGAACAGGACCACTGGCTGCCATGCAAGAGCAATACCGCCCGGAAGAGATAGAATCGAAAGTCCAGCAACACTGGGACGAGAAGCGTACCTTTGAAGTCACTGAAGACGAGAGCAAAGAGAAGTATTACTGCCTGTCGATGCTTCCCTATCCTTCTGGTCGACTACACATGGGCCACGTGCGTAACTACACCATCGGCGATGTGATTGCTCGCTACCAGCGTATGCTGGGTAAAAACGTTCTGCAGCCAATCGGCTGGGATGCGTTTGGCCTGCCTGCTGAAGGCGCGGCGGTGAAAAACAACACTGCCCCTGCGCCGTGGACGTACGACAACATCGCCTACATGAAAAACCAGCTCAAAATGCTGGGCTTCGGTTATGACTGGAGCCGCGAGCTGGCGACCTGCACCCCGGAATATTACCGCTGGGAGCAGAAATTCTTCACCGAGCTGTACAAAAAAGGCCTGGTGTACAAGAAAACTTCTGCCGTGAACTGGTGCCCGAACGACCAGACCGTTCTCGCGAACGAACAGGTTATCGACGGCTGCTGCTGGCGCTGCGACACCAAAGTTGAGCGTAAAAAGATCCCACAGTGGTTTATCAAAATCACCGCTTACGCCGACGAACTGCTGCGCGACCTGGATAATCTGGACCATTGGCCAGATACCGTTAAGACCATGCAGCGCAACTGGATTGGCCGTTCTGAAGGCGTCGAGATCACCTTTGACGTGCAGAACAGCGATCAGAAACTGACCGTCTACACCACCCGTCCTGACACCTTCATGGGTTCCACCTACCTGGCCGTGGCCGCGGGTCATCCGCTGGCACAGCAGGCGGCGGCAACGAACCCTGAACTGGCTGCTTTCATCGACGAATGCCGCAACACCAAAGTGGCCGAAGCCGAAATGGCGACCATGGAAAAACGTGGCGTCGCGACCGGCTTTAACGCTATTCACCCGCTGACCGGTGAAGCGATCCCGGTTTGGGCGGCAAACTTCGTGCTGATGGAATACGGCACCGGCGCTGTGATGGCGGTTCCCGGCCACGATCAGCGCGATTACGAATTTGCGACCAAATACGGCCTGAACATCAAGCCGGTTATCCTGGCGGCAGACGGTTCTGAACCGGATCTCTCCGAGCAAGCGCTGACCGAAAAAGGCACCCTGTTCAACTCCGGCGAATTTAGCGGCCTGAGCTTCGAAGAGGGCTTCAACGCCATCGCTGACAAACTGGCTGCGCTGGGCGTGGGCGAGCGTAAAGTGAACTATCGTCTGCGCGACTGGGGTGTTTCCCGTCAGCGTTACTGGGGCGCGCCAATTCCGATGGTGACCCTGGAAGACGGCACTGTGATCCCAACCCCTGAAGATCAGCTCCCGGTGATCCTGCCGGAAGATGTGGTCATGGACGGTATCAGCAGCCCAATCAAAGCCGATCCTGAGTGGGCAAAAACCACCGTTAACGGTCAGCCTGCCCTGCGTGAAACCGACACCTTCGATACCTTTATGGAATCGTCCTGGTACTACGCGCGCTACACTTGCCCGCAGTATCAGGAAGGGATGCTGGATTCCAAAGCCGCCAACTACTGGCTGCCAGTGGATATCTACATCGGCGGTATCGAACACGCGATCATGCACCTGCTCTACTTCCGCTTCTTCCACAAACTGATGCGCGATGCGGGCCTGGTGAACTCTGATGAGCCAGCCAAACAGCTGCTGTGTCAGGGCATGGTTCTGGCGGATGCGTTCTACTATCTCGGCGAAAACGGCGAGCGTAACTGGGTCTCTCCGGTTGACGCCATCGTTGAGCGCGATGAGAAAGGTCGTATCGTAAAAGCGAAAGACGCGGCAGGTCATGAGCTGGTGTATACCGGCATGAGCAAAATGTCGAAGTCCAAAAACAACGGCATCGACCCGCAGGTGATGGTTGAGCGCTACGGCGCAGACACCGTGCGTCTGTTCATGATGTTTGCGTCTCCAGCGGATATGACCCTGGAATGGCAGGAATCTGGCGTAGAAGGCGCGAACCGCTTCCTGAAACGCGTCTGGAAACTGGTTTACGAGCACACCTCTCAGGGTGAGGCTCCGGCGCTGAACGTGGCGGCCCTGAGCGAAGATCAGCAGGCGCTGCGTCGCGATGTTCACAAAACTATCGCTAAAGTGACCGATGATATTGGTCGTCGTCAGACCTTCAACACCGCAATTGCGGCTATTATGGAACTGATGAACAAACTGGCGAGAGCCCCGCAGGAAGGCGAGCAGGATCGTGCCTTAATGCGTGAAGCTCTGCTGGCTATCGTTCGCATGCTGAACCCGTTCACCCCTCATGCCAGCTTTACCCTGTGGCAGGAGCTGAAAGGCGAAGGCGATATCGATAACGCACCGTGGCCGGTTGCCGATGAAGCCGCTATGGTTGAAAACACCACGCTGGTGGTGGTTCAGGTTAACGGTAAAGTGCGCGGTAAAATTACTGTTGCCGTCGATGCAACGGAAGAACAGGTTCGTGAACGCGCAGGCCAGGAACATCTGGTGGCGAAGTACCTTGATGGCGTTACCGTGCGTAAAGTGATCTACGTACCGGGTAAACTGCTGAATCTGGTCGTTGGCTAAGCGCGGGAGGAAACGTGCGACAACTGGCAACAATACTCTTATCTCTGGCGGTGCTTGTCACCGCTGGTTGTGGCTGGCATCTGCGCAATACCACGGCAGTGCCCGCTCAGATGAAAACGATGATCTTCGATTCCGGGGATCCGAACGGTCCATTGAGCCGGGCGATTCGTAACCAGCTGCGCCTCAATGGCGTGGAGCTGATCGAAAAAGGCACCTTGCGTCAGGATGTGCCGTCCTTCCGTGTCCTGAGCTCTGTACTGAGCAAAGACACGGCGTCCATCTTCCAGGATGGTCGTACGGCGGAATACCAGATGGTGATGTCGGTGAGTGCTGCCGTGCTGATCCCGGGTAAAGATATTTATCCGATCAGTACCAAAGTCTATCGTTCGTTCTTTGATAACCCACAAACTGCGCTGGCGAAAGATGCTGAGCAGCAAATTATCATCAACGAAATGTACGACAAGGCGGCGGAACAGCTGATCCGTAAACTGCCAAGCATTCAGGTCGCCTCGAAAGAGACCAGCACGGAACACTCTGTTCCGCTGGACACCACGCCGCAAGTTACCGGAACCCTGGGTAACTAATGGTTCGGTTGTATCCTGAACAACTCCGCGCGCAGCTCAATGAAGGGCTGCGCGCGGCGTATCTGCTTCTCGGAAACGATCCCCTTTTACTTCAGGAAAGCCAGGATGCCGTGCGCCAGGTGGCCGCGACTCAGGGCTTCGATGAACATCACGCCTTCCAGATAGACAACAGCACCGACTGGCAGACGATCTTTTCCCTGTGCCAGGCGATGAGCCTGTTTGCCTCTCGCCAGACGATTTTGATCCAGCTGCCGGATAACGGCCCGAACGCGGCGATCAACGAACAGCTCGCCACGCTGGTCACGCTTCTGCATTCAGATTTACTGCTGATCGTGCGCGGGAACAAACTCACCAAAGCGCAGGAAAACGCCGCCTGGTTTACCCAGCTTGCGACGCATTCCGTGCAGGTGACCTGCCAGACGCCCGAACAGGCGCAGCTGCCAAAGTGGGTCGCGGTACGCGCGAAGCAACATAATCTGCAGCTGGATGACGCCGCCAATCAGCTGCTCTGTTACTGCTACGAAGGGAATTTACTGGCCCTGGCGCAAGCGCTGGATCGTCTGTCTCTTCTGTGGCCGGACGGCAAACTGACCCTACCGCGTGTCGAACAGGCGGTGAACGATGCGGCGCACTTTACCCCGTTCCACTGGGTCGATGCGCTGCTGGCAGCAAAGAGCAAACGCGCGCTGCATATTTTGCAGCAGCTGCGGCTCGAAGGCAGCGAACCGGTGATTTTACTGCGCACCCTGCAGCGCGAACTGCTGCTGCTCAACACCCTGAAACGCCAGTCGGCCAGTACGCCGTTGCGCGCGCTGTTTGATAAACATCGCGTCTGGCAAAACCGCCGCGCCATGACCACCGAAGCCGTCAACCGCTTAAGCACCGAGCAGCTTCGCCAGGCGGTTCATCTCCTGACGCGCGCCGAACTGACGCTCAAGCAGGATTACGGTCAGTCGGTCTGGGCCGAGCTTGAAAGTCTTTCTCTGCTGTTGTGCCATAAGGCACTGGCAGACGTCTTTATTGATGGTTGATATGAGTTCTTTACAGGCGCTGTACGGCGGCACGTTCGACCCGGTTCATTACGGTCATCTCAAGCCGGTGGAAATTCTGGCGAATCTAATTGGCCTGCAGCGCGTGATCATCATGCCGAATAATGTCCCGCCGCACCGCCCGCAGCCGGAAGCGACCAGCGAACAGCGCAAAGCGATGCTGGAACTGGCGATTGCCGACAAGCCGCTGTTTCAGCTCGATGAGCGCGAACTGCGCCGCGATACGCCGTCGTATACCTCGCAAACCTTGCAGGAGTGGCGCGCCGAGCGCGGCCCGACCCAGCCGCTGGGGTTTATCATCGGCCAGGATTCGCTGCTGAATTTCCCCTCCTGGCATCAATACGAAACCATTCTGCAGAACAGTCATCTTATCGTCTGCCGCCGTCCGGGCTACCCGTTGACCATGAAGGAAGAGCAGCACCAGGAGTGGCTCGACACCCATTTGACGAACAACGTGGAAGATCTTCACACCCTGCCCGCCGGTAAAATTTACCTGGCCGAGACGCCGTGGTTTGATATCTCCGCGACCCTGATTCGCGAGCGTCTCCAGCAGGATTTATCCTGCGACGAACTGCTGCCCGCGCCGGTGCTCGACTATATCCATCAGCACGGTTTGTATCAGAAAAGCGCAGATGAATAAGGTGATACGCGAAAATTCAGGTAATTCACCGCCCTGCCATTGACAGCCCTTTTCAGGCTGATATCCTCCGCAGCCTGACTTCCTGCCAGTCGTTACCTTACAGAAATTGTTTTACAAAAATGGCGATGCATTGTCAGGCCGGGGATGGGATGATACCCGCCTTAAAAAGTCCGTCAGGTGACATTTGTCCCGACACAGCCGTCAGTTAAGGTATACTGCCGAGCTATCCATTTAATCGTTGCTCAACTTCACTCACCAGGGGGAAAACTTGCAGGGTAAAGAACTCCAGGATTTTGTTATCGACAAAATTGATGACCTGAAAGGTCAGGACATCATCACTATCGACGTTCATGGTAAATCCAGTATCACCGACTGCATGATCATTTGCACCGGCACTTCCACTCGCCACGTTGCCTCTATCGCTGACCATGTGGTTCAGGAATCACGTAAAGCCGGTCTGATGCCTCTCGGCGTAGAAGGCGAAGCCATTGCTGACTGGGTTGTTGTTGACCTCGGCGATGTGATCGTTCACGTCATGCAGGAAGAGAGCCGTCGTCTGTATGAGCTGGAAAAACTCTGGGGTTAATGCGTGAAGTTGCAACTGGTAGCCGTCGGCACGAAAATGCCGGACTGGGTACAGACGGGTTTTACTGAATATCTGCGTCGTTTTCCCAAAGACATGCCGTTCGAACTGGTGGAGATCCCAGCAGGAAAGCGCGGCAAAAACGCGGATATCAAACGTATTCTCGAAAAAGAGGGTGAGCTCATGCTGGCGGCCGCTGGCAAGAACCGCATTGTCACCCTCGACATCCCAGGCAAACCCTGGGATACGCCGCAGCTGGCGCACGAACTGGAGCGCTGGAAGCAGGATGGCCGTGACGTCAGTCTGTTGATTGGCGGTCCCGAAGGGTTGTCCCCCGCCTGCAAAGCGGCCGCAGAACAAAGTTGGTCCCTCTCCGCGTTGACACTGCCCCACCCGCTGGTTCGGGTACTGGTGGCAGAAAGCCTGTATCGCGCGTGGAGCATTACTACCAACCACCCTTATCACCGTGAGTAATGATTGACCAGGGCAAATTAAGCAGCGGATGAAACTACAGAATTCTTTTCGCGACTATACGGCTGAGTCCGCGCTGTTTGTGCGCCGGGCGCTGGTCGCTTTTACCGGGATTTTGCTGCTGTCTGGCGTACTTGTCGCCAACCTCTACAATCTGCAAATCGTCCGCTTTACCGACTATCAAACGCGCTCCAACGAAAACCGTATCAAGCTGGTGCCCATCGCGCCAAGCCGCGGCATTATCTACGATCGTAACGGCACGCCGCTGGCGTTAAACCGCACCATCTACCAAATCGAGATGATGCCGGAAAAAGTCGATAACGTGCAGGATACGCTGGACGCCCTGAAAGGCGTGGTCGATCTCACCGATGATGACATCGCCGCCTTCAAGAAAGAGCGCGCCCGTTCGCACCGCTTCACCTCCATCGCCGTTAAAACTAACCTCACGGAAGTTCAGGTCGCCCGCTTTGCGGTGAATCAGTACCGCTTCCCCGGCGTTGAGGTCAAAGGCTATAAACGCCGCTTCTACCCTTACGGCTCCGCGCTGACGCACGTCATCGGCTACGTCTCCAAAATTAACGATAAAGATGTCGACAGGCTCGATAAAGACGGCAAGCTGGCGAACTACGCTGCGACGCACGATATCGGCAAACTCGGCATCGAGCGCTTCTACGAAGACGTACTGCACGGGCAGACGGGCTATGAAGAGGTTGAAGTCAACAACCGTGGCCGCGTTATCCGTCAGCTGAAAGAAGTGCCGCCGCAGGCGGGTCACGATGTTTATCTGACGCTGGATCTCAAGCTCCAGCAGTATATCGAAACCCTGCTGGCGGGCAGCCGTGCGGCAGTGGTGGTGACCGATCCGCGCACCGGCGGGATCCTGGCGCTGGTCTCAATGCCAAGCTACGACCCGAACCTGTTCGTGGATGGTATCTCCAGCAAAGATTACTCCGGCCTGTTGAACGATCCGAACACCCCGCTGGTGAACCGTGCGACTCAGGGCGTTTACCCGCCAGCGTCCACCGTGAAACCTTACGTTGCCGTCTCTGCGCTGAGTGCGGGCGTCATCAATCGCAACACCAGCCTGTTTGACCCAGGCTGGTGGCAGTTGCCGGGCTCGGAAAAACGCTACCGCGACTGGAAAAAATGGGGCCACGGCCACCTGAATGTCACCAAATCCCTGGAAGAGTCGGCGGATACCTTCTTCTATCAGGTCGCCTACGACATGGGGATCGACCGCCTGTCGGAGTGGATGAGCAAATTTGGCTACGGCCATTATACGGGCGTGGATCTGTCGGAAGAGCGTTCCGGCAACATGCCAACCCGCGAGTGGAAGCTGAAACGCTTTAAAAAGCCGTGGTATCAGGGTGATACCATTCCGGTCGGTATCGGCCAGGGCTACTGGACCGCTACGCCAATCCAGATGAACAAAGCCATGATGATCCTCATCAACGACGGCGTGGTGAAAGTGCCACACCTGCTGATGAGTACCGTCGAAGATGGCAAACAGGTGCCTTGGGCACAGCCGCACGAAGCGCCGGTGGGTGATATCCACTCCGGCTTCTGGGAAATTGCCAAAGACGGGATGTACGGCGTTGCCAACCGTCCGAACGGGACCGCGCATAAGTATTTTGCGGGCGCTCCGTACAAAGTGGCGGCCAAATCCGGTACTGCTCAGGTCTTCGGCCTGAAAGCCAACGAAACCTATAACGCACATAAAATTGCCGAGCGTCTGCGCGACCATAAACTCATGACCGCCTTTGCGCCTTATGATAATCCGCAGGTCGCGGTGGCGATTATTCTCGAAAACGGCGGCGCTGGCCCGGCAGTTGGTACTATCATGCGCCAGATCCTCGACCACATTATGTTGGGCGACAACAACACCGAACTGCCGGCTGAAACCCCAGCCGCCGCTGCGGCGGAGGACCAATAATCATGACGGATAATCCAAACAAGAAATCGCTGTGGGATAAAATCCACATCGACCCGGCCATGCTGCTGATCCTGCTGGCATTGCTGACTTACAGCGCCCTCGTTATCTGGAGCGCCAGCGGCCAGGACATCGGCATGATGGAGCGCAAGATCGGCCAGATCGCCATGGGCCTGGTGATCATGGTGGTGATGGCGCAAATCCCGCCGCGTGTGTACGAAGGCTGGGCGCCCTACCTCTATTTCATCTGTATTATTTTGCTGGTCGCCGTGGATGCCTTCGGGGCGATATCAAAAGGTGCGCAGCGCTGGCTGGATCTCGGCATTGTGCGTTTCCAGCCCTCGGAAATTGCGAAAATCGCCGTCCCGCTGATGGTCGCGCGCTTTATCAACCGCGACGTCTGTCCGCCGTCGCTGAAAAATACCGCTATCGCGCTGGTACTCATCTTCCTGCCGACTCTACTGGTCGCGGCGCAGCCTGACCTCGGAACGTCGATTCTGGTCGCCCTCTCCGGTCTGTTCGTGCTGTTCCTGTCGGGCTTAAGCTGGCGCTTGATCGGGATTGCGGTGGTGCTGGTGGCCGCCTTTATCCCGATACTGTGGTTCTTCCTGATGCACGACTATCAACGTCAGCGCGTCATGATGTTGCTCGATCCGGAAACCGATCCGCTGGGCGCGGGCTATCATATTATTCAGTCTAAAATTGCGATTGGCTCAGGTGGTCTGCGCGGCAAAGGCTGGCTGCACGGCACGCAGTCGCAGCTGGAGTTCTTGCCGGAACGCCACACGGACTTTATCTTTGCGGTTCTGGCCGAAGAGCTGGGTCTGGTCGGGATCCTGATTTTGCTGGCCCTCTACCTGCTGCTGATCATGCGCGGCCTGTGGATTGCCGCGCGCGCGCAGACCACCTTCGGTCGCGTGATGGCGGGCGGGTTGATGCTGATCTTATTCGTTTATGTCTTCGTAAATATTGGTATGGTGAGTGGAATTCTGCCTGTCGTGGGCGTCCCGCTGCCGCTGGTGAGCTACGGAGGCTCGGCACTGATCGTGTTGATGGCCGGGTTTGGGATAGTGATGTCTATCCACACCCACAGAAAAATGTTGTCCAAAAGCGTATAACAATAAGGGGATCGCCATGCGTAAGCAGTGGCTGGGTATCTGCATCGCAGCAAGTTTACTTGCAGCTTGTTCCAGTGATGATGGTCAGCAACAGGCGACCATCGCACCGCCGCAGCCTGCGGCCTGTACCGGTCCGGTAGTTGAAATCAGCGGCGCGGACCCTGTCTTCGAACCGCTGAATGCAACCGCGAATCAGGATTATCAGCGCGACGGCAAGAGCTATAAAATCGTTCAGGACCCGTCTCGCTTCAGCCAGGCCGGGTTTGCCGCCATTTATGACGCAGAGCCGGGCAGCAACCTGACCGCCTCCGGTGAAGCCTTCGATCCGATGCAAATCACCGCCGCGCACCCGACGCTGCCGATCCCAAGCTATGTGCGTGTCACTAACCTCGCCAACGGTCGTATGATTGTGGTGCGCATTAACGATCGTGGCCCTTACGGCAACGACCGCGTGATTTCCCTCTCCCGCGCGGCCGCCGATCGTCTGAATACCTCAAACAACACCAAAGTGCGCATCGACCCGATTATCGTGGCGCAAGACGGTACGCTGTCTGGCCCGGGAACCGTGTGTACGACGGTGGCGAAACAAACTTATGCCCTGCCCGCCCGTCCGGATTTGAACAGCGGAATGGGTAGCGCAACCTCGATGCCGCAAGACGCCACGCCGCAGAGCAATGTCCGCGCTATCAGCAACGATACGCTGAAAAGCGACGATTCTATGGGTGCGCCGGTAAGCAGCAGCGGTTTCCTGGGCGCACCGACGACGCTGGCCTCTGGCGTGCTGGAAGGCAGCGAGCCGACACCTGCACCGGTGGTGGCTCAGCCCGCGCCGGTCACTGCGCCTGCGACCAACGCCGTCACCCCACCTGCGGCGACCTCTGGCAGCGGCAATTTTGTCGTTCAGGTCGGTGCGGTGAGCGATCAGGCGCGCGCGCAGCAGTATCAGCAGCAGCTGAGCCAGAAGTTTGGCGTGCCGGGGCGCGTTGAGCAGAACGGGGCCGTCTGGCGTATCCAGATGGGGCCCTTTGCCAGCAAGTCGCAGGCCGCTTCATTGCAGCAGCGTTTGCAAAATGAAGCTCAGTTACAGTCGTTTATCGCTGTTGCGAAGTAATTAATCGGCGGTATCCGAATTGTCAGCTTGTGTAACCAACGTTCACAAACTCACGCTGAAAGTCGGATGCCTGCCTGTATAGCTTTTGCTATAGTAAGGCACTTTTTTTAATTCCATCACGGATGTCGTAGTTCTGACCATGAAGACCACTCTCTCCGCTCGATTTTTGCAGCGCATGGCGCTGACCACGGCCCTTTGCGCAGCCGCTTTTTCAGCCGCTCACGCCGATGACCTGAACATCAAGACCATGATCCCTGGCGTTCCGCAGATTGACGCGGAATCCTACATCCTGATCGACTACAACTCCGGCAAAGTGCTGGCAGAACAGAACGCTGATTCGCGCCGTGATCCTGCGAGCCTGACCAAAATGATGACCAGCTACGTCATCGGCCAGGCAATGAAAGCGGGTAAATTCAAAGAGACGGATCTCGTCACCGTGGGTAACGATGCCTGGGCAACCGGCAACCCGGTGTTCAAAGGCTCTTCCCTGATGTTCCTGAAACCAGGCATGCAGGTGCCGGTTTCTCAGCTGATCCGCGGTATCAACCTGCAGTCCGGTAACGACGCCTGTGTGGCGATGGCCGATTTCGCAGCCGGTAGCCAGGACGCCTTCGTGGGCCTGATGAACAGCTACGTTTCCGCCCTGGGCCTGAAGAACAGCCACTTCCAGACCGTTCACGGCCTGGACGCAGACGGTCAGTACAGCTCCGCGCGCGATATGGCGCTGATTGGCCAGGCGCTGATCCGCGACGTGCCGAACGAATACACCATCTATAAAGAAAAAGAGTTCACCTTCAACGGCATCCGTCAGACCAACCGCAACGGTCTGCTGTGGGATAACAGCCTGAATGTGGACGGCATCAAAACCGGCCATACGGATAAAGCAGGTTACAACCTGGTGGCATCCGCAACCGAAGGCCAGATGCGTCTGATCTCCGCCGTGATGGGCGGTCGTACCTTTAAAGGTCGTGAAACTGAAAGTAAAAAACTGCTGACCTGGGGCTTCCGTTTCTTCGAAACCGTGAACCCACTGAAAGCCGGTAAAGAGTTCGCGTCAGAGCCGGTGTGGTTTGGCGACAACGATCGCGCGTCCCTGGGCGTAGATAAAGATCTCTACCTGACCATTCCTCGTGGCCGCATGAAAGACCTGAAAGCCAGCTACGTGCTGAACACCAGCGAACTTCACGCGCCATTGCAGAAAAACCAGGTGGTGGGCACCATCAACTTCCAGCTGGACGGCAAAACCATCGACCAACGTCCGCTGGTGGTGCTGGATGAAATTCCTGAAGGCAATTTCTTCGGCAAAATCATTGATTACATTAAATTGATGTTCCATCACTGGTTTGGTTAAAAATTGAGCACTTGAAAGTGTGATTTTGATCCCCATATACTAGGTATCCTGATAACTCCCACCCGCACGTGGGAGTTATTATTTTTTTGATGTAATGCCGGAGCTGACATGAAAACCAAACTTAACGAACTGCTTGAATTCCCTACCCCGTTTACTTACAAAGTAATGGGTCAGGCGTTGCCGGAGCTGGTTGACCAGGTGGTTGAAGTGGTACAGCGCCATGCGCCGGGTGACTACTCTCCGACGGTAAAACCAAGCAGCAAGGGCAACTACCACTCGGTTTCCATCACCATCACGGCCACGCATATTGAGCAGGTCGAGACCCTTTACGAAGAGCTCGGCAATATCGACATCGTCCGTATGGTGCTGTAGTCCCCTCGTGGTTACCCGCTTTGCCGGGTAACCCGCTTCCCCTCTGTGATATACTTCTCCCCACCTTAAGTCGCTACCTCCCCCGGAGTTGCTGTTTTGTATCAGGATAAAATTCTTGTCCGCCATCTCGGGCTGCAACCTTATGAGCCTGTCTCTCAGGCTATGCATGATTTCACTGACTCACGCGATGAGACGACCCCCGACGAGATTTGGCTGGTCGAGCACCTGCCGATTTTCACCCAAGGCCAGGCGGGTAAAGCAGAGCATGTGCTGGTTCCCGGCGATATTCCCGTTATTCAGAGCGACCGCGGCGGCCAGGTGACCTATCATGGGCCGGGCCAACAGGTGATGTATGTCCTGCTGAACCTGAAACGCCGCAAACTTGGTGTTCGCGAGCTGGTGACCCTGCTGGAAAATACGGTGGTTAACACTCTGGCAGAATACGGCATCGACGCGCATCCGCGTGCAGACGCACCGGGCGTGTATGTCGGAGAGATGAAGATCTGTTCGCTGGGTTTACGTATCCGCAAAGGGTGCTCATTCCACGGTCTGGCGCTCAATATCAATATGGATCTTTCGCCTTTCCTGCGCATCAATCCCTGTGGCTACGCGGGAATGGAAATGACTCAAATGGGTCAGTGGGTAGAAAATGTCACCCCCGATATTATTCGCCCAAGGCTTGTCAGTAATCTTTTAGCGCTGCTAAACAATCCACCACACGAATATATTACCGCTTAATATATTATACATACTGGTCCATTTATTTGATGGACCTTCACCTATTTCCCGCTTTTTGGCTTTACAATAATCCATTGTTTCTATATTTTCGAAGCGCTTGAGCAGGTTTACTTATTTTGCCGCGTTTAATTTCAGTGCGTGAATACCACCTTGCGAATTGACCTTCACTTGATTGAAAATTACTCAGCTAGTTGATTTTCTTAAACAATTGAAATCCACAAAATACTTTACCGATCACAACAAGCACAATATATAAATTCAACTATCATTCATATTGTGAATGAATACGGAGTGAGAGCGTGGATTATAATAATTTACCAGCTAAACGACTGAATGAGCCCGGTGGCCAGGACAAGCCGCAAGTGTTTCGGACTTTACGTAATATTGACCTCAATTTATTGACGATCTTTGAGGCAGTATATGTCCACAAGGGTATCGTTAATGCTGCGAAAATTCTTAATCTCACCCCGTCAGCAATTAGTCAGTCTATTCAGAAATTGCGCGCCATATTTCCTGATCCGCTGTTTATTCGTAAAGGTCAGGGCGTCACGCCAACCGCTTACGCCACGCACCTCCACGAGTACATCAGCCAGGGCCTGGAGTCGATTCTCGGTGCGCTGGATCTCACCGGCAGCTATGACAAACAGCGGACAATCACCATCGGCACCTCGCCTTCCGTTGGCGCAATGGTATTACCAATTATCTATCAGGCCGTGAAGCGTGAAGCGCCTCAGCTCCTGCTGCGCAACATTCCGGTTCTTGACACGGAAACTCAGCTTGCGCAGTTCCAGACCGATCTGATCGTCGACAGCAACGCCATTGGCGCCCGCTCGTTGGCGCACAGCGTGCTTTATGCCGACGGGCTGCTGCTGGTCTGCCGTAAAAACCATCCGGCGCTCAACCATCCAGCGACCGCTGAGAATTTGCGCGAGCACGAATACGCGCTGTTCATGAACGACGGGCAGAACCTGAATCAGCTCCATCTGCGCATCAACGAGCTCTTCCCGGACCGCCAGATTAGCTTCAGCAGTTACAATATGTTCACGATTGCCGCGCTGATAGGCAGCAGCGATATGCTGACGATTATGCCTTCGCGCCTGTTCGGCCTGCTCCGTCAGTGCTGGCCGCTGGACCAAATCCCCTATGCACCACTGAATGCGGAATCTATTGAGATCTCGCTGCATTACAATAAACTGAGCCTGCGCGACCCGGTTCTGGAGAATGTGATTAATATTATCCGCCAGGCGTTTTAACGCTGCCCTTCCTCGCAGGTCCGCGCCCCGCAGGGGGCAAAGGGCACAAAACAACAACTATTTTACAATTTGGCGACCTCACAGGCTGCTTTATCGCCCTTATCAATGATATACTGCCTGTCGTTCGTTCAAAAATAGTTGATAAATACAACATTCCCTTGAATTGAAACGCTTTCCCTCGAATTTCGCAACTGGAACACGCACGCTATGAGTAAACCCATTGTGATGGAACGCGGTGTTAAGTACCGCGACGCCGATAAAATGGCCCTTATCCCGGTTAAAAACGTGGCTACAGAGCGCGAAGCGCTGTTAAGAAAACCGGAATGGATGAAAATCAAACTTCCGGCTGACTCGTCACGCATCCAGGGTATCAAAGCGGCGATGCGTAAGAACGGCCTTCACTCCGTCTGTGAAGAGGCCTCTTGCCCTAACCTTGCGGAATGTTTCAACCACGGTACGGCCACCTTCATGATCCTGGGCGCGATTTGCACCCGTCGCTGCCCGTTCTGCGACGTGGCACACGGTCGCCCGGTGGCGCCAGACGCCAATGAGCCACTGAAGCTGGCTCAGACCATTGCCGACATGGCGCTGCGCTACGTGGTGATTACCTCCGTTGACCGTGACGATCTCCGCGACGGCGGTGCTCAGCACTTTGCTGACTGCATCAGCGCCATTCGTGAGAAAAGCCCAACCATTAAGATTGAAACTCTGGTGCCTGACTTCCGTGGTCGTATGGATCGCGCGCTGGATATTCTCACCGCTACCCCGCCAGACGTCTTTAACCACAACCTGGAAAACGTGCCGCGCGTATACCGTCAGGTGCGTCCGGGTGCAGACTACAACTGGTCGCTGAAGCTGCTGGAACGCTTTAAAGAAGCGCATCCGCACATTCCAACCAAATCAGGTTTGATGGTCGGTCTGGGTGAAACCAATGCCGAAATCATCGAAGTGATGCGCGATCTGCGTCGTCATGGCGTGACCATGTTGACCCTGGGCCAGTATCTGCAGCCGAGCCGTCACCACCTCCCGGTGCAGCGCTACGTCAGCCCGGATGAGTTCGATGAGATGAAAGCCGAAGCGATGGCGATGGGCTTCACCCATGCCGCCTGCGGCCCGTTCGTTCGCTCGTCTTACCATGCCGATATGCAGGCGAAAGGCGAAGAAGTGAAGTAATAATTTATTACACTTCAGGCATAAAAAAACCGGCTATTACGCCGGTTTTTTTCTTTCCAGAGATCTGGAAGGAATAGCCATTACTCTTTGTGCGACAGCTTCTCAGCCGGGACTTCATCATCTGCGGTTTTCTTCGCAGAAGAATCATCGTCATTCATCGCTTTTTTGAAGCCTTTAATGGCGGTACCCAGGTCTCCGCCCAGCGTACGTAACTTCTTGGTACCAAACAGCAGGACGACCAGCGCCGCAACTACCAGCAGTTTAGTAATACTAATCTCACCCATAGATACCTTCTTCACATAAAACAGGCTGCAAACAGCGCCAGAAAACCTGATGTTATTAACGGATATTCGACGCGCGCACACAATAGCAATCTGTAACAAGGTGAATCAAGCTCTGATGAAAAAAACATCACAATAATTGCGGTGGCGCAAAGCGTCGGTTGTTAAGAACCGGCAATTGCCGCCGCGCTTGTGTCACCCGCTCGCGGTCAATTTCAGCCATCAGCAAGGCCGGGGCTTCTGCCGCCGCGGCAATAGTCACACCCAGCGGGTCGATAACCCGGCTCTGACCGATATTCTTGTTACCACACTCTCCCGCCGCGACGATATAGCAGGTGGTGTCCAGCGCCCGCGCCGCCAGTAGCGTTGCCCAGTGATGCTCTTTGAGCGGCCCTTTGACCCACGCGGCAGGCAAGACCAGCACTTCCGCTCCCGCCAGGGCCAGATTCAGCGCCATCTCCGGGAAGCGCAAATCGTAGCAGGTCATCAGCCCCAGCCTGAACCCTCCGACGTCAATCAGCGGCGGGATCTGGTGGCCCCGATCGACCAGCCGTGATTCCTGAATACTAAACGCATCATAGAGATGGAGCTTGGCGTACTGTTCAATGACTTTCCCTTCGCGCAGCACCACCAGCGTATTCGCCGCCCTGCCCGGCGTCGTCGGCACATGGACGGTCAGCACCGTGGTGAGATCATTGCGAAGGCTTTCTGCCAGCAGCCGCTGCAAAAAACCGCCCTCAAGAGATTGCGCAGACTTTACCGAGAGATCCGGATCGTTGTCATCACGCGCCAGCAGCGCTTCAGGCAGCACTAAAAGCGCTGCTCCCTGACGTGCCGCCTGTGCCATTAAGGCGACGCACTGGCGGGCATTCTCTTCCCAGTCAGCCGTTACCGCGAACTGCCCAACCGCAACATACATATTTTCCCCCAGCATCAGTTAGCGATACACTTAAACCCTTACTCATTCAAATAGCAGGAATTGACTGTGTTACAACTCCTTTTAGCCGTCTTTATTGGCGGCGGCACGGGTAGCGTTGCGCGATGGTTTCTCAGCATGCGTTTTAACCCGATGCATCAGGCCATCCCGATGGGTACGCTTGCCGCAAACCTGATCGGTGCCTTTATCATTGGTATGGGCCTGGCGTGGTTTAACCGCATGACCAATATCGACCCTATGTGGAAGGTTTTGATTACCACCGGTTTTTGCGGCGGATTAACCACCTTTTCCACCTTCTCGGCGGAAGTGGTTTTCCTGTTCCAGGACGGACGATTTGGCTGGGCGTTAACCAACATCGCCGTCAATATGCTCGGTTCTTTTGCGATGACCGCCCTCGCATTTTGGCTATTTTCTGCCGCCAGCGCGCACTAAGACCCGGCGCATTAATGTTAGCTTAATTTTTCTCTGTCACTCTTGTCGACAAACCGACCAGGGGTGATGAAATGAAAGAGAAAGTGATGAGCGCGGGCATGGTGTTACTGAGCGTACTGATCGTCGCCAGCTTTTTGAAAATCTATCTGTTTTAGCTAAAAAAAAGCCAAAAAAAACCCGCTCAATGAGCGGGTTTTGGATTTCTTGCTGAACGGCTCGAATTACAGAGCAGTTACGTTAGCAGCAGAAGGACCTTTGGCACCGTTAGTGATTTCGAACTCAACGCGCTGGCCTTCAGCCAGGGTTTTGAAACCATTAGTCTGGATTGCAGAGAAGTGTACGAACACGTCTTTGCTGCCATCTTCCGGAGTAATGAAACCGAATCCTTTGGACTCATTAAACCACTTAACGTTACCTTTAATCTTAGACATCAAAATTACCTTTACATGAAAAATGGACACAAATGCTGTGTCGGGTATCAGTACAACAATTGTGGGGCGTTTTGTCCAGCGGATCTTTGTTAAAAAGTGACAAAAGTCGCGTTAATTTTATCGGCTGGCTGTTTGTTCTTTCCGATGTAAAAAGCGTGTATTTTTCAGCCAACCCTTTGTCATTTTTCAGTTAAAACTGGAAGCGCATCCAGGCAAAGTAAACGTTTCCGTTATTGTAAGTGCCCGGAATGTAGGTCATCTGGAAGGTTGCCGGACCATAGCCAATCGAGGCCAGGGGTAACAGCACAGGGATCGGGATGTATTTCCAGTTATCACGCGCCGTGAAGCCCGCCGTGTACCCCAGGCCGAGACGGAAATTGTCATCCGCCAGCGGGCGCCAGGTTTTCTCCCAGCCGTAGCCGCCAATCGGCTCCCATTTGTTATAGGAGTCTTTAAACGCCATCAGGTACAGGCCGTGCCAGTTACCCTCTTCATCCCAACGAGACTGACCGAAACCCGCGCCCCACGGGCGTTCGTTGTAGCTGTCCGTTTTCTCTTTGTCGTAGGCAAAGCGTGCATGCCAGGTGATCGCCGGGACGTAAAGGTCGTAATGTTCTGGTTCGTTCCAGGTTTGCGCCACGTTATCGGTGAAGGTTGAGAACCAGCCCTTTTCCGTCGCTTTATCGTCCGCCATCGCCGAAGACGATAACGTGAGCTGAGCAAAAATAAACAACAACACCAGATAAATATTATTTCTTAACGTCACGATGAAATTACCATTTATTGTATTCGGGGCGATCTTAACAAATTTTAATTAAATGAAAGCCCAATAACACCGGTTTAAATCCGAATTATTTAATTACAAAATGGGAATATTCCTAACGAATAGTCTGAATGCGCCCCGAAATATTCGAGGCGCATACAAAAACTAACGTTTATGTAACAATTTATACAAAGCGGGAATGACCAGCATAGATAATAAAGGTGCCGTCACCATGCCTCCGATCATCGGGGCAGCGATGCGCTGCATCACCTCCGAACCGCTGCCGCCGCCCCACATGATAGGTAACAGCCCTGCCATGATCGTCGCTACCGTCATCACCTTTGGCCGCACGCGCAGCACAGCACCTTCATGAATGGCGCGCATCAGCTGGGTGTTCCCGCCGCCGGGATATTTATCCAGCGCCTGATTGAGATACAGCACCATAATAACGCCAAACTCTGCGGCCACGCCGGCGAGAGCGATAAATCCAACCGCTCCCGCGACAGAAAGATTATACCCCAGCAGCCACAGCAACCAGACGCCGCCAATAAGCGCAAAGGGTAATGCCCCCATTATTAATAAGACATCTGAGATGCGTTTAAACGTCAGCCATAACAGAATAAAGATAATCATTAGCGTTACCGGAAGCACCACTTTCAGTTTTTCCGTCGCACGCTCCAGATATTCAAATTGCCCTGACCACGAGAGCGAAACGCCCTGCGGCAGTACCACCTGTTCGGCAACGCGCTGCTGCATCTCCTCCACCGCTGACTTCAAATCCCGCCCGCGCAAATCGACATAAATCCAGTTCGACAGCCGCGCGTTTTCGCTTTTCAGCATTGGCGGCCCCTCAGTCACCACGATATCCGCCAGCTCGCCCAGGGCGATCTGTCCTCCGCTGGCGGTGACCACCGGCAGCACACGCAGTTTATCGACGTTATCGCGCAGGTCGCGGGGATAGCGCACGTTGATGGGATACCGCTCGCGCCCCTGGATCACTTCGCCAATATTGTCGCCGCCCACCAGCGTCGAGACCATACTTTGCAGCTCATCGACCGAGACGCCGTAGCGCGCCGCTTTTTGGCGGTCGATACGAATATCGACATAGCGCCCGCCTGCCAGCCGCTCCGCCAGCGCGGAGGTCACGCCCGGCACCTGCTTCACGATCGATTCAATCTGCGACGCCACCCGTTCGATATCGGCAATATTGTTGCCGTTCACCTTAATGCCCACCGGGCTCTTGATCCCTGTCGCCAGCATATCCAGACGATTACGGATTGGCGGCACCCAGACGTTGGCAATCCCCGGAACCGAGACAGTTTTATCCAGCTCTTCCACCAGTTTTTCCGGCGTCATGCCCGGCCGCCACTGGTCGCGCGGTTTAAAGTGGATGGTGGTTTCAATCATGGTCAGCGGGGCCGGGTCGGTCGCCGTCTCCGCCCGTCCGGCTTTGCCGAACACGCTGGCAACTTCCGGAACGCTTTTGATCAGGCGATCCGTCTGTTGCAGCAGGCGGCTGGCTTCGCGCGCCGAAATGCCCGGCAGCGTCGACGGCATATATAGCAGATCGCCCTCGTCCAGCGGCGGCATAAACTCGCTGCCCAGCCGACTGAGCGGCCAGAGCGTCACCAGTAAAAGCGCAAACGCCAGAGCCAGCGTGGTTTTGGGAAAGGTCAGCACTTTATCGAGCAGCGGTTCATAGGCCCGAATCAAAAATCGGTTGATTGGGTTGGCTTTTTCGTCCGGAATTTTGCCGCGAATGAAATAGCCCATCAGCACCGGGATCAGCGTAATCCCGAGCCCGGCGGCCATCGCCATTGACCAGGTTTTGGTGAAGGCCAGCGGGGAGAACATCCGCCCTTCCTGTGCTTCGAGGGAGAAGACCGGAATAAACGACAGCGTGATGATCAGCAGACTGCAAAACAGCGCGGGCCCGACTTCAACCGCCGCCCGTTCGGCCAGATGCCAGTAATCCCCCGAAGATGGCTCCTGGTCCGGATTCTCGTGTCGCCACTGCTCCAGCACCTTGTGCATGTTTTCAATCATCACAATCGCGGCATCCACCATCGCCCCAATCGCAATCGCAATCCCCCCGAGCGACATGATGTTGGCGTTGATGCCCTGATAATGCATCACCACAAACGCGCCCAAAATGCCCAGCGGCAGAGAGACAATCGCCACCAGCGCCGAGCGGAAATGGAAGAGGAATAGCGCGCACACCAGCACCACCACCGCAAACTCTTCCAGCAGTTTGTGGGTCAGGGTTTTGACCGACTCTTCGATAAGCGTGGAGCGGTCATACACCGGAACAATCTCGACCCCTTCCGGCAGCGTTTTTTGCAGCGCCCGGAGTTTGTCTTTCACCGCATGAATGGTCTCCAGCGCATTCTGCCCGTAGCGCATCACCACCACGCCACCGGCCACTTCGCCCTCACCGTTCAGCTCCGCCACCCCGCGACGGATTTCTGGGCCGTAGCTTATCGAGGCGACATCGCTGAGCAGCACCGGTTTGCCCTCGCGCGAGGTCAACACCACGTTGCGGAAATCCTCGAGCGAGCGCAAATAACCGGTGGTTCGCACCATGTATTCTGCCTCGCCCATCTCCAGCAGCGCGCCGCCGCTCTCTTTATTCGCCACCTGAATCGCACTCACCATTTGCCCGTGAGTGATATTCAGGGCGCGCATTTTCTCGGGTGAGGCCACAATCTGATACTGGCGCACCATGCCGCCGATGCTGGCGACTTCCGAGACGTTGGGCACGGTTTTGAGCTCAAACTTGAGCGTCCAGTCCTGCAGCGCCCGTAAATCCGCCAGACTGTGTTTGCCAGTGCGATCGATCAGCGCATATTCGTAAATCCAGCCCACGCCCGTGGCATCTGGCCCGAGAGAGACTTTCACCCCCGCCGGGAATTGCGACTGCACCTGGCTCAGATATTCCAGCACTCTTGAGCGTGCCCAGTAGAGATCGGTCCCGTCCTCAAACAGCACATAAACATACGCGTCACCGAACATCGAAAAACCGCGCACGGTTTTCGCCCCCGGCACGGAGAGCATCGAGGTGGTCAGCGGCCAGGTCACCTGGTCCTCTATCACCTGCGGCGCTTTACCGGGGTAGCTCGCTTTGACGATCACCTGGACGTCAGAGAGATCGGGCAGTGCGTCCAGCGGCGCACGTTGCACGGCCCACCAGCCCCACCCGGCCATGATCGCGGCGGCGAGGATCACCAGCAGCCGGTTGCGCAGCGAGGCGCGAATCACAGCGGCGATCATTTCGTCACCTCCGGCAGCGCGCTGCGCAGGCTGGCTTCCGAGTCGATCAGGAATTGCCCGGATGTCACCACGGCATCATTCTCTTTCAGGCCGGAGGTGATTTCTGTCCAGCCCCCTGCGCTCAGACCTGTCGTGACATTCACCGGACGGAAATAGCCGTCCCCCGTCGCCAGCAGCACCCGTTGAGATTCGCCGCTGTTAATCACCGCCTCTTCCGGGACGGCAAGCACCGCGGCACCATGCGTTTGGTTGGCGCGAGAAACATTGAGGAACATACCCGGTTTGAGCTTGTTGTCCGGGTTTTCCAGCACGATGCGCGCCTGCAGCGTGCGCGTGGTGGTCTCCATCTGCGGCAGCAGTTCGCTGACTTTGCCGTGGAAACGCTCGCCCGGCCAGCTTTCTGAGGTCGCGACCATCTCGCTGCCCACCGTCAGGGACTGCGCCTGGGTTTGCGGGTAATCCGCAACCAGCCAGACCGTATCCAGCGCCGCCATCTCAAACAGCGGCGCGGTGGCCGCCACCTGCGCCCCTTCCCGCACATCCAGTTTGACGACGTATCCTGCACGCTCGGCGCGCAGCGTTAAGCGGGTTTGCGGTTTGCCGCTGCGTTCGACGGCGCGAATGGTCTCTTCCGGCATAAACTGCAGCGCCAGCCGCTCCCGCGCCGCGCGGGTGAGCGACGCGTCACCGAGCTGGCGCACAGCCAGATACTCCTGCTGCGCTGTCGTCCACTGCGGAACCCAGATCTCCGCCAGTGGCTCCCCGGCTTTGACCTGCTGCTGCTGGGCGCGCACGTACAGTTTTGCGATCACCCCCGCAGCGGGTGCTGGAATGAGCGTCAGACTGCGCTCATTGGTGGTTACCGTGGCATAGGCGGAGAACGGCTGCGCGAGCTCGCGCTTCTGCGCTTTACCGGTTTTCATCCCCAGATTTTGCTGCTGTTGAGCGCTGATCCCCACGCCCGCAGCCGCTTTCTCTTCATCGGCGTAGCGCGGAACCAGATCCATATCCATAAACGGCGATTTGCCGGGCTTATCGAACCGCTGGCCGGGCATCATGGGATCGTACCAGTAGAGCACTTTACGCCCGGACGGTTTGGCCTCTTCGGGCGCGGCATGCATCGCACGCTGTCCGGCGTAATATCCACCGCCCGCCGCCAGCAGAACGGCCAGCGCGATCGCGCTCAGGGTGAGAGTTTTCATTGTGCGATCTCCTGCGGGATCAGCCATTGGATGGCCGCCCAGGTACGCGCCATTTCGCGCTCGGCCTGGTTGGCAGCCAGTTCAGTGTCGAGCACGCTGCGACGCGCCTCGAGAAGTGACGGGAGTTCCGACTGCCCGGAGCGATACTGCGCGGCCAGCACCTCCAGCCGCTTGTGCTGCAGGGGTAAAATGTCATCGCGCTGGCGCTGCCACAGGGTCTGCGCGGCCTGATATTGCGCCACCAGCGACTGCACCTGCGCGACGTGCTCGCGCTGAATCAACGTCAGTTGATCCACGGCCTGCATTGAGCGCGAGACGTCTGCGGCGTAATCCTTGTCCTGCCTGCGCGACTGAAACAGCGGCAGGTCCACGGTGAACATCACCCCGGCCATGTCGTCATACCCTTCGGCGCGATGGGAGTAGAACACTTCGACGTCAACGTCAGGAATGGCCGCCACCGCCGATTGCGCCGAGCGCGCTTTCGCCGTTTCCGACTCGCGCAGCGCAGCTTCCACTTCCGGATGGCGAGTGATCCCCTCCTCCAGCGTCTTTTCATCGGCAGGTAAACGCTGATAGCGTGGCAGCGGGCCTTGCACCTCCGTGATGGATTGCCCGGTGAGCTGGAACAGACGGCTTTGCGCCAGCTGAACATCCCGTGTCGCGAGGGTCACTTTGTCGCGCATCGCGCTCAGGGTCATTTGCAGCGACAGCACGCTATCCGGCGCGGCGCTTCCCGCGCCGACGCTCGCTTTTTGCGCGCCCTGCTGACGTTCCGTTTCGCTCACCAGTTTTTTCGCGGTGGCGAGCGCCTGCTGTGAAAGCGCCAGATCGAGCCACGCCTGGGCCGTATCGCGCTGAAGCGCGGCGCGAAAGGTTTCGGATTTCGCTTCCACGCCGCGGGCCTGCGCCTGCAGCGTCTGCGATTTACGTTCCCGTTTTTCCGCGCTCACGTAGCTTTGCATGATGCCAATCCGCTGCATCGTCATCCCTTCGCGGGTAAAACGCTGGTCGTTACTGCCCTGAACGGGCACGTTTTCGATACCGAATTTGAGCTTAGGGTCGGGAAGTTGCGTGGCGGAATCCGCCATCATATCCAGAGCCTGCGCCTCATTGCGGCTGGCGGAAAGCTCGGCGGAATAGCGCTGGGCCTCGGTCAGGGTTTGCGCGAGCGTCCAGGGCTGCGCCTGAACCGCTGAGCTTAAAAAGCCGAGCAACACCCCACCGAGCCACAGGCTCAGTGTTTGTGGTTTCATGATGTGCTCCCTTAGCGCAGCGGCGTCAGAGAGATAATCTGGAACCCGTCACCCGCTCGCTCGAGCGTAAAGGTGACGCGATCGCCAGGCTTCACCGAGGCGGTATCCGCGCTTTTCGCCAGCACAAACGGCATGGTCATCGCGGGCCACTGCAGCTCAGGGATCGCCTGATGTTGAAGGATGATTTGCGGTGGGGAGATTTCCCGGACCACGCCCTGGCCTTGCCACTGCTGGGCAGCGGACGGCTCGGTAGCCTGAACGGAAAGAGAAGAAAGGGAAAGCAGTACGCCCGTAAGCGCAGAGACAAAAAATGCACGCATGATAAAACTCCTGTTAATCGTAAATGAAAAAGAAATTCAACGAATTAACAGCGAGTTATTCCCGGAACCGGCAAAACCGAATGGTTGCCGGCGGCCCCGCGGCGGGAGGAGTCAGGGACCATGCCGAATGCGCGACTTCGCTGCAGGACGGCGTGTTTAAGGTGATGGTCATGGTCGCCGGTATTGCGACCAGCTGCGGCTGAGCCGGATCTTTTTGCACCTGATCCGGCACGCAGTGTTTTTCACACAGTGGAGAGATGTTGCTGAGCTGGTGATGCTGCGGCGCGTCCATCATATCCATATGCTGGATCATGGCACTTTCACCGCGCGGACTCAGGGAGCAGTCATGAGACGCCACCGCGACCTGGCTCTGGATCAGCAGCCAGCCAAACGCGAACAAAAACATCAGCAGATGCTTTTTCAGAAAGCGCAGGCGGTAGGTCCAGCTGGCATGCATATTCGCGTCATCGGGTGTGAAAAGGTGGTCGAGTATAGGAACAGGGCCTGTTGAAATTAAAGCTATTTTAAAAAGTTTTACGTTCTTTATCTGTTCGCTGATAAAACCCTCTAAATATCACAACAATTAATTATCAATTTAGTGACATATAATAATCATAGCCACGGTCAATACTGTGATGACACAAATGACGCAGTGGTGGCAAAATATCGTCGATGATAGTTCTAGTAGTGGTTTTATTGATTTTAGTCATCAATGACTGCCCATTTATTCGGCACATTTCCACACTTCTTATTTTTTGATTTTCCGTGCTCTCTGGGGAGCGCACGTACAGGGGAAACCATGCTTACCGTAATCGAACTCCTCATTGGAGTTGTCGTCATCGTTGGCGTCGCGCGCTACATCATCAAAGGCTATTCGGCCACCGGGGTATTATTCGTCGGCGGTTTAACCCTGCTGATTATTAGCGCGCTAATGGGCCATCAGGTGTTACCGGCCAGCGAAACCAGCACCGGATATACCGCCACCGATATTGTGGAATATATTAAAATTCTGCTGATGAGCCGCGGTGGCGATCTCGGCATGATGATTATGATGCTGTGTGGTTTCGCCGCCTATATGACCCATATCGGCGCTAACGATATGGTCGTTAAACTGGCTTCCAAACCGCTGCAATATATCAATTCCCCGTACATTCTGATGATTGCCGCCTATTTCGTGGCATGCCTGATGTCGCTGGCAGTCTCCTCCGCCACCGGTCTCGGCGTACTGCTGATGGCGACGCTGTTCCCGGTGATGGTGAACGTTGGGATCAGCCGCGGCGCTGCGGCGGCGATCTGCGCCTCCCCTGCCGCAATTATTCTCTCCCCGACTTCCGGTGACGTGGTGCTGGCTGCGAAAGCCGCCGAAATGCCGCTCATCGACTTTGCCTTTAAAACCACGCTGCCGATCTCCATCGCCGCGATTATTGGCATGGCGGTCGCGCACTATTTCTGGCAGAAGTATCTCGATAAAAAAGAAAATATCAGCCACGAGATGCTGGATGTCAGCGAAATCACCACCACCGCGCCGTCGTTCTACGCCATTCTGCCGTTCACGCCGATCATCGGGGTGCTGATTTTTGACGGTAAATGGGGCCCGCAGCTGCACATCATTACCATCCTGGTGATCTGCATGCTGCTGGCCGCCGTGCTGGAATTCGTGCGCGGCTTTAACACCCAGAAAGTGTTCTCCGGGTTGGAAGTGGCCTATCGCGGCATGGCCGACGCCTTCGCAGGCGTGGTGATGCTGCTGGTCGCGGCGGGCGTGTTTGCTCAGGGCCTGAGCACCATCGGCTTTATCCAGAGCCTGATCTCCATCGCCACCTCATTCGGCTCCGCGAGCATTATTCTGATGCTGGTGCTGGTGATCCTGACCATGCTGGCGGCGATGACCACCGGCTCCGGTAACGCGCCGTTCTATGCCTTCGTCGAGATGATCCCAAAACTGGCGCATTCTTCAGGCATCAACCCGGCTTATCTGTCGATTCCGATGCTGCAGGCCTCTAACCTGGGCCGTACCATCTCCCCGGTCTCCGGCGTAGTGGTTGCGGTTGCGGGTATGGCAAAAATCTCTCCGTTCGAAGTCGTGAAACGCACCTCCGTTCCGGTTCTGGTCGGCCTGGTGATTGTGATTATTGCGACGGAAATTCTGGTGCCGGGTACGGTGGCGCATTAAGTTTTTCCCTCTCCCCGTGGGAGAGGGTCAGGGTGAGGGCACCAGACCGCAGAGTCGTTTTGTAGGTCGGGTAAGCGCAGCGCCACCCGACATCAACCATCAAACATCACACCAAAGCGCCCACGGGCGCTTTTTGTGCTTTAATAAGTTCCTGGAATTAATTTCCCTTTAATCATCAGGAATACAAATGTTCAGGAAGGATATCGTTCTCCGGTTCAGTGCAACCGCTTTTGCGCTGTGCGCCTTCTCAGCCCATGCTGCCCCGCTTCAGGCTACGCAATACGCCGATTTTGACCGTTACGTTCTGGCGCTTTCCTGGCAAACCGGGTTTTGCCAGAGCATGCACGATCGCGATCGCAACGAGCCTGACGAGTGCCGACTGCAAAAAGAGAGCCCGAACAAAACGGATTTCCTGACGGTTCACGGCCTGTGGCCGAGCCTGCCGAAATCCATCGCCTCACGCGGCGTCGATGACCGCCGCTGGATGCGTTTTGGCTGCGCCACCCGCCCCGTCCCTAACATGCCGGAGGCGAGAGCCAGCCGTAAATGCGCCGCCGCCGAAACCGGCCTCTCCTTCGAAGCCGCCGCGAAGCTGAACGGCGTGATGCCGGGCGCGGGCGGTGGATCCTGTCTGGAACGCTACGAATACGCCAAGCACGGCGTCTGCTTCGGGTTCGATCCCGACGCCTATTTTGGCACCATGGTGCGCATGAATCAGGAAGTGAAAAGCAGCGCGCTGGGCAAATTCCTTGCCGATAACTACGGCAAAACCGTATCGCGCCGCGACTTTGACGACGCGGTCGCCAAAAGCTGGGGCAAAGATTCGGTGAAAGCGGTCAAACTGACCTGCAACAACAACCCGGCGTATCTCACCGAAATGCAGATCTCGCTTAACGCCGCCACGATCAACGCGCCGCTGACTGCATCGTCATTCGCCCCGCAGCCTCATCCAGGCAACTGCGGCAAGCAGTTTGTGATCGATAAAGTTGGGTACTGATCTTCTGCCGGGCGATCCCTTTACCTGCGCGCATCCGGCCGCACCAGATCAAAGCGGTGCTCGTCGCTAATCGAGTAGTAGGCCGAAGGCCCGCCCGCGCGCAGTACCGGGTTGGCCTTCGCGGTCTGATAGATGCCCTCTTCCAGCAACGACGACGCAATATGAATCCCGACGACTTCGCCCAGTACCAGCCAGCTCTCAATCGCTGTTCCGTCTGCGGCGGTCAGTTGAATGCATTGCGACAGTCGGCACTCAAAGTTCACCGGACTTTCTGCCACCCGCGGCACCTTGACCAGCCTGCTCTCAGCTTTGGTTAGCCCCGCAAACGCAAACTCATCTTCCCCCTGAGGGAGGCTGGCGGAGGTTTCATTCATCGCCTCTGCCAGCTCGCGTGTGGCAAGATTCCAGACAAATTCTTTGGTCTCGACGATATTTCGCACGCTGTCCTTCCAGCCGCTGCTGGCGAAACCAATAATGGGCGGACGATAATTAAAACAGTTGAAGAAACTGTAGGGCGCCAGATTGGTATGCCCTGCCGCATCCTGCGAGGCAATCCAGCCAATAGGGCGAGGGCCGATAATGGCATTCAGGGGATCGTGCGGCAAACCATGTCCCTGCGAAGGCTGATAAAAGTACATGACGCTCTCCGGTGTATAGTCAGAACCTCATTATGCCGCGCGAACTCGCCCGGTGCAGCGGCAATCCTGAAATCCATCCTGCATAAACTTCATCTGCGCAATGAATGTGACATTGATCACTTCAAAGTTGCGGGCACAGCCAGTATCATCAGAACAGATAAAACCCTCGCTGCCAGACGGCGAGGGTTTTCTTTTGGATTGGTTTCTGCGGTGCACGCAGCATTAACGACATGGAGTAATAAATGTCCAGACCTACAATTATCATTAATGAACTCGACGCAGAACGTATTGATCGCCTTCTGGAAAAACCGCAGTTCGCCTCCCTGCCGGTGGCCGACGCCCTGAATGCTGAGCTGGACCGGGCACAGATGTGTACTCCGGAAACCATGCCGCATGATGTGGTGACGATGAACAGCCAGGTCAAATTCCGCGATCTCACCTCCGGCGAAGAGCGCACGCGTACCCTGGTTTACCCTGCGCAAATGACCGACAGCAGCACGCAGCTTTCGGTTCTCGCACCAGTCGGTGCCGCACTGCTCGGCCTGCGCACGGGCGATACCATCCACTGGGAATTACCAGGTGGTGCCTCCGCGCATCTGGAAGTGCTGGAACTGCTCTACCAGCCAGAAGCTGCCGGCGATTACCTGCGTTAATCCCATCTGAATAAGCGCCATCACCGCTTTGCCCAGAGGATGCACCTGCATCCTCTTTCCGTAAAATCACCTTAATTTCTTATAGAGACCATAATTATCTTCATCCAGGCTTAATCCGTTTCATCACCTTAAGGACGGACATGAATGAGATAGTGGTGATCTCCCTGATCTATTTCATTTTTCTGGCGATTATCGTCACGGCCGTGCTGTACCTGGAACGCCACTGGTAGCCCTCCCCTCGCCTGAACTGCGCAAAGAAATGTCAAAAAACGCCACGATATGAAAAAGTGTCTGACAGCTATCAGAAACCTCGATTATTTTGTGTTTGAATGATTTCAGCGTTTATAAAGGAGGAGAAACGGATATGTACCAGACAATCATTATGCCCGTTGATGTTTTTGAAATGGAACTGAGCGACAAGGCCGTTCGCCACGCCGAGTTTCTGGCGCAACAGGACGGCATCATTCATCTGCTACACGTTTTACCCGGCTCTGCCAGCCTGAGCCTGCATCGCTTCGCCGCCGACGTGCGCCGCTTTGAAGAGCATCTCCAGCATGAAGCCGAAACGCGGTTACAAACCATGGTCGGCCATTTCACCATCGACCCGTCGCGGATCAAAACCCACGTCCGCTTCGGCAGCGTGCGCGATGCGGTGAACGAAATGGCGAACGAACTGAAAGCCGATGTGGTCGTTATCGGTTCACGTAATCCGTCTATCAGCACCCATCTGCTGGGCTCAAACGCCTCGAGCGTGATCCGCCACACCCACATTCCGGTGATGGTTGTCAGATAACGCCCAAAAGAAAAACCCCGCTCGCGCGGGGTTTTGTCTGGTGCAGGTGCAGTCTTACTTTCTTTTATTATGCTGTTTTGGTGCGAATCAGATAATCAAACGAGCTGAGTGACGCTTTCGCCCCTTCGCCGGTGGCGATGATAATCTGTTTGTACGGCACCGTGGTGCAGTCGCCCGCCGCAAAGATCCCCTTCACGCTGGTTTCGCATTTGGCGTCGATAATGATTTCGCCCATGCGGTTGCGCTCAATCGCGCCTTCCAGCCAGGTGGTATTTGGCAGCAGACCAATCTGGACGAAAATCCCTGACAGCGGCACGCTGTGGACATCGCCGCTCACGCGGTCACGGTATTCCAGGCCGGTGACTTTGCTGCCGTCGCCTTTCACTTCGGTGGTCTGGGCGTTCAGTACGATATCGACGTTTTTCAGGCTCCGCACTTTATCCTGCAATACCTGATCCGCTTTCATTTCAGGTGCGAATTCCAGCAGGGTCACGTGTTCCACAATCCCCGCCAGATCGATAGCCGCTTCGACGCCGGAGTTACCGCCGCCGATCACCGCCACGCGTTTGCCTTTAAACAGCGGGCCGTCGCAGTGTGGGCAGTAGGTCACGCCTTTGGTGCGATACTGATCTTCGCCCGGAACGTTCATGTTGCGCCATTTCGCGCCGGTGGCGATGATCACGCTGCGCGCTTTCAGCACCGCGCCGGAGGCGGTTTCAATCTGGTGTAAGCCACCTTCCTGCGCCGCCGGAACCAGTTTGCTGGCGCTCTGGCTGTCAATCACATCCACTTCATAATCGCTAACGTGCGCTTTCAGGGCACCCGCCAGCTTTTGACCTTCGGTTTTCGGCACGGAGATGTAGTTTTCGATGTCCACGGTGTCGAGCACCTGGCCACCAAAACGCTCGCCCATCAGGCCGGTACGAATGCCTTTACGTGCGGAGTAAACCGCCGCCGCCGCACCTGCCGGGCCGGAGCCGACAATCAGCACGTCGTAAACATCGCGTTTGTTCAACTCTTCCGCCGCGCGTTTCTCCGCGCCGGTATCAATTTTGGCAACGATTTCCGTCAGCGTCATACGCCCCTGGCCGAACTCCTGACCATTCATGAAGACCGCCGGAACGCCCATCACGTTGCGATCGGTGATTTCGTTCTGGAACACGCCGCCGTCGATGGCCGTGTGTTTGATGCGCGGGTTCAGCACCGACATCAGGTTCAGGGCCTGCACCACGTCCGGGCAGTTGTGGCACGAGAGCGAGTAATAGGTTTCGAACTCAAAGTCGCCGTCGATATTGCCGATCTGCTCCAGCAGCGACTGCGCCTCTTTCGACGGATGCCCGCCGGTCCACAGCAGCGCCAGTACCAGAGAGGTAAATTCGTGGCCCAGCGGAGAGCCCGCAAAACGTGGCCCCTGGTCAGAGCCTGGGTTGGTAATCAGGAACGACGGCTTGCGCACCGCCAGCGTATTGTCTTCTTTAAAGGTCACTTTCGGTGACAGTTCAGCGATTTCCGCCAGCAGTTCCTTGATTTCTGCCGATTTAGCGCTGTCGTCCAGCGTGGCAATCAACTCAACAGGTTTGGTCAGTTTCTCAAGGTAGGCCTTGAGCTGGGTTTTCATGTTGGTGTCGAGCATCATTAATCTCCTGCTTAAAAAACATCATCATGCAAGCTGCCTTGCGGGCGGCCTGAATGCGGCTTGCATCATGGGGTTTGGAATGAAACGGGTGCGTGGTGCACCCGTTAGATATCGTAATTCACAAGTCTTGTAGGCCGGATAAGCGTAGCGCCATCCGGCTTCAAAGCGCCTGAGTGCTTAGATTTTGCCAACCAGGTCCAGGGATGGAGCCAGCGTTGCTTCGCCTTCTTTCCACTTAGCCGGGCACACTTCGCCAGGGTGAGAAGCGACGTACTGAGCGGCTTTGATTTTGCGCAGCAGGTCAGATGCATCACGGCCGATACCTTCAGCGGTAACTTCGATAGCCTGGATAATACCCTGCGGGTCAACAACGAAGGTGGCACGGTCAGCCAGGCCTTCATCTTCACGCATGTTGTCGAAGTTACGGGTCAGGGCGCCAGTCGGGTCGCCGATCATCGCGTATTTGATTTTCGCGATGGTTTCAGAGCTGCCATGCCACGCTTTGTGGGTGAAGTGGGTGTCGGTAGAGACAGAGTAAACGTCCACGCCCAGTTTCTGCAGTTCGTCGTAATGATCTGCCACGTCGCCCAGTTCGGTCGGGCAAACGAAGGTGAAATCTGCCGGATAGAAGAAGAACACGCTCCAGCGACCTTCGGTATCTTTCTCGGTCACTTCGACGAATTCACCGTTTTTGAACGCCTGGTTTTTGAAAGGTTTAATTTTAGTGTTAATCAAAGACATCTGTACTTCCTCCGTGTTTTCGTTGAGATGTAAGGTAACGAACTTTGGCTGAGGGGGCTAATGCGTTTGCCGTATCAAATCAATCAGTCATACCTTACAAGCCTTTCAAGACAACGTTGTGAATCCCCCAAACGTAAAAAGGCCGCCTCAACGGGCGGCCCTAATACCTGAACTCCCGCGGGGTCATTCAGTGCCAGCCGAAGCTGGCGTTGCGTTGCGCTCTACATAACCTGAGACAGGATGTAACAGCGACCTGATTACACCACCCGCGCAGGCATTGAGCAATCCGCCGCGATGGCATTCGTGTCTATGGCTGCGATAGGTTTGGCCTAACAACACACTTCAAATAGATAAAATACAAAATCATAATAAATTAATAATAACGCATTCATAAAGGTTATTATTAAAGTAAAAATATTATTTCCCGGCTATATAATGTATTTTTGGACACGCAAAGACACCGTGCAATATTACACACTTTTCAAAACGGGCTTTGAATCACAGTTTGCCTTGCCCGCCCGGCTCCATTATTATTTGTTAGCAACTTTCTTTTTTACATATTTGAGAATTGCTTTACTATCAGAAGTTAATTTCCGTCAAAATGACTATATGGCCGTGAATAGCCATGCAGGGATTGCTTATGTCTATCTACAAATATCCCCTTCAGTGTAATGTTCTTGAAGCCGCAATAGAGAGAGTCGACTGGGCGCTGGATAACTTAGCGAAGGTTTGCGTCTCTTTTTCCGGGGGAAAAGATTCCACCATCATGCTGCATCTGGTCGCGCAGCAGGCGCGCAAGAAGCAGCGGAAAATAAGCGTGTTATTTATCGACTGGGAGGCGCAATTCTCCTGCACGATAACCCATATCGAACGTATGCGGGCCCAGTATCGCGACGTTATCGAGCAGTTTTATTGGGTCGCGCTGCCGCTCACCACGCAAAACTCCCTCTCCCAGTTCCAGCCCGAGTGGCAATGCTGGGAGCCCGGCACCGACTGGGTCCGCCAGCCCCCGGCGGATGCCATTACCGATCCTAAATATTTTGATTTCTACCAGCAGGGAATGACCTTCGAAGCCTTTGTCAGAGCCTTTTCCGACTGGTTCGCGCAAAAGCGCCCCGCCGCGGTGATGATTGGTATTCGCGCTGATGAGTCCTATAACCGCTTCCTGAGTATCGCCAGCGCCCGCAAACAGCGGTTTGCGGACGATAAGCCCTGGACCACCATTGCGCCGGGCGGCCACGCCTGGTATCTCTACCCCATTTATGACTGGAAAACCGCCGATATCTGGACCTGGTTTGCCAAAACCGGCAGCTGCTATAACCCCCTGTACAATCTGATGCATCAGGCCGGGGTTCCGCTGCGCTATATGCGCATTTGCGAGCCCTTTGGCCCGGAGCAGCGCCAGGGTTTGTGGCTCTATCATGTGCTTGAACCCGAGCGCTGGGCGGCAATGTGCGAACGGGTCAGCGGCGTCAGAAGCGGAGGGATCTACGCAGGCCATGACAACCATTTCTACGGTCATCGGAAAATCCTCAAACCCGATCATCTTTGCTGGCAGGAATATGCGATGTTATTACTCGCAAGCATGCCTGAAACCACGGCTGAACATTATCGCAACAAAATTGCCGTTTATTTGCACTGGTATAAAAAGCACGGCAGCGAGAATATTCCCGACACCCAGACGGGTGATATTGGCTCAAAAGATATTCCCTCCTGGCGACGAATTTGTAAGGTGCTTCTTAATAATGATTATTGGTGTCGGGCGTTATCTTTTAGCCCAAATAAACCTAAGCATTACCAACGCTACAGTGAACGAATGAAAAACAAACGCCAGGAGTGGGGAATTTTATGCAACAACGATTAATTCATGACGTGGAAAACTATCTGCAGTCACTTTCTGGCGAAGAGAAAATTGAAGCCATCAACGCTTTTCGCCAGGCCATTCACGAACTCAGCCCGTTTCGCGAACAACCCGTCGACTGCGTACTGTGGATCAAACAGGAAGAGATCAGCGCCAACGATTACAACCCCAATAACGTGGCCCCGCCGGAGAAACGCCTGCTCAGCAAATCGCTGGAGCTGGATGGGTTTACCCAGCCGATCCTCGTCACCGAAAACTGCGACAACCATTACGAAATCGTCGATGGCTTCCACCGGCATGAAATCGGCACCCATCGCGCGGCCCTGAAGCGCCAGTTACAAGGCTATCTGCCGATCACCTGTCTGCGAAAAGAGCGCCAGGAGAAGTTCGATCGGATGGCCTCGACCATCCGCCACAACCGGGCGCGCGGACGCCATCAAATCAACGCCATGTCGGAGATTGTTCGTGAGCTGGTCCTGCTGGGTTGGGAGGATAAGAAAATCGGCATGGAGCTGGGGATGGACTGCGATGAAGTGCTGCGTCTGAAGCAAATCAACGGCCTGCTGGAACTCTTTGCAGACCGTCGATATTCAGAAGCCTGGACCGTTAAATAATCACAGGGTATTGAGGCGTTCGGCCGCCGCTAACAGCGTCGATTCCTGCTTCGCAAAACAGAGACGAATCAGTTTATGCGGGAAGGGATCGGCGCAAAATACCGACAGCGGAATGGCGGCCACGCCCACTTCTTTGGTCAGCCACTGGCAAAAACTCACATCGTCCAGAGAGGAGATCGCGCTGTAATCCGCCAGCAGGAAGTAGGTCCCTTCACACGGCAAGATTTCCAGGCGACTGCGGCTCAACGCATTCACAAACAGATCCCGCCGCGCGCGATAAAACTCCGGTAACTCCCGATAATGCTCCGGTTCGGCGCGCAGCATATCCGCCAGCGCCAGCTGTGCCGGGGTGTTCACCGCAAAAGTCAGATACTGATGGACTTTACGCAGCTCGGCGCTGATGGCCGCAGGCGCGACGCAATAGCCCACCTTCCAGCCGGTCATATGATAGGTTTTACCAAACGACGACACCGCAATGGCACGCTCGCGCAGCTGCGGATGCGCCAGCACGCTGGCGTGCCCCTCTTCGGCAAAACAGATGTGCTCGTACACTTCGTCGCTCAGGACATAGATTTCGCGTTCGGCAATCGCCTGCCACAATGCAGCGAAATCCGCTTTGCGCCAGACGGTCGCCGACGGATTGTGTGGCGTGTTGAGGATCACCAGACGGGTTTTGTCGCTCAGCAACGCGGCAAACGCCTGCCAGTCCGGACGGAAATGCGGCGGCTGGAGCGCCACGCGTTTCACCACTCCGCCGGAGAGTTCAATCGCCGGGGCATAGCTGTCATAGCTCGGGTCGAAGCAGATCACCTCATCGCCGGTGCGCACCAGAGCCGTGATCGCCGCATACAGCGCTTCCGTCGCTCCCGCCGTCACGGTCACTTCCGCGTTGGCGTCAGGCTTGTAGCCATACAGTTCAGCCGTTTTATCGGCGATCGCGTCGCGCAGCGGCTGGGCGCCCGTCATCGGCGCATACTGGTTCGCCCCCTGCGCCACATGGTGCGCCAGACGTTCCTGCAAGTATTTCGGGCCGTCAAAATCAGGGAATCCCTGCGAGAGGTTAATCGCCTTGTACTCCTGCGCTAACGCACTCATCTGGGTAAAGATGGTGGTGCCAAGATTGGGAAGTTTGCTTTGCGGAATCAACGCCTTATTGCTCATTGTGTTGTGCCTGCGTGTAATACTTATGTTGCTGACACTATAACACGATGTTAGTCTTTGGCAATCAAGACGCTTAGACGTCTAAACCATATCAATATTCCTGGCCGACAGAGGGTAAAAGGAAAATGACAGACCACCTGCAACTCACACAACTCGTCGACGCCTGCCGCTGGATTGGCGCGAAAGGCTGGGCCCCCGCGACCGGCGGAAACATGTCCGTGCGCCAGGACGACGCCCTGTGCTGGCTCAGCGAATCCGGGAAAGACAAAGGCAGCCTGACGACGGATGATTTCCTGCAAGTGGAGATCGCCACCAACCGCGCGCCTTCCGGGCGCAAACCCTCGGCGGAAACGGGGCTGCATACGCTGATTTATCGTCTGTTCCCGCAGGCCAACGCGGTGCTGCACGTCCACACCGTCAACGCCACGGTGCTGTCGCGCCTGACGAAAACAACCGAACTGCGTATCAGCGGCTTTGAGATGCAAAAATCCCTCAGCGGGCAGACCACCCATCTGGATACGCTCACCATTCCGGTGTTCGACAACGACCAGGATATTGACGCCCTCGCCTCGCGAATCGCCCATTACGCACAGGAAACCCCGCTTAATTATGGTTTTCTTCTGCGCGGTCATGGCTTAACCTGCTGGGGACGTGATGTGGCCGAAGCCCGCCGTCACCTTGAAGGCCTTGAATTCTTATTTGAATGCGAAATGCGTTTACGACAACTGGAGAGATTATGATTCGCGCGATAGTGACGGATATTGAAGGGACGACCAGCGATATTCGTTTTGTTCACAATGTGTTGTTCCCCTATGCGCGTGAACGGCTGGCGGCGTTTGTTACCGCCCAGCAGTACGCCGAGCCGGTGAAATCCATTCTGGACAATCTGCGCGATGAGATCGCCAACCCGCACGCCAGCATCAGCGAACTGATCGACACCCTGTTTACCTTTATGGACGAAGACCGGAAATCCACCGCCCTGAAAGCCCTGCAGGGGATCATCTGGCAGGACGGTTACGTTAACGGCGACTTCACCGGCCATCTCTACCCGGATGTGTTGCCCTCGCTTGAAAAATGGAAAGCCCAGGGCATTGATCTCTATGTTTATTCCTCCGGCTCCGTCGCCGCGCAGAAACTGTTATTTGGCTACAGCGACGAAGGTGATATTACTCATCTGTTCAGCGGTTATTTTGATACCCACGTGGGCGCGAAGCGCGAAGTGCAATCTTACGCCAACATTGCCGCGCAGATCGGCGTTGCCCCGTCGCAAATCCTGTTCCTCTCGGATATTCACGAGGAGCTGGACGCCGCTGAGCAGGCAGGTTTTCGCACCCTGCAGCTGATTCGCGGTGATGACGATGGCGCGAGCCACCACCACCAGGTCCATCAATTCGACGAGATCAATCCGGAGCACATTCCTTCATGAGCGCATTGACCATTTTTTCCGACACCGAGACAAGCACTCCGCTGTGGCACAGCACGCAGGCGGACGAGATCGCCGAACAGCTCAACGCCCGCGGCATGCGTTTCGAGCGCTGGGAAGCCGACCGCGACTTGGGCCGCGATCCGGCGCCGGAAACGGTGATCGGCGCGTATCAGCATGCGATCGATAAACTGGTGGCAGAGAAAGGCTATCAGAGCTGGGATGTGATTAGCCTGCGCGCGGACAACCCGCAGAAAGAGGCGCTGCGCGCGAAGTTCCTCAACGAACATACCCACGGCGAAGACGAAGTGCGTTTCTTCGTCGAGGGCGCCGGGCTGTTTTGCCTGCACATCGAAGATCAGGTTTATCAGGTGCTGTGCGAGAAAAACGATCTGATCTCGGTCCCCGCCGGGACACCGCACTGGTTTGATATGGGTTCTGAGCCGAACTTTACCGCGATCCGCATTTTCGATAACCCCGAGGGATGGGTCGCGCAGTTTACCGGAAGTGAGATTGCGGATGGGTATCCGCGGCTGGCGTAAAAACATTGTCGGGTGGCGGCTGCGCCTTACCCGACCTACACGATCGGCGGTTTTTGTAGGCCGGGTAAGGCGTAGCCGCCACCCGGCGTATTCAATCTCCGATCCCGTAGGCCGGGTAAGCGCCAGCGCCACCCGGCTTTTGTCACTCAACTGTGACGACTGAGTTTGATAAAAATTATCAACACTATTCCGCAATAACCAAATTAATATAATTTTTACGCAAGCCTCTTTTATCGCACCAGACATCCAGACTATCAAGATTAGAAGTTAAATATTTGGTTCCTTTTTCATCGGAAACCATTGCCATAGTTGAACATATAGGTCTAATATAATCACCAACTTGCTTAAATAAAAAAATACCCATGAGTTTATCTAACAACTCATTTTTTGTTTCATTGTAATTCTCAGCTATTTTAGCAATATCATCCAAATGGATATAACCACCAGAAAATAGCATACGATTAAATACGGATTGCATATCTTCATCGATTTTCTCTGGCTCCCACTCTTGTGAAAAATCTCGCTTTTGCAACTCGCTTTCTTTCATTTCTACAGATTTGTAAAGCCAACCAACTTTGCCACCTTTTTCCAAAGGGATCGCATATAGTAAGGGAGCCATATTTTCAATTTGAGAATCATCACCCCATGGTATTCCAAGCTTAAAATATAATGATATTTTTGACCAAATTATTTCCAGCATAATTCTTGCTGCATTATCTCGCATCGATACTAATGCTGCCCAATGCCTATTTTTGTTAACCCCAAGGAAAGGTATTCCATTAGCTTTCACTATACTAATTTTGTTTGTTGTCACTAACGCTGGCAAGCTTGGAACACCTAACCCATGCCCTGAAACCTCACTTTTCTCAGTTATAATATCCAGAAACGCATTCCTCATTCCAGACTCTGTTACATAACCGCCATATCCATGAATGATACTTGAGGGAGCCAAACTTTCTTGCACTAAGGCATAAAATAATATCCCATCTGGTTTGGACAATGAATGAATATCACTGTAATACCTAGGTGACTCTCTTCCCGTTATTTGAGAAAAATGCTTACTAGCTATAGAAATATCAGGTTCGAAATCAGGATCTTGAAATTTGGATTCGAAGTATTTCGAATATTTATGCCTAATAACTCTAAGATGATCAAACGCATCTATATAATCAGATTTATTCAATGTCTTTTTAACTTCAAATATACAAAGAATTTGATCTATTGGATATATATATTGAGTTGTGCGCCCATATTGAGCTCCATCACCACAGACTAACATTCCATCAATTTGCTGAGGTAGCATCTCACCATTAATCGAGATAAATCCAGAAACTACTTTAAGATTTAACCCTTTAGGGATAATAAATTCTTGATCAATGCCTTGTTTGGTAATTTCTTCATACGCAGATCCTAATGTAGGCATATGAGGCATATCGATTTTACTGAGCTCTTGCCTCTCAATTTCTATAAATTTCTCTAGTAACTCGGAAGCTTTCTCTAACATAAAGACTCACGTTTTAATTTTTATTTATAGAATTAATTACGTTGGTTGGTTCAACTCCAACCAACCTCGCCAAATGCACAAACTCCACAACATCAAGTCGGCGTTCACCGCTTTCCACTTTTGCAATAAATGACTGCGGTTTGCCCAAAGCCTCAGCAAGCTGCGCCTGAGTGATTCCACGCTCTTTGCGAGCAGTCTTTAATGCATTGATAACACGCTGGTATTCATCTGAGTAAACTGAGGCCATTGTTCCGATTCCATACAAATATCCTGAAATCGAATATCCTCTCATTGCGTTTTTATCCCAAAACGGGATAATTGAACACTTACAAAACACATGTAAGGAGAACACCATGAACCATCAAAATTGGCACACTGCCGATATCATTGCTGCATTAAAGAAGCACGGAACCAGCCTCGCAGCACTGTCCCGTCAAGCAGGGCTTTCATCATCGACATTAGCAAATGCGCTCAGTCGCCCATGGCCAAAAGGAGAATTGCTCATCGCTCAGGCACTCAATACTTCACCGGAAGTGATCTGGCCTGAGAGGTATTTTGATGAACAAGGGAATCCCATCATTCGCCAGATGAGAGTCAAAAAGAGAGAAAACCTGTCTGGAACATGATCACGTAATTTTCCCCCTCACCCCAACCCTCTCCCTCAAGGGAGAGGGGGTCTCAACATTCAGCGCGGCAACCCATTCGCATAAACCACCAGCTGATCCAACACAATCCCCCAACCTTCATGGAAGCCCATCTTCTCGTGCTGCTCGCGGATTTCCGCCGTGGGATGACGCGCAATGGCGGTATACCGCGTTTGCCCCTCCCCCACATCTTCCAGCAACAAAATCGCCGTCATGAACGGGTGTTCTGCAGGTTTCCAGCCTTCCGTATAGCCATCGGTAAAGACCAGTTTCTTACCCGGGTCGATCTCCAGAAAGACGCCTTTGTTGTCCATCCGTTGGCCGTCCACCTCAAAAACCGTGTTAAAACGCCCGCCCACGCGCAGGTCGAGGTCACACTCGAGCACTTTATGCGGAACAGGAATGAAGAACTGTTTGATGTGCTCGGGCGTTGTCCAGCACAGCCACAGCAGGTCGCGTGGCGCATTCACCACGCGTTCCAGTTTTAAGTCAGTGTCGGGATTAAGCGTCACGATTTGATCCTCTTCAGGGAAGGCCCTTAAAGGATAGCCGGACTCAGGCGAATTTCCCTGCTGCCACCTCGTGCGGCCACACCACGCCCGTATCCAGCACCCACCCGCTGATCAGCGCCGCAGGCGTAACGTCAAACGCCGGGTTGTAGACTTTCACCTCTTCCGGAGCCCACTGCACCGTACCAAAACTCCCGGCGACGCCCGTCACTTCGCTGGCGGCACGCTGCTCAATCGGGATCGCCTCACCGTTCGGACAGTTCGGGTCCAGCGTGGTTTGCGGGGCCGCGACGTAGAACGGAATACCGTGGAATTTCGCCAGCACCGCCAGCGAGTAAGTCCCGATTTTGTTCGCCACATCGCCGTTGGCAGCAATGCGATCCGCCCCGACCCACACCGCATCCACCAGCCCTTTCGCCATCAGGCTGGCGGCCATGGAATCGGTGATCAGCTGATACGGCACGCCCAGTTCGCCCAACTCCCAGGCGGTGAGTCTGCCGCCCTGCAACAGGGGACGCGTTTCATCCACCCAGACATTGGCGATTTTCCCCTGCTGATGCGCCACCGCAATCACCCCCAGCGCGGTGCCGACGCCCGCCGTCGCCAGCCCACCGGTGTTGCAGTGAGTCAGCAAACGGCTTCCCGGTTTTACCAGTTCGCTCCCCGCGCGGGCGATGGCATCACAGAGCTGTTTGTCCTCCTCAATCAGACGCAGAGCTTCAGCGGTCAGCGCCGGAACAAAATCCTCCTGCCCCAGCGCCTGCTTCATGCGGTCGAGATTGTTCATCAGATTCACCGCCGTCGGGCGTGACGCGCGCAGAGTTTCAAGGGCCAGCGCCAGCTCGTCGCGGCTTTTGCCTGACTCAGCCAGCAGCGCCAACAGCAGGCTGGCAGAGAGCCCGATCAGCGGCGCGCCGCGCACCCGGAGGGCGTGAATGTGGCCGACCAGCGCCTCTACCGTTGAGGCATCCAGCCAGCGTTTCTCCTGCGGAAGCGCCTGTTGGTCGAGAATAAATAGCTGATTATCCGCCACCCGCAGGCTGGTCGTCTGTAATGTCTGCATATCGTTAATTCTCTGTTGCGTTGTTGTATCACATTGTGTCAGGATAAAATTCAGATGTATAGACGTCTAAATGTCTTTATTACCAGAACTGATGAGGAACAGGCAATGTCGCAATACCGTACCTTTACCGCCCAGGATGCCGTGGACTATGCAAAGCAGTTTGGCGGCCTCGATAACCCATCATCGCTGGTGGAGGCGCAGGAAGTGGGCGACGGCAACCTCAATCTGGTGTTTAAAATTTTTGATGCCGAGGGCGTGAGCCGCATCATCGTCAAGCAGGCGCTGCCCTATGTGCGCTGCGTCGGCGAGTCCTGGCCGCTGACGCTGGATCGCGCCCGTCTTGAAGCGCAGACCCTGGTCGAGCACTATCAGCACAGCCCGCAACACACGGTAAAAATTCACCACTACGACCCGGAACTGGCGGTGATGGTGATGGAAGATCTCTCCAGCCACAAAATCTGGCGCGGCGAACTGATTAGCGGCGCGTATTACCCGCAGGCTTCGCGCCAGCTGGGGGAATATCTGGCCCACACCCTGTTCCACACCAGCGACTTTTACCTGCACCCGCACGCCAAAAAAGCGCAGGTGGCGAAATACATCAATCCGGAGATGTGCGAGATCACCGAAGACCTGTTCTTTAACGATCCGTACCAGATCCACGAGCGCAATAACTATCCGGCCGAGCTGGAGGCGGACGTTTCCGCCCTGCGCAATGACGATCGCCTGAAAATCGCCGTCGCGTCCCTCAAACACCGCTTCTTCTCGCAGGCCGAAGCCCTGCTGCACGGCGACATCCACAGCGGCTCGATTTTTGTCGCACAAGACAGCCTGAAGGCCATTGACGCCGAGTTCGGTTATTACGGCCCGATCGGGTTTGATATCGGCACCGCCATCGGCAATCTGCTGCTGAACTTCTGCGGTCTGCCGGGGCATCTGGGGATCCGTGATGCGGCTGCCGCCCGCGAGCAGCGCCTGACGGATATTCAGGAGCTGTGGAACACCTTTGCCGAACGCTTCCAGGCGCTGGCGCGTGAAAAAACCCGCGATGCCGCCCTCAGCGCGCCCGGCTATGCCTCTGAGTTTCTGAAAAAAGTCTGGACCGATGCGATTGGTTTTTGCGGTACGGAGCTGATTCGCCGCAGCGTAGGGCTGTCGCACGTGGCGGATATCGATACCATTGCCGACGAGGCGATGTGCCACGAATGCCTGCGTCACGCCATTACCCTCGGCAGAGCGTTGATTGTGATCGCCGACCGTATCGACAGCGCCGAAGAATTGGTGGCGCGGGTACGTCAGTACAGTTGAATTTGTTGCCGGGTGGCGGCTTCGCCTTACCCGGCCTACAAAACCCGTCCGCTACGATTACCCCAAATACTCAATCACCGACAATCCGCCGTTGTAATCGGTGCTGTAAATGATCCCCTGCGCATCCACGAACACATCGCATGACTGAATCACCTGCGGGCGATTCGGCCGCGTGTCCATCATTTTTGCCGGTGCGGCGGGCACCAGCGCACCGGTTTCCACCGGGCGGTACGGGTTTGAAATGTCGTACGCGCGCACGCCCGCATTCTGATACGTCGCGAAAATCAGCGTCGAGCTGATAAAACTCCCAGGCCGGTTTTCGTGCAGATTATGCGGCCCGAAGTGTGCGCCTTTTGCCACGTAATCCGTTTCATCCGGCTGCGGGAAGGTCGAAATACTGACCGGGTTCGACGGCTCGCGGATATCAAACAGCCAGATCAGCTTTTCGCCGTCTTCCTGATTATCAAGCACCGCTTCGTCGAGTACCACCAGCAGATCCCGGTCCGGGAGCGGCAGCGCGGTGTGGGTTCCGCCGCCAAACGGCGGGCTCCAGTTGCGATGGCTAATCAGCTTCGGCTGGGTTCTGTCCTTCACATCCAGCAGAGTTAAACCGCCGTCGCGCCAGCTGCCGTAGGCGGTTTCGCCCGCGATAATGGCGTGATGCAGGGCGTGGCGTTTACCTTCCGGCCAGGTCGGCTCTTCGCCATCCGCCTGATTCATCCCCGGTAACCACCAGCGGCCCGCCACCTCCGGTTTACGCGGATCGGCCAGATCGATGGTCAGGAAAATGTAGTCGGTAAAGCCGTCGATCAGCGCCGAGACATAGGCCCAGCGCCCGCCGACGTACCAGATGCGGTGAATGCCGATCCCGTCGAGAGACAGGAAGCTGATTTCACGCGGTTTGTCCGGCGTAGAGATATCGAAAATCCGCAGCCCTGCGCTCCAGCCTTTGTCCTGCACGTCGCTGACGGTGTGGCCGACCTGGCGGGTGTAATAGACCTTTTCATCGGCAAAACGGGCGTCGGCAAACAGATCGCGGGCGTTAATGACCAGCAGCAGATCGTCGTGGGCCTGCAGATGCACGTTCCAGGTCCCCGACGGCGCAGGCACGTAGCCCGCTGCTTTCGGGTTTTTCGGGTCGCGCACGTCGACGATGGAAAAGCCCTGCGACACCATGTGGCCGATATAAGCAAAGCCGCGATGTACCATGAGCTGCACGCCGTCCGGGCGACCGCCCTGATCGCTGTGGCCGATCAGACGCATATTGCGGCTGTAGTCAGGGCGAGGTAATTGAGAGGACATATCCGTTCCTTTTGCCGGATGGCGGCTACGCCTTATCCGGCCTACGTTTTGTTGTAGGCCCGGTAAGCGCAGCGCCACCGGGCAATGTTACTTGCTCTTGGCTTCGAGAGTCGCAAACCACGGCGCGATAAAATCTTCGGTCTGACCCCAGCCCGGAATGATTTTCCCGAGCGACGCCACGTTCACTGCACCCGGCTGGGCCGCCAGCAGCGCCTGCGGGATCGCCGCCGCTTTAAAGTCGTAGGTCGCAGGCGTGGTTTCGCCCGCGATCTTATTGGCGATCAGACGCACGTTAGTCGCCCCAATCAGCTTAGGATCGACCGCCACGCTCACTTTCCACGGGCTGCCGGATTCGCGCATCAGCTGCAGATCCTGATTCGAAATATCGATGCTATAGAGTTTGATCTCGGTGCGACCGTTCTCTTTGAGCGCCTTATAAGCGCCCTGGCTGAAGGCGTCCCAGGTGCCCCAGATCGCATCGATCTGGCCTTTCGGGTATTTCGCCAGCACGGCTCCGACTTTGTTCGCCGTGTCGCCCTGCACGTCAGACGATACCGCGCCAATAGACTCCAGCTCTTTGATGCCCGGATACTGCTTTTGCAATTCCTGATACGCCGCCTGACGACGCTCCATCGGCGGGAAGCCCGCGACCCACAGCTTGATGATATTGGCTTTGCCGTTGAAATCTTTCGCCAACTGGCCGAAGGAGAGATTGGTCAGGGAGGCGTCATCCTGCTGGGTGACGGTCACGCCCGGAATTTCACCGTTAACGGCGGTATCGAACACCGCCACTTTGATCCCGGCATCGACCGCTTTTTTCACCAGCGCCGTGGAGTACGGGTCGCGGCCCTGAGAGAGGATGATCCCGTCATACTTCTGGCTGATGGCCTGGTTAACGAAATCCTGGAATTTGGCGTCGTCGCCGTTGCTTAAAAAGGTGCTGACTTTAAAGCCGAGCTTTTTCCCTTCCTGAATCGCGCCCGAGACAAACTGCGTGGTGTTGTCGTCTGAGCCGAGGTTGCGGATCACCGCGATACGAATCGGGCCTTCATGGTTGGCAATGGCCGCCGGAACCGGTGCAGGCGTCGCCGCGTAGCCTGGCAATGCCGTCAATAATCCCAGCGCCGCTAAAGAGAGTGCGATTTTTTTCATTCTGTTATCCCGTTGTGTTGTTAAGTTTTAACGTTTTTGTATGTAGGTCATCGCCAGCGCCACTGCCAGCACCAGCCCTTTTATAATGTCCATCGCGTAATACGGAACCGAGAGCATCACCAGCCCGTTGGAGAGCACGCCTAAAATCACCGCCCCGACCAGCGTCCCCAGCGCGTTGGGCTTGCCGGAACCGGCGAGCGAGAAGCCAATCCACGCTGCGGCCACAGCGTCCATCAAATACCCGCCGCCCGCATTCACCTGCGACGATCCAATGCGTGACGCCAGCAAAATCCCGCCTAACCCGGCCAGCAGAGAGGCGATCACATACGCCGCCACTTTGTAACGCGTAGTGCGAATGCCGGACAGGCGCGCCGCTTCCGGGTTGCCGCCGATGGCGTACATACGTCGCCCGTGGGTGGTCAGCGATAGCCCGAGCTGCGCCAGCACCGTCACCACCAGCATGATGATCACGATGGTCGGCACCTGGCCGAGCAGGCCAAACGCCGCCGGAATGGTCCCTTCGGCCATGTCGCCGCTCGGCAGCACCATGTTTTCGGTAATGGAGCCACCGTAGCTGTAGGTCATCGCCACGCCCTGGATCACAAACAGACTGGCAAGGGTCGCCAGCATGTCCGGAATGCGCAGAATGACAATCAGGAAAGCGTTAAACAGCCCGACCAGCGTACAGAGGGCCAGGGTGATCAGAATCGATTCGGTGGTGCCGAAGCCGTGCCAGACGAAGAGCGAAATCACCAGCGCATTTGCCAGCGACGCCGTTGAACCAACGGAGAGATCAAACCCGCCGACGGTCAGCGAGATCGACACCCCAATCGCAATCACCGTCACAATGGCGATCGATCGCAGGATATTGATGATGTTGAACGGGTCGAGGAAGTTGTCCGACGCGATGCCAAAAATCGCCACCAGCGCGACCACGGTCAGCAACATGCCCCATTTGTAGAGAAAATCGAAAAACTGCTGACGGCCCGACGCCGTCGCATTCACTGAAAGGGCCTTGCTCACGACGCCGTACCTCCGGTTGAATAATAAAGTAATGTCTCTTCGCGGGCCTCGGCCCCGGCGATCTCCGCCACGATCTTCCCGTCCCACAGCACGCAGATGCGGTCGCACAACCCTACCAGCTCGGCGAATTCGCCCGAGGCATAGATCACCCCTTTGCCTTCGCGCGCCAGACCGTCGATCAGCTGGAACAGATCGGTTTTGGCCTTCACGTCCACGCCTTTGGTCGGCTCGTCAAAAATCAGTACGCTGGCGTTACCGCGCAGCCATTTGCCAATCGCCACTTTCTGCTGATTCCCGCCCGACAAACGGCGCAGAACCTGCCCCGGCCCGCGCGCCCGCACGCCGACGCGAGCGATCACCTCTTCGGCCCAACGCCACGCCTGACGATGACCAAACAGGCTCCAGCGCGAGAAGCTGTTATCCGCGCTGACGGCCAGATTCATGCTCACTGGCTCGTCGATAAAAATGCCCTCTTTGCGCCGCTCTTCCGGCACCAGCGCCAGCCCGCGCAGCACGGAATCCGCCGGATCGCGCGGTTTCCATGCCTGATGATTTAACTCTCCGCTGTCGACCCGGCTTTTCGAGGCGCCAAACAGCGCTTTGCACAGCTCGGTTTTCCCCGCTCCGGCAAGCCCTGCGATACCCAGAATTTCGCCTTTGCGCAGGTGCAGAGAGATATCTTTCAGCAGCGCTTCGTCGTGCAGTCCTTCCACGCGCAGCAGGGTTTCGTCGCTGTGCGGCGGCCTCGCTGGCGGGTAGATATCGCTCAGCTCGTGGCCGAGCATCTTCTCGACGATGGCTTCGCCCGAGAGCGACGCCATCGGGCCGGACTCAATCAGCTTGCCGTCGCGCAGCACCGTTAAGGTGTCGCAGATGGCTTTCAGCTCGTGAATGCGATGGGAGATAAACACCACCCCGATGCCCTGCTGTTGCAGGCGACGGACCACCGCGAACAGACGCTCGCTTTCGTGGGCGTCCAGCGGAGCGGTGGGTTCATCAAGGATCAGAAAACGGCAGTGGTGAGACAGGGCTCGCGCCAGCAGAATTTGCTGCTTTTCGGCAAGGGTGCAGCTATCGATGGAACGACGGACGTTGAGGGAGACATCCAGCTGCGCCAGGGCCTGCTGCGCCTGCTCGCGAATCGCACGCCAGCGATAGCGATGGCCCGGCTGCGCCAGATTATCGAGCATGATGTTTTCCGCGATGCTAAGCCCCGGGATCAGCGCCACGTCCACTTCCTGCTGCACCAGGTGAATCCCCAGCTGTTTGGCGTCCAGCGGCTCGCGGATGCCCACTGGCTGATTGTTAATGCTGATTTCACCCTCGTAGTGGTCATGCGTACCGCAGAGCACCGCCATCAGCGTTGATTTTCCCGCCCCGTTGGCCCCCGTCAGCGCATGGACGGATCCGCCCGTCAGGGTGAAATCCACACGTGACAGCGCCTGAAAGCCGGAAAAGGCCAGGCTGATACCGCGCATCTCAAGGCGACTGGAACCCATCCGCTGTCATTCCTTCTCATTTAATATTTTGATTTATGGAATTTTTCACAGCTGGGGTTGACTGGCAACGAGTGAAAAGGCATAAGATAAAGCGAAATATTATTAGCCATCCGGATGTCCAGACATAACATCGGGTTAGCGCTTCGCAAAAAGGACACCCTCATGAGCAACACTGATATTCGCGTCGTACCCGGCCCGGCAAACTATTTCTCCCACAGCGGCAGCCTCGCGCGCCTGAACGATTTCTTCACCCCGGAGCAGCTTTCCCGCGCGGTATGGATCTACGGCGAACGCGCCATCGACGGTGCCCGTCCGTTCCTGCCGGAGAGTTTCAACGCGCCTGGGGCGAAGCATCTGCTGTTTAAAGGCCACTGCAGCGAGCGCGATGTCACCCATCTGGTGAATGAATCGGGTACGGACGTCAGCGTGGTGATCGGCGTGGGCGGCGGCGCGGTGCTCGACACGGTCAAAGCGGTGGCGCGTCGACTGAATGCGCCATTCGTCGGCATTCCAACGATTGCCGCTACCTGCGCGGCCTGGACGCCGCTCTCCGTGTGGTACAACGACGCCGGTCAGGCGCTGCAGTTTGAGATTTTCGATGACGCCAACTTCCTGGTGCTGGTCGAGCCGCAAATTATCCTCAACGCCCCGGCGGAGTATCTGCTGGCAGGGATCGGCGATACGCTGGCGAAATGGTACGAAGCGGTGGTGCTGGCCCCAAAACCGGAAGAGCTGTCTCTGACGGTGCGACTCGGCATCAACGGCGCGCTGGCGATCCGCGACGTGCTGCTGGAGAGCAGCGAACAGGCGCTGGCGGATCAGGCTCGTGGCGAGCAGTCGCAGGCGTTTCGCGATGTGGTCGATGCCATTATCGCCGGTGGCGGGATGGTCGGCGGGCTGGGCGAGCGCTACACCCGCGTGGCCGCCGCGCATGCGGTACACAACGGATTAACGGTCCTGCCGCAGACTGACAAATTCCTCCACGGCACCAAAGTCGCCTACGGCATCCTGGTGCAGAGCGCCCTGCTCGGTCAGGACGACGTTCTCACGCAGTTAATCGCGGCGTATCAGCGTTTTCATCTGCCGACAACCCTGCGTGAACTGGACGTGGATATCCACAATCGCGCCGAGCTGGATAAGGTGATCGCCCATACGCTGCGCCCGGTGGAGTCGATCCACTTCCTGCCGGTGACCCTCACGCCTGAGACGCTTTACGCTGCGCTGGTGAAGGTGGAAAACTTCAGCCGCTAATCGCCCCGACCGTCTATACCTAATGATGATTCTCACCACTCTCAACGAGGTCATCATGCAGATTGATTTAACGGGTAAGAAGGCGCTGGTTACCGGCGCCAGTCGTGGTTTGGGGCGTGCGATTGCGCTGTCATTAGCCCGGGCCGGGGCTGACGTGGTTATTACGTATGAAAAATCCGCCGACAAAGCTCAGGCCGTCGCCGATGAGATCGCCGCACTTGGGCGTCACAGCGAGGCGATTCAGGCTGACAGCGCCAGCGCCCAGGCCATTCAGGATGCCGTGACTCATGCGGCGCGAACCCTGGGTGGGCTGGATATTCTGGTCAACAATGCCGGGATTGCGCGCGGCGGCCCGCTGGAGTCCATGACGCTGGCGGACATCGACGCCCTGATCAACGTCAACATCCGCGGTGTGGTCATCGCCACCCAGGCCGCACTCGTTCATCTCTCTGACGGCGGGCGCATCATCAATATCGGCAGCTGTCTCGCCAACCGCGTCGCCCAGCCGGGAATCTCCGTCTACTCCATGACCAAATCGGCGCTTAACTCCCTGACTCGCGGTCTGGCCCGCGATCTGGGTCCGCGCGGGATCACCGTCAATCTGGTCCATCCCGGCCCGACCAACAGCGACATGAACCCGGAAGATGGCGAACAGGCCGACTCTCAGCGCCAGCTGATTGCCACCGGTCATTACGGCCAGCCGGAAGATATCGCGGCGGCGGTCACCTTCCTGGCAAGCCCTGCCGCCGGGCAGATCTCCGGCACCGGTCTGGACGTGGATGGAGGGTTAAACGCCTGAAGCCTGCTTCCACATTTTTTGCACGCCTCTGTCGCCTGACAGAGGCGCTTGCGAGCCGCCTCGACACCCTTCGTTTTGCCCCTTTCGCCGTCAAATCCCGCGCTCTAGAGTGACGTATAAGAAATTCGGAATTTGTCTAATAGTCTTATTATTTCCTTATAATTCGAAGGGGTGTAGAGTGACGTCACAGATGAGGGTTATTTGGTCCAGACCGGCGAAAAAAGATTTAGCCAAACTTGATTCTCTTTCGCAAAAAAGGATTCAGGAAAAGTTAAACGCGATAGCGAATCAAAACTCGCCATATTTGGACATTAAAAAACTGACGATGCCTGGCGAGTACTATCGCCTCAGAGTCGGTGAATACCGCGTTATCTTTTTGATGCAAGGCGAATCGCGAAATGAGTGCTATCTCATCGCGGTTAAGCGACGCACGACGACAACTTATCTTCACGAGGAGAATGCCCCCTATGGATGTACAATTTATCGCTGATGCGGACGGGAACCCGCAGTACGCCGTCATCCCTTACGCCGACTATTTCCGTATGCTTCTGCAAACCGCTGAGTACGACGACGAAAATGAAGATGACTGGGAGAGAATTGATAAGGAGAGCGGCACCGACGATGGCGTTGGATTGCCAAATGACGTCTGCAGCATCATGACTTACGAAAACGTCAGCCTGCAGGCTGCCTGGCGCATTCTGCGCGGCCTGTCCCAGCAGGAAGTGGCCGACAAACTGGGCATCAGCCAGTCCGCCGTTTCACAGCTCGAAGCGCTGGACTCCCGCCCGCAAAAACGTACCCGCGAAAAGCTGGCCGCCATTTACGGCTGCACCCAGGAACAAATCAGCCTTTACTTCCCGAAAGAGGGTTAACAGCACTTCGCCCCGCCTTTGCTGCCGTAACGGGCGTCCTGACGATCGCGGAAAAACTCCTCGTAGGTCATCGGCGTCTGGTCCGGATGCGTGACGCGCATATGCTCAACATAGTTGTCGTAATCCGGCACACCGATCATCATTTTGGCCGCCTGGCCGAGGTATTTCCCTGCTTTGGATAGGGTATCGAACATGGTTGATTCTCGTGTTGTCCCCTTACCCCTCACCCTAACCCTCTCCCCATAGGGGAGAGGGGACTGCTCGGTGCGGTTTTCACCCTCTCCCCTATGGGGCGAGGGCCGGGGTGAGGGGTGAGTGATAATGGTTAATGCGCCCCTTTCGCCTGCGTCACAATCTCTTCCAGATTTTGCGGCATCGGCTCGTATGGCGTCTCTTTCGCGGTCGGCTTGTCTTCTTTCAGCGCCGCCAGCGCGGTCTTCAGAGAGTACAACGCCAGCACCACAACCACCACCATAAAGAAGATGGTCAGCCCGGCATCCAGACGGTTGTTAAACACCAGTTGCGAGAGCTGTGACTCCGTGTACTGCATCGGGATTTTGCCGCTGTCGATCATCGCCTGGAACTTATTGGCAATGGCGAGGAAGCCAACTTTATTATCCGGGCTAAACGCTTTCTGCCAGCCCGCGGTGAGCGTACAGATCAGCAGCCACGCCGTCGGCAGCAGTGCCACCCACGCGTAACGCTGGCGTTTCATCTTGAACAGCACGACCGCGCAAAGCATCAGCGCCATGCCGGCCAGCATCTGGTTGGCGATACCGAACAGCGGCCACAGGGTGTTAATCCCACCGAGCGGATCCACGACCCCCTGATGAAGGAAATAACCCCACGCCAGCACGCACAGCGCCGTTGCCAGCAGGTTGGCGGGCAGGGAATCGGTGCGCTTCAGATTCGGGGAGATCACCCCCAGCAAATCCTGGAGCATAAAGCGCGCCGCACGCGTCCCGGCATCGACCGCCGTGAGGATGAACAGCGCTTCGAACAGAATCGCGAAGTGATACCAGAACGACACATCCATCAGCCCGCCGAGCGCGCCGTGAAGGATATACGCCATCCCTACCGCCAGCGTCGGCGCACCGCCCGCACGGGAGATAATCGACTGCTCGCCCACTTCGTTCGCAATGTGGGTCAGGGTTTCCGGGGTAATCGCGAAGCCCCAGCCGCTCACCACCTGTGCCGCAGAGGCCACCACGTCAACGGTTCCGGCCGGAGCCAGTACCGCCATCGGGCTGTTCATCGCAAAGTACACGCCCGGATCGATGATGCAGGCCGAGACCAGCGCCATAATCGCCACGAAGGACTCCATCAACATGCCGCCGTAGCCTATCAGGCAGGCCTGATTTTCATTGGCCAGCATTTTCGGCGTAGTCCCGGAAGCAATCAACGCGTGGAAGCCAGACACCGCCCCGCAGGCAATGGTGATAAACAGGAACGGGAACAGGTTGCCGGTCCAGACCGGGCCGGTGCCGTCGATGAATTTGGTCAGAGCTGGCATGGTCAGCGTCGGACGCATGATCAGAATGCCGATCGCCAGACCGACAATGGTGCCGATTTTCAGGAACGTAGAGAGGTAATCGCGCGGGGCCAGCAGCAGCCAGACCGGCAGTACCGCCGCCACAAAACCGTAGCCCACCAGCATCCAGGTCAGCTGCACGCCGGTAAAGTCAAAGTACGGCGCCCAGGTTGGGCTTTCCGCCACCCAGCCGCCGGAGATAATCGCGAAGACCAGGAAGAACAGCCCGATGACCGACACTTCACCGATACGCCCTGGGCGGATATAGCGAATGTAGATCCCCATGAAAATCGCCAGCGGAATGGTGAAGGCCACGGTGTAGGTTCCCCACGGACTGTGGGTCAGCGCTTTCACCACGATCATCGCCAGCACCGCCAGAATGATCACCATGATCATAAAGGTGGCGATCAGCGCGATCACCCCGGCCGTGGCGCCCATCTCCTCTTTCACCAGCTCGCCGAGCGAGCGCCCGTCGCGGCGGGTGGAGACAAACAGCACCATGAAGTCCTGCACCGCACCGGCCAGCACCACGCCCGCGAGGATCCAGATCATCCCAGGCAGATAGCCCATCTGTGCGGCCAGCACCGGCCCGACCAACGGCCCCGCCCCGGCAATCGCGGCGAAGTGGTGACCGAACAGCACTTTTTTATCGGTAGGCACATAGTCCAGCCCGTCGTTATGACGAACTGCAGGCGTCATGCGCGTGCCGTCGACCGCCAGCACTTTGTCGGCAATAAAACGGCCATAAAAACGATACGCGATCAGATAAATGCAGACGGAAGCGACGACAATCCATAGCGCATTGATCTGTTCACCACGATTGAGGGCGATATAGCCCAGAGCGAATGCGCCCACAACGGAGAGCACGGCCCAGATGAGGTATTTCCCTGAGTTGTTCATAGTTGTTTTCCGTTAGCGTGAAACAGTGAGATGTTACATTTTGTTTCTAGATCACGGCTTAAAATTTAACAACTTTGAAACTCAATAATGCGTGGTCAAACCAGATATTTACGCGACATTGTTACGGAGATCACCTTCGCGGGGGGATTGCCCGGTGGCGCTAACGCTTACCGGGCCTACATTCGGGGATTTTGTAGGTCGGGTAAGGCGCAGCCGCCACCCGACAAACACGCGGGTACAAAACCTACCCCAACGCCATCGTACTCAACCGACAGGTACAACACCGCCGTCCCTGCTCGTCGAACACCACAATCTCCCAGCTCTGGTTCTGCCGCCCCAGGTGCAACGGCTGGCACACGCCGCGCACCTTGCCCTGCGACACGGCGCGATGATGGGTGGCATTCAACTCCGTTCCCACCACGTTTTGCCCGTCGCGGGTCATCAGAAAACCGGCCATCGAACCGAGCGTCTCCGCCAGCGCCGCCGAGGCCCCGCCGTGCAGCAGACCAAACGGCTGATGCGTCCGCGCATCCACCGGCATTTCGGCTTCGAGGGTATCGTCACCGATGCGGGTGTAAACCATCCCCAGATGCGCCACCATGGTGTTCAGACTGGTGGCGTTCAGCTCTTCAAGGGACAAATGACGTTTCCAGATCATTTACGCCCCCAGGGTTGAGCCGCCGTCGACCACAATATCCTGCAGCGTGATGTGGCTGGCCAGATCCGAGGCGAGGAACAGAATGGTGTTGGCAATTTCATGCGGACGCGCAATCTTGCCGAGCGGAATACCGAGCTTAAACTGCTCGCCAAAGCCGCGAATGCGCTGCTGCTCGGCGTCATCGCTCACCCACAGGGTGCGCTGCATGTCCGTATCCGTCGACCCCGGAGAGACAATATTGCAACGCACGCCGCTGCCTGCCAGCTCTAGCCCGACGGTCAGCGCCAGGCTTTTCAGCGCCGCTTTCGATGCACCGTACGCGCTCATGCCGATGCGCGGGGTGTGCGCCGCGTCAGACGCGACGGTGACAATCGCCCCGCCCTGCTGACGGCGGAACTGGCCCATGGTCTGCTGGAACAGGTTAAACGCCCCGCCGACGTTGACGGCAAAAGTCTGCTGCCAGTCCTCCTGCGAGAGCTGATCCGTCGCGCCCATGCGCAAAATCCCTGCCGCGTTAACCAGCACGTCGAGGCGCTCGACTGTCGCCAGCACGCGCCCGCAGACGTCGCTCACCTGGGTCGCATCCGCTACGTTCAGCACTTCAGTGGAGAACTGGTAATCCTCCTCCGGGAACGCGAGATCAAAACCAGTCACCCGCGCGCCCGCCTCAGCAAAAGCCTGCGCCGTGGCGTAACCGATGCCCTTTCCGGCCCCGGTCACCCAGACGGTTTTACCCGTGAAATCAAACCCGGCCATCACTTCACCTCGCGGGAGAGCAGCGCCCACCAGGCATCAATGGTCGGATTTTTCGCCAGCATCACAAAGTCGATATCACCATGCACTTTGCGCCAGCGGGCGGCGAGGGCCATCATGCGCACAGAGTCCAGACCGTAGTCGATCAGGTTCTCGTCATCCATCGGCTCGTCGGATTCATCCAGCAGCGGCAACACCACCGAGCGCAGGGCCTCTTTGCTTGCCGGTACGGACGGCAGCAGTTCGTCGGTCATCACCACGCGACCGGTACGGCCCGCCACGTAGTTGAGGGACATCAGGTGCTCTTCGCGGCTGAAATCGGCCAGCGCATCGGCGATGAAGAACGGTTTGATGTCGCGCATAAACGCATCGGTGGCGGTGGTCATGCAGCCGATATGGGCATAAACACCGGTGATCAGCAGCTGATTACGGCCCGTCTCTTTGAGCATCTGCTCCAGCGGCGAGCGGTGGAACGCGCTGTAGCGCCACTTCACCAGCACGGTATCGGCTTCGTCAGGGGCCAGTTCGGCGACAATGCGCTGCTGCTCCGGAGAACGCGTCAGGCCCGGTCCCCACATGTCGTTCAGCAGGGCGCGATCTTCATCGCTCTGCTCTTTCGGCTGGGCGGTGTAATAGACCGGAATATTGTGCTTTTTGCAGTACTCGCGAAGCGCAGCGATGTTCGCCACGACTTGCTCCATCATCGGGCAGTTATCGCCCCAGAAGTTGAGGAAGTATTCCTGCATGTCATGGATCAGCAGCGCCGCGCGCTCCGGTTCAAACGCCCAGCTCACTTTGTTGTTCGGCAGTTCGGCCGCCGTTGGCAGCGCATAACCGGTTAATTTTGGGATTGCCATGTTTCACTCCTCAGCCCTGGGCGCGTTCGGCCAGCCACAGGCGCAATTGTTTCTTGTCCACTTTTCCTACCGGCGTCAGCGGCAGCGCATCCACGCTCTCCACGCGATCCGGCAGCTTGAAATCCGCCACGCCCTGCTCACGCAGAAAACGCCGCACGTCCACCGCCCGCAGCGGGGTTTTCACCACCAGATACGCGCAGCTTTTCTCGCCCAGCAGGCTGTCTTCCATGCTGACGAGCGCCGCATGGATCACCGCCTCGTGGCGCAGGAGCAGGTTTTCGATCTCTTCGGCGGCGATCTTCTCGCCCCCGCGGTTGATCTGATCTTTCTCTCGCCCCTGAACGGTGATGTAGCCCTGTTCGTCGATGGCGATCAGATCGCCGGAGCAGTAGAAGCCGTCGGCGTCAAAGGCGCTGGCGTTGTGCTCCGGGCTTTTAAAATAGCCGCGGAAGGTGTACGGACCGCGCGTCATCAGGCGTCCGACTTCGCCGCGCGGCAGCGGATTACCGTGCTCATCCGCCACCCACACTTCGTCGTCCGGACACATCGGACGGCCCTGGGTGTTCATGATTTTTTCCGGCGAATCGTCAAGCGCGGTGTAGTTCACCAGCCCTTCCGCCATGCCAAACACCTGCTGCAGCTGGCAGCCGATCTCCGCCGGGATCCGCGCGGCAAGGGTCGCAGACAAGCGCGCCCCGCCCACCTGCAACAATGCCAGCGATGCGAGCTGGGCGTTGCCCGCTCCTTCGGCAATCGCCTGCAACCACAGGCTGACCGCCGGTGGCACCAGCGAGGTGACGTTGATCTGATGTTTTTCAATCAGGGGAAAACAGAGCGTCGCGCTTGGATCATTCGCCAGCACCACGCAGCCGCCCGCAAGGAACACGCCCAGCGAGCCAGGGGAACTCATCGCGTAGTTATGCGCGGCAGGCAGCGCGTTCAGGTAGCGCGTCTGGCTGTTGATGGCGCAAATCTCGTTGCTGCGGCGAATGCTGTAGTAGTAGTCATTGTGGGTGCGCGGGATTAGCTTCGGCGTGCCGGTGCTGCCGCCGGAGAGCTGGAAAAACGCCACTTCGTCGGCGGGCGTTGGGCTGGCGATAAAGTTATCCGCCGGGCGCGCTATCGCCGCTTCCAGGGCGTGTTCGCCCGTATCACCGCGCAGCAGCACCACGCGCACGGAGCGGTGCTGGTCGACAAAGGTATTGAGGAAATCATCGCCCGCAAACAGGGCGTGCTGCCTGTCGGCAATCAGCAGCGCCGGTTCAATCTGCGTGGCGTAGGCGTTCAGCTCGCTGCGCTGATGGCTGAACAGGGCATTGACGGGCGCGACGCCCACTTGCAGGAGCGCGAAGAAGGTGATGTAAAACTCGGCGACATTGCCGAGCTGCACCAGCGCCGTCTCGCCGCGCTTGACGCCCTGCGCCTGCAATGCGCACGCCAGATTGTTGACCGCCTGATGGAACTGGCGATAGGTGAACTGGCGCTCGCCGTCGATAATCGCCGTCGCGTCGCGGCCGGCGTGGCGGGTCAAAATGTCGGTCAGGGGCAGATCCTGCCAGTAGCCTTTTTCACGGTAGCGCCGGGCAAAATCTTCGGGCCAGCGGGTAAAGGGAAGGGTCATGATGATTCCTCAGTGCAGGCCAAAAACGTTGAGCATGGTGGAAAGTTTCACCCCGGTTTCGCGCCACTCGCCGACCGGCGAAGAGGCCGGGACGATGCCCGCGCCCGCGAACAGGCGAACCGTTTTTTCATGAATGCGCGCGCAGCGGATGGTGACGACCCACTCGCCGTTGCCTTCGCTGTCGCACCAGCCGACGATGCCGCCGAACAGTTCGCGATCGAACGGCTCAAGTTCAGCAATCAGCTGTTTCGCCGCCTGATGCGGGAAGCCGCTCAGGGCAGGCGTTGGGTGCAGCAGGCAGGCCAGCGTCAGGGCATTTTCGTTCTCGCGCGCTTCGCCTTCGACCGGCGTCGCCAGATGCCAGAGCGTCGGTGTGGTCACCAGCTGCGGCGAGGAAGGCATGGTCAGATGGTGACTGCGCGTTTCGAGCACAGTTTTCATCGCCTGGGTCACCAGGTCGTGCTCGTGACGATCTTTTTCCGAGGCCAGCAGTTTGTTCCCGGCTTCGCGGTCCAGCATATCGTCCGGCTGACGACGCGCGGAACCGGCCAGCGGCAGGGAGCTAAAATGCGCCCCCTCTTTGCGCAGCAGCAGCTCTGGGCTGGCGCCGAGCAGCACGCCGCCGTCTTCGAGCGGCACGTGGAAGTTAAAGCTGGCCGGGTTTTGCGCAATCAGACGCTCAAGCAGAGCCCCGCTGTCGATCTTCTGATCGGCGGCGATATCAATCAGGCGCGAGAGCACCACTTTATTCACCTGCGGCGTGGCGGTGAGCGCGGCGGCGCGGGCCACCATCTCTTCGAAAATCGGCTGCGATGGGATTTCGGTGCGCTTCGTGACGGTCAGCTCCTGGGCGCCGGGAAGGTAGCGCGCGGATTTCTGTCGCGCCGGGCGCGAGAAGGTTTGCCAGCTTTGCGGAATAAACAGTGACGACGGTTTGCGGGTATCGAATGGGATCGCGCCGACCATAATCGGGTGCGTTATCCCCTGGGCTTTGGCCTGTCGGAAGGCCTGCGCCAGTTTTTGCTGGAAGGCACCAGTCGGATCGTCGCCGCCGACGGCGGATTCAGAAAAGCGGGCAAAACAGCCTGACGTGGTGAAACTGCGATAAGGCGACATAAAGAAAAAGCTGTCTGATTGCAGCGTGGTCGCGGTGTGCTGAACTTCCTCAGCCAATGACGTATCCATATCATCCTCCTTAAACGATAAACGCATTACGAATAGTTATCATTTATATTTTCGATGGCTAACCTAATCGGTGAGCGCGACGGTGTCAACCGCCGACAGCGCATCTTGTGCGACTATCGCTTGCATCCCTTCGGCGCATTCATGAAAATGAGAAGCATTAACTTCAACGAAAACAGGATGCCACTTTGTGAAACTCCCCGCTGTTTGTCGTAACGCCCTGCTTTTAGCAGGACTTTTTGTTTTAGGACTAACCTCAGCCACCGCCGCCGACTGGCCGCGTCAGGTGAGCGACAGCCAGGGTACCCACACCCTTGAGAGCAAACCGACGCGCATTGTCTCCACCAGCGTGACCCTCACCGGCTCCCTGCTGGCGATTGACGCGCCGGTCATTGCCAGCGGCGCAACCACGCCGAACAACCGCGTGGCGGATGCGCAGGGCTTTATGCGCCAGTGGGGCGATATCGCGAAAACGCGCAAACTGAGCCGCCTTTATATCGGCGAACCGAGCGCCGAAGCCGTGGCCGCACAAATGCCGGATCTGATTCTGATTAGCGCCACCGGCGGTGATTCGGCGCTGGCGCTGTACGATCAGCTGTCGGCTATCGCCCCGACGCTGGTCATTAATTACGACGACAAAAGCTGGCAGACATTGCTGACCCAGCTCGGGACCATCACCGGGCAGGAGAAGCAGGCCACCGCGCGCATCGCCGAATTCGATAAGCAGCTCGCGCAGGTGAAACAGCAGATGAAGCTGCCGCCGCAGCCGGTCAACGCTATCGTTTACACCGCCGCGGCGCACAGCGCGAACCTGTGGACGCCCGAATCCGCGCAGGGCAAATTCCTGCAGCAGCTCGGTTTCCAGCTGGCTGATTTACCTGCCGGGCTGACGACGTCAAAAAGCCAGGGGAAACGCCACGACATCATCCAGCTCGGGGGGGAAAATCTGGCGACGGGTCTGAACGGGCAAGGGTTGTTCCTGTTTGCGGGCGACCAGAAGGATGTCGATGCGATTTACGCGAATCCGCTGCTGGCGCACCTGCCGTCTGTCGAAAACAAACGCGTCTGGGCGCTCGGGACGGAGACATTCCGGCTGGATTATTACAGTGCGATGCTGGTGTTGCAGAGGCTGAGTGCGGTGTTTGGATAACCGCTGCGCCCGGTGGCGGCTACGCCTTACCGGGCCTACGTTTCGTGTCGTTACGGGTTTTGTAGGCCGGGTAAGGCGAAGCCGCCACCCGGCAATGTCCACCGGTTTAAACCGTGGCGGGCTCCTGACGGAACCGGCGCAACTCCGCCAACGTCATCAACAAAATCACCCCGATGATGGCTAATACAAACCCGCTGCTGCTCGCCGACGCCACCGGGGTCATGATCACCCCCAGCCCGCCTAAAATCGCCGCGCCAATCGCATCGCCCGTCACGTTCTGCGCGGTCCACAGGCCGTTGATCCGCCCGAGCATCCCTTCCGGCGTCTGGGTCTGAATCAGGGTGTATTGCAGCAGAGAACTGATGGCGCTCAGCCAGCCAAACAGCGCCAGACACACCACGCCCAGCGCCCAGAACGGCATCAGGCTGAAGAAGCCGATAGCGACAAAGGACGCCAGCGTGGCCGAAAGCATAATCAGCCCCGGACGCGCACTCTGCGCCAGGTTACCGCTGGTCAGCGCGCCAAACGCCGCGCCGAGCGGGATCGCCGCGTACAGCAGGCCAATCTGCGAGGCGCTCATCTGCCACTCCAGCGCCAGCGCCGGGTAAAGCACGCGCACCGCGCTCGCCATCGTCAGCAGCCCGCCCAGCAGCGCAATGCCGCCGATCAACGGATTGCTGAAGAGAAAACGGATCGCCGCCATCAGGGATTTCAGCGGATGCTCGCGCGGCTGCGGCGGAGGGGGCAGCAGCGGCAGACGCAGCAGGGTGAGCGTGGTGATAAAAGTCCCCGCCGCCGCCAGGCCGTAGTTCCAGGCCACGTTCCCGGTCGCCAGCAGCAGGCCGCCGACCATCGGGGAAATGACCGACCCCAGACGCACGGTGAGCATGGTGATCGCCCCGGCCTGCATCAGATTCTCACGCCCGACCAGCGCAGGCGTAGCCGCCAGCAGCGCCGTTACGCCCAGCGAGGCAAAGAAACCGTCCCACAAACCGAGCGCATAGATCGCGACAAGCGACGGCTCCGGCAGCATGGCGTTCAGGCATAGCCCGACGAAGCCCACGCCGCAGGTGCCGCGCGCCAGCAGGATCAGCTTTTTGCGCTCGTAGCGGTCCGCCAGCACGCCGCCGACCATCAGGCCGATAAACATCGCGCTGCCCGTCAGGGTGACGGAAAGACCGACCAGCCAGCTGGAGTTCGTCATGGCCTGGATCTGTACCGGGACGGCAACGCCCAAGAGGCCGAGGGATAAAATGGAGATAAAACGGGCGATAAATACCGCGCGAAACGCCGGGTGGGTCCTGAGCAGGCTGAGGTTGAGCAGCCAGGATTGTTTAGTCATAACAATGCCTTCAAATCTAACTTTCTACCAATTCCATGGCGGCACATGCTAACATAGCCAAATAAGATAGATAACGATAATTACTATCATTATCAAATCATGGATGTTGCTATGTCGTCTTCCCCTTTGACGGTGCGCGCCACTGCCGTGCCCGTGTTATTGATACTGCTATTTCTTGCTGTGGCACTCAGCCTGCTGGTCGGCGCGAAACCGCTGCCCGCGTCCACGATCGTCGATGCCCTGTCCGGCACCTGCCAGAGCGCAGACTGCATTATTGTGCTCGACGCCCGACTGCCGCGCACCCTTGCCGGGCTGCTGGCCGGTGCCGCGCTCGGCCTCGCCGGGGCGCTGATGCAAACCCTGACCCGCAACCCCCTCGCCGACCCCGGTATTCTCGGTGTTAACGCCGGTGCCAGTTTTGCCATTGTTCTCGGCGCGGCGCTGTTTGGTTTTTCCTCCCCCACGGAACAACTGCTGATGGCCTTCTGCGGCGCGCTGGCCGCGGCGCTGCTGGTGGCCTTTACCGGCAGCCAGGGCGGCGGACAGCTCAGCCCCGTGCGTCTGACCCTGGCGGGCGTGGCGCTCGGCGCGGTGCTCGAAGGCTTATCCTCCGGCATCGCCCTGCTCAACCCGGACGTCTGGGATCAGCTGCGCTTCTGGCAGGCCGGTTCGCTGGATATCCGCACGCTGCAAACCCTGAAAGTCGTCACTATTCCGGTGCTGATCGCCGCCGCCGTGGCGCTCTTTTCCAGCCGGGCGCTGAACAGCCTGAGCCTCGGAACGGACACCGCCACCGCGCTCGGCAGCCGCGTCGCACGCACGCAGCTGATGGGTTTACTGGCGATCACCGTGCTGTGCGGCAGCGCCACCGCCGTCGTCGGTCCGATTGCGTTTATCGGCCTGATGATGCCGCACATGGCGCGCTGGATTGTCGGGTCCGATCACCGCTGGTCCCTGCCGGTCACGCTGCTCGCCACCCCAACACTGCTATTGTTTGCCGATATCATCGGGCGCGTGCTGGTGCCGGGTGAACTGCGCGTCTCGGTGGTTAGCGCCTTTATCGGCGCGCCGGTGCTGATCTTCCTGGTACGTCGCCAGCGCGGAGGTGCCCTGTGATGGCCCCGTCCCGACGCTTAGTTTTCTCCTGCCTGCTGCTGCTCGCCGCCAGTCTGCTGATTGCGGTCTGGAGCCTGCGCAGCGGCGCGGTGCCCCTCGATTTCAGCCAGGTCTTTAACGCCCTCACCGGCAGCGCGCCGCGCAATATCACCATGGTGGTGACTGAGTGGCGCTTGCCGCGCGTGGTGATGGCGATTCTGGTCGGCGCGGCGCTCGGCGTGAGCGGCGCGATTTTCCAGTCACTGCTGCGCAACCCGCTCGGCAGCCCGGACGTGATGGGCTTCAACACCGGGGCGTGGAGCGGCGTGCTGGTGGCGATGGTGCTGTTTGGCCAGCATCTCACGGCGATTGCTTTTGCAGCGATGGCGGGCGGGATTTTGACGTCGCTCGTCGTCTGGCTGCTCGCCTGGCGCAACGGCATCGAAACCTTCCGCCTGATCATTATCGGCATCGGCATTCGCGCCATGCTGATGGCGTTTAATACCTGGCTTCTGCTGCACGCCTCGTTAGAGACGTCCCTTTCCGCCGGGCTGTGGAATGCGGGTTCACTGAACGGCCTGACGTGGGCCAAAACCCTGCCCGCCACGCCGATTATCGCTCTGATGATGCTCTGCGCCTGGCTGCTGGTGCGCAGAATGCGCCTGCTGGAGATGGGCGACGACAGCGCCTGCGCGCTCGGCGTGAGCGTTGAGCGTTCGCGCCTGACGCTGATGCTGGTCGCGGTGGTGTTAACCGCCGCCTCCACCGCTATCGCCGGGCCGATTTCGTTTATTGCCCTGGTCGCGCCGCACATCGCGCGACGCATCAGCGGCACCGCGCGCTGGGGCCTGACCCAGTCGGCCCTGTGCGGCGCGCTGCTTTTGCTGGCCGCCGATCTCTGCGCTCAACAGCTCTTTATGCCTTATCAACTTCCGGTGGGTGTGGTGACCGTCAGCCTTGGCGGGATTTACCTCATCGTCTTGTTAGTCCAGGAGTCCCGCAAGAAATGAATGCCATGACGTCCCGCTTGCGCGGCGAAAAACTGACCCTCGGCTACGGTAAAAAAATCGTGGTCGACGAGCTGACCGTGTCGATTCCCGACGGCCATTTCACGGCGATCATCGGCCCGAACGGCTGCGGAAAATCGACCCTGCTGCGCACTCTGAGCCGTCTGATGACGCCCCAGCACGGCAGCGTGTTTCTCGACGGGGAGCAGATCCAGAGTTACGCCAGCAAAGAGGTGGCGCGCCGGATTGGGCTGCTGGCGCAAAACGCCACCACGCCGGGGGATATCACCGTGCAGGAGCTGGTGGCGCGCGGGCGTTACCCGCATCAGCCGCTGTTTACCCGCTGGCGGAAAGAGGACGAAGAGGCTGTGGCCCGCGCGATGCAGGCCACGGGGATCACCGATCTGGCAAGGCAAAGCGTCGATACCCTCTCCGGCGGCCAGCGACAGCGCGCGTGGATTGCGATGGTGCTGGCGCAGGAGACAGCGATCATGCTGCTCGACGAGCCGACGACCTGGCTGGATATCAGCCATCAGATTGATCTGCTGGAATTATTGAGCGATCTGAACCGCACCCAGGGCTATACGCTGGCGGCGGTGCTGCACGATCTGAATCAGGCGTGCCGATATGCCACGCATCTGATCGCGCTGCGCGACGGGAAGATTGTGGCGGAAGGCGCGCCGAAGGAGATCGTGACGCCTGAGCTTATCGAGCGGATCTACGGGATGCGCTGCATGATTATTGACGATCCGGTGGCGGGAACGCCGCTGGTGGTGCCGTTGGGCAGGCGCTAATTGCCCGGTGGCGCTTCGCTTACCGGGCCTACGAAAACACCTGTAGGCCGGGTAAGGCGTAGCCGCCACCCGGCGCTTTTGACGTTACCCCAAAATCCCCTTCAACACCGGCCCAATCTGCTCGAACGCCTGCGGCGAAATAATGTCCACGTGGGCACAATCCTGAGAATAGACCTCTAACTCACTCACCCACGGGGCCCACGCCTGATGCGGGTCCATGGTTCGCGTGCGTTCGGCGACGAACAGCATCGCTTTGCCGTCAAACCGCGAGCTGTGCGCCGTGGTCAGCAGGCGCACCGCATCGGCGTAGTTCCCTTCGATGGCGGTAAACAGTTCGCCTGACGCCTGCCCCTGCTGGGCCGCCATAAAAGCTTCGCGCTCGCGTTCGATCTCCGCCAGCACTTCCGGGTCCAGCCCGTTGGCCTCTTTTTCCGCCCAGTTTTGCGTCTCCGGCGGCCAGGTATCCAGCAGGCCGAGGAACGCAACCTCTTCACCCTGCTCGCGCAGCCGCGCGGCGATGCCCTGCGCTAAGGTCCCGCCAAGCGAATAGCCAAACAGATAGTACGGCCCCTGCGCCTGCTGCGCGCGCAGGGTGCGCAGATGATGCTCGATCACCGCATCCAGCGTCGCGCCCTGCGCCATCGGGCCTTGCGGGCGAGGAGACTGAATCCCGGTAATCGACCAGCGCGGGCTGAGATAGCGCGCCAGCACGCTGAACTGCCAGGCAAAACCGGACGCCGGATGGAAGCAGAACAGCGTCGGTCCGTTGCTTTGACGCAGGGGGAGGATCGCTTCGTAGCCGAGACGCTGCGCCTGTTCGTCGCTCATTGAAGACTCCAGCAGCGTGCTCAGCTGATTAACCGTCGAAGCGACCATGATCTGCCCCGGCGTGACTTTGCGGGAGAACGCGCGGCTAAGCTGCGCCGCGAGGCGCATCGCCAGCAGCGAGTGGCCGCCGAGGGCGAAGAAATCCGCTTCGATGTCGTTCACCTCGCAGCCGAGCAGCGCCGAGAACGCCTGCGCCACCGCGATTTCGGTCTCCGTCTCCGGCGCGCGGCCCGAGGCTTTGCTGGAAAGTATAGGCAGCGGCAGCGCTTTGCGATCCAGTTTGCCGTTGGCGCTCAGCGGCAGTTCGCTGATTTGCAGCAGCACCACCGGCACCATATGCGGCGGAAGCTGCGCTTTCAGGGCGTCGAGCAGCGCATCGCGATCCAGCGGTAAACCGGAGTCCGACACCACGTAGCCCACCAGCTGGCGCGCATCGCCGCCGGTTGCTGCTGCCTGATTGAAGACACAGGCATGTGCCACCGCCTGTGCCACGTCAGGCAGCCCCTGCATCGCGCGGTCGATTTCGCCGAGCTCTATGCGCTGACCGCGAATTTTCAGCTGATCGTCGCTGCGCCCGAGATACTCCACCGCACCGTTGTCCAGCCAGCGGGCGACGTCACCGGTGCGATACATGCGTTCGCCCGGTGCAAAAGGATCGGCGATAAAGCGGCTGGCGGTCAGATCCGGTCGGCCCAGATACCCCTGCGCCAGCTGAATGCCGGTCAGATAGAGATCGCCCGCCACGCCAAACGGCACCGGGCGCATCATTGCGTCCAGAATGCGCAGGCCGGTATTCCACACCGGGAAACCAATCGGCACGCTGTTGCCGGACACCGCCGCCAGCGCGTCGCCGAAGGCCGGATACCAGCTCACGTCTACCGCCGCTTCCGTCGGGCCATATAAATTGTGCAGCGGCGCGTGAGTGAGCACTTCCCACTCGCGGCACAGCTCCGTCGGCAGCGCTTCCCCGCTACAAAACACCTGTTTCAGGCTGGTGCAGCAGTGGGCGTTTTCCGGCGTTAAGGAGGCGACAAACGCCGCCAGCATCGACGGGACAAAGTGGGTGGTGGTGACGCCGTAGCGGGCGAAGAACTGCTGCATCGCCAGCGGATCGCGATGGGCGTCCGGCTCGGCCATCACCAGTTTTGCCCCGGCGATAAACGGCCACCAGAACTCCCACACCGAGACGTCAAAACTGCACGGCGTTTTCTGTGCGACCACGTCGCGCGCGTCCAGCGGATAGTGGTTTTGCATCCACAGCAGGCGGTTGACGATGGCGGTTTGTCCGACCATCACCCCTTTCGGGCGCCCGGTCGAGCCGGAGGTAAAGATGATGTAGGCGGTCTGCTCGGGCGTGCTGAGATTCAGCGGTTCGCTGCCCTGCGCAGGCAGCAGTTCGCCGTAGCACAAGGTCGTAAGATCCGGCACGTCGCTAAAGCGCGGGAGCTGATCGTCGGTGGTAATGAGTAAAGAAGGACGCGCATCTTCCAGCATCATGTGCAGGCGATCGTCAGGATAACCCGTATCGAGCGGCAGCCAGGCGGCTCCGGCTTCGACAATCGCGTGCAGCGCCAGGGTCAGGAACACCGAGCGCGGCAGTGCCACCGCCACGCTGTCGCCGGGTTTGACGCCGCGTTCGCGCAGAAGATTTGCCAGAGCGATTACCTGCTCGCGCATCTGGCGATAGGTCAGTTCGGTGTGCGCATCCGCCAGTGCCGGGGCGTCCGGCGTTTTGTGCGCCTGCTCCGCCACCAGCGCGCTCAGGGTAGTCGCTTCGAGCATCACGCCGGTGTCGTTGATCTGCGCCAGCTGGTGATACTCCGCTTCGGAGACGGTTTCCGCCTCGCCGCACGGCAGCGCAGGATTGGCGGCAAACTGCGCCAGCAGCGCGTTCAGGCGCGCCACGTGACGGGTGAGCGTCGCTTCATCGTAGCGCTGTTTGTTCGCCAGAATTTCAATGCTCAGCCCGCCCTGCTCGTCCGGGAACAGCGCCAGTTCGAGGTCGTTCACCGGGCCGGTCGCCAGGGTATGCGTAATGGCCTCGACGCCGTCGATATCCAGCTGATAATCAAAGACCTTCACGTTCAGCACCGGGCCAAACAGCGCTTCGTCTCCGGCTGCGCGGCCGCTGTCACGCACAATCTGCTCGGCGTCGTAACGCTGGTGACGTCGCATCTTTTTCAGCTGATTCGCCAGGCGCAGGGCCAGCTCCGGCAAGGTCTCCTGCGGGCTGATGTTGACCGCCATCGGCAGGACGTTCAGCACCGGGCCGGTGGCGGTGAGCGCCGCCGATCCCATGCGACGCATGAAGATAAAGCCCGCCGCGAAGTCCAGTCGACCGGTTAAGCGGCCCAGCCACAGGGCCACCAGCGCGAGGGCCAGATCCGTGCGTTGCACCTGCGCGCAGGCGGCGGTCAGCTGACTAAACGCGCGGCGATCGGCCACCAGCTTGAGACGTAAAATATCGGTAGTCGCGGCGCGGCCCGGCAGCGGCGCGGGTGACAGCGACACCGGCGGCGGGAGCTGTTTGCGCTGTTCCGCCCAGAACGCGCCGTCGCGCTGATACGCCTCGCTGTCGCGATAGCGCTGATACTCTTCTACCACTTCCGCAAACGGCGTAAACGGCGACGCGGGTGTCGGTTCGCCTTTCGCCCATGCGGCGTAAATGGCGGCGATCTGGCGGGTAATGGCCGGGAAACTAAAGCCATCGACCACTAAATGGTGATAGCGCTGATACCAGTACCAGCGATTGTCTTCGACCTGAATCAGGAGCTGTAATGCCAGCGGCTGACCGCTGTCGACGCGCAGGTTTTGCGCAAGATCGGCCTCCATCAGCGCCACGGCGGCGGCGTGCGGATCGGCGCTGTCGCGCAGATCGACGCGCTTCGGCTCGGCGAGCGTCATGGATTCGTCGATCCACTGCCACACCTCGCCGTTGTCTTCGCTAAAGCGGGTGCGCAGCGTGTCGGCCTGCATCATGCCTTCGACGATGGCTTTCGCCAGCAGCGGCGCGTTGATTTCGCCTTTCAGTTCAACGTAGTGCGCCACGCTCCAGGCGTTTGGCAGGGTAGAGAGCTGTTCTGCCATCCAGATTCCCGGCTGGGCGGCGACCAGAGGAAGATGTGCGCTCATGCGTTCTCCCCCGCAAAATGAGACGGGATGAGCGTCTGCCAGTTTTCGCTAAGCCACTGCTGGCAGGCTTCCTGGGACTGCGGCTCGCAGACCTGTCGCCAGCCCGCAGGCTGCGCGCACTGGGCGGGCCACAGGCTGTACTGACCGTTTTCGTTTTGCAAAAGGGCGAATAGCCCTTGCGGATTGTCGAAGGGATTACTGAATTCCATACCTAACTCCTGTCGAAAAAAATCGCCTGCCTGGCGTTAGTGAATGAGTGGCTGCCAGAGGGTAATAAGCCCCTGCGTCAGCCCGCCACGCCAGCAAAGCGCATCATGTCCGCCGTCAACCTGACGCCAGAAAATCGACTGCTGTGTGTGTTGTAGTTGGGCGTAAATGGCCTGATTGGCCCGGAAAATCAGCGGCTCGCGCTGGCCCGCTTCAAGAACGATGCGAAGGTGTTGGGCGGATTTTTCACCCGCTTTGAGTTGTTCGATGAGCAGCCCGTCCTGCTGCGCGCCGCGGTGCGGCCACCAGTAGGAGCCCGACTGACTGAGCACGCAGCCGAAACGCTGCGGCCAGTTGAGACCGGCGTACAGAGACGCCAGACCGCCGAAGCTTTGCCCGGCGACGACCGTGCGATCGGGCTGAGAGCTAAAAGGCGTTACGGCGTGGATCTGGGGGAGTAACTCTTCCTGCACCGCCTGCCAGAAATCGGGATTGCAGGGCAACTCGCGGCTGCGATGGGCGGTGTCGATCACATCGATGAGTACGTAGACCGCAGGCGGCAGCTGCCCCTCGTTGGTGAGCGCCGTCAGGGCGGGCCAGACGGGCATGCTTTCTGCCCAGAACTGCCCGTCGAGCAGGATCGCCAGCGGGCGCTCGGCCGGGTTTTCCTCACCGGTGGTAAAGACCCATACCCGGCGCGAATTCCCCAGCCGCGGGCTGTGCCACTCAATGCAATGCGGCGGTAGATGTGGCGTATCGGGATGATTCCAGCCCGGCTGCACCGGCGCATTCGGCATCTCAAGGGCGGAGACCGGATGGCCGCGTCCGCCGCGCCAGCTCTGGCGGTTTAGCGGATCGGCAATCGCTTTCGGCAGCAGTTTGCGCCAGCCCTCGCGCAGGGCCACGCGGTCCGGCGCGTCGGCGGTGAAGACGATCTCGTCGAAATCCTGAGGATTATCGGAGGGGATAAAACAGTAGCTGCCGCGCCACTCGGGGCTGAACTCCCCCTGCCACTGCCAGACATCGGTGCCGGGAAGGCGGGTTAAGGATTGTGGTCGGGCATTTTGATGGTGGTCGGTCACGCCGGTGATGTAGATCCACACCCGCTGTACTTGCGATGTGCGCTCTGTCCCTGCCGGATCGCGCCACCAGAACGTGACACGATATTGTTCGCCTTCGCGGACCCATTCCGGACCTGTTTTGGACTGCCACCAGGCTTCACTTCCCGTTGTTAGCGCCGTCACCCGTTTAACCTCATGTTTTTCGCGTCTTTTTTGATACACGGTAAAAATTATTGATAATATTATTGATAACTATTTGCATTTGCAATAGCGTAGTGCCCGCGCTGTGGGAAGCGCGCTCATAAAATAACCATGCCACGCATTGTGTGCGCTCGAGGACAGGGCTGCTTACGCAACGTGCCGGTGATAAGTCATGCCGCCTCCTCTCCCGTTAGGGAATGGAGCCAAGGGGACGCGGCAACGAAAAGCAGGACGTACAATGAATAAGAAGATTCACTCCCTGGCCTTGCTGGTCAATCTGGGGATTTACGGCGTAGCCATGCCAGCGATGGCAGAGGACAAAACCACCAGCAGCGCCGCGCACGAAGACACCATGGTGATCACCGCCGCCGAGCAGAACCTGCAGGCGCCGGGCGTTTCCACCATCACTGCCGATGAAATCCGTAAAAATCCTCCCGCTCGCGACGTGGCCGAAATCATTCGTACCATGCCGGGCGTGAACCTGACCGGGAACTCCACCAGCGGCCAGCGCGGCAACAACCGCCAGATCGACATTCGCGGCATGGGCCCGGAAAACACCCTGATTCTGATCGACGGTAAACCGGTCACCAGCCGCAACTCCATCCGTCTGGGCTGGCGCGGCGAGCGTGATACCCGCGGCGACACCGGCTGGGTGCCGCCAGAGATGATCGAGCGCATCGAAGTCATTCGTGGCCCGGCGGCGGCACGCTACGGTAACGGCGCGGCGGGCGGCGTGGTGAACATCATCACCAAAAAATTCGACAACCAGTGGCATGGTTCGTGGAACACCTATCTGAACGCGCCGGAGCATAAAGACGAAGGCTCCACCAAGCGCACCAACTTCAGCCTGAGCGGCCCGCTGGGCGGCGATTTCAGCTTCCGCATGTTCGGTAATCTGGACAAAACCCAGGCCGACGCATGGGACATCAACCAGGGTCATCAGTCTGAGCGTACCGGGATGTATTCCAGCACCCTGCCTGCGGGTCGTGAGGGGGTGGAAAACAAAGACATCAACGGCGTCGTGCGCTGGGACTTTGCCCCGATGCAGTCCCTGGAGTTTGAAGCGGGCTACAGCCGCCAGAACAACCTCTACGCGGGCGATACGCAGAACACCAACAACGACGACAGCTCCAACGGGCTGGTGAAGAAGAATTACGGCAAAGAGACCAACCGTATCTACCGCCAGAACTGGGCGGTGACCTGGAACGGCGGCTGGGATAACGGCGTGACCACCAGCAACTGGGCGCAGTACGAGCACACTCGCAACTCGCGTCTCGGCGAAGGGCTGGCGGGCGGTCTGGAAGGGCTGTTCAACAGCGACAAGTTTACCGATACGGATCTGTCCGACGTCACGCTGCACAGCGAAGTCAGCCTGCCGTTCGACTTCCTCGTCAATCAGAACCTGACGCTGGGCACCGAGTGGAACCAGCAGCGGATGAAGGATTACGCCTCGAATTCCCAGACCCAACAGGGCGGCGCGATCCCAGGCATGAGCGACGATCGTAGCCCGTACTCTCAGGCAGAGATCTTCTCCCTGTTCGCTGAAAACAACATGGAGCTGACCGACAGCACCATGCTGACCCCGGCGCTGCGCTTCGATCATCACACTATCGTCGGCAACAACTGGAGCCCGTCCCTGAACCTGTCCCAGGGTCTGGGTGATGACTTCACGCTGAAAATGGGTATCGCCCGGGCGTACAAAGCGCCGAGCCTGTACCAGACCAACCCGAACTATCTGCTCTACAGCAAAGGCCAGGGTTGTTACGCCAGCGGTGACGGCGTCGGCTGTTACATGATGGGTAACGACGACCTGAAAGCCGAAACCAGCATCAACAAAGAGATTGGCCTTGAGTGGAAACGCGACGGCTGGATGGCGGGTGCCACATGGTTCCGTAACGACTACCGCGACAAAATCGAAGCGGGCTATGCGCCAATCGGCCAGACCTCTTCCGGCAAAGTCCGCACCGATATTTATCAGTGGGAAAACGTGCCAAAAGCGGTTGTCGAGGGGCTGGAAGGGACACTGAACGTGCCGGTGACGGATGCGGTCAACTGGACCAACAACATCACCTACATGCTGCAAAGTAAGAACAAAGAGACCGGCGACCGTCTGTCGATCATCCCGGAGTACACGCTGAACTCAACCCTGAGCTGGCAGGTACAGCAGGATGTTTCTGTGCAGTCGACCTTCACCTGGTACGGCAAGCAGCAGCCGAAGAAATACAACTACAAAGGTCAGCCGGTGACCGGGTCTGAGAAAGACGAAGTCAGCCCGTACAGCATCGTCGGCCTGAGCGCGACCTGGGACGTGACCAAGTACGTCAGCCTGACCAGCGGCGTGGACAACGTCTTCGACAAACGCCAGTGGCGCGCGGGTAATGCCCAGACCACCGGGAACGCCACCACCGGCGCGTACATGTACGGTGCAGGTGCTTACACCTACAACGAACCGGGACGTACCTGGTACATGAGCGTGAACACCCACTTCTGATAGACTGTAAGCCCCCTTCCACCGAAGGGGGCTTTGTTCAATCAGGGGGACCGATGCAAACCACTCACAGCCTGCTGACACTCGGCGGCGTCTCGCTTCACCGCATTGATTTCGATCCCACTACTTTTGACCACGCCGATCTCCTCTGGCTACCCCATTACGCCGCCCTGAGCCATGCCGCCACTAAACGTAAAGCCGACCATCTGGCCGGACGCATCGCCGCCGCTCATGCGCTTAAGGATTTGGCGATCGCGACAGTGCCGGGAATTGGCCCCAACGGCGAACCCCTGTGGCCCGCAGGAGTCGCGGGCAGTATTTCTCACAGCGGCACCCAGGCATTCGCCCTGGCGGTGCGTGGCGATAACGCGCTGGTGGGCATCGACGGCGAGCAGCTTATCGATGAGCAGGAAGCCGTTGAGATTCAGGACGGGATTATCTGTGCAGAGGAAAAATCTGTGCTGCTCAGCACGGGATATCCGTTTGCCCTCGCCCTGACGCTGGCTTTCAGCGCCAAAGAGAGCCTGTTCAAAGCCCTTTTCCCGCGCGTGAACGCCTTTATGGGCTTTGACAGCGCCTGGGTAACGGCGATATCAGACAGCACGCTGACCCTCTCTCTAACCCGTCCTCTGGCCGGTTTTTCGCAAAATCACGCTTTTATTCTTCACTGGTGTCAAAAAAACAACAGCGTAATAACCCTGCTCTGCGAATAAATCGTCATACCATTAAGCTTCTCTGCGGATTAATCTTAAAAAAACGCTCTCTTTTATTTTCTCGCTCTTTAATGATTTATTTCGTTTATTTTCGTTAATTATCTGTAATCGATTACTTTGAATTATCCAAAAAGCACCCACGATTATTAATGTAGACAAAGTCAAAACCATCGATAAAAAACAACAACTGGATAACAACGCGGATAGCGCAAGTTTTTATCCTTTAAATTCATGCAAATAAAACAACAGATAACACCAGGTCAGACCTCTTTATTTTAGTTTCATAACTCCCTATGATGCTTTCACGGACAGATAACCCCCGTTAAAAATGCCGCTTGAGTAAGGAACCCGACGAATTAAAACGGAATAATAATGCGGCTAATGAAATGCATAACCCCAAGACAGGAATACCGGAATGAATAAAGTTCTTATGGCACTCACTATTGCTGGCGCAACGCTGATGTTATCCGGCTGTATTATTGCCCCGCCGAGCAATGAACATCATCACCACAATAAAGATCACCTGATCACCCGCGACGGCGTTTCCCTGCCGGATTGTGAAACCTTAGCAGACGCCAGCCAGGCCGATAACGGCTCACGCTGCTGGTATCGTTAACAGAGCAGATGATCATGAAAACAAACTATTGGATCTTACTCGCCGTGATTGGCGGCATATTTTCTCAGCCTGTGTTTGCTATCAGCGAAGCCTATCGCGCACAGCTGGAACAATCGGGCTGTACACAGGTTGATGAAGCTAACGGAACGTGCCACGTCGGGCATACCCGGCATCACCATCGGGACGATGAGTCTACGGGTAACATAGCGCGTGAAATCGATTCCAACATCGCGGGCAAATACCAGGGTGAAGCCGTTGATTATATGGAAGATGCAGGATGGCACTCCACCAACGGCGAGCGCACCCGCTGGCGTAAAAACGGTTACACCGCCGAGTTTGACATGACGTCGTCCGGCAAGCTGGAAGGCGTGTCGGTCCGCTAATAATAAAGGAGTGATGACAGCAGACAGGGATGTCTCCCCCACGGGTCAAAAACAGCGCGCCGGATGCGCGCGCAAAAAAAATTTTATTTTTCCTGCATCCAGTTCCGCCCCCTCCCTCGTATATCAGTACGTGAGCAAATCCTGAGCTCCCTACTACGAGGATGTATGATGAAAAAGTTCATTAAGATTGCATTTGTATCCAGCGCCTTACTCTTCACCGCAGGCTCATTTGCCGCCATGGATTCCGGTTCGGTCATGGTCGGCGGAGCGGCGATGTTCCCGCAAAAAAATATCGTCGAAAATGCCATGAACTCAAAAGATCACACCACCCTGGTCGCCGCCGTTAAAGCTGCCGGTCTGGTGGATACGTTGCAGAGCAAAGGGCCTTTCACCGTCTTTGCCCCGACCGATGCGGCGTTCGCCAAACTGCCTGCCGGAACGGTCGATAACCTGGTGAAACCGGAGAACAAAGCGACGCTCACCAGCATCCTGACCTATCACGTGGTGGCCGGGAATTACGATATGAAAGCCCTGGAAGCGAAAATTAAACAGGGCGGCGGCCACGCGGAACTCAAAACCGTCAACGGCCAGCCCCTGTGGATCATGAGCAATGGCCCGCACAACATTCAGCTTAAAGACGGCAAAGGCAACGTGGCGAACATCAGCACCTACGACGTCCACCAGAAAAACGGCGTGATTGACGTGATCGACACCGTTCTGATGCCTAAGTAATTGTCTATACTTCGGATGGGAAAATAAGCATCCGGAAAACAGATGGATAATGCGCTGGCAGAACAGCACCTTAGATTAATGCAGGCGGTCGCCACGGGCGATCGCCGCGCATTTGAGCAGCTCTACCGACTGACGTCACCGCATCTTTTTGCCGTTGCCCTGCGCATGTTGCGCCAGCACGCCTGGGCGGAAGAGGTGCTGCACGACTGCTTCATTACCGTCTGGAGCAAGGCCGACGCTTATGATCCTGCCCTCAGCTCCCCCATGACCTGGCTGACCCATATCGTCCGTAACCGGTGCATTGACTGGCTCCGGGGTGGGCAAGCCCGCGCGGCCAGCCGTGAAGAGGAGTACACCGACTTACTCCAGGTTGCCGACGGCGACGATCGCAATAACTGGCATGATGAAGACCAGGCGGAGCGGTTGCGCCACTGCCTCGGCCATCTCAGCCACGATCAGCGCCAGAGCATTACGCTCGCGTATTATCAGGGAATGTCCCATAGCGATATCGCCGACTGGCTCAAACAGCCGGTTGGCTCGGTCAAAAGCTGGATCCGCCGCGCGATGGAACATCTCCGGGAATGTATAGGCCTATGAACGATAACGAAAAACGCGATGATGCGCTGGCAGCAGAGTACGCCCTCGGTACGCTGCGGGGCAATGCGCGACTCCGTTTCCAGAAGAGGCTTGTGCATGACCGCTCTCTGGCCGAACGGGTTGCGCGCTGGGAAACTACGTTCAGTACTCTCGACAGCCATCTGGCCCCGATTCTGCCGCCCGAAAAAGTGTGGAAGAAAATCCTGCTCGACCTCCCGGCGCAAACCCCGGCGCGCCGCACGCGGCCTTATCTCGGCTGGATGGTGGCGGCAGGGTTGGCGGCCATCACGCTGACGACCTGGTATGCCACGCGTGAACCTGAACTTTCTCCGCTGGTGGTGCTGAACGACGCACAGCAGCAGGGACAATGGCTGGTGAGTGCAGACAGCCAGCGCCAGCAGCTGAGCATCTCCCCGCTGCGCCCTGCCGCGCTGACCACTAACAACAGCCTGCAGCTGTGGCTGATCCCCGTCGGGAAAACGCCGGTGTCGCTGGGCCTGGTCAACAGCCAGGCGCCGACTCAGGTAAGGCTCAACAAACTGACCCTCGCCGCCGACGCCGTGATTGCGATAAGCCTCGAACCGAAAGGTGGATCGCCAACCGGACAACCGACCGGGCCGGTGCTGTTCAGCGGCAAGATCTAGCGCGCTATCGGAAAGATTGCAGGCGAAAAGCGGTTGTTTGCGCCGCCGCTTAATAGCCAATCTGCATGCGTTATATCCTGAGGGCATAAGCAAAGCAGAATTTAGACTTTGAGGATTTTCCCGCCCGGCCTAACGTAGCGATGCCAAAAACAATCACAACATATTTCATTTTCAGGGATCGCTATGACGAAAAAACTGCTGCCGTTACTGGTATTGGCCGTGCTGTCCGCCGCCGCCAACGCCACTACTCCGCCGAATACGCTGGTTGTCGCTCAAGGTCTGGATGATATCGTGAGCCTCGATCCCGCCGAAGCCAACGAGCTTTCCAGCATCCAGACCGTGCCGAGCCTGTACCAGCGCCTGGTGCAGCCGGACCGCGATAACCCGGCCAAAATCTCTCCGATTCTGGCCGAAAGCTGGGAAGCCAACGCAGCAGCCAAAACCCTGACTATCAAACTCAAGCCTGACGCCAAATTTGCCTCCGGCAATCCGCTGCGCCCGGAAGATGTGATTTTCTCTTATACCCGCGCCATCACCCTCAACAAATCCCCGGCCTTTATTCTCAACGTGCTGGGCTGGGAGCCGGGCAATATCGCCAGCCAGCTGAAAAAAGTGGATGACCACACGCTGGAACTGCGCTGGACCGCTGACGTCAGCCCGGCGGTGGCGCTGAATATTCTCTCCACGCCGATTGCCTCCATCGTCGATGAAAAGCTGGTTTCAGCGAACGTGAAAGACAACGACTTCGGCAACGCCTGGCTGAAAATGCACTCGGCGGGCAGCGGCGCGTACAAAATGCGCGTCTATCAGCCGCATCAGGCGATTGTGCTGGAAGCCAACGACAGCGCCCCTGGCGGCGCGCCGAAGCTTAAAAGCATCATCATTAAAAACGTCCCGGACCCGGCCTCTCGTCGCCTGCTGATCCAGCAGGGTGATGCCGACGTGGCCCGCGATCTGGGCGCGGACCAAATCAGCGCCCTCGAAGGTAAAGCGGGCGTGAAAGTGCTGAGCATTCCTTCGGCTGAACAGAACTACCTGGTGTTTAACGCCGGAAACAGCGCCAACCCGCTTCTGAACAATCCGGCGTTCTGGGAAGCATCGCGCTGGCTGGTGGATTACGAGGGCATTACCAAAGATCTGCTGAAGGGCCAGTATTTCGTCCATCAGAGCTTCCTGCCGGTCGGTCTGCCGGGCGCGCTGGAAGAGAATCCGTTTAAATTTGATCCGGCCAAAGCGAAAGAGATCCTCACCAAAGCGGGCATTAAAGACGCGCACTTTACGCTGGACGTGGAGAACAAACCGCCGTTTATTACCATCGCTCAGTCGATGCAGGCAAGCTTCGCCCAGGGCGGCGTGAAAGTCGATCTGCTGCCAGCCGCGGGCAGCCAGGTGTACGCTCGCGTGCGTGCCAAACAGCATCAGGCGGCGATTCGCCTGTGGATCCCGGACTACTTTGACGCGCACTCTAACGCCAGCGCCTTTGCGTGGAACGACGGTAAATCCAGCACGGTGGCGGGTCTTAACGGCTGGAAAATCCCGGAGCTGAATAAAGCGACGCTGGCCGCCGTGGCCGAGCCAGACCCGGCCAAACGCCTGGATCTGTACACCAAAATGCAGCAGGCGTTGCAGCACAATTCGCCTTACGTATTCGTCGACCAGGGCAAAACCCAGATCGTGGTGCGCGATAACGTGAAGGGGTACCAGCAGGGGCTGAACGCCGATATGGTCTGGTACGATAAAGTGACGAAATAATTCACCCTGACTGCTGGGTGGCGCTGCGCTTACCCGGCCTACGTTCACGGTTTTGTAGGCCGGGTAAGGCGTAGCCGCCACCCGGCATTGAAGGCCAGCTCAGGAATAACGCTCTCCCCATGCCACATCTATCCACCCACGTGATGCGTGTTTTACAGGGGCTTTTCACCCTGCTGCTCACCCTGTTCGGGCTCCTGCTCGTCACCTTTGCGCTCTCTGCTTTTTCCCCTGTCGATCGCGTCCTGCAGATCGTCGGCGATCACGCCAGCCAGTCGACCTACGATCAGGTCCGCCACCAGCTCGGGCTGGATCAGCCTGTCGCCGTCCAGTTCTGGCACTACCTGCTGAATCTGTTCCACGGCGATCTCGGTACCGCCAGCGCCACCGGGCAGCCCGTATTGCAGGATCTGCTGCACGCCTTTCCGGCCACACTGGAACTCGCCACGCTGGCGCTGATTATCGGCTCCGTACTCGGGGTGATCGCGGGCGTACTCTGCGCACGCTTTGCCGGTTCGCCGCTGGATCTGATCATCCGCACTCTCACCCTGCTCGGTAACTCGGTGCCCATTTTCTGGCTCGGACTGTTAATGCTGGCGCTGTTCTACGCGAAGCTGCAGTGGAGCGCCGGGCCTGGGCGGCTGGATGATATCTGGCAATACACCGTTGAACCGCGCACCGGTTTAGCGCTGATCGACACCTGGCTTTCCGGCGACCGGGAGGCGTTTAAAAACGCCGTCAGCCATCTGGTGCTGCCGGTGCTGCTGCTGGCCTACTATTCGCTGGCGAGCATCACCCGCCTGACGCGTTCGGCGTGCCTGAGCGAAATGAACAAAGAGTACATCCTGCTCGCCCGCGCCAAGGGTGCCGGAGAGATGACGATTCTGCTGCGCCACGTGCTGCCGAACATTCGCAGCACGCTACTGACGGTGATAGCCCTGGCCTACACCAGCATGCTCGAAGGGGCGGTACTGACCGAAACCGTCTTCTCCTGGCCGGGCATTGGCCGCTATCTCACTACCGCGCTTTTTGCGGGCGATACCACCGCCATTATGGGCGGCACGCTGGTGATTGGCGTCTGTTTTGTGCTGATTAATAATCTGACCGACCTGCTTGTGCGGGCCACCGACCCCAGGGTGCGCTGATGCCTTTCTATCTTTTCCTGCGCCGACTGCGCCGCTCGCCCGCTGCGTTCTGCGGACTTATCGCCATCAGCCTGTTGCTGCTGATTGCCCTGTTTGCCCCGTGGCTCGCCCCGCTCGATCCGAACTGGCAGAACGCCGCGGCACGTTTGCAGGCCCCGAACGCCGAACACTGGCTGGGCACCGACAGCTATGGGCGCGACTTGCTCTCGCGTCTGATCTACGGCAGCCGCCCCGCCCTTGGGCTGGTGGCATTAGTCACCGTCATTACGCTGCCCGCCGGGCTTGCGATCGGGATTTTATCCGGGTATTACGGCGGCTGGCTGGAGCGCGTGTTGATGCGTTTTACCGACGTGGTGATGTCGATGCCACGCCTGATCCTCGCCTTTGCCTTTGTCGCCATGCTCGGTCCGGGACTGGTGAACGGCGCGCTGGCCCTGGCGCTCACCACCTGGCCGGCCTATGCACGTCAGGCCCGGAGTGAAATTCAGCGTCTGCGCCACAGCGATTATCTCGCTGCCGCCGAGATGATGGGCATTCGCGGCAAGCGGCTGTTGCTCGGACATATTCTGCCGCTCTGTCTGCCGTCAGCCATTGTGCGCCTGGCGCTGGATCTGGCGGGGATTATTCTGGCCGCCGCCGGGCTGGGGTTCCTCGGTCTCGGGGCGCGTCCGCCGATGGCCGAATGGGGCGCGATGATCGCCGACGGCATGCAGGTGATTTTCGATCAGTGGTGGATTGCCGCCATTCCCGGCGGGGCGATTCTGTTCGCCAGCCTGGCCTTTAACCTGCTGGGCGACGGCCTGCGCGACATTCTGGAGCCACAGCATGACTAAACCTCGCGTCGTCGTCGATGCGCTGAATATCGACTACCCCGCCGCGCGCGTGGTGAACAACCTAAGCTTTACGCTCGGCAACGAACGGCTGGCGCTGGTGGGCGAATCCGGCTCCGGTAAATCCATGTCCGCCCGTGCTCTGATGGGCCTGGTACGCAAGCCCGGCGCGGTGAGCGCCCGCCAGCTTAATGTGCTGGGCAACGATCTGCTGACGATGAACAACCGCGGCTGGCAACAGCTTCGCGGCAACGGCATTGCGATGGTGCTTCAGGATCCGCGCTATGCGCTCAATCCGGTCAAAAGCGTTTCCGCGCAGCTCGAGGAGTCGCTCACCCTGCATCAATCCCTTCCTCGTAAGGAGCGCGCTGAGCGCATCCGCGACATCATCCACGCTGTCGGGCTGGAGCAGAGCGTGCTGACGCGCTATCCCGGCGAACTCTCCGGCGGGATGGGCCAGCGGGTGATGATCGCCATTGCGCTGATTAACAATCCGCAGGTGCTGATTGCCGATGAACCCACGTCGGCTCTCGACGCCCGTCTGCGCAACCAAATCCTCGAACTGCTGGTGCAGCAGTGCGAAGAGCGTCAGATGGCGATGTTACTGATTAGCCACGATTTGCCCCTGGTGGCGGAGCATTGCGACCGCTTGCTGGTGATGTATCAGGGCGAAAAAGTCGATGAAATGGCCGCGCGCGATCTGCCGCAGGCCACCCATCCCTACACCCGCACGCTCTGGACCTGTCGCCCGAATGCCAGCACTTACGGGCAGATGTTACCGACGCTGGATCGCAAGGAGTTACACAATGGCCCTCGTTGAAGTTCGTCAGCTACAGGTGGCATTTGGCGAAAAAACGGCGGTGTCAGCGGCCAGCTTTGCCATCGAAAAAGGGGAAACGTTCAGCCTGATCGGTGAATCCGGCTGCGGGAAATCGACCATTCTGCGCGTGCTGGCCGGGCTGCAGCGCCAGTGGCGCGGCGAGGTGACGCTGCTGGGAGAAAATCTTTCCTCCGGGGAGCGATTCACCGGTGCGCTGCGGCGCAACGTGCAGATGGTGTTTCAGGATCCATGGGCGTCCCTGCATCCGAACCATACCATCTCACGCACGCTCACGGAGCCGCTTAAAATCCACGGCGAAACGCAGATCACGCAGAAAGTGGCCGATGCGTTGCAGCAGGTGGGATTGTCGGCAGACGCCGGCCAGCGCTATCCGCATCAGCTCTCCGGCGGCCAGCGTCAGCGCGTGGCGATTGCCCGCGCGTTGCTGCTGCGCCCGCAGCTGTTGTTGCTCGACGAGCCGACCTCGGCGCTGGATATGTCGGTGCAGGCGGAGATCCTCAACCTGCTCAACCGCCTGAAACAGCAGCACGGGATGACCTATCTGCTGGTGAGCCACGACGCGGACGTGATAGCCCATATGTCGGATCGCGCGGCGTTTATGGCGCACGGACAGATTCAGCGGGTGTTTGACCGGGAAGCGATGCAACACGGCGAACACCGGATGGGGTAGTTTTTTGCAGCATGGGTATCGCTTTTGTAGGCCGGGTAAGGCGCAGCCGCCACCCGGCGGGCCTTTTCTGGAAAGCGCCTCGCAAAACGAAAAGTAACCTCGTGAAACTCAGGGTTAAGACTTTTATTTGCCATTTCTCAGTCGTAAAGTGCGTCCGTTGCGGCACATCCGCAACCGGGCGTAGGAACCCGTTGGCATAAAGCGATTACTTTTGTCGCGACAGCGCATATCCCGTTACTATCACGGTGGCGCTGGCGGAGCAGCCGAAAAGCTGGCCGTTTTCTTTGTGCACGGTATTCCTACCTCCGTCAGCGCTACCCCCCCTGAGCGTAGGAACTCACAGGGTGGTTAATTCATTTATCGCATAAAGAGGATGCCAAATGGCTACTATCCCTACCCTGTCTTACGCGCAATCTGAAGAAAGCGTTATTCAGCAACTCCTTAACGCCCCACTCCCCCAAAAGGCGGATTTATTCCAGGTGGCCGATCTCTGCGCGACCTTTGTCTGCGTACTGGTCGAGACCGACGACAGCAAAACGCGCGCGGCCCTGTGTGAACGCCTGTTGCAAACGCTCAACCAGTTGCGCGCGCTCTGTGATAAAGACCTTCCGCCGTACCTGATTGAGCAGCTGATAAAAGGCGAAAAAATCAGCTCAAACGTGCCGGATCTGTGGCAGGAAACCGCCACGCTGGTGGACTATGCTCAGGCGCTGGCGCAAGCCGTGCAGGGAGAAACGCTCCCGCCAGTTGTAGCGAAAGAGTTGACGGGACTGCTGCATGATATGGTCTGGTTGCTGGCGGATTTCGTGAAGGAGCCGTATATCACGGCGCACTGAGGCAGCCGAGAGGCCGAAATTCTGCTGAGGATGGCGCAGAATTTCGGCACAAGATCACTTGAGGAGTTTAACCGTCGCCTCGATGTCGATCTCGTCTTCTGTGAAGATCAGCGTCGCCCCCTGGAAGGTGGTGATCGCCAGTTTCTTCATCGAGCGCATTTCGCCCGGTTTGGTCGCGGATTTCGGACGGATATTGCTCAGCAGAGCACCCACTGACAGCACGGCATTTTCTTTATCGATACCGGCATCCGCAGGCACTTCTTCGCTGTACACCAGGAAAGATTTAATCGATGTCAGCTTCAGGCGCTCGCCCGCGATATAGATATACTTGCTTTCCGGCACGACTTTCACCGCATAAGCGGACAAGCCTTTGTTGTTGGTCGTCGGTTCAAAAGTGACCGCCGCATCTTTCTTAATCAGCTCAGGATTAGCAACCTTGATCACATGAAAATAGCGGTTATCGCCGTTCTCATCTTTGATAAATCCAAAGCCTTTATCTTTAAACCACGTTGTGATCGTTCCGTTCATCGCCATTACCGCCTGGTTAATCGTTTATCAACTCAAATTTTGCAGCGCGCAGTGTAAATCACAATCCCTGCGCAGACTATGCCTTTGGGTTAAGTCTGGACGATAAATTTGCCAGATGCGAGGTCATCGCCCGGCGGCGCTAACGCTTGCACGGTCCTGGAAAGAGCCTGACCGTAGGCCGGGTAAGGCGCAGCCGCCACCCGGAATCTCATAGACTCCGCAGCATGTCTATACTCAACACATCCCCGCAACCGGAGCGCGCCATGCCCCTACCTGACTTCCATGTATCCGACCCTTTCACGCTGGGTATTGAACTCGAACTGCAGGTGGTGAATCCGCCGGGGTACGATCTCAGCCAGGACTCTTCGGCGCTGATTGCCGCGGTCAAAAACGAGATCAAAGCCGGTGAGGTGAAGCACGACATCACCGAGAGCATGCTCGAAATCGCCACTGGCGTGTGTCAGGACATCCACCAGGCGGCAGCGCAGTTTTCGGCGATGCAGCAGGCGATCCTGCACGCGGCGGCGGATCAGCATATTCAGATCTGCGGCGGCGGCACGCATCCGTTTCAGAAGTGGCAGCGTCAGGAGGTGTGCGACGACGAGCGCTACAACCGCACGCTGCAGATGTTCGGCTACCTGATTTTGCAGGCGACGGTCTTCGGCCAACACGTGCACGTCGGCTGCCGCAACGGTGATGAGGCGATTTATCTTCTGCACGGCCTGTCGCGCTTTGTCCCGCACTTTATCGCCCTCTCCGCCTCGTCGCCCTACATGCAGGGCAGCGATACCCAGTTTGCCTCCTCGCGGCTCAATATTTTCTCGGCGTTCCCGGATAACGGCAAAATGCCGTGGGTGAGCAACTGGCAGGAGTTCGAAGGGCTGTTTCGCCGCCTGAGCTACACCAGCACCATCGACAGCATCAAAGATCTGCACTGGGATATTCGACCGAGCCCGCATTTTGGCACCGTCGAGGTGCGGGTGATGGATACGCCCCTGACCCTCGCGCATGCGATTAATATCGCCGGGCTGATTCAGGCGACTTCGCACTGGCTGCTGACCGAGCGACCCTACAAACACCAGCCGCAGGATACGCTGCTGTACAACTTCAACCGTTTTCAGGCGTGTCGTTACGGGCTGGACGGTCTGCTGACCGACGTCAACACCGGAGAGCAAAAAACCATTGCCGAGGATCTTGCGTGGCTGCTTGAGCGGGTTGCGCCCTCCGCGGAAAAACTGGGTGCAGAAAGCGCGATTGTGGAAATTGGCCTGATGTTGAAACAGGGCAAAAGCGAGGCGCAGCGCATGCGGGATTTTATCGCCGACGGCGGTTCGCTGACCTCGCTGGTGCAAAAACACTGCGAACTGTGGACTACTCACCCGTAAGTGAGTGCCCCCACTCGCGCAGACGCTGGAACAGCACAAACAGCGCCGGAATAAACACGATGCCAATCACGGTAGCGACCAGCATCCCGCTGAACACCGTGGTCCCGATGATGCGACGGCTCTGCGCCCCCGCACCGGAGGCTAGCATCATCGGCAGGACGCCGATAATAAAGGAGACAGCGGTCATCATCACAGCCCGGAATCGTCGCGAAGCGCCTTCACGGGCGGCATCGATAATCTCCATTCCGTCGATGCGCCGCGCGCGGGCAAACTCGACGATCAGAATGGCGTTTTTGGCCGCCAGCGCGATGAGCAACACCAGTCCGATCTGCACATACACATCGTTGGCGAAGCCCGCCACCCACAGCCAGACCAGCGCGCCGCCGATGGCAAACAGCACCGAGAGCATCACGCTCGCCGGCAGCGTCCAGCTTTCGTACTGCGCCACGAGGAACAGCCACGCCATCACCACCGCCGCCAGCACGATCCACACCGCCTGGTTGCCCGTCTGCTGCTCCTGATAGGACATGCCGCTCCACGCGTAGTCATATCCGGCAGGCAGATTTTCGCTCAGCAGTTCGCCCATCGCCGCCATCGCCGTGCTGCTGCTCACGCCCGGTGCCGCCGATCCGCTGACCGACACGGACGGGAACTGGTTGTACTGCTGCAAAAACGGCGCGCCGACGGTTGGGGTGATGGTCACCAGATTGCTCAGGCGCACGCGCTCCCCGTTGTTGCTGCGCACGTACAGCTCTGAAATCTGCTCCGCGCGCTCACGCCACTGCATCTCGTTTTGCATCACCACGTGGTAAACGCGGTTGTTGATGCTGAAATCCCCGGCGCGCGTGCCGCCAAAGGCGGTTTGCAGGCTGCTGAAGATGCGGCTCACGGGCACGTCCAGCCTTGCCGCGCGCTCGCGATCGACCTCAAGCGTCAGCTGTGGCACGTTGCTGCTCCAGGTAGTAAACACGCGGTTAAGCTGCGGATGCTGGTTGGCTTTCGCCAGCACCTCGCGGGTAACGCGCTCCAGCTCCGCCGGGCTTTGCCCCGCCTGCGCCTGAATGCGCAGATCGAAACCGGAGGCGTTGCCGAGGCCCGGTAGCGTCGGCGGCGCGAAGGTCATGATGGTCGCTTCCGGCAGGGCCAAAAGCTGGCGTTGCAGCACGCCCATCACCTCATCCAGCGGGGGACGCTCGCTCCAGTCTTTCAGCATCACCGAGATAAACCCGCCGTTCGAGGCGCTGGTGCCGTTGAGAATATTAAACCCGGAGACCTGAATCACATCCGCCACCGCCGGATTAGCGGCAATCAGCTCGCGCGCCGTCGTCATTACCGCTTCGGTGCGCTCCAGCGAAGCCGCCTCCGGCAGCTGGACGCTGGCGAAGAAGTAGCCCTGATCTTCCTGCGGCAGGAAGCCTTTCGGCATGGCGGTAAAACTCAGCGCGACCACAGCCGCCGCGCCCGCGGTTGCCAGCAATGCCACCAGCGGACGGCGGTTAAAGACGTCGACCAGCTTTGTATAGCCGTTGCGCGTGGCGTCCAGCCCACGGTTAAATCCGCGGAAGATCGCCGCCGGGCGACCCACGCGTGGGCGCAACAACAGGGCGCACAGCGCGGGAGTGAGCGTCAGCGCCACGAGGCTTGAGAGCGTCACGGCGGTGGAAAGTGTTACTGCAAACTGGCGATACAGCTCGCCGACAATTCCCGGCAGCAGCGCCACCGGCACGAACACCGCCAGCAGCACCAGGGTGGTGGCGATCACCGGCCCGGCAATCTGGCGCAGGGCGTTGGCCGTCGCCTCGGTGCGGCTCTGCCCTTCTGCCATCAGGGTTTCGACGCTTTCGACCACGACGATCGCGTCATCCACTACCATGGTCAGCGCCAGAATAATGGCGAACAGACTCAGGGTATTGGCGGAATAACCCAGCGTGTAGAGCACCGCAAAGGTGCCGATCAACGACACCGGGATCGCCAGCGCCACGATCAGCGTCGCGCGCCAGCTTTGCAGGAACAGAGACACCACCACCACGACGGCGAGCAGCGTCAGGGCCAGCGAGGTGCCGATCTCTTTGATGGTCGCCGCCACGAACTCGGTGGTGTCGAACTTCACTTCCCAGGTCAGGTCCGCCGGGAAACGGGTGGAGAGGCGCTCAAGCTCGCCGCGCACCGCGTCGGCCACGCGCAGGGCGTTGGCGGATGGCGTCGGGTAGATCCCTAAGTAGGCGGAATCGTGACCGTTAAGCTGCGCGCCGGAACTGTAGCTGCGCGAACCCAGCTCAATCGTCGCCACGTCTTTCAGCCGCACCAGTTGCCCCATTTCCCCGGCGCGAATAATGATATCGCCGAAAGCTTCGGCCTCGTTGAGACGACCCAGTCCGTTGATCGTGAGCGTTTGCTGTTGTCCGCTGAAGACCGGCGGCGTGCCGACCTGGCCCGCCGCGCCCTGCACGTTTTGCTCGCGCAGCGCCTGGGCGACATCGTCCGTGGTCACATTCAGGGCGTTCATGCGATCCGGTCGCAGCCAGATGCGCATGCTGTAGTCGCGTGCGCCAAACAGCTGGACCTGCCCGACGCCCGGCAGACGCGCCAGCGCCTCGCGCACCTGGGTGCTCGCATAGTTGCTGACAAACAGCGGCGAGTGAGTGCCTTCGGGTGAGTAAAGACTTACCCCCATCATCAGGTTGGTGGCGCGCTTGCGTACCTGGACGCCATTCTGCTGCGCCTCGGCGGGCAGCTGGGCGACGGCCTGCGCCACGCGGTTTTGCACGTCGATCGCCGCCAGATCCGCGTCGGTGCCGGCGGCAAAGGTGATGTTCAGGCTGTACGCCCCTTCATCGGAGCTGGTGGATTCCATGTAGAGCATGTGGTCCACGCCGTTGAGCTGCGTTTCCAGCGGGGTTGCGATGGCTTCCGCCACGTCACCTGCGCTCGCACCCGGCCAGCTGGCGCTCACATTCACCACCGGGGGGGTGATCTGCGGGTACTGCTCCACCGGGATCAGCTTCAGGGCGATGGCCCCGAGCATAGTGATCACCAGGGCAATGACCATCGCAAAGCGCGGGCGTTTAATAAACAACGTCAGCATGATGGCTCCTTAATTGAGGATCTGGACAGTCGCACCGGGCTGTAAGCGTGGCGCACCGTCGGTGACCACGCGCTCGTTGGCTTTGATGCCGCTTTTTACCGCCAGCATTTGGCCGACCTGACCGCCGAGCGTCAGGGTGCGTTTTTCCGCTTTTCCGTCGTCATTCACTACCCAGGTGAAAAACCCGAAGCCATTTTGCTGAACCGCCGCGGCCGGGATCACCAGCGCCTCGTGTTCACTCTGCGGACGCAGCCAGAGATTTACATTCCCGCCCGGCAGCAGGCGGTGCTGCGGATTAGCAAACTCGGCGCGCAGCATGACGCTGGCGGTGCGGGGATCGATGCGGTTATCCACCGAGACCAGAGTGCCGTTTTCCCGCAGTTCCCCGTTCTGAATTTGCGGCAGCCAGGCCTGTTTCAGGGAGGTGATATCCGCATGCAGCCCGGCTTTGGCGGCAAACGCCCGCTCTTCGAGAGCGAAGGCGATACGGATGGGGTCGAGCTGCACCACTTCCACCAGCGTGCCGCTCGCTGGATTCACCACGCTGCCTTCGTGGAAGTTGCTGTGCCCCATGCGGCCCGTGATGGGGGATGTGATGCGGGTAAACCCGAGTGTGACGTTGCGCGCCTCGAGGCGGGCGTTGGCCTGGGCCAGCGCGGCGCGGGCCACGTCGCGTTGCATCTGGGCGTTGTCCACGTCGTTGCGGCTGATGGCGTTCCCGGTTTTCAGGCTTTGAAAGCGCGTGAGCTGCTGCTGCGCCTGACGCAGGGTGGCTTCGGCACTTTTCACTTCGGCCTCGGCCAGCCGCACCGCCGCGCGCGCTTCGGCGTCGTCGAGTTCGAACAGCAGGTCGCCCTGTTTGACATATTGCCCGTCGCGGAAATGGATTTTGGCGATGGCCCCTTCCGTGCGCGCCCGCAGTTCTACCGTGTGGATCGCCTCAACGCGACCAGGGATCTGGCGCTCGGCGGCGTGGGTGGTCTCTTCAATCACGGCGACACGCACCGGAATAGCGGCAGCCATGGCGGTTTGCAGGGTGCAGGAAAGGAGTGCTGCCGCCAGAGCGGTGCGCAGGAAGGTGAATTTCATGGGAAGTACCTCAGGTGGTTGTGCCCCTCACCCCGGCCCTCTCCCCAAAGGGGCGAGGGGGAAAAGACGGCTCCGTGCGATCCCCTCTCCCCTATGGGGAGAGGGTTAGGGTGAGGGGTAAGGTTCTATGTTATGCAGCCTTACGGAACCTGCGGGTCAGTCGCTTCTCAATCTCGACGATGAAGAACATCACGCCAGCCATCGCCAGGGTAATCCCCCAGTAGCGCAGCGGCAGGGCTTCGGTGCCGAACAGCATCTGCATAAACGGCAGGTAGATAATCGCCACCTGGAGCAGGAACAGCACGCCCGTTACCAGCCAGATGCCTTTGTTCGCCAGCAGACCACGGTTCAGGGAGAAGCCGTTGCTGTTGCGGCAGTTAATCATGTAGACCCACTGCGCACACACCAGCATCTGCAGCAGCACGGTACGGATGAACTCAGCGCTGTGGCCGCGCGGTGCGAGCCAGGCTTCCAGCGCAAAGGCCGCAATCGCAATCATGGTGCCGACGAAGGCCACGCGCCAGACGGCGAAGGCATCCATCACGTGCTGGCCGGTCTGACGCGGCGGACGCTTCATGATGTTGCGCTCGGCGGCTTCAAAGGCCAGGCCGAAGGAGAGCGTGGCGGAGGTCGCCATGTTCATCCACAGAATCAGCACCGGCGTCAGCGGAATAATGTTCCCCGCCAGCAGCGCAATCACAATCAGCAAACCCTGCGCCAGGTTGGTTGGCATGATGAACAGAATCGTTTTCTTCAGGTTGTCGTAGACGCGACGCCCCTCTTTCACCGAACTCGCGATAGTGGCGAAGTTGTCGTCCGTCAGAACCATATCGGCGGCTTCTTTGGTTACTTCCGTGCCTTTGATGCCCATCGCGATCCCGACATCCGCCTGACGCAGCGCGGGTGCGTCGTTCACGCCGTCGCCGGTCATGCCGACGATCTCGCCCTTCTCCTGCAAGGCTTTCACCAGGCGCAGCTTATGCTCCGGGCTGGTACGGGCAAAGATGTCGAACTCGACTGCCGCCTCTGCCAGCTCGGCGTCGTCCATCTTCTCCAGCTGATAGCCGGTGACGGCCTGGGCGCTGTTAGTGATGCCCAGCATCTGACCGATGCTCATTGCGGTCTGCGGGTGATCCCCGGTGATCATCTTCACGCGGATCCCGGCCTGCTGACAGGCGTGGATGGCGTCGATGGCCTCCGGACGCGGTGGGTCCATCATCCCGGCGATACCGAGGAAGATCAGCCCGCTGCTCAGGTCGTCGTGGCTCAGACCCTGCTGATCCGCAGCCGCAGGTTTGAAGGCGGCAGCGACCATGCGCAGGCCCTGACGCGCATAGCGCTCCATCTCGGCTTCCCAGTACGCGCGGTCAAAGGCGGCGGTACCGTGGCGGGTCTCCTGCTGGTCGCACAGGGCGAAAATCACGTCCGGCGCACCGGTGACCAGGATCTGCTCCTCACTGCCAATCTGATAGTGGGTGCTCATGTACTTGTACTGCGAGTCGAACGGGATCTTGTTAACCAGAGTGGTCATGACCGGCGCGAGATTCGCTTTGGCGGCCAGCACTTTCAGCGCCCCTTCCGTCGGCCCGCCGGTGATGCCCCACAGGCCGCGCTCGTCCTGAATAATCTGGCTGTCGTTGCACAGGTCGATGGTGCGCAGGTAGTGCTCCAGCACCGTACCCTGCTGAATGTGCACCGGCTCGTCGCTGCCTTCCAGATAGATGTGGCCCACTGGCTCGTAGCTGTTGCCTTCCACGCGGTAGCAGCTGTCGGCGGTGATGATCGCTTTGACCGTCATTTCGTTCATGGTCAGGGTGCCGGTTTTATCCGAGCAGACCACGGTCATCGCCCCCAGGGTTTCAACGGTGGGCAGCTTGCGGATAATCGCTTTTTTGCGCGCCATCGCCTGAACGCCCAGCGACAGGATAATCGAGATAATCGCTGGCAGACCTTCCGGCACGGAGGCCACCGCCAGGCTAATCAGGGAGAGCAACAGCTCGCCCATCGGAATGTCGCGGAACACCAGGCTGAAGATAAACAGCGCCGCCATCATCGCCAGAATAATGGCGAAGATCGCTTTACCGAGCTTGTCCATCTGCACCAGCAGCGGCGTGCGGTGCTTTTCAATCCCGGCCATCATCTGGTTGATGTGGCCCAGCTCCGTATCCTGACCGGTGGCAATAACCACGCCCACGCCACTACCGGCGCTCACGGTGGTCCCTGAGAACACCAGGTTGGTGCGATCGCCCAGCGATAAGTCGCCGGATAACGGATTGGTGTGTTTATCCACGACGGTGGATTCACCGGTCAGAATCGCCTCTTCGACGCGTAAATTATGTGCCTCAATCAGACGCATATCCGCCGGAATACGATCCCCGGCGCGCAGGACAATAATATCGCCCGGTACAATATCCGTCGTTGGAATCGTCTCATGGGCACCGTTACGAATGACGCGCGCATCGCTTGAGAGCATATTGCGAATACTCTGCAGTGATTTTTCCGCATTACTTTCCTGAACGTGACCAATTAAGGCATTGATAACGGCCACGCCGAGAATGACCAGCGTATCGACCCAGTGGCCCATCACGGCGGTTAATACCGCGGCGGCGAGCAGAACATAAATCAGCACATCGTTAAAATGGGCGAGAAAACGTAACCAGGCCGGTTTGCCTTTTTTCTCAGGAAGGGCGTTGGGGCCATACTGCTGCAAACGGGCCTGCGCTTCGGCACGGTCCAGCCCGTTAGCCTGGCTCTTTTTTTGCGCCAGTACCTGCTCGACGGTCTGCTGGTATGGCCGGTTCTGGGAGTGAGTCATTTTGGTCATGGAGGCATTTCCTTCAATTTCCGGTGGACGGAAGCCTGAATTCCTTTCTGGCTTTAATAAATTCGTTTTTGCTGGTGTTAATTCTTGCGGTGGAAATATTTCTACCGCAATATAATTAGCGCCGGGTGATTCAAAACAGATATTCAATATTTCGATGAGATGATTTTTACAAAATATTTCTAAACGCAATCTAAACGAGGAGAGAGCATGTTTGGGATTTATCGCGGGCGCCGCCTGGCTTTGTACATAGTTGTTGCCATTGTTATTGCGACGTTAATTGGATATAGCACTTATACATTTGTAAAATTACTTGCCTGATGATGACAGTTATTTACATAACCAGAGAATAATTGAATTCATTCATTGCAGGTTTAATTAAACACGGAATATTCCCGGAATATTTATTGTTTTGTTCTCCGGGAAGTCTATTTCGGGATGATATTGCTTTACGTTGCAGGATGCCGGACAATAACTTTTTTAACTGACAATTAACATTGATATGAAACACCCACTGGAATCGCTGTTGACGGCAGGAGGCATTTTGCTGATGGCGCTGCTCTCCTGCCTGCTGCTGCCCGCGCCGTCGTTTGGACTGGCGCTGGCGCAAAAACTGGTCGCGCTGTTTCACCTCATGGATCTGAACCAGCTCTACACTCTGGTGTTCTGCCTGTGGTTTATCCTGCTCGGCGCCATTGAATTTTTCGTCCTGCGTTTCATCTGGCGCCGCTGGTTCTCACTTGCTGCGTAAGCCCGTGAAATCGCGCATCCCGTGAATGAGCGCTTCGCACCAGGCCGCGTAATCGTGGCCGCTCGACCACGGGTGGAAGCTCACGCGGTAACCTTTCTCGCGTAACACCTGCTCGAACGTTTCGGTGTTGCGATAGATCCCGCCCCCCGGCCCGGAGGTTTCGAACCGACCGGCCTGTAGCCAGAAGTGAATCGGATACGACGGCGAGTGCTGATACTGACGCGTGAGCCAGCCCGGCGCCTCCTCTTTCGGTGCCCACCAGTAGGATCCCGACAAACTCAGCACGTTGCCGAACAGGTGCGGATAGCGCAGCGCCACCCACGACGACGCAATCCCGCCGTAGCTCGACCCCGCCAGCACCGTCTTTTTCCGCTGCAGCGCTATCCCCTGCCCGCGCAGCCACGGCAATAATTCCTGCCCCATAAAATCGGCGTAATCCGGGTTCGGCGGCAGCTCTTTGCCGCGACGGGGGTGATCGAGGCTGTCGATAAACACCACGTTGATCGGCGGAAGATGGTGACGGGCAATCAGTCCGTCGAGCACGTTGGCAAAATGGTACTCATCCTGATAAATCTGCCCGTCAAACAGGATCAGCGTCCAGCGCGCGGGCTGTGCGCCGCGCGGTTTGTAAATCATCACTTCCCGGGAGTTACCGAGGATCTTGCTGGCAAAGGGCTGACGCGTGAGCGAACCGTGGGTCAGCGGCTGCGCAGCGGCCTGGGCCATGCAATAGCGCGCCGGGCTGAGATCGAGCAGCGAATAGCGGTTCCAGCGATCGGCCTGTTGATTGCCGTAGGTTTGCGGATTGAGCGGATCGGCCTGGGCGCTCACCAGAATGGCGCGGCGCTGATCGCGCGAGCTGCCTTCCACGCGCGGCACGTCCGGGGCCAGTTTGTACTGCATGAGCGTGTCCGCAGGCACCACGTAGCTGCGGAACCAGACGTCGGTTTTGCCGAGGCGAAACAGCGGATCGTGATCGCCCGCGGGCGAGCCGAGAAGAAAGACGTTATCCCGCGCGCCGCGCCACAAAAAAGTGACGCGCTTGTGGCCAGCATCGACCGGCTCCACCATCGGCGTTCCCTGCCGAATTTGCGTCTGCCAGAACGCATCAGTACTCCCACCGGCAGCAATCGTCTGAGCCAGTTTTTGCAGCGTCGGGCTTTCGGGCTCGAGCATCTGCGTGCGTGCGAGCGGCGAGGTCTCTTTCATCCGCCACGTAAAGCGCCACGGTTTGCCCTCTTCCCCGTGCAACACCAGCGAGGTGCTTTGCTGCACCGGGAGCGCAAACAGCAGTGAGTGCTCGCCATCGCTGGGGCCCTTATCAATCAGCGTGCGAATCCGGCGGTTTTGTCCGTCCAGCAGCTTCGCATCCGTTACGCCGCTGAGCGTCGCAGAGACGTAGTTTTCATCGAGCGCAGGCAGGACAAAACAGACCTCGCCGCTGGCATCAAATTTCCCGTTCTGTTCACCCTGAATGGAAGGATGCTCGCACGTTGCCGCCAGCGCTGGCAGCGTACTTATCCCTAACAGCAACCCACTCCACGCCCTTTTCATGCCGACTCGTTCCCTTGCGAAATTTGTTAACAACGCTAATGCAAATGGTAATAATTTGCAATATCATCTACGCCGTTATTAGGGTGTTTTTATGGCGATAGCAATTAAGGGATTTTAATAAAAATGTTTAAAAAGAATAAGATAATGCAACTCTGGCTGCTGAGCCTTGCTACCGTCAGCGTGGCGGCTCAGGCAGAAACAAAAGAAGAAACCGTGGTGGTGACGGCGAGTGCCAGTCAGGAACCGACCGCACCGGTGAAGGGGATCGTGGCGACGAAAACCCTTTCCGCGACCAAAACCAGCGCCGAGCTCGTGAAAACGCCGCAGTCGGTTTCGGTGATCACCCGCGATCAGATGGAGCAGCTCGATGTCACGTCCGTGTCACAGGCGCTACGCTACTCCGCCGGGGTGTTTACGGAATACCGCGGGTCGTCGAACCGTAACGATGAAGTGTTCGTCCGCGGCTTTAGCTACGTGCCGAAATTCCTCGACGGGCTGAGCTTCGGCGCGACCGCCTCCTCGCAAACCGGCACGGTCGATCCCTGGCTGCTGGAGCGCGTCGAACTGGTGCGCGGCCCGGCCTCGGTGCTGTTTGGTCAGGTGAATCCTGGCGGATTGATCAGCATGACCAGCAAGCGCCCGACCAGCGAGCCGATTCACAACGTGCAGTTCCGCACCGGGAATCACGATTTGGCCGAAGGGGCATTTGATTTCGGCGGGCCGCTGAGCGACGACGGCCGCGTGCTGTACCGCGTGAACGGGATTGCACGCACCCAGCACAACCAGGTGGAAGATTACAAAGAGACGCGGATGGCGATTGCCCCGGCGATCACCTGGTATCCGAACGATCAGACGCGCTTCACCCTGCTGACCAGCTACCAGAAAGATCCTGACGCGGGCTATCGCAACTTCCTGCCCGCCTACGGCACCGTGACCAGCGCCAACGGGCGTTACATCCCGCGCGACTTTAACGTCAGCGACCCGAATTACAACCAGTCCTGGCGCGAACAGACCATGATCGGCTACGAGCTGGAGCATCAGCTTGCCGATAACCTCACCTTCCGCCAGAACGCCCGTTACGCCTCTATTAAACAGAAATATCGTTATCTGGTGTACGCCAACAGCGCCGCTGACAGCACGGTGCTGACCCGTCGCGCCCAGCACGAAGAGCGCACCACCAACGAGTTTGGCATTGATAACCAGCTGGAATCCCTGTTTGCGACCGGCGAGGTGAACCACACGCTGCTCGGCGGACTGGATTACAAGACCAGCAAAGACAAACAGCTGCTGGAGCGCGGGATGGGGACGCAGTATGACCTCGACTGGACGAAGCCGGTGTATGGCATCAACGTCGATGAGAGTACCTTCAGTAAAGCGACGGACGAGCAGCAAAACCTTGACCAGATGGGCGTCTATTTACAGGATCAGCTGAGCTGGAATAACTGGGAGTGGCTGGTGTCCGGGCGTTACGACTGGGCCGAAGTGCGTACCACTGATTTCACCGGCGGCGCGCCAACGCAGCAGAACGATAATAAGTTCACCTGGCGTACCGGCCTGCTGTACGCGTTCGATTTTGGTCTGTCGCCGTACGTCAGCTACAGCACCTCTTTCGAGCCGAGCCTGCAAACCAACCGCGCGCCGGGCGTGGCACCGTTTAAACCGACCACCGGGAAACAGACCGAAATCGGCCTGAAGTATCAGCCGGTGGATTCGACGCTGATGACCCTGGCGCTGTACGATCTGACCCAGAGCAACGTGGCGACCTACAACAGCGCCCAGGGCTGGTTCGAAAACGCGGGCGAAGTGCGCTCCAAAGGGGTGGAGGCGGAGATTCATTCGACGCTGATGGAGAGCATCAACCTGATTGGTTCTTATACCTACACCGACGCGGAAACCCAGAGCACCACGGTGGCGGGCACCGAAGGTAAGACCCCGGCGCGCATTCCGGCGCACATGGCGTCGGCCTTCGCCAGCTATACGGTACCGGGCGGCGCGCTGAAAAGCCTGACCGCTGGCGTGGGGATGCGCTACATCGGCACCAGCTATGGCGATGCGAAAAATACCTTTAAGGTGGCGTCGGTGGATCTGTATGACGCGATGATGAGCTATGAGCTGGGCGAACTGAGCAGCAGCCTGAAAGGGGCGAGCGTGCAGTTCAACGTCAATAACGTGGCAGATACCAAGTATGTGGCGTCCTGCGCCAGCGATACGGCGTGCTTCTACGGGATTGGTCGTACGGTGACGGCGACGGTGAATTATCGCTGGTAGTGAGTGATTGCCGGGTGGCGGCTGCGCCTTACCCGGCCTACGATGCAGGCAGTTGTAGGCCCGGTAAGCGCAGCGCCACCGGGCATGAGGCCGCACCCTGGCCGCAAAAATCAATGCGTCCGACTATGATTCTCTTTGCGGTACGCACCCGGCGGCTGATTGAACGTGCGGGTAAAAATCCGCGTAAAGGTCTGCTGGGAATCAAAACCGTAACGCAGACAAATGTCATACACCCGCTCGTCCGACTCACGCAGATCCTTCGCCGCCAGCAGCAGCTTGCGCTCGCGAATATACCGCCCCAGACTTTCTCCTTTGTACTGCATAAACAACCGCTGCAGATGCCATTTGGAGTACCCCGCGTGACGGGCGATCTCCTCGATGCGCAACGGCTGATGAAGATTGTCGTCGATCCACTCGACGATGGTGTCGATGACCTGAGCGGAAATAGTCATGCTGTTCTCCCCCTCTGATACCTGTCGGTTAAACATTATTTCCACCACTCACGAAATTGCTGCGTTGCGTCATTCACCCGGACCGGCTCGCCCAGCTCCGGCGTCAGCAGACGATAATTTTTATCGGCACTCGCGCGCGTCAGCTGTATCACCGGGTCATTCCAGCTGTGTTTCGCCAGCACAAAACGTCCGTAATGACCCGGCACCACCGCTTTCGCATTGATATCCGCGGCGGCCTGCGCGGTCTCTTCCGGCAACATATGAATGTATTTCCAGTCCTGGTCGTACTGACCGTTCTCCATGATCGCCAGATCCACCTCGCCGAACTGCTCGCCAATCGCTTTGAAGTGCGGCCCATAGCCGGAATCACCGCTGTAGTAGACCTTCTGCTCCGGCGTGACGAACATAAAACTGCCCCACAGGGTCTGATTACGTTTCAGGCCCCGGCCCGAGAAATGACGCGCCGGTAACACATGCACGGTCAGGTCATCGCTGATGCGCACCGACTGATTCCAGTCGCGTTCGTCGATGATCTCCGGGTTCATGCCCCAGTAGCGCAGGTGCGATCCGACGCCGAGCGGCGTCACCACGCGTTTCACTTTCGGCATCAGCGCTTTGATGGTGGCGTAATCGAGGTGATCGTAGTGATCGTGCGAAACGATCAGCAGGTCGATCTCCGGCATCGTTGCCGCGCGCCACGGGTATTCCCCGGCAAAGGCTTTGTTGAGAAACGAAAACGGTGCAGCGTAGTTGCTGAAGACCGGATCGATCAGAATGCGTTTTCCCGCCAGCTGCAAATACCAGGACGAGTGCCCGAGCCAGACCAGCGTGTCCTGCTCCAGCGGAATCGCTGCCAGATCGGTTTTCACCAGCGGCAGGGGCTGAGCGGGGCGGGCATTTTCCGTTTTGCTGACCAGAAACTCCCACATCGCCACCAGCATATTTTTGTCGCCGTTATAGCCCGGCGTCGGCAGCGTATTGTGGAACTGACCGTCACGATAATGAGGAGAGGCCTCCACTTCACTGAGCTGCGCGCCCTGCGGCGGCTGGCCAAAACCGGCGTTTAAAACAAAGGGCAAACTGGCAGCTGTTGCGATAATCATGACAAACACCACGCTAAGAAAAAGAGGCTTCTTCATATCCTGACCCGAATACGCGCCCCCTTCCGATGGTTTGCGCGGGTTGAACTTGATTATGAGTGAGTAAGCACTCATTATAGATATGATGATAAAGTCGTCAAGACGTTTTCGATCTTTGACATTCCGCGTTGCAGCGTGGCAAAGAGCATGTTTCAATCAGGGTTTTACACATTGACAGGAGGGGAATTTTAGTGGCACGTCCGAAGAGTGAAGATAAAAGACAGGCGTTACTGGAAGCAGCAACCGCTGCATTTGCGCAGTCAGGGATTGCGGCATCGACGGCGTTGATCGCCCGTAACGCGGGCGTCGCGGAAGGGACCCTGTTTCGTTATTTTGCCACCAAAGACGACCTGCTGAACGCCCTCTATCTGCACCTGAAACAGGATCTTTGCCAGACCATGCTGGCGAACCTGGACCGCGCCATTAGCACCCCGAAAGAACATACCCGCAATATCTGGAACAGCTACGTGGACTGGGGCATTCGCAACCCTGTCGCCCACGGCGCGATCCGCCAGCTCGGCGTGAGCGAGAAGATCAACGCCGAAACCGAACAGGCGGTGCATGAGATGTTCCCGGAACTGCACGAGCTGTGCCGCCGATCCGTGCGTCAGGTATTCATGTCCGATGAGTTTCGCACCTTCGGCGATGCGATTTTCTTATCGCTGGCCGAAACGACGATGGAATTCGCCACCCGCGATCCGTCCCGCGCCGCGGATTTTAAATCTCTCGGCTTTGAATCCATGTGGCGCGCGCTCGCCATCGAGGACGTGAATGGACAGTAAGTCATTGCAGGAGCACGCAAAAAGCGTCGCGCTGGAGTTGCCTTTCACCGAACACTGCTGGCCGTTTGGCCCGGAGTACGACGTGTTTAAGGTCAACGGTAAGATGTTCATGATTATGGCGGTCGCCCACGGGCGGGCGCACGTCAGCCTGAAATCCGATCCGGAAAAATCGCTGCTCAATCAGCAGATCTATCGCGGCATCGAACCGGGCTATCACCTGAATAAGAAGCACTGGATCTCCCTCTACGCCGCCGACGATATCACGCCAGAACTGGTGGCCGATCTGGTGCTCGACTCGTGGAATCTGGTGGTGGATAAGCTGCCGAAAAAAGATCAGAAGCGTATCCGCCCGGTCTGATTGTTCGTCTCAGCCGAACGGTTTAAGCGCATTAATGGCACTTATCTTTTCCCATTCTCCCTTGTAATCTGCTTCCCTTTCTCGCCTGTGAACGGCGATTTTATTCACCAGGAGTCGTTATGGATATTATTGAAGTTGCCCTGAAGCGTCACTCGACCAAGGCATTCGATCCCGCTAAAAAACTGACCGCAGAGCAGGCCGAAAAGATCAAAACCCTGCTGCAGTTCAGCCCGTCCAGCACCAACTCACAGCCATGGCATTTCATCGTGGCCAGCACCGAAGAGGGCAAAGCGCGCGTGGCGAAATCCGCGTCAGGCACTTACGTCTTCAACGAGCGCAAAATGCTGGATGCCTCCCACGTGGTGGTGTTCTGCGCAAAAACCGCGATGGACGATGCGTGGCTGGAGCGCGTGGTGGATCAGGAAGAAGCCGACGGCCGTTTTGCAACGCCAGAAGCGAAAGCCGCGAACCACAAAGGCCGCTGCTACTTTGCCGACATGCATCGCGTCGATCTGAAAGATGACGATCAGTGGATGGCGAAACAGGTTTACCTGAACGTCGGTAACTTCCTGCTCGGCGTGGGTGCGCTGGGTCTGGATGCGGTGCCGATCGAAGGCTTCGACGCCGCGATCCTCGACGAAGAGTTCGGCCTGAAAGCACAGGGCTTCACCAGCCTGGTGGTGGTGCCGGTGGGACACCACAGCGTGGAAGACTTCAACGCGTCCCTGCCAAAATCCCGTCTGCCGTTGAGCACGATTATTACTGAGTGCTAATCGACGCTGGCACGCTGGGTTCCAGCGTGCCAAATCCTCTCCGCATACCGCCCTATCACTGCCAGTGACGCCGCCAGGATCAGGAAGAAGATCACCTTATTCATGCCGTCCCAGAAGTATTCGAAATAGCGGGTATAGAGGTTGATGGCGAGGAACGTCAGGCCAAAACCGCGCAGCATGCCGTCGTCGGTTTTGAGGCTGATGTAGATGCAGACAATGGCGGCGACCGCGAAAAGCAACGCCCACGGCAGCAGCGCGGCGCGGGTGACGCCGTACCAGTTGTCGATATCGTAATTGCCAAAAATCGACATGATCCACAGGGCGACAAACAGGTAGGTCAGCCCCATCGCTTTACTGGTGGTGTACAGGTTGCGTTTGATGAGCATGGTGCGAAGCCACCAGCACAGCGCCAGCAGCGCCCCGCCGAAGAAGATAAAGCGCACCGGGTAGTTCATTCCCAGCCAGTAAGCACCCCAGCCAGACATATACCCGGTTTCAGCGCCAAACCAGTTGCCGAGCGACAGCAGGAAAAAGAGCCACACCAGCCCCGAGCGCCCAAAGAACCCCACCAGCCCGTAAACCGCGCAGCCCGCAAGGAACAGCGGCGCGATGTGTCCGCTGCCGTTATCCAGCCGCTCACCCAGTTGCCACAGGGCGATAGCGGTGAAGAGCACGCCCAGAAACAGGATCGCTTCGGTGCTGTAATGCCACTGGGTTTCCCGCCGCTGACGGCTGAATCCCCAGAGATAAAAGACCACGGCCAGCACGGCAGGCAGGCCGATACGAGCAACGGATGAGAAAGAGAAAAAGGCGATGATGCGTTCCATCAGCTCGCTGTCGGCAAACAGGCTGCCGAAGGCGATAATCACGCAGGCCAGCGCGGTCCAGAAGGCGTAACGGCTGAGCCGCTGCCAGTCCATCGCCACGCGTTTTAAGCTGCCCGCCAGCCGCTGGTGCTCGTCGGCACTGAGCGCGCCTTCCTGCTCCCATTCGGCGAGCGCGCGTTTGAGCAGGCGCTCCTGTTTGCGAGTCACGTTCATGTTCTTTCCCTGAATGAGTGAAATTTAACTGAGTATAACAGCCTGTTGCGCCAGCCAGCTGAGCGCATGCTCGCCAGCGTCGTCCACCGGGAGATAGACCAGTAGCCGCGAGCCGTTACGTGGGGCGGAGTACCAGTACATCTGCTGGAGCTGGAAATCCCCCAGCTCGGGGTGACTAAAAAGTTTCAGCTGATTTTCCACGCCACGTACGTCATAGCGCTGATGCCACAGGGCTTCGAACTCTTCGGAGACGGCAAAGAAGCGCGCGAGCTGCGCTTCCCACTGCGGGTCGCCGCGGTGCTCCGCCATTGCCGCGCGGAAATAGGAGACAAAAATCGGCAGCACGTCGTCGCGTTTGCCGAGTCGACTGCGCCACGCCGGATGGGTCAGGAAGAGGTAGATGCAGTTACGATCTTCGGGCGGGATCGCATTAAAATCCACGCCCATCAGATGGCCGAAACTGTCGTTCCACGCCACGATATCGAAGTTGGGTTTCTGGATGCTGGCCGGTTTCGGCATCAGCGTATCCAGCAGACGCCGCGTCCCCTCGCTGATCCCCTCGCACGCCACCTGCTGCGGCGCTTCGCCCGGCGGCAGCCCCGCCAGCACAAACAGGTGCCGGGTTTCGGTTGCGGTGCACTGCAGAGCTTTCGCCACGGCGACCATGACTGCGCTGGAAGGGTTCACGTCCCTCCCCTGCTCAAGCCAGGTGTACCAGGTCACGCCGACATCCGCCAGCATCGCCACCTCTTCACGACGCAATCCCGGCGTGCGGCGGCGACCGCTGCGCGGCAGGCCGAGGCGCTGCGGGTCGAGGCTTTCGCGGCGGGCGCGTAAAAAGGCTCCGAGCTGCTTGCGGTTGTCGTCCTGCAAGGAGGAAGTGGGTTCAGTCATCAGCGTCATACGGCCCCCTGCGTGGTAGTGCCAGTACCAGTATAAGCAAGAACTGGTACCCGTTTTTGATATCAGTGATGCTACGTCCATCTGCTGAATGACGCAATGGAGTCACCATGAATACGTCTGTTGTTTCACCGGGTCGCGCAGGCCTGATATTGCTGCTTACGGGCCAGATGCTGCCGCTGATTGATACCTCAATCACCAACGTGGCGCTGGATTCGATCACCCATTCGCTGCACGCCACCGCCACCGAGCTGGAGCTGATTGTCGCCCTGTACGGCGTGGCGTTTGCCGTTTGTCTCGCCCTGGGAAGTAAGCTCGGCGATAACCTCGGTCGCCGTCGTCTGTTTATGTGGGGCGTGGCCGCCTTTGGTATCGCGTCGCTGCTGTGCGGCATGGCGGGAAGCGTGGAGCAACTGCTCGGCGCTCGCGTGTTGCAGGGTGCGGGCGCGGCGCTGATCGTCCCGCAGATCCTCGCCACGCTGCACGTCACCCTGAAAGGGACGGCGCACGCCAAAGCCATCAGCCTGTTTGGCGGGATCGGCGGGATTGCCTTTATCGTCGGCCAGATGGGCGGCGGCTGGCTGGTGTCAGCGGATATCGCCGGGCTGGGCTGGCGAAACGCATTCTTCATTAACGTCCCGATTTGCCTGCTGGTACTGGCCCTGAGCCGTCGCTACGTGCCGGAAACCCGCCGCGAGACCCCGTCGCGCATTGACTGGCAGGGCACCGCGCTGCTGGCGGTGATCCTCTGCTCTCTGCTGTTCCCGATGGCGCTCGGGCCGGAACTCCACTGGCCGCTGGGGTTACAGCTGGCGCTGATCGCAGTGATCCCGCTGATGCTGGGGATGCGCGCCAGCGCAATGCGTAAGCAGCAGCGCGGCGAGCATCCTCTGCTGCCACCGCGTTTGCTGAAACTGACCAGCATTCGCTTCGGGATGGTGATCGCCCTGCTGTTCTTCAGCGCCTGGTCGGGCTTTATGTTCTGCATGGCGCTGACCATGCAGGCCGGGCTGGGGATGGCGCCGTGGCAGTCGGGGAACAGCTTTATCGCCCTGGGCGTGGCTTATTTTGTCTCCGCCTGGTATGCGCCGAAACTGATCGCCCGCTACAGCATGGGGCGCATTCTGATGACCGGCCTGACGGTGCAAATTGCCGGTCTGCTGCTGTTGATCGCTACCTTCTGGCGCTTCGGCCAGGCGAATACGGCGCTGACGCTCGCCCCGGCGACCATTCTGATCGGCTACGGCCAGGCGCTGATCGTCAACAGTTTCTACCGGATCGGGATGCGCGATATCAGCAGCTGTGATGCGGGTGCGGGCAGCGCCATTCTGAGCACGCTGCAACAGGCCACGCTCGGACTTGGCCCGGCGATACTGGGCACGCTGTTCCTGACCTTTGCGCGTCACAACGGCGGACATTATCCGCAGGCGATGATCGGTTTTCTGAGCATTGAAGTGGTGATGATGCTGATGCTCGGCGGGATCGCCCTGTGGCTGCGCCATCGTCTGGAGGCCGGTCCGCTGCCTGCCGCGTCCTGAAAACATCTGCATAGCGTCGCGGGTTGCATAATAAACACGCAGCCTGCATGATAAAAGGAGGATATTCAGGAGACGTTATGCAGGAATTAATTGCTCAGGTTGAAGAGCTTGGAATCGAAATTAATCACACCACCTCGCTGGTGTTAATCTTTGGCATCATTTTACTCACCGCCGTTATTGTCCATCTGATATTGCACAAAGTGGTGCTGCGTCTGTTTGAAAAACGGGCGCAGGCCAGTTCCCATTTGTGGCTGCAAATCATTACCCAGAATAAATTATTTCACCGTCTGGCCTTTACCCTGCAGGGGATTATCGTCAACGTTCAGGCGGCGCTGTGGCTACAAAAAGGCAGCGAAGCGGCTGAAATATTAACCACCTGTGCCCGACTGTGGGTGATGGTGTATGCCCTTCTCTCCTTCTTCTCGTTATTAGATGTGATCTTTAATCTGTCGCAAAAGCTGGCAACCGCCTCTCAGCTTCCGCTTAAGGGAATATTCCAGGGCGTGAAGTTAGTGAGTGCGATTCTGGTTGGGATCCTGATGATCTCGTTGCTGATTGGGCAGTCACCGGCGATTCTGATCAGCGGCCTGGGCGCGATGGCCGCCGTGTTAATGTTGGTGTTTAAAGACCCCATTCTTGGACTGGTCGCCGGGATCCAGCTCTCGGCGAACGATATGCTCAAGCTCGGCGACTGGCTGGAGATGCCGAAATACGGCGCGGATGGCGCGGTGACGGACATCGGCTTAACCACCGTCAAAGTGCGTAACTGGGACAATACCATCAGCACCATTCCCACCTGGGCGCTGGTGTCGGATTCGTTTAAAAACTGGAGCGGGATGTCGGCGTCCGGCGGGCGGCGAATTAAGCGCAGCCTGAGCATTGACACCACCAGCATTCATTTCCTCGATGAGAACGAGCAGCAGCGCTTAATTCAGGCCAAACTGCTCAAGCCTTATATGGCGGCGCGTCACGAAGAGATTCATCTCTGGAATCAGGAAAATGGTGAAGGGGAATCGGTATTAAATCTGCGCAAAATGACCAATATTGGAACGTTTCGCGCGTACCTGAACGAATATCTGCGTAATCATCCGCGCATTCGTAAAGATATGACCCTGATGGTGCGTCAGCTGGCACCGGACGCGAACGGTCTGCCCATTGAGATATATGCGTTTACCAACACCGTTGTCTGGGCAGAATATGAAACCATTCAGGCGGATATTTTCGACCATATTTATGCGGTGGTCGAGGAATTTGGTCTGCGTATTCACCAGTCGCCCACCGGGAACGATATTCGCTCCCTGGCGGACGCGTTCGCGAAATAATCCTCAGGTACTGGCGCGCGCCACGTAGCGCCAGTCCATCATCACCCTCTCCGTCGGCGCATCCGGGTTATCGATCTTATTCAGCAGCAGATTGACCGCTTTGCGCCCGATATCCCGCGACGGCTGCTCGATGGTGCTGAGCGGTGGGGAGACCATTTCCGAGAGTTCTGTACCGTCGAAACCCACCACCGCGATATCCTGCGGCACCCGCAGCCCGGCCTGCTCGATGGCGCGCAGTGCGCCCGCCGCCAGGGTGTCCGACACCGCAAACACCGCGTCCGGCGGGTTATCCGCCAGCAGTTTTTTCATCGCCGCCATGCCCGCGCCGGAGCTGAGATCGCTCGCGTACTCCACCACCTGATACTCCAGATCGCGCAGATGTAGCACGCTTTTATACCCGCGCTCGCGCAGGCGAGCATATTTGTAGCTGAGATCGTGGTTGATGAGCGCGATGCGCTGACGACCGCCGTCTGCCAGCTGGCTGACCACGTGCTGCGAGGCGTCCACATCGTTAATGCCCACGCAGGAGACCGTCCCGGAATCGGCGTATTCCGCGCACTGCACCCAGGGCGCGCTGCCGATCAGAGCCGAGAGTTCCGGCAGTTTCGAGAAGGCGTCCATGGTGATGATCCCGTCGACGATTTTGCCCGACAGCAGGCTCAGGCCGGAGCGAGAACGTTCCAGATCCGAGCCGGAGTTACAGAGAAGGATGCGATAGCCGTTTTTCTCGGCCTCCTCTTCGATGCCCTTCACCACTTCGCCGCAGAACGGGTTAGCAATGTTAGAGACCATCACGAGGATCATGTAGCTGCGCGCGGTGCGGAGCTGGCGCGCCAGCAGATTGGGCTGGTAATTACTCTCTTTAATCGCCTGCAAGACGCGCTCGCGGTTCTTCGCTTTTACCGAGTCGCTGTTATTAAGCACGCGCGACACGGTCGCCACCGAAACCCCGGCGAGCTGAGCGATTTTCTGAATTGACATAACGACGACACATCCTGCAGTTAGCGTTTTTATCAGGCTAACATAAATTTGCTGCCCGGCGAACCGGGCAACAGGTCAAGCCTCAACGCGTACCCAGCGCTGCTGTTGATGGCTTTTGACAATCGCATCAATGATATACATCACGTTCGCCCCGTCGTGGAAGGTGGCAAATAAGGGCTTCTCGGGCATGGCGTTTGCCTGCACGGCGCGATAAAACTGCGCCATCATGTTCTTAAAAGCGTCGGGCCAGCCTTCGATATGCCCGCCGGGGAAGTGGGCGCTGTCGGCGGCATCTTTGTTCATCAGGCCCGGATCGTCCGTCAGAATCTGATTCGCCTGCGCGCGATGGCCGATCCACAGCTGCTGCGGGACTTCCTGATCCCAGGCCAGCGAACGTTCGCTGCCGTTGATCTCAAAGCTGAGGCGGTTTTTGCGCCCGGCGCTGACCTGCGAGACGCTAAAGCTGCCTTTGCTGCCGTCGTCAAAACGGAACAGGACCGAGCCGAAATCCTCGGTGGTGACGGGTTTGTCCTCGTAAACTGCGGCGGACTCCTGGGTGAAGGTCTGGTTGCCCGCCACGTTAGCTTTGCGCGTCGGCCAGACGACCGAAAGATCGGCCATCACCTCGACGATCCGCCGCCCGGTGACAAACTGCACCGTGTCGCACCAGTGCGAACCGATATCTGCCACCGCCCGCGACGCCCCGCCCAGCGCGGCATCGACGCGCCAGTTGTAGTCGGTCTCGTGCAACATCCAGTCCTGCAAATAGCTGCCGTGCGCGGCGAACAGTCGCCCGACGCTTCCGGCGCGCAGCATGCTCGCCGCCTGGCGCACCATCGCGAACTGGCGATAGACAAAGCTCACGCCGTGGATGACGCCCGCCCGTTCGGCCAGGGCCACCAGCTCTCTTGCCTCTTCCGGCGTCATGCACAGCGGTTTTTCCGAGAACAGATGTTTGCCCGCCGCCAGGATTTGCCGGTTGATCTGGGCATGGAGATGATTCGGCGTGCAGTTGTGAACCACCTGCAAACCGGGATGGGCGAGCAGTTCTTCGACGTTGCCGTAGGCGTGAGGCACATTCAGCGCCCGCGCCTTTTCCTGCGCCTGGTCGAGCGTGCCGTCGCACAGGGCGACGACCTGTACGAAACCGAGGCGACGCAGCGCCTCGATGTGTGCCGGGCCGATAAATCCGCTCCCGACGATCCCGACGTTAATCATTCGCGCCCCCTGCGGCAAAATCGTCAAAGGCGCGGCCCGAAACCGGAATGATGTGGCGGCGGATAAACTCGCTGCCCTCGCTCGCGCCCACGTCGCCGTCCTTCATGCAGCACTCCCACTCCAGCACCGCCCAGCCGTCGTAGTCGTACTGCGTGAGCTTGCTGAAGATCCCTTTGAAGTCGATCTGCCCGTCGCCCAGGGAGCGAAAACGCCCGGCGCGGTTGATCCACGGCTGATAGCCGCCGTACACGCCGCTGCGCCCGTTGGGGCGAAACTCAGCGTCTTTGACGTGAAACGCTTTGATTCGGGCGTGATAAATATCGATAAACGACAGGTAATCCATGTGTTGCAATAGCATATGGCTCGGATCGTAGAGAATGTTGCAGCGCGGATGGTTGTCGACCAGCGCGAGGAAACGCTCGAAGGTCACGCCGTCGTGCAGGTCTTCGCCCGGATGCAGCTCAAAGCAGAGATCGACCCCGTGCTCGTCGAAACAATCAAGAACCGGACGCCAGCGCCTGGCGAGCTCTGCAAACGCCTCGCGAAAACGCGTCTCGTTATGTGGCGGCCAGGGGTAGAAAAACGGCCACGCCAACGAGCCCGAAAAGGTCGCGTGGGCGGTTAATCCAAGCTTCGCCGATGCCGCGGCGGCCTGCTTCACTTTGGCGGTCGCCCACGCCTGGCGCGCCGCGTCGTTACCGCGCACGTCGGGCGGCGCGAAGTGGTCAAACGCCTCGCCGTACACCGGATTCACCGCCACCAGCTGGCCTTCCAGATGGGTCGACAGTTCGCTAATCACCAGCCCGTGCTCGGCCAGTTTTCCGCTGATTTCGTCGCAATACGTCTGGCTAACAGCCGCCTGCTCCAGATCGAATATCTGCGGGTGATTGCACGGAATTTGCAGCGCTTTGTAGCCTTTGCTCGCCGCCCAGCCCGCCAGCCCGTCGAGGGAGTTAAACGGCGCTTGTGCGCCAATAAACTGCGACAGAAAAATCCCCGGTCCCTTAATCGTCCTCATAACACCTCCAGAAAATTACGCCTTGTCGTCGTCATACTTGAACGAGAACAGGAAAATCAGCGCGATCGCCGCGGCGGCGACCGCCGGGATCCACCAGAATGTCACCCACGCCTGCGGCACGGTCTGTCCCGCCACCAGGCTGTTGTACAACGCGCCAGAAATTTGCGAGCCGAGCAGCATCCCGATGCCGTAGGTGAACATCACGATCATGCTCTGCGCCTGGCCTTTGACCTTTTCGCCCGCCACGCGGTCGGTGTAGATAAAGCCGACGACAAAGAAGAAGTCATAGCATACGCCGTGGAGCAAAATGCCGAGATAGAGCAGGAAGCGCCCCTCTTCGCTGACGCCCAGCGCAAAGAAGGCGTAACGCACGAACCACGCCAGCATGCCGATCAGCAGCATATATTTCACACCGAGGCGGCGGAACAGCAGCGGGATGACCAGCATAAAGACGATCTCAGACATCTGCCCGAAGGACATGGCGGTGCTGACATCCTGAATCCCGGCATCTGCCAGATACGACGCGGTGTAGGCGTAATAGGTGCCGAGCGGCACGGAGATCAGCATCGCGCACAGAGAGAAGATAAAGAAGTGGCGCGTTTTGAGGAGCGCAAAAGCATCCGCGCAGAACAGATCGCGCACGGCGACGGGCAGCCCTTTGGCCGGAGCTGGCGTGTGCGGCAGCGTCAGACTGTAAATTGCCAGCAGCACCGAGCTCACCGCCGCCACCTGGAAAATGGTCACACTGGCGGAAACGCCGGTCACACCGATGAAAATCCCGGCGACGATCCAGCCGATGGTGCCAAAGACGCGCACTACCGGGAAGGTTTTGTCGACGTTCGCCAGACTGTGAAACGCGATGTTGTTGGTCAGCGCCAGCGTCGGCATGTAGCAGAGCGTGTAGCCAAACAGCAGGCCAATCAGCAGCGCGCCGTTTTGAGCGATCAGCGCCCCCGGCACGAACCACAGAATCGCCGCCCCGGCCAGGTGCATCACCGCCATCACCTTTTGCGAAGGGAAGAAACGGTCCACCAGCATCCCGAGCACAAACGGCGAGAGAATGGACGCAATGGGCCCTGCGGAAAACGCATCGCCAATCAGAAGCGACATGTTGTGCTGAGTCATCACCAGCCCGAGCGTGACCGACCAGCTACCCCAGATAAAAAACTGTAAAAACATCATCAGCGACAGCCGTGGAACCAGCAGCCGGTGCTGCCCTATCGCCTTTCCACTACTTTCAGTTGTTGACACCATGATGAGCCTCACCCTTAAAAAGTAATCGATTACAAATACCGTCAAATAAAAAGTAATCGATTACAAAATAAAGATCCTGTGGATCAAAACAGAAGTGGGAGAAGGGTCACGAACTAAATATTTGCTGTGGAAGTGTTGCCGGGTGGCGCTGCGCTTACCCGGCCTACAAAACCCAGAATATTCAGGGTGTTGTAGGCCCGAGAAAACAATGTACCGCTGAGGCTAATCAGGCCGCTTTGCCGCGCGACAACTTAAACGCCGCAAACAAGAACACCACCCATACCGGCAGCAACAGCGCCGACAAGCGCATGTCATCGATGGTGCACATCAGCACCAGGATCATCCCAAGGAAGGCGATACACAGGTAGTTACCCGCCGGGTAGAGCAGCGCTTTGAACTGCGTCTCGCGCCCTTTGCGACGCATCGCCGCGCGGAATCGCAGGTGCGCCAGGCAGATCATGATCCAGTTCAGCAGCAGCGTTGCCACCACCAGCGCCATCAGCAGGCCAAAGGCCTCTTTCGGCAGCAGATAGTTGATCAGTACCACCAGCGAGGTAATGCCCCCGGAGAGCAGCAGCGAGTTAACCGGCACGCCGCGACGGCTGACGCGGGTCAGGAACTTCGGCGCGTTGCCCTGGACGGAGAGGCCAAACAGCATACGGCTGTTGGAGTACACGCCGCTGTTATAGACCGACAGCGAGGCCACCAGAATGACGAAGTTCAGCGCCGAGGCCACCAGATTGCTGTTCATGTCGTGGAAAATCATCACGAACGGACTGCTGTCGGATTTCACTTCCACCCACGGATAGAGCGCCAGCAGAACTACCAGCGAACCGATATAAAACAGCAGGATACGGTACACCACCTGATTGACCGCTTTCGGGATACTTTTGTGCGGATCGCGCGCTTCTGCCGCCGTGATGCCGATCAGCTCCAGCCCGCCAAAGGAGAACATGATCACCGCCAGAGACATAATCAGCCCGTTCCAGCCGGTCGCCAGGAAGCCGCCGTGTTTCCACAGGTTGTCGATGTTCGCGCGCTCGCCGCCGTGGCCGGAGAAGAGCAGCCACAGGCCGAAGCCAATCATGCCGATAATCGCCAGCACTTTGATCAGCGCAAACCAGAATTCCGTTTCGCCGTACAGGCGCACGTTCACCAGGTTCACGGCGTTGATGATAATGAAGAAGCCCGCGGCCCAGATCCACGTCGGAACGTCAGGCAGCCAGTACTGCATGTAGATGCCTGCGGCGGTGAGCTCCGCCATGCCGACCAGCACGAACATCACCCAGTAGTTCCAGCCAGAAAGAAAGCCCGCAAACGGACCCCAGTATTTATAAGCGAAGTGTGCAAAGGAGCCTGATACCGGCTCTTCGACGACCATTTCGCCGAGCTGGCGCATGATCAGAAAGGCGATCACCCCCGCAATGCCGTATCCCAGCAGAACCGCTGGACCTGCCATCTGAATCGCAGGCCCGATGCCGAGAAACAGCCCGGTGCCAATCGCGCCGCCGAGGGCAATTAATTGAATATGTCGATTTTGCAAACCACGTTGCAGCGTCGGTGTCTGTTCCGACGAGGCTTCAGAAACCGCATTGTCTGAAGCGGATGACGCGTCTTTCACGTCTGACCCCTGTGTATTTTTATAGAAGGGGCACCTTTTAACACTTCAGGTCAGCAGGAGCAAGTTGCAGGCCGGATCGCAAAGACCGGGATGAATTCGAAATCGCGGCTGGGTATGATGTTGAAAACCCCAACCTGACAGAGTGACCTATGACTGTGAAACCGTTCTACCCTATCGGAACCCCAGGCAAGCCATGGACCGCGGCTGAAAAGCAGCAGTGGCGCGAGAGCCAGACGCGTTTCAGAAGCTATGAGACTGACGTACTGCAAGCCATTGATGCACTCAAACCTCGCTACGACGTGAGCCAGTACGGGGAACTGCACTACGGCGACCAGACATTCCCGCTGATGGCCGTGAAAACCCAAAACTGGGACGACAGCCTGCCGGTCGCGCTGATCACCGGCGGCGTTCACGGGTATGAGACCAGCGGCGTGATGGGCGCGCTGAGTTTCCTCTCGGAGTATCAGAATGAGTACGCGGGGAAAATCAATATACTGGTGGTGCCGTGCGTCAGCCCCTGGGCCTACGAGCACATTACCCGCTGGACTTATGATGCCGTCGATACCAACCGCCAGTTTTACCCGCAAGGCGAAGGCGAAGAAGCCCGCGCGCTGATGGCGCTCGCCGCTCCGCTGAAAGGCAAATTCCTTCTGCACGTCGATCTGCACGAAACCACCGACAGCGACGAGAGCGAGTTCCGCCCGGCGAAAGCCGCGCGCGACGGCGAAGCGTTTGAGCCGGGAACCATTCCCGACGGCTACTATCTGGTGAGCGATACGCAGAATTCACGGCTCGATTTCCAGGCAGCCATTATTGCTGCCGTGGAGAAAGTGACGCATATTGCCCCTGCGGATAAGAACGGTAACATGCTGGACTACCCGGTGGTCAGCCACGGTGTGGTGGAGTATGACAACAATGCCTACCACCTGTGCGCCACCCTGACCGGCGCGCCGTTTACCACCACTACGGAAGTCTATCCCGACAGCCCGGACACCACGCCTGAAGCCTGTACGCGAGCACAGGTGGTGACAGTTCATACCGCGATAGAATTTGCGTTAGCCCACGCATAAGAATGGATGGGGCATCCGTGCCCCTGATAACGAGGGTAAAACTCAGAACTCGTAGCCGACGGAGACTTTGAAGGTCCGCGGTTCGCCCTGGAACAGATAGGTTCCGGAATCGTCCACGCTGGCCCAGTAGTTTTCGTCTGTGATGTTGTCGATACCCGCCCGCACGGTCATCTGATTCTGGTTGTGGTTGACCGCGAAGCGATAGCGCATCCCCAGATCCAGCGTGGTGTAGCTGTCGAGCTTTTTGCTGTTCGCCAGATCCGCGTACTGCGAGCCAGAGTGATTCACGCGCGCCGTCGCCGTCAGGCCGTCGATCGGTTTGATGTCATATTCCGCCCCCAGCACCGCATAGAAGTTTGGCACGCCGATAACTTTATTGCCCTGGTTGAGACCGTTATTGGTTTTGGTCATCTCCGCCTGCAGCCAGGTGGCGCTGGCGTTCAGACGCATCCCCAGCAGCGGCTCGCCAAACACGTTCAGCTCAACGCCGCGGTTACGCTGCTCGGCGTCCAGACCATAATGTCCGGTCACGCTGTCGAGGATCGCCGACGGCATTTTGATTTCAAACAGCGCCAGCGAGCCGCCCACGCGTCCAAAGTCCGTTTTCACCCCCACTTCGTTCTGCTTCGAGTGAACAATGCCGGTGCTCTGGCCGTAGTTGGTTGCCGTATTCGGCGCAGTTTTCCCCGGCTGCAGCGCTTCCGTGTGGTTGGCGTAGAGCGAAATTTCTTCCCACGGTTTGTAAACCACGCCGTAGGTCGGCATCCAGCGGCTGCCGTCAAAGCCATCGGCGGGGTTTTCCGCGCCGGTTTTTTTGTTGTATCCGCGGATCACCACTTTTTGATGACGGGCGCCGGCGGTGAACAGCAGTTTATCGTCCAGCACGCCGAGGGTGTCGCTCAGCAGCCAGCCCTGGGTGCGGGTGCGGCCGCTGGTCAGCGGATCGCTGTAATTACCGCCCAAACCATTGAAGTTGCTGCTGTCAGGTTTATCGACGCCGGTGTTGTGATAGATGTTGGTGACCGGGTTATCCGCCGCCGCCGACATCTTCCACGCGATTTTTTCGTTTTTGGTCATCGCCGAGTAGCCGACGTTGACCTTGTGCGAGACAAAACCGGTATCGAAGTTGCCGCGGATCCCCGCCATCCCGCTCACAGAGTCGCTGATGCGGTTGGTATCCAGACGGGTTGCCGTCGCCTTGCCGCTCTTATCGACCAGCTTCGCGCCGCTGTACAAACCTTCCTCGTGAGCGTGCTGCGCGCCGAGCCCGGTGTAAGCGGTCCAGTTATCGGTAATGTCGTACTCGCTGCGCCACATGCCGAATTCGTTTTCGATGTTGCTGTAGGCCCATTTCTGCGAGTAGTTACGATCGTTTTTCGGTGGCGTCGGAACGAAATCCACGGCGGAAATATTCACGCCCGTTTCGCTGCCGTGGAAGGTTTTCTTCTGATAGCCCATATCCACGGAGGTGCGGAAGTTGTCGCCTTTGTAATCGAGGCCTGTGGAGAGCAGCGTGGTGCGGCGGCGGTCGTTGGCAACCGGCGCTTCGCCTTCGCGGTGGACCAGGTTGACGCGCGCGCCAAACTGATCGCCTTCGCCAAAGCGACGGCCCGCATCCAGGGTGGTGCCGATCTGTGAGTCGGAGGTGTAATCCACGCCGATTTTGGCCTGCGGCGTGTCGCCCGCGTGTTTCGGCTCGAGGTTGATCATCCCGCCGACGCCGGAGCTGGCCGCGCCGTTCATCAGGGAGTTGGCCCCTTTGAAGATCTCAATGCGATCGACCATCTGCGTATCCACCACCTGACGCGGCAGCACGCCGGACAATCCGCCGAAGGTCATGTCATCCCCGTCGAATTTCAGGCCGCGAATGCGATAGCTTTCCGCACTGTTGCCGTAGCCCTGCACCGACTGCACGCCCGCATCGTTGGCGACCACGTCGGCGATGGTTTTGGCCTGCTGATCTTCCACCAGTTTCGAGGTGTAGCTGATGATGTTGAACGGCACGTCCATCGCGTTCTGCTGGCCGAGCATGCCCATTCGGCCGCCGTTGGCGACCTGGCCATCGAGGAACGCGGGAACCATCTGGTCGCCGCCCGGTTTGAAATCGCTGGCCGGGGCAGCCTGGACGACGAGCGTCTCTTCTTTTGGGGTGTCCGCCGCAAAGGCGGAGTGCGTTACCGCGCCGATGGCGAGCGCCAGCAGCTTTTTGTTCATTCTGGTATTGGTCATGACTAACTCGTTCAATTTTCGCGCAAAATGGCCCGTTGCCGGGCCTGATTTTTATAAGAGGTTTATTTCAGTGCAATTCTGACCACGCTGTCCGGCCCATTGGTCGAGTGGTCTTTGTTGAAAGGCTGTTTGACGGTGACGAACAGCGTCTGGCCATCGTCCGACAGCAGCAGGCTGTTGGGATTCGGCGGCAGATCCCAGGTCTGTTTGACGGCGTAGGTGGTGGCATCCAGGCTCAGCAGTTTTCCGCTTTCGCGCTGGGTGATGTAGAGCTCGTTGCGTTTGGCGTTGAATTTCACCGCCAGCGAATCGCCCACATCGAGCTGCTTAATCACGTCGCCCGTGTGGATATCCAGCACCAGCGTGGTTTTCGCTTTGGAGTTATCGGTCACGAACAGGCGGCCCGTGGCTTTGTCTTCCGCCATGTTCAGCAGCAGCGCCGGTTTGTCGCCGAGCGGCTTCCAGCGTTTTTCGATGCGGTTGGTGCGCGGGTTGACGATCAGGATTTCGCCGCCGCCGTTGGCAACATAGATGCGCTGCGTCTGTTCAGACCACAGCAGCCCGGTCACCCACTGTCCGGCGTTTTTGATGGTTTTTTTCAGCTTCAGGGTTTCGGCATCCACCACCCAAACCACCGCCGGATCGGCGACGCCGCCAATATAGAGCGTGCCGTCATGGAGCAGCACCTGACGCGCGCCGTACGGGAAGCCCTCTTTGTTACGCTCGGTAAACAGCAGACGGTTTTTCACTTTGCCGTCGGCGGTGCTGATGGCGCTGATGCCGCCGTCCAGCGAGTTGGTCGCATAAACGGTACTGCCGTCCGGGGAGATCGCCAGCGCGAAGTTTTTCAGGTCGGTGTGACTGCGGCCAATGGTTTTCAGCGTGGTAGGGTCGAGTTTGTAGATCACCCCGCCCTGCACATCCTTGAAGCCTTCCGAACTCGCCACATACAGTGCGTCCCCTTTCGGGCTGAGCACCATTTCGTACAGGCCGTCAGCGAGTTCACGCTTTACCACGCCGGTTTCTGCCGGAGCGGCGACCGTGGTTTGAGCTTCAGGGGCAGGTTTGGCGGCGTGCTGCGCGGCACAGCCGGAAAGAGAGGCAGCCACCAGCAGTGCCAGCGCGGACAATTTTTTTGTCATCAGGAACATCCTTTACCGTTCAAAAAGAGAATCAGGCGGGAAACTGCGTCGCATGCTGCTGTGCGATTAGGGTTGTTTTGACAGGCTGTGAGGCCAGTGCAGATTCCACCGTTAACACTCAGTGTTCCGTGTGAGATCTGCGCTCACTGTTGATGCGGGAATCGTCCGTCGCTGCCCACAAACACTAAAGAGAATGAGAACTATACTCATTATCTTTGTATGATCAAGCGTAAATATGGGCAACAGGATGAAAATGGCGTGGGTAAACAGGGGCTCAGCCCGGCGGGTGTTTATCCCTTAGTACAATAAAACACAGGCGCATTGCCGTAGATAAATAAATAGCTGGACGCGTTCGCGGGTATTATTTCCATCTTAAGTCCCCGGTCGCGAACCTGAAAGAAATCGGGGATATTATGCCTGAAGGCCTGGCTTCTCTTCGGCCGCTCATTGGTGTCACTGGACACCATAATGACGCTGTCCCCTTCCCGCCAGTAGTTAAACTCAATTTTATTGCTAATAGCAACCGGCGGCTGACCCAGCTGAATATAATCCCCGGAGGTTTCATAATTCCCTGTGCCGCCGCTAAAAGAATAATCCGCGACAACATCAAGAATATAATTATCATCCACAATGGTCAGATGCGACTCGCAGCTAAAGTGATTGCGCTGATAGTGAATGTACCAGGCATAAAGCAGCGGGGTGACGATCGCCAGCGCGATCAGCGTCCAGCTCAGAGCGGTTTTATTCATCTTCATGATTCTGCTGCCTGTAAATAATAGAATCGCACTGCGCAGCAATATCCTGAGGCTGGCGGTCGCAAACAATCACCGTATTCCCCTGCTGCGCGAAATTGACCGTCATCCAGGCCGTACCGCCGGGTTTGCACTGAATAGCAAAGCGCTTCGAAAGCGCGTCAAACATTTCACTGCTTTTCTCATTTTCATGCCATGAGGAATAAAGCGCACAGCCGTTAACCTGCCCGACGGACTGATAATCCACCAGCCAGGGCTTTCCCACTTTCATGACGGAATAAAGCACACTGCATGAAATAATAAACAGTAAACCGGCCAGCCCATATGCCAGCGGCGAGTGAAAAAATGACCGCTTAGGACGAACCTCAGGCGTGATAATGCTGACAGGCTCAGGTTCAACAGATTCCTCGGATGAAACGAAAACCGGGGCTGTTTTCTGCGGAGAGACAAACTCACCCAGCTCCCCCACGCGCACCTGCGCTATCGACTTAAAACCCTCCTTAGGCAGAGTCTTAATGATGTTTTCTTCCATGCCAGCGGATTTCAGAACCTTACGGATTTGAGAAATCGTCTGGTAAAGGGCATTGGTGCTGACAATAGTGCCCTGTTTCTCCCACACCGAGGCGAAGAAAGTACGCTGCTTCACGACCTGATCGTTGTTTTCTAACAACAAAAGCAGGCATTCACTGACCGGCCCGTGCAGGGTGGTGGCCCGGTATGGGTACCCTTCCAGGGGTCCCAGTCGACGAAGATCAGGTTCAAAGAGCAAGGTATCGTTGATAAGGTACACTTTCTTCATAGTACTTTCGCAAGTTGTCATAAAAAACCTGATTCAGAATTTAATTATTATATATCAGCAGGTTGAAAAAACCACTTCCACTTCTTATCGACACTTTCAGCGCCACGCTCTCCTCCCTTACTCAGTATAAATCATATAACTTCACTCCTCTTTTTGTCAGGTAATTCTTAAAGTTGTCGGTATCGAAAGCACGAGCAGGAGAAATCTTTATCATGAGTTCCCGCAATCAGCGATTAATGCTAAATGGCATTAGAAATTCACAACTTTATGTTGATGGGTTGATCGATAACGATTTTTTGACACATAAAACCACAAACATCATGAAAGGCAGTCATTAACACTACTAATTAGCCATATGTGAATGGAAACTCTATTAACGAAGCTTAAACACAGGGTTTCTTATAGCGCATGGGGTTGTGTATTGGAAAGCCCTGATAGCAGCCATATAATCCACCTTATAAAATGTATGGTCTCTAAAAAGCGTTATTCCCAGTGGCGTATGTCAGGTTTACTCTAAAGTAGGTATATAAGAGATGGGCTATCGTCTATATGGCTTTATGATCGGTGAAGAAATTCATTTTGATATTTCTAATCGCAGGCTTTACCGGCTCACCGGCAGCCATACCGATAAAAGCGTGGCGTTTGCGTCAATATATTTTAATGAAACCATGTTGCGGCTTTTTCTCTATCTGCTGGAACATGGTCGTAAGAAAGTTATCGCCAAAGAAGAGTTGTTTGAAAAAATCTGGGAGGACAATAATTTAAGTCCTTCGACCCAGCGGTTATGGCAGGTACTGCATAACCTGAATAACAAACTCAATCTTCTTGGGCTGCCAGATGATTTTATTCGAAATATTAGAGGGCACGGTTACATCATTAACTATCAAGATGTCGTCCCTGTTTATTATAGAATGAGTGAACTCCCTGCTCATTCTGACAAAAAAAAGGAGAAGTCTGATCCCCTGAATGAGTGATGTCAATTCAGCGGTTTTGCCCTTAGCACCGAGTGCAAAGGGCTTTTTTTTATCTCCCTGGTTATCAATTTTTTCTTCCCCTTAATGATGAAACGCATAGCAGTAAAATATTGTTAATCGGCACAGGCCGGTACTGGATAAATAAATGAGTGTAATGAACAGCTTTGGAAATTTAAAAGTCAGCAGGAAGTTATTCTTCGGTTTCGCCACCGTGCTCCTGGTGACCCTTGCCATTTTGACTGCCGGGATGCTGGGAATTAACAGTATTCAGGACCGCGTCGAGAAAAACGAACACACTACCGGGTTGTTTAACGCCCTTTCTGCCGTGCGTCTGGCCCGTTTAAACTATGGCTACACCCAGGATCCGAAGTTTTTGGATCAGACCAATGTGGCAGCCCAGCGTATGCAGGAGATGATCGCCAACCTGGAAACCTACAACTGGACGCCAGAGGGTAAAACCTCCGTTGATAACACCGATAACGCGGTGAAGAACTACATGGCCTCCCTGACGCCGTTTGTGAAAGCCGTGGGCGAGAAAAAGGAAAGCGAAAGCAAACTGAGCACGCAAAATATCAGCAACAACTCAGAAATCGCCTCCCAGTTAAGCCACAGCAATACGCTCACGACCCAGCAGGCCCTGGTGGCTTCACAGGTGGCTTTCATCATGAGCGATATCGACAGTCAGGCCACTCTGTACAAGCAACACCCAACGGACGAGCTCAAACACGGCCTGTTGGCGCGTCTGAACACCGCGGAAACCGCATGTGAAGGGCTGCTGCAGGTGGTTCCGGAAGATCAAAAAGCCTGGCTGAATTCCAGCATCAAAGATATGCAGACGATTGCAGGCGAACTGGATAACTACGAGCTGCTCTGGACCGAACAGTCGACGTTGTCAGATACCATGACGGCTAAAGCGGTGACATTGATCGACACTATCCAGTCGATGTTCGCCCGTCAGCAGCAAAAAGTGGTCGAGACCGTGGATAGCGTGCAGCTGCAGATGACCATCGTGGCGGCAATCGGTATTGCCCTCGGTATCATGCTGGCGTTAGCCATCACCAAATCAATTACCCGTCCGCTGAATGAAACGCTGCGCGTCGCCGAGCAGATCGCCAAAGGCGATCTGACCAGCACGCTGACCAGCGATCGTCGCGACGAGCCAGGGCTGCTGATGCAGGCCGTCTCGACCATGAACGAAAACCTGAAAAACATCATCAATGATGTGCGCGAAGGCGTGGAGAGCGTCGCCCGCTCCTCCACGGAAATTGCCGCAGGCAACATGGATTTATCCGCACGTACCGAGCAGCAATCTGCCGCCGTGGTAGAAACGGCTGCCAGCATGGAAGAGCTGACCTCTACCGTCGCGCTGAATGCGGAAAACGCCAACCAGGCCCGTGTGCTGGCTGAAGAGGCGTCCCTTAATGCCAGCGAAGGCAGCCAGATTTCGCAGAAAGTGATCGATACCATGAGAAACGTGCGACTCAGCTCGCATCGCATCTCTGAGATCACCACCGTGATTAACAGCATTGCTTTCCAGACCAACATTCTGGCGCTGAACGCCGCCGTGGAAGCCGCTCGTGCGGGCGACCAGGGCAAAGGTTTTGCAGTCGTCGCCGCAGAAGTTCGCACCCTCGCCCAGCGCAGTGCGCAATCCGCGAAAGAGATTGAAAACCTGATCCGCGAATCAGCGGTCCACGTCGATACCGGGTTTAACCTGGTGGAAGGCGCGGGCGAAGCGATGTTCAAAATCGAGAAATCGGTGGCGCAGGTTCGCGACATCATGAGCGAAATCGCCAGCGCGACGGACGAACAGAGCCGCGGGATTTCCCAGATTGCTCAGGCGATGGCCGAGATGGATACCACCACGCAGCAGAATGCGGCACTGGTCGAAGAATCGTCTGCCGCAGCCAGCTCGCTGGAAGATCAGGCCGTACAGCTCGAAAAAGTGGTGTCGATTTTCCGTGTGAGCAAAACGCCGCAACCGCGCGTTGAGGTTCGCCCGGCAACGAAGGGCCACGTGGTTGCCCTGAACGCCGCCAAAAAAGAAGCCGCTCAGGATCAGAACGACTGGGTACAGTTTTAATCCCGGTCCACTGATTTAATTCCCACGCTCGTCAGGCGCTCTCTTACGGATCGCCTGACGACATTGCGATGAAAGTGAAAGATGGAAAACATCCTTAAAAAAGAACACGCGATCCTGACCGATATGGGTTCCCCGTGGACCCGCGCACTTTCATGGCTCAAAACCCCGAAGATCGACCCGACGGTGAGAACCCTGAAAGCGGCTATCGCTCAGCGTCATATCACCCCTTTTTACCAGCCTTTTGTCAACGCAGAGACGGGGCAAATTGCCGGTGTTGAGGTCCTCGCCCGCTGGCGTCACCCGATCTACGGCTATGTTTCACCTGACGTATTCATCCCCATGGCGGAAAAACACGATCTGATCGTACCGCTGACCCATCTGCTGATTCAGCAGGTGATTGCCGATCTTGAGCATCAGATCCATCGCTTCCCACCAGGGGCATACATCAGCATTAATATCAGCGCCCAGAACTGTCTCGATCCTCATTTTGAGAAAGACACCTGCGAGCTTTTACAAAAATTTCTGGTGAATGAAAGCCATGTAGTGCTGGAAATCACGGAAAGACACCCGCTGCATTTCACCCCGCAGCTGAGCAACTGGTTTGCCGCCCTGAGACGCTCCAACATCTCCGTGGCGCTGGATGACTTTGGTACCGGCTATTCCAATCTGTCCTACATTTCAGCCCTGAATCCGGAATTTATTAAGATCGATAAGATGTTCGTCAGCCAGATTGGTGTCAGCGCCGATACGCGCCTCGTTGACAGTCTGATTGCCCTGGCCAAAAACATGCACCTTAAGATCATCGCCGAAGGGGTTGAAACGCTGGCGCAGGCCGAATATTTGCGCGATAAAAAGATCGACTTCCTGCAGGGGTTCTACTTTTGCAAACCGATGCCGGTCGCCGAGTTGATCAACGTCGTGATGGCCGGGCGTATTCCCCCGTCTGGGGCGCTGAACAGATCGGTATAAATGCACGCGTGACAAGGCTGTCCTACACAAGTCCGTAATCAGAGGGCTGAAAAAGCGACGTAACCCGCACAGAATTGATGGTTATTTATATTCTCAATCGTACCCGTTACGCTATACTTGTTGATTATGGCTATATCACTGATTAATTGTTAATTTCTTTAGCGGGCATTATTCTGACTTCATCTAAATGCATCGTCTAATGAAGAATATACAATTAAGCAGTAGTCGATAATTTGTTCAATTATATCTTCGGGAAGTATGTGAATCATGTCAAATGACAAAAATACATCAAATTTTGAACGCATTCATACCTTTGACTTTAATTTATTATTAATTTTTGAAGCTGTCTTTACCCATGGCAGCGTCAAAAAAGCAGCCGAAACGTTAAACTCCAGCGGTTCGGCGATCAGTCAATCCTTGAGTAAATTGCGACTGCATTTTGCCGATCCCTTATTTGTTCGCACCGGGCAAAAAATTGAGCCGACGACGGTTGCCATAAAACTCCACGAACAAATCGGGAAAAATTTTGGCAGTATCATTGAATCGATTATCAATTTCTCGACGCAAACCACACCGCATCGTATTGTCATTTACGCGTCACCTTATCTGGCGCTGCGCATGTTGCCCGACCTCTGTGCCGAAATTAACCAAAGCGAAATCCCTTGTGAAATCGTGCACTTATCGGCTGATTCACTGCTGAACAATGGGGAAGATATCCTTACCTATCGTAAAGCGGATATTGTCATCGACACGCATCCTTATTACAGCGCATCCGTTATCTCCAAGCGCTGCCTGAAAGAGCATGTCGTGCCAGTCTGCCGCAAAGATCATCCTCGCATGGACCAAAACCTCACGCGTGAAGGGATGAAAGAGGTCACTTCCACCTTCCTGAACGTCAATACCGAAGGGCTAAAACGCGTGCAGCGCGATATTGATAATAACCTTGATGCGCGGAATTTTACCTTTAACAGCAGTTCGGTCTTAGTCAACGCAGCGATCTCTGCAAAAACCGATGCCTTAAGCTTTGTGCCAAAATGGTTTGCCGAAAATTTTGCCGATGCGATGGGGTTAAAAATATTGCAGCCGGAATTCAGTATTGAACCGGCAGATTTATATCTTAACTACAATAAAAGCGCGATGGGCAACGATAACTTCGCCAATATTATTACGAAAATTGAAGATCATTTCCTGGCGAAAATGGCTGCGGAAGATAACAGTCAATAAATAGTGACGGTATTTATCCGTGCTGAAAAGAGTGACAGGCATTTCGCTGTCACATTTTCAGATCTCTTTTCTTAATGACTTTAAATTAAACTCCACCTTTACTTCCCTGTCTTTATATACCCCCGCCCTTTAATAATCTCAGCAGTTTTTTCATTGTAAAAAGCGTCAATCTGACAATATGTCATTATTTTTATAAAAAAAACACTCACAATAAACGATCCAATAATATAATTTAACCTAATAAAAACATGACTTCAAAAAAGAGACCAATAAACATATAAGTTAAGCAAAATCTATCCACATGAAGTTATCAACTTAAAAATCATAGCGTTACGAAATCACACCCAATTACTTATAAATACTTATTTAATAAAACACTATCACCTTACATTTGCCATTTGTATATTACCGCAGATTTAATATCTTTACACACGGGACAATAATAATCTCATTTGCCAGTCATCGTTGTGTTTATTGATTTATTTCTGGAATGAAACCCTTATTAACGCCATTTATTCATCGCGACGTTAATGGACAAGACAGCCACGAGATCAGGATATGTTCGCCCAGGGTTATTACTTGATCGTCACAAATGGAAATGGCCCTGCTCGCCTGAAATAGCGTGAGGGTTAATTCAAGGAGAACAGCAGCATGCCAAAACACCCTCACGCCGACCTTCATCATAAAAGCAAAAATACGCTAAAGATGCGTATGCTCTCCATTGCCATATTAGCAGCAATATCGGGCACTTCAGAGGCCACAACGGTTATCGTTCCCTCGACTACAAACACCACGACTCTGGTCTATTTCGATAAACAAAACACAGACTATGTGCTGGAACAAGGGAGCACTGCTGGTCCAACTGTGCTCGGTGACCAACAAATTAGAAAGGGTTCAGATAATTCAAGCTTCACTAATTATGGTACGATTACCAACACAAGCCTTTCGCTCAGACCCTTCGCTATCATCGATAACAACTCGACGTTCATAAACCATGGCGCGCTAATCCAGACTGGGTTTGAGGGTCAAGCAGCATATCCGCCATCCACCGTGTTAATACAGGGCCACGATAACCAAATTATTTTGGGAACAGGTTCCGTCATGCACTCTGACAACCCGAATATTGTCGGTATTATTAGTCAATCCACTGGTAATACGATAACCCTTACCAGTGACGATGATGCAACGACCATTGAAAATAGTGATTTAACGTCGTACGGTTTTGCTGCAATAGCTTTCAAGCAACTCACATCAACCGCCAACAGCCACTGGCAGTTAGGAGGAAAGGTCGACCTGGGTGGCACGACTGCGGATACCCTTAATGTGGCTGGCGATTTAACCATCACCGGGCATATCAAACAATTAGATCCTCACGGTGGAACGACCATCGCTGAAGGCGGCGTGCTCACTCTGGGGACGAATGGCGTTGTTGACGGCAATATCACTGATAACGGCAGCCTGGTCTTTAACAGCAGCAAAGACGTTGTTTACAATAAAGGCGTTTCTGGCACGGGCTCGCTCACTCAGGAAGGTGCCAGTAACCTGACGCTGTCGGCTGACAACACCTATACCGGCGCAACCTCTGTCCAGGCGGGTACCCTGACGACAGGTGTGGCTAACGCCCTGGATGACAGCAGTAGCGTAGATATCGCCAGCGGTGCGACGCTCAACCTCAACAACCTTTCTCAGACTCTCAAGGGATTAACGGGTGCCGGTAATGTCACGATGGGCACGGCAAACCTGACAGTGAATAACGCTGACGCGGACAATTTCGCGGGTGTTATGTCCGGAACGGGCTCACTCACAAAAGGCGGCGCGGGTACCCTCACCCTGGGCGGCAACAGTACCTTTTCTGGCGGCACCACCGTACAGACGGGTGCCCTCTCTCTGCAGAACAGCCAGGGGGCAGGCACCGGCCAGATCACCCTCGATTCCGGCACCCTTCTCGACCTGGCCTTCAGCGACGGCTCTTTCGTTAACACTCTGAATGGTCCGGGTAAAGTTAAAGTCAGTGGTCAAAATGTTGTGCTGAACGAAGACGCCACCACCCTCACCGGCGGCTGGGATATCACCGGCAGCGCGAGCATGACGCAGCAGTCTCAGCTGGGAAATTCAGGCGTTCAGCTCGACGGCGCGCAGAGCAAACTGACCCTCAATAACCTCAGCAACACCTTCACCAATACCCTCACCGGCAACGGTACGCTGGCGGTTAATCAGAGCAACACCACCGATGAATTCCATATTTCCGGCAGCATGGGCACGGCCTTTACCGGCACCCTTGAGATGCAGAAAGGCAATCTGACCCTGGATGACACCGCGGAGAAAGCGTTGGCGAACGCGACCCTGGCCCTGACCAAAACCGGCATCGCCACTATGTCCGACGACCGTACCCTTGGCGGCTTCACGACCGGCGGCGGTACCCTCATCGTCGATAACACCCGTACCGACCCGGATGTGCTCACCGTCAAAAATCTCGATGCCAGCGCGGGCGGTACCATTCAGGCCAATATCCCGACCGATCTCACCCCGCCGGTGATCTCCACCAACCCGTCCTGGTTCGCTCAGGATAACGTCCATGGCGTGCAGGTTGTGAAAGCCACCGGCGACGTCACCGGCGTCGGCACTCACCTGACCCTGCTGGATCAGAACGGGAATTCGCTCCACAACCCGGTTAACGTCGACTTCAGTGAGAACGGTCAGCAGATCGGCACCGCGACCTACGGCGATGCGGCCGTCGTGGCTGCCGATGGCATCTGGGCGGGCTACGACCTGACCCGCTTCGACGTCAATGCCGGACAAACGCTGGTGCTGCAAAATGAGCCGGGCAAAGACAACGCCCTGGGTGCACAGCTGACCGGGGCGGGCAACGTCGATATTCAGGCCAGCGGCAACGTGATCCTGAGTAACACAGACAATGACTACACCGGCAACACGACGATCAGCAGCGGCAGCGTGCAGATGGGCAGCGACAATGCCTTCGGCCACACGGCAGACCTGAGCCTCGCGAAAAGTACCGGGCTGGATATGAACGGGAAAGCGCAGGCCGTCACGTCCCTGCACAATGCCGCAGGCAGCAGCCTGAACCTCAATGGCGGCAGGCTGACTATCGCCCAGGGCGGCGAAAGCCTGGGCACGCTCAGCGGCGGCGGTCAGTTGAACCTTGATGGCGGTGAACTGACCGTTCACGGCGCGAACCAGGGGTTAAGCGCTGAGACAGACATTGCCAGACCGGCCACTGTCACCCTCGACAGTACGCAGGGCCTGGGCACGGGCGCGGTCGATCTGGCGGGTAACCTGAACCTGGTCGGGGCGAACGGCGTCATGAACAATGCGCTCGCCGGCAACGGCACCCTGTCACTCAAAAACAGCTCGCAGGTAACGCTGAACAATACGGCATCCACCTTTGCCGGTCGCATCGACGTTGCAAGCGGCACCCGGCTGACGGCACAGGGCGCTGGCACGCTGGGCAGCGCGAACGTCGTGGATAACGGCAATCTGGTGCTCAGTTCTGCGACGGATGCGACGCTCAGCAATGCCATCAGCGGCACAGGCGGCATGGAGAAAACCGGGGCGGGCACGGTCACCGTCGGCAAGGCACAGACTTACACCGGCGATACCCATATCACTCAGGGTGCCCTGAACGTGAACGGCGACTTTGGCAGCACCGGCACCGTCTATGTGGCGAAAGCCGCCGCCTTAAAAGGTAACGGCAGCGTGGCGGGCTCTGTGGATAACAGCGGCGTGATTGACCTGACCAGCGCCACCCCGGGCAATAACCTGGTGGTGAACGGCGACTACAGCAGCCACGACGGCCAGCTGTGGGTCAACAGCGCACTCGGCGGTGATAACTCCGCGCACGATCAGCTGACCGTGAAAGGCAGCACCAGCGGCAACACGGCTGTGACGGTCAACAACATGCACGGTCTGGGTGACCGGACCGAAAACGGAATTAAACTGGTCGACGTGCAGGGCCAGTCCGGCGGGAACTTTGTGCTTCAGGGCCGCGCGGTGGCCGGGGCTTATGATTACGCCCTCAACAAGGCCAGCGACGGGGACTGGTATCTGCAGTCCACCGCCGCCCTGCGTCCGGAAGCCGGGGCATGGCTGGCGAACCAGAGCATGGCCAACTCAGTCTTCATGAACACCCTGCACGATCGCAGCGATGAAAACCGTCAGAGCGGCGACGATGCGCCGGCCACCTGGGCGCACTTCGACGCCGGTCGTACCAACAGCAAAGGTGCGGACGGTGCCCTGTCGATGGGCTCCAACACCAGCATCCTGCGCATTGGCAGCGATATCTTCCGCCATGACTTCGGCAACCAGCGTATCAATGCCGGTGTGATGACGGGCTATGCCCACGTCGACACCGACAGCGATGCGAAAAATGCCAGCACCCGCGCGACGGGTAAACTGGACGGCTACAGCGTGGGCCTGTATGGCACCTGGTACGGCGGCGCGGCGGATCAGAAAAGTGGTCCGTATGTCGACACCTGGGTCCAGTACGGCACCTTCCATAACACTGTGAAGGGCGACGACCTGGCCGAAGAGAAGTACCACTCGCACAACTGGATGGCCTCTGTCGAAGCGGGTTACGACATACCGCTCGGCGCGCTGACTGTTCAGCCGCAGTTCCAGACCCTGTACACCGATTACAGCCAGGGTGACTACACGGAATCTAACGGCACACGTATTAAGAGTAAGGACTCCGGCGGCGTCACCACCCGTCTCGGCGCGCGTCTGTATGGGGAACTCGGCACTGAGGCCGTCACTCAGCCGTACGTGGAGCTGAACTGGTGGCACGGCGGAAGCGATAACAGCGTGCAAATGGACAATGTGACCGTGAACCAGTCGGTGCCGGTGAGCCGCTACGAAGCGAAAGTTGGTGCCCAGACGAAAGTCAGCGACAACTGGACCCTGTGGGTCAACACCGGTGTCGAAGCCGGGAAAGACAACTACTCCAGCGTTCAGGGCCAGGTGGGCGGCAAGTACTCCTGGTAAGCGTTAAACAGCAGTAAAACACCAGCGCGAACAACGGGATGGAAACGTCCCGTTATTCGCGTTTTAAATCCGACGATATGTCATTATATTTACTGGAAATATTCACAACAAACGATGCAATAATATAATTGAACCTGATAAAACTAATTTAGAATAAAGAGACCAATAAATACATATATTAAGTAAAACCACTGCGCATGAAGTTATCAGCATAAAAATCATAGCGTTACACCATCACACCCCATTGATTACCAATACTTATTTAATAAAACACTACCCCCTTACATTCGTCATTTGTATATTACCGCAGATTTAATATCTTTACACACGGGACAATAACAATCTCATTTGCCACTCATAATATTAAGCCAGTCCACGTTGTGTTTATTGATTTATTTCGGGAATGGAACCCTTATTAACGCCACTTATTCATCGCGACGTTAATGAACAATCGCAACCACAAGATCCGAACGAGTCCGCTCAGAATTATTACTGGCTTATCAAAAAATGGAAATGCCCCTGTCAGCAAGACACTGCGGAGGGTTTACTCAGGAGAATTTACAAATGACACAACGTCTTCACCCAGGCCAGAGATCTACAAATCAAAAATCCATGAAAATGACATTGCTCTCCGTTGCTATACTCGCGGTGATCCCTGGAACCTTAAAGGCTAACACGGTCTACATTCCTTCTTCTTCTAACGTCTTAAGAACGTATACGACGGAAAATACTGACTATATTCTGGCGAAGGGTAATACTAGCGGTTCGCTCGCTTTCGGAAGTGCGACAAAACCGACGGGAGCTAATATAAACTTTACCAATTATGGCAAGGTAATCGCCTATTACGTACCGGACACCCAGGAACCAAACAGCCTTGTCACTGTATGGGCTGGAGGCGCAACGATTACAAACCATGGAACGCTGAGCGGACCGGTTGATGCCATAGTACTACAGGCTGCCAATTGCCATGTCATTCTGGGAACAGGCTCCGTTATTGATACACCAGATAGCGCTATTTACAGTAAATCTAAAGGGAATACGATAACCCTCACCAGTGATAATAATGAAACCACCATTGAAAATGGCAATATGTTGAGTTTTAACGCTTCAGACGCATACAAGCAACTCACATCTGCCACTAACAGCCACTGGCAGCTTGGGGGAAATATAGAGCTGGGGGGCTCTACCGCCGATACCCTTCTCGTCGAAGGTGATTTGACCGTCACCGGGCATATTATCCAGTATGATCCTAACGGTGGCACAACGATTGCCGAAGGTGGCGTGTTCACGCTAGGTACAAATGGCATTGTTGACGGCAATATCATTGATAACGGCAGTCTGGTCTTTAACAGCAGCACGGATGTCGTTTACGACAACAATGTTTCCGGTACGGGCTCACTCACGAAAACGGGTATGGGTAATCTGACTCTGGGCGGCAGCAGTACCTTTTCTGGCGGCACCAACGTACATAGTGGTGACGTCTCTCTGCAGAACAGCCAGGGGGCAGGCACCGGCCAGATCACCCTCGATTCCGGCACCCTCCTCGACCTGGCCTTCAGCGATGGCTCTTTCGTCAACACTCTGAACGGTCCGGGTAAAGTGAAAGTCAGTGGTCAAAATATTGCCCTGGCCGAAGACGCCACAAACTATGCCAGCGGCTGGGATATCACCGGCAGCGCGAGCATGACTCAGCAGTCTCAGCTGGGAAATTCAGGCGTTCAGCTCGACGGCGCCCAGAGCAAACTGACCCTCAATAACCCCGGCAACACCTTCACCAACGCCCTTACCGGCAACGGTACTCTGGCGGTCAATCAAAGCAATACCACGGATGAGTTCCACCTCTCCGGCAGCATGGGCACCGCCTTTACCGGCACCCTTGAGATGCAGAAAGGTAATCTGACGCTCGATGACACCGCAGAGAAAGCGCTGGCGAACGCAACGCTGGCCCTGACCAAAACCGGCATCGTGACGATGAAAGACGATCGTACCCTTGACGGTTTCACGACCGGCGGCGGGACCCTCATCGTCGATAACACCCGTACCGACCCGGATGTTCTCACCGTCAAAAATCTCGATGCCAGCGCGGGCGGCGCAATTCAGGCCAATATCCCGACGGATCTCACGCCGCCGGTGATCTCCACCAACCCGTCCTGGTTCGTCCAGGATGACGTTCGCGGTGTGCAGGTTGTGAAAGCCACCGGAGAAGTGACCGGTGTCGGCACTCACCTGACCCTGCTGGATCAGAACGGAAACTCGCTGCACAACCCTGTTAACGTCGACTTCAGTGAGAACGGTCAGCAGATCGGCACCGCGACCTACGGCGATGCGGCGGTGGTCATGGACGACGGTATCTGGGCAGGCTACGACCTGACCCGCTTCGACGTCAATGCCGGACAAACCCTGGTCCTGCAAAATGAGCCGGGCACGGATAACGCCCTGGGCGCACAGCTCACCGGAGCGGGCAACGTCGATGTTCAGGCCAGCGGCAACGTTGTCCTGAGTAACACAGACAACGACTACACCGGCAACACCACGATCAGCAGCGGCAGCGTGCAGATGGGCAGCGACAATGCCTTCGGCCACACCGCAGACCTGAGCCTCGCGAACAGTACCGGGCTGGACATGAACGGGAAAGCGCAGGCCGTCACGTCTCTGCACAATGCCGCAGGCAGCAGCCTGAACCTCAATGGCGGCAAACTGACTCTCGCCCAGGGCGGCGAAAGCCTGGGTACGCTCAGCGGCGGCGGCCAACTGGATGTGGATGGCGGTGAACTGACCGTTCACGGCGCGAACCAGGGGTTAAGCGCTGAGACAGACATTGCCAGACCGGCCACGGTCACCCTCGACAGTACGCAGGGCCTGGGCACGGGCGCGGTCGATCTGGCGGGTAACCTGAACCTGGTCGGCGCGAACGGCGTCATGAACAATGCGCTTGCCGGCAACGGCAACCTGTCACTCAAAAACAGTTCTCAGGTGACGCTGAACAATACGGCATCCACCTTTGCCGGTCGCATCGACGTTGCAGGCGGCACCCAGCTGACGGCGCAGGGTGCGGGCTCGCTGGGCACCGCAAGCGTCGTGGATAACGGTAATCTGGTGCTCGATTCAGCCACGGACGCGACACTCAACAATGCCATCAGCGGCAAAGGCGGCATGGAGAAAACCGGGGCGGGCACGGTCACCGTGGGTAAAAATCAAACCTACAGCGGCGATACCCATATCACTCAGGGTGCCCTGAACGTGAACGGCGATTTTGGCAGCACCGGTACCGTCTATGTGGCGAAGGGCGCCGCCTTAAAAGGCAACGGCAGCGTGGCGGGCTCTGTGGATAACAGCGGCGTGATTGACCTGACCAGCGCCACCCCGGGCAACAACCTGGTGGTGAACGGCGACTACAGCAGCCACGACGGCCAGCTGTGGGTCAACAGCGCGCTCGGCGGGGATAACTCCGCACACGATCAGCTGACCGTGAAAGGCAGCACCAGCGGCAACACGGCTGTGACGGTTAACAACATGCATGGTCTGGGTGACCGCACCGAAAACGGAATTAAACTGGTCGACGTGCAGGGCCAGTCCGGCGGGAACTTTGTGCTTCAGGGCCGCGCGGTGGCCGGGGCGTATGATTACGCCCTCAACAAGGCCAGCGACGGGGACTGGTATCTGCAGTCCACCGCCGCCCTGCGTCCGGAAGCCGGGGCATGGCTGGCGAACCAGAGCATGGCCAACAGCGTGTTCATGAACACCCTGCACGATCGCAGCGATGAAAACCGTCAGAGCGGCGAAGATGCGCCGGCCACCTGGGCGCACTTCGACGCCGGTCGCACCAACAGCAAAGGCGCAGACGGTGCCCTGTCGATGGGCTCCAACACCAGCATCCTGCGCATTGGCAGCGATGTGTTCCGCCATGACTTCGGCAACCAGCGTATCAACGCCGGTGTGATGACGGGCTATGCCCACGTCGACACCGACAGCGATGCAAAAAATGCCGGCAACCGCGCGACGGGTAAACTGGATGGCTACAGCGTGGGCCTGTATGGCACCTGGTATGGCGGCGCGGCGGATCAGAAAAGCGGTCCGTATGTCGACACCTGGGTGCAGTACGGTACCTTCCATAACACCGTGAAGGGCGACGACCTGGCCGAAGAGAAATACCACTCGCACAACTGGATGGCCTCTGTTGAAGCGGGCTACGACCTGCCGCTCGGCGCGCTGACTGTTCAGCCGCAGTTCCAGACCCTGTATACCGATTACAGCCAGGGCGACTACACGGAATCCAACGGCACACGTATTAAGAGCAAGGATTCTGGCGGCATTACCACCCGTCTTGGCGCGCGTCTGTATGGCGAGCTCGGTACTGAGGCCGTCACTCAGCCGTACGTGGAGCTGAACTGGTGGCACGGCGGGAGCGATAACAGCGTGAAAATGGACAGTGTGACCGTGAACCAGTCGGTGCCGGTGAGCCGTTACGAAGCGAAAGTCGGTGCCCAGACGAAGGTCAGCGAAAACTGGACTCTGTGGGTCAACACCGGTGTCGAAGCCGGAAAAGACAACTACTCCAGCGTTCAGGGCCAGGTGGGCGGCAAATACTCCTGGTAAGACGTCAGAAGCAGTAAAACACCAGCGCGAACAACGGAATGGAAACGTCCCGTTGTTCGCGTTTTAAATCCGACGATATGTCATTATATTTACTGAAAATATTCACAATAAACGATGCAATAATATAATTGAACCTGATAAAACTAATTTAGAATAAAGAGACCAATAAATACATATATTAAGTAAAACCACTGCGCATGAAGTTATCAGCATAAAAATCATAGCATTACACCATCACACCCCATTGATTACCAATACTTATTTAATAAAACACTATCCCCTTACATTTGCCATTTGTATATTACCGCAGATTTAATATCTTTACACACGGGACAATAATAATCTCATTTGCCACTCATAATATTAAGCCAGTCATCGTTGTGTTTATTGATTTATTTCGGGAATGGAACCCTTATTAACGTCACTTATTTATCGCGACGTTAATGGACAAGACAGCCACGAGATCAGGATATGTTCACCCAGGGTTATTACTTAATCGTCACACATGGAAATGGCCCTGCTCGCCTGAAATAGCGTGAGGGTTAATTCAAGGAGAACAGCAGCATGCCAAGACACCCTCACGCCCGCCTTCATGATAAAAGCAAAACTACGTTAAAGATGCGTATGCTCTCATTTGCCATTCTGGGGGCAATTTCAGGCTCCGCTCAGTCCACAACGATCATTGAGAACCTCGATTGGAGCGCAGCTACACGTACATACAGCAATGATACTGACTACATCCTTGAAAAAGGATCAACATCAGGTCCACTGACCTTTTTCGATAAACCAGGTTTGACCTTCACAAACTATGGAATAATAGATAGCGATTTAGGTAGTTATCGTGCTCCTGCCGTTACAATCAAAACAACAGAAAATGCAACGATTATTAACCACGGCTCGATTACTAACACTATGAACTTTGCCATAGAAATACTTACCGATAATACTTCCATTATTCTCGGTACAGGCTCTGTTTTAAGCGGTAAGTTGAACATCGTTTTAGGCATATTTTCCCCCGGTGCCACTCTCACACTTACCAGTGATGACGATGCCACCACCGTCGAAAATGGCAACATGGCTGGTTACGGCACCTCACCTACAGCCCCAATATATGGTTTTGTGCAACTCACCTCTACGGCGGGAAGCCACTGGCAGCTAGGGGGAGATATCGACCTTTCGGGCGCTACGGCCGATACCCTTAATGTGGCTGGTGATTTGACCATCACCGGGCATATGAAACAAAATAATGCTCTCGGTGGGACGACCATTGCCAGCGGAGGCGTGCTCACGCTGGGAACGAATGGTGTTCTTGACGGCACTATCACTGATAACGGCAGCCTGGTCTTTAACAGCACCAAAGATGTTGTTTACAACAAAGCCGTTTCTGGCACGGGGTCGCTCACTCAGGCAGCTGCCAGTAACCTGACACTCTCGGCTGACAACACCTATACCGGCGTGACCTCTGTCCAGGCGGGCACCCTGACGACAGGTGTGGCTAACGCCCTGGATGACAGCAGTAGCGTGGATATCGCCAGCGGCGCGACGCTCAACCTCAACAACCTTTCTCAGACCCTCAGGGGATTAACGGGTGCCGGTAATGTCACGATGGGCACGGCAAACCTGACAGTGAATAACGCTGGCGCGAACAATTTCGCGGGGGTCATCTTCGGTACGGGTTCACTCACTAAAAGCGGTGCGGGTACCCTGACGCTTGGCGGAAGCAATACCTATACGGGTGACACTAACGTGGCGGAGGGCTCGCTTGCTCTGGCCAAAAATAATGCGGTCAGCAGCGGCCAGATTACTATCCAGCAAGGGGCTAATCTCGATCTGGCGTTCAGTGATGCTGCCTTCACCAGTAAAGTCACGGGTGCGGGGAAAGTGAAAGTCAGCGGTCAAAATGTTGTGCTGAACGAAGACGCCACCACCCTCACCGGCGGCTGGGATATCACCGGCAGCGCGAGCGCAAATCAGCAGTCTCAGCTTGGAAATTCAGGCGTTCAGCTCGACGGCGCGCAGAGCAAACTGACCCTCAACAACCCCGGCAACACCTTCACCAATGTCCTCACCGGCAACGGCACGCTGGCGGTTAATCAGAGCAATACAACAGATGAGTTCCACCTCTCCGGCAGCATGGGCACCGCCTTTACCGGCACCCTTGAGATGCAGAAAGGTAATCTGACGCTCGATGATACCGCGGAGAAAGCGCTGGCGAACGCGACCCTGGCCCTGACCAAAACCGGCATCGCGACGATGAAAGACGATCGTACCCTTGGCGGCTTCACGACCGGCGGCGGGACGTTAATCGTCGATAACACCCGTACCGACCCGGATGTGCTCACCGTCAAAAATCTCGATGCCAGCGCGGGCGGCACCATTCAGGCCAATATCCCGACCGATCTCACGCCGCCGGTGGTCTCCACAAACCCGTCCTGGTTCGCTCAGGATAACGTGCATGGCGTGCAGGTTGTGAAAGCCACCGGCGACGTCACCGGCGTCGGGACCCACCTGACCCTGCTGGATCAGAACGGTAATTCGCTCCACAACCCGGTTAACGTGGACTTCAGTGAGAACGGTCAGCAGATCGGCACCGCAACCTACGGCGATGCGGCCGTCGTCGCTGCCGATGGCATCTGGGCGGGCTACGACCTGACCCGCTTCGACGTCAATGCCGGACAAACGCTGGTCCTGCAAAATGAGCCGGGCAAGGACAACGCCCTGGGCGCACAGCTCACCGGGGCGGGCAATGTCGATGTTCAGGCCAGCGGCAACGTTGTCCTGAGTAACACAGACAACGACTACACCGGCAACACCACGATCAGCAGCGGCAGCGTGCAGATGGGCAGCGACAATGCCTTCGGCCACACCGCAGACCTGAGCCTCGCGAAAAGTACCGGGCTGGATATGAACGGGAAAGCGCAGGCCGTCACGTCCCTGCACAATGCCGCAGGCAGCAGCCTGAACCTCAACGGCGGCAGGCTGACTATCGCGCAGGGCGGCGAAAGCCTGGGTACGCTCAGCGGCGGCGGTCAGCTGAACCTTGATGGCGGTGAACTGACCGTTCACGGCGCGAACCAGGGGTTAAGCGCTGAGACCAACATTGCAAAACCGGCCACGGTCACCCTCGACAGTACGCAGGGCCTGGGCACGGGCGCGATCGATCTGGCCGGTAACCTGAACCTGGTCGGCGCGAACGGCGTCATGAACAATGCACTCGCCGGTAACGGCACCCTGTCACTCAAAAACAGTTCTCAGGTGACGCTGAACAATACGGCATCCACTTTTGCCGGTCGCATCGACGTTGCAGGCGGCACTCAGCTGACGGCACAGGGTACTGGCACGCTGGGCACCGCGAACGTCGTGGATAACGGTAATCTGGTGCTCGATTCTGCGACGGACGCGACGCTCAACAATGCCATCAGCGGCACAGGCGGCATGGAAAAAACCGGGACGGGTGTGCTCACCGTGGGTAAAAATCAGACCTACAGCGGCGATACCCATATCACTCAGGGTGCCCTGAACGTGAACGGCGATTTTGGCAGCACCGGCACCGTCTATGTGGCGAAAGCCGCCGCCTTAAAAGGCAACGGCAGCGTGGCGGGCTCTGTGGATAACAGCGGCGTGATTGACCTGACCAGCGCCACCCCGGGCAACAACCTGGTGGTCAACGGCGACTACAGCAGCCACGACGGCCAGCTGTGGGTCAACAGCGCGCTCGGCGGGGATGATTCCGCACACGACCAGCTGACGGTCAAGGGCAGCACCAGCGGCAACACGGCTGTGACGGTCAACAACATGCACGGTCTGGGTGACCGGACCGAAAACGGGATCAAGCTGGTCGACGTGCAGGGCCAGTCCGGCGGGAACTTTGTGCTGCAGGGCCGCGCGGTCGCCGGAGCGTATGATTACGCCCTCAACAAGGCCAGCGACGGGGACTGGTATCTGCAGTCCACCGCAGCCCTGCGTCCGGAAGCCGGGGCATGGCTGGCGAACCAGAGCATGGCTAACAGCGTGTTCATGAACACCCTGCACGATCGCAGCGATGAAAACCGTCAGAGCGGCGAAGATGCGCCGGCCACCTGGGCGCACTTCGACGCCGGTCGCACCAACAGCAAAGGCGCAGACGGTGCCCTGTCGATGGGCTCCAACACCAGTATCCTGCGCATTGGCAGCGATGTGTTCCGCCATGACTTCGGCAACCAGCGCATCAATGCCGGTGTGATGACGGGCTATGCCCACGTCGACACCGACAGCGATGCGAAAAATGCCAGTACCCGTGCGACGGGTAAACTGGATGGCTACAGCGTGGGCCTGTACGGCACCTGGTACGGCGGCGCGGCGGATCAGAAAAGTGGTCCGTATGTCGACACCTGGGTGCAGTACGGCACCTTCCATAACACCGTGAAGGGCGACGATCTGGCGGAAGAGAAATACCACTCGCACAACTGGATGGCGTCTGTCGAAGCGGGCTACGACCTGCCGCTCGGCGCACTCACCATTCAGCCGCAGTTCCAGACCCTGTACACTGATTACAGCCAGGGCGACTACACGGAATCCAACGGCACACGTATTAAGAGCAAGGATTCCGGCGGCGTCACCACCCGTCTCGGCGCGCGTCTGTATGGCGAACTCGGTACTGAGGCCGTCACTCAGCCGTACGTGGAGCTGAACTGGTGGCACGGCGGGCGCGATAACAGCGTGCAAATGGACAGTGTGACCGTGAACCAGTCTGTGCCGGTGAGCCGTTACGAAGCGAAAGTCGGTGCCCAGACCAAGGTCAGCGAAAACTGGACCCTGTGGGTCAACACCGGTGTCGAAGCCGGAAAAGACAACTACTCCAGCGTTCAGGGCCAGGTGGGCGGCAAATACGCCTGGTAAGACGTCAACAGCAGTAAAACCCAGCGCGAACAACGGGATGGAGACGTCCCGTTGTTCGCGTTTTAAATTCGACAATATATCGTTATGTTTATTAAAAACACTCGTAATAAACGATTCAATAATATAATTGAACCTGATAAGAATTATTTAAAATAAAGAGACCAATAAATATATACATTAAGTAAAACCACTGCACATGAAGTTATCAGCATAAAAATCATAGCGTTACACAACCACACCCCATTGTTTATCAAAACTTATTTAATAAAACACTATCCTCTTACATTTGCCATTTGTATATTACCGAAGATTTAATATCTTTACACACGGGACAATAATAATCTCATTTACCACTCATAATATTAAGCCAGTCCACGTTGTGTTTATTGATTTATTTCTGGAATGGAACCCGTATTAACGCCATTTAATCATCGCGACGTTAATGGACAAGACAGCCACGAGATCAGGATATGTTCGCCCAGGGTTATTACTTAGTCGTCATACATGGAAATGGCCCTGCTCGCCTGAAATAGCGTGAGGGTTAATTCAAGGAGAACAGCAGCATGCCAAGACACCCTCACACCCGCCTTCATCATAAAAGCAAAAATACGCTAAAGATGCGTATGCTGTCATTTGCCATTCTGGGGGCAATTTCAGGCTCCTCTCAGGCCACAACGTACATCGATAGCGTCAGTTACGGCTCAGAAACGCGTTTTTTCGACAATGATACTGACTACATAATGGAAAAAGGGGTCACATCAAGCTCTCTGACCTTTAACGGTAAAGAAGGTTTGACCTTCACAAACTATGGAATAATAAAGTCCACTGACCCTACTCGCATGGAGCCTGGCTTAGACATCGAGTCTGACAATGCAACGATAGTCAACCATGGCACGATTAGTAGCACGAGTAACGCAGCTATATCACTACCACATGCTAATAGTTCCGTTGTCCTCGGCACCGGCTCTGTTTTAAGCGGTAGAAAGGCCGGTTATAATAACAGCTATAACGCTATTTATATAACGCGACCCGGTGCCACTCTCACACTCACCAGTGATGACGATGCCACCACCGTCGAAAATGGCAACATGCTGGCTATCGTCCTTCTGCCTACCGACCCCATATATGGTTTTGAACAACTCACCTCTACGGCGGGAAGCCACTGGCAACTCGGGGGAGATATCGACCTTTCGGGCGCTACGGCCGATACCCTTAATGTCATTGGTGATTTGACCATCACCGGGCATATGAAACAAAATAATGCTCTCGGTGGGACGACCATTGCTGAAAGCGGCGTGCTCACGCTGGGTACCAATGGTGTTGTTGACGGCACTATCACTGATAACGGCAGCCTGGTCTTTAACAGCACCAAAGATGTTGTTTACAACAAAGGCGTATCTGGCACAGGCTCGCTCACTCAGGCAGCTGCCAGTAACCTGACGCTGTCGGCTGACAACACCTATACCGGCGTGACCTCTGTCCAGGCGGGTACCCTGACGACAGGTGTGGCTACCGCCCTGGATGACAGCAGTAGCGTAGATATCGCCAGCGGCGCGACGCTCAATCTCAACAACCTTTCTCAGACCCTCAGGGGATTAACGGGTTCCGGTAATGTCACGATGGGCACGGCAAACCTGACAGTGAATAACGCTGGCGCGAACAATTTCGCGGGTGTTATCTCCGGTACGGGCTCACTCACCAAAAGCGGTGCGGGTACCCTGACGCTTGCCGGGAGTAATACCTATACGGGTGACACTAACGTGGCGGAGGGCTCGCTTGCACTGGCCAAAAATAATGCGGTCAGCAGCGACCAGATTACTATCCAGCAAGGGGCGAATGTCGATCTGGCGTTCAGTGATGCCTCCTTCACCAATAAAGTCACGGGTGCGGGTAAAGTGAAAGTCAGCGGTCAAAATGTTGTGCTGAACGAAGACGCCACCACCCTCACCGGCGGCTGGGATATCACCGGCAGCGCGAGCATGACTCAGCAGTCTCAGCTTGGAAATTCAGGCGTTCAGCTCGACGGCGCGCAGAGCAAACTGACCCTCAATAACCTCAGCAACACCTTCACCAATGTCCTCACCGGCAACGGCACGCTGGCGGTTAATCAGAGCAACACCACGGATGAGTTCCACCTCTCTGCCATTATGGGCACCGCCTTTACCGGCACCCTTGAGATGCAGAAAGGCAATCTGACGCTCGATGACACCGCGGAGAAAGCGCTGGCGAACGCGACCCTGGCCCTCACCAAAACCGGTATCGCCACTATGTCCGACGACCGTACCCTTGGCGGCTTCACGACCGGCGGCGGGACGTTAATCGTCGATAACACCCGTACCGACCCGGATGTTCTCACCGTTAAAAATCTCGATGGCAGCGCGGGCGGTACCATTCAGGCCAATATCTCGACAGATCTCACCCCGCCGGTGATCTCCACCAACCCGTCCTGGTTCGCTCAGGATAACGTCCATGGCGTGCAGGTTGTGAAAGCCACAGGCGATGTGACCGGTGTCGGCACTCACCTGACCCTGCTGGATCAAAACGGGAATTCGCTCCACAACCCGGTTAACGTGGACTTCAGTGAGAACGGTCAGCAGATCGGCACCGCGACCTACGGCGATGCGGCCGTCGTGGCTGCCGATGGCATCTGGGCGGGCTATGACCTGACCCGCTTCGACGTCAATGCCGGACAAACGCTGGTGCTGCAAAATGAGCCGGGCAAGGACAACGCCCTCGGCGCACAGCTCACCGGAGCGGGCAACGTCGATGTTCAGGCCAGCGGCAACGTTGTCCTGAGTAACACAGACAACGACTACACCGGCAACACCACGATCAGCAGCGGCAGCGTACAGATGGGCAGCGACAATGCCTTCGGCCACACGGCAGACCTGAGCCTCGCGAAAAGTACCGGGCTGGATATGAACGGGAAAGCGCAGGCCGTCACATCTCTGCACAATGCCGCGGGCAGCAGCCTGAACCTCAATGGCGGCAGGCTGACTATCGCGCAGGGCGGCGAAAGCCTGGGCACGCTCAGCGGCGGCGGTCAGTTGGATGTGGATGGCGGTGAACTGACCGTTCACGGCGCGAACCAGGGGTTAAGCGCTGAGACAGACATTGCCAGACCGGCCACTATCACCCTCGACAGTACGCAGGGCCTGGGCACGGGCGCGGTCGATCTGGCGGGTAACCTGAACCTGGTCGGCGCGAACGGCGTCATGAACAATGCGCTCGCCGGCAACGGCAACCTGTCACTCAAAAACAGTTCTCATGTGACGCTGAACAATACGGCATCCACCTTTGCCGGTCGCATCGACGTTGCAAGCGGCACTCAGTTGACGGCGCAGGGCGCTGGCACGCTGGGCACCGCGAACGTCGTGGATAACGGTAATCTGGTGCTCGATTCAGCGACGGACGCGACGCTCAACAATGCCATCAGCGGCAAAGGCGGCATGGAGAAAACCGGCGCGGGTATGCTCACCGTGGGTAAAAATCAGACCTACAGCGGCGATACTCACATCTCTCAGGGTGCCCTGAACGTGAACGGCGACTTTGGCAGCACCGGGACCGTCTATGTGGCGAAAGCCGCCGCCTTAAAAGGCAACGGCAGCGTGGCGGGAAGCGTCGACAACAGCGGCGTGATTGACCTGACCAGCGCCACCCCGGGCAACAACCTGGTGGTGAACGGCGACTACAGCAGCCACGACGGACAGCTGTGGGTCAACAGCACGCTCGGCGGGGATGATTCCGCACACGACCAGTTGACCGTGAAAGGCAGCACCAGCGGCAACACGGCTGTGACGGTTAACAACATGCACGGTCTGGGTGACCGGACCGAAAACGGAATTAAACTGGTCGACGTACAGGGCCAGTCCGGCGGGAACTTTGTGCTTCAGGGCCGTGCGGTCGCCGGGGCGTATGATTACGCCCTCAACAAGGCCAGCGACGGTGACTGGTATCTGCAGTCCACCTCCGCCCTGCGTCCGGAAGCCGGGGCATGGCTGGCGAACCAGAGCATGGCCAACAGCGTGTTCATGAACACCCTGCACGATCGCAGCGATGAAAACCGTCAGAGCGGCGAAGATGCGCCAGCCACCTGGGCGCACTTCGACGCCGGTCGCACCAACAGCAAAGGCGCAGACGGTGCCCTGTCGATGGGCTCCAACACCAGTATCCTGCGCATTGGCAGCGATATCTTCCGCCATGACTTCGGCAACCAGCGTATCAATGCCGGTGTGATGACGGGCTATGCCCACGTCGACACCGACAGCGATGCAAAAAATGCCAGCAACCGCGCGACGGGTAAACTGGATGGCTACAGCGTGGGCCTGTACGGCACCTGGTATGGCGGCGCGGCAGATCAGAAAAGCGGTCCGTATGTCGACACCTGGGTGCAGTACGGCACCTTCCATAACACCGTGAAGGGCGACGACCTGGCGGAAGAGAAATATCATTCGCACAACTGGATGGCCTCTGTCGAAGCGGGCTACGACCTGCCGCTCGGCGCACTCACTATCCAGCCGCAGTTCCAGACCCTGTACACCGATTACAGCCAGGGCGACTACACGGAATCCAACGGCACACGTATTAAGAGCCAGGATTCCGGCGGCGTCACCACCCGTCTCGGCGCACGTCTGTATGGGGAACTCGGCACTGAGGCCGTCACTCAGCCGTACGTGGAGCTGAACTGGTGGCACGGCGGGAGCGATAACAGCGTGCAAATGGACAGTGTGACCGTGAACCAGTCTGTACCGGTGAGCCGTTACGAAGCGAAAGTCGGTGCCCAGACCAAGGTCAGTGAAAACTGGACCCTGTGGGTCAACACCGGTGTCGAAGCCGGGAAAGACAACTACTCCAGCGTTCAGGGCCAGGTGGGCGGCAAGTACTCCTGGTAAGCGTTAAGCAGCAGTAACACGCCAGCGCGGGCAACGGGATGGAAACGTCCCGTTGTTCGCGTTTTTTATTTCAGGATCGGCGCGAAAAGCAATGGGTACGACGGTGTGGTTTGGGATTTTAAAACAAGGGGGAGAAAGCAATGGTACGCCCTGTAGGATTCGAACCTACGACCTACGGCTTAGAAGAACGTAGAGCATTATTTAACTGACTGTAATAGCATATGTTTATTCGCGCTCGCGCCGGATTTGTGTCATTACGTGTCGTTGCAATACATCACCATCCTTCACTGCTCAGCAATGCATGCCACAATCATGACACAGAGAGCGCAAAGCCATGCATCCGTGCAACGCCTTGCTTTCTCCCCATCACATCACCGGACAGTCATCGAACTCACCGGCTCGCGCATCGTTAATGATGTACGTTATCACTCCGAATATCGGACGCGACGAATCGCAGTTGGTTTCGTCCGGTATCGCCTCAACCATTCCGTTCTCCAGATTCAGCAGATGCGGTCTCGGGTGCGATCGGTATCGCTTCACCTTGAACTCACCATCCATGCAGCAAACCAGCAGCGAACCATCACACGCATTGAGCGAGCTATCTACTACCAGTAACGCACCTTTGATTATTCCCTCTCGGTAATGCGTAAGGCCTGCCCTCATGAAGTACGTGGCGTGAGGGTGAGCTATGAACTTCGCATCAAGCGAAATCCTGTCCTCTACATAGTCCTGTGCTGGCGACGGGAATCCCATGGTGACCTCCGATTGATTACTGTACATGCATACAGTATCGCTGATATTGAGGGTCGATCAAGCATTATGAAGCGTGATACTATCTTATTACTCATAACCTATTAATTTTATTATAAATGAAAAATATAAACAGTGGCTTCCGGTATGACATTAATGGCCTTCGCGCCATAGCCGTAATTGCCGTAATAATTTTTCACTTCAACCCGGAATGGATGCCTGCTGGGTTTGTTGGTGTTGATATATTCTTTGCTATATCAGGTTACTTAATGACCTCTATAATTTGCAGAGGTATTTCTGATGACAGATTTTCAATCCTTGGATTCTATGCATCGAGATTCAAAAGGATAGTCCCTGCCCTTATCTTAATGATATTCATAGTGATATTTCTTGGTTATTTTCTAATTGAGCCACATGATTATCAGAAGATAGGGTCTCACGCTAGAGATTCATTACTATTTATATCAAATATCACATATTTAAATGAATCAGGCTATTTTGATGTAGATTCTTTAGAGAAGTTCTTGCTTCATACGTGGTCGCTATCAGTTGAGTGGCAATTTTATATAATTTATCCTTTAATTATTCTTGGCTCAGCAAGTTTATTGGGTAAATCAAGTATCAGATATGTTGTTCTTTTCTTGTTCCTGATTTCATTTTTCATATCTGTTTTCATAACTAAAACCAATCCAAGCCAATCATATTACATGATACACTCCAGAGGATGGGAGATGATGGCTGGAGGGCTGGCTTATTTATTTCCATTGACCTTGGCACTAAATGCCAAAAGGGTAGTATTTTGCTCAGCTCTAGCACTGAATATTTTTTCTATCTGGTTATTCACAAGCAAGACTCCATGGCCTGGGTCTGCTGCGGGCATTCCTGTTCTTTCTACCGCCCTTATCCTATCCATAAGAGAGGGAAAAGAGGCCATACTTGGAAATCCAGTTACGCAATTAATAGGTAAATTATCCTATTCAATCTATCTCTTCCATTGGCCAGTTTTGGTATTTGCAAGAAAGTTAAATGAAAACATTACTCTTTTGACTTTCCTGGCAATCACTTTGCTTTTATCACTTGCCTCATATCAGATAATAGAAAAGAGGCGATTAAAGGTATCCCACATACTGCCATTTTTCATAGCTAGTATAATTGCATGCCAATATATATCTATCGACGGGGTTGGTTCTAGAGTTGATAAGAAAACGCAAGAGCGCTCTAAGAATTATAATTTGTATTATAATCCATGGATGCAATATAGGACAGTGCAGAATAACCCCATAGTAATTAATGGGTTATCTGGTCGTACAGATTTCATTTTAACAGGTGATAGCTATGCGTTGATGTATGTAAAGGCCATGGAAGAAAAAGGTTTACATGTCGATGTCTATGCTAACGAATCATGCAATGCATCAATGTTAAATTCCCAATACGCAGGTAGCAAATCTTGTCAGCGCATGAAGTCTTTACTCAACAAAAAACTAATTGAAGATAATGAAACTCCTTTACTGGTATCTCAGTCATGGGATATCTATCTTGGAGACCTCAATTATAAAGACGCAAAGCATGAAGTCGAGTCATTCATGGCGGAGCTATCATCAATCAACCCAGACAGAATGATTTACATCATTGGAACCTATCATCAGCCTAGCTATAACCCATACACGTGTCTCTTGAATAGCAATGGACTGCATCCCAATTTCCTTACAAGCCTATTGAAGAAGGATAAGTGTCCTACCTCCGAAAGCTTTGACAAGGATTTGACAAAATCCAAAGTGGATATTGACGCACTGCTGAATCTGGTCTCTAAAGATCATAATAATATAAAGTTCATCTCCATAAAGAACGATCAGTGCAAGGATGGCACGTGTACCATTATTGAAGATGGAGAGCCTGTAATAGTCAGGCCTCATTTGACTAAATATGGCGCAGAAAAATACACTAGGTACCTCATGAAGGAAATTGAAAATCGCTAATATTGTTTAGAGTGGGGGAGGCCCCACTCTAAAACTACACCACTTGAGTTACTGTAAGAGCTTTTCTTAGTAACACTCCGCCAGAACTGGTGGCGCCCTTTGTGTACTCATATGGGATATTTGCCGATATACCCAGATTTTCATCTGGTGCATACCACCAATATCCTCCGGGAAGGGTTGATGCCTTTGAATAAGTTACCGTCCTGTCGTATGAAGATTGATATCCGTTAAAATCGTACCATTTAAATCCAGTCAATATACTCCCTGCCACAGAGCAGTCAGAGCTCATTGTTAATCCAAATGCATACGTGATATTAGAGGCAACTAGTATCGCACTCATCCCCAACCCTCTGAAGCTTGAGGAAATCAATGCATATCCATTAGTGTTTGCATTAATGGCTCCAAATGTTCCAAGGAATATACAAGTTCTGATTTGCCCTGTATAAAATGAAGCTGAAGAAATTCCTCGCAGGCAAACACCAACATCGGTATTGAATGATGAATCTGAAATATCGAGGTAAGTAGCACTTACAGCTGAATTGTTTTTGTAGCAGTTTACTCCATAATTTAGGTCCGTGAAATTGCAACTGTTAACCCTGACCGATGCTACTCTTGCATCATAAACAGATAAACCACCTGTCTGATTATTCATATGCGAGTTATTTAATGGGAAAACGGAATTAGTTCCAGCTGTAGTAGGGTCTAACATCAATGTTTTGGGGTTTACAAAAGTGTTCCTTACTGTAGCCATAAAGTCATCAGCACAAAACTCATGATCTGAACTATTGATCACCTTGAACCCTGCCATACCGAATGGTTTAGCTCCAGATATAATAGAAATGCAGTTTGTAGTTGCGCCCCCTCTGATGCGATATTGATTCCCTTTAGATGTAAACTTTGAATTTCCTTGTAGAATCATGTCGGAAATGTAACTAAAGTCATTTCCATTATATGTAACATTATTATTATATGATGCCGTGATAAGGAAGCTTGAAACCTTGTTACCGGTTATTATAACCTCATCACAAAAGAACTGAGAGGTTATACCAGCCCTTGCAGTAACTACGTTATCAGCCATTAAGCTATGATAGACCATTGAGTGAAACATGATGCCCCAGTGGTCATTTGTGTATGCTGTTGAGATCAGAGGGTCATTAACAATGTTCCCTACGCAATTTACGTAACATACCTGCCTATAGAATCCTATTGTTGAGTCATTTAGCCCGAGCGTGCTACAAAAATTATCCTTAACAGAACAGACTGAGCTTGATGTAGCAAAGCTAAACATAGACTCAGGGACGTTTCCAGTAAGCCTATTACGTTCAAATCTTCCAGAGTAGCAATAATAACGCATTTCAACATGAATATTGTGGAATATGCATCCGATAACCTCTGGCTTTATTTGAGCCAACAGCATAAAACGTCTCATAGTATTATTGCTGCTTTTCATCGTCACACCATCTCTGATTTTAAACGATGTCAGGTTGCCTGAAGCAAACCCGTATTTTGCAGTGCCTGACACCTGATTAACAACCAATGGTTGCGCGAGAATTGCTTTGTTTGCTGTCGTGTGGCCAATGATTTCAGTGATCTGTATGAATTGAGATTGATACCCGTTAAGGTTCTTCGTTAATGCAATTCCATCAATACTGTCTGCGGGTGTTGAGGGCTTTTCAGCCTCATCAATGCAGAATGGATAGCCGTTATCAATCACGACATATGAGCCGGTATGGTCTACTCCATCAAGATACACTTCTGAGTGCCCTGCCGAAGCTGGCTGACTAAATGTCGTTAATGTTGGAAAGTCAAAGGACTGCAGCCTGAAATTACCACCAAGAGTGATGCTACCTCGCCCATACAACCCTCTTGCTCCAGATGGCGCTGTGTAATCAGCTGCAGTAGAAACGCTAGCTCCTGTAACATCCACCTCTAACCCGGTGTTAAATGCAGCTGTTAAGGCCACCTCTGTTGTGACGATGGTGTTTGTCCAGTTTTGGATGTGGTTATAGGGATATCCATTCATATTCCCCAGAGCTTTCCAGTTGACATCTATGATATCACCTGAAGAAATTGTGTGCGGGATGGTTCCCAGGTAGCTATAAAACCACCCGGTTGACGGATCGGTGACTACGTCATTTTTCGTATATATCACCACCCCTGGTGAAAAAGCACCCTTGTTATAGTATTTGGTGCCACCAAACGACAACTGTGGCGAAAGAGATACTTCACTTACTGGAATCCATGCTCCAGATCCTATTCCACCGGTGCTATAAGGATTGGTCCCCGCATCTACAGTTTTGGGGAATGCTCCTGACCAGTAAAACCAGCATTTCAGATCATCGCTGTAAATGAAGTCTTTTTTGTCCTGTAAGGCCCCGCCTGAGGAAAATGTGTAACTACCATTTAGTTTTTTATCAACCCGGCCAGCAACTTCGAATAAAGTTTCTGAATTGAAACCAATTAATGAAGCACCGTCTGATTGAGCTAATTGATTAAGTACATCATCATTTAATTGCACCCAGTTTGATTCTGATGATGATGGCTCCTGGGACAGTATGAATGAAACTCCTAAGTCCGCCCTCTTTGCAACGTCTCCAACGTTGGCATTAAGGGCCAGCATTTCCGCCAAACTATTTACTACATAAGTTTCGGATATTGCCATCGACGGTATCATCGAACCTGGGATTTTCCCATCATCCCCAGTTACTGCTACTTTGGACTTCTCTAGAGTTTGCACATCCCCGGATGGACCGAATGTTAAAAAGCTATTCGACCTTTCCTCATGTGATGGTAAAACAGCTATCGACTCTCCCTCAGGCACTCTTACACATTGTGATACAGCTGCTGCAGCTGCATTACCTGCCTCTGCTGCTGATGCTGATGCTGATGTGGCTGATTCACTAGCAGAAATAACCAGATTGTTTACTATCATTTCTGCATTGATAGCCATTTGCGCTGACGATTCCGCGGCCGCCGCCGATGCTGCGGCTTGCTCGGCGTAATCAGGAGCATTTTCTAATTTATTTGCATATAGCTTTGCCTGGGCCGCTGCTGACTCTGAAATAGAGGCATATTTTTTTGATAATGAAGTATCTGAAATTGACATGTGAGGCCCTTATCTTAATATTTAATACAAGCCAGAAGAGCTACATTTCGTGGCCTTGTAACTGAATACCATTGATTAGCTCTAGATGCTGGGAATGTGGAGATTGATGAGCCGCTAATATAGGTAACTTGCGAAATTGAATAATCAGTCGCATTGGCAACGTCAGAACCATAGTTATTGCTTGCTCTGTTTTGTAGTACAGAAATGTCCTGGTCTAATGCATTGTCATCATATCCTCCAACCAGGGTACCTTTCTGGCTACTACCTATAGTCCTTCCTTGATCGACACCTCTGCCATTGTCGAGGTATCTTGTGAATTCACCACGCATATCTGGAAGGTTGAATGTGGATATACCATCACCTGCTCCATACAGAGTGCCTATTCTTGAAAACAGCCTTGCGTAGGTCACTCTGCTAACAGCCATGCCATTTGCAATAAGCCACCCTGTTGGCGCTGTGTTCATTGCAAACCCCATTACCGCTCCAACCATGTCATTGTTCTGGTTGTATGTTTCATCACTAATGTTTACGCCATCGCAGAACAACCGAGAAACAAGTCCGGGTATTACAACTATTCCTGAACCCGCTGCTGTTTTACAGGTGATAGTGAAATTACCAGTGCAGTTGTTATGGACCACCCATGACTTAATCCATGCGGGAAATATCAGGTTTACGTTGGCTGTCAGAATTCCGGAAATGATAATTCTATCTTTGGCCGCCTGCAGTGATGACATCACTACGCTTCCTGATGTCATGGTGATCTGGGTTACGCCATAGTTATTAATTGGCACCCATCCTGTGCTTGCTCCGGTTGAAGATTCTGGAGGGGTTCCATTTTCATCATTTAGGTTTAGCCATTGCCCTGTATAGACAGAGCTTGGGACAATTGCTCCCTTCGGATATCCGCTTACAACGTCAGAGAATTCCTGACTAAATGGATATGTCATCCCGGCGTTCTGCCACTGCTGCTGAAGGGTGACGGAATAAAGGGCCCCGTTCATATCCTTACCAGATGGAGGAATACCACCCGCGCTAAGCGGTTGCATGGTGATCGGTGGGAAACCCTTGTCAAAGGTTGCCACTCCGTTGTTATCCGTTGTTGTGCTCGAATCTACAGGGATGGTATTTTTGAGTCCGTTGACGCCAAATGCTTTTGTGATTCGTGAAGGGGTATCAGAAGAGTTCATGTCATACCTGCTGAACGATATTAACTGTTACCCCAATCGGGGCAGGAAGCGCGCCTGAGCTTTGAACAATGGCTAACTCAGCCATTGACAGAGGGAACTCAAACACGTAACTCATGACCATCTCACCATCATTTCTGACGTAGCATTTGCCACTCGCGCCGAACATAAACATCAGCAACTTATTCAGATTTGGGATGGTGCAATCAGAGATATTGGCCGCTGCCTTCATCATGATCAGCTTGCGGTAGATGTCATTTGTGAGTGTTACGGTTGAAGTTAAAAGCTCGCCTGAATAGAAAGGTGCCTGGTTAAATGGTTGTGGATCATCAACGAGAACTGGGTCTGACGATGCCTCGTTGAATCCGAAATAAATCTTGTTCTCTGTTACCGTCAGCTGCCGGCCGACAACCACGATCTTCCCCCACACGTCCAGCCCATAGGTATCAGCGGTCTGGATGTTCCAGATGATGTCGTAGAAATCATCCAGAAAACCTTCCATGCCTACGGCTTCATTGAACGAGTAAATCAGGGATTTAAGCTTCGGGCTGTCGGCATATTGCGTCAGGATGGTATCCGCGACGTTTATCATGCCAGTGTCACCGAGATGTTGGTTGCATCGAGCGTAGGTACCTCATCGATGCCAAAGGACGCAGAAGTCTGGTAAGTGGTTCCGTCTCTGCTGATCGTGATGCTGAAGATGTCCACGTTATCGCTGTCGATAGCCTGAACCCCGGCATAGTAGCGACCAGCGTAGATAGTCGAGCCAATCCTTGCCCGGGTTCCGCCGTCCTCGCCATTGAATGCGCTGAGAACGGCGGTGCGAACTCTGTTTACGATATCGCCTGGCAGTGCGTTGTTATTGGCAAGCTCAACTTTGAAGTAAACGCTGACCGCCGAAGGGGTTTGCCATTTGATTTCGTACTCTGGGTAGGGCTGAACGTAGTTCACGTCATCGACAACGGTATAGCTCGTGTTGCCGACCATTGACGGGCCAGGAGGTAGCTTCTGCCAGATCGCCTTTGCAATGTCTGCCGATGCCCCACCGTACACGCTCACGTACAGGGAATGAGGCTCAAGCTCGAAGTCTGTGAAGCCCTTCTCCACTGTCAGGCCAGTGTTGTTTTGCGTCACGTATGCATCAGTCACCCCCGGTACCGCGAGGACGTTCGCATACACTGCTCCGAGCTGATTATTGGCGTTACCGGCCACTGACTGCTTGCGTCGGTATTCAAAGTTGGCCCTGCTCTCCACCTCGTTACCGAGTACGCCGGCGGTTGCATTGGTGATTCCAGACCAGCCAGAGATGGCGCGGTAAATAGTGTTAAGAGCGCCAATAGGACAGGCGATTGGCCCTGATGCCTGATTCTGGAAAACGATATCAACAGCACCGGATGCCGGGATAACCGCATCAGCAAGCGAATAGTAGAGATAGCCACTGGCGTCCTGCGCGATGCTGTTAGCCGGGATCACCGTCCCCACAAGGCCGGTAGCCGTGGCCGTTACCGTTGTTCCGATCGCCGCAATCCGGTCAATGAAGTAAATCTGTCCGATCGCATCCTGCATGCGGCCTTCAGCAAAGTCAGGGTTAATCTGATTAACCAGCCATGCCAGGTTGTCGTTCTTGTCGCCAATGATAGCCGTGTCGCTCATGGCGATCTGGCCCTGAGGCGTGGTAAGGCTCTTGCTCATCCCGCCGCCCATGGCGGTATCAAGGTCAGTTAAACGCCCATTGAGAATGTCTATCTCATCAGGAACGGCAATGCCGGTATCGGAAAACGTGACAGAGGGGACGGCTGTGCTAACTGTTACTTCAGCCATTTGTTACCTCAGAATTGGATTGTGGTCTGGATGTTGTTCGTATCGGTGATTGTCATGACCCCAGATGCGAGGCGATCCACTTTGCCAACGGTGGTTGTGCAGAACGCTGACTGGACGTATGAAAGCTTTTTGGCTTCAGTAGACATCTTGGTATTGATTAATTGAGTGCCGGGCCAGTGACCGAGAATGCGCTCGTAATACGGGATTCCCAGAGTGGTGTCGTACCATGCCTCACCGAGAAAGGTTGAGCACGCGCAGGCTACGTCCTGAGCCACTGCGTAGGGATTTGAGGTGATAGCGATGCTGCCGGTGTCGTCCAGTGAGATGTCCCACTTTTCAGTTACCAGTAGGAATGATTTAGTGAGCATGTAAACTCCGGGCAATAAAAAACCCGCCGTAGCGGGTTTCTTTGGATTAGCGGATGCTAATTTGAGATATATTTATCTGGGTTCTGCTTGCAGTCGTTTATATATCCACTTCTGTAAGCATTCGCGAATGAGTCATCCCCCTGATAACGAATCGCGAATTGCATTGAAGATTGGTTGGTTTCTGCCATCCGTATCATCCTTTCCGTCTCTTCATGGCTGATTCCTTGCCATTTACCAGAATCAAAGGCCTCATCTTCGTAATGCGATCTGACTTGCCCAGAAAGAGAGTTGGCTGCCATCTGGACAGAAACGTTGTACCTCATGCTTTGGTAACAAATATCTTCCAATTTATCACCTTGGGCCAGGGCCAGAGGTGAGGACATAAGAGCTACCCATGACAATACAAATATTATGCTTTTCATCACTGCGGTCCCTGTGTGGTTGAACTCCCAGATTCTACACCACCATGCCGGTGAGTGGAGAGGTGAATGCCGTTGCCAGTGACCTCTCCAGTTGCAGTAATTGTTCCACCGAACGTTGCGTTTCCGGCATAGCTTCCGGAACCCTGTGTCAGTTGCCCATTCGCTTCAATAACTGGTGCGTTGAGAGATATTTTCTCATCGGCATTAACGACGACGGTATTCCCGTTTACCTGAACGACCAGAGGGGAAACGATGTCTATCCCATCATTGGCGAACTTCACGTACTGGCTTGGCTCAGAATTCAGCACGCCGCCGAGATAAATAGCATCAGAGTAACTATGCGTCCTGTTTGAGCCGGGGAGAGCAGCGTCTTTTGTTGCTTTTACCGCAGTGATGTCCCGGTCGCAGATTGCGATCAGGCCAATATCACCCACAACCGGCGGCATAATTACGGCGCTGGCCCCGCGCTGCAGTCTCCACACCGGAACACCACTTATCACGCCGGAAGGGATTCGATCTCCACCGCCGGTGAAACCGTCAACCATTGGCTTCACTGATACCACCTCTCCGCTGTCATTGACGGAAGTCACCAGCGCGAGAGTGATGAACGCTTTTCCCATGAGGAACTGATGCATCAGGAACTGTTGCGCGTTTGCTTCTGACGATGTGTCCTGCGGGCGATTAGTGAATAAATTCATCATTGCCTCACAGTAAGCTGACCAATAGACGCCCAGACGATGGTTGACCATGGCCCACCCTCGGTCCATGTCGAGAGGTGGTGGACCGCAGACTGAACCGTGTAAACACCGCTGCCATTTGGCAATGACGTTTCCAGCTGAATCTTGCGCCCTCTCAATATCAGATCGCTGTACTGACACTGGAAGTTAATGCCGTAGTTGCTGAAAACTGGGTATCCGATGAGCCCGTGCTCCGGAGAAATAAGCGGGATGGTGTCGTCAATGCTTCCGCCCTGCGGCCAGATGTAGATAGCGCCAAGCCGGAAGTCTATTTCGATACCTGCAGCTTGGGCGCACTGTTGAATCTGGGAGATCGTATTCCCTTCAAAGTACGGATTCTCAAGCTTTGCCAGAACACCATTATTGACCACTGTGTATCCGATACTTGCGGCGATCGTGGTGATGATTTCGTTGACGCTGGCAACACCATCTTTTGAGAATGGCGCGGCGGTAATCGACTGGTCAAAGCCGGTTGAGAACGCGCTGATAATAAGCGGAGCATCCGGCATCTGGTTCAGGTCCGCGAAACAGTTCGTTATCGACCCGAAGAACACCGGTCGGTCATCGGCCCACACCTTCATCATGTTCTGCTTGGCACCATTCAACTGGATGCCCTTATAGCTGAGCAGAGCCATGTTATCGATACTCAGGCCATACACGCGAGCCTCAAGCGTGGTGCCAGTAATGCCACCATACGCCCCAATCTCAATTTCGGCCTTGATGTTGTCAATGGTGAGGATGTTGTTGCCAGATTCGTCAAACGCGCCGTCTTTAAGCGTGAACTCAAATTTAAGCGTTCTCTTTTTGTACGTCATGTCGCCATCTCTTCTGCTGTGGCGTAGAAGAGCTTGAATCGCGTTCCTAGCTCATCGTAAACCGGGTCAAGGCTTCCTTTCGTGTCTGCAAAGAAAAGCTCACCACTGAACTTCAGATAGGGATATCGGACAATCTTGTTGCAGTTCAGGCAGAGAACGCCTTGCGCTATCCAGAGGTTATCCACGCCTACGTCCATAAACAGACCTGTGGACCGCTGCACGATACGCAGCGTCACTGACTGCCCGGCAAGGTTTACGCTCACTTCCTGAGCCTTTAAAGGCTTGAGGGATATGTTCTGCATCAGGATAACCCCGCAACCAGTTCATCAACCGTCGTAGCGAGGTTGTTTATAGCAGATGTAGCCGCCCCATTGATGGCGCTCGTAGCACCTGATGTCGCGCTGCTCACCGCGTTACTCACCGATGTCGCTACAGTGGTTGATGCGCTTGATACCGACTCTTTCAGGCCGGTTAGCGCGCCCTTCACGTCTTCAAGCGTGGAGTTTGTCGCGGTTGAGTTCGCCTTTTCCGTCACTGTACTGGCAGCCTTGCTCGTGGCATTGGCCGTTGTGTTGCCATTGGCGGTAGTGCTGGTCAGTGTGACCTCCGCCTCTTCCAGCACGGACTGGAAAATAGCCTCGACGGTGAGAAGGGTCACATCACGATCTGATGTCCGGTAGTTATAACGGACGAGGTCATAGTCCTCATACGTCGTATCCGGCGTCTCAATGTCGTATACCTGCGCGTCTGCAACCATCGCATCCAGTGCCGCCAGCATGTCCGACCGGCTGGTTAGGGTGAAATTGGTCAGATTCGGGATACTTCCGCTAAACCCGGTCCACCCTTCAAGCGTGAAAAGAACGCGAATAACTGGCGGGCGCTTTACCTTGTTGAATGAGCTGTACGAACCTTTCTCGATCGGGGCGGACACAACTGACGCATCCGCGCCGTATTCAATACCCAAAAATGATGAAGGCGACAGCGCCCTCAATCCCGACTTGAGATAAATTCCGTAGCCGGGCGAGAGGGTGCTGTTGATGATCGAGAAGATATTGCCGCTGTTTATCGCGCTGAGTAGCGTTGTTTCGTTCAGTGAAAAGGCCATGTTAACCCTGCCCTGTCATTGCCGGTGTCACCAGGCGGTTTCTCTGAAGGTTTCTCTGGATGTCAGCACCCAGCGCATTGGCATTGCCAGCCGATGTCTGCATGTCGATTTTGCCAATACTGATGGTTGTCTGGTTGCCAGATTGAGCTGGGGAGTTACGAGCGGCTGATGAGCCAGCACCCAACTGAATGCCACCCATGATATCGGACGAGCTGATGTAACCTTTCCCGTTCTCATGGTCGACGATCCCCTTCATCAGTTTTGCAATGGTGGTAGTGTCTCCGGCATCAATCGCCTCATTGGCCCCCTTGCCGGTTGCCTTTGAGAGGGCTGACACGTATGCATCGACATTGTTCCCATCGGATGCTGGGGCGTATGTTTTGACGATGGATGAAAGGGTATTCACCCCTTTCTTGAAGTAAATCTGCAGCTGCTTATAGAGAGCCGCAACTCCATGCTCCATCGACTCGAACACAGCAAACCGGCCGCCTTGACCGCCTTCCTTCGTGGCCCCTGCCTGATTTGCAAAGTTGAGGTTGCCAGGGTTGTTATTCCTGATTCCCCGCGGGGCAGATTTGGGAGCAATCCAGCCTCCTTTGCTGTCATCGTAGCTCCATCCGGCCTGAAGCTTTTCCATATCAGTTTTCGGGACGTTGCTGCCAACTCCACCGATAGAGGAAAGCTCCTCTGTGGTGTTAGGGGTGTTGTTCGCAGGGACAAGCATCAGCAGCCATGGGTTTTTAGCAACAATGCCAACGAGGTTTGCCGCAAGCCCACCGAGATAGCCACCGACGCGAGCTATCGCGCCAACCATCCCAAGCGCCCACTTGCCCACAACAAAGGCCAGCAGAATCTCTAACGCGTTCTCCAGGCCGCCGACTGCATCGACAACCTTGTTGATTTCATCCGCGGAATCAGAGAAGAACTTTTCGATTTCTGGACCATGACTGGCGATCCAGTTGCCGAACTTCTCTATGAGAGGAATTAGCTTTTCGACATAGGGGATCAGGGCCTCGTACAGAACCTGAGATGCAGCGGCAAAGTTTTGCTTCATCTCCTCAAGGCGGCGGTTAAACTCCAGCGCCTTCTTGGTTGCTTCATCAGTCGCTTTGGATATCTTGGCAAACCGGTCGGCGTCCTGAACCAGACTGCCATTAGCAAGTCCTTGCTGGGTCGCGTTGTCGAACCCGAACATGCCGCCGAATCTGCGCTGTGCATCTTTGCTTAATTTGCCCCAGTTGGCGGCAATCTTACGCATTATCGCTTCGGAGTTATCATTCTGATAATCGAAGTTCGCACCAGTAGCTCCACCGAACGCAGCAAGCGCACCGAAGAGAGGGTCATCCTGTCCGCCGCCAGTCCTGATTTGGGTCAGCACTTTCTGGAATGAACCCAGAGTGCCAGCCATTTTCTCAGCACTGGAACCTGCAGCGGTAGCCGCTCTTTCCCACCCATCAAGAGACTTGGCAGAGATGTCCAGCGCACGGGACTCAATACCGAGGCGCATCAGATCCGATGTCATGGATGTGATGAATGTCTTGATTCCTTGGGCTGAAAGAGTTACGCCTACAAGCGCAAGCAACTCAGTGCGAATTGACCCAAAGAAAGAGGCCGCCCTTTTACCGGCAGCCTCCATATCTTTTGCGGTCTGGTCCGCGTTCTTTCTGGTATCGTTCAGGCCCTTCTTAACCTCATCCTGACCTTTTTTAAAGCCGGATGGGTCGAGGCCGAGGGTAACGACCAGTGAATCAATAATCGTCGCCATCAGCCACTCTCCTGCGCCCTGTTGATGACCATCTGGTTGTAATTATCCACGGTGTTAATTTCCAGCAAACGCCACAAATCCTCTGTTCCGTAGACAGTGTCCAGTTCATAGAGGGTCGCAAGCTTTGAGGAGATGATGGTTGCGATCGTGCTTGGCACGTTTTCATAATTTACCAGCCCGGCAACATCACTCCCCATTACTGGCGGGATGTCTAACCTGCGACGGTGGCGAAAAAATCAACGTGAAGCTTGAACACCTCGCTGCGTAGCTTCAGTCGAGTCACCACCTCTTCGGTGTCGTCATCGATTAGCCCGCGCTTAATGCTCTGGTTGGTTGGGTCTGGCACAAACTGGATGCACTTCATCAGCTCATCCAGTAAAGGCCGTGCCTCGTCTGGAGAAATCTGAGCCACCATTTCGAGGCCGACTTTTGCCATGCCTGCCATGCCCATATCTGAAAAGTTATCCGGAAGATTAACGCCGTTCTTAGCCATCGCCAGTCCGGCACGGATAGCCCACCATTCAGCCTGTGAAGCAGACATTTCGCGAATGAAGAACACCTTGCCCTGGTCACGGCCTTTTTCCTCGACGGTGTAGTAAATTTCTTTACGTGCCATGTGATCCCTTATGCGTTGTACGCTTCGCCCACTACGGTTTCCCAGTTGATCTGGAAGGTCATCGCCTGAAGTACGCGCTGCGCGTCAGGAATGGCCTTAACGCGCTGCAGGATGCCGTTAGTGAGCGTGAATTTACGGCTGATCGCCGGGAGGATGATTGTCGCGTTGCAGCGGAAGATCGCTTTCGACGTCAGCGAGGTTAGCTGCCACGTCTCGAACATATCCCGCGATGGGCTGTCTGGCATGATGGTGATCGTCTGAAGATACTCACCAAACACGAACCCGCCGGAAAGCTTACCGTCGGCTCCACGAACCCCTACGGCCATCTCTGTATCGCCCAGCGCAAACATCGCGTCAGCAGCGTAGCCCTCAAGAGTCTGCGCACTGGGGAACAGGTTGGTAACGGTGAGGGCAAAGATTGCATCAGCGCTTGTAATAGTGTTCGACATTTATTGCACCTCTCGCAATAAGTTTGGGTATTTAGATAGGTAAATATCTTTATTGTGTTTCATATGCTTACCAGGTGTTTACATGTCAGGCCAGTATAGGTTTGACTTGCGTCTATTAACCTCTCGTGGCACAACCTGAAGATTGAATTCGCAATGTAGACCGCAAACATATTTCGATTTTATAGGGACAATATGATCAACCTCATGAGGTATGCCTGTTTCATTTGACAACCTAACCGCGTCTTCATAAAACCCCTTCATCTTTTCCTTGCAGGCCCATACTGGCGCGCTGAGGAGGGCTCTTCTTTCCGCATAGCGAGCGCGAACCTTACCAAGATGTCTTTCTCGATATCTTTTGCCGTTCTCATTGATTCTTTGCTTTGCGCTTTGCCTATATTTTAAAGAGTGCTGTTTATTTTCCTGATGCCATTCCTTTAGCTTTATTTTCACTTGCTCGTGATTATTTTTTCGGTAATCAGCGGACCTCTTTTTGAGTGATTCAGCATTCTTTTTATAATAAGAAGAATACCTTTTTTTTGTGCACTCTCTGCAATACGCACACAAGCCATCTTTTGATGACTTGTTGGCGCAAAACATTTCCTTTGGGAGTGTTTGGCAGCAATCCTTGCAATACTTTACACCCCCAATCATCACTGAACTTCAATTGAAGCGAGAGTGATTTTCTGCACGCAACCGCCGTCGCAGTACCAGAGGGTCATACTTGGGCTTGTGCGCTCCTGACGCTGGGTAGGCGTAGCGTCGGCGATATACAGGTAGTAGCCTTTTGCGATCAGCGATGGGGAGATATCCGCGCCGACTGCATTCTGAATCTCAGAAATCTGAGAGCTTGAAAGGTTTACCCCGGTACGAATTCCGCCAAACGTGATGCCCTGATTCAGGGTGTCAGCGAATGAAGCCTCGATAATTGCCTTGCCGCGCGCGTTGTCCGGAATGCTGCGGTTAGACTGGAACAACTCGATCGCATCCTGCATCAGGTTGGCGTTTAGCCAAATCTGGAAGCAGAAGGAGTCGAACCATTTGAAGTCACCGGTTACGGTGCCATCGGCCCAGTAGCGCGTGTCATAGTTGTTAGCCGTGTACGCGCCGTAGAAGTTGTACCCGTTGGCGATCAGCGCATCGTAGTTCGCTGACGTGGTGACTTCCGGAAGCAGCCCGCCCAGCGAGCGGAATTTAAACGGCACGCGCCCTTCCTGACGGTCAAAGTCGAGAGAGGCAGCGTAGCCGAGAACGCTAGCCGCATGACTTTGGTCACCGTATACCGGGATGACGTTAGAGTAGTCGTACGTTGTGATGATTTTGTATGACAGGGTATCCGTTGAACCAGATACCAGCGCCGACTCTTCCAGGGTGAATGGCACGTAGCCGAAGCGATAATTCTGCCCGTTAACCCATGCGGAAAACGCCAGCGCCTGATCTTCATCCGGTGTGAAAGATGTGGTCAAGATTGCCCAGTTCTGCGAGGCATCCAGCACAGCCTGCATTGCATCAGTAACCACCGCAGCATCAGCACCTTGTGAGAGTGACGCGCCGGTCGCAGCAGTCAGCTTCAGTCCGGCCGATAATGTGCCAGTGGCGTAAGTGATGGTGCTGGCATCACCTGCTGTTGCAGAGGTGATGATGAAGCGCTTCTGTGTGGTGTCGAACTCAACGGTTACGCTGGATCCGATGCCGGTTTCAATCAGGTCTGCGGCCTGCGCAAAGCTGGTTGCTGTGCTCAGGTCGATACTGGCTGAAGTGTGCGATGTACCGTCTACTGACAGAGTCAGGACGCCACTCAGCAGCTTGAGCTGGTCTAGCGTAACAGGTGCCATTGAACCTGAGCGAAGCCATGCCGCCGCCGGGTCAGGGTTGAACCGGGCAAACAACAGAGCGCCAGGGGTTTTTGTTGAATTGTCATAACCCTGGAAATAAATCTCGGACATGCTGAACTCAGGAGACGCACTGCCGAAGTAGGCCGCCACATCTTCTTTGGTGGTAAACGAAATTACTGTACCTACCGGAGCATAACCGCTGTCGGTAAGGATAAGGCCATTCAGATCAAGCGCTGAACCGCCCGCAGGCAAAACGCCAGGGTTAATCTGGATATCTTTGCGTAATGGGATTGCCATTTATGCACTCTCCGGTGGGTATTTTAAATCTGCGGCAATTACGCCGACGGTGATGCTGTCCATAAAGTCCTGTCGCGTAGATACCGTCGGGTTGTATTGCCCGATGAAGTCCAGCGTCCAGCGGCTTTCGTATTGTTGCTCGCCGTTAATCATCGTGGTTTGATGAGGGTCTGAGCAGAAAAGAGGGGATAGTGTGTTGCCATTCTGTCGGAACCATTCGCAAGCGAAATCTGACCGTATGAGTGTTCCAATAACTGCTGCGTTGTCCGCCGCGCTCTCGCCGTAACAGTCAATCTGGCAAGGCCATTGCGTGCTGCGCTGGTTCTGCTGCAACCCGTCGCCATACACGCCGTTATCAACGTACTTCACTCGGTTTGTAGACAGCCCAATCTGTTTCATTGGAGTCATCACGATGAAGTCGCCAAGCGGCATTGGAGTAAGGTTCTGCTGCCCGTCCAGCACGTCATCAATAGTCAGCCCGGTGATTTCCATCAGAAAAGCCTGCAGCGGCACAAGAAGGTCAATCTCTTTGATATCGAGAGTTGCCATTATGATGACCTCTGAAGGTTGATGATTACCCGGCACCAGTCAGGCCAGAGTTCTGGCACCTTAACGACCAGCCATTTCTCTTCGCCAATCATCAGGATGTCTCCGCCTTTTTGTTCAGGCCGGTTCACACCGTTGAAATTGCCGTTCAGATAGGCGCTACGGAGAATCCCCTGAATGTTGACCGAGTCCACTTGCCGCAGGTCTGTTGATGACAACTCCTGCAGTTGCACGATCACATCGACGCTGTTGTACGAAGGCACTCTCTTCCCGCCGGGTAGCGTGGTAAATCCGGTGTTAACCTGAAACACTCCCGGCACGTCAGGGTTCACCGTTGTGATCGCACCGCGAACTATTTGATGCAGGTTCATCAGGTGACCTCATAGTTAACATCGCCAATCATCACCCTGGTGTCGACGAGAGGCTTATCCGACTGGTTGGGCATTACTTTCCTGTTTTTGCGTCGCTTAAGCGTGACCTCGGAGAGCGGGGGCTCAATGAGCATGGCGATCGACTCCTGAACGTCACCCTTGATCTGCGCGCCGACGACCTCAAGTACCGTTCTGGAATCGAGCCCTGAGGCAAGGCCGCGCTCAATCGTCTTCTTCCACTCACCCTGCTTTTCTGCAATCGCATTGCGGAAGAACGGACGAGGTGGCTGATTATTCCCCGGATCTCCGTATTCGTTACGGGTGGCTACCATCGCCACACTCGTTCCGTCTGGATAAGTTGACCCGCCGAGAAAACCGGCTCTCACCTCTGTTGCATTGAGCTTTTCTGCCATTTCTTCCAGGTACTTATCGAGGCCGTCAGACATAGTTGGCTCCAGGATAGTAATTTGCCATCCGGTAGACTTTCGTCGCCTGCCAGAAGTCCATGCCATATGGGCTCTGCGTATACCACGCATACCTGAACTCAATAGGGCCGAGGTCAGATGAAACTGACACACTACCCTCTGTAGCTGATGCAATGCGCCCAACCATTCCTGAGCCACCACGACCCCGATTGTCGCCGTAACGCACATACGCCAGGTGCGCCATGAGCATGTAGAGCAAACGCTCTCGCTTCACGACGTCATCGACGAGTGAGTAATCGGTGTTATTCAGATAGTCAGTGGACTGGTCAAACAGGAATGGAAGGATTGCATCTGGAACATTGGAAAATTCAGGGTACATGGCGCGGAAACTGGCAATATCCAGAGTCACGACAGCCATGGCTTATTCCTCTTTGTCTTCCTCTACGCCTGCGTCTTTGGCGTTGACTTGCTCAAACCCGGTTTTCTGGCGAGAGCGCTCAAGAGATGCGTCTTCGACTGACTCCATATCAGTTACAGCGAAGATGATCCCGTTCTGGAAGAGAGGAGAGGATTTGTGATTTTTCTCAAATTCTTCCCACACATCAGCCGGGACATTTTGTGTAATACCAAACCCATTAATAAGCATCGAGTCGTTTGCGCCTTTCAGGGTTACTGCAGCTGGGCCATGCCCGATCTTAAGACCGCAAGGCAACTTACACCCAATGACATAGGAGTCAGACTTGCCAGCCTTTGTATTCTTTTTGTTTTTGCTGCCGGCTGACTCGTTTTTCTGTTCTTTATCTTCGCTCTGCTGCACCTGCGCCTCAACCTGCTGCTCAGTGAGAACTTTTTCATCTGCCATTCTTGAATCTCCAAAATATTTATTTCGGGCCCAGTTACGAGCCCGTTGAATTAAACACCCAACATCTGAGCGAACAGGAACGGCTGAGTAATTACCGCGCCGTAGGTGGTGCCGGAGTGTTTCTGCTTCCAGCTGGAGGTCATGGTGATGACTGGATGAGCGCGCAGTTTCTCACTGTATGCGCAGTACCCCGCATTCTGGCCCTGAGCGGTTTCGACAAACATCTGCACCAGTTCACCACCAACAGTGCTGTACTGAGGAGCGACTTCGATGCGGATATTGGTGAAGGTTTCTTTAACCATCTTCTCGACGGAGTTACCGAAGATTTCGTTTGATTTTTTGAACCAAACTGATGCGGTTGGAGACATAGCCAGAACCAGAGGAGAGGCCATGTCAACGCCATCGCCTACCGCGCCATTGGTGCGGGTAATCAGGTCGTTGTACAGCGCCAGGATATCGTTGTAGATGTCGATAACCTGCTTATCTTTCCACAGGGTCACGCCGCCAACAGTTGCCGGGGTGATCGGAGTCGGCAGTGATGGGTCGTTCAGGATGCCGTAGTTCAGCAGACCAGAAACGCCGTAGAAGTAGAACTTGTTCTGCGCCTGGTTCAGAGTCCACGCTGCAGCACGCTGTTTCTCTGCGACGTATGGCAGCATAGCCAGGCCATAACGCTCCTGCTCCAGCTCGCCATAGGTAACCATGGTCTGGTAGCGGAACACCTGACGGTTTTCCCAACGGGAAGTTACCTGGTTAGCTCCCTGCTCGCTGTAGTCGTCATACGCCACAACGTCACCGGATTGCTCAACGCGCTGGATCATCATGGTGTCCTGCGCCCATGAGCCTTTTTTCTTCTCGCCCAGAATCTCGGTCGCTTTCTGCTTAGCGAAGATGGTGCGAACGATTTCAGGGTCGATGAAGGTTGAAACCACAGCAGGAATACCACCGTTTGCGCCAAGACCCGGCTGAGGGTCGGCATCCATTGCAAACTTAGTCACCGAAGGCGGCAGGAAAATGCCGCGAGATTCGGCTTCCGCTTTAAAGGCAGCGAAATCAGCCTGAGTCAGTTGAGGCATTATGCTTTGCTCCAGGTAGAGATGATTAACAGGTTGCCGGTTGTTGCAGGGCTAGCCACATACCAGTCGGTTTCAACTGCACCGGAGATGGTTGCGCCAGCTGCGCCGGTCTTCAGGGTGCCGTCAGCCAGTACCGCAAACACTTTCTGGCCCACAGTCGCGTCGGTAGCAGACAGAGCCCAGAAATCACCACCAACCACCGGAGATGCTTCGCGACCAGCAGGGATAGTCATGCTGGAACTCTGCAGATAGGTGATCGTCGCATTTGCGTTGTTGTAGACGAAGCCAACTGGCTTGCCGGTACCGGTGTTGTTCAGCAGAAGTGGATTGGTGCCGTCACGCCATGCGAACCGCGCCATGACCAGACCGCTTGCGCCAGCTTGATACGCGCCGGGGCCGCCAGCAGCAGCAATGATTGGGCTGTTAGACGCAGGCTGACCAGCCTGACCAACGCCAGAGTAAACAGATACGCTTGTCTGGAAAGCCATTGTTATTTGCCCTCGAAGTAGTTTTTGACGTTATCGCGAGACGACGGGGTGATAGTCACCGAGTCCTGAGCCATTGAAGGCTGACGCGCATAGGCTTTGAATACTGAACTCAGCGCGGAAGCAGGGATTGACGCGTGCTCATCGCAGCCCAGTTGTTTGAGTGCGGTGCGATAAACATCTTCAGCACTGTCGCAGGCCAGTTCGCCTACAACCGGACGCACATCACGCTCAGCTTTGCGCAGATCGATAAAGCGCTGCTCAACGGATTTAACCGCGGCATCCATCGCGAGCTTGCTGTCGTTTGCCATTTTTTCTTTCTCTTTTTCTTTTTCGGCCTCGTCTTCAGCCAGTTTTTTGGCCTTCTCCGCTTCTTCGTCCTCGGCGAGCTTTTTCTTCTCTTCCTCGGTCATTTCGTCATCAGCGGTTTTCTTTTTGTCGTTGTCTTCATCTTTGATGATTTCTTCGACTTTCTTTTCTACCTCTTCGGCCTTTTCATCATTAGCCAGCAGTGGCCGAATGAAGGTCATGAGTGATTTGATTTTTGACATCAGTTTGAGTCCTGTCGGTTGTGAGTCGTATACAAATACATCCGGGCCTGCCCGGCCTGATGGCACGATTGCCACGTGGTTACAAACGATGTCACGCATGACGCCATCGTATGCCTCTCCCTCGTACTCGCCCGGGGTCATATCGAGCCGGTAGCGGTATGAAGATGAAATTTCCCGTTGCTGTTTGTTCTCCACGCCGATGATGGAATTCACATCCCAGATGACGAGAGAGTTTTTCAGGTAGGTGCCGTCGAATTCGGCGCTCTCACCGGTTGATCCGATGATTGCCTCTTTCGGAGGGTCAAGCACTGACACGGCGATGTGCGTGTTCAGCAGCGGCTGGTTGTTGAATGTGTGTGCTGCTTTGCGCAGCTCTTCAGGGTCGCGAAGGAGGCGATATGCTTTATCAGGGATTAACCCTAACTCTTCCCATCCTGGAATTTCACGCCCGTAGTAGACGCAGATATTGGCCTTACTGATTGGGGTTAGCTCAACATGAAGCTTCCCGTCAGCGTCATAGGTGCGCACGCTCGCCCTGTCGAATGCTAATGCAGAGTCCCTTGCCATATCTGGCTCGTGTTTTGAATATTTCATTTTTACAACCACTGGCTGACCTGGTTGCTTGGGAGGGTGAATACTTGAGACTTCGAGCTTCGCATTCCTTGGGAGAAGAGTTTCACTCTCATGTTTATTGCTGGACATACCAGTTACATCAAGACCAGTGGCCCCATCTTCAGCATCAATCTCAAGCATCACACCGCCAATGCTGAACATCCCGGCGATTTTCTTTTCCTTTGAGGTGGATAGAAACGCCTTATCGGAAACAACCATTCCCTTTTTAATCTCACCATTGGGGAATAGTTTTTTTGCATCCTCTCTGCTGATTCCTCGGTATAGAGTTTCTCCGCTGAGTTGCCCCTTTGAGACTGCTGAGTCAATACGTGAGATATCAGGATCGGATGTGTTTCCGTTTCTTAGTTCAGAATTTAGCTTGAGGAAGTTGTCCCCTGAGTAACTTGAAATGGCTGTTTTTTCGTTGGATGAGAGCTTTGCGCCACCAGAGCCTTTACTCGCAGATACATTTTTGATTTTCCCTTCCGCACCGGCAACCACATCACCGTTGCCATTAACTTTTACGTGCGAGCCGTTAATGGTTATCCATTTATCTTTTTCATCTGCATCATTGGCGAGAGTGTATGTTTCAGCCTCATCTCCTGCGTAGCCGTTCGCGTATGCCGCTCGCTCTACTTCTTCGGCTTTTTCCTGTGTATCGAATGGCCCTTTCGAACCCCAATACCACTTGCCGTCTTTTTGATGTACTGGCATTGGATTACCTTTCTTCAGGCAATAAAAAAGGCCACCGAAGTGACCTTGTTGATTTGTTCCGGATTAAAACGGGAGAACCGGCTTCCACGTGCAACCGCAGTTAGGCTCCTCACCCGGCAGCACATACTGGGCTTTGTCGCCAATCGGCAGCCCCTTATCGAGGTCGAACTCTTTGCCGTTAGCCTTCACATGCTTGTGTCGCGGTTGATTACCACCACCACTATGCAACCAAATGCCTTTCTTGATTCCTGCGGCCTGCTGACGTGCGTTTGATAGCGCACTGGTAGCCTTACGCACCTGATCACGAGCTATGAACTCAGCGCGACGTCTGGTTATGCCATGACGCTTGCCAAACTCACGCTCAATCTCATCAGCCAGTTGCTTGCGATCGCCACCCTTCGCGATAGACCGGAACACCATCGACTCCACTTCGGTGAAGTATTTCTCCGGTATCGAGCGTATCAGCGACACGTTTTCAGCAATGATGGCGTCACGCTTTTGTAGCATGGCGTCAGTCCATTGCAGGTTAATAGCCAGGGAATCTTTGCGGGCAGATGCGAGAATGCCACGGTCGACAGCCTCAAGTGTTTTATCGGCAACCTCATCGGAAACCGGAATCGCCTTGCTGATGAAGTTGTCTATCCACTTCTTCGCCAGTGAGGATATGGCGCGCTTCACCAGGTCAACCGGGTTAGCATCCATCGCCATATCCATCGCCAGAGGGTTATCTCGCATGATGGTGACTATCTCTGCCTTAACGTCGTCGTTCATTTCACGAATCGTTCTGAGAAGCTCTCTCTGGTACCACCTGATGTTTCCCGCGTTGTAGTTCACTGGCCTCAGACTCTTCGTCTTCTTCCGGTTCATAATCACCATCCAGATTTTCGAAGCCAGCGCCTTCAATGCATTTCAGCGCATCACGAGCCTCTTCAGAATCGACCAGTTGCGAGTCAGAAGCTGTAGCGACCGTTTCGACCTTCAGCTTGGCAATCTCAGCTTTTTCTTTCTCGCTCAGCTCATCCAGTGGACGGAACTCGAAATAGATATCCTCTTTGATTTCGCCAAACTCGGAGAGTTGGATAATCTTGAAGATGTTTTCCAGGGCGCGTCGGATATCGCGCTCCTGCATCCCTGAGATGGTTTCGTGCCATGTCTCAAGCTCTGAGTCGCCTGATGCGTTAAGTCCCGCGGGAGCGTTACCAAGGAGCTTCAGGTTGGTGATACGAGCCGGGATACACATCTGGTCCTGATAGTTCGACAGCAAGTTTGATAGCTCACTGAGAGAGGTTTGCATGTGAAGCAGATCCTCGCTCATGTCTAATGCCCAGATGCCGAAGTTGTCCTGATACTTCGTGAACATCTGAATACGCTTGTCGAATTGCCCAGGCACTTCCAGGCGAGCATCCATATCTGTTTTCAGTGCTCTCATGCGCAGCGTGCGGAGAATCTTGATGACGTTCTTCTTGGCATCGCGCCAGTCTGTGACGTAATCCTCCATCAACTGCGTCAGTGACAGTCCGCCGAACGAATACGAAGGTTTGAGGATGTCCGGCACCGGTCGGCTGATGATGTCGATGAAGCGCGACTCGTGAACCGTTTGCCCCATAACAAACCATGCCATTGGCTTGTAGTAGTTATCAGCCAGCGGCCAGCGCGTGTTATACATCGCCGGGTAAATCCAGGTAGGGTCAACGCAGCGCAGGCCTTTCAGCGATCCCTTTGGAATCTTGCGCGGGTCGAGGAAGAGAGGCTTTTCAAGCTCTTTCTCATCAGCGTCAGTGTCAACGTAGATGTGCGCTACGCCAAACATGGAGTCCTGCTTCACGGCCTCATGGATTAAACGCTTCACGTCGAACTTAACGAGCGCCTGCTCCATCGGGTCGATATCAGGATCGCCATCTTTGCGGCTTTTAACCTCAATCCAGTTACGCGTCATCTCGTCAGCCATGACGGTATGCATATTCGCATACTCGACTTGCTGAGACATGGCGGCAAGAATTGGGTAACCACGGAAGCCTGAATACTCTGTGCCGATAGACATGCTGTTAAGCACATCGTACGGCGTTGCATCCATCGCAAGAGTGGCTTCTTTCTTCACCTCTGGGATTACCCCTGCCAGCGGTTCATATCGTTTAAATTCAGCGAACGGCTTCTCGTCATTTGCTCCAGACGCATTATCGAGGTGCGCCTGTGTGATTTTTGCCACTTCCCGGCGAGTTGCCTGTGCGGCTTTACGTCTTGTCATTGAAGTATCTCGTCAGGGATATGGAATGGCTTCCTCTCCGGCGATTTCAGAATCACCAGGCTATCCGCGCAGTTTGGTGAAAGTGCGCCATCTGGTTTCTTGTCGACGAGGATTTTGCCGGTTGAATTCTTGCTGTATGTTGGCTGACTTAGCTCTGATGTTAGCCTTGGCAACGCCGCCATTTTTGACGATAAAGAAATTATCTCGTCTTTGTCGTATTTCATTCCGTTAACCGCGCGGTACGTGTTAAGGAATAACGTCCTGAGGTGCCACCACGATTGAGCTTTGAAGTTGTAGAAGAAGTCTTTATTGGTGATATTCCTTCCGTTAGCGTCCTTCATCAGCACCTTGTCAGGGTTTAATACACCCGCGCTACCTTTGTAGGCGCTGAACGTTACCGCCTTCTTGCCGGACTTTTTGCGCTCATCATTGACCTGCTTCGAATCGCCGCGACACCCAGCGCCAATTCCGTCTGCGTCATACAAAACATCGCTACAACCATTCTCATCAGCCAGATTGGTTGCCTTCACAACGGTCTGGAAGATATCCGACCCTTTACCGCTCCACTCTTCACAAACATCAATCATGATGCCATGTCCTGATGCAAAGGCATTTTTATCTATGCCTTCATCAGCCACATCTAGAGCACCTTTACGAGATCCAGATGGCTCAATACCAAGTTTTATATGTGCGTCTATAGCCGCCTGCACCCATGCTGATGGGATGATCACCCCTTCAACAGATGCGTTGTAGTCGATATCGATTTCCTGAGCGACAGTAACCGGGTCAAGCAACTCAACCTGCTTGTCATACCACGCCTGATCTTTGCGCGGGTCGTCCCGCCAGTGGAATGTAAATACCGGTATCTTCCCGCCATGGCGACGGATAGCGAAGCTGTTAGCGTTTCCGTTAGGTGTGGAAATATCCTGACGGCAGTTCGTTGTTGCAGAAAGCGATGCGTCAACCAATGTTGGCCGCTCAAGGAATGCTGCCTCATCCACAATATAGAAACTGGCACGGTCACCACGTCCTATGCCATCACCACACTCACCTGAGATGATGGAGTTTGTTCTCGGGAACTTGATGCGCATGTGCGGAGCGTCCTTATCCCTGCTCCATCCATTGCGGAACTCGGCTGGCAGCAACGACATGAACATGCGCGCTTTTTCGAGAAGAGACTTAGGAACGCCAATCTTATCGACGTATTCCTCTTTTCGGCTGCCTATTCCAACGCTGATGCCCTTGTTGAAGTTGCATACAGTGCATGCTAGCGCGACTGTCAACCAACTCATGCCCATATCACGCGTCTTTTCAGTGATTCCGGGCTGCTGCGATTTCCACCGATCCATAAACCATTCCATCCACTCTTCTTGGCGAGGGAATAAAAGAAATGGTATGTATGACGGCAGCCCCCTCTCAGGATTTCGCGGGTCATATGTCATGCCCCAATCAATTATGAATTGAGCGGGATTATCTTTGTAGAATGCCGACAGTATTGATACTGAATCTGGGTTGTTACGAATGCGAAGGATCCTCTCCTGCCTCCACTCGAACACCTGAACATAATCCGGGTTTCGGAAGTCAAACGGGAAAGGTATTGGCATAATTTAGCCCATCAGGTCTTTGTATTTCTCAGCTGCCTCTTCGGCGCTCATTTCAGCGGTAACAATTGGTCCGCCGTTAGCACCAGTTACTTCGGTTTTAATGTTCTCTTTGAAAGCCTGAACAGTTACGTGCTTGCCGAGTAGCTCAAGGTTCTTCACCTTGTCAGGCCATTTAATTTTCTTCAGAAGTCCGGCAGCATCCCCCGCCACCTCAGTTACATCCATCCCGGATAGAGTTGTGCGCCAGACCTTGGGCCAGTCTTTAATCGGCTTTAGCTCGCCGTTAGCAAGCAGGATGTCGAGCACGTCCATCTGGTCTATCTCAACGAGACGATTCAGGACGTATGTCGCATTTATGCCAACCAGATCATTGCGTTGCGCTTTAAGTTCGGCAATTCTGGATTGCACGTCAGGTTTTGACAGGTTTTCGGACGCGGTACGGTTAGCTGTCTTTGCGCTGTACCCCGCCCGAATAGCCGCTTGCGTGGCGTTTAAATCGATGAGGTACTCGCGACAGAACATTTCTTGTTTGTCGGTGAGTGCCATATGTTCTCTTTAATATGGAAATCAGTTATGAGTAACTCTTCTACTGAAAGAAAAGCGCTTTTCAAACTTGGCGATTCTGTGTATTTGAAATCAGGCGGTCCAGAGATGTCAGTATATGAAATACACAAATTTGGAGGCGCCTTTACTGGTGATTACACTTGCCAATGGTTTGCAGGAAAAAAACTTGAAAAAGGACGTTTTACCGAAGAGTCTTTGACAAACACAAACCCAAAGCCGTAAACCCAAGCGCGTCTAATTTAAATATTCCCGATGTTACAGCTTGGATGTTGTCCACATTAACAACCGACGGATGCCTCTATCAGCAAGATGTTGTCGATTACCTGATAAAGAGTGGTAATGAGCAACACCTGAAAGAAAATGTGGATGGCAACCAAGCGCTATCAACAAAGTTGATCAATAAATTCCGAGTTGATAGTGGAGAAAATGTCGTTTGGGTTAAGCCAGATAAATACTGGCGATACCGAGTTCCTGAAGACGAAGAAGGTCGAGAGGCTCGCGGTTAACAATTAGGGCGATTATTCGCCCTTTTCTTCAACGCTATCAGCTAACGGAGTGAACTGCACGCGCTTCACATCGTCAGTCGCGAAGTACAGCCACTCTCCTGTATCAGTCGCCAGCGCTACGAACCCGTTAGTGATTTCGGGCTGGCTGCGCTTCATCAGTCCGGTGAAGGTTTCTTTGGATGTCGTAGTGATCGTGATTTCGTAGGTATCGGGCATTAGCACCTCTTTATCCGCGATCGGGGATATTTTTTATTTATCCCCGCAAGGGGATAGTGCCATTACAATGAGTCTTCCCATGGAGATGGCAACAAAAACCGCCCGGAGGCGGTAAGTTATGTGATTTTAACCTTTATTGATTCTTGTAATGCTACAGATGCTTTAAGGAGATCCGCCCAACTTGCTTCTTTTTCTTTGTATAGTTCTTGAAGAGTAAAAAGCTGATCATAGAGCCTACCTTGTTCGCAACCTTGATGTTCCATACCAGCTAATGCGAGTTCATGGAGTACTCTCCCTCTAGCATCAGATAAGTCGCTGTTTAGATATTCTCTAAACTCGAAACCATACTGCTTTATCCTCCCAGCCTTTTCCACCATTGTTCTATATTCAAATGCCGCCCTTTTCAATCGAACTAACTGGTTCAGCCGCTCTTGCTTTCTCCATGTTCGCGAGGCTAAAAAAGCAATGATGGCTGTAGCTAAGGCAGATGCTGCTGAGATTGAAGCGGCAATCATTGACCAATATGTCCAGCGTGCTGTTTCAGCGGCAATTCTTATAGACTCAGTATCCATTTACTTGTCTCATCTCAATGAAATAATAGTATTTATATCTATTATCCATTGATATGAGATGTTAATTCAACTCACTACGGTTAGATTCGATTTTACGTATACCCGCCTTATCCAGATTGCACTGCCCTAGCGCCGTATAGAGCTGAGCGTTTAACTCCAGACTTGCCTGCCACGTGAACGGAACCACCATACCGGGGATCGGCGTGTCTGCTGTCAGGTCAGCGCTTATCGGCACCACGGGGGCCGGAACGTAAACTGTCTGCGTATTCCCGCAGGCTGTCAGTAGCGGCAGCAGGAACAAGCTGCTTAGCGCACATATCGCCTTCAAGCGCCTGCCTGATGTAGACAATGTGCGTTTCGCCTTTCTGGGCCAGTTGGTTCTTAGCATTCTGGGTAGCCTGTGAGATATCGCGGATCAGGTTCATGGCGGTGATAACGTTATTGGTGACGGCTTCGGATGATTCAGCCCGGGTCGTCGCCTTATCACGTTGGTCTTTGTAGGTGATGGCGTTTTCGCGGTAGTGGTTAATGGCCCAGGCCATTGAGACCATCAGGCAGATGATGACTGCGCAGATAATGGCTGAAACCCGGCTCATGATTTCGGCTCGTTAACCTTTCCGCCAGCCTGTTTGAACTTGGCGATGAGATTATCAGCTTTATGCTCAAACTGACCGTAACCAGCACCGGGGAGAGATGCCCAAATGTTGCTGCAACGGTCGATCGCCTGGCGAATATCACCAGAATCGATTAACTCCAAAGCTCGACGCTCTTTAATCTGCTGTAACGCGACTGCATCCTGACTTGCTGGGGAGAAGTCTTTCAAGCCAAGTTGCTTGCGGTACGCATCCCACCATTTCGACAGCAACTGGTATCGGCCGGCAGCTGTGGATTTCAGCTTCGAATTTAGCGTGACTAGCTTACGCGGGTGATCTGAGAAATCGGTAAACAGTGAGCCTCCAACGATAACGTCGTAGCCGTGATTGTTGGTCTTCTGCTTTCCGTTATCGGTACCTTCTGACCAGGCCAGCATGTCTAGGAAAGCTTTTCTCTGAGAGTTAATTGCTTGCATTTTTCAACCCCGTAATTCTTTCCCAGAAGAAGCTCAGCGCGACACTGCCCATAGTTCCGGACATGCCAGAAACAACCAGGACGTAATAGATACTCAGCCCTGACTCGATGCTGACAAGGCCGCCAATCAAACCGGCGAAACCAGACACGGCAACTTGAGCGAACGCGGCTACCCAACTCCATGCGGTCTTGTTTGTCTTGGTGTCGATGATGTATTTAACGAATCCGCCATAAATAGACATGGCCGCAATGAGAACCCATACGAGTAACCCATAGGATCCGGGGTCTTTGTTTGGCATACGCATATCTCTCTCCTCGCATAATGGGCGGGAGCTGTGGGTAGTAGAGGGAAAGGCCGTCAGACGAAAATGCTACATGGCATCTGAGTTTGAATGTCTGCGGCCTGCAATAAAAAAAGCCAGCGGTTAGGCTGGCAAGATGAGGGTAAAGCAATGTCAGCTCTTTGGCTGAAGATACCCTGGCTGGGGTTTGGCGGCCTGTAGCGATGCGCCAACAACGCCCCTGATGGATTGGATTATGAGCCCGTCATCAGGTCAGGCCTTTATTTGGCGGGACAGGAAGGATTCGAACCTTCGACCACTCGGTTAACAGCCGAGCGCACAACCACTGTGCTTCTGACCCAGAATGCAAAAAGCCCCGCACTAGGCGAGGCTCTTAATTCTGTGATACCGCCAGTGCATACAACATTGGCACAATATCAGATTTACACGAAATATAGCCCTTTCAATCCAGTTTTGCAATACTTGGCTGCGAATTTGTCGCCTTTTGTTGTGAACGTGATCGCGTTACCTGCAATAAAGCGTCGCTATCCAGTCGCAGGAATGTTCGCTTCATCTCCACCCAGCGATCGGTGAAGGTCTCAGACCAGTTCTTTGCAGTGACTCCTACCAGTTCGGCCAGCTTCTGGTATTCATACGCTTCCTTTCCTGCAAGTTCCGCTTTGACATCTTGGGCCGCCAGCCAGATAAGCGCCTTGAGTCGGTCCATCGTCTTGCCAGCTATCTTCTTCGCCCCCAACTGAGTTTTGAACTCTGACCACGCCCACTGAGTGATCGCCACCTGATACTCGAATCTGTTGTTCTCGCTGTAGTTCCAGAGTAGCCATGCTTTCTGATGCTCATCCAGAGACAGAACAGCACGACGCCATGACGCGGTGCAGAACTCAACGTGATTCACCAGGGGAATATGTGAACCTTTGGCGCGAGACTGATGGCCGGGGATCGGAGGGCTGGACGGGTTGACCATGCGGCCTGTTACCGGGTCGGCTACCTTCTTGCGCCCACGGCTGCGTGGAGTTGCCTCAAACATCGCATTCTCAGCAAAGGCTACCAGTTGGCCTTTAGTGGCTCCGCTCAGGTCGGCGGTTGCCACAATGAGCTGCTCACGGACAAACTGGAGATATTGAATGTTCATGCTGCGGCTCCTAATGGCTGTTTGGTTTTGGTCCGGCTGTGCTTTGCTATCGGCGGCAGGCTGGATCGCCTGATGCTTTCATACTGGTAGCGGAGGAAGTCGGAGAAGGTCATGATGGCCTCCGATTCCAGGCGCGGATTGCGTCTCGCTTTGTTGGGTAGGTGTCGGTTATCGGCTTAATCAGGCACTGCTTAGCAGCGCATCCGGCGTAAACACCTTCACCATCTGCAACCAGTTCCGCATCACCGCCGCAGAAAGGACACGGGAGAAGTGATGCCCAGTGAGGGAGCTTGAGGTCGTAAATCATGCGGCCTCCTGTTGCTTAAGTGATTTGAGCTTTGCGCGGTAGTGCGCTGCCAGTGCGTCAAGTTCTTCGCGCGTCCACTTCTTCGATTCGTGCGGCCCCATAAGTCGGTCGAATGCGGCTTGTCCAATCTTGGCGATCAGGCGTGGTCGGTATTCACCTATATTCCCGGACAGGTACGAGTTGCACGCCTCACACTGGATATGGCAGTTGGTTTCGTCGTAGCGGGTTTCTGGCGATGCGCCGACTGTTCGGAAGTGACCGGCATTCATCTTTGCGCCAGAGTTACGACCGCAACTGATGCAAGGCTGCCCTGCATCGCGCTGGCGAATGAACGCGTTAAACGCTATCTGAGCGCGTTTGTGATACTGACTGAGTGGTTGCAAGGCTTTCTTGCGAATCTTCAGCTCACGGCGCTCCTGCTGCGCTTCCTGCTTTCTTTTGCGCTCGGATTCAATCTTCTTTTTGGCGAGTAACTGCTGGCTGTATTCGAAGCCATGCTCAGGACAGCACCACCATACGTTGTCGAAAGTGGCGGTGAATTTGGTCTTGCAGATTTTGCAGGTGCGGCGTGCTGGTTTACGCATGATTCCTCCGAGCCGCAAGGCGCAGCCATTTCTGATCGACTAAACGGGCGGTGTAGCCCTTGAGGGTTGGGATTTCGGTTGGCAGAGGATCTGGCTTTTTACGCTTGGCTCTGACTTTAAAAATTGAGCGCTCCATAACGCGAGCAAGAGGGCTAGCCATTGTTGACACCCCACTGCTTGGCCCACTCAATTTCGATGCGGGACTTCTCGCTGAATTTCACCTTCTGCTGGGTACCGAACCAGTAGATGGCCTCAATGACTTCCACCATCTGGCGAACGGTCATCTTGCTGGTACGCTGGCCGAACATAACAATTCCGCCGTCGATGCCAGGAGCCATGCGCTGCTCTTGCTTCTTGGACTTGGCGACCATTGCGGTGATCAGGTCCTTCCAGTCGTCGGAATCGTATTTATTACCGAACCAGAGAACCTGGTCGGAAAGGTCTTTCAGCAACGGCCACATCTTGCGATTCTGGTCAGCAGTGCGGGTCATCTCCTTGATATCGAGAATCAGTGGGCGCTTGGCATCCACCGGCAATTCCCGGATGAAGTTGATGGCGTTCTGTTTGACTGAATCGTTAACGAGATGGAATTGTTGCTTCATGCGCCACCTCCGTGAGGAAACGATGAATGCAGAAAGTCGCAGGTGCCGATAAGCATCTGTGACGAGTGATTTGATGTGTTCTTTGTGTTTAGCATGCGATTTCCCAATCACATGCAGAGGTCTTACCGCCGGGCGTTCAACTCCGACGGCAAGACTAGTTTGCCAGGATGTATAAATTAATCAATCGTTGCTTGACGTTGAATTTGTGGCGTCGAATGGGTTAGGCATCGCGCTTCTCCCTAAAAGTGTTTGACCGTGTAACAAACGAGCGTGATTCCCATCAGCCCAGCCATTACACAAGGGATTTCTAAGTTTTTTTTTGACAACCACGCAGTAAGCCCTACAAATCCTACGCAAATTGCCCACATGAATAGCTCCATATCACTTAGCCTCCTGCAACTTCCCACAGAGCCTGCACTGGTAGCCGGACTCCCTGCCATAAGAATGCCACCCGTAAACGAACTCGTGTTTACACTCCTGCTGCGGTGCTGCAGCTGCCGCCCGGTTGTATGACTCGTCGGACACGTAGGATAAATCACCGTAGCCGCTCAGACTGTAGCCGATGAGTTGTGCCAGCTGCATGCGGTCATCTGGGGAATGATCCTCCAGCGCCATGGCGTTGAGGCCGTATCCGGCACCTGTCGCGACATCAAGCAGCTTGCGGACCAGTGGGTTTTCCTTGAATCGCAGGGTGCCGACTGAGTCAATAACCATGGGCTGCATCGGTGAAAGCACTGCGCCAGACTGCATGGCGGCGCGGCAGGCATCCCAGAACTTCCTGGCCCACTCCTCGTTACATCCGAATCGCTCGTCTTTCATTCGTTGCCATGCGCTATCGAAATCCTCCGGCACTACCTGCTGCGCGTTCCGGTATCCCTGAAGCTCTGCTCGCTCTACGTCGGTGAGAGGCTCCGCTTCCATCCCCGCGAGTGCCTGACGCATTACTTCAGCAGCGAATAATAGACTTTGCGCGCCTTTGGCATTGGTCCATTTCAGATTTGTTGCGAAGTGCTCCAGCGTTTCAATTTCACTGGTTAACTGCTCTTTGGTGAATGTCATGCTGAGACTCCTTCTGGTTTATTGACTATCACGCCGTCGTAGATTTCCTTGAGATGGCCACGCAATTCCATGCGGCGCAGGGCAGAAAGCATGTAATCGCATTCGACCTGCTTGTTCCCTGTAAATGGCTTATCGTCTGGATTGGCCCAGCAGCAATTCCCCTGTGGCCAGCCATGCACCTTTCTGACTTTGCCATTCACTACGTGCAGCAAACCCCATCCAGCAGGAAGCTCATGCACTTCAATAATCCCAGGCTCAGCCATGAAAAATCGCCAGTCACCCATGCCCTCACTTGGCATTCTGCGGAATGGTTTTTTTCTGTCAGCGAGGAAGTCAGCTCGGGAGCACTTAACTTCGATCAGGCATGACGCAAAGTTTCTGAATCCCATAGCGTCCGGCTGCTCCCCGGTTCGTGTTACAGCAACAAAGCGATCATGGAAGCAAACTTTGAAGCCATTACGCTTGAGGAACGAGTAAGCGATTTGGCAAAGATCATCGTGCGTAAGGCTCATTCGCTATCCCCTTTCACTGTGATGCCAGCGGCGATAGCGTTTTGGATTTCCGCCTCAGCCTCCTCAATCACCTCCAGATTAATTTGGCCGGAATCGTCATATTGCTTTAAGACCAGCGCGAGAGAGCTAAGTAGTCGCTCAGCAATTTTCTTCGGAGCCTGCTTGTTTGTGCTCATTTGGCGTCTCCCTTTGGAATTGGCCACAACTGCCACTCACCTGGCGGCAGTTCGTCGGTAACATCGTGTGACGCCCACTCAATAAACTTCTCTTTTCTGATGCTTGGGTACTGTCGCCCAGCGTGTACACTTGGTCCGTCGAACTGTACGGTAGATACGCCAATGTGAGTAATCTGGCGGTCATTCGCATACGAAGCGAACTGACCTGCCGGGCGCGTTTTTTTTGCTCGGTAGCAGCGTCCAACTTTAAGTTCAATGCTCATTTGGCCTCCTGGCGAAGCAGCGCTTTCTGAAGAGCCATTGCGCCAACTTCCCGCAGCGCGGCATCGTCATAACTGATTCCGTTCGACTCCATGATGCAATCCCGGTCGAGAAACTCAGAGCAATCATCCAAGGCTTTCCTGATCGCCGCCCCTCGCACTTCAGCCAGGATTGCGTCTGTGGCTGGGGTTTCGCTCAATGCAATGGCACAGGTTCCGTTCATAACGGCTGGGTTATAGGGCGTTAGCTGATTAAGAACCAATGCAGTAAAGTATTCTTTGCACTGTCCTGTTGCGTGCTTCAGCGCCGCATTCTCCGCAGCCAGCTGCTCCACCCGGCGCTCCAGATTCTCGATTGTGATATCTGCCTGGCGACCGTAGCGCTCGGATTCGTTGAGCTTCTGCTGGAGTTCTGCTGATTGCATGGATTTATCCGCTGCGTGCCACGCCTCCCATCGAATTCTGACGTTTAGGTTTTTATAAGCCCCATATTCCATGCAGAAGTCGGCGTCATCGCTCATGACTGTTTTGCACCATTGCTCAAATTGGTTTTCGTTGCTCATGCTTATCTCCCGCTCCTGATTTCTTTCAGGCGCTGATTAAATAGGTTGGTGAGGGGGTTAATCCGGTCTGCTTCAGTCATCTCAGGTCGGCGCTTGCATTTGTGCGCCTCGATGTTTTCCGTTGCTGCCGGGTAATACCGGTATCGCTTGTCGAACCCTTCCCGGCGCAATATGCCTTCCGCGTTCAGCTTGGTTAGCGCTGAGGTCACTGAGCATTTAGGGAGTTGGGTGTCGCGTAGTATTTCTGAGAGGTAACAGCCGGGGTGTTCTGAAACGTACTGAGTGAGAGTGGTTATCTGGCCGTTGGCCTTCATGGTGATAGCCTCCCGTAAACTGTGAGGACCCTCTTCATCGCATCGCTCGCCAGACACTCGCTGAAGATGGTGTTTTCACCGTCACGATTAATCGGCTTGTCCTCGTCATCCTCACCGGCTACGTAAACATGGGTTCGCCAGTTACGCTCCAGCAGGACAATCTCACCACGCTCGCGCATCTTGAAAGACGCTGCAGCGATTTGTGATCTGGAAACTCCCGTGGCTTCGCACACCAGTTCAGCAGTGAACGACCCGTAGCATTCCAGATACCATTCGATGGCTTCTCTTCCGGTCATGATTTGCTCCTGTAACTATCCCAGGTAAACGCCAGTGTGCATCCGCCGCCATCGTTCATTCGGTCAATCACGCGCTCACCAATGAACGCTGACAACTCGTCTTTGCTCTGGTTGCTGATCAGGATGGTTGGCTTCATGCGCTCGTAGCGGGTATTGATGATTTCGAACATGATCAGCTTCTCAGCGTCACTGCCGAACTGCACGCCTACCTCATCAATGATCAGCAGGTCCGGATGAGTGAAGTGCTTGATCACGTCGTCCTCGGTGCGGGTTGACGTTTTCGACCAGGTGGATTTGTACTCTCGGGCAATTTTCAGCGCTGTCGTGAATACCGCGGAGCTTTGATGTTCGGTGATCGCATGTCGGGCAATTGCCAGCGCCAGATGGTTCTTTCCGGTGCCGGGCTTACCACACATCACCAAGCCGCCGCCCTTCTGAAGTCGCTCTGGCCACTTGCTTGCGTAGGCCTGGCAGACTCTTAACGCGCGCCCTGCATCCTCAGAAACAGCTTCGTAGTTCTGCAGCGTGCATCCACTGAATCGATCTGGGATATCAAGCCTGCGCAGAAGGTCTTCCACGTTCCGCTTTCGTGCTGACTCGTCGATTTGAATCTTCTCAGCTTGGCGCTGAATAAGCTCTTCGCGGATACAGCCCGGGCAGCGAGACGGAATGGTTGGAATCTTGATGTGCGATGTTGAAACCCGGCGGCGCTGCTCGAACTCTCCATGCTTATCGCAGTTAGCGCTTTCAAAAAGCACTTCGCTGTTTGGGATATCAAGCGGCGGCTGGCCTAGCTCAACGAGCTGCTTCTCAAGTTGGGATATTTTTTCATCCAGTGTCATGTTCACTCCTGCGCCCAGGAAGGCATGTCAGATTGACCGTAGTCTTTGGTGGCGAAGTTTTCAGATCTCAGCCCGTTCGAAACTTTCTTGGCAGGTCGTGAGCTGGCCTGTTTGTTCTGGTAGCTGAGCTTCTGGCTTGCAGTGATAAACCAGTTTTTTGGCTTCTCGTGAGTGAACTCGATATCCAGCTTCTTGAGTTCGTATTGCAGATCGATATTCGGGTAGAGACGCATCCAGGCTTCGTAGTCCTTGTGGTTCAACCGAACGATATTCCCTTCGAACGCATAGCGGCTTGCCATCTGGTGAACGGTAGCTTGTTCGATATTTTCCCCATCATCGCAAGTCGCGTCAGCGGCTTGGGTGTTAACTAGGGAATCAGTATGAGGGATGAGGGAATCAGGAATCAGGTTAAGGGAATCAGCAGGATTTAAATTGTTCTCTACTGGTTCTTGCACTGAACTAGCACAGTGCTTATCTGGTGCTTCTTTAATTTCAATAACTTGAGGTGGTTCCGCATCCTTCTTATCTTCATCTTCACCGTCCTTGCACTGTTCTTGTCCGGTGCTGCTATCGTTCTCTACCGGTTCTGGTATCTCACTAGCCGCTTCTTTGCAATGAGGGTTCTGGTGCTTCTTCCAGTTATTTATCTGGATGAATTGCTCATCGTTAACCTGGTATCGGTTGATGAATTTGTGACTGTGAAGCTGCTGCAGTAAGTCGTTGCAATCAACATCGTCGAACGGCAGAACCATCGCTTTAACTTTCTTAGGACGATCATCAAGTCGCCCTTCCTTATCCGCGATGGTCCACAGCCCGGCAAAGAGTAAGCGAGCATAAGGAGAGCATTCGGCCAGTTCATCATTGGTGAAAAAGCCTGGTTTGATGTTGCGTGAGCGTGCCATTAAAAACCTCCGGGCATTCGTGGGCCATATATGCCCGTAAGGGTTTCCCTTTCATGAATTTCTTCCAGGTAGGCAAGCCCACTCTGATGGGATTCAGACATGATTCCTCGGACCTCACCATTTTCAATAATGATGGAGATTCCATCGTGCCCCATCTCATCAAGGCGTTCGCTGCCAAGCATGAAGATGGCTTTTAGCGCGTTTGTCATGCTCCCAACTACAGGGATGCCAAACTCTTGGAACCACTCATGAAGGTCTAATTTGATAGGTTTGTCAGTGCAGATAATGGGATAGTCATTCGCGATCTCTTCCAGGCTGGATTTCGAATCGCATAGGCAATAGGAGCGACATATTTCGTCTGCAATTGCCAGTGAGCAGGTGAAGAACTCACGGCTATCATTAAGGCGATGATCACTCATGGCTGCGTGAATTCGAGACTCATCTCCACGAGGGTCATCTGAAAAATATGAGGCTTCAATCGTGAATTTTTCAGGAACGCCAGTCGATGAAGAAAGCTCTTTCGCTCTGGCTTGCGGGGATATCGTAGTCATCCCAATCTTCAGCAGGCCCGGCATGCAAGGATTGGAGAGAATGTAAATCCACTCCCTTGGAGTTGATCGTCTCGGGTATGCTTCCGCTGACGTCGATAGGCATTGAATATTTAAACTCAAGCCTTAAAACTTCATCGCGGATAAATTCGTATCTGCATTCTTTTACAAAGTCGTCGCTTAAGGGCATAATTACTCCTGTTACTGACGTGACACAGTGTTTCTAAGCCCCGAAGGAGTTACCGCTCTTTTGGGGTTTTTCATTTGTGAGAATTTCTGCAACCTGCTTAGCAAGCCTGGCCATGTCGTCATCAACGACTCCCCATTCCAGTACCGCTAAGAGCATCGACAGCTTCGGCAGCATGTTCTCTTTCCAGCGTGTAATTCCTGATTTATCCATTCCCAGAGCCTTGGCGACGTTAGTCGAGCCGCGCATAGCAATCTGATTCAGGATCCAGGACTCGATTTTTCGAGCCTGAGCTTTGTTTCGTGAGGTTGTGCTTTCCATTTGTGATAATTCCTTTGTGTTGAAATAGTTAATGCGCATCCTGTGATGCGTTGTTGTTATCTCCACAAGGGCGGAGAGGATGAGCAGCGATGTTAAAGAGCGATGTTTCTTAGGCAGTAAAAATGCCAGGGTACAGAACTTCCTTTGACAGGCCGGTTACTTCTTCGTACTTACGCATCTTGGTAACCGGGAGGCTTCCGCCTCGCTTTTTAAGCATGTTGATGGCCTGAGGGGTAACCCCAACCTTTTCGGCAAGGATTTTCTGAGAGCCACCAACAGCACTAATAGCCAGGTCAAGAGGAGTAGCGGTCTTCCGTTTGTTGATCATGTCTTACTCCAGTTAACTGTAATCAACACTATGTTAATCCATGGTGTGGATTAAATCAACATCATGGTGATGGAAAAAATACACATCGTGTTTATCATGGGAGGAAGCGGAGGGTTTTATGAGTGGAATTGCAGAAAGAATTAGGCATTTACTTGCCAGAGAAGGAATGAAACAGAAGGATTTAGCTGAGCAGCTTTCTACTAGCGCACAGACTGTAAATAACTGGATTAAGCGCGACTCTATAAGCCGAGAGGCTGCTCAGCTAATCGCGGAGAAGTACGGTTACTCTCTTGATTGGCTTTTGAATGGCCAGGGTGAACCAAAGAAACGCAGCGATGATGGCATTCCACCAGAGTCTGAGTGGGGAAAGGTTGAATCCTGGGATGATAGCACTCCAGTAGGCGACGATGAGGTGGAAGTTCCGTTCTTCAAGGACATAGAGTTCGCATGTGGCGCTGGGCGCACTGGCGACGAAGACTATAACGGGTACAAGTTGAGATTCTCAAAATCAACACTGCGCCGCATCGGTGCCAGCACAGATGGACACAGCATAATTTGCTTCCCTGCTCGTGGTAACAGCATGGAACCAAATATCCCTGACGGTACTACCGTGGCAGTGAATACGGAAGATAAGAAAATCGTCGATGGTAAAATGTATGCGATCAGTGAAGATGGATGGAAGCGAATCAAGCTTCTATACAGAACAGGTCCTGAGACTGTCAGTATCCGCAGTTATAACTATGCAGAGCATCCGCCAGAAGAAAAACCCCTTGGCAACATAGAGGTTATAGGTCGCGTATTCTGGTGGTCCGTCTTGGACTACTAAACACCGACAAACCCGGACACCTATCCGGGTTTCTATTTACCCTTCCTGACCATTTCAGCGGCATCTCTGAGCATCCCCTTGTGGATAACATTTCCAACCGCCTTCCGTTTTCCCTGTAGCATCCCAACTATATTATCCCTGTTTATCTCAATTCCATTATAAACCAGCTCGAACACCACACACCCAACCTCGCCCGCCATAAATGCCATGCGGTCATCAGCAAGTTCATCACTTCCCATAATCATCCCCTTTGTTTTTTTCTAACTTACACCCGAACAAACAAAAAATAAATCAACATGAAAATCAACAAGAAAGCATTAAATCCACAAATTTAATCAACATGCTGTTGACCTTTAAATCCACATGATGTTTAATTAGTCCATCAGTAGGACGCACTACCGAGACATGGAACGAAGTCTCAGCTCTTTAACATTGATGGGGTTACTTCTCCCGCCCTTGTGGGAGACCAACGGAAGTTGCTTTGGGATTGGATGAATGCGAAGGCTGATTCGCTAACGCTCAGCGGTGAGCACCTAGCTTCGGGCTAGGATGGGTAGCCGCAAGCCGGAGATCAGCACCGGCCATCCAATCACCAAAGCAACCACTGGAGGATGTATGACCAATTTAATCGCAACAAACAGCGTTACACGGCGCTATCTGAAACGTGGCGAGCTGATGGCTAAACGACGCGCTGAAGCAGCTCCTGACACTTCTCAGGAAACCTCACGCAAGAAACTCAGTCGCGTAGACGTAGCTATCTCTCTCGGTAGTCTGCGTGACAGCAATACAGGCGGATCGGCTTGCTTGCCTGATGTTGGGCTCTACGCAGCTGGATATCGCAACAGCAAAGATTCGGTTACGGCACGTTAACGAGGTGAAATATGAATCAGCGATTCCTGGCATTCCTTGCAGCAAATGCAGGCATTGAGTGGAAGAGTAAATCATCCCGCAATGCCAGATTCATATGCTTCATCATCGAAATGAAGGTTCTGTATCTTGGAAATGTTGATGAGCACATAACTGAACAGGATGATTTTACCGACTTCATATGGAGTCAGGTTAACAAAGAATGTGAACAGGCTGCCTAACTGGCGGCCTTTTTATTAGCTCACGATACAAGAGGGTAAGGCGATGGAATACGAGTTGATGAGAATTGCGGAGTTTCTCAGCGAGAACTGGAGTAATTGGGAGTCGTTCTGCGAAAACAACGGTGATGATCCGCAGGAGATTTACGAAGAGATCGGTGGCGAGGAAGGTTAATCGCTCATGCAAGACGAATAGACTCGCTCCGGCGGGTTTTTTATTGCTGATACCAAAGCATCTTCACGAGGGTGCTCCGTTATCAGGGCGGCTATCCACCGCTTAAATGTCTGCATATGCAGAGTCTTTCACGTTCAGCGGCGCGGCTTAAGCGCGGAGATGATTATGAGCAAATTACGAGTTTGGCACATCCCACAAGTACCAATGAAGGCATTCGTCGTTGAAGTGCAAAGCGTCGAAGAAGGCGTTCGGTTGATGGACGCCCTGGCTGATTATGATTCCTTCCAGTACGACAACAACATCAAGCCTGATTATTGCAACGCTAACGGCCTCCAGATTTGGGATGAAAGTCTGACAGATGAAGAAATGGTAGATATGGAGCTAAGTGACCGATGGGTTGACTGGTACAGCGAATATTACGACGACCCGCGCGAATATCTTGAAAGTCTGAAACCGGAGGCCTCATGACAGTCACTCACAACGGCAAGCAGTACACCGTAACCAAAATGGCTGATGGCTACACGTGGCAGCTGGTAGAAGTCGGCAACGTTCGTCACAAGCTCAGAATGAACCGTGATCAGCTCATCAAGAATGGTCTAGGCCACATCGTTAGCCAGTGCGTCGATTCAAGAGCACTCCGCGCATCTCTGAGCAAGAAAGCCATTGCTCGCTATCTGGAAGACTCGGTGATGCTGCAACAGGCAATTGAGGCCCAGCGTAAAGCGCTTGGAGTCAGGGTAAATCGTAACTCGTTTGAAGTGAGGGTGTGATGGAAGAATTTAGAGGAACAAAAGGACCGTGGTTCGTTGCTGATGATGCGCTGGGCAACATGACGCATATAGTTTTAAGTAAGCAGTATCCATTTGAAATGATGAGCAAAGAAAATTTAGCGCTCATCACTGCTGCGCCTGAATTGCTTGAATCTCTCAAACAGTGCGTTGAATGGCTTGATATCCATGCTCCATCGGGCAGTTCGGAATCAATCTGCGTTGAAGAATCAAAAGCCGTAATCGCCAAAGCGCTCGGCAAGTAATCCCCTCCCCTACTTTCATCACTCCCTTTCCGGCTATCGCAGACGGGAAGCGCACAACCAAATTTCAGGAGAAACCATGAGCGAAGCAACAGATTTAGTCGTCATTGAGAAGTCGAACGCAATGGCGGTTTTCACCACCAAGGAACAACTCGACCCGATTATTGAGGCGATCGAGAAGGAAGCTCGCAGCCTGGTGCCGGATGTATCGACCAAGAAAGGACGCGACGCCATAGCATCAATGGCGCACAAGGTGGCACGCTCCAAGACGTACATCGACAATGCCGGTAAAGACCTTGTCGCTGAGCTTAAAGCCCTGCCAAAGCAGATTGACGAGAGCCGACGACTGGTTCGTGAGCGTCTCGACCTGCTGAAAGATGAAGTGCGCCGTCCTTTGACAGAATGGGAAGCGGAACAGGAGCGCATCGCGGCAGAGAAAGCGGCTGAAGAAGAGCGCCTTCGCATTGAAGCTGAGGAAAAGTCAGCACTCGAAGCACTGAAGAAGCAGGTAGAAGCCGATCACGAAATGGCCCTGCTGATGAATGAAGCATTCGATCGTGATGCCAAAGCTAAAGCGGAAGAAGCGGAACGCCAGCGCATTGCTCACGAAGAAGAACTGAAGCGTCAGGCAACGGAACAGGCCAAGCGTGAAGCAGAAGAGAAAGCTGAGCGTGAACGTGCTGAATCTGCTCGTCGAGAAGCTGAGCTGAGGCTGAAAGCTGAGCAAGCAGAGCGTGACCGTATCGCCGCTGAGCAGAAGGCAGAAGCCGACAAGAAAGCAGCAGCAGAACAGGCTGAGCGTGACAAACAGGCAGCCATTGCTGAAGAGCAGCGCAAGGCGCAGGAGGCCGCCGAGAAGGTGCGCCGAGAAGCTGATGCGAAAGAAGCTGCGCGACTTGCAGAAGAGAAGCGCAAAGCCGACGAGCAAGCCAAGCGTGAAGCTGACGTGAAGCATCGCAAGACGGTCGGCACCAACATCGTTAACGCGCTCACCAGCCACACCAATTTAACCCGTGAACAGGCTAAAGAAGTGCTAACTGCACTGAAGGACGACCTGATCCCCTGCGCGAAAATTCATTACTGAGGCAACCATGAACGCATACCGAGCTTACGACAGCATCGAGAATCGGCGCTGGGCATCTCAGCAGCTTGTCGATGAGAAAGATAAGTGGATTGACGATCGGGCGAAGGAGTTGATCGATATGTTCCCGAAAACTCCAATCATGAACCGGTCGTTATTCCTGCCAGAAGAAGCCTGTTATGCGCTTATGGGTGATAAGGCTCAAGAGGCATACAACGATTTCATTTCCACATGCGCTTACGCCCGGGCCGAAGAGGAATGGGAGCGCAAAGCGCCCTGCCCGTTTTAAAGGTGACTTATGACTAACTCAAAAACTCATTACCGAAAAGCATTCGACTCCCCTTACCTGAGCAGCGCCGACATTGTTGAGCCAACTGTTCTGACTATCTCCCGCGCCGTGCTCGAAAATGATAAGACCAAAAAATCAAAAGACGTTTTCAACACGGCGTATTTCGAAGAGCGTGAGTTGCGGCCTGGCGAAAAGCTGAAGCCGATGATTCTCAACGCGACCAACAGCAAGATGCTGAAGGGCATTACCGGTTCGCCATTCCTTGAGGATTGGGTAGGCGTAAAAGTTACGGTGTTCGTGGATAAAAACGTTCGCTTTGGCAAGGAGTCGGTGGAGGGACTCCGGATTAGCCCGGCGCGGGTAACGAAGCCGTCTTTGACGCCAGACAAAACTCAGGCATGGAATAACGCCAAGGCAGCGTTTAAGCGTGACGGCAGTCTGGATGCCGTGATGTCGAGAATGGATATCTCTGAAGCCCACAGGCAGCAGCTTATTCAGGAGTGCTCACAATGATTTGGCATGACGTTGAGCAGAATGGCGAGGAGTGGGATGCGCTGAGGCTAGGGAAGGCCACAGCGTCGAACTACGGAATCATCATGGCTAATGATGGTAAAGCGTTTGGCGACCCGGCAAAGCGCTACGCACTTCAACTTGCGCTTGAGCAGATTAAGGGATGCAAATCTGAATTCAGCTTCTCCAATGAGCACATGGAGCGCGGACACGAGCAGGAGCCTATAGCAAGGATGCTATACGAGGAAATGAACTTCGTCGATGTGGATAACGGAGGATTCTTTGACCATGAAACGTATGGTGATAGCCCGGACGGCCTGGTAGGCAATGACGGCGTAATCGAAATCAAATCGGTCATTGCAGCAACTCACTACTCTACCCTCACACGCGGCTCGTTCGACCCTGCGTATAAATGGCAGCTCATAGGCCATCTGGATTGCTCCGGGCGCGACTGGGTAGACTTCATCAGTTACTGCTCAGACTTCCCGGACGGAAGGCAGTTGATTGTTTACCGCCTCAACACTAATGAATGTGCCGATGAAATTGAGCGCCTGAGAGCGCGTCGGTCTGACTTCATCAAGCTGGTAGCTGAAACAAAGATTCGAATCCTGGAATCGTAATCACCCGGAGCAATGGCGATGAAACACGTACACGACAAAATCCGTGTCGGACGGATAACTCTTGTCTATTCCGTCATCCAAAGAGGCTGGGTATATCCCGGTCTCTCTGTTATCAGAAACCCTCTCAAGGCCCAGCGCATTGCAGAAGAGATGAACGCTAAGGGGTAGGTATGACCGAAGAGCAAAACAACGCATTACGTGCGACTGCCCGGCGATGCAATGAAGAACTAAAGGCAGCCATGGCGCAGAAGCCAAAGCCGAAGTTTGACGCCGTAAGTCGACCGTTACTGGCTAAGCACTTCGAGAAGATAAAGGGACTTGGTGTCCCTTTTTTATTGTTCGTCTACACCATTGGGCGCATCAATGGGCAATTTCGGGAGCACTGATTATGAGCGAAAAATTACGCATTGAACTTGGCGAAAAATACGTCGTCACCGGGTCGGCATTCGACCTCATCCTGAGCGAGAAGAAGATTGGCAAGGAAGGTAAAGCAGCCGGTCAGGAAGTTCTTTCTCGTGTTGGATACTTCAGCAAGTTTGAGCAACTGGTGCGCGAACTTATGCACAAAGAGATTCTCGAATCCGAAGCGCAAACACTCACGGAATTACGCGACCACATTCAACTGCTCAGCGAAAGGATGGGTAAGGCGGTCGGGTTATGAAAATTCAGAAAATGGATGTCCTAGCTTTCACTCTGACAGAGGTAGAACGATTAGATCCTGTAAGGGTAATGATTGAAAACTACGAACCAGGAAAGGGAAGAATAACAATCACCTGCCACGGAAAAGCGTGGACAGGAGCATGGTTTGCGATGGGCGGCGACTCCGTTCAGGATTTCATTAAGCGAGTCAGCAACGAGTACCTGATAGGCTACTTCGATCCGCAACTGCAAAGTACAGTTGATGATGACAATGACGCCAACCTAGCTTTCGTTAAGGGTGAGATTATCAAACTGCGTCGGAGGGAGGAAGTCGACGGAAGTGAAGCCCGTGCAGTGATATACGCGCCGAGGAGCACACACTTTGTGATGGTCGACAGTTGGTTATCAGTCCGGACCTTATTGCAGATTTTCGCGCCCTTCCCTTTGCCGATAACACTTTCCCTGTCGTCGTATTCGATCCGCCGCATCTCGAGCGCGTCGGCGATAACGCATGGATGGGTAAAAAGTACGGGCGACTCAACAAAGAAACATGGCGAGAAGATTTGCGTGCCGGCTTTGCTGAAGCATTCAGGGTGTTGTGGCCACACGGCGTTCTCATCTTCAAATGGAACGAAACGCAGATACCAGTCAGCCAAATTCTGGCTCTTACTGATGAGAAACCAATCATCGGACAGAGAACGGGCAAGTCAGACAAAACCCATTGGGTGATATTCGTTAAAGGTGAATCCAATGTTCAGGATAATCCAGCCTAACTCATTCTACGTAGATACCAACGGATCCCTCTGCAAAATCCTCCGCACCAAATCCGACACAGTCCACTATCAGCGAAACGGTCATAACTGCATAGCCAGCATGATGCGGTTTCAGCATGATTTTGAGTATGTCGATGGTGCGGAGTTAAAGCAGATATGGGACGACATCGAAACGGCAGCACATATTAAATCGCTACGTGCAATGCAGCGCGTGGCATGAGGAGAGATTATGGGGAAGATGACATTCGTATTTGAGTTCGAGGACGGTAAAGAGCCGCCAGTCAACGCAGGAATGGAGTTTATGGGTGGGAAGATTGTAGCGGCGGCTTTCAGCGACGCTTTAGAAGAGTCTGACGTATGTAATGAACCCACCCCTGACCTTGATTATCTGGAGAAAATACGCAACCGGTTATGACGCAACTTATAGCCGGTCCCAGTGAGCTGGCTATTGGGTGCGAAAGCGCCGCCTCGAAATCCCTATTTAGCCCGGACAAGTGCCGGGCATTTTTTGGGAGTTAATCATGCAATCGAATCCCATCATCTGGACCGTCATTGCTCTCAATGCTCTGGCGGCCTTTATCTCATTTCTACAAGAACCGGCAGGTGTGCAATGGCTAAGTATGCTGTGGGCGCGTTAGTCCAGCTTAAGAACGGCGGAATACATGGATACGTTGAGAGCCAGATCGAACCAGATAGCGAGCATCCGAAATACTGGTGCCGATGGGATTCAGGAAGCTACCAGGTGCACAACGAAAACGAACTACGGGCTGCCACTGTAGACGGCCCGCAACTGTATAAGAGAATGGATTAGGAGAAGGTATGAGCGTCGATGAAGATACAGCGGCAGAGATGCAGATGGCGCTAGTCAGGATATGCAGAAATGAAAGGAACTCCACAGGCGTATGGTCTCAAATGAGAATCCACTTTCATGAATTCACGATAGAGGAGATTAAAGAGGCTGTCCGCCCCGCTATCGTTCGAATGATGAAATCACTTCAATAATCATCCGCATCGACTAGCCGCCTGAGGGCGGTTTTTTATTGCCTGGAGATAACCAATGGTTTCAGCAAAGCCAATCACCGCGCAACAGGCGGCGGAACTCCTGATCGTCTCACCCAGAACCATATACCGGCTTATCGACTCTGGCGAACTTGCCGGTAAAAAGGTGGGCAACAAATATCGGACTACCGATGCAGCCTGTATTGCGTATTTAAATGACCCGCGCGATCCTGTTGTCGCGAGCGCGGGTGAGCATAAAGGAGAGAATTTATGTCAATCACCCTCAGAGGCGGAGTATGGCACTGTCATTTCGTTACGCCGTCAGGGCAAAGAATTAGAAGGTCTCTTGGCACGGGGGACAAGAAACAAGCACAGGAATTGCACGACCGGCTGAAGTCGGAAGCGTGGCGGGTAGATAAGATTGGAGAGTTGCCGACAAGGACGTTTGAGGAGTGTTGCATCCGGTGGATTCGCGAAAAGGACCATAAGCGATCGCTGGATGACGACAGAACAAAGATTGAGTATTTCCTGCGGCACTTTACCGGTCGGGATGTTTCGACCATCACGGCTGAGCAGGTTCATGACGCTGTTTCGAAAATGGTGAATCGTAAGCATATCCAGATATGGGAGTCGCGCAGGGATGCGGCTATTCGCCGCGGGAAGGAGCCTCCGGCATATGCAGACAAACCGGTAAGTCAGGCAACAAAGAGCCAGCATCTGTCATTCATGCGGTCGTTGTTAAAGGCGGCTGCCGATGACTGGGGCTGGATAAAGTCGGCACCGGCTATCAAAACCAGGAAGCCGGTAAGCAAGCGGATCCGGTGGCTGACCAGGGATGAGGCCGAACGGTTGATCGAGTGCATGCCAAAGAGCATTAAGCCAGTGGTTATATTCGCACTGGCTACCGGCCTGCGCCGCTCCAACATCATTGATCTGGAGTGGCAGCAGGTCGATATGCAGAGAAAGGTTGCATGGGTAAATCCAGAGAACGCAAAAGCGGGCAAGGCTATCGGCGTCGCTCTGAATGATACCGCATGCAGGGTGTTAAGGGATCAGATAGGGAAGAGTTCACGATGGGTATTTGCTCACACTAAGGCCGCCACACGTCCTGATGGAACTCAGACGCCAGCAGTGAGGAAAATGCGTGTCGATGACAACAGCGCGTGGAAGATTGGCCTGGCAAAAGCAGGTATTCAGGATTTCAGATTTCACGATCTGAGACACACCTGGGCAAGCTGGTTAATTCAGTCTGGAGTGCCTTTATCGGTTCTGCAGGAAATGGGCGGCTGGGAGAGTATCGAAATGGTGCGTAGATATGCTCACCTTGCGCCGAACCATTTAACGGAACACGCGAGGAAAATTGATGCCATTTTTGGCAACCATGACACAGATATGACACAAGGGGGAAATCAGGCGGGATTGAAACTGGCGTAAATCACTGTTTCTTAATGGTACGCCCTGTAGGATTCGAACCTACGACCTACGGCTTAGAAGGCCGTTGCTCTATCCAACTGAGCTAAGGGCGCACTGAGAGAAGTGCACTTGCGGTGTGAAACGCCTGGAATTATACGGTCAATGGCAAGTGAGTCAATGCCTTTTAGCGCGATCGCCTGGCTTCTCACCTAAGCCGCCTCAATCCCCCATTAATACGCCTGTTTTTTCTCCATTCCTCTCATATTTCTGCCACTTGCCCGCGCTGCGAAAAGCCTTAACCCTCTTTAAGTAACGCCTGCTATTTTCAGAAGACAATCACCGTCACACTCGTCAGCGGTATCCCGGCACCAGGAGCCGGAAGATAACAGGACAGTGTTGTGACCGCCTCAGCCCCCCGTTTTCCTTCTGATCCGTCAGAAAGCCGCATTCCTCCGCTAAAAGGCGTCTCGCCAGAGATTGTCGGCATCAAACTCGAACCCATTGTGGCCCTCTCCTCTTCCCGCGTCGTCGGTATGGAGCTCCTCAGCCAGCTCGCTTCGCCCGAACAAAGCGAAACATTTTTCCAGCATCAGTCGGTGAAACAGTGCATTAGGTTACTGGAAGTGCAGCTCGCGGCTCTCAAAAACACAGGTTACGCTAATCATCTTTTTATCAACCTGCCGATAACCGTATTTATAGAGCCGGATTATTTCGCCCGGATCCTGCCGCTGCTTAACGCCGGACAGAACATTGAAATCGTCGAACCGGGTCTGTTCTTCCAGCTGCCTGCGGAGTTACGCGAACGGGTGACACGACACTGGGGGATGTTAGCCGATCGAGGCTGTCGGATTTGGCTGGACGACGTGAACACCGCCTCCCTCAGCCCATTTTTGTCTCGGCAATTGCCGTTATGCGGCGTCAAGATCGATAAGATGGCGTTCTGGCGTAAAAGATCAACGCCCGCGCTGGCTGAGCTGGTGAATCTTTGCGCGCAGGTGGCGAACAATGTGTTGATTGAAGGCATCGAGTCAAAAAGGGATCGGGAATACGCGCTGCAGGCAGGGGCGGAATTCGGTCAGGGATATTACTGGCCCTCTGTAGGCTGGTCTGAGGAGAAAAAGAGATTAGCCTGAGAGAGAATCAATGCGCATGACCGTACGCCGCTACCGGCGTCGTCGAAAAGGGAGCGATTCGCTGGGTTTTTCCGATGTCCGTTCCCGCGCCCCTTTTTTTGACCGTCTTGTATACCTGAGTCAATCCATCAATCAGACACGCAGACCCGACGCACCCTTTATGCTCCTCGTCACGCACGATCAATTCCTGCAGACGGGAATTCAGTGCGGCCCTGCCCCTATGAAACATTGCTGCGGATACGACACCCTGGAATCAGCCTTCAGCGCGCTGGAGAACTGGCCGTCGGCAAGGCTGGTCGTCGACATTGAAAGCCGGACGCTGCCGCTATTAGAGATGCTCGATGCCCTGCGCCGCATCATCTTGTACCCGCCGTTTACCGCCGTCAGTCTGCTGGTTCGCGCCGATGACTACGACGCCCGAATCATGTGTAAAACCAGCGGCCCTTTCGAGGTGCTGGAGCGGCAGCTGCCTGCTCAGGCCCTGCAGCACGCACTGGCAACCACCCTTCCCCCGGTTAACCATCGCAGCGTCTATTTTTCGCGTGAAGAGTGGACCATCCTGCAATTTTTATCTCAGGGCGAGTCGCTACGAAATATCGCCCTCTTCCACCAGCGCCCCTATAGCCGCATTGTTTATCGTCTTGGGCGGATCCTGAGTAAACTGGGATTACATCACCGTCAGGAATTACTGCATCTTCTGCATCGCCTCGCCGTATCCCCGTCTTATTAACCCCTTAATTCCTAAAGAACTTTAGGAAATTACTTACGCAAAGCATTAAAAACATGTTTCATTTTAACATTCTGTTAAAGATTACAACTATTCCTAATCCCGCCTTTCTCTCAATGCAAATCTCTGACTAACGCAGGTAATCCAGGATTTTCATCCAGAAGTTAAGATTTAATTTAATCCGTTAAGAAGATGATAAGGATGTAAAGACGTGAGTATTCAAGGACTCGCTAAAACGGGCGCTCCCTGGTGGCAGGAGATCCTGCTGCAGTCTGAGGGAATTTTTGCTGAAAGGTGCACAGCACTTTCAAATGAAGGTCTCACACGCAGTGAGGAAAGATTTTTTCCGACTTTGTGGCCCAGGAATTTCCGCTGAAAGCGCTTAAAATAGCAACATTATATTAACATTGAGGGGATTCTATTATTTTTTGCAATTACATAAATAGGATAATCTATGTTAAGAGCAATAACTGGTTATTTAGCCCAAATTTAAAATCATCGCTTTCCGTCCTCAGAAGATCATATTAAGAAACACTCCGCAGTTAATTTACAGGCTTTTCGGAGAAAACTTACACGGTATAATAAGCATGTTCTCAATGAGAATAAGAAATACCTTTACTCATCAAAGAAATTTAAATTTGGCAGACAGGCCGAATCAATTTTCATCACAACGTAAACAAGGATGCTTTCGCTTTTTCCAGGGAAATACCCCGTATAAGGATCTGCAGAATTATCCTTCCGGCATACCAGGCGCCTTTGTACCGATCTCAATTGCGCTTTCACAACCTGAGGCATAAAAAATGAAACCGGCATCCGTTATCATTATTGACGAGCACCCGATCGTCAGAATGTCAATCGAAGTTCTGCTCCAGAAAAATAAGAACATTGAGATTAAACTCAAATCCGGTGACAGCCACGAAGCGCTGGACTACATCCGCAATCACCCTATCGATCTGGTGATCCTCGACATCGAACTACCGGGCACGGATGGATTCTCTTTACTCAAGAGAATCAAAAACTTAAACGAGAATATTAAAATCCTGTTCTTGTCCTCAAAATCAGAATCATTTTACGCCGGGCGCGCCATGCGTGCGGGTGCAAATGGATTTGTAAGCAAACGAAAGGATTTGGGAGATATCTATAACGCGGTGGAGATGCTACTGGCGGGGTATTCTTTCTTCCCCTATGAAACCCTGAGTTTTATAAACCATCAGGGCTCACACCGGGGAGCGATAAATGACATGCCATTATCTAACCGGGAAGTCACCGTCTTACGTTTTCTGGCTAATGGATTATCCAACAAGGAAATCGCCCAGCAATTACTGCTTAGCAACAAAACAATTAGCGCACACAAGTCAAACATCTATTCGAAATTAGGTGTGCAGACTATCGTTGAGCTTATTGATTATGCCAAAGCCCACGAGCTGTTATAATCTGAAAGCACTCCCTGCCGCTCAGGCGAGTTTCAGGGAGTGCAGTTAGTCTTAATTATAGTTAATCATAAAGGTCGCATCCGCATCGGCACGACCTGGCTGTGGATTATTGGCTGTGGCAATGTAATTCGCATAAAAGTCCAGAACGGCATTACCCTGCGCGTCTACCACCACGTCCTGACTCGCCTGCTGGAGCGGCAGACGCGTTTTATCCCGGTCGCGGATCTCCACCGCCACATTGCTCGCCTGGCTGGCATCATTGAGCGCCAGCAGCTCCGGGTCCTGCGGATCCGTCTTTCCCGAAAAAGTAATCGACGCCGCCCCCGGCGGGCATCCCGTCAGCTTTAAGGTGAAGGGCATCGCCTGCGTACGGCTGCCGGTGGTACTCAGCTGTTTTGTCGGCCAGGTGCCCAGCGTCACTGATTTGTCGCTGTCGCTCCCTTCCGCCACGCAGGTGAAATCCACAATGTTGCCGTACAGCTCAATGTTGATCTCCCCGAGCGGGGTATCCGCCAGCGCGCTGCCCGATGTCATACCCGCAAGCGCCATTGCGGCGAGTAAAAACCGTCTCTTCATCGCCCTCTCCTTAGTCGTAATCCACGCGCAGATAGCCGCGGGAAGTGAAGCGCCCTTCGCTCGGTTTGTTCCCGGTGATACTCACCGGCCAGGCGCTGATGCCGACCACCGCCGAGGCATTGTTATCCAGGCGGAATGGGATCTTGCTGGCGAGGTTGTTTGGCGTGAGCGGCGTGCCGCTGGTCGTGGCGACGATAAACCCTAAATCCGGGTTATCGGAAACCAGTGCGTTTCCGGACACTTTTTCCGCCTCGACGCGCATCGTGAGATAGGCATTCGCTTCCACGTTGGTGCACTTGATGGCAACGGTCTGGGTTTTCGGGTTGATCCCCTGCGGGCGATTCCCGGCCCCGGCCTGGCTGAACAGCGACGCGCCGATATCACCAAAATCAAACTCCACCACTTTCCCGGCGTTAATCGCGCAGCTCTGCGGCACCTGGATGGTGCCGCTGTAGCTAATGGTGTAAACCGGCGTGGTGAGCGGGTCCGACGAGGTGGTGGTGACGTACACGCGGAACATCACCTGACGCGGGATCACCACCATATTGATAAACCGTCGTGTCACCTTGAGGCGAAATACCAGATTCGAGTCATTCACCGGGAACGGCTGATGTTTAGACACGTTCGGGTGGCTGCCCATCTGAATGAAGTTTTGCGGCGGATAAAACACCCCGGCATAGCTGTCGGTGATCTTCATCGCCCCATCAAGATAATCATTCAGCTTCAGGTACTTGTAGCCGTCAATGGTGCTGGTGATCGGGAAATCGGTGACGTAACTACGTTTGGTGGTATTGCCCGAGGTGCCCGAAGGACACACCGCGTTAACCCCCACCCACTGTGATTTTTCAGCCAGGGTGACGATCTGCCCGACCTGGTTGTTGGAGCTGTTAAAGGTGTTCGTTAAATCGTAAGAGATATCAGTGGGGACACCGTTTTGGTTGGCGCAGACCGTAGCCAGCGCCTGCGTGGCAGGAAACCAGGGCAGCAGCGCCGCCATCAGGTATCTCATCTTAATCACAGCGGATCTCCTTCATCGTGATCGCCTGTTGCAGGCTCTTTTCTGGCAGGTCATAGGACGCGCGGCACTGGGCGTTCGCGCCATTGCCCCACTGCACCAGTAACTCTCCGCGCAGCGGCAACCCGCTGAGATAGGCCTGCCCGTCATCGCCCACCATGCTGGTGACGCCGCTTTCGGTTTCGCGGACCACGGCCCCGAATGGCACCGGCTGATTGCCCCGCATCAGGGTCAGCAGGGCACGCACGCCAATGCGCGTGTCAAAGCTCGCGCGAACCAGCGCCCCGTTAGTCGGCACCACGCTGCTGACGTTGTTTTCGATATCGGTATTGTTGTTCATGGTATTGGTGTCCAGCGCCACGCGGTTGTAGCGATAGACCGTGGCGTAAGGCATCACGGCATAACCGCGCCAGTCGGTTTTCACCCCGGTCTGGTTTTCGATGTTCACCCCGGATGCGCCCGGCGCTTTAATCAGCACGTTGGTATCGCCCAGCGGCTGGCTGAACGTCACGCCGTCCGCGTGGCCCACCACGCCGCCGGACATCTGCCAGTTCAGGTCATGCTGGTCGCGGGAATAGTTATACCCGGCCCCGAAGGTGCCGTAGGTCGCCTGCCAGTTAGCGCTGGCGCTCCCGCTTGCCCCGTTGGTGCTGGTGTGTCCCTGGCTGACGCTGTAGGTCAGGTTTCGGTCTTCCAGCAAGGTGCCGCTGACCCCGGTCTGCCAGCTGGTATCGCCATCGCTGTTGCGACTGGCGGAGGCCGTGGCGTAGGCGCGGTCGATGGCGCTGTCGCGACGGAAACCGTGGCGGGTAAAGAGGCTGAACGGCACAGAGACGTTAAACGAGGCCAGCTTGTCGGTGCCGCCGATGCCCACCGCCTGGTTCCACGACCAGGAGACGGAATAGCTCACGCCCTGCCAGCCTCCGGCGTAACCCAGCTGATACCAGGTGCTGGAATCGCTGGTTCCCCAGTAGGTCTGCTCGCTGCCGGAGACGTAGAGCGAACCGTAATCCCCAAGCGACTGGGAGATGTTCACCTGGAAGCGCCCTTTTTTGTTCCACGTCAGGTTGTGATAGCTCTGCACGTCCGACGTACCGTCGTCGTTCTTGTCGTCGCTATACTGGTAGCCCTCCATGGTTTTCCACGCCACGTCATCGAGGGTGTAAAACCCTTTCGTCGAATAGCGATAGCCAAGGAGCTGGAAGTTGGTGCCGAAACCGTTGAGTGATTTGGCGTACAGGAAACGCAGGGATTGCCCTTCGTGACGGCTGTCATCGGCCAGTTGGCTGCGAGCCTGGGTGAGATCGAGGGAGACCGCCCCCCAGTCACCGAGGTTTTTCCCCGCACCGAGCGCGATAGAGGTATAGCGCGAAGCGAGCTGGGTACCGCCATACAGCGTGTACCCGTTGCCCAGGCCCGCAATCATCGTTCCCTGGGTGAAGAACGGCGTGTCCTGATCGTCGTTGCCGCTGCGGTAATCCCCGGCGACCAGATCGTATTTCAGACGGCCTTCACGCTGTAACAGCGGCACGGTGGAGTACGGCACGGTGTAGTGCTGCGGATTGCCGTCTTTCTCTTCCACGGTCACATCAAGGTCACCGCTCGACGAGGTCGGGTTCAGATCGCTGATGGCAAACGCCCCGGCCTGAACGTAGCTCTGGTAGATGACATAGCCGTTCTGGCGAATCACCACTTTCGCTGGCGTGCGGGCGATCCCGCGTACGGTCGGCGCGTAGCCCTGCATGCTGTCCGGATACATACTGTCGGACGAATACATGCGCAGACCGCGAAAACCGAGGCTGTCGAACACATCGTTGCCGGTATTGCTGTCACCGAGCACCAGCTCGCTTTTCAGCGGGATCACCGTGCGCTGCGCGGAGGTGCTGATATTCTGCCACTCGTTCTGGCTTTGGCCGTTGCTTTGCGAGTAACGCCACGCGCCGTTATTGCGCAGACGCCACGGGCCATAGTTCAGGCCGCTTTGCAGGTTCAGATAGTAGCTGTTGTCATCGTCATTGCCCCGGTTGCCGGAAAAGCTGTAGTTGAGCAACAGGGCCGGGATCCCCTCGTCCCACTGGTCTGGCGGAATGTAGCCACGCGCGCTGTTCTGCATCGCCACCTGCGGCAGGTTGACGTTAAGGCGCAGGGAGGCAAAGTTGAACGCGATTTCGGTGCCGGGGATCGCCGTCGTCAGCGGAATGCAGGACTCTCCGGTGGCCTTCGTCAAGTCCGGAAACGCACTAATGTTGACGCCAAAGCGGTCGAGCATCGCGCGCGTGATACACGGCGACAGCCCGCCAGCGACGGGCGGGGTCTCTTCTGCAGCCGTCTCAAAGCGGACATCCTGAGCGCCGAGAAACTCATCGTTACGCCAGATATCCACGCGATAGGTGCCAGGTGCCTGCTGATGCCCCTGCTCAAAGCGTGATAAATCCGCCACGCCTGCCGTGTCTTCCGACAAAAACGCGGGGTTGAAATAGCTCTGCGCCCACACCATCGCCGGACAGAGCACCGTCATCACTGCGAGCGCACACGGGCGGAAGCGCCATCGTGGATTATTCATCACTCTGACTCGGCTCAAAGACTGACGCGACGCGCAGGAGTGATAGCGCCGTAGTCATTCACGCTCTGCCAGGACAGCGCACCGCTGGCCCCCGTCGGCAGGGTCTGCTGCGCGGAGTTCTTCGGCGCAATCATGATATTTTCCAGCTTCTGCCCGCCCAGATACAGGTTCACCAGCGTCACGTAATAGGGCGAGGCGTTGCTGACTTTCAGGTGGTTTCCCGCCCGCTCAAAACGGAGCTGGGACAGCGCCTCTTCGGGCGGCATCGCCAGGTTTTTCGGTCGCACAAAGAGTTTGATGCGCGACAGGATCGCCAGCTGCAGCACGTTTTTCCCTTCCAGATTGTCTTTGTTGACGGAGGGAATGGCTTTGACGTTCATGTAGAAAAGGGATTCGCGATCGGCAGGCAGCTGCGGACCGGCGTAGATAATACGCAGCGTGTTTTCGCTGTCCGGCTCGCTGACAAACAGCGGCGGCGTCACCGCAAAGGTTTTTTCTTTTTGGCCGCGGTCATTTTCGATCCACGCGTTGACTAAATAGCGCTCTTGTTTATTGCTGTTCGTAATGGCGAGCGAAGTCTGTTTAGCCTCCGCCGGATAAATAACCCGCGTGGCCCCCAGGGCAATCCCTCCGGATGCCTGAACGGGCAGAGAAATCATCATTAAAATAAACGAAACAATCAGTCCTGGTTTTATTAGAGTGTTCATCACAACTATACCTTTACTATTAAGTTCGCAGGTGTGTACGACGTTATGGATAAATCAACGTAAACCAGACATCCGACTGAATATTGCCCGGCACAAGGTGTTCTGAAATAGCCCGATAGCGAGCGCTGAAATGAAATGTCACATCAGGGGTGTCTATCGGCAACATCGTGGTTGCGGTGGCATTAGGGATAATCTGGCGCTGCTGCGAATCAAATAACGCCAGCCCAATTCCGCTGCTGACGCGACTATCGCCGGGCCGGGAGGTCGCCAGAAAAACCTGCGGATCTTCTGCGGGCGTGACGCCCTCAAACATCATCCCCACCGTGCGCGACACGTCCACGCTGCAATCCACCAGCCGTAAGGTAAAGGGCACTGCTACCGTTGAAAAACTGCCGACGCTGGTAAAGGAGTTTGTGCGATATTGCCCCATTTCCACGCGCAGGCTTTGGCTCTCAGGCGCCACGGCACAGCCGCCGTTAACCAGCTCGCCTTTCATCTGTACCCGCCCGCCGTCTACCACCACCGTATGCGCCAGCGCTGGCATCGCTACGAAGATGGACAGCAAAAACAGGAGCCATTTTCTGGTCATCCTTAGCCCTCGATATGCTTCAAACAGGCCTCTTCCCTGAGGCCGGGTCATCCCTGAAGCGCGGATTATTCGTATTTCATCACGAAGGTAGCGTCCGCGTTGGCCTGACCAGGTTCAGTGGTCGCCGCAGTGGATTTGTAACGCGCGGTAAAGTTCAGGGTGTTAGTGCCTTCAATCAGCGTTTTCGCTGCGGAGAAGGTGGCACCGTCTGGGGTCAGGGTGCTGGAAGAGCTGTCGAGGATTTCGATACCAACACCTTTCGCGGTGTTGTCGTTATCGCCTGCGGTGACTGCCAGCAGGGTTTTATCGGTAGCATCGATCTGGCCGGTGAACGCAACGGAAGCGGTTGCCGCGACAGTCGGGTCACAATCATTCAGTTCAATGGTGAACGGAATATTGGAGGTGGTATCACCCACTTTGGTGAATTTCGCCGTACGATATTGACCCAGGGTCACAATCTGATCCGCAGATTCAGTATTTACCGCACAAGCTGCGTTAACTAATTCACCTTTAAAGTGAACGGTACCGCCATTTACGGATACGGGATCCGCTGCATGTGCTGCACCCGCAACTAATACCAGCGATGCGATGACGGAAGAAGCAATATTGCTAAATTTCATATCTGTTCCTTTGAATGTAATAAGCCCTTCCCGCGTTAATTCGGGAATTAAAAACACAATCAATTGCACAATTGAATGTTTATTTTGGAAGCATCAAAGTAGCCTGGTAACGAATATTAAAACAGGTCAAAACACTGGCATTAATCCAGGCTACATCCTAATTTGCCTTAGGAAAAGACCATTCAAAGCACAGGGTTTAGCGCCTGATTGTGGAAATCTCTCAATGGGTGACTGACAGCGGGCCTCGCTTCTGACAAAATATAGGCAATCCCCCTTTCAAACGTTACAGACGGAATCCTCTCTCTGATGGCAGCAAAGATTATTGACGGTAAAACGATTGCGCAGCAGGTGCGCTCTGAGGTCGCGGAAAAAGTGAAGGCGCGTACAGCGGCCGGAAAACGCGCTCCAGGGTTAGCCGTTGTGCTGGTTGGTAGCAACCCGGCATCGCAAATTTATGTCGGCAGTAAACGCAAAGCATGTGAAGAGGTGGGCTTCGTCTCCCGTTCCTACGATCTGCCTGAAACCACCAGCGAAGCAGAACTGCTTGAGCTGATTGATACCCTGAACGCCGACGAGGTGATCGACGGGATTCTGGTGCAGTTGCCGCTGCCTGCGGGCATCGACAACGTGAAGGTGCTGGAGCGCATCGCGCCGGACAAAGACGTGGACGGTTTCCATCCGTACAACGTCGGTCGTCTGTGCCAGCGCGCGCCGCGTCTGCGTCCCTGTACGCCGCGCGGGATTGTGACCCTGCTCGAGCGCTACAACATCGACACCTATGGCCTGAACGCCGTGGTGATTGGCGCGTCCAACATCGTTGGCCGTCCGATGAGCATGGAGCTGCTGCTGGCCGGTTGCACCACCACCGTCACCCACCGCTTTACCAAAAACCTGCGCCAGCACGTCGAGAATGCCGACCTGCTGATCGTGGCCGTCGGTAAGCCGGGCTTTATTCCGGGTGAGTGGATCAAAGAAGGCGCGATCGTCGTGGACGTGGGCATTAACCGTCTGGAAAACGGCAAAGTGGTGGGGGATGTGGTTTATGAAGATGCCGCAGCGCGCGCGTCTTACATTACCCCCGTACCGGGCGGCGTCGGTCCGATGACCGTGGCGACCCTGATTCAGAATACATTGCAGGCATGCGTTGAGTATCACGACGTAGAGGAAGCGTAAAAGATGGCAACATTTTCATTAGGTAAACACCCGCACGTAGAACTGTGCGATCTGCTCAAACTGGAAGGCTGGAGCGAAAGCGGCGCGCAGGCGAAGATTTTTATCGCTGACGGGCTGGTAAAAGTGGACGGCAAAGTGGAAACCCGCAAACGCTGCAAGATTGTCGCCGGTCAGACGGTAAGTTTCCAGAACCAGAGCATTACGGTTACCGCCTGAGTCGCTTGATGCCCGGTGGCGCTGCGCTTACCGGGCCTACTTGTTTTTGTAGGCCGGGTAAGGCGCAGCCGCCACCCGGCATTTACACCATACCGCACCCATAATCCCCCTCTCCTATAACGATTAATTCTCGATCAACTTCAAAGAATCACTATTTCGTTTGCTCAAATGTGAAAATTAAGTTGCGCGAAATTCTGGCTTCTCTCACGATAAGTAGAACGTTCTACTAAAACGTTCTACTTACAATAACAGCGCCTCTCAAAGCGCTTCTCGGGGGAAATCAGCATGGGTCTGATATCAGGGTTTGTTAAATCGTTGTCTAAGTTATCGATGATTGGTCGCGCGTTGATGCTGCCAATCTCACTGCTTCCTGCTGCGGGCCTGCTGTTAGCCTTCGGCGATAAATTCCACATGCCGCTGATGATGAACGCCGGCGGGGTGATATTTGATAACCTGCCGATGCTGTTCGCCATCGGTTCCGCCGTGGGTCTGGCGTCAGAATCCGGTATCGCGGCCCTGTCGGCAGCGGTCTCGGTCTTTGTCACCAACATCACCATCGGCACTGTCCTGAGCATCACGCCGGAAATGGCCTCTCAGGGCGGGAAATACGCCATGGTGGTCGGCATTCCGACGCTGCAGATGGGCGTTTTCGGCGGCCTGATCTGCGGTATTCTCGCGGCCTGGTGCTACAACCGCTTCCACACTATGCAGCTGCCGGAATTCCTCGGCTTCTTCTCTGGCAAGCGTTTCGTCGCTATCGCCACCGCTTTCCTGTCGTTCGTTCTCGGCCTGCTGTTGCCGTACGTCTGGCAGCACATTCAGGCGGGGATCGACGCCCTGTCGGTGATTGTTAACGGTGATAATCAGGCGGCCTCGACCTTTATCTTCGGTCTGGTAGAACGTGCGTTAATCCCGCTCGGCCTGCACCACATCTGGTATCCGTCGTTCTGGTACTCGTTTGGCGATTACACCACTCAGGCGGGCCAGGTGATCCACGGCGATCAGACTATCTGGTTCAAAATGCTGGAAGAAGGCACCAAATCCTTCAGCAGCGACACTTACCAGAACGCCGGTAAATTCATGCAGGGCGAGTTCCCGCTGATGCTGTTCGCACTCCCTGCGGCCTGTCTGGCGATGTACCACGAAGCCTACACCAAGAACAAAAAAATCGCCTTCGGTATTCTGTTCTCGGCGGCACTGACCTGCTTCCTGACGGGCATCACCGAACCGGTTGAGTTCACCTTTATTTTCGTCGCGCCAATCCTGTACGTCTTTAACGCCATCATGGCGGGCCTGGCCTACATGACGATGTATCTGCTGCACGCCCACATTGCCAAATCCTTCTCTGCGGGCCTGATTGACTACATCTCCTTTGGTATCCTGCCGTCGTTTAACGGCTACCAGACCAACTTCCTCAACGCCGTGATCATCGGTATTCCGATGGCGCTGATTTACTACTTCACCTTCCGCTTCGTGATCCGTCGTTTCGATGTCAAAACGCCGGGGCGTACGGAAGTGACCGCAACGACGGACGACAAAACCGACACCGAAATCGCGACCGAAATCATCGGCCTGCTGGGTGGCGCGAAGAACATCGACTCCGTCGGGTCATGCATCACCCGTCTGCGTCTGGAAGTGGCGAAGAGTGATGAAGTGGATAAAGACGGACTCAACGGACTCGGCGCGCGCGGCGTGGTCTTTGTCGGCGACAACGGTATTCAGGTGATTTTCGGTGCCAGAGCACAGTTTATCGCCCAGACCATGTCCACCATGATCGGTAAATAATAAGATGCCGGACCGGCACGTCTCCTGTACTCTGGGTGACGTGTCTTATCCGGCTGATAATCAGGAAATTTCAGGGAGCGAGTTTGAAGAAAGTCGGCATTATTGATGTGGCAAAACAGGCTGGCGTGTCGGTCTCCACCGTCTCGCTGGTGTTGCGCCAGAAAGGGAAAATCTCAGAGGCAACCATTGAGAAAGTCCAGGCTGCCATCAATACGCTCGGCTACATTCATAACGTCGCTGCCGCCAATCTTCGCGCCAACACCTCCAATCTTATCGGCCTGATCCTGCGCGATTTCAGCGACAGCTTCTCCATCAAAGTGATGGCGAGCATCGTGCAGGAGCTGGAAAAACAGGGCTTTATGGTCTTCCTCGGGCAGCCGCTTAACGATCACGAACATCTTGAGCGCTGCCTGCTTTCGTTTAAACAGCAGGGCGTGGCGGGGGTGATTTATTTGTCGTCCGATACGCGAACGTCCAGTCTTCCGTCGCAGATCCGCGAATGCCCGCTGCCGCTGGTCGTGGTTTCTCAGTCCTTACTCAATGATCCCTGCAATCTGGTGATGCGCGATAATCGCCAGGCGGCGAATCTCGCCACCCGCTATTTGATTGAACGCGGCCACCGCAATATCGCCTACATCGGCGGGCGGGAAGGCTGCCTGATCCGCGAGCAGCGCCTGTTAGGTTTTCGCAGCGCGATGACCCAGTACGGGCTGGTGAACCGCGAAGAGTCCTCTCCGGTCTGTAGCGATGATACTCAGGCGGCGGGGTTTATCACCCGTCAGCTGCTGGAGAAAAACAACACCATCACCGCCCTGCTCTGCCATTCGCCGGATGCGATGATCGGTTCGATTTCCGGCATTCATCAGGTGGGCCGCACGGTCGGGAAAGACGTGTTTCTGACGCAGCAGGTCGCGCTGGTGGGGTTTGAAGATATGCTGCACGTGAATCTCACCTCGCCGTCGTTCACCTATGTGTCGTCGGCGAGCGAAGAGACGGGCCGTCAGGCGGCCGGATTGATGATTCGCAAGCTGAAAGAGCCAGAGCTGCAAACGCAGCGCATCACCCTGTCCGGGCAGCTGATCGCCCGTGAGTCGGCCTAGAAATGAAAAAGCGCCCGAATCCGTCGGGCGCTTAGGGTTTACAGCATTACTTAGCGGGGCTGATACTCACGACTTTCACGTCGTACACCATCGTCGCATTCGGTGGAATATTCGGCGGACTCCCCGCTTCACCGTACGCCAGCTCCGGCGGTACGACCATCTGCAGTTTGCCCTGATTATTCATCATGCTGATCGCGGTTTTGAACAGCGGCGGGAATCTGTCCAGCGGCAGCGCCAGCACTTTACCCGTTTTGTTCATGTCCTTGATCACTTTGCCATTCGACAAGCTTTCGGTCACCGCAATCGCCACGATATCGCTGTTTTTAATCGCGCCGCGACCTTTCTCGGTGATGCGATAGTAGTAACCCATCTCCGACTTTTTGACGCCCGGCTTTTTGCTGTACTTCGTGATGAAATCACTGTTGGCGGCATCCGTCGGCGCAGGCTGCTGCGATTTCGCGGTCACGCTGGCATCCATCTCCTGCAGCTCAGCCAGCATCTTCTCTTTCGGAATTTTAAACTTGCCGCTCATCATATCCGTCACGCCGCTGACGACCTGAGGCTGGGACACCTTGAAGCCATCGGACTCGACCTTTTTCATCGCGTTCAGCACGTCATGACCCCAGAAGGCGCCCAGCGCATAGGCCCGAATGTCTTCCTTGCTGACAGGCGCAGGCGTTTCCGGCGTGGTCTTGAGGCTCGCCATCTGTTTGGTCTGCGCATCGAGCTTCGCGGTCGTTTCCTGCCATTTGGTCTGCAGCTCGGTGGATTTCCCGTTGCTGTCCGCCAGGGCTTTCTTCACAGAGGCAAGCTCGGTGGCTTTCGCACTCTGATCGGCGGTGAGCGCCGCCAGCTTTGTCGTCAGCGCAGCCGTTTCATTCTGGCTGTCCGCCAGGGACTGCTTAAGCTGGGCGGTCTCTTCGCCTTCGTCCAGACGCGTCGCGGTAAGATCGGCGATCTGCTTGTTGGCGCTTTCCAGCTGCTGCGCGGTGGTTTGCAGCTTCGTTTGCAGGTCTGCCAACTGCTTCTCGCTGTCGGCGAGTTTCTGCTGCTGCGCTTTGGTCGTGGAATCCTGTGACGAGGCGTACTGCTTCGCCAGCTCCGCGATTTTCTTTTCCTGCTCGGCTTTCAGCGCCGCAACCTGGGCATTGAGTGCGTCGGTCTGCGCCTGCGAGGTTTGTAGACGATAGCCCGCGCTCTTGTGCATCGGTGCCGCTTTTGGCTTCGACGGCGCGATCTCTTCCGCATCCGGCAGGTTGACCGGCGTTTCCATCAGCAAAGAGGGAATTTCACTGGACTGAGAGGTAATCGAATCCAGCGATTTCACCGCCGCGGCGTTATCACCGGCCTGCGAGGTCTGAGCCAGGATGCAGCTCAGTAAAACCGGAATCGAGATAACCAGAGGTTTCAATCGGAATATATTCAATTGGTATTCTCCACTCGACTAATCAACGCCTGTCGAACCGTTTGTTCTATATCGCTGCATATTTTCTGCGTTTTAAATTTATAAAACGCGTCCATGGTATCTTTTGTTTGCACCGTAATATCTTCGCGCACGGCGGTATAAACGGAAGCACTGGCTAATAACTCATTAAATATCGATTTTTTCTGCGCATACAGACGCGGGCTAATTTTGGACAATGCGACCAGTTCACGCTGACAGGTCGATGCCGAGCCTTCTGCGCTCGCCGCGGCTGGCTGCGGCTCTGGCATGGCGGCTGGAGTGAGCACAGGTGCCGGGACGTAAGACGTTGTCGGGCCTGACATTGTCTTCTTATTCGCTGTTTTATTTTGCTGGCAACCGGCGGTTACCAATAGCGTTGAGATAATCATCAACGAAAAGAGCGGCCTTCCAGCATATTTGCGGAATTTATCAGTAACGATCACGAGCTTATCCTTTAAATATCCACTTTGGTTCACGTCAAGGAATTAACGTCACATGCCAGTTGGAATAATAGACGAGCGATTATAGGGTGAATAAATGCGCAAAACCATTTTATTGGGGCGTTAAGTTATCCAAAATGAGACCGCTTAACAGGTGACATTTATTGAGGAAATATGGCGGGGTGTGGTGCAGAAAAAAGCCGGGTGGCGCTTCGCTTACCCGGCCTACGGGATAAATGCAAAACGGCAACATCCGTTGCCGTTTTTAATATTTTCTCCCTCTCCCCGTGGGAGAGGGTTGGGGTGAGGGCACCAGACCGCACTCATTTGTAGGCCCGGCAAGCATCGCGCCGCCGGGCAACACAAACTTACTTCCGACGCCAGGTCGTCCCCTGCGGACCATCTTCCAGAATGATCCCCATCTCGGTCAGGCGATTACGCGCCGCATCTGCCGCCGCCCAGTCTTTCGCCTGGCGTGCTTCCAGACGCGCTTTAATCAACGCTTCAATCTCCGCCACTTCACCATCGTCCGCCTGCGCGCTGCTCTGCAGGAACACTTCTGGCTCTTGCTCCAGCAGGCCCAGCACCGCAGAGAGTTTACGCAGATGAGAAGCCAGCGCGTTTGCCGCCGCCATATCTTCTGTCTTCAGACGGTTCACTTCACGCGCCATATCAAACAGCACGGAATAGGCTTCCGGTGTGTTGAAGTCGTCATTCATCACTTCGATAAAGCGCGCTTCGAACGCCTCGCCACCTGCCGGTGCAACGGATTTGTCGGTGCCGCGCAGCGCGGTGTACAGACGCTCCAGCGCCGAGCGAGCCTGTTTCAGGTTCTCTTCGCTGTAGTTCAGCTGGCTGCGGTAGTGGCCCGACATCAGGAAGTAACGCACGGTTTCCGCGTCGTAATATTTCAGCACGTCGCGCACGGTAAAGAAGTTGCCCAGAGATTTGGACATCTTTTCGCGATCGACCATCACCATCCCGGAGTGCATCCAGTAGTTGACGTACTCGCCGCCGTGCGCACAGGTGGACTGGGCGATTTCGTTTTCGTGGTGCGGGAACATCAGGTCCGAACCGCCGCCGTGAATATCGAAGTGTTTGCCGAGCTGTTTGCAGTTCATCGCCGAACACTCAATGTGCCAGCCCGGACGCCCTTCGCCCCACGGAGATGGCCAGCTTGGCTCGCCTTCTTTGGACATTTTCCACAGCACGAAGTCCATCGGGTTACGCTTCACGTCAACCACGTCAACGCGCGCACCGGCCTGCAACTGGTCCAGATCCTGACGGGAAAGCTGACCGTAGTTTGGATCGGTCGGCACTGAGAACATCACATCGCCGTTGTCCGCCACATAGGCGTGACCGCGGGCGATCAGCTTCTCGGTGATGTCGATAATTTCGTGGATGTGATGCGTGGCGCGCGGCTCGCTGTCCGGGCGCAGAATGTTCAGTGCATCAAAATCTTTGTGCATTTCGGCGATCATGCGATCCACCAGCGCCACAAAGCTTTCGCCATTTTCATTGGCGCGTTTGATGATTTTGTCATCGATATCGGTGATGTTACGCACGTACTTGAGCGTATAGCCCAGGAATCGCAGGTAGCGAGAGACCACGTCGAAAGAGACAAACGTACGCCCGTGACCGATATGACAGAGATCGTAAACAGTGATACCACACACGTACATGCCGACTTCCCCGGCATGGATAGGTTTAAATTCCTCTTTTTGGCGCGTCAAAGTATTAAAGATTTTTAACATCGAAGATTCCGTGTAGACGTGTGTGGACAATAAAGTCTGTATAATACCCATAATTCAGACCGGAATCAGCACACAATGCAAGATGATCCCGTCTAAGGGTTATGCTATAACAGCCCTCTATCTGTGACCCAGAGTTGGGTCGACGCTCTACAATACCGGAACAGGATGCAAAAATGGTTACTTTCCACACTAATCATGGCGATATCGTTATCAAAACCTTTGATGATAAAGCGCCTGAAACAGTCAAAAACTTCCTGGACTACTGCCGCGAAGGTTTCTACAACAACACCATTTTCCACCGCGTGATCAATGGCTTTATGATTCAGGGCGGCGGTTTTGAACCTGGCATGAACCAGAAAGAGACCAAAGAAGCGATCAAAAACGAAGCCAACAACGGTCTGAAAAACACCCGTGGTACCCTGGCAATGGCGCGTACTCAGGCTCCACACTCTGCGACTGCCCAGTTCTTCATCAACGTGGCTGACAACGACTTCCTGAACTTCTCCGGCGAAAGCATGCAGGGCTGGGGCTACTGCGTGTTCGCAGAAGTGGTTGAAGGTATGGACGTGGTTGAGAAAATCAAAGGCGTGTCGACTGGCCGCAGCGGTATGCACCAGGACGTTCCAAAAGAAGACGTGATCATTACTAGCGTGACCGTTAGCGAGTAATTGGTGGCGACACTGTTTATTGCAGACCTCCATCTGCAAACAGAAGAACCGGCGATTACCGCCGGTTTTCTGCGTTTTTTACGCGGTGAAGCGCTGTCTGCCGACGCGCTCTACATTCTGGGCGATCTCTTTGAAGCCTGGATTGGCGACGACGATCCTAACCCGCTGCACCGCGAAATAGCCGCCGCTATCAAAGCGCTGGTCGATTCCGGCGTCCCCTGCTTCTTCATCCACGGCAATCGCGATTTTCTGATTGGCAAAGGTTTTGCCCGCGAAAGCGGCATGACATTACTGCCGGAAGAAAAGGTGCTGGATCTCTACGGACGCAAAGTCTTGATCATGCACGGCGACACACTCTGCACCGACGATACCGGCTACCTGGCGTTTCGCGCCAAAGTCCACACACCGTGGATCCAGACGCTGTTCCTCGCCCTGCCGCTGTTCATCCGCAACCGCATCGCCGCCAAAATGCGCGCCGGCAGTAAAGCCGCCAACAGCAGCAAATCCATGACCATCATGGACGTCAACCCGCAGGCGGTTGTCGACGTGATGGAAAAACACCGCGTGCAGTGGCTGATCCACGGCCATACCCATCGACCGGACGTTCACTCCCTGACGGCCAACGGCGAACCCGCACACCGCGTGGTGCTGGGTGCCTGGCACACGGAAGGCTCGATGGTAAAAGTCACGCCGGACGGCGTTGAACTGATTCAGTGTCCGTTTTAATTCCCTTCGATTAGAGAATTCGCTTGATCGCTTCCGAATAGACATCGGAGTGCTCTCGTCTTCCCACCGACACCACAAAGACAACGACTTTTTCGTCGATGACCTGATATACCAGTCGATAGCCGGATGCTCTGAGCTTGATTTTGTAGCAATCCGGCATTCCGCGAAGTCTGTTTGCTTCGATTCGGGGCGACTCAAGCACTTCCGCTAACTTCTTTTTGAGTTGTTCACGTATCGTCGAGCCCAGCTTTCGCCATTCCTTTAGTGCACGCTCGTCAAAATCCAGGAGATAAGTCATTAGAGGTCATCCAGCTTCACACGCACTGGCTTAGGGTTACGAAGACGCTCTTTAACGATTTCTACCAGCTCAGCATCTTCGTCACTCAACAGAGTCTGTCTAAAAGGCAGACGTTCATTTTCAGCAATATACTCAAGCATAAGACGCAGCGCTTCAGAAGGCGTAACGCCCATTCTCTCCAGCGCGGCATAAGAGCGTGCTTTGAGTTCGTCATCGATGCGCAGATTGATGCTACCCATATTAAAACCCTTTTTGTAATTACAAACGTCATTACAAGTATTGCACCGCCCTGAAGGGAATACAAGCCAGCAGCCATCAAAGAACGTTGGGTTAACAACCGCCACGCAATCGTTTTCCTTGGCACAATTTAATGCTATTCTCTGTGCCCTCAAAGCAGTGTGTTCCGCACCACAGGAGTTTTAAGACGCATGTCTTCCCGCAATAATCCGGCGCGAGTCGCCATCGTGATGGGGTCCAAAAGCGACTGGGCTACCATGCAGTTTGCCGCCGAAATCTTCGAAATCCTGAATGTTCCACACCACGTTGAAGTGGTCTCCGCGCACCGTACCCCCGATAAACTGTTCAGCTTCGCCGAAGGCGCAGAAGAGAATGGCTATCAGGTGATCATTGCCGGTGCGGGTGGTGCAGCACATCTGCCGGGCATGATTGCCGCCAAAACCCTGGTGCCGGTGCTCGGCGTGCCGGTGCAAAGCGCGGCTCTGAGCGGCGTTGATAGCCTCTACTCTATCGTCCAGATGCCGCGCGGGATCCCGGTTGGTACGCTGGCGATTGGCAAAGCGGGTGCCGCGAACGCTGCCCTGCTGGCCGCACAGATTCTGGCGACGCACGACAAAGAATTGCATCAGCGTCTGGTCGAGTGGCGTAAAGCCCAGACCGACGATGTGCTGGAGAATCCCGACCCGCGAGGTGATGCATGAAGCAGGTTTGCGTCCTCGGAAACGGTCAGTTAGGCCGTATGTTGCGCCAGGCGGGTGAACCGCTGGGTATCAGCGTCTGGCCCGTCGGGCTGGACGCCGAACCGGAAGCCGTGCCGTTTCAGCAGAGCGTGATCACCGCTGAAATCGAGCGCTGGCCGGAAACCGCCCTCACCCGCGAGCTGGCGCGACACAACGCCTTCGTCAATCGCGATGTGTTCCCGATTATCGCCGATCGACTGACGCAAAAGCAGCTGTTCGACAAGCTGGGTCTTGTCACCGCGCCGTGGCAACTGCTGGCGGATAAGAGCGAGTGGCCTGCTGTGTTTGAAACCCTCGGCGAGCTGGCGATCGTCAAGCGCCGCACCGGCGGGTACGACGGTCGCGGTCAGTGGCGTCTGCGTGCGAACGATACCGCTGAGCTGCCGGACGAGTGCTACGGCGAGTGTATCGTCGAGCAAGGCATCAATTTTAGCGGCGAAGTGTCGCTGGTCGGCGCGCGCGCGCATGACGGCAGCACGGTGTTTTATCCGCTAACCCATAACCTGCATCAGGACGGCATTCTGCGCACCAGCGTGGTATTCCCGCAGGCGAACGCTGCCCAGCAGGCGCAGGCCGAGGATATGCTCTCGGCGATCATGCATGAGCTGGGTTACGTGGGCGTGATGGCGATGGAGTGTTTTATTACGCCAGCCGGTCTGCTGATCAACGAGCTGGCCCCGCGCGTGCACAACAGCGGCCACTGGACGCAAAACGGCGCCTCCATCAGCCAGTTCGAGCTGCACTTGCGCGCCATCACCGACCTGCCGCTGCCGCAGCCGGTGGTGAACAGCCCGTCGGTGATGATCAACCTTATCGGGACCGATCTGAACTACAACTGGTTGAAACTGCCGCTGGTGCATCTGCACTGGTACGACAAAGAGGTGCGCGAAGGGCGCAAAGTCGGCCATCTCAATCTGAACGATGACGATACGGGCCGCCTGAGCGCGACCCTCGAAGCGATGATTCCCCTGCTGCCGCCGGAGTACGCGAGCGGTATAGCCTGGGCGCAAAGCAAACTCAAATAAGTGCTAAATGCCGGGGAGTTGATCTTCCCCTTCCCCGGCTTCATCTGACGCGCGTAAAATCCCACACCATTGCTGTCTTGCACTTTTCAGGATTTTACATGAACGATGGAACGGACTATCGCGCCATTCTCACCACTGCGACACCCTTAATCGACGTTCGCGCGCCGATCGAATTCGCCCAGGGCGCTATGCCTGCGGCCCTTAATCTCCCCCTGATGACGGACGACGAGCGCGCCGCCGTGGGCACCTGCTACAAACGCCAGGGGCCAGAAGCAGCGCTGGCGTTGGGCCACCGTCTGGTCAACGGCGAGACGCGCGAGCAGCGGATTAACGCCTGGCGCGAGACTTGTCTTGCCAACCCGCACGGCTATCTCTGCTGCGCGCGCGGCGGGCAGCGCTCGCATATTACGCAGGCGTGGTTAAAAGAGTCGGGCATCGATTACCCGCTGATTCCGGGTGGTTACAAGGCCCTGCGTCAGACGGCGATTCAGGCCACCGCCGAGCAGGTGCAAAAACCGATGGTGCTGATTGGCGGCTGTACCGGGAGCGGGAAAACGATTCTGGTCAAAGAGCACGCGCAGGGTATCGATCTGGAAGGGCTGGCGCATCATCGCGGCTCTTCGTTTGGCCGCACTCTACAGGCTCAGCTGTCGCAGGCCAGCTTTGAAAATCACCTGGCCGTCGAGCTGCTGAAAAAGGACACCCCGCGCTGGGTGCTGGAGGACGAGGGTCGGATGATTGGCTCGAACCATCTGCCGGAATGTATGCGCGAACGGATGGTCGACTCCCCCATCGTGGTGGTGGAGGATCCTTTTGATGTACGTCTGGAACGCCTGCGCGAGGAGTATTTCGCGCACATGTGGCATGAATTTTCTGCCGCCTACGGCGAAGAAGCGGGCTGGCAGGCGTACGCGGAGTATCTGCATCACGGCCTGTTTGCCATTCGCCGTCGTCTGGGACTGCAGCGCTTTGCGGAACTCACCGCGTTACTGGATTCCGCGCTCATCGAGCAGCAGCGCACAGGACGTACCGAGGCGCACTATTCCTGGCTTGCGCCACTGCTCAATGACTATTACGACCCGATGTACCGCTATCAGCTGGAGAAAAAAGCCGACAAGATTGTTTTTCGGGGCACGTTTAACGCGGTGGCCGCCTGGCTGGCGGCCTGATTCTCTAGCGGCGATCGCGCTTGTCGGCGCGTTTCGCCAGCCAGTCGCCCAGTACCTGGACGATCTGCACCAGCACGATCAGCGCGATCACGGTGACGACCATCACCTGGGTTTCATAGCGGTAATAACCGTAGCGGATCGCCAGATCCCCTACTCCGCCGCCGCCGACGATCCCCGCCATCGCCGAGTAACCGATCAGGCTGACCAGGGTGATCGTCAGACCGCGCAGCAATCCAGCACTCGCCTCCGGCAGCAGGACGGTGCAGATAATACGCATCGGGCTCGCGCCAAATGCTTCTGCCGCTTCAATAATGCCTTTGTCCACTTCGCGCAACGCGCTGTCCACCAGACGGGCGTAGAACGCAATCGCCGCCACGGAAAGCGGAACCGACGCCGCAATCGGGCCGATGGTGTTGCCGAGCAAAAGCTGCGTCAGGGGCAGGAGCAGCACCAGCAGGATCACAAAGGGCACCGAGCGAATGATGTTCACCAGCACCGAACTCACCAGATAAACAAAACGGTTCTGCCAGAACAGATGCCGGTCGGTGACAAAAATCAAAAAGCCCAGCGGCAGGCCGCCAATGATCGCCAGCACCGTGGAGATGCTCAGCATCTGGAAAGTTTCGTTAAACGCCAGGCCGAGGTCGGCCACTAAATCATCCACGGATCACCTCCACCTGCGCAGTACGATGACGAATATGTTCAACAGCGGTTTCCACGACGGCAGGATCATCCGCCGTCAGCTGCACCACCAGAATCCCCAGGGCACGCTCGCCGATGTACTCGATTTTGCCGTGCAGAATATTCACCGCCACGCCAAATTTGATCGCCACATCCGAAAGCACCGGCTGCTTGGCAGAATCGCCGATAAACAGAATTTTCAGCAGTTGCCCCGGCAGGTGCTGCTGCAAACGCTCCGGCAGGGTAAGGTTCAGGGTGTGTGACACCAGCTGCTGCGTAAACGGGTGCTGCGGATGGGCAAAGACGTCAAACACCTCGCCCAGTTCCACCACTTCGCCGCCGGACATCACCGCCACGCGATCGCAGATAGATTTGATCACGTTCATCTCATGGGTGATCAGCACGATCGTGATCCCCATCTGCTGGTTGATCTGCTTGAGCAGCGCCAAAATGGTGGCGGAGGTTTCCAGATCCAGCGCAGAGGTCGGTTCATCACAGAGCAGGACGTCAGGATGGTTGGCAATGGCGCGGGCGATACCGACGCGCTGTTTCTGCCCGCCGCTTAGCTGCACCGGATAGCGATTCGCTTTGTCCGTCAGCCCAACGAGGGCGAGGATCTCCGTGACGCGCGGGGCGATTTTATTGCGTTCCCATCCGGCGGCTTTCAGGCTGAACGCCACGTTCTGCGCCACGGTGCGGGTGTGCATCAAATTGAAATGCTGGAAAATCATGCCGATACGCTGGCGGGCTTTGCGTAAATCCACGCCGTCGAGAGCGGAGATCTCCACGCCGTTAACGTTGACGCGGCCCGCGCTTGGGCGCTGAAGGGCGTTCAGGGTGCGCAGCAAAGTGCTTTTCCCCGCGCCGCTGGTGCCGACGATGCCAAAAATCTCACCGGCGGCAATGGTCAGGCTGACGTCGGAGACCGCGCGGGTGGAAGGCCCGCGCCCGGTCTGAAAGTCGACGCATACCTTGTCTAACTCAATCATGTCTACCTCAGAAATGCGAAAAGGGCAGACTCAGCTGCCCTGTCAAACCTGTACGCGATTAGGGTTTTGCCGCTGTCATCCAGTCGGGTTTCTGGAACGCGGTATAGACGTTTTTCGGGTCGTCAATCACCGCGCGATAGGCCGGAGACTCAACCACCGCCACGATATCTTTGGCGAAAGGTTTATCCGCATCTTCGGTACGTACGGCGATGATATTTTTCAGGTTTTCGTCGAGATGCTCCTGCGCCAGTGCGCTGGAGAGATCCATACCGGCGGCAATCGCGAAGTTGCCGTTAACCAGCGAAGCGGTCACGCTATCCAGCGTGCGCGGCAGCTGCGCGGCTTCCAGCGGTTTGAACACCAGCCCTTTCGGGTTGCTGGCGATATCACGCTCGGAGGCTTTGGTGGGATCGATGTTCTCTTTGATGGTGATGAGTTTCAGGGACTGCAGGAAACGCAGGCCGCGCGCGAGGTTGGTCGGATCGTTTGAAAGGGTGATGATATCGCCCTTTTTCAGCTCGTCCAGGCTTTTGATCTTGTGAGAATAAAAGCCCATACCCGCCGTCGGCACGGTGAGTAATTTGGTCAGTTTCAGCCCTTTATCCGCCGTGAACTTGGTGAAATAGAGCGAGTGCTGGAACAGGTTGGCGTCGATGCTGCCGTTGGAGAGCGCCATATTCGGCTGTACGTAATCGCTGAATTCGCGCACCACGACTTTGTAGCCCTTCTCTTTAAGCGAAGGGGCGATGGCCTGTTTGACCATGTCGCCGTACGGGCCAGGCGCGACGCCAAACACGATGGTGTGCGGATCGCTGTTAGCGTGGGCAGCCTGCAAACCGCAGACCAGCAGAAGCGCACCGGCAGCGGCGCGAAGCGTGTGACGAATTCCCATGAGATCTCCATTTCAAAGCGGTGTGGCGTTGTGTTGCACCGTGCGATGCGGCGCAGAGTCTGTTTAACATGACACAGATCACAAGCGGCTGTCCTTGAAATTATTTCATGATGTTGCGGAATATGTCGTTGAATGTGCAGGAGATTGGGATATGCGATTTACGGCAAAGGTTAGACAGCAGATGAGGGTTTAGTAGCCCCGGTAAGCGCAGCGCCACCGGGGACAAACCGCACAGTCCGTAGCCCCGGTAAGCGCAGCGCCACCGGGGACAGACCGCTCCGACTTAGAAGTCGTAGCGCAGACGCACCAGGTTCATATCACCCAGATCGTCGGTGCTGGAGGTAAACACGTGCTCATAATCCACGCGGAAACCGTAATCCAGCTGGAAGCTCACACCCACGCCGTTGTCGGTGCGCTGATAGTTGCGGCCATTCACATACTCAATACGATCGCCCATCACATACGGCTGAACAGATTTCAGCGCGTACTGACCGACCGGGATTTTGTAACCCGCGAAGTACTCAATACCCCAGGCATCACCGGCGAAGTAGTCGTTCACCGACACTTTTTTGGTGGTCATGAAGTTCTGGTACCAGCCGCCGCCTGCGGAGAAGGTCCAGTTGTCCGGGGTCCAGCTCAGCGCTGTACCGAGGATGTTCTGGTCGTAAGATTTGCTGTCGCCGTTATCCGGGTTACGCATATCCGCACGGGTGTAGTTCCACGCCGTACCCCAGGTCAGATCGGTGGTCAGGTGGTAATCAATACCCAGTGAGCCGCCGCCTTTACGCTTGTAACGCAGGCCGTTACCCGGCAGGTATTCACCGTCTTCGAACAGGTAAGATGCGTAGATGTCAGCATCACCTACGGTTTTCTTATATTTCAGCATTTTGCGTGAACGATAAGAGCCGTCGTAGTCGCCGTTGATGCCGTTACCCGGAGCCTGACCGATCATGTCATAGTCCCAGATATCGGTTTTCGCGCCGACCACATCGTAGTACACGCTGTTCTGTTGACCGAAGGTCAGCGTACCCCAGGTCGCGCTTTTCAGGCCGGTGTAAAGCATACGGCGAGAAGTATCGTTCGCGCCTTCGGCGTAGTGGTTATCCCAGTCAAACAGCGCCGGAATGTTCACACCCAGCTCGTAGTAGCTGATCCAGCTGATATCATCGAACAGGTAGTAATCTGAGGCGAAACGGAAACGGGTGCCGCCGTCGAAGCCGTTACGTTTGTAAGAACCTTTGTCGCCGTCGCCCGTCATCATGTTGAACTGAGGACGAATACTGCCGCCGACGGTGAAGTTAAGACGGCTCAGCGGATCGCCCGCCTGCGGGTCTTGCTTCAGTAAAGTGATTTCCGCTTGTGCTGCGAAAGACGCCAGTGCCACTGCCGCGCCGATCGTTGCCGCCAGCGCTGTTTTTTTTATGGTCATTATTATTCCTTGATAGACATACTGCTAACTATTTAGCGCAGGGATAATATCTGGAATTAAACGAACCGTGTTGTCGGGTTTTTAATGATTTGTGCTGCTAAATGTGGGGGTATTATCATTTTGTGCTACTAAAGGATTACGCACCAGTCGATAAACCGGTGCGTAATCATCACAGGAGGAAATTAACTGGCAAACTGACGGAACAGCGCCTTACCTTTTAACAGCCGCGTTCCCAGCCAGCCGCCGCACAGGGAGAGCAGCACCGCGCCCGACACCGGCAGGATCAGCCACAGCCGCCAGTCCGGCTCCCACGGGAAGTCGAACACCTTGGTCTGCAGCACGGCCAGCGCGGTTTCCGCACCTATCGCCGCCACCAGGCCGGAGACCAGCCCGAGCAGCGCAAACTCACACCACAGGGTGGTCCGCAGCAGGGTTTTACTCGCTCCGAGCGTGCGATACACCACCAGCTCCTGATGACGCTGACGCATACCCACCTGCACCTGCGCAAGCAGCAACAGCACGCCGCAGGCGGTCACCAGCACCACCATCACCTCCAGCGCACGGCTGACCTGCTCCAGCACCTGGCCGACCTGTTTCAGGATCGCGCCGATATCCAGCAGGCTCACCGTCGGGAACTCACGGTTCAGCTGCGTCAGCATGCCGTTGCCGTTCTCCCAGCGGAAGCTGGTCAGCCAGCTTTGCGGCTGACCGTCGAGCGCCCCGGACGGGAAGATAAAGAAGAAGTTCGGGCGCAGGCTTTCCCAGTCCACTTTACGCAGGCTGGTTACTTTGGCGCTAAAGTCCTGGGTGTCGCCGGTGAAGGTCACCGTGTCGCCCAGGCCGACGTTCAGACGCGCCGCCAGCCCCTCTTCCATCGACACTTCTCCCGCTTTTGGCGGCCAGTTTCCGGCTGTGATCGGATTGTGGTCCGGGCGTTTGTCCTGCCAGGTCAGATTCAGCTCGCGGTTCAGGGATTCATCCTGATTCCCTTCCGTCGACTTGCCGTTAATTTGCGTCAGGCGCGCGCGAACGATGGGATAGAACGACTCGGGCACAATCTGATGTTCCGCGAGGAAGCCCTTCAGCGGCGTAACCTGTTCCGGCGCGATGTTGATGAGGAAATAGTTCGGGCTTTCCGGCGGAAGTTGCTGCTGCCAGCGATCGAGCAGATCGCCGCGCAGTACCAGCAGCATCGCCAACAGCATGAAGGAGAGCGAAAACGCCGAGAGCTGGCTCAGAGTCGACCACGGCTGGCGCAGCAGGCGATTCACCGCCAGACGTACGGGCAGGGATTTCAGCGTCAGCCCTTTCAGCAGGTTCAGCAACATCCAGCCGAGCACGCCGCACAGCAGCGCCAGCACCACGGCACCGGCCAGCACAGCCCACAGGAGCATACTTCCTCCCATCAGCCAGGCGAGCAACATCACCACCACCACGACCACCACCGGCAGATAAAACTTCAGCGGCCAGACGCTGGCGACCACATCACGGCGCAACACCCGCAGCGGCTGCGTCGCCAGCAGCAGACGGTATGGACGCAGGCCGACCAGCAAAGAAATCACTACCATCGCGCCGATGGCCCACAGCCACGGCCACAGGCTGGCAGGTGGCAGTTCGGCAGGCAGCACCGGTTTCAGCAACACCATCAGCACTTTTTCAAACAGCAGGCCGATAATCCCGCCGGTGATGGCGGACAGTATCAGCACCATCAGCCACTGGCCGACGATCAGCTTACGCAGCTGCGCCCTGCCCGCGCCGAGGGTTTTCAGGATCGCCACCAGATCGTAGCGGCTGCGACAATAGTGCCCCATTGCCACCGCCACGGCAGCGACGGCCAGCAGCATGGTCAGCAGCGCGGAGAGAAGTAAAAACTGCTGCGAACGCTCGAGGGATTTCCCCAGCGCGCCGTCGTCCTGCTCCATGCCGATCCAGCGATGCTCCGGCTTGAGCTGCGGTTTCAGCCAGTTTTCGTAGGCTTCGAGCTGTGTGGGTGTGCCACCGAATTTGTAGCGCCAGGTGACGCGACTGCCCGGCTGCACGGCCCCGGTTTTTGCCACG